>NZ_FOGS01000002.1 GCF_900111305.1 Vreelandella subterranea
TTCGACCTCCATCAGAGCAACACGATCAGCCAGCGGTGCCGGTAAAAAGGGGGATCGATAGAACCGCCCGATCATGCTCTCGGCCGCAGTCGTGGTGGCCTGACCACCAAGATACACTTACTGTGCGATAGCCAGGGTTTTCCACTTACCTTTTCCCTCTCAGCAGGCCAGCGTGCCGATTCAACCCATTTCATCGAGTTGCTGGAGAAGGTTCGACTACCAGGGCGTTCCGGTAGGCCTCGCAAACGCAGTCGTTATGTCGTGGCTGACAAGGGCTACGATAGTGATGAGCTTCGACGCTACTGCACGCGTTACGGCATGCGGCCCATCATCCCCAGACGTCGCATGCATAGGCGCCCGCGTCCTGGCCTGCCGCATCAGTTCGACCGGCCGAAATACCGTCAGCGCAATGTGGTAGAACGCCTATTCGGTTGGTTGAAAGAAAAGCGTCGGCTAAATACCCGCTATGACAAGCTGGCCAGTAGCTTCAGGGCCATGGTGACCCTGGCTTGTATCCAGCAATGCATGAGAGCCGACTTTTCAGACAGAACCTAGAGCGTCATTCGACTCAGCTTCGAGAAGCCACGATGGCTAAGTGACAGAAGTTTGATATGGACAAACGACGGCCGATGTCAGGCCGTCGCTATCGGCCAAGAGCGGTCTTTTATGTTTCACTAACATAGCGCTTTAACGGCTGGCTGAGGCGCGCCCTCCCGACAATGAATCGCAGGCCGCCACTTGTGCCAGCGTCGTTTCAAGCCAATGGTTATAAGATGTACCCTTTCCGCTCAAAATAGAGTTGATATTGACGCATGAGCGGATAAAGATAGTCACGTACATCACGCCCGCCAACAACAAAATAGGTATGATTAAGGGAGTCACCAACCCTCGTCAATGCCACATTACTCCCTCGAACTACCTTCGCGTCCATATTGGATCGATAGTGTTTCGCGGAGTTACAAAGTTCACGTACCAGATTGTAATTGGGATCATTGTGGAGCAATCGATGCAACTCCACTTCCTCATGCTCTGCGTCAGTAGCCATCGTGTATCCTTTGTGCCCAAATGGCCAAATCCAATCCCGGAGATGCGACAGTGACGTCACTAAATTGAACAGAGTGTAATGGTTGGGCTCGTTCTCAAAATCGACAAAATCAGATCGGCATTTCCGGAACAGGTCAAAAGGGCCACTAAGCTCAAAGAATCCATTTTTCATCGATCCGTAACCATATTACGCAAAAATTATGTGTTTTCTTAGTGGATTTGCACAAATATGCCCGTTGCAGGACCACCTGTTGGCTCCCAATAAACACGAGCACCAAATTTGTAATCATCAACGTGAGCTTTTAATTCATCGGATTCTGATTCAAATATTGTAAACCTATATGATTTTTCTATAGTTACCTTGTCTCCATCTATTGCCACTGTCATCTTATATTCCCCAGGGCTCCAACTGAATTTTTCATTAAAGAATTCCTTTATCGGATGAACGTTCACATCATCCGCCTCGGCCAATGCATCTGGGTTTCGCCTTCTCTTCTCCATAATATCTTGCCGCAGCTCCGACTCCATATCCCGGTACCTTTTCTCATCATCTCGATCAAAAAAATTCAGGAAATTAGCTATATGGGACCAGTCTTCGTCTGGGCGCAAGAAGAATGGGGTGAATAACACGGAATCCTTGTCAGTCGGCTTTTGAAGATAGTTTTGAACAGGAAGCGTAAATACATGAGTATTATTTCTGGTGAAACGCATAGACATCGACCTTATGCGAACAGTCCTTCCACCGATGTTTGACACAATAATGTGAGCTTGAACATTAGGATTTCCGATCTTATGGGTCAGAAAAACCCTAGAATAGAGCTCGAGATCTAGCCTCGGCCGCCTAAACCAAAGGCGGACAGGTGGTAGCTGTGAAAGTACTATTGCAATTGCTGATACCACAACTGCCCAGAAAGACCAATTTGTTATCATAATTTATCCAGTGCGGTAGTCCAACATTTACATATAACGCCTAAGCTCAGCCGCCGCTTCAGCGGTCGGCTGGAGCGCCTTGTTCTGTGTTTTTGGTAGTCTGGGTCTTCATGAACATGGAGGCAAAAAGCTCCGTCTCTTCACGAAGGCTTTGAACTCTATTTCTAAAAGACTCCATTTCACTATTTTCAATCTCATATCCGTGCATCAGCCTAGTAATTCGATGTATAAAATAGTTTCGTTGACTTAACAGGAAATGTAAGTGGTAGCTCACCGTATCGGTTAAGTTTCCTGATGACTCCAATTTTTTAATAAGTCCACCCAGTGGGATTTTTTCTCCGACCTGAACTCCTTTCTCATTCAGAAAATCAACAAGGACTCCTTCAAGACGTCCAACGGCCAAGACCATTTCACCTAAGCACCTTGTAAAATCCGAGTTGGATATAAGCTTATCGTATGTTTCAGTCATCGTTACCTACACAGAACGCTTTGCTCACCGGTAAATTAGGAGCGCAGCGAGTAATTTATCCGTGTGCAGCAATTTGTTAGGCTTCTGCAAACCCAGCGTCAGTGAGCTTGAATGCGTCACCATCTGACTGAACATCCACCCAACCTTGCGCAACGGCATACTCCATTCCCGGCTTAAAGTCCTCTGAAGCCAATCCACGAGAATGCCAAACCGCAGTAAAGTTGTTTATACGTAGGACATGCCCAGGCCGTGAATTGAAGTGGCCGACGAATATTTCTAGTATTTCACGAGCAGTTTCTTCGGGTGTTGGTAATGTCGCCATTCTGGAGTACCCCGTTTCAGTTAGTTTATATGAATCACCGGACGGCATTGCATCCACCCAACCTTGGGAAACGGCATAGTCCATCCCCACATTAAAGTCCTCTGAAGCCAGCCCACGAGAATGCCAAATTGAGGTGAAGTTATTGATACGCAGGACATGACCCGGGCGGGACTTAAAGTGCTCGACAAATATTTCTAGGATCACATGTGCTGTGTCTTCTTTTGATGGCACCGTCGCCATTTGCATCTCCTTAATTTGAAAGCCTAACAGCGTATTAGACGGCGCGTTTTATGATGGAATGAACGAGCTGGCACTTTTTTCCGGCAAATGCAGCTTGCCAGGCCCTCCCAAGGCTATGATTCTTTGGTCTATTAATTTCCATTAGGCCGTATAATCAAAATTCGCGTGCCTGCTGCATTTCCCGGCATGTCCGCTCAGGGTCGATAGCCGACCAAAGCCCCCTATTCATGCGCGCCCAATATCCTGCACGCCAGCGGCATAGTGAGCGGCTATTTCTTCAACCACCTTAGCACTTGATCGCATGATCCGCTCTACATCACGGGATTTTCACCTTCAACGCTGCCGCAAAATACCTTGCTAATCAGTGTATCCCGGACCAGTTGGCTTTAAAGGCGGCACACGCGTCGCCCATGCTTTCCGTGGAAGGTGGCGCTCGCCGCTGATCGACGGCATTGCATCACTGTGCCAAGATCGTGATTTGCCGAATATCTGCAAGAGGAGCGCCAAACCATCATGCCTGAGGATTCCTTCTGGTTGGAGCTGTTGAGCAACCGGCTGGTGAGCTCGATTGCACTCGTGGCGATTCTCATAACGCTGCGTATCCTTGCCGTGCGTGTCATTCGCGGGCGCCAAGAGATTCTGTCCGATTACCGGCGTGCGTGGCTGGCCCGTATCCGCAATGTGGCCGTCATCCTGACGCTACTCGGCCTGGCGTTGATCTGGCTGCCTTCCCTGCATGCCTTTGCGCTTTCCATCACCGCTTTTGCCGTGGCCTTGGTTATCGCAACCAAGGAGCTGATTCTGTGCCTTTCGGGCACCGTGCTGCGTATCGTCAACCAGCCGTTCGAGATTGGTGACTGGGTCGAAATCGGCAGCCTGCGCGGTCAGGTGGTCGACGAGACCATGCTGGCGACGACTCTGCAGGAAATTGGCGGCGCCGTGGGCCGTTTTGAATACTCCGGCAAGACCATCGTGGTGCCCAACAGCGTGTTCCTGACCACCCCGGTTCAGAACCAGAACTTCTTCAAGAAGTGGGTGTATCTCGACGTCTGCGTGGTGTTAGAGGCCGACGTGGACATGCGATCAGAACTGTCGGCTCTTGAAGACGAAGTGGCCTCCCTGCATGCGCCGCATTCCGAATTGGCCCAACGCTACAGCGAGGTCATCAGAAAACGCAGCGGCGTCGACATCGCCGACCCCCAACCCCGCGTGACCCTGACGACCACGGACATTGGCAAGCAGCGGATTGGCGTCACGCTTTTCTGCCCCACGCCAAGCGCCTTTGAAATGGAACGCGCCATCAACGACGCCGTACTGCGCCGCTATTGGCATTTGCGCGCGACAGCGAACGCCTCGGCCCCGGCATAACCAGCTACACGAGCCTGCTAGAAACGCTGGCAGCGGGCCACTCCGGCAGTAGCCCTATTACTATTACCAGGCGATGAGGCGCCCTCATCCAAATCGATGACTTAAAATTCTTCCCACTCCAGTTCTGCTACTTTTTTGGTGCTGGCAGGCTGGCCAAGTGAAGGGCGCGCCGGATTGCTGGCGATTGCTCTTGCCGCCGGTTTGCGAAGCGGCAGCGCTGGAGAGGCCACGCCACCCTGCAGCTTGAAGATAGCCACCGCTGTTTCAAGCTGGGCGGCCTGGTCTTCCAGGGACGCAGCGGCGGTCGCGGCTTCCTGAACCAAGGCGGCGTTTTGTTGCGTTACCTCATCCATCTGTGAAACGGCCTGGTTCACCTGTTCGATGCCATCGCTTTGCTCTGTGGATGCCGCCGAAATTTCATCCATGATGTCGGCAACGCGCTTAACGGACGCCATGATCTCTTCCATTGTCTTACCGGCTCCTTCCACCAGGGTAGACCCCTGATGCACCTGGCCTGCCGATGTTTCAATGAGGCCTCTTATCTGCTTGGCGGCATCGGCGCTGCGGCTGGCAAGATTGCGCACTTCCGTGGCAACAACGGCAAAGCCGCGGCCTTGCTCACCCGCACGCGCTGCCTCGACTGACGCATTTAGGGCCAGAATATTGGTCTGGAAGGCAATCGAGTCGATCACGCCGATGATTTCGCTGATCTTCCTGGAGCTTTCCGAGATGCTATGCATCGTGTCGACGACTTGGCCAACCGCGTCACCACCCCGCGCGGCGGTGGCAGAGGCATCGCTCGCAAGCTTGCTACCCTGACGGGCATTGTCTGAATTTTGCTTCACCGTTGCGGTGAGCTGTTCCATGCTGGCAGCGGTTTCTTCCAGCGAGGCGGCTTGCTGCTCCGTGCGTGATGAGAGGTCGGCGTTGCCCATTGAAATTTCCCGCGCCCCAATATGAATCGAGCCACTGCTGTCACGCACGCTCGATACCGTTTGAGAAAGTCCTGACTGCATATACTGCATGGCTGCGAACAGTTGGCCGATTTCGTTCCGGCCACGATCCGCGATCTTGTGCGATAAATCGCCCTGGGCAATGCGCTCAAAGTGGTGAACGGCTTCCTGAAGGGGGCGAATGACCACGCGCATCATACCGATGCGCACCAGAACGACACTCAGGATGACCAGCAACAATGCGCCGATCCCTACGTACTCTGACGTCGTCATGGTTGACTCGTAGCCTGCCATCAGCTCACGGCCGCGTGCTGTGGCATAGTCGATAAAGGCTTCATTGGTTTCGATATAGGCAAGATTGAGCTGGTCGCCTTCGCGCTTGGCCGCTCGATAGGCCCGTTCATCATTGCGGTTTAGTGCTTCGTACTGAGGTATCAGGCCTCGCGAGAGCAATTGAGTAAAAGCGGTCTCGATCGCGTCTGCGTAAGGCTTGCCTGTTTCTGTCTTGGGCACAGACAAAAACGCATTAAAACGCTGCTGGGCCATCTGGAGGGTCTTCCCTGCCTGGTCAAGATAGCGTTCTGCGAGCGCCTGATCTCCCTCGTTCAAAGCATCGAGGTGGTTCATAAAAAACAGCTGTGTATCGGCAATATTCACCTGCGCCCGATTCAAAGAATTCAGCTGTTGGACATTGATGCGGTTGAGCTCATCAATCGAACCAGCGCCCAGCATGCTGGTTTTGTAGCCAAGCCCCGCCACGACCAGAATCAAGGTAGTAAACAGGCCTAGCACGACCGTCAGGCTCGCCTTGACGGTTAATTTTTTCAATAGGTTATGCATCTTCGTTCTCTACGAGAGGGAGCCATTCAAGGTGAATGCATCCAGCCAATGGGAGGGCACCTCGTAAAAAAAGTATTTAAAATACTGGTTTATGCGAGGTTAGAGAGAATATCGGCGCCAGGTGAATAAAATTGAGTTAAAAAAGACGCCATTTCTGACAATATTGACCTGTGTCAATTAACGATGACAGTCACCCCGGACCTACCGGCCTTCAACTCTGGGTAATGAACACGGTAAGCTTGTCGCCATACTCGCTGCAGATGCTGTCTCGATGATGACTCCCCACTGGATACTCGGCCCTGGCGCCATTGGCCGCCTGTTGGCCCATTCGCTCTCGCCCATAGGTGACGTTACCCTGGTTGGCCGCCGGGCGCTGGCTGAGCCGCAATGGCTGACCACGCCGGAAGGCGAGCGGCGCCTTCAGCGTTTAAACGCGCTTACCGTTGATCAACTGGCCTCTGAAGGCCTGCCTGCGCCTGGGTTTGTGCATATCACCACCAAGGCCATGGCCGCTGAAGCGGCGCTTGAAAGCATCTCGAATTTCATCCCCTCGACGACCCCGCTGGTGCTCTGGCAAAACGGCTTTTTGGCCCAGCCGCGGATTACCCAGGCGTGGCCGGGCCCTGTGCTAAATGCCACCACGACTCAAGGTGCTTATCTGAGCGGCGATGCTGAGGTGGTGCATGCGGGGCGCGGGCACACCTTTATCGGCGATTTGCATAACCGGCACCCTGCCCTGGCGAAAACGCTGGTGCAGACGTTGGCCCAGGCGGGATTTGATGCCACGGCAGTGGACGATATCCGCCAGCGGCTTTGGCAGAAGCTGGCAGTCAACGCCGCCATCAACCCGCTGGTGGCGCTACATGGCGTGCACAATGGAGAATTACGCGGTGCCGAGTATTCGGGCCGCGTGGCGTCTGTGATCACCGAAGTGGCGATGATACTTCAGGCAGAGGGCATTCAGCCGCCAAACGCTGGCCACGGCGAAGACGCGTGGCGGGCGCTGGTATGGCAGGTGGTGGACAATACCGCGGGTAACAAGGCCTCGATGCTTCAGGATGTGGAGGCCCGCCGCCCCACCGAGCGCGGGGCGATTTTGGGGCCACTCATCGAAAGTGCCCAGCAGCATGGGTTGCCATGCGAGGTGCTGCAAGCGCTTGATGCCGAGCTAGCGGCGTTGGAAGCCAGTTACCTGAGCCCTCGCTAAGCACAAAAACCTAGCCCAGCACCGGATACAGCGAGCCCACCAGCAACACCGCCATGGTGATATTGAACGCCCGATTACGCCTGGGGCTGGTCAGCCATTGGCGTACCATCAGGCCCAGCCACGCCCAGATCGAAATCGCGGGGAAGCTGACCATGGCAAACACGCAGGCGACCATCACCACGGAGAGCAGGGTTCTGTCCGGCGCGTAGAGGGTGATGGCCGAAAGCCCCATGGCCCAGGCTTTGGGGTTCACCCACTGAAAGGCGGCTGCCTGCAGGAATGTCATGGGCGTGCCTTTTTCATCCGACGCCTTGAGCGGCGCGGCGTTGGCGACCTTCCAGGCCAACCAGAGCAGGTAGGCAACTGAGATCACCTGCAGCACCTTGTTCAGCAGCGGATAGGCGTCGAAAAGCGACATGAGCCCGCCCCCCACTATCAGTACCATGACACTGAAGCCCACCATAATGCCGAGCATGTGGGGCAGGGTTTTCCTGAAGCCGAAGTTCGCGCCTGAGGCCATCAGCATCAAGTTGTTAGGCCCAGGGGTTACGGTGGCCACAAATGCAAAGACCGTTAAGGCAGCCAATACCGATATGCTCATTCTCGCTGTCTCTTTTGATTAACTATGCGTAGAATTTTACGGGCTTACACTCGCAATTTTGCGCCTAATATCCATTTAAATGATCACTCATCGCAATAAAATATGAAGATAGACACCATTGACAGAAAAATATTGCACGAGCTCAAACGCGATGGAAACCTGAGCAACGTTGAGCTTGCCAAGCGGGTCAACCTGTCTGCCTCGGCATGCCTGCGCCGGGTGCAGGAGCTCGAGAAAAACGAGGTCATTCTCGGGTATCGGGTAATCACGGCGCCAGAGGCGATGGGGCGAGGCTTTGTGGCGTATGTCACGGTGGGGTTGGCAATACATACCAAGGCGGCTCAGGAGGGTTTTGAGCGGGCGATGGCCGTGGCCAATGAAGTGGCGGAATGCCACAACATCGCTGGCCCGTTCGAGTACCTTCTACGCGTCGAAACCCGCGACCTCGCCAGCTACAAGCGCTTTCATACCGAGGTGCTGGGCACCCAGCCTCATGTCAGCGCCATTTCCACCCTGATTGTGATGGGCTCGCCCAAGGACGAGCGCGGCTAGGGGCGGCCAACGAGCCCATCATTTGCCTGCGCGTTATGCGTTACCGTCTTTGTCCTGATAGAACCGCATCAGGCTCGAGAAATCGAGCTTGCCGTTACCGCCTGCTTTGTGGAAAGTAAACAATGAGCGGGCGGCGGAGCCCATGGGCACCGGCGAGGCGCTTAGCTGGCTGACGTCCATGGCCAGGCCCAGGTCCTTGATCATCAAGTCGACCTGGAAGCCACCCTGATAGTCGTTCGACGCGGGCGCCTTTTCCATTACGCCCGGGTAGGGGTTATAGCCATTGAGCGCCCAGTTGCCACCGGAGCTTTGCTTCATGATTTCCGACAGCACCGCTGGGTCCAGGCCGTTTTTGACGCCCATGTTGATGGCTTCACAGGTACCCGCCATCAGGATCGACAGCAGCATGTTGTTGCATACCTTGGCAATTTGCCCGGCGCCATGATCACCGGCGTGAAAGATGTTCTTACCCATGGCGTCCAACACCGGCTTGGCCTGTGCGAACTGGGCCTCACTGCCACCCACGATAAACGTCAGCGTTCCTGCCTGGGCGCCGCCCACACCGCCGGACACCGGCGCATCGACAAAGCCGATCCCTTTCGCCTCACCCAGCGCCGCCACGTCTCGGGCGGTATCCGCATCGATCGTGGAGCAGTCGATCACCAACGCGCTGGGCTTGATCACGTCAAACAGGGGCGCATCACCTTCGGCATAAAGGCCCATGACGTGCTTGCCTGCGGGCAGCATCGAAATCACGAAGTCGGCATTGGCAACGGCCTCCTGAGCGGAATCTGCTACTTCGCAGCCCTGGGATTTTGCCGTTTCCAGCGCGCTTGCCGAAAGGTCGAAGGCGCACACATGAAAGCCTGCCTTGACCAGGTTGGCGGCCATGGGGCCGCCCATATTGCCTAAACCGATAAATGCGACGGTGCTCATAACGTTTGTCCTTG
This sequence comes from Vreelandella subterranea, assembly GCF_900111305.1. Taxonomy (GTDB): domain Bacteria; phylum Pseudomonadota; class Gammaproteobacteria; order Pseudomonadales; family Halomonadaceae; genus Vreelandella; species Vreelandella subterranea. The sequence continues at coordinate 9,477 of NZ_FOGS01000002.1, forward strand.
TTGTATGTAATAAGTTATATGCAATAAGTTGTATGTAATCAGTTATGTGTAATAAGTCGTAAGTTGCAAAACGTCAGCGAAGATCGTGGAGCGGATTCGTAGCCCACGGCGGCGTTAAAAGCTCGTCGATGAACGACGCTTCAACCGAGGCCACATCGGGGTAGGTCCAGTCAGGCTCACCGTCTTTATCCACCAGCAGGGCACGCACCCCCTCGGGGAACTCCCGGTGACGGCAACACTGGACCGAAAGCGCCAGTTCCGACTGAAACACCTCGGCAAGCGACATGTACTTGGCCCGCTTGAGCTGTTCATCGATCAGCGTGATGGACACCGGGCTGCCGTGAGCCAGCGTTTTCTGCGCTTTGCTAAACCACTTGTCTTCACTTTTGACGTCCGCAATAGCGGCAACAATTTGTTCAACGGTGTCATGATCCATCAGTTCGCGGATCAGCGGTGAGAATTTATAAACCGGGGCTTCCAGCTCTTCGAACACCGGCTGGGAGGCCTGCTCCAGCTCGCGCAGAATACGGTTGACGACCCCATGGGTATCCGTGTTCTCCCCTTCGCCCCAGGCGGCTTGAGTCAGCTTTTTCGCCAGCGTATCGCGCTCGTGGCTGGCAATGGCTCGGTCGGCCAGGCCCAGGTGAACGGCATCCGGCGCGTTGATCTGGCTGCCCGTCATGGCCAGAAAACGCCCGGTGCCGTTGGGCAAGCGGTTAAGGAACCAGCTGGCACCCACATCCGGGTAAAGGCCGATGGTGACCTCGGGCATCGCCAACCGTGATGTTTCTGTCACCACTCGATGGCTACTGCCGCTTAGCAGCCCCATACCGCCGCCCATGACAATGCCATTACCCCAGCAGATCACTGGCTTTGGGTAGGTATGCAGCGCGTAATCCAGACGATACTCCTGATGGAAAAAGCGCTCCGGAAAATCGGGATCGCCCTCACCCTTAATCGCCTTGTAGAGGCTGACCACATCGCCACCGGCGCAGAAGGCTTTTTCTCCGGCGCTATCAAGCAGCACGGCGACCACGCGCGGGTCCTCCTGCCAGTCGGCCAGGCGGGGCAGTATTTCCTCGATCATTTCCAGGGTCAGGGCATTCAGCGAACGCTCAGAATTGAGGGTTATTTCCGCAATGACGTGGCCGTCCTGGGTGGGGTGTTCGGCAAACAGTACGCTACTCATCTAACCATCCTTATTCGGTGCAACCACTACAACGATTTGATCAACGACCGGCTTTGCAGCGTTCATAGCTCAGCGGCACCTTCTGCAAGCACCCGGCGTGAAATGATCAGACGCATGATCTCATTGGTCCCCTCAAGGATACGATGCACGCGTGTATCACGCACAAAGCGCTCCATCGGGTACTCCTTGATATAGCCGTTGCCGCCGTACAGCTGAAGCGCTTCGTCACATACCTTGAAGCCTACATCGGTGGCGAAGCGTTTGGCCATGGCGCAGTAGGTAAGCGCATCCGCGTCGCCCGCGTCCAGCTTGGTGGCGGCCAGGCGCACCAACTGCCGCGCGGCAACAAGCTCGGTCACCATGTCGGCCAGGCGGAACTGAAGCGCCTGGAAGTCCGCCAGGCGCTTGCCGAACTGTTTGCGTTCGAGCATGTAGGCCCGCGCCTCGTTGATGGCCTGCTGAGAGGTACCGATCGAGCAGGTGGCAATATTGATTCGGCCGCCATCCAGGCCTTTCATGGCAATCTTGAAGCCGTCACCTTCGTTACCAAGCATCTGATGGGCAGGCACCCGAACGTCTTCGAACGTGATCGTACGGGTCGGCTGGCTGTTCCAGCCCATTTTGGCTTCCTTACGGCCATAGCTGATGCCGTCTGACTTGGCATCCACTGCGAAGGCGGAAATGCCCGCTGCGCCCTCTCCGCCCGTGCGTGCCATCACCACCAGCACATCGGTACTGCCCGCACCGGAAATAAACATTTTACTGCCGTTGAGCAGGAAGTCGTCGCCGTCGCGCTTGGCCGTGGTTTTGAGCGAAGCGGCGTCGGAGCCTGAGTTGGGTTCGGTCAGGCAGTAAGAACCTAATAGCTCGCCGGTGGCCAGCTTTTCGCCCCACTGCTCGATGGCGTCAGGCGTGCCGAAATCGGCCAGCATCCAGGTGACCATGTTATGGATAGTGAGATACGCCGTGGTCGAGGTGCAGCCCATGGAAAGCTGCTCGAAAATGATGCTGGCATCCAGCCGTGAAAGCCCAAGCCCACCGACGCTTTCCGGTGCATAGAGCGAGCAGAAGCCCAACTCACCCGCCTTGCGGATCACCTCAACGGGGAATATGGCCTCCTGGTCCCATTCCGCCGCGTGGGGAGCCAGCTCATTTTGGGCAAAGGCACGCGCCATATCGGCAAACGCAACCTGGTCTTCACTCAGCTCGAAATTCATGGCGACGCTCCGCTGAAAGCCGACCCCTGATACCAAGCCACAAGGGGGCGCTTTCGATATTGTGATTGTGTTCTTCAAGCGTGGATGACGAAAAGCCAAACACGCTAATTGACGTTTACGTTAACTTATATTTTAACCCTGCCATAAGCAACCACCCTCCCCCTCGACCTTTGGTGTAATCGGCGCAAGTCTGTCGGGGCTTAAGCGCCAAACAGGGCGACACCTTATTTACGTTAACGTAAACTTGTTTTAACCTCAGTGGCAGTGTTCCATAGAAGGTATACCTTAAGCATGATTCTTGGGAACAATGCCCTTTTGAGAGAACGTCACCATGAGCAAAACCTACTCGATCAGTGAATTGGCCAACGAATTTGATTTGACCACCCGCAGCATCCGTTTCTACGAAGACCAGGAGTTGCTTCACCCCACCCGCCGCGGGCAAACCCGCGTCTACAGCAGTAAGGATCGGGTGCGACTCAAGCTGACCATTCGTGGTAAACGTCTTGGCTTTTCACTCGCCGAAATCCGCGAGCTGTTCGAGCTCTGGGACGAGACCCGCAGCGGTAGTAAAAAACAGCTGAATTTAATGCTCAGCAAGATCGCCGAGCGCAGGGCGGCACTCGACCAGCAGATGAAAGACATCACCATGGTCCAGCTTGAGCTCGAAAGCGCAGAAATTCGCTGCCGCCAGGCGCTGGAAGAACTGAATCAAAAGCAACGCGAAGAAGAGCAGATGGAAACCGATACAACATCGCCCTCTTCATCCGCGACCACGCATTGACCGGATAACGGCACTAGATACCGCCAGCGCGCTGACCAGCACTCTTTTCAATATCACTATCAACACAATGAACAACAGGTGATTGACCATGTTTTCACACTACTCAGAACTCAATTTCGGCCTTGATGACGAGCTGAATATGCTGCGCGAGCAGGTCAACGCCTTCGCCGCTAGCGAGATCGCCCCCCGCGCTGCCGAGATCGACCAGAGCAATGAATTTCCCAACGACCTATGGAAGAAGTTCGGCGACATGGGGCTGTTGGGGATTACCGTTTCTGAAGAAGATGGTGGCAGCGGTATGGGCTATCTCGCCCACTGTATCGCCATGGAAGAAATTTCCCGCACCAGCGCCTCGGTGGCGCTCTCCTACGGCGCCCACTCCAACCTGTGCGTCAACCAGATCAAGATCAATGCCTCTGCCGAGCAGAAAGCCAAATACCTGCCCAAGCTGATCAGCGGCGACCATGTGGGGGCGCTTGCCATGTCAGAACCCGGCGCCGGGTCTGATGTGGTTTCCATGCAGTTGCGTGCTAAACGCGATGGCGACCACTACATTCTCAACGGCAACAAGATGTGGATCACCAACGGCCCGGACGCGGATGTGCTGGTGGTCTACGCCAAGACCGACCCGGACGCCGGTTCCAAAGGCATTACTGCCTTTATTATCGAAAAAGGCATGCCCGGTTTCTCGACCGCCCAGAAGCTCGACAAGCTGGGCATGCGCGGCTCCAACACCTGCGAGCTGGTGTTCCAGGACTGCGCCGTGCCCGCCGAGAATATTCTGGGCGATGAGGGCAAAGGCGTTCGCGTGCTGATGAGCGGCCTGGATTACGAGCGCACCGTGCTCGCGGCCGGCCCTATCGGCATCATGCAGGCCGCCATGGATGTGGTGCTGCCCTATATTCACGAACGCAAGCAGTTCAACCAGTCGATTGGCGAGTTCCAACTGGTGCAGGGCAAGGTAGCGGATATGTACACCACCCTGAACGCCTGCCGGGCCTATCTGTATGCCGTGGCAGGAGCCTGCGACCGCGGCCAGACTTCCCGCAAAGACGCTGCCGGGGTGATTCTCTACTGCGCGGAAAAAGCCACCCAGGTAGCACTGGATGCGATTCAGCTACTCGGCGGCAACGGCTATATCAACGAGTACCCCACCGGGCGGCTGCTGCGTGACGCCAAGCTGTATGAAATTGGCGCAGGTACCAGCGAGATTCGGCGGATGCTGATCGGTCGCGAACTCTTCACTGAAACCCTTTAACGAACATCAGCAGGGCCGCGCCATGAGCACCGTGAATAGCCAAATCAATCCCCGCAGCGATGTGTTTCAAGCCAACGAAGCCTCCATGCTCGGTGAAGTCAACAAACTGCGTGAACTGACCGCAGCCATCTCCCAGGGCGGCGGCGCCAAGGCCCGGGAGCGTCACGAAAGCCGCGGCAAACTTTTCGTGCGTGACCGTATCGATCATCTGATCGATGAAGGCTCACCGTTTCTCGAATTTTCAGCGCTTGCCGCCCACCACGTTTATGAAAGCGAGATCCCGGCGGCAGGCGTGGTCACCGGTATTGGCCGCGTTTCCGGCGTCGAGTGCGTGATCGTCGCCAACGACGCCACGGTGAAAGGCGGCACTTACTTTCCGCTGACGGTCAAAAAACATATTCGCGCCCAGGAAATCGCCCGCAAGCATCGCCTGCCATGCCTCTACCTGGTCGATTCCGGCGGCGCCTTCCTGCCCCGTCAGGATGAAGTCTTCCCCGACCGTGACCACTTCGGGCGCATCTTCTACAACCAGGCGACCCTCTCCGCCGAGGGCATCCCGCAAATTGCCGTGGTGATGGGCTCATGTACCGCGGGCGGCGCCTATGTGCCCGCCATGGCGGATGAATCGATCATCGTCAAAGAACAGGGCACGATTTTCCTCGGCGGCCCGCCGCTGGTAAAAGCCGCCACCGGCGAGAGCATCAGCGCTGAAGACCTGGGCGGTGCCGACGTGCACGCCAAGGTCAGCGGCGTGGCCGATCACTATGCGGAAAACGACGCCCATGCACTGCAGCTGGCCCGCGCCTGTGTGTCCCGGCTGAACTGGCAAAAGCGCGGCCAGCTCGCCATGCAGGCGCCCAAGCCCCCCAAGCTCGACCCTTCCGAGCTGTATGGCATTGTCGGCACCGACCTTAAAAAACCCTATGACGTGCGGGAAGTCATTGGCCGCATCGTCGATGACTCCGACTTTGACGAGTTCAAGCGTTACTACGGCGACACCCTGGTTACCGGCTTTGCCCATATTCACGGCTACCCGGTGGGCATCGTGGCCAACAATGGCGTGCTGTTTTCCGAAAGTGCCGTGAAAGGCGCGCACTTTATCGAGCTGTGCGCCCAGCGCAAGATTCCGCTTATCTTCCTGCAGAACATTACCGGCTTTATGGTGGGCTCCAAGTACGAGCACGAAGGTATTGCCAAGCACGGCGCCAAGCTGGTCACCGCCGTGGCCTGCGCCAAGGTGCCCAAATACACCGTCTTGATTGGCGGCAGCTTCGGCGCCGGTAACTACGGCATGTGTGGCCGCGCCTATGATCCTAACCTGCTGTTCATGTGGCCCAATGCGCGCATTTCCGTAATGGGGGGTGAACAGGCCGCGGGCGTGCTTTCCCAGGTAAAGCGCGAACAGTACGAGCGCGAAGGCCGCGAGTGGACGCCGGAGGAAGAAGAAGCCTTCAAGCAACCCACCCGCGAACAATACGAGCACCAGGGCCACCCCTACTACGCCAGCGCTCGTCTGTGGGACGACGGCGTGATCGACCCGTTGCAAACCCGCGATGTACTGGGGCTTTCACTGGCTGCCGCGATGAATGCTGAAGTCGAAGAGACACGCTTTGGCGTGTTCCGGATGTAAGGGGCAACCACCATGGCTTACTCAACACTGATGATTGAAAACGGCGTGGCGCGCCTGACCCTGAACCGCCCCGAGGTGCATAACGCCTTCGACGACAGTTTGATCGCCGAGCTGAACGATCACTTGAGTCGGCTGCATTCGCTTGCGGACGCAGGGGATGTGCGCGTGGTAGTACTCGGTTCTGAAGGCAAGAGCTTCTCGGCCGGAGCCGATTTGAACTGGATGAAACGCATGGTCGATTACGACCTGGAGGATAACCTCGCCGACTCCCGCAAACTCGCCGCATTGATGCACGGTCTCGACACACTGCCCTGCCCGACGGTTTGCCGCGTTCAGGGTGCCGCCTTTGGCGGCGCGGTGGGGCTCGCCGCCTGCTGTGACGTAGTGATTGCATCAGGAAACGCCAAATTCTGTCTGTCGGAAGTCAAGATTGGCCTTTCACCCGCCGTCATCAGCCCCTATGTGCAGCGCGCCCTGGGCGAGCGGCAAATGCGCCGCTATGCGCTAACCGCCGAGGTAATAGACGCGGAAATGGCGCTCGCTCTTGGTCTAGTCCACTTGGTAGTGGAGCACGATAAGCTGGACGACGAAGTGGACACCATGCTGGCAACGCTGTTAGCAGGCTCGCCCCAGGCCCAGCGTGCCACCAAAGCGCTGATGGCCACGGTGGCTCAAACGCCTGACAGTGATGCCACCCGCGAGCATACCTGCCAGGTCATCGCCCAACTGCGGGTAAGCCAGGAGGGCCAGGAGGGTTTATCCAGCTTTTTTGAGAAGCGCCGCCCGGATTGGGTCGACTCCAATAACACATCTAACGCTTCGGAGCGTCGCTCATGAGTCATTCGCCCTCTATCAACACAACAGAAAAAGCGGACAACGCTGCTCGCACAACACCTTTTGACACCTTGCTGGTCGCCAACCGCGGCGAAATCGCCTGCCGGGTGATGCGCACGGCACGCCGCATGGGCCTGAAAACCGTCGCCGTCTACTCCGACGCCGATGCCAGCGCCCGCCACGTGCGCGAAGCCGACGAAGCCGTGCGCTTAGGCCCTGCAGCTGCGCGGGAAAGCTATCTCAATATTGAGGCCGTGATAGACGCCGCCAAGCGCACCGGCACCGGTGCGATTCACCCGGGTTACGGCTTTCTTTCCGAAAACGGCAGTTTCGTCAAGGCGCTTGAAGAAGCAGGCATTACCTTTGTGGGCCCGCCCGCCTCGGCCATTGCCGCCATGGGCGATAAATCCGCCGCCAAATCGCGCATGGCCAATGCGGGTGTACCGCTGGTGCCTGGCTACCACGGGGATGACCAGGGCGATACCCTACTGCGCAGTGAAGCTGACCGAATCGGCTACCCGGTCATGCTCAAAGCCAGCGCGGGTGGCGGTGGCAAAGGCATGCGCGTGGTTGAATCGGGTGATGGCTTTCAGGCCGCGTTAGACGGCTGCCGCCGTGAGTCCAAAGCCGCCTTCGGCGACGACCGCATGCTGATCGAAAAATACCTGGTGCAGCCCCGCCATGTGGAAGTGCAGGTATTCTGCGACCGCCACGGCAACGGGGTTTACCTGTTCGAGCGTGACTGCAGCGTTCAGCGGCGTCATCAAAAGGTGATCGAAGAAGCCCCCGCTCCCGGCATGACGGCGGAACTGCGCAGCGCCATGGGCGATGCGGCGGTGCGTGCCGCAAAAGAGATCGGCTACGTGGGTGCAGGCACCGTGGAGTTTCTGTTAGATGCGGACGGTTCCTTCTACTTTATGGAGATGAACACCCGCCTCCAGGTCGAGCACCCGGTCACCGAGATGATCACCGGCCAGGATCTGGTCGAGTGGCAGCTACGCGTGGCCATGGGCGAACCGCTCCCGTGTCATCAGAATGAGCTAACCATTGCCGGGCATAGCTTTGAAGCACGTATCTACGCCGAAGACCCGGAGCAGGATTTCATACCCGCCACCGGCCTGCTTACCCGCTTTGCACTGGATCTGGAAGGTGCAGGCTTGAACGCCGATCAGGTTCGCTTGGATAGCGGTGTGGAAAGCGGCGATGCGGTATCGATGCACTACGACCCCATGCTCGCCAAGTTGATTGTGCACGGCCCCGACCGCGATGCGGCGCTGGCGACGCTTAACCGCGCACTTGCAGCGCTGGACGTTCAAGGGGTGGTCACTAACCGTGCCTTTTTAATGCGCCTGGCGACCCACCCTGGTTTCAAGAACGTGGAGCTGGATACGCGCTTTATCGAACGCAACGAAGCCACGCTATTCGCGCCGCGAACCTATAGCCGGGAAGACTATGCCAGTGCCGCGCTGATTGGCCTGCACCAGCTTGCCCAGGAATGCGAGAGCGACTCTCCCTGGGATCGCCACGACGGCTTTCGCCTCAACGCGCCCCACACCATACGCATCGCCCTGTGTGACCCGGCAAATGCTCAAGCACCGGACAGCGATGAAGCGGTGGTCATCGTGGAGGGCAAGCGCAACGCTGGCGAGTCACTTTGGAACCTGACAATCAATGATGAAACGCTCACCGCCAGCCTTCAGCCGCTGACCGGCGACGCCGTCGCCGTCACCCTGAACGGCCACCGCCAACGCCTGCAGGCACGCCGGGATGGGCACGTGGTGATCATGGCCGACCCCAGCGGTGAAACCCGCCTGTTCTGGCGGCGTATTGATGCCATTGACCACGGCCACCACGAGGCGGAGTCTACCCTCACCGCGCCTATGAACGGCACAGTGGTTGCGCTACTGGTGGAACCCGGTGTTGCCGTCGAGAAAGGCATGCCGCTGATGGTCATGGAAGCCATGAAGATGGAACACACCATGACCGCGCCCACGGATGGCAGTGTCGAGATTTTCCATTTTCAAGCTGGCGATACGGTCAGCCAGGGCGCTGTGCTGCTCGACTTTGCGGCCAACGAATAGGAGTCACTCTTATGCCATTGCCGACGTCCGTCAAGCTGTTTGAGATGGCCCCCCGGGACGGCCTGCAAAACGAGCCGGGGGGCATCGTGCCCACGGGGACCAAAATCGCCCTGATCGAGCGGCTGGCCAAGGCGGGTATGACGCATATTGAAGCGGCCAGCTTTGTGTCACCCAAGTGGGTGCCGCAAATGGGCGATGCGGCTGAGGTAATGAGCGGCATCAAGCGCCAGCCAGGCGTGGTCTATTCTGCACTGACGCCCAACCTGAAAGGCCTGGAGAACGCCCTGGAAACGGGCGTTGACGAAGTGGCCGTCTTTGGCGCCGCGTCAGAAGCGTTTTCGCAAAAAAATATCAACTGCTCGATTGCCGAGTCACTGGCGCGCTTTGAACCGGTACTGGAACGCGCCCGTGAGGTCGGCATTCGAGTTCGCGGCTACGTCTCCTGCGTGCTGGGCTGTCCGTACGAGGGCGAGATAGCACCTGGCAAGGTGGCCGAGGTAGCCAAGGCACTTTATGACATGGGCTGCTACGAAATTTCACTGGGAGACACCATTGGTGTGGGCACGCCAATGGCCGCCAGGCGCATGATCGAGGCGACGCGCCAGCAGGTGCCCGTCGAGTTTCTGGCCGCTCATTTCCACGATACTTACGGCATGGCGCTGGCGAATCTTTACGCGGTAATGGAAGAAGGCATCAGCGTGATTGATGCCGCCACCGCCGGGCTCGGCGGCTGCCCCTATGCCAAGGGCGCTTCCGGCAATGTGGCCACCGAAGACGTGCTCTACCTGCTTGAAGGGCTGGGGATTGAAACGGGCATCGACCTGCAGGCCGTGATCGATACCGGCTACTGGATTACCGGCCAGTTGGGCCGCAAGCCCAGCTCTAAAGTCGCCCTGGCAAAAGGCCGCGCCAGCTCATAACAAATAACAAACCGTCGCGGCCCTCGCTCGGACAAGACAATAATATTTGGAGAGATACCATGGCATCACCTGCACTTACCCTTCCAAGCTACACCAGCAGCACCGCCCACAAGCCGCTGCTGGGCATGACCATTGGCGATAAATTCGACCAGATCGCCGCGCAGTACCCGGATAACGACGCCTTGATTGCATTACACCAGAATATTCACTGGTGCTACCGCGAGCTCCAGGATGAAGTGAACCGCTGTGCCCGTGCTCTGCTGGCTATTGGCGTCAAAAAAGGCGATCGTGTGGGCATCTGGGCGCCCAACTGCAGCGAATGGACCGTCACCCAATTCGCCACTGCCAAAATTGGCGCCATCCTGGTCAATATTAATCCCTCCTACCGGACCCATGAATTGGAGTACGCGCTGAATCAATCCGGTGCCCGCTTTCTGGTGACGGCCAACCGTTTCAAAACCTCGGACTACAGCGCCATGCTGTATGAACTGGCGCCAGAACTTAACACCTGTGACGAAGGCCGGTTGACGTCACAAAAACTGCCCGAGCTTGAGTGCGTGATTAATTTAAGTGCCGATAAACATCCCGGTATGTGGCGTTGGGCCGACATGATGGAAGCGTCTCGCCACGTCAGCCAAACCGACGTTGACGACCTGCAGGCCACGCTCCAGTTCGACGACCCGATCAATATTCAGTACACCTCGGGCACCACGGGCTTCCCCAAAGGGGCGACGCTCTCCCACCACAATATTCTCAACAATGGCTTCTTCGTTGCTGAAAGCATGGGCTTTACCAGCGAAGATCGCCTGGTGATCCCGGTGCCGCTTTATCACTGCTTTGGCATGGTGATGGGCAACCTGGGCTGCATGACCCATGGTGCGGCCATGATCTACCCGGATGAAGGCTTTGACCCCGGCGCCGTGCTAAAGGCGGTGCACGAACAGAAAGCCACCGCGCTGTACGGCGTGCCGACCATGTTTATCGCCGAGCTTGACCATCCGGACTTTGCAAGCACCGACCTCTCGTCGCTGCGCACCGGGATCATGGCGGGCTCCATCTGCCCCGCCGAGATCATGAAGCAGGTGATCAGCAAGATGAATATGAAGGGTGTGCAGATCGCCTATGGCATGACCGAAACCAGCCCGGTATCCACCCAGACCGGTGCCGATGACAGCCTTGATAAGCGCGTTTCCACCGTGGGGCGTACCCAGCCGCATCTGGAAACCAAAATCGTTGACCCCGGCAACGGCGGTATTCTGCCCCGTGGCGAAATCGGCGAGCTGTGTACTCGCGGCTACAGCGTCATGTTGAAGTACTGGAACAACGACAAAGCCACCGCGGAGGCGATTGACGAGGCAGGCTGGATGCACACCGGCGACCTGGCCACCATGGACGAAGAGGGTTACATCCAGATCGTCGGTCGCATCAAGGACATGGTGATTCGCGGCGGGGAGAACGTCTATCCCAAGGAGATCGAGGAATTCCTTTACGCCCACCCGGCCATTTCAGAAGTACAGGTGACCGGCGTGCCGGACAAGAAGTATGGCGAAGAGCTGATTGCCTGGGTCAAGCTAAACAGCACCGCAGATGAAGTCACTGGGGAAGAACTGCGCGAATACTGCAGGGGCAAGATCACCCACTTCAAGATTCCGCGCTACTTCAAATTCGTCGATGAATTCCCGATGACCGTCACCGGCAAGATCCAGAAATTCAAAATGCGCGAGATTTCCATTCAAGAGCTCGGGTTAGACGACTAGCGGCACACGCTGGCGGCTCGTCGGCTAGCGAAGGAGCATCAAATGGCTTTCCACTCGTCCCGGGTGACGCATTATGGGCAAGCACCTGGTCGAAAACCTGGTCAATAGGGCAATTAAATTGGTAGAAATCAAGGCCAGTTGCTACGCTTACTAGGTCTACCTTTTCATTACGCTTCTAGGTGTAAGAAAAATGCCAATGAAACGCTTGGCAAGCACCCTTCTTTTTTGCGCCGTGCCTTACGCTGGCGCCCATGCTGACGAGTTCGCGCCCGCCACGTCGTATGCCTTGCCCGAAAGTGAGTTAATGCAGCTGGACAATGGCGTCATCCTCGAAGGCAGCGACCTGAGCAGTATCGACAGTTACACCAGCGGCTTCCGGTTAACCGCTGGTTTCAGTCCATGGCAGTTGCCCCAGTTGGATATCGGCGCTGAACTGGCCTACCGCGAGAGCGAAGAAGTCCCCATTTCATCAAGTATGACGCCGTTGATCATGGACACCCTCAGTCTGGGTGGCGCTGTGGTCGCAGGCTTGCGCATGGGGGCGTTCAGCGTTTACGCAAAATCAGGGCTAACCGAGTGGCGCGGTGAAAGCTACCGGCCAATGCAGGACATCGACGAAAGCGGCACCGCCCTACTGCAGGGATTTGGTGCCACCCTCACCGTCGACCGTCTCGTCAGCCGCCTGGAATACGAGCGGGTCGATGACCCCACCCTTGATCATCTCAATATGCTCAGCGCTTCATTGCATCTGCCGTTTTAACTTTTTTCATCACTATCTTCCGTCGGCACAGGCGGCGTCCAGATCGGCACGTCCTCACGCTGGGGCTCGGGCCAATCCTGCTGCATGGCGCTGTTCAGGGCTTCTTCCAGCTTCATGAAAAGCTCGCCGTAGCGAGGGCTGAAGTTGATGCCTTCCTCGATCTCTTTCCAGGCATCGAACAGTTCGTCCTCGTGGGCCTCCTCGTTCTGCACAAATGCCCAGGTCATCTGCTTGGCGCGCATCGGGTGGACCCCCATGGCCGTCAGCGCATGCCCGCCCATCTCCAGCGCGGAATGGTAGGTTTCGCTGACGATGTCGTCGGCACCGGCCTCGCGCAATTGATAACCATGGCCACGGTCAAATGCCCGGGCCAGCACCCACACATGGGGGTAGTAATGCTTGACGTACTTGACCATATCAACGGCACGCTTGCGGTCATCAATGGCCACGACCAGCAAGCGCGCCTGTTCAATACCGGCGGTTTCCAGTAGATCTGAGCGACTGGCATCGCCGAAATAGCTTTTGATGCGGATTCGGCGCAGGTTCTCGATCTGCTCGAGCTCGTGATCGAGCGCGACGATGGGCATGTTGTTGGCGCGCAGCAGGCGGCAAATGATCTGCCCGAAGCGCCCCACGCCCGCCACGATTACCGGCGCCTGCTCGTCGATGTCATCGGGCTGGCGCCCGTCGTTCTTGACCCGGCGATAGCGTGGCAGCACCAAGCGGTCGTAGGCGATGAACAGCAGCGGCGTCAGGAACATCGACAGCGCAATGACCAGCGACAGCACCTGGGAAATCTCGACGGGAATCACGCTATTCTGCACACTGTAGGTCAACAGCACGAACCCGAATTCACCGGCCTGGGCAAGGCTCAGGGTAAACAGCCAACCGTTGCTGCCACGCACCCGAAACAGCAACGCCAAAACGAGCAGGATGGTTGCCTTGACGGCAATTACCACGACGCCAAGTACCAGCACCGTGCCCCACTGCGAGGCCAGTACCTGAAAGTCGATCCCTGCACCGACGGTGATAAAGAACAGGCCAAGCAGAAGCCCCTTGAACGGATCGATATTGGCTTCGATCTCATGCTTGAATTCGCTGTTGGCCAGTACGATACCGCCCAGAAACGCCCCCAGTGCCGGGGAAAGGTTCACCAGGCTCATGAGGGCAGCGATACCGATGACGAGCATCAGCGCCGTCGCCGTGAACACTTCACGCAACCCGGAGCCCACCACGTAACGGAATAGTTTCGGTACCAGGTAGTAACCGCCGGCAATCACGCTGCCGATCGCCGCGACCACCACCAGGGCATACGCCCAGCCGGGCAAGTGCGCCACCAGGCTTAAGCCCGCATGACTGGCGCGATCATCCCCTGCCCCCATCAACGCTGGCAGCGCCAGCAGGGGAATCAGCGCCAGCATGGGAATGACCGCGATGTCCTGGAACAGCAATACGGAGAAGGCGCTGCGGCCTCCCTCGGTTTTTTCCAGGCCCTTTTCACTCAAGGTTTGCAGCACAATCGCTGTCGAGGACAATGCGAACAGCAAGCCGATAGCGAGCGAGGTTTGCCACGTAAGCCCCAGCCACCAGGCAATGGCTGTGCCTGCCACCGTGGTCAAGCCTACCTGCAGTCCGCCAAGACCGACCAGGCGCACGCGCATGGCCCAGAGCCCTTTCGGATCAAGCTCCAGGCCGACCAAAAACAGCATCATCACCACACCAAATTCGGCAAAGTGCTGAATCGTGGTCGTTTCCTGGCCCACCAGACCCAGTATCGGGCCAATGACCACACCGGCCATCAGGTAGCCCAGTACCGAGCCAAGCCCATAGCGTTTTGCAAGGGGAACAGCAATCACCGCCGCCACAAGATAAATAAACGCCTGGATAAAGTACGCGGTCATCGAGACTCCTTGTATTTTTTTAAACTAGCTTGACTTCACTGACGCAAACGGTATCGTACTAGTACGCTAGTACATTATCTATTACCTGGTGGCACACGATGTCTTCAAACCATGCTTTCAAACGATGATTATCAGGCGGAGCTGGTTCGCCACTTGCTTGCCATCGACTCTCCAGAGGCAATGGATGAAGCGCTTGCCAGCCTGCTGACCCCTGCAGAGTATCAAGAAATCAGTAAGCGCCTACAGATTTTCAAGCTGCTGCGCGAGGGGGTCCCCCATCGCAAAATTGCCGAAACCCTGGGCGTAGGGATCGCCACGGTATCCCGTGGCTCACGCGCCTTGACCTCGTTACCCTCTTCACGACCTTCTTCACGGAATGATCATCTATGACCACGGCCGATAAGCAAGACGCACAAGGCCCGCAGCCTTTTACGCTGCCGCGCAAGCCTCACTATGTGACGCTGGCGGCGGACTGTGATTTTTTTGCGCTCTTCCAAAAAATCGAACGGCAGTTTACCAACTGCTACATGCTGGAGTCGCTGGGCGAAGATAGCCATATGGCGCGCCACTCGATCATCGGCTTTGACCCAGAGTACACGCTTTACGCCAACGGCCACACGCTGACGATCGAAGACCGCGACGGCCATGCCAATCACTACCCGAGCGATAACCCTTATGAGTTGCTGCGCAGCCTGATACCCCAGAACATTATTTCGCGTAAATATGCCGGTGGGTTAAGCGGTTACCTCGGTTACGACGCCATGCAGTACTTCGAACCCTCGCTGACACTCAAGGCCAGCGATGACTTCGATACGTTCCGGTTCGGGCTGTATAAAGACGGCTTGATCCTCGACAAGATGACCGGTGAGGTTATCTATTTTTACTACGACAATAGCCGCTACGAGTTCCTGCAGACGCTGATTGACGCCGACGACACGCCCCCCGGCCCGCTGCACATCACTGCCCTGGGTGACACCATGAGCCAGGCAGAGCACGCCGAGGCCGTGGCCAAGGTGAAACAGGACATCATCGACGGCAAGGTCTTCCAGTGCGAGGTCGGCTTTAAAAAGCGCTTCCGGATTCAGGGCGATACCCTGGCGCTATACGACCAGCTACGCACCATTAACCCCTCGCCGCAGATGTACTACGTCAAGTTTGGTGATCAGAAGCTGATTGGCGCAAGCCCGGAGCTGCTGTTTCGACTACGCCAGGGCGAAATGGAAACCTTCCCCCTGGCGGGCACAACAACTCGTGGTCAAACGCCCCAGGAAGATACGCAGCTTGCCCGGGCACTGCTCAATGACCCCAAAGAGATCGCCGAGCACAATATGATCGTCGATCTGCACCGCAATGATATCGGCCGGGTGGCGCAGTTTGGCACGGTAAAAGTCCGCAGCCTGATGGATATCAAGCGTTTCAGCCACGTCCAGCACATCTCCAGCGAGATTGTCGGCATTATCGCCGAAGGTGACGACATGTTCAGCGCCCTGGCCAGCAATTTCCCGGCGGGCACGCTCACCGGCGCCCCCAAGATCGAAGCGATGAAGATTATCGACGACCTGGAAAATGACGGACGGGGCCCCTACGGCGGCGCTGTGGGGCAGTTCTCGTTCAACGGCGACTGCACCTTTGCCATCCCCATTCGTACGGTATTTGTGAACGGCGAGCGTGCTTACGTGCAGACCTGCGGCGGCAACGTATATGACAGCAACGCCGAGGATGAGTACGAAGAGATTCGCCGCAAGTTTGCCGGCACCCGCAAGGCCTTGGCCCCCTTTATGAGCACGGAAACGGAGAGCCCCGCATGAAGGTGCTGATCATCGATAACTACGACTCCTTCACCTATAACCTGTATCAGTTCATTGGTGAGATTCTGACCACCGAAAAAAACCGCGGCAGGGTGCCCCATTTCGAGATACTCGTTAAGCGCAACAACCAGATCGACTTCAAGGCCATTGAAGCCATGGCGCCGGATCGCATTATCATCTCGCCTGGCCCCGGCTCACCGGATGACCCGCGTTACTTCGGCGTCTGTGCAGAGGTGATAGAAAAGCTCGGTAAAACCACCCCGCTGCTGGGGGTTTGTCTCGGCATGCAGGGCATTGTGCACGTGTTTGGCGGCCAGGTGGTCAAGGCGCCGCTACCCATGCACGGCAAGATCAGCCCGATCAATCATAATAACCGCTCGGTGTTTAATGACGTCCCCGACCAGCTCGAAGTGATGCGCTATCACTCGCTGATTGCTGATGCCGCGACCCTGCCTGAATGCCTGGAAGTCACCGCGACGGTAGGTGCCCTGGCGGCTGACAGCTTTGAGCAGCGTAGCCGCTGGCAGGCGGTCGGCGAATTCGAATTGATGGGGGTTAAACACCGGGACTACCCCATTCACGGCATTCAGTTTCACCCGGAATCGTTTGCGACCGAGGGCGGCAAGGAGTTGATTGGCAACTTTCTGTTTGCCTATGACGCCTGACGTCGGCGCTATTACTTTCGGCGCGAGGGAGACTTTCCCTTCATCGGCTTGTTTTTGCCACCACTGCCTTTGACGGGCTTGCCTCGTCCGGTCGCCTTCCTGCCAGAAGGCACGCCACTTGACTTGCCTTTAAGCGCTGGTTTGCCGCCAGCGCTTTTGGCCTTGGGCCGCCCTGACCCGCTGGCAGTGCGTTTTCCCGCCGCTTTTCCAGCCCCTTTTCCCGCCTCTTTGCTCGGCGCTTTGTCACCGGCTTTACCGCCACGCTTGCCCGGCGCGCCAGCGGCATTTTGCCGAGATTTATTCTGTCTGCCCGAACGCTTTGGCGCAGACGAGGGCGCAGGCTTGGCCTCTGAACTGGCGGTTAACGCCTCAATCTTCGCGATCTCTTTCGGGGTCAAGTCGCGCCAGTCGCCCAGCGCCAGGCCCTTGAGCGATACATTCATGATGCGCGTGCGAATGAGCTGGGTGACGTCATAGCCGAAATAATCACACATGCGGCGAATCTGACGGTTCAATCCCTGCACCAACGTTATCGTGAACTCGAAGGTGGATACTTTTTCCACGTGGCATTTCTTGGTGACCTGACCGAGGATGGGTACCCCGTTCTGCATCCCTTGAATGAAGTCATCGGTAATCGGTTTGTTGACCGTTACCCGGTATTCCTTTTCATGGTGGTTGTTGGCCCGCAATATCTTGTTCACCAGGTCGCCATTGTTGGTGAGCAAAATCAGCCCCTGGGAGTCCTTATCCAGCCGACCAATGGGGAAAATGCGCGTGCCGTGTTTTACAAAATCGACAATGTTGTCTTTTTCGCTTGGCTCAGTGGTACAGACAATACCCACCGGCTTATTGAGCACAATGAGGACGAGATCTTCCTCTTCCTGGGGCTCGATATCCTGGCCGTTCACCTTGACCCGGTCGCCTGCCACCACCTGGTCGCCTGTCGTCGCGCGGCGTCCGTTAATCCAGACGTTGCCCTGCTCCACATAGCGGTCGGCTTCCCGCCGTGAGCACAGGCCGCTTTCGCTGATATATTTGTTGATACGGGTAGATTTTCGTAACGTCATAGAACGCCATGTGGCTGAAAGGGATAAAGAAAACGCTTAAAAAGACGACCCGGGCTGCTTCAGAAACGCCAGCTCCTCGTCGGTAGAAACTCGCCCCAGCAGCGCATTACGGTGCGGGTAGCGGCCGAAGCGATCAATAATCGCCTTGTGGCGGACTTCAAAGTCGAAGTTTTTCTCCAACCCCGGCTGGTTGAACAGCGCCACCGCCCGCTCGTGAATCGCCGCCGATTCGCTATGCATATAGGGCATATACAGAAACGCCCGCTGCTCACTGGAAAGCGACGCATCGGCACCAGCGGCCACCGCTTCCTGAGCCAGCGCCAGCGCCAAGGTATCGGTGGCGAAGGCACGGGCGTCGTCGCGGTAGATATTGCGGGAGAACTGATCCAGCACAATGATCTCCGCAAGCCGTCCTCGGGGCGTCTGCCGCCAGGCGTAACACTCGCACTGAGCCGCCTGGGCATGCAGGGTGCCAAACCGTTCCCGAATCGCCTGGTCCATCTCGGGATCTTTTTTAAACCACTGCGCAGGCGTCAAGGCCTCAAACCAGAAGTCGAGCACCGCTTGAACATCCGAGAGCATTGACGCCTCCTTGTTGTAACAAAGTGTTGTAACAAAGGGTTGTGGTGATAAAAGGAACTCGCGGGCGTTGCCTAACCTGTATTACGCAGGCCAGCCGCGATCCCCGCCATGGTAACCATCAGCGCTCGAGACAGGTCAGCGCTAATCGCACCATCAGCATCACGGTTACGCTGCAATAACTCCGCCTGCAAGCCGTGGAGCGGATCGATATAGGGGTTACGCACATCGATCGCCTGACGAATCAGCGGCGTATTTTCGAGCAGTTCCTCCTGCTGCAGAATATCCAGTACGGACTCTTCCAGTCGCGCGAACCGCTCGCGCAGCTGCTTACCCAATGCCTTCAACGAGGGCTCATCCACCAAGCGGTGCTCGTAATAGGCGGCAATCGCCACGTCGGCCTTGGCCAGCAGCATTTCCAGCATATCGAGGTAGGTGCCGAAGAACGGCCACTCGTTGCGCATTTCCTGCAGCACCTCGCGCCCGCCCGGCTGCTCAAGCCGACGCGAGAACGCCTCGCCGCTACCCAGCCACGCGGGCAGCATCAGGCGAATTTGCGTCCAGGCGAAAATCCACGGAATCGCCCGCAGGGTTTCCACCCCACCGTCCTGGCGGCGCTTGGTTGGCCGGGAGCCCAGCGGTAGCCTGCCCAGCGCGCCTTCCGGCGTCACCGAACGGAAGTAGGGTACAAAATCCGGGTCTTCGCGCACAACGCCGACATAGGCGGCGTGGGCGACGCTGGAAAGCTGGTCCATCTCTTCGCGCCAGTGTGGCTCCGGTGCTCTCGGCGGCAGCAGCGTGGCTTCAAGCACGGCACAGGCATAAATCTCCATGGAACGAAGCGCAATATCGGGCTGGCCAAACTTGAAGCGAATCATCTCGCCCTGTTCGGTCACCCTTAAACTGCCGTTCACCGACCCCGGCGGCTGGGAAAGAATCGCCGCGTGGGCGGGGCCGCCGCCACGACCAACGGTGCCACCACGGCCATGGAACAGGGTCAGGTCGACACAGTGGCGCTCGCACACATTGACCAGCGACTCCTGGGCCCGGTACTGCGCCCAGGCGGCGGCCAGCTGCCCGGCATCCTTGGCAGAGTCTGAATAGCCGATCATCACCTCCTGGCCCTTGCGCATCAGCTTGCGATAGCCCGGCAGCGCCAAGAGCTGGTCGATCACGTCGCCTGCATGATCCAGGTCGTTAAGGGTTTCGAACAGCGGCGCGATGGGCAGCGTCACGTTGCCACCGGTTTCCTTCATCAACAGCGCCACGGTAAGCACATCGGAGGGTTCAGCGGCCATGGAGATGATATAGGTACCCAGTGCTTCAGAGTGCTCCTGGGCGATCACCTTGAAGGTATCCAGCACCTCGCGGGACTCCGCCGAACACTCCCAGCGGCGCGGGATCAGCGGCCGCCGCGATTCAAGTTCAGCCAGTAAAAATTCCTGACGCTGGGCTTCATCCCACTCGCGATAGTGGCCAAGATTCAGGGTATCCGTCAGTTCTTCCATGACCTGGGCATGACGGCTGGCTTCCTGGCGAAGGTCTAGCTTGGTCAGCGTGACGCCGAAGACCGCGACGCGGCGCAGGGTGTCCAGTAGCGCGCCATTGGCGATGGTATCCAGGCCTACGTCGCACAGTGAGCGATAGCAGGCCAGCAAGGGGGCATACAGCTGATCGCGGGTTTCGATAATCGCCCCGCCGTCATGGCTCCGCCCTTCCAGTTCGGCCTTGGCCCAGTCGCGGGTGGACTCCATTTTCGCCAGCAGGCGTTTAAGTACTTCGCGGTAAGGCTCGGCCACATCGCCCGCCTCAGCCTTGAGGGCACTATTGGCCTTCCACATGGAGAGTTCGGTCTTGAGCTGTTCAAGGTCGCGCAGGTAAAGGTCCGCCGCCATCCAACGGCCCAACAAAAGCACTTCCTTGGTGACCTTTGCCGTGACATTCGGGTTGCCATCCCGGTCACCCCCCATCCAGGAGGCATAGCGAATGGGCGCAGCATCCAGCGGTAGACGTTCGCCGGCCGTTTCCAGCAGCAGGTTGTCGAGATCCCGGTGAAAGTCAGGCACCGCCTGCCACAGCGAATTTTCAATCACGGCAAAGCCCCACTTGGCTTCATCCACCGGAGTGGGCCGCTCGTGGCGGATCTCGTCGGTGTGCCAGGCCTGGCTGATCAACTCCTCCAGCCGCCCCTGGGCGCGGGCACCACGCTCCGGGTAGTCATCAGAGCCTTCAATGGCCGTCAGGCAGTCATCGATGGCATCGTACTTTTGAATCAGCGTGCGTCGAATGACTTCGGTGGGGTGCGCGGTGAGCACCAGCTCAACCCGCATATTGGCAAGGCTCTCGACCAGCTTGCGCGGCGAGTTGCCTGCCTGCTCGGCGCGTTTGAGCAGCTCGCCAAGCACCGGCTGCGAGCCTGGCTTATAGTCTTCAACGCGGCGGAAACGCGCCCGATAGTGCTGCTCGGCAATGTTGGCGAGGTTGAGAAACTGGTTAAAGGCACGGGTGACGGGCAGCAAATCCTGCTCGGGCAGTTGGCGCAGGTATTCGATCAAGTTGCGTTGCTGTAGCGAATCACCCTGCCGTCCCTGCTTGGCGTGGGCGCGAATGGTTTCGATTTTATCGACAAACGATTGGCCTAGATCATCGGCAATGGTTCGCCCCAGGCTGTCGCCCAGAATACGCACGTTATCGCGTAGCGATTCGTGTAGGTCATGACTCATGGCGTGGCCTCCTTGCAGGGGTCGCGGAATTCAATCAATGGGTTTCTTCGGCTTTGGCCGCCAACCAGTGACTTTCCATCTCGTCTAGAGAGGCATCCGTCAATGGCCGCCCCGCCGCTTCCAGCTCACGCTCGACAAAACGAAAGCGGCGTTCGAATTTGGCATTGGTGTTACGCAGGCACTGCTCGGGGTTGGCACCCATGGTGCGTGCTAAATTAGTGACGGCAAACAATAGGTCGCCCACTTCTTCCTGAGCGTGGACGCTGTCGCCAGCGGCGAGGGCCTCTTCCACTTCATCGAGCTCTTCGCGGATCTTGGCCAGCACGCCCTGCGAATCCGGCCAGTCAAAGCCTACGCGTGCCGCGCGTTTGGAAAGCTTGGCCGCTCGGCTGAGCGCTGGCAGGGTGCGTGGCACGTCGTCAAGCACCGAGGCAGCCGCACTGGCGCTGTCGGCACCTGCCCTTTCATCACGCTCTGCGGCTTTTAACGATTCCCAGCGGCTATTCACCTGCTGGGTCTGCACATCCTCGGCACTTACCCCCGGTGGGCGACGTGAACTCAAGGTGCCATCGGGAAAGACATGCGGGTGGCGACGCAGCATCTTGGCCGTTAGCGTATCGACAATGTCGTGGAAGTCGAAGCGCTGCTCTTCCGCTCCGAACTGGGCGTAGTAAACCACTTGAAACAACAGGTCACCCAGCTCGCCGGGCAGCTCGTCAAAAGCGCGTCGTTCGATGGCATCGGCCACCTCATACGCTTCTTCAAGGGTGTGGGGCACAATGCTGTCCCAGTCCTGCTTGATATCCCAGGGGCAACCCTGTTCGTGGTCACGCAGTACCTGCATCAGGGTTAGCAAATCATCCAGCGAATATCGCATCAGGCCCCGCCTCCCCGCGTTGTCTTGTCCGGATCGGTGTCGCGCAGGCGACGCACCTCGGTCACATTGGGCAATTGCTGAATACGCGAGAAAAGCCGCCCCAGCGCTTCCAGGCCATCGACTTCCAGGGTAATACGCAGCCGGGCAATGCCTTCGTCGGTGTCGGTCAGCGTGTTCACCGCCAGCACGTTGACTTTTTCGTTGCCCAACAGGCCCGTGACGTCGCGCAACAGGCCCGAACGGTCCCAGGCCTGGATCTCGATGGTCACCGGATAGCGCGTCTCGGCGCGCTCGCCCCACTCGACTTCAATAATGCGCTGGGGTTCGTCCAGGCGCAATTGCAGGATATTGCTGCAGTCCTGGCGATGCACCGTCACGCCGCGACCCTGGGTAATGAAACCGACGATAGGCTCGCCGGGAACCGGCCGACAGCAGTTGGCCATGCTGGTTTTCAGGTTGCCGACCCCCAGCACGGTAATGTCACTTTTGGTCGCCTTGCTGGACTGGCGCTTGGGCTTGGGCTTGGCGAGCAGTCGGTCGAGCTGTTCCTGGTCATCGGTTTCACCAAACAGCTGCTGGGCCTGGTGAAGCACCTGTCCGATACGCAAGTCACCCGCCCCCAGTGCGGCGTACATGTCATCCGGTGTCTGGTAATTAACCGCTTTGGCCAGCTTGGGCAGATCGAGCCCGTCGACATCCAGGCGGCGCATTTCGCGATCAAACAGAACGCGCCCTTCCTCCAGGTTCTGGTCGCGTGCCTGGTACTTGAACCAGGCCTGGATCTTCGCCCGGGCCCGGGAGGTGCGCACATAGCCAAGGCTTGGGTTAAGCCAGTCCCGGCTTGGCCCGCCTTTCGTCGCGGTAAGGATCTCGACCTGCTGACCGGATTTCAGCTTGTAGGTAAGCGGCACGATACGGCCATTGACCTTGGCCCCGCGGCAGCGGTGTCCAATTTCAGTGTGCACCCGATAGGCAAAATCGATAGGCGTGGCGATCCGCGGCAGGTCGATGACATGACCATCGGGGGTAAACACATAGATACGATCCGGGGCGACATCGCTTGAAAGCCCTTCGCGCAGGTCGCCAAAGCCGCCCACCTCGTCCTGCCATTCGAGCACCTGGCGCAACCAGGCGATCTTTTCTTCGTAGCTGCGGCTTTTGGCGTTGGTATCGTGGCCCTTGTAGCGCCAATGGGCACAGACGCCAAGCTCAGCTTCGTCGTGCATCGCAAAGGTGCGAATCTGAATTTCCAGCACCTTGTTTTCCGGCCCCATCACGGCCGTGTGCAGTGACTGGTAGCCGTTTTTCTTGGGGTTGGCGATGTAGTCGTCAAACTCGTTGGGTACGTGATGCCAACGGGAATGGACGATGCCCAATACCGTGTAGCAGTCGGTCACTTCGGGGACCAGAATACGCACGGCGCGCACGTCATGAACCTGGGAGAAATCGATCCGTTTGCGCTTCATTTTGCGCCAGATCGAATAGATGTGCTTGGCGCGCCCATCAACATCGTAATGATGGATGTTCTGAGCTTCCATCAAGCCTTTCAAGGTCTCGACCACATCGTTGATATAGCGGTCCCGGTCGAGGCGCTTTTCTGCCAGCAGCTTGGCAATCGCTTTGTATTCTTCTTCGTGGAGGTAACGAAACGACAGGTCTTCCAGCTCCCACTTGAGCTGCCCGATACCCAGACGGTGCGCCAGCGGCGCGTAGATATCGGCCACTTCCCGGGCGACCTGTTGGCACTTTTCCCGGGGCGCATCTTTGACCTGGCGCAGGGCACAGGTACGCTCGGCAATTTTGATCAGCGCCACGCGCACATCGCCGACCATATTGACCAGCATCTTGCGCAGGTTTTCCTGCTGGTTGTGCTGACCCATGCCATGGTTGGGGGCCAGCGGATAGCTGATTGCGGCCATCTGCAAGACACCGTCGATGAGGTTGGCCACCTCATTGCCAAAGCGCTTGGTAACCCCCTCCAGGCTCAACAGGCCTTCACGCACCGCACGGTAGAGCACCGCGGCTTCAAGCGTTGACTGGTCGAGCTTGAGTTCCCCCAGGATGTCGGCCATTTCAAGGCCCATGCGGAAGCTGGACCCCGGCGTCAGCCACACACGGTGCGACCTGGGCGCATCGAGCTCCAGGGTTTGAGCAAGCTCACAGGCCTCGCGCAAACGCTCGGGTTCGGGAAGACGCACGTCTTCTTGCAGGCGAGATAACCATTTCTGCAAGTCCACCGTTCCGCTGTCGGTTAGCGGCTGGTCTTCACGCACTTTTACCATGACGATTCTCATCCATTCGAGGCAGCGGTTTGCGATACCGCTGCCGAGGCTAACGACGTTTTAGGCACACTTTGTGTGTTCAAACAGCATCAGCGTTTCCATATGTGCAGTGTGCATGAACATGTCGGCCACTGCGACGTGATTGATGCGGTAACCTGCATGCACAAGGTGTGCCGCATCACGGGCAAGCGTGGCGGGATCACAGGAAATATACATTACCCTGGCAACCGGACTGCGTGCCAGCGCTTGGCAAATGACCTCGGCCCCACTGCGTGGCGGGTCGAGCACCAGTGCCTGCAGATCCACAGCCTCGAGCAGCGAGGCGACGGTATCCGGATCGCTCAGATCCGCCTGCTGGCCCGTCACATCAAGTCGGTTTAGATGGGCATTATCCGCAAGGCGCTCGACCATGGCAGGACTGCCTTCCACGGCATGTACCTCCGCCCCGGCCGCGGCCATTGGCAGACTGAAGTTACCGATACCGGCAAACAGGTCCATCGTCCGTTGGCCGGGAGAAGGTGCCAGCCAGCGCATGGCGGTATCGACCATCTGCTGGTTCACGGCGGCGTTGACCTGTAGAAAGTCACCGGGCGCAAAATGCAGCGTCAACGCCTTTCCATCAGGTATATCGAGGGTCTCTTCCAGTACCGGCGGCGCACCATGCCAGTGCAGCGTCGGGCTCTCACGCCCCAACCAGGTACCCAAAGCGACGTGATGATGATCAGCAAACGCCTGCCAGCGCTCGGCGTCCGCCGGATTGGCTTTCAATTGACGAACCAGAACCACCCGCTGACTGTCGGTCGCCAGCAATTCGATGTGGCCCACCTGGCGCGGCGCATCCAGCGTTGCCAACAGCTCGCGCAACGGAGCGATCAGCGCTTGCAGGCCATCGACCAGGACGATACAGCGTTCGATGTCGATCAGTCTGTGAGAGTGGGCCGCTCGAAAGCCTAACAGGGCATGGCCGTCGCCATCGACTTTGACGCCCAGGCGTGCACGGCGGCGGTAGCCCTGCACATCATCGTGCAGCGATTCGACCTCGCCCAGCTCGATTCCCTGGCGAGCCATTAAATCACGCACTACTTCCCTTTTATGCTCGCGCTGCGAGGCCACGGTCATGTGCTGCAAATCGCAGCCGCCGCAATGGCTGAAATGCGGGCAAGGCGGCGAAACACGCTGCGCCGCGGAGGTCAGCCGTTGTTTGACGTGGGCTTCGTCATAGCGCTTGCGTGTCTGGTGAACCGCAACTTCGAGGTGCTCGCCGGGTAGTGCCTGGTCGATAAAGACCGTTTTGCCCTCGGCGTTGTGAGCCACCCCGCGTCCGTCATGCGCCAGGCGCTCTACCACCAGCGCGCTTGTCGCTTGCGGCGCCTGATTCGACGATTTTGCCGCGGGTTGGCGTGCCAGCCCGGAATGCCCCGACGCGGGGCGCGGCGGTCGCCGTTTTCCCAACATGGCCATCTATACCTCCGGGGCAAACAAGCCCGTGGAGAGGTAGCGATCTCCCCGGTCGCAGACGATAAACACGATCACGGCATTTTCTACCTGCTCGGCAATACGCAGCGCCCCTGCCAGGCTCCCCCCCGAGGAGACGCCCGCGAAGATCCCCTCTTCACGCGCCAGGCGCCGCATGTGCTCTTCGGCTTCATGCTGGGCAATATCCAGGGTGGTATCCACCCGCGGGGCTTCAAAGATGGCGGGCAGATATTCCTGCGGCCAGCGCCGGATCCCTGGGATGCTCGCCCCGTCGGCGGGCTGCAGGCCGACAATCTGAATCGCCGGATTCTGCTCTTTCAGATAGCGCGATACCCCCATGATGGTGCCGGTTGTCCCCATGGAGCTGACAAAATGGGTTACTTCGCCGCCCGTCTGCCGCCAGACTTCAGGGCCTGTCGTCCGATAGTGGGCCAGCGGATTGTCCGGGTTGGCGAACTGGTTGAGCGGCTTGCCCTCACCCCGAGCGATCATGCCGTCGGCAATATCCCGCGCTTCTTCCATACCGCCTTCCTTGCTTGCCGACACCAGCTCCGCGCCGAAGGCGGCCATGGCCTGCCTGCGTTCCTCGGAGGCGCTCTCGGGCATTATCAGCACCATGCGATAGCCCTTGATGGCAGCAGCCATCGCCAGGGCAATCCCGGTATTGCCCGATGTGGCTTCGATCAGGGTGTCGCCGGGGGTGATATCACCGCGTGCTTCTGCCTCACTGAGCATCGACAACGCGGGCCGGTCTTTCACCGACCCCGCCGGGTTGTTACCTTCCAGTTTCGCCAGGAGGGTATTGTTGCGCCCCGCGCTGATGCGCTTCAGACGCACCAACGGCGTGTTGCCAACCACCTCTTCTAACGTGGGATAATCCATCGCATCAATTCCTTATCGTGATCGTTACCTACATTATATCGGTGCTAACGTACACTGGACAGGTAACCCTCTTGAATCAGCAGGCTGCTTTCATGTCTTTGAACACGCGACTTCTTTTTGCGCTGCTTGGCCTTCCGCTCGTGGTCTATGCCTGCATGGCGATACTGCTCGTCATCCAAAACGACCAAAAAGCCCACGCGCTGCTGGAGGAGCGCATTGTAAGCGCCAGCCACTCCCTGGCCCCTCGCATGGCGGAGGCACTGCTAGAGACAGATATTGATCAGCTGGACACCCATGTTGGCACTTTCCTGGCGCAGCAGAGCGTCAGCTCAGTCACCATCTTCGATAACCAGAACAACCGTCTGCTGGTGCGCGGACGCACCAACTCAGCATCATCGCTCTCGTCATATCCCAATACCACACAGCTGGTCACCACTGATGATGGATGGCGCTTGCAAGTTCCCCTGGAAGCGCCGACAACCGGTAACGAATCTCCCACACGAGCGGGGTGGCTCGAGGCCACGATAGACACCTACTCACTAAACCTTGCCCGCTATCAGATGATTGCCAGTTTAAGCCTGGGAGGCATGCTGCTCGGGCTCTGCCTGTTCTTGATTGCCTTTGCGATCAGCCGCTATGTCACGCGGCCGATCGAAGAGGCAAATCATGCACTTTATCGCCTGTCGCGGGGGGATTATGAGCAAACGGCGATGTCACATAACGCCGTCGAACTGAACCAGTTGGCCCAACAGATCAATGCGCTGGCCCATCACCTCCAAAGCGCCAAACATGACATGCAAGCGCAAATCGAACAGGCGACCAGCGAACTCCAGGAATCCATGGAGACCATCGAAGAGCAGAATATCAAGCTCGACCTGGCCCACCGTAGCGCGGTGCGTGCCAATACGGTGAAGTCCGAGTTTCTCGCCAACATGAGTCACGAGATCCGTACGCCGCTGAACGGAATCATCGGATTCTGTCGACTGCTGGGCCGTTCGTCCCTGGATGACCGCCAGCGCGATTGGTTGCAGCACGTGCACAGGGCCTGCGATAACCTGCTCATGCTGGTCAACGATGTCCTCGACTTTTCCAAGCTGGAAGCCAACCGGCTAACCCTGGAAGAAGCCGACATCGACATCGTGACCCTGGTTGATGAGGTGCTCGGCCTGCATGCTCCCGAGGCTCAACGTAAACACCTCCACCTGGTGGCCATGGTGTACGACGATGTCCCCACACCACTCAGCGGCGACCCGCTCAGGCTCCACCAGGTGCTCAACAACCTGCTCAGCAATGCCCTCAAGTTTACCCAGCAGGGCGATGTGGTCGTCAGGGTCATGCTGGAGCACTACGCGGGTAAGCATGTCGTGCTGAATATCAGCGTCAGCGATACAGGCATTGGCCTGAGCGAAGAGCACCAGCAACAGCTGTTCAGTGCCTTTTCCCAGGCCGAACCCAGCCACCCCCGGCAGTTTGGCGGCAGCGGGCTCGGCTTGACCATCTGTCGTCAGCTCATTCACCGCATGGGGGGCGAGATCAGCGTCGAGAGCGAACTCAATAAAGGCTCGACGTTCTCTTTCACCCTGCCCCTCCAGGCCACCCACGCCGGCGAACGCAGCCCAGAGCTGCACCTTGACGGCCCGATCGTCGGCGTTCACGAACCCCACACCACCACCAGGAATGTACTGGATCACCTGCTGGAACGCTGGGGCGCAATGCCGGTTGCGCTGTCCGGGAACGCTGCCTGCGATTTGCTGCTCATCAGTCTTGACCAGGATGATCTACAGCCCAAGGCACTCAGCCACTGGCAGGGCATCATCCGTGCCGCCGAGTGCCCCGCACTGGTGCTGGTAAACGGATCAAGCTTTGAACTGCCTAAACTCGATTTTCCGTTCAAAGGCGAGCTGCTTTGCAAGCCATTTACCCGCTCGCAACTGGCTGCCTCGCTGACGCACCTATTGGTACCGGTCAGCGAAACCCGCGCCCTCCAAAGTGCGCCTCTTCCGGCGTTACCTGCTGCCAATGAGGGGTATCGATTATTGGTCGTCGACGACAATACCTCCAACCGGCAACTGCTGAGTGCATTATTGGAGGGGCCCGACAGGCACATTACCATGGCGGCAAGTGGCCATGAAGCGATCGAGATGGGTCGGGAGCAGACGTTCGACATGGTACTCATGGATATCCGCATGCCGGAGATGGATGGCGTGCAAGCCACCCGGACGCTGCGACGCATCAGCAATGCCTGGAGTCGCTGTCCGATCATTGCGGTGACCGCGCACGCGTTGAACAGTGAACGTCAACGCTGGCTGGCCGAAGGGCTGGACGACGTGATTGTCAAGCCGATCGACGAGCATGACTTGAACCAGTTGCTCAACCGGTTCCTGGGCATTGACACGCCGGATTCAGCGCCCCAGCCAACTAAAAAACCGCCCAGCGAAACATCCACATCCGCCACCTTACCGGTGATCGACCTGACGCTGGGTGCGCGCCTGGCCGGGGGCAAGGATGACATTGCACGGGCCCAGATCAAGCGCCTGATCGACAGCCTGCCCGCCACACGGCAAGCCATGGAGGCTGCCTATCAGCAGCGCAACATCGAGGCGCTGCTGGACAGCGTCCACGACCTGAACGGCGCCAGCCGCTACTGCGGGACCCCCGAGTTGGCACTGATTGTCGAGACCCTGGAGACACGGCTGCGCACCAGCGGGCTGGACCACGCGGAAAGCCTCATCAACGACCTTTACCGGGCCATGGACAAACTCATTGCCCAGCGGGGCACGCTTGGCTAGGACGACCTAGCTTTCCAAGACCACTTAGCTTTCCAAGATCACTTAGCTTTGCAGGACCACTTAGCTTTCCAGGACCACAAAAGCAATGGCATAGGCATCTTCATCGCTTAACGTGATGTGCAAGGCGTTCACCCCGGCGACTGACGCTTTCTCGGCAGCCGTCCCCTGGAGGTCGAAGTAGGGTTTGCCCAGCGCATCGTTGAACACCTGGATATCGCGCCACTGAAGCCCATGCCGCAACCCCAGGCCCAGCGCCTTGACAAAGGCCTCTTTGGCCGCAAACCGCTTGGCCAGAAAGGCGACCGGATGGGCTTTCTGCTGCCACACGGCGTGCTCTTCAGGGCCCAGGATACGCAGCGCGAAACGCGGTCCGTGACGCTCCAAGGCCCGCTCAAAACGCTCGATCCGGGCGATATCGGAGCCAATACCGACGATCACGGATCAGTGCCCACAGCAGCCATCATGCCCATGACCGTGCTGCTCCTCGTGTTCATGATCATGGGCATCCAGCGCCGCCATCAGACCGGCTTCCTGACCCGCGATAATCAACCGCTTCATGTCGGCAACGGCATCTTTCAGGCCTACAAACAGCGCACGTGCGATAATCGCGTGACCGATATTCAACTCGTTGATACCCGGCAACGCCGCGATGGCTTCCACATTGTGGTAATGCAACCCATGACCGGCATTGACCACAAGCCCAAGCGATACCGCATGCGTGGCGGCAGCGGTTAACCGCTGGTACTCGGCCGTGGCTGTCTCGCTGCCGGGGTGCGCCTCGGCATACGCTCCGGTGTGCAACTCAATGACCGGTGCGCCCGCCCGCTGCGCTGCGTCGATCTGGTCCGCGTCAGGATCGATAAATAACGACACTTCGCAACCGGCTGCCGCCAGTCGCTGGCAGGCACTGGCCACGGCGTCGAAGCCTCCCACCACGTCGAGACCGCCTTCCGTGGTCAATTCTTCGCGCTTCTCGGGGACCAGGCATACATGGGCCGGACGAATGTCCTCGGCCAGCGTCAGCATCTCTTCCGTGACCGCCATCTCCAGGTTCATGCGCGTATTGAGCACCTCGGCCAGCAGCTTCACGTCGCGCAGTTGGATATGGCGCCGATCTTCGCGCAGGTGCACGGTAATGCCGTCGGCGCCCGACTCTTCGGCTAACAGCGCGGCCTGAACGGGATCCGGATAGCGGGTGCCGCGTGCCTGACGCAGCGTGGCAATATGATCGATGTTGACGCCTAACAGTATCCGGGGGGGATGCATAAATGGCCTCCAGTTTTATAAAGGATGATTACCTAACGTTGGCGACGCTGGGCAAGATCGCGCATCAATTCCCGGGAGCGTAATGCAGTGGTCCCCAGATGCGGCGCCAGCGCGGCGCGCATGACGGCCTTCAACGCGTTGGCAAGCGTCGGTTCCTGCCAGTCATGTTGATCAATATAGCGTAGGGTGCGACCGTCCAGCCCTTTGGCGGCCGGGATGAACGCCCGGCTGGCGGCATCGAATCGGTACTGGGCCTGAGGGTCGAGCGCGCCACCGTCAGGGGTGCAGAAGCGTGGCGTGGCGTCCAGGACCTCCAGCAGTGACCATTCGTAACGGCGCAGCGCCAGCGCACGGGCGGCAGGCATCGGCAGCGCCTCCAGCAAGGCGGTGTAAAAGGCAAAGACATTGCCTGCGGGCAGTTCCAGCGGCAGCAGGCGAGTCGCAATCTCGTTGGCGTAAAACCCGCACAGCAGGCCCTCCCCAGCCAGCAGCGCTGTTGCTCCCCGCGACTCCATCAGGTGCAGCCGCTTGAGCTCACGTTCGCCCCGCCAGGTCACATGAAGGGGGGTAAAAGGCTGGAGCCGCTGACGCGATTTTGACGTGGGTCGCTGACCGCCCTGGGCGACCGCTCGGATGCGGCCATGGTGGAGTGTCAACAGATCCACCAGCGCACTGGTTTCGCGGTATGGCCTTCGGTGCAGCAGGAAGGCCGGCTCCGCCGACATTGCCATGCTCAATCGAGATCGTAGCCCAGGCTCTTAAGCGCGCGTTCATCGTCTGACCAGCCGCGCTTTACCTTGACCCACAGGTTCAGCATGACTTTGGTTCCCAGCGCACGCTCCATGTCCAGGCGCGCCTCACGACCAATGCTCTTGATGCGCTCGCCGTTTTCACCAATCAAAATGACTTTCTGCCCCTGACGTTCCACCAGAATCAGCGCACTGATATGGGTCACGCGTTCGGTTTCGCGAAATTCTTCAATTTCCACGGTCATCTGATAGGGCAACTCGTCACCCAACTGGCGCATGACTTTTTCCCGCACCAGCTCAGCCGCCATGAACCGCAGGCTACGGTCGGTAATCTGGTCTTCGGGGAAATAGTGAATGCTTTCAGGAAGATATTTGGCAACCTCTTCTTCGAGGGTATCCACCTGGGTGCCGTGCTTGGCGGAAATGGGCACAATGGCGGCAAATTCCCGGCGCGCGCCAACCTCGGCAAGCCAAGGCAGCAGGTCACCTTTGTCGTTGAGTCGATCCACCTTGTTGACCGCGAGAATGATAGGCGCCTTGACGTGTTCAAGGCGTTTAAGCACCGCCTGGTCTTCATCGGTCCAGCGGGTGCGGTCAATAATGAACACCACGCAGTCAACGTCCCGTAGGGCCTGGGTCGCCGCCTGGTTCATGAACCGGTTGATGGCTTTATTGCGATCCTTGGACATGATATGCATGCCCGGCGTATCGACGTAGATAAACTGGGCGTCGCCTTCCGTCTTGATCCCCATCACCTGGTGGCGTGTGGTCTGCGGCCGCCGGGAGGTAATCGAAATTTTCTGCCCCAGAATACGGTTCATCAAGGTGGATTTGCCGACGTTGGGGCGGCCGACAATCGCAACGAATCCACAGGACTGGCTCATGCATTGTCTCCAGGACGTTTTTCAAGGTGGGCAAGCGCTTCTTCAGCGGCTTGCTGTTCTGCGTGGCGACGGCTGGGGCCTTTGCCTGTCGTGTGCTCGCTCAGCAGATCAATGTAACATTCCACAGTGAACATCTGGGCATGAGCCTCCCCCTTGACGCTAACCACTTCGTAGCGGGGTAGCGCCGCCTGTCGCGACTGAAGGAATTCCTGCAGCCGTGTTTTGGGGTCTTTCTGGGTGTCCTGCAGCGAGATACCCGCCAGCCGTTCGGCGTACCACGACAGGACCCGCTCGCGAACGGCATCCATGCCTGCATCCAAATAGATGGCACCGATCACCGCTTCTACCGCATCCGCCAGGATCGATTCCCGGCGATGCCCGCCGCTTTTCATTTCGCCTGAACCTAACCGCAAGCACTCGCCAAACGTCATTTCCCTGGCCAGTTCAGCCAGCGTCTGCCCTTTGACCAGGCGCGCCCTCAGGCGCGATAGCTGACCTTCACGGGCCTGGGGAAAGCGCTCATAGAGCGCTTCCGCAATCACGAAATTGACGATGGAATCGCCCAGAAATTCCAGGCGCTCATTATTGCGACCGCCATAACTGCGGTGGGTCATGGCCAGCTCTATCAGTGTAAGATCACCGAAGGTATGACCAATGCGTCGGCAAAAAGCGGTTAACGAAGTACTCACGGGGCCCCTACGTCATTGACGTTGACTAAAAATAAATGGTTATACATGACGATTGGTTTCATTACTCGATGCGGCGTACGTCGGTAAAGCTCGGCAGCCCGCCATCCCAGTGCATCCAGACGGCGAAGGCGCGCCCGACAATATTGTCTTCAGGCACAAACCCCCAGTAACGGCTGTCATTGGAGTGGTCGCGGTTGTCGCCCATGGTGAAATAGTGACCTTCGGGCACCTCCACCTCACGCATCTGCGGCCCGGGATCACGGGGGTTGTTATAGATATAATGCTCAACGTCACCTAGACGCTCTTCAAATAGCGGCTGCTGGCTGGCGCTCTCTTCCATCAGTTCCTTGGGAACCGGTTCGCCATTGATGAACAGCTGCTTGTCTTCATAGCGAATCCGGTCACCAGGCAGGCCTACCACGCGCTTGATGAAGTTGACCGAAGGCTCTTCAGGGAAGCGAAACACCATGACATCGCCCCGCTCAGGGTCATCGACTTCAAGGAACCGCGTGTTGACGACCGGTAGACGCAGGCCATAAGCGAACTTGTTGACCAGAATGAAGTCGCCCACTTCAAGCGTCGGACGCATCGACCCGGAAGGAATTTGAAACGGCTCAACGACAAAGCTGCGCACCACCAGCACGACCAGCAATACCGGGAAGAATGAGCGCGAATAATCGACCGGCCATGGCTCTTTAAGCAGCTTTTCACGGGTGGCCGGGTCCAGCCCTTCCTGGGTGCTGGCGTCGGCGCGCTCGACACGCTCCTGACGCCTGGGACGCAGCCAGACCACATCCAGCAAATAGATAACGCCAGAAAGCGCAACGGCAAGTACCAGCAGTAATGCAAAATCCATGGGTGGACGTCTTCCTTAGTCGTTAACCTTGAGTACAGCAAGGAAGGCTTCCTGGGGGATCTCCACCCGACCGACCTGCTTCATGCGTTTCTTACCCGCTTTCTGTTTTTCCAGCAGCTTTTTCTTACGGCTGACATCACCGCCGTAACATTTTGCCGTCACGTTTTTGCGCAGTGCTTTGACAGTAGAGCGCGCCACCACCTGCCCCCCGATAGCGGCCTGAATCGCCACGTCATACATTTGCCGGGGAATCAGCTCTTTCATTTTTTCCACCAGCAGTCGACCACGCGAGTGGGCGTGATCGCGGTGAATAATCACCGCGAGGGCGTCCACTTTATCACCGTTAATCAGCACGTCCAGGCGAGCCAGATGGGCCATTTCAAAACGCTCAAAATTATATTCAAGCGACGCGTAACCACGTGAAATAGACTTCAACCGATCAAAAAAGTCCATCACGACTTCAGACATCGGTAATTCGTAGGTCAATTGGATCTGGTTGCCGAGAAACTGCATGTCCAGCTGGGTGCCGCGGCGCAGTTCACACTCGGAAATCACATTCCCGACAAATTCCTGGGGTACCAGAATGCTTGCCCGCACAACGGGTTCGCGCATCTGCTCGACGTCGGCCATGTCGGGCAGCTTGGAGGGGTTCGATACGTAAAGGAGATCGCCATTTTTCATGGACAGCTCGTAGACCACCGTGGGGGCGGTGGTCAGCAGGTCCAGATCGTATTCACGTTCCAGGCGCTCCTGGATGATCTCCATGTGGAGGGTGCCAAGAAACCCCACCCGGAAACCGAAACCGAGCGCGTCTGAATTTTCCGGTTCGTATTCGAGCGACGCATCGTTGAGTGCCAGCTTTTCCAACGCATCGCGAAAATCTTCATAGTCATCGGAATTGACGGTGAATATACCGGCATACACCTGCGGCTTGACCTTTTTAAAGCCTGGCAGCCTGGGCACATCCGGTGTTTTGGTATGCGTGATGGTATCACCCACAGGAGCACCGTGAATGTCTTTGATACCCGCTACGATAAAGCCCACTTCACCAGCACGCAGAATATCGGTCTGCTTGCGCAGCGGCGTAAAAATGCCCACTTCAGTGGTATTCCAATCCCTGTTTGTGGAATTGATGCGGATCTTGTCGCCTTTGCGCAGCGTGCCGTCAAAAAGCCGAACCAAGGACACAACCCCAAGGTAGTTATCGAACCACGAGTCGATAATCAGCGCCTGCAAGGGGGCGTCAGGGTCGCCTTTGGGGGGCGGTATATCGCGTACCAGACGTTCTAACAGCTCATCGATGCCAAGCCCGCTTTTAGCGGACACCTGACAGGCATCGGTCGCATCGATGCCGATGATCTCCTCGACTTCCTGAGCCACCCGATCGGGGTCGGCCTGGGGCAAGTCGATTTTATTCAGCACCGGCAAGACTTCCAGCCCCTGTTCAACGGCGGTGTAGCAGTTGGCAACCGATTGGGCTTCCACCCCCTGAGCGGCATCGACAACCAGCAGCGCGCCCTCGCAGGCGTAAAGCGAGCGAGACACTTCATAAGAAAAGTCGACGTGGCCGGGCGTATCGATAAAGTTGAGCTGGTAGACCTGCCCGTCGGACGCGGTGTAGTCCAGGGTGACCGACTGAGCCTTGATGGTAATGCCACGCTCGCGTTCGATATCCATCGAGTCAAGCACTTGTTCTTTCAATTCGCGCTCGGTTAATCCACCACAGGTTTGAATCAACCGGTCTGATAGGGTGGATTTGCCGTGATCAATGTGCGCGATGATCGAGAAGTTTCTGATGTGCTTGATTTTGCTAACTGTTTCTTGGGTCATTGGCCGTTTTTATCCGGTATATGTACGCAACCATGTACGGTTAACAATCTTGCTGTGGTATACGCAGTAGAAATTTGACGCCATTGTACCGTTACGACGGTCCCGGTGCTATGTGCAAAAGAAAGAGCAAAAAAAACGACAGCCCGCTTAGTGAAAACGGACTGCCGTTATAGAGAGGTTAATCAGTTACTCAAAGCGCAGCGCCACGAAGAGCGAGCGTCCATCACGATAGAGGCGTAGCGGAATCGCTCGGTCGGTGGGCAACTCCTCGACAATGCGACGCAGCTCTTCAGGCGACGTCAAACTGCGATGGTCCAGGCTCACCAGCACATCACCCACACGTAGACCGGCGCGGGCTGCCACGCTACCGGGCGCTACTTCACGGACGATGACGCCGCCTTGCAGGTTAAGTTGCTCACGGGTTTCCTGGTCAATTTCGGCCACCGAAACACCCAGGCGTACCTGACTATCGTTGGACGACGATGGTACAGCCGCTTGTTCAGCATTGGGCCAGCTACCCAGCTCGACCGACTCGCTGCGCTCTTCTCCATCGCGCATCAGCAACAGATCCACTTCATTGCCCGGCGCGACACGGCCAATCAGACGCGGCAGGCTGCTCGAGCGGTCCACGGTTTCGCCGTTGACTTCGAGAATCACATCGCCTGCCTGAAGCCCGCCTTTAGCCGCTGGCCCTTCGGGGTCAAGGTCAGCGATGAGCGCGCCCTCGGCCTCTTCCATGCCAAATGATTCGGCCAGGTCACGGGATACGGGCTGTATCATCACCCCCAACCAGCCACGGTTGACGTACCCATCTTCGCGAAGCTGGTCGGCCACATCCATCGCGACGTTGATCGGGATGGCGAAGGAAACGCCCATGAACCCGCCGCTACGCGTGAATATCTGCGAGTTGATACCGATGACTTCGCCATCGAGATTGAACAGCGGGCCACCGGAATTACCGGGGTTGATCGCCACATCGGTTTGAATGAACGGCACGTAGGCATCCCGCGGAAGCGTGCGGTTGATCGCGCTGATAATGCCGGCGGTCACCGAATGGTCGAACCCGAAAGGCGAGCCTATCGCCGCCACCCACTCACCAACGCGAAGCGCGTCGGAATCGCCGAGCTGTAACGTGGGCAAACCGCTTGCTTCCACCTTCAAAAGCGCCACATCGGTTTGCGGGTCACTACCGATAAGCTCGGCGGTCAGCTCACGGCGGTCGTTCAAACGCACCAGAATTTCATCGGCATCCTGCACCACGTGAGCATTGGTCATCACGTAGCCGTCTTCACTGATAATGAAGCCAGAGCCCAGTGATTGGCGCTCTTCTGTGCGCCCCCGACCGCTACCTGGAGGTGACGGGAAACGATCACCGAAATTATCGCCAAAGAAGTGACGAAATATCTCGGGTATCTCTTGGCCGCCAAAATTGTCAAAGGAAGGCCCGCCGCGTTGCACCGTGCGGCTGGTGGAAATATTGACCACACCGGGCGCGGCGTCTTCAACGAGACCGGTAAAGTCGGGCAGATCCCGGGCATGGGCGCTTTGCCCCAAAGCGAACAATAAGACAAAGCAGACCCACAACGTCGAGGAAACCATTAAGCGCTTCATGCAAGAACTCCTACTTAAAAACACTACCATGCCAAGTTGATACAGCTCGCAGCGAGCCATCCATCACGGTGCGTCGATCAATTGCGGGCGGAAAAACTCTGCTCGCTGACCTAACACATATTTAAGGCCGACCATGCCACACATCAAGACACCAAAAAAAAGCCCTGGGGCAAGCCAGGTCGAATCACTTACCACACTCCCGATGGCGGCGACCACCAACCCCATCAAAAGCGGCAACCCATAGATCAACCCCGTCAACTGTGTTATCGAGGCTTTTTGCATTGCCACCGTTACCTCGCTGTCCACGGGGGGCAAGGGCTCTCCGCGGGAAGATGGCGGCAGGTCTATTTCCAACTGCCACGCGCGGGGACGCGAGAGAAGCCCCGCCCCACAGCCTTGGCCCTTCGCACATTGAGTGCAGCCAGCCGATGCTCTCACTTCGACGACAATTCCCTTGTCGTGGTAGCCCACCACGCGTGCCTGGCGCTCAATAAATGTCTTGCTCGCTGATATCGGCATCACTGCCCTCTCCATACACCTCGCCACACAGTCATCGCCCAAGGAGCGCTCGCCAGAACCGTATCCATAAAAAATGGACGTTGAAATAGAGAGAGGCTCTTTTCAACGTCCATTTATCACTTTCCATGTTCGCCGCTCGGCTTGCTGATCAGCGTTGGCCCAAGGGCTCTGTCACACCGGCGGACCGCATCAATGTCGATCCTTGATCGGCTTGATGACCCGTTGCACTTTGGGTTTGCTGCTCAAGGTAAGACTGCAGCATGCGTAGCTGCTCGATGTCGATGTTAGTCCCCTGCTGGGCCGACACGCTTTGCTGAGAACCAGGACCGGCAAAGCCGCCTTCACTGACATTCATCAGCCCGCTACCCGAGGCTTGAGCATTCATGCGGAAAGGGGTCTGCTCGAACATGGGCATCTCGTTTTGCCCAGCTTGCCCAGCGCCCGCCGCCTGACCACCGGAGACCGCCGGTGTCGTGGCAAGATTGACCGGCTGGACCTGGTTAGAAGCAGGCGCAGAGCTGGATGCCACCCCTTCGTTACCGCTCTGATCGACGGTGACGCCACTGTTGCCGAAGAACTGAACGCCGGTAATCACCATCAGCGAAACCGCCGCTGCCACGCCAGCGCCACGCGCGAAGGAAACGCTTCCAGCACTGCGAGTGGCCGTCGAGTCGTCTTTCGACGTGGGTGCGGGTTCATCCTGCAGGCGCGCCATAACACCAGCGGAAAGGTCAACGCTCATGTCCACGTCCCGTTCGCGCCGCATCATGCTACGCGCCAGATGGTAGCGTCGCCAGGTATCAGCGGCATCATCATCGTTCGGTAGTGCCTTCAACACTCGGCGCAATTCAAGCTCATCACTTTCGCCATCCATTAATGCCGAAAGTGACTCCCGTGTGTTTTGACTCATACTTCACACCCTCACACTGTTGAGAAGAAGCGCTGATGCCATCGTAATAGGTTGCTTTTACGCTGATTCACCGGCTGCTTCACTGTCGCTTCCCATTGGGAATGTAATGGCTTTGACGATGATGGCACCAAACAGTTCACGGTGATCAGTCATTTTTCGCCATTAGCGTTTAATCTACCCACATTGACCATTAATCATCGCGGCTGTTCCGTGCCGTGGACACCAGTGGGCGAATATGTTCGTCAACGGCTTCGCGAGCACGAAAAATGCGCGAACGCACCGTCCCTACCGGGCACTGCATCACCTGGGCGATATCTTCGTAGGCCAGCCCGTCGAGCTCACGCAGCGTAATCGCGGTGCGCAAATCATCCGGCAGCTTTTCGATCGCCTCGTAAACCGCAGCTTCGAGCTGGTCACGGGCAATCGATGCTTCAGGCGACTCGGCATCCGCCAGGCGGCCGCTTTGGTCGACGATTTCGGCGTCGGATATATCCAGATCGCTACCGGGTGGGCGCCGCCCACGGGACACCAGGTGATTTTTGGCCGTGTTGATCGCGATGCGATACATCCAGGTGTAAAAGGCGCTTTCCGAGCGAAACTTTCCCAGCGCCCGATAGGCCTTGATAAAGGCTTCTTGAGCAACGTCGTGAACTTCGGCATGGTCATGGACATAGCGCCCAATCAGGCCAATAATTTTATGCTGGTATTTCTTGACCAGCAGATCAAATGCGCGTGTATCGCCTTTTTGGGCACGTTCAACGAGCTGTTGGTCTGTTTCATGAGTGCCCATTCACACGCTCCCCCCACCCGGACGGTGACCGCCGAGCGTAACTCTTCCTTTAAACCCGATACACTGGGTGTTGACAGCAAGCAACATAACGTTCCTTGGGCATTGGTTAATCATTCGAATGACATGAATTGGCACTGTAACGTGATCGCCTTTTGATAGCTAAGTGTTACGCGTTCTGCACGGCGCATCAAGCGTTTACCCCTTGAACAAAACCCAGCGGCTGACTTCAATTTACCTCGCCAAGTTCCGCAACAATTGATTTTTACTGCGCTGACAAGCGATAGTAGGCGCCATTAATCGATCATCACGCACGCACAGGTAGCACAATGTCAGATCAGCAGGTCAACAATCTTAACGTCCTTGCCCAGGACGTACTTACCACCCCGGAAACCCTCAAGCAGGATGTGCCGCTTACCGATGCTGCCGAGCGCACCGTGATAGAGGGTCGTCATACCATCCAGCGCATTCTGGACGGCAGCGATCCGCGCTTGCTGATG
Organism: Vreelandella subterranea; assembly: GCF_900111305.1. GTDB lineage: Bacteria > Pseudomonadota > Gammaproteobacteria > Pseudomonadales > Halomonadaceae > Vreelandella > Vreelandella subterranea. The sequence continues at coordinate 49,554 of NZ_FOGS01000002.1, forward strand.
GTAGTGGGCCCTTGCTCCATTCACGATGTCGATGCCGCCCTCGATTATGCCAAGCGCCTGCGCAAACTGGCGGATGAGGTCAGCGACAGCCTGTATATCGTGATGCGGGTGTATTTTGAAAAGCCCCGCACTACCGTCGGCTGGAAAGGCCTGATCAACGACCCGCACATCAACGACTCGTTCGAAATCGACGAAGGCCTGCATATCGCCCGCAAGCTGCTGGTCGACCTTGCCGAGGTCGGCTTGCCGCTGGCCACCGAAGCCCTGGACCCGATCTCCCCCCAGTATCTTCAGGACTGCATCAGCTGGTCCGCTATCGGCGCGCGTACCACCGAGTCGCAAACCCACCGCGAGATGGCCTCTGGCCTGTCTTCACCGGTCGGCTTCAAGAACGGTACCGACGGCAGCCTGGACGTGGCGATCAATGCGCTGCAATCCGTCGCCAGCCCGCACAACTTTCTGGGCATCAACCAGTCGGGACAAGTCGCCATCATACGTACCCGCGGGAACGGCTATGGTCACGTGGTACTGCGCGGCGGCAACGGCAAGCCCAACTACGATAGCGTGAGCGTGGCCCTGGCCGAGAAAGAGCTGAAAAAAGCCAACCTTTCCGCCAATATCATGATCGACTGCTCCCACGCCAACTCGAACAAGGACCCGGCACTTCAGCCCCTGGTCCTTGAAAACGTGACCAACCAGATATTGGATGGCAATACGTCCATCATCGGCCTGATGGTGGAATCCAATATTGGCTGGGGCAATCAGAAGGTCCCTGCCGATCTAAAAGACCTGCAATACGGCGTTTCGATTACCGATGCCTGCATCGATTGGCAAACTACCGTCGATGCCTTTACCCAGATGAACGACAAACTGGCACCGGTTCTGGCCAAGCGCCGCCCGTCGTAACCCTGTCTGTCGCCCACCGCGTTGAACGCGGTGGGCGTCATGTCATGAGGCGATTTCACGCCTGAAAGGGGGTAGCGCATCCAGTAGCGCCTGACCGTAGCGTCGCGTGATGACGCGCTTATCCAACAGCGTGATCGTGCCTTTGTCGCTTTCCTTGCGGATCAGACGGCCGCAGGCCTGCACCAGCTTGATCGAGGCATCCGGCACGCTGATGCGCATGAACGGGTTGCCGCCCTGGCTTTCGATCCACTCGGCAAGCGTCGCCCCCACGGGATCATCCGGCACCGCAAAGGGTAACCGTGTGATGACCACATGGGTCAGGTAATCACCGGGTAGATCGATGCCCTCGGCAAAACTGGCCAGTCCGAAAATAATACTGCCCTTACCGCTATCCACCGCCGCGCGATGACGCTCAATCAGCTCCCGCTTGGGCAATGCATCCTGAGCCAGCACGCGCTCTCTGACGGGCTCACTCAGCGCCTTCTCGACCCCGCGCAGCTGCGCCCTTGATGAAAACAGTACCAGCGCCGCTTCGCGGTCCGCCAGTTGGGTCACAAAGTCGACGATCGCCTTTTCGTGGGCGTCACGGTCACTGGGGTCCGTCGCTTCCTTGGGCACGCTCAGCACGGCATTGGCGTAATCAAACGGGCTGGGCAGCGCCTGGTAGCGGTAGCGATTGGCAAGCCCTGCCCGCTCCTGAAGCCGTTCGAAGCGACCCAGCGCCGTCAGTGTTGCCGAGGTGACCACGGCGCCATGGCAGCGCCCCCAAAGGTGCTTGGCCAATGTGTGTGCGGCGGATACCGGGCTTGCCGAAAACTCGATTTCCGGCTCGCCAGCCACCCGACTCAGCGTGATCCAGCGCGCGCTGGGCGGCGCATTGGCCGCGTCACGGTCGCTGAACGCTTGCCACAGTGAGTGGGCATCCAGCGCCCGTCCGTGGAGCAGCGCCACCAGCGGCAGCCAGGTTTCCGCCTGCTCGCGGTCAAGGCCGGTCTGCTTGTCTGGATCGAGGCTTTCACGCAGCACATCGCTGATGCTCTCAAGACTGCGCGACAAGGTGGCAAACAGGGTTAACAGCTGCTCGGCCTGCTCGCGCAGGGCATCAGGAATCTGCCCCTTTTCAAACCGCGACTGATGGGTGGTTTCTTCATCAGCCAGGCCATTGGCGCGACCCGCCAACTGATGGCCCATACTGAACACATCGCCCAACGCGGGTTCCAGGGTATGAATAAGCTCGGGCAAACCGGCAAGCAATCGGGCGATGGTTGGCTGGACAGCCAGCCCCTGGTTCAAATCCGTCAAGCTGCTCTTGAGGGTTTTCAACCAGCGCAGGCAACCATTGATGGCAAAGCGGTGGGCAAAATGCGACAGCGCCTTGTCGGGCAGGTGATGGCCTTCATCGAATACGAAAATACAGTCGGCGGGGTCCGGCAGGATGGCCCCGCCGCCCAACGCCAGATCCGCCAGCACCAGGTCGTGGTTGGCCACGATGACATCGGCGTTTTCCAGCTCCCGGCGGGAGCGGAAAAACGCACAGGCACCAAAATGGCCGCAGCGGCGTCCGGTACACTGGCGGTGATCGACGGTCAGTCGACGCCAGTGGGCATCATCGATCGCATGGGGCCAGTTATCCCGATCGCCCTCCCATTCACCCTGCCCGTAGGCCTCGGCCATATCGCTGGCAATCACGCCAAGGTCACTGCTCTGCGACTGCAGTGACTGCTCGAACAGCGAAAGCGTGGGATTTGGCTCAGCCCCTTCCAGCGCCTGGTCCAGCCGCGCAACGCAGACATAGCGCCCTCGCCCCTTGGCCAACGCATAGCGAAACGCCAAACCACTGTGATTCGCCAGGGACGGCAGGTCGTGATTGAGCACCTGTTCCTGAAGCGCCACGGTGGCGGTCGAAATGATCAACCGCTTGCCGCGAGCCTTGGCGATGGGCAGCGCGGCTACCAGGTAGGCCAGGGTTTTGCCCGTACCAGTCCCCGCCTCCAGCACACAAACGTGGTTGTCGCTTGTGCGCTTGCCCTCGTCGTCACACTCGATGCCCCCCAGCGTGCGGGCGATTTCAGCGATCATCAGCCGCTGCCCGTAGCGCGGGGTCAACTCGAGGTTTTCCACCACGCGACGGTAGGCGTCCTGAATCTCGCTTTTAAGGGCAGTATCGAGCATGCGGCTTAAAGCATACCTTCCGGCGGATGTTCGCAGGGCAGCTTGTCGTTGATATAGCGCTCGATCTCAGGCAGAGAAAAAGCATCCTCTTCGCCGACAAAGCTGATTGAGACGCCTTTTGCGCCTGCCCGACCGGTCCGCCCGATACGGTGAACGTAATCTTCCGGGTCTTCCGGCAGCGTGTAGTTGATCACGTGACTGACGTCTTCGATATGAATGCCACGCCCTGCGACATCGGTGGCCACCAGCACCTGGATCTCGCCTTCGCGGAAGCTTTCCAGGGTCTTGATACGCTGGTTCTGCGGCACATCGCCTGACAGCATGGCGGCACTGATACCGGCTTTCTTGAGCAGACTGTCGAGCTGGCGTACCAGGTCACGGCGATTGCCGAACACCATCACCCGCTCGAAGCTTTCCTGCTCCAGCAGCTTGACCAACAAACGCTGCTTGTCATCGTCAGAGACCATGTAGACCCGCTGGTCGATATCGGCCTGATTCTCGACGGTCACTTCGATCTCAACGTGGGCCGGATTGAGCGTCCATTGGCTGGCCAGGTTGAGAATATCGTCGGTGAAGGTGGCCGAGAACAGAAAGGTCTGGCGCTCTTCTTTCTTGGGCGTGTAGCGGATGATTCGCTTCACATCGGGAATAAAGCCCATCGATAGCATGCGATCGGCCTCATCCAGCACCAGCACTTCCACCTCGGAAAGGTCGATATCGCGCTTCTCGTGAAAATCGAGCAGGCGGCCGGGTGTGGCGACAAGCAGGTCGATCTTTTTACCCAGGCTATCGCGCTGCTTCTGATAATCCATGCCGCCCACGACGCTTGCCACGTTCAGCTTGGTAAAGCGGGCAAGGGCCTTGGCGTCCTTCTCGATCTGCAGTGCCAGCTCACGGGTAGGCGCGATAATCAGCGCACGCGGCGCGCCGGGCTTCTGCCCATCCGGGGCTGGCTCTTCGAGAAAATAAGCCAGCGCCGAGATCAGGAAGGCAGCGGTTTTTCCGGTTCCGGTCTGTGCCTTGCCGACAATATCGCCGCCCAGCAGCGTATGACGCAGTGCCTCGGCCTGAATGGGCGTGCAGTACTCAAACCCTTGAGCATGAATCGCACGCATTAACGGCAGCGGCAGATCGAAGTCATGAAAGCGCCATTTGCCGGCCACGGCAGGCACCTGAAACTGGCGAAGATCCCAATTCGACTGACGACGACGCGGCTTCCGACGACGACGTTTAGGCTTACGGTTCTGGGCCGATGCTGTGGTCTGTTCCGACTCGCTCATAGGCTATCTATCTGTCCATTGCTGTGGATATTAGGCATCTTGACGCGCGCATTGTAACAGGGCTTGGCGATAAGAGCGCGCCCTGCTGTCGAAGGAGGTGACTAGACTGCTAGAATAGGCCCATTAACGAACCAAGGAGCGCGATATGACGCGTAAGAAAAAGACCCGTTCGCTGGCGGATAAAGTCACCATCAAAACCGGTCGGCGTAAAGATTATAAAAAGTGGCGTCATGATAACCCTGATCAGGTGACATCATCACGCCGTTTTGTGGCAAAAAAACAGCAGCAACGCAAACTTCAGGCCTTGCGCAAGCTGGCGCGCCAACAGAGCGGGCAGGATATCGCCATTCACCCCGACAAGGATACGGATAACCCGCCGGGAGATCGTTCGTGATGCGCCTTGTTTCTTTCAATATCAACGGCATTCGCGCGCGACTTCATCAACTGCAGGCTTTGATCGAGTCGCAAAAGCCTGATGTGATCGGCCTTCAAGAAACCAAGGTGCAGGATAGCGAGTTCCCCCTCGCCGATGTAGAGGCCATGGGCTATCACGTTTACTACTACGGCCAAAAAGGCCACTACGGCGTTGCGCTGCTGTGCCGTCACAAGCCTGAGGCGGTCTTTTACGGCTTCCCCGACGATGACGAAGACGCCCAGCGGCGCATGATCGGCGTCAAACTCCTCGCCGACGATGGTCAGCCCGTCACCGTGTGGAACGGCTATTTCCCCCAGGGGGAAAATATCAACCACCCCACCAAGTTCCCGTACAAGACCCGCTTTTACCAGCAGCTGGCGCGCCTGCTTGACGAGCAGCACCAACCCGACGAGCGCGTTGCGGTCATGGGGGACTTTAACATTTCACCCGAGGACCAGGATATCGGCATCGGCGAAGCCAACCGCAAACGCTGGCTCCGCGAAGGCAAAACCAGCTTCCAGCCCATTGAGCGTGAATGGCTGGAAGGTATCAAGGCGTGGGGATTGAGCGACAGCTACCGGCTTTGCCACCCCACCGATGCCGAGTGGTTCAGCTGGTTCGATTACCGCTCAAAAGGCTTTGACCGCGAACCCAAACGCGGGCTGCGCATCGACTATATTCTGGTTACCCAGCCGCTGGCCGAGTGTATCAGCGCCGCGGGAATCGACTATGTACTGCGCGGCATGCAGCGGCCCTCTGATCACGCCCCCACCTGGAGCGACTTCTCGCTCAGCCTGACGTCGGCGGAATAACCCACGCGGTCTGCTTTATAGTGAATGGCGCGGTGACTGCTCGAGCGTCGCCAGCCATTCAGCCGCCTGGGCATCGCCCAGCGACTGGGCACGGGACAGCGCCTTCTCGGCACGCTCATCCTGCCCCCAGACAAAAGCGAGTTGTCCATATTGTCGCCAGTCACTGCCTTCTTTGCTGAGGGTCGCTAATGCCTGCCAGGCATCAAGGGCCCGACTCTTGTCGCGGGCCTGATGCCAGGCGTTCGCCAACAGGCGCAGCGTGGTTTCATCCCGCACGATGTCGCCCGCTTCAAGCCATCGTTCAAGAAACTCGGCGGCTCTGGCGGGCGTCCCCCCCGCCATGTGCAGGTTTATCAATTGCCAGCGGTCCTCGTCCTCATCCAGCCTTCCCAGTCGCCAGGCGGTGTCCCAGAGCGCCGCGGCGATACCCGGCTGACCGGCCCGCTGAGCGAGCCCGGCGGCTTGGCGCCAGTGAGTCGCATCACTGCCTTCATCAAGCCCGCCCAGCAAGACGTCAAGCGCCTGATCGGTTTGCTGGGTGCGCTGGTAGATCACCAGCGCCAATCTGCGCTGGGTAGCATCAGGCTCAGCGGTTTGGCTCAGGCTGCGTTCAAGCCAATCCGCCGCTTCCTGCCAACGCTGGGCGTCGGCGAGCCAGCGGGTCAGCTTCCAGATGTCAGCGGCAGGGGCTGCGGTGCCCTGGGACTCGAGCCACTCGGCAAGCAAGGTGCTGGCCTGCGTCGTCTGCCCCGCCGTGCGGCGCAACGATGCCTCTTCGCGCAGCCAGCGGGCCGCCTGGGCTTGCTCACCTGCAGCCAGTTCGCGCGCTTGCGCCAAGCGATTTGCGGCATCACCCGGCTGGCCCTGGCGCGCCAGGGCGTTAGCGGCCAACTGCTGATACAGCGCGCTGGCCCAGCGGTCAGCCGCATTCCCCGTTTGCAGACGGGTGGCTTGCTGGGTGGCCTGGGTGACCACGCTTGCGTATTGCGCGTCGCGTAATTGCGTCTGCAAGCGGTTCAGGTCGTCAATGATATCGCCGGGAAGCGCCGGGCTGGCGTGGGCAAGCGATGCCCACAAACCGATTAAACAGATGCACCCCCATACACGCATGGTCATACCTCAATAAAGTCGTTAACGCAGTTGAAACTCGATCCGCTGGGTCGCGTTGCGCAACCGATCACTAGGCTCGAACTGCCACTGCGCAATCGCGTCGCGGGCCGCATCGTCAAATACCCGGCGTGGCTGGGCATCCGTAATGCGAATCGAAGAACCATCAACGCTGCCGTCACGACGTATGGTAAACGATACCTCAACAAAGCCCTCCATGCCGCGACGCTGGGCGCGAGCAGGGTACGTCGGATTGACCCGACTGGTCGGAGCGGCCTGGCCGACATTGACCGGTTCATCCGACACTTCCTGCGGCGCTTCTGGCGCTGCCTCGCGCTCGGCGTCGGAAGGCTCGGCTTCACTTGGCTGCGCAACCGGGTCGGGCTGCGGCGTTGGCTCAGGCGTCGGTTCCGGTTCTGGCTGCGGCTCGGGTTCCGGCTCGGGCGTCGCCTCGGTCAATTCCGGCAACTCACTTTCCATCTCCACCGGCTCTTCGGGCGGCTCGGGGAGATCAATCTCCGGCAAGGCAATGGTGCTGTCGGCCACCGGGGGCGGCTCGGGTGTCGGCATCGGCTGTGGCGGAGGCGTGGGTGCCTGTTCAGCCTGCGGGGGTGGTGCCTCTTCTTGCGGGGCGACTTCGGGGGCTTCCACCATGTTCATCGAGACCGTCTGCTCAGGTGGTTCCACCTGGTCGTCCGGCGGCGCGACCAGCAGCGCCAACAGCCAAAACAGCCCAATCGCCAGTATCCCACCACTCACCATGGATAATGCCTGGCGTATCATTGGCCGCTCCGGCTGGCCGCCACCGCGACCTGATCCACACCGGCCTGGTCAAGACGGTCCATCACTTCAATCAGCAGCCCGGTGGTCGACTCGCGATCCGCCTGGATGACCACCGAGCCATCCTCGCTGAGCATGCCGGCAACTTCTTCGCCTACCCGGTGGGCGTCGATCGCGCGGCCATCCACCCATACCGCCCCTTCGGGCGAGAGCGCGACCAATACCTGGGCATCGGGCCTGGGACTGGCGTCACTCGACTCCGGGCGGTTGATCTCAATCCCGCTTTCCTTGATAAAGCTGGTGGTCACGATAAAGAAAATCAGCATGATGAACACCACGTCCAGCATCGGCGTGAGGTTCACCTCGGTGTTTTCGTCAGCGCTTCCCATCGAACGTCGTCTACGCATCATTTTCCTCCACTGCCCGCGCCATCCGGTCGTGCAACCGCTGATCCTCGCGTCGAATAATGTGTTCCAGACGACTGATAAACAAAAGCCCGACCACGGCGATCGCCATGCCGGTCAGCGTCGGCAGCGTTGCCCGTGCCACGCCATCGGCCATTGCCCGGGCCTGATGGGTATCACTCAGCGACAGACTGTCGAAGACGCCGATCATGCCGGTCACGGTACCCAGCAGGCCAAACAGCGGACATAACGCCACCAACAGCTTTAGCCAGGGCAGCGGACGGCGCAGACGGACCACGAGGTCCTCCGTCCAGACGTTGCGCAGCGTGCGCGCGCTCCAGCTGTGATGGTCATCTCGCCTGGCCCAGCGATTGACAAGCTGGCGGCGTGCTCGCCGCCAGGTCATGCGATAGAACCAGAAGCGTTCAATGGCCATGCCAAATACCAGCAGCGCCACCACGGCCAGCACGACCAGCACCACGCCGCCCGCATTCATCAGCCGCTCGACGGGCTCAAGCCAAAGGGGAACGGTCAACATATCAGCTCACCGACGCGTCTTGGGAAGGCTGCTGGGCTTCCAGATGGTCGGCCAGCGCGGCACTTGCCTGCCCTTCAATAACATGAGTGAGGTGGCGACTGCGGCTTGACAGGGCCGTCTGCGCAAACAGCAGCGGTACAGCGGTAATCAGGCCAAGAACGGTCGTCACCAGCGCCTGGCTGATACCACCCGCCATTAGCTGCGGGTCGCCGGTGCCAAACACCGTGATCGCCTGGAAGGTCACGATCATGCCGGTGACCGTCCCCAACAGCCCCAGCAGGGGCGCGATGGCCGCCAGCAGTTTGACAATCGGCTGCCCGCGTTCCAGACGGGGCAGCTCGGCGAGCACCGCCTCATCCAGGCGTGCTTCCAATGCTTCCGGCGTCTGATGCTTGTCCATGCCTTCAAAGCGCAGCAGGACGCGCCCAAGGGGATTATGACCCTTGAGCTGGTCGGGGCTTTTCAGCTGACGATTCACTCGCTGACTGGTAACCAGCAGATACAGGTATTGCAGCAAGGCAACCAACAAGCCAATGCCCCCCAGAGCAACGACCACATAGCCGACGTATCCGCCCTGATGGAAACGCTCCATCAGGGTGGGACGCTGCGCCAGGGCATCGAGCACGCTACCTCGGGTTGGATCCATCACCATCACGCGCGTCTCGCCCTGGTGATAAGCGGCCAGATAATCGGCTATTTCCGCTGGTGTCCGGGGCAGCACCGTCAAATGCCCTTCCTCGTCCTGGCGCAGTAAATCGGTGTTGGTAAATGCGGCGAAATCCCCCAGCCGCACGACGTTCTGAAGAGAAATTTCGCCACTGGCATCGGCCACCGGGCGTTCAAGCCACTCTGCATTGCCGGTGTTCCGCGTCAGCGTCGCCAGCCTGTCGACCACGTTTTCCAGCACTTCCCGCTCGAGCACGTTGACGTCACTCAGCCTTGGCGGCAACACGTTTTCATTCAAGGTCAGCCAGCTATCTTCACCCAGTGCGTTACGCACCTCGTTACTATGCTGGTTGAGGGCATCCAGCAGATTGCTTAGCGCTTCGCCCTGCTCTGACTGAAGCGCCGCCAGGCGCTCCGCCTCGATCGACTGCGCGGCATCCTGTGCCTGCAAGGCATCGTGACGCGTCTGGGCAGTTTGCTGGCGATCCCGCGCCTGCTCCAGTGCCTCTTCAAGCGCCGCCTGGTCGTCCAGCAGCTCGATCAGGCGCTGCTGGTCACGAATTTCAGCGGCTTCGCGGGCCTCACGCAGCGTGGTTATCTCCTGCGATTGCGCGTTCGCCAACGGGCTCAAGCTTGTCAGCCCCATCAGCAGCGCTACCATCACATAACGATGGCATTTTTTGAGATCGCGCATCATGGCTGCTCTCCCTGGTCGGCCGATACGGTAATGGATAGCGGCAGCGTCAGGATATCCGGCGCCCGCTGATCTTCCGCCATCCGCAGCCCGTCACGCACCGCCTGAACGTGCGCGGAATTCAGTGACTGCCATTCGCCGTCCTCGGCATTCCAAACGCCGCCCTGGCGCCCATCGGGCGTCAGGTAGTAGAAGCCGATACGCCCGATGCGCAGGAAGTCCACTTCCAACCGCTGATCATCGGCCAAGCTCAAACGCCCCCGCCAGGTATCCATTTCTCGGCCGTAATCCAGCTCCGTGCGCCAGATATCCAGCATGCTTTCAATCTGCTCGGCGGGCTCCGCGCCCTCGTCGTTTTGCAAGGTTTCGATCCGGGCCAGCCGCTGCTCTTTAAGAAACGGCAGATCGCGTTCGATCCATTGGGTAAGCTGAGCTTGCATGCTCTGCTCGATGTCCGGCAGCGCGGCGCGGGTGTCGGCCAGGGTGTCCAGCGCGGCGGTCAGTCGCGCCTGCCGCTCGGCTTCCTCGGCCAAACGGCCCGTCAGCGAAGCATTTTGCGATTCAAGCTGGCGCGTATCGCGCTCAAGCTCGCGCAGCTCTTGAAGCGCCGCCCGAGTCTGTTCATCGGCGCTATCTATCTGCTCTTGAAGTTCGGCTTGAAGCTGCTGGGCATCAATACCTTGACTGGCCTGCTCGAGCGTCTCGTCACTTGCCATTAGCGAACCGCTGGCCAGCATGCACGCCAACCAGCAGCTCCGCAGGGCAAAGAAAGGCTTGTTCAGCACATCGACTCTCCGTCACTGATCACTGGCAGTCACCCTGCCGCTATAGAGAACACATCAAATATAAGAACGAGTTGCGTTTCATATCGAGTGCCCATAGCCTACCATCTAAAAAATAAATGACAATATTTATCATTAGCGTTCAGTTAATTTTAGCCTGCTACACAACAAAACGGGAGCCGCCAGGGCTCCCGTATCACCGCCTACCTTGTTAATAGCCGGCGCGATATCAAACACGCCTGGTTAACTGATCACGACATACTCTTTTGTCAGCGGTGCTAATGGAAGCTGCCAGGCCTCTTCCCGAGTCACCCACCTCGCTTCGGCTATTTCAGCCGCCGCCTCGACCGGTACGTCAATCACTAAACTGAACAAATGCGCCTCCAGCATCACACCCGCCTCGTTAGCCGCAGGCGCGCTGTAAACACCCATCGGGATCAGTTGATCCTCATTGACGTGTAATCCCAGCTCTTCTTCCAGCTCACGGGATAGCGCCTCAAGCGCGGTCTCACCCGCATCGACCTTGCCGCCGGGCTGCATGAAGAAAGACGTATTGTGCTTTCGCACCAATAGCAAGCGACCCTCCGGGTCGCTCACCACGGCAGCGGCTATTTCCAATACGTTAGCTGGGTTGGCTGGCATGCGCCGCTCCTCTCGTCCTTACCCTTGATCAGCACCATCCGCGAATAGCGGTATTAAAACGCCCAATCATCGTCTTCGGTGGCCACTGCCTTGCCGATCACATAGGACGACCCTGAGCCGGAGAAGAAGTCGTGGTTCTCATCGGCATTGGGTGATAGCGCCGCCATGATCGTGGGGTCCACATCCGTTTCGCTGCTGGGGAAAAGCGGCTCGAAGCCGAGGTTCATCAGCGCCTTGTTGGCATTGTAGTGGAGGAATTTCTTGACGTCCTCGGTCAGGCCAACCTCGTCGTACAGCGACTCGGTATAGCGGACTTCGTTGTCGTAAAGCTCCAGCAGCAGCTCGTAGGCGTAGTCCTTGACCTCCTGCTGACGCTCCGGCGTTGCCTCGGCTAGGTCCTGCTGGAACTTGTAGCCGATGTAATAGCCGTGCACCGCCTCGTCGCGGATGATCAGGCGGATCAGGTCCGCCGTGTTGGTCAGTTTGGCGTGGCTTGACCAGTACATCGGCAGGTAGAAGCCGGAGTAGAACAGGAACGACTCCAGAAAGACGCTGGCGACCTTGCGCATCAGCGGGTCGTCTGAGCGATAGCGGCCCAGGATCAGCTCGGATTTGGCCTGCAGGGTGGGGTTTTCCTCGCTCCAGCGAAAGGCATCGTCGACATCGCGGGTGGTGCACAGCGTCGAGAAAATCGAGCTGTAGGAGCGCGCATGAACCGACTCCATAAAGGCGATATTGGTATACACCGCCTCTTCGTGGGGCGTGCGCGCGTCTTCCATGAGCACAGGCGCGCCGACGCTGCTCTGGATGGTATCCAGCAGCGTCAGGCCGGTGAACACGCGGATGGTCAGCTGTTTCTCTTTATCCGTCAGCGTATTCCACGACTGGATATCGTTGGACAGCGGGACTTTTTCCGGCAGCCAGAAGTTGCTGGTCAAACGGTTCCACACTTCGAGGTCTTTATCGTCTTGCAGACGGTTCCAGTTAATCGCATCGACCCGCGATAAACGTTGCATCATGTTCATATCGTCACTCTCTTGAAAGTCGTCGGGCGCTTAAAGCGTGCAGGATACGCAGCCTTCAACCTCTGTACCTTCCAGCGCGCTCTGGCGCAGACGGATGTAATAGAGGGTCTTGATGCCCTTCCGCCAGGCGTAAATCTGCGCCTTGTTGATATCCCGCGTGGTGGCGGTGTCCGGGAAGAACAGCGTCAGCGACAAGCCCTGATCGACGTGCTTGGATGCCTCGGCGTAGGTGTCGATAATCTTTTCAGGACCAATTTCATAGGCGTCCTGGAAGTAATCGAAATTGGCTTCGTTGAGGAACGGTGCCGGGTAGTAAACCCGCCCCAGCTTGCCTTCCTTGCGGATCTCGATCTTGGCCGCGACCGGGTGAATACTGGACGTCGAGTGATTGATGTAGGAAATCGACCCCGTCGGAGGAACGGCCTGCAGGTTGCGGTTATATAGCCCGTGCGCCATGACGCTGGCTTTCAGTTCCTGCCAGTCCTGCTGGGTGGGCAAGGCAATACCGCTGCGCTCAAACAGTCCACGCACTTTTTCGGTACGCGGTTCCCAGGCCTGGTCGGTGTACTGGTCGAAGAATTCACCCGACGCGTAGGTAGAGTCGGCAAAGCCCGCAAAGGTGTCACCGTGCTCGATAGCCAGCCGGTTTGACGCCCGCAGCGCGTGATAGGCGATGCAATAGAAATACAGATTGGTAAAGTCCAGGCCTTCATCGGAACCGTAATAGATATGCTCACGGGCCAGGAAACCGTGCAGGTTCATCTGCCCAAGACCGATCGCCCGGGACTTGGCATTACCTTCCGCAATGGAGGGCACGCTGCTCAGGTTGCTCATTTCCGATACCGCGGTCAGCCCGCGAATGGCCACGTCGACGCTGGTGCCAATGTCGCCCGAGTCCATCACCTTGGCGATGTTCATGGACCCCAGGTTGCAGGAGATATCCTGGCCGATATGCCGATAGCCCAGGTCTTCGTCGTAATCCGTCGGCGTGTTCACCTGAAGGATTTCCGAGCACAGGTTGCTCATGTTGATCCGGCCCGCGATGGGGTTGGCGCGGTTCACCGTATCTTCGAACATGATGTACGGATAGCCGGACTCGAACTGCAGCTCGGCCAGGGTCTGGAAGAAGGCACGCGCGTTGATTTTCTGCTTGCGGATACGCGCGTCTGCCACCATCTCATGGTACTTCTCGGTTACGCTGATATCGCCAAACGGTACGCCGTAGACCCGCTCGACGTCATAGGGCGAGAACAGGTACATGTCCTCGTTGCGCTTGGCGAGCTCGAAGGTGATATCGGGAATCGTCACCCCCAACGAGAGCGTTTTAATGCGGATTTTTTCATCGGCATTTTCGCGCTTGGTATCCAGGAAGCGCAGGATATCCGGATGGTGAGCGTTCAGGTAAACGGCACCGGCACCCTGGCGCGCGCCGAGCTGGTTAGCGTAGGAAAACGCATCCTCGAGCAGCTTCATGATCGGGATGATGCCCGACGACTGGTTCTCTATGCGCTTGATGGGCGCGCCCGACTCGCGAATATTGCTGAGCAGGAAGGCAACGCCGCCGCCCCGCTTGGACAGCTGGAGCGCTGAGTTGATCGAGCGGCCGATCGATTCCATGTTGTCTTCGATACGCAACAAAAAGCACGACACCAGTTCACCGCGCTGCTGCTTGCCGCAGTTCAGGAAGGTGGGGGTGGCCGGCTGGAAACGGCCGCTGATGATTTCATCGACCAGCGACTTGGCCAGGGTTTCATCGCCACGTGCCAGGGCAAGCGCCACCATGCAAACGCGGTCTTCGTAGCGTTCGAGGTAACGCTTGCCATCAAAGGTCTTGAGCGTGTAGCTGGTGTAATACTTGAAGGCGCCAAGAAAGCTCGGGAAGCGGAATTTGTAGGCATACGCCTGCTCGAACAGCGCCTTCACGAAAGAAAAGTCATACTGGGCCAGCGTGTCCGCTTCGTAGTACTGCTCCTCGACCAGGTAATCGAGCTTCTCTTCGAGGGAGTGGAAAAACACGGTGTTCTGATTGACGTGCTGCAGGAAGTACTGACGTGCGGCTTCGCGGTCTTTATCCAGCTGCAGCTCACCGTTGGCACCGTAAAGATTCAGCATGGCGTTCAGCGCATGGTAATCCATGGTGCGACCGTCGCTTGCCGCCGCAGGCCGTTGCGTTTCAGTGACATTTCTCGAGGCTAGGGTTGTCGTTTCCAAAACTCTTCTACTCCTTCACGGACCTTGGCGACGTCTTCGTCAGTGCCAAACAGTTCGAATCGATAAAGCAACGGCACCTGACATTTTTCCGCAATGATGCGGCCCGCCAGGCCATACGCGTCGCCAAAGTTGGTATTACCCGCGGCAATCACCCCACGTATCAGGTGGCGATTATGTTCGTCATTCAGAAACCGGATCACTTGGCCCGGCACCGCCCCCTTGGCCTGACCGCCACCGTAGGTGGGCGTTACCAGAATGTAAGGCTGATCCACCTGGGGGACCGGCGCTTGCCGACTGAGCGGCAAGCGCTGGGCAGCCAAACCTGTCTTTTCAATAAAACGGTGGGTATTGCCCGATTTGGTGGAAAAATACACCAGATTGCCGACCATGGAGGGCGTGCGTCCATCTGTCAGCATGGGTAACTTACGCCAGGGCTTGGATGCGGTCTGGACGGAAGCCTGACCAGTGGTCTTCACCGGCAACGACGACCGGCAACTGACGATAACCCAGCGCTTCGACTTCTTCCTGGGCACCCGATTCGGCGGTGATATCGATCACGGTATAAGGAAGCCCCTGCTTGTCCAGCGCGCGATAGGTAGCGGTGCATTGCACACAGGCTGGCTTGCTATAAATTTGAATTTCCATGGTCATTTCCCTTTTCATAGCGGCATTTTTCGGGTAGGGCATATCTTGTGCCCGCCCTCTCTAGAAGCTACAACGCATACTATATATAGACCATCTGAAAATCAATTCAAGCATATGTGGTATTTTTCATCCACAGGATATTGACAGCTATTGCCCAATACTATTCACGACAGCAAAAAAAACCGCCCCCGATTAAGGAGGCGGTTTTCAAGTAGACGCCATCAGATGGCGTCATACGTAGCGCGACTAGGTGTTAAGCGATGGCCGCTTGGTAACGACGCTCTACGTCTTCCCAGTTCACTACGTTGAAGAAAGCGGCGACATAGTCAGGACGCTTGTTCTGGTACTTGAGGTAGTACGCATGCTCCCAGACATCCAGACCCAGCACCGGCGTATTGCCGTGCATTAGAGGGCTACCCTGGTTCAGCGTGTTTTCAACGACCAGTTTTTTCTCGGGCGTCACGGATAGCCAGGCCCAGCCACTACCAAAGCGACCAAGTGCTGCTTTCTTGAACGCTTCCTGGAAGGCTTCAAAACCGCCCAGCTCAGCATCAATCGCCTTGGCTACGCTGCCTTGCGGCTGGCCACCACCATTGGGCGACATCATTTGCCAGAACATGGAGTGGTTGGCATGGCCGCCGCCGTTATTGATCACGGGCTGACGCTTGTCTTCCGGAACACGGTCCAAATTGGAGATCAGTTCTTCAACCGGCACGTCTTCGAGACCTGTGCCTTCCAGCGCGGCATTCAGGTTGGTGACATAGGTGTTGTGGTGACGAGAATGGTGGATCTCCATGGTCATCGCATCAATGTGCGGTTCTAGCGCATCGTACGCGTAGGGTAACTCTGGAAGTGTATGTGCCATATTGATCATCTCCTTTCAGTGGCTTTCTTTGCGTTCAGCAATATCCGGTTTCAATAACTAGGTGCGGTCACCTCATTGCTTTTTCAACCGCAAGGGGCTGATTTCGCTTTTGCCCCAGTATTTTAGTCAACTAACGGCAGTTTATCTAACCCAGCTCATATAAAAAAGCCGACTTCACACGAAGTCGGCTTTTAATCTCACGATTTCAACTGGTTACAGCTTACTTTCCAGCTCCGGGAGGATCTCGAACAGATCGCCCACAAGGCCATAATCGGCAACCTGAAAGATCGGCGCTTCGTCGTCCTTGTTGATCGCGACGATCACCTTGGAGTCCTTCATGCCGGCCAGGTGCTGTATGGCGCCGGAAATCCCCACCGCGATATACAGCTCCGGGGCCACGATCTTGCCGGTCTGGCCGACCTGCATATCGTTGGGCACGAAGCCTGCGTCTACCGCGGCGCGGGAAGCCCCAATCGCCGCCCCCAGCTTGTCGGCAATGCCGTCGAGCAGCTTGAAGTTTTCGCCGTTGCCCATGCCGCGGCCGCCGGAAATCACCACCTTGGCGCCGCCAAGCTCCGGGCGGTCCGACTCGGCAAGCTCCTGCTTGACGAAACTGGACTGGGCATTGTCGACCACGGTATCAACGGCTTCGATGGTGGCGCTGCCGCCATCACCCACGGCATCAAAGCCGGTGGTACGCACGGTGATGACTTTCAGCGCGTCGTCGCTCTTGACGGTCGCGATGGCGTTACCCGCGTAAATCGGGCGTTTGAAGGTGTCAGCGCTATCCACGGCAAGCACATCGGAAAGCTGGCTGACGTCTTTCAAGGCCGCCAGACGCGGTAGCACGTTTTTGCCGGTGGTGGAGGCGCTGGCCAGTACGTGGGTATAGCCATCGGCCAGTTCGACCAGCAGTGCGCCCATGGGCTCGGCGAGCTGGTGGGCGTAAACGGCGTTATCCGCAACGCGCACTTTACTCACGCCGTCAAGCTTGGCCGCCGCCTCGGCCGCGGCCTGAACGCCTTCACCGGCGACAAGAACGTCGATATCGCCACCAATGGCTTTAGCCGCCGCCACGACGTGGGCCGTGGCGCCCGCCAGCTGGCCTTCATGAAGGTCGGCAAGTACCAAAATGCTCATAAAATCAGCTCCTTTCAAAGCGCTTGTCTCGAAGAACTCGTCTCAAAGTACGGGTTGTAAAGAACCGACCTTAAAGAACCTTGGCTTCGTTTTTCAGTTTGTCGATCAGCTCGTCTACCGAGGCCACTTTGATACCGCCCTTGCGCTCCGCCGGGGATTCGACTTTCAAAAGGCTAACCTTGGACGCCACCTCGACACCCAGATCGGCGGGGGTCTTCACGTCCATGGGCTTTTTCTTGGCTTTCATGATATCCGGCAGCTTGGCGTAGCGCGGCTCGTTGAGGCGCAGGTCGGTGGTGACGATCGCCGGCAGCGTCAAGGCAACCGTCTGCAGGCCGCCATCGATTTCCCGGGTCACGTGAACCTTGTCGCCATCGACGGTCACCTCTGACGCAAAGGTGCCCTGGGGCAGGTTGGTCAAGGCGGCAAGCATCTGGCCGGTCTGGTTATTGTCGGTGTCGATGGCCTGCTTGCCGAGAATCACCATGCCCGGTTGCTCTTCATCGACCACCTTGGCCAGCAGCTTGGCCACAGCCAGTGATTCGGCGCGCTCGTCAGTTTCGATATGAATGGCGCGATCCGCCCCCAGCGCCAGCGCGGTGCGCAGCTGTTCCTGGGCGGCCTTGGGGCCCACCGTCACGGCGACCACTTCCGTCGCAACGCCCTTCTCTTTCAGACGCACGGCCTCTTCCACGGCAATTTCGCAGAAGGGGTTCATGGCCATTTTGACGTTGGTAAGGTCGACGTCAGAATGGTCCGCTTTGACACGAATTTTGACGTTGTAGTCGATGACGCGTTTCACCGCGACAAGTACTTTCATAGGTTCCTCGCTTGGCTTGTGGTGAAGCCGTTAACCCTGGATGGCACCCACCTGGCAGGCACCTTGAGAAGCTTCGGATATCACATTGCGGCCCGGAAAGGCTGGCCGCATCAAATTCATTCGAGCGTTTGATAGGCGTGCAAATAAAAAACCTTTTTAATTTGCCATAGCCTACCTGCCTGCAACAATAGGCGTTGCTTACGGCCTTGGTCGAATCCCCATCACTGAATGGGCCGCCCTTCATCGTCGCTAAATGTGAAATCGCCATTTAGCATCGTAGGCGTGACCTTACACAGGTATTATGCCTATTATGAAGGATAACCAGAAGCAAACGACCGTTTAAAATTAAGGCCATGTTTTTATAAGCTAGTTCCCAATCGCTAGTCATTGTAAACAATGGCCCTTATGAGAGTAAGGAGACACCAGGTGGATAACGTTGAACGCGATGTGATGGACTTTGACGTGGTCATCGTCGGGGCTGGCCCATCAGGACTGGCGGCGGCTTGCCGCCTGATGCAGCAGGCCAGCGACGCGGAGCAGGAACTGACCGTCTGCGTGGTTGAAAAAGGCTCGGAAGTCGGCGCGCATATTCTGTCCGGTGCCGTGTTTGAACCCCGCGCCCTCAATGAGCTGTTTCCCGACTGGCAAGAGCGCGGCGCGCCCCTCAACACGCCCGCCATCCGCGATGATGTTTACCTGCTGAAAGATGCTGACAAGGCGCAGAAACTGCCCAACGCGCTGGTGCCCAAGAGCATGCATAATACCGGCGGCGACCTTACCCGCTACGTGATCAGCGCGGGCAACCTGTGCCGCTGGCTGGCGGAACAGGCAGAGGCCCTGGGCGTGGAGATATTCCCGGGCTTTGCCGCCCAGGAAGCCATCGTTGAAGACGGTGCGGTACGCGGCATCCTCATCGGTGACATGGGCGTGGCCGCCGACGGCTCGCCAAAAGATAGCCACATGCCCGGCATGGAACTGCGGGCAAAATACACCCTGTTTGCCGAAGGCGCCCGCGGCCATATTGGCAAACGCTTGATCGAGGACTTTTCCCTCGACGCCGGACGCGACCCACAGCACTACGGTATCGGCCTGAAGGAGCTTTGGGACGTGCCTGCCGACAAGCATGAACCGGGCGTCGTCCTGCACGGCTCCGGCTGGCCGCTGGGCAACAATGCGCATGGTGGCTGGTTCCTCTACCACGCTGAAAATCAGCAGGTAGTGGTCGGGCTGATCATGGACCTGAGCTACCAGAACCCCTGGCTGTCACCGTTCGACGAATTCCAGCGCATGAAGCACCACCCGGTACTCAGCCAATACCTGGAAGGCGGCAAACGCGTTGCCTACGGCGCCCGGGCGATCACCAAAGGCGGCTTCAACTGTCTGCCTAAAATGACCTTCCCAGGTGGCCTGCTCATCGGCTGCGATGCGGGCACGCTCAACTTTGCCAAGATCAAGGGCCTGCACACCGCCATGAAATCGGGCATGGTGGCAGCCGAAAGCGTGTTTGAAGCGATCAAGAACGGCGACGAAGGCGCCCAGGAACTGACGAGCTTCACCGACAAATGGGAAGCCAGCTGGGCCTATCAAGAGCTGAAAGAAAGCGCCAGCTTTGGCCCGGCCATTCATAAATACGGCACTGTCGGCGGCGGCGCGTATAATTTTGCCAATCAACTACTGGGCAACAAGCTCCCCAACCTTCACGACACGACCACCGATCACGGGGCTCTGAAACCCGCCGACGAGTGCGAGAAGATCGACTACCCCAAGCCCGATGGCAAGCTATCCTTCGACAAGCCATCGTCGGTGTTCCTGTCCAACACCAACCACGAAGAAAACCAGCCTTGCCACCTGCGCCTGGACGATCCAGACCTACCGATTCGCGACAACCTGCCCAAGTATGCCGAACCCGCCCAGCGCTACTGCCCGGTAGGTGTCTATGAAGTCGTCGAGGATGACGAAGGGAAGCCACGCTTCCAGATCAACTTCCAGAACTGCATCCACTGCAAGACCTGCGACATCAAGGATCCGGCTCAGAATATTACCTGGGTAGCGCCAGAAGGCGGCGGCGGCCCCAACTACCCGAACATGTAGCGACTTCGCTGGCACACTACGCATGTCAATGAAGCTAAATGCCCCATCACTGGGGCATTTTCTTTATCAGGCCAGCCGTTCGATGGGAGCCCGGCTGGCGATCAGCCGTCGCCGACCCGCCTGATCGAAGCGCACATCGATCACCGGGTCGCTTGGATTACCCTCTACGGTGGCGACTTCGCCTTCGCCGAACACCGCATGGTGCAACCGCTGGCCAGGATAGAACGCGCTTGCGGTGTAGGCCGCCTGCGGGGCTTGAACCTCGGGCGCTGCCAACTCGATGTCATCACGCCCTAGCTGGCTCAGGTAACGCCCCACGAGCGATGGCGACGTGACCCTCAGCGTCTGCGACGGCGTGTTGTCGCCAGCCAGCCAGGCGGCGACCTGCATGCTGTCCTGCCAGGCGCTTTCGGTAATAAAACGACTGGGCCGATGCGCCCCGCCATCGTGAAGCACAAGCAGCCGTTCTTTCGAGCGCGTGATCGCGACATAAAACAGCCGCCGCTCCTCCTCCAGCCGGTCGTCAGTAAGCGGGTTGTCACGGCTGTAATAAGGAAAGTCTTCCTCGTTGACGCCTGCCACGGCGACGAAGGGCCACTCAAGCCCCTTGGCGCCGTGAACGGTGCTGATCAAAACCCCCGCTGCTTGATTCTCCACCGGGCGCTCCAACAGCTCGATAAACGCATCCGGGTCCGAAGCGCTTTGCGCCTGCTCGATCAAAACGTCCAGCAAGCG
Source organism: Vreelandella subterranea (assembly GCF_900111305.1). Taxonomy (GTDB): domain Bacteria; phylum Pseudomonadota; class Gammaproteobacteria; order Pseudomonadales; family Halomonadaceae; genus Vreelandella; species Vreelandella subterranea. Next base: position 70,284 of record NZ_FOGS01000002.1, read on the forward strand.
CACGTCTTCTTCGCCTTTATCGCGCCGGGCGGCAGCGCGTTTCAGGGTTTTCTCGGCCTCGATGGTATCCACGACGTGCTGCAGGAGCTTGGCGGGCGGCCATGCACTGAGCTGCGGCAGTTCGCACAGCAAGGTCCAGCGTTTTTTCAGCGTGCGCCGCTGGATGGGCTTTAAATCACTGATCACCGGGTCGTGATTTTCCGGCCATGCTTGACGGCTGGCGAGATTCTGAGCCAGCCGCTGCAGGCGCTCGCGGGCCACGAATGGCGTGGGCTGGGCCAGCAGCAAGGTGAGTTGTTCGGGGTCTTGCAGCAATGTCGGGCGACGGGAAAGTTTTAAATACCCGGCCAGCGCCTGAACCAGCGGCAGGCGAAACACAAAGCGGTCTTCGCGGGCCAGCCGAAAGGGGATGCCGGCCTGCAGAAGCGCCAGTTGAAACGGCACCGAAAGCGCCCAGCTGCGCACCAGGAGACTCACGTCGCTCAACACGCGGCCCTGCGCCTGCCAGTCGATCAACGCATCCAGCAGCTGCCGACCGCCCTGCCCCACGGACAAGCGGGTATCCGGATTGTGGGGCGCGGCCAAACATAGCTGGTCCGGCCGACGCTGGTTGGCGGCAATCGCATGGTTGGCCGCCAGCGCCAGGGCATGGCCGTGGCGAAACGTGGTCGAGAGAGGGTAATCGGTCGCTTCGCCAAAGGTGGCGGTAAAGTTTTCCAGCATGGTATCCGGCCGCGCGCCGCGCCATTCGTAGATACACTGATTGGCGTCGCCGACCGCCATCACGGATGCCCGCTTCCCCGCCAGAACCGCCAGCAGGCGCTGCTGGGCCGCATTGATATCCTGATACTCATCGATGATCACGTGATCGAGAAAGCCCTCTACCCGGCTGCGTAAGGCGCCATCGGCTTCGAGGGCTTGCAGCGGACGATAAAGCAGATCCGCATAGGTCATCACGCCTTCACTACGCAACAGGCGCTCGGCCTCGTTAAAGGCGGCGGGGAAATAGTCCGTATCGGGGTCGTAATTGAGACGTTCAAAGAGGGCTTCGGGGGGCAGCATTTCGGCTTTGACCAGACCGCAAAAATGGGCCAGCGTCTCGAGTCGATCGCCTTCCAGCGCCGCATCGCGGCGCTCAACGGCATCGCTGAGCACATTCAGGCTGGCCTGGCGAAGCAAACGCTCGAGCTGCCATTCCGCCGACAACAGGCGACGCGGCGCCAGGACGCCCCAGCGGCACAGACTTTGCGTCAGCCGGTGACCCAGCGAGTGGAAAGTACGAACGTCAGGTAGCGCCTGGCCGGATGGCGCCATACTGGCCAGGCGACGCTGAAAATCTTCCCGGGCGGAGCGGTTAAACATCAGCACCAGAATGCGCTTGGGCGGTACACCGCGACTGAGCAAGTAATGAACCCGCGCGGCCATGGTGGTGGTTTTACCGGCACCGGCCACCGCAGCAACACGGGCATGGCCCTCATCGTGGTGAATGACGGCTTGCTGTTCAGCGGTTAGCTTCACGACCCCTCGCTGGGTGATAACCCATCAAGCTCATGCCCTTCCAGGTAGCCGATGGGGTGCCAGTGGCCGGCGCTGTAGACACTCAGCGCCTGACGACCGGCCCCTTCATCGCGTAATTCGGCGGCCTCAGCAAGCTGATAGTAGACATGGCGATGCAACCTGGCTGCCAGCCCGAAACGTACGGCAATTTCCGGCACCTGATCTCCCTGGGGCGTCTCGCTCAACGTCAAGGGGTGCTCGGCATCAAGGCGCACGACGTCGTCAAACTGCGTGGTCAACCACCACGCATCGTCATGAAAATCGGCTTCCACGGCGACCAGCGGCCGATCATCCACCTTGATACGCCAGCGCTCGATAGGTGTTACCAGGCAATAGCCCTCGGCATCATGACGCAGCAAGGTCGACAGCAACCGCGCGACGCTGGCACGGGCAAAAGGCGCTCCTTCATGCCACCAGCCGCCCTGGGCATCGATGCGTATGTCCATATCGCCTGACAGGGCGGGCTGCCAGTCATCGAGTGGCGGTATGCTGGAAGCGCCCTGACGATAATCGAGCAATCGGTCTATATTCATCGTGTTACCTCGCCCTGGCTTGCCTGTTTAGCTCATCATTCAACCACTAGTCTTAGCCAATAGCCCCGCTTCTGCCAACGCTTGCCGAACCTGTTCGGGCGCGTCGGGGACGGCATCACGAAAGAGCTGATAGAAATTGGCCGTGGTCTGCATGGCGACTTCATCCACGCTGATACCCCGCGCTTCGGCAATGCACTCGGCCACTTCCACCACCCAGGCTGGCTCGTTGGGTTTACCGCGATACGGCACCGGCGCCAAGTAGGGGCTGTCGGTTTCAATCAGCAGTCGGTCAAGGGGCAACTGGACTGCCAGTTCGCGCAGCGACTCGGCACTGTTGAAGGTGACGATACCCGACAATGAAATATAGAACCCCAGGCGCACAGCTTCACGCGCCATCTCGATATCCTCGGTAAAGCAGTGGAGCACGCCGCCGACTCGCGGGTCGCTGTGCTCACGCAGCAAGGCCAGGGTATCTTCCTTGGCATCGCGGGTATGCACCACCACGGGCAGTTCGAGTTCACGCGCGGCGATCAGGTGGCGCTTGAAACGTTCGTGCTGCACCGCCACCGGCACGCGGTCCGCATAATGGTAGTCAAGGCCCGTCTCGCCGATGGCCACCGCACCGAACTGTTCGGCCGCTTCCTGGATGTCACTGACGCTGGGTTCGACCGGTGCGTCATGCAGGGGATGCTGCCCCGCCGATATGACGACATCCTCGTGCTCTCTGGCAATGTCGGCAAGCTTGGGCATGTCCTCAAGGGTCACGGCGATGGCAAGAAACTGATTGACGCCAACGCCGCGGGCGGCCTCGAGCGTTGCCGCAAGGCTACCGTTGTGCGTGGTGTCGGATAGGCGGTCCAGATGACAGTGGGAATCAACAAACATGTCGCTCTCGTGGTGGGCGTTAAAGAGTAAATGAGGGCGCCGCTTTGTCCAGCTGCCCCGCCAGAAGCGTTTCAATACGGTCTCGTACTCGGTAGTCCTGTGCGTTGAAGTGAATACCGATACCCGGCATGCGCCGACCGGTGACACCGTCGGGAGACACCCAGATCACCTCGCCGCTTAGCGAAAGGCGCTCGCTCTCCCCCGGCAGTGTCAGCAGTAAATAGACGGTCTGGCCCAGGTCATAGTAGCCGCGCGTGGGGATGAACATGCCACCGCGATCGAGAAACGGCATATAGGCCGATAATAACGTGGGCACATCGGGCACCGTGAGGGAGAGCGCTTTTTGCGTTGCCATAACACCTCGTCAGTCGGTCTAGGAGCGGAGCAATGCCGACCAGCGTACCAGCCACGCTTCCAGCACAAGCTGCGGATTGGGATTGGCACCAACAGCGAGCAGGCGGCGCTGTTCGCGGGCATAGTCCAGCAGTTTAAACCAGTCCCGTACCCGGGCATTTTTCACCGCTTGACGGTAAAGCGGAAGTAAATCGGGATTGCGCAGGGAGGAGGTGGAGCCGGACAGCCCCAGCCTGATCAGGTCTTCTAGCCAGGCGATACCGTACCATAAAATCGCATCTATCGCCTGACGGTCTAGCCGCGCGGCTTCAGACACCGGCTCCCCGCCCCGCACCAGCTGCTCGAAACAGTCATGCAACTGCTGTCGCAAGGCGCGGGCCTCGGGAGCGGCAAGCTCGACCGCGCGCAACGGTAGTCCACCTGACACCTGCCACCAGAAGCGCGCTTCGTCCTCACCTGCCAACTGTTCGGTCAACCAGCCCAGGCAATCGGCTAATGCAACGCTGGGTAGCGGCCACTGCTGGCAGCGCGAGCGAATGGTGGGCAGCACTCTGGAGGGCACGTCCGCCAAGAGGATAAACAATGTTTGATCGCCCGGCTCTTCCAGGCTTTTCAACAGCGCGTTTGACGCCGCCACGTTCATGGCTTCAGCCGGGGAGATAACGATGACCCTGTAGCCACCCTGCTGCGCCGTTTGCGAGACGAAGCGATTGACGTCACGAATGGTATCGATGCGAATCTGGCGCTTGCCTTCTTCCGGCGCAATGCGCAGCAAATCGGGATGGTAGCCAGAGGCCAGAAGTTGACAGCTGCGGCACTGGCCACAGGCCTGCTCGCCCGGGGCGGCACACATCGTCCGGGCAATCAGTGCCTCCGCCAGGCGCTGCTTGCCGACGCCATGCTCGCCGCTGAACAGCAACGCATGGGGCATTCGCCCGGTGTCCGCAAGACGGCATAGCTGGCGCCAGGTGGGTTCATGCCAGGGCAGTACACCGCTCAGTCCCATAACGCGACTCGCCGGGCCAGGGTGTCACAGATATCGGACTGGACCTCCGTCAGGGACTGGTGGGCGTTGATCACGGCAAACCGCTCCGGCGCTTGTTCGGCCCTCGCCAGGTAGGCATTACGGACGGCCTGAAAGAAGTCTGCCTGCTCCTTTTCAAACCGGTCTCGCTGGGTATGCTGGTCGCGCAGGCGTGATTCCAGGCGTTGCTTGGCAGCGTCGTGTGGCATATCCAGCAATAGCGTCAGATCAGGCGCCAGCCCCCTCTGCACAAACGCCTCAAGCGCTGCGATACGCTCTACCGGAATCCCACGGCCGCCACCCTGATAGGCATATGTCGCGTCGGTGAAGCGATCACAGACCACCCAGGCACCCCGCGCCAGCGCAGGCAGAATCTTTTCGGCCAGATGCTGGGCGCGGGCGGCAAACATGAGCAGCAGCTCAGCGTCAGTATGCAGCCATTCCTCGGGGGCAGGGTCCAACAGCAGTTGGCGAATCGCTTCCGCCCGAGGCGTTCCACCAGGCTCCCGCGTGGCCACCACTTCGATTCCCTGAGCTTCCAGCCAGGCCACCACGAACTGCATATTGGTGGACTTCCCTACACCTTCACCGCCTTCTAGGGTGATAAAGCGACCGTGCTTCGTCATCATGGCCTCTGGGTAATATTAGTCACGGTTGCGGATGTACCGGTTCACGGCGTTGTTATGCTCGCGCAGGGTGCGCGAAAACTTATGGGTGCCGTCGCCCCGCGAGACAAAATACAGCGTATCGCCCGGCAGAGGATTCACGGCGGCTTCCAGCGAGGCCCGCCCCGGCATCGCAATAGGCGTGGGCGGCAGCCCATCAATCACGTAGGTGTTGTAGGGCGTGGCCTCGCGCAAGTCGGCATGGGTAATCCGGCCCTCATAGCGCTCCCTCATGCCATAGATAACCGTCGGGTCCGTTTGCAGCCGCATGCCACTCTCCATTCGCCGCTTGAAAACACCCGCGATTTCACGCCGCTCTTCAGGCGCCCCGGTTTCGCGTTCGATCAACGATGCCATGATCAGCGCTTCATAGGGCGAGTCGATGGTCAGTTCGTCGGCACGTTCCGCCCATACTTCTTCCAGTATGCGCTCCATACGCTCAAGCGACTGACGCAGGATATCGACGTCGCTCATCCCCAGGTGATAACGATAGGTATCGGGGAAGAACCAGCCTTCCGGATAGGTACCCTCGCGACCAAGCAGCGCCATGACCTCCTCATCGCTCATATCCGCCGCGCGCTGTTCAAGTTTGGGAGCTGCTGCCAGTTGCTCACGCATCTGGGCAAAGGTCCATCCTTCGGGGAAGGTCAGCGGATAGGTCACGACATCGTGACTGTCGAACAGCGCCAGAAGCTCCATGCCGGTCATGCCAGGCTCGAGAAGATATTCCCCGGTGCGCAAATCCGGCAAATCCTGCGGCTGCAGTTTCGTCATCAGTTGGAAAGCCCAGGCATCTTCAATAATGCCTTGCGCCTCCAACTCACCGACAACGCGGTTAAGACCGGCACCCGAGGGCACTTGATACAGCGTGGGTTTATCAATCGTCAGCGGCGCATCAAGCCGCTGCTGCCAATAAGCATAACCACCGACGACACCGGCAACGCCCACCATTACCACCATGGCCAGTGCCACCACCAAGCGTTTCACTATAAGACCTCAATATTCAATACGTTAAGGCGTCGCTGGGTAACCGAGCAACGGGTGGGCCACCGCTTGCAGGGGATCATGCCTGGACACCCCCCAGTGACGCAGGAGTGCGCCTTGCGCCGTCCACAATGCATTGACCGGCCATACGCCCTGCACTGAGTTGGCCAGCCACAGCCGGTCAACCGACGCGACCTCATCAATCGGCAATTGGGCGAGGGTCACGAGCTGTGCGTCAATCAACGCGGCGCGCAGTGTACCTTCAACACCGCACTGATCCAGCGTCGGCGTCATGATGCGCCCGCCCTTTTCCCAAAACAGGTTCATGCTGGTCGCTTCCACGGCCAGGCCGTGATCATCGGCCAGCAAGCCTTCACGGTAGTCCGTTGTCTGCCATTCCTGGCGAGCCAGCACATTTTCAAGACGGTTGAGATGCTTGATACCCGCCAAGCGGGGTTGCCGGGCAAGGCGTAACGAACAGATACGCACGCTGACACCCTGTGCCCAGGCCGACGGATCTGGCTGAAAAGGCACACGACGGCTCACGAGACGGGGCACCGCCACGTCAGGCGTCGCGTAGCCGCGACCACCACTCCCCCGGGTGACGATAATCTTGAGCACTTCCCACCCGGCAGCGGGTGTTGCTTGCCAGGTACCCACCAAATCGGCTGGCGATGGCGGGTCGATTTTCAGGCGCTCACAGCCCGACTGAAGCCGCTCCAGATGCTGCTGCCAAAGCACCGGCTGACCATCGCGCAGCAGAACGGTTTCAAAGACGCCGTCGCCGTAGGCCAGCCCGCGGTCGTCAAAAGGTACCCAGGGCTGGCTCATACCGGCTTACACCTTTTTGAACAGCAATGACCCGTTGGTACCGCCAAAGCCAAAGGAGTTCGACAGCACAGCATCGATGCGCATGTCACGAGCCGTGTGCGGGACGTAATCCAGTCGGCAGCCTTCCTGCGGATTGTCGAGGTTAATCGTGGGCGGTGCGATCTGGTCACGGATAGCCAGCACGCTAAACACCGCCTCCACGGCCCCAGCCGCTCCCAACAGGTGGCCAATCATCGACTTGGTCGAACTGACGGCCACTTTTTCAGCCGCCTGGCCCATGACTTTCTCGACGGCCCGGCTTTCAGCCAGATCGCCTGATGCTGTCGAGGTACCATGAGCGTTGATATAGTCCACCTCGGCAGGATCGATCTGCGCGTCCTTGATGGCGTTACTCATCGACAACGCAGCACCACTGCCATCTTCGGGTGGCGATGTCATGTGGTAAGCGTCATCGCTCATGCCAAACCCGGCCAGTTCCGCATAGATGGCTGCGCCGCGGGCCTTGGCGTGTTCGAACTCTTCAAGCACCAGCACACCGGCCCCGTCAGACAACACAAAGCCGTCACGATCGGTATCCCAGGGACGGCTGGCCGCCTGGGGGTCATCATTACGAGTCGACAGCGCGCGGGCGGCTGCAAACCCACCCAGGCCAAGCGGTGTCGTGGCCATTTCCGCGCCACCGCAGACCATTACGTCGGCATCGCCATAGGCGATGGTGCGCGCACTATAGCCAATATTGTGCGTCCCCGTGGTACAGGCCGTGGTAATCGCAATATTGGGCCCTTTGAAGCCGTGCTGAATCGCCATATTGCCCGAGATCATGTTGATGATGGACCCTGGGACAAAAAAGGGCGAAATCCTGCGCGCTCCGCCTTTATTCAGCGCATCGTGATTGTGCTCGATCATGGGCAATCCGCCAATGCCGGACCCAATCGCCACACCGATGCGGTCAGCGTTGGCTTCGGTGCACTCAAGACCTGAATCCTGAATCGCCTGAGCGCCCGCGGCCATGCCGTACTGGATGAACAAATCCATCTTGCGGGCATCTTTGGGGTTCAGATACGGGCTGATGTCAAAATTTTTGACCGACCCGCCAAACCGCGTGTTGAAGCCGCTGGTATCGAAATGCTCAATCGGCGCGATACCGCTCTGCCCGGCCACAATATTGGCCCACGATTCCTGGACCGTATTTCCAACTGGGGTTACCAGACCTAGCCCGGTTACCACTACCCTTCTTCGCGCCATCAACCTTCCTCCAGGCATCCATGGTGACTCGACCCTTGTGAGTCATTATCAGTCGTCAAAGTTGCCGCTAGTATAACGGAGATTGAACGTTATATTCAGTGCGACCGCAAAGCAAAAAAGCCGTCCCCTGGAAGGACGGCTTTTTAATGCGGGTAGACATCAAGCCACCTACCCGGGTTCGATGCATCAACTAAGCCTTACTGATGGGCGTTAACGTAGTCGATGGCTTCTTGAACCGTGGTGATTTTCTCGGCTTCTTCGTCCGGAATCTCCGTATCGAACTCTTCTTCCAACGCCATGACGAGCTCAACTGTGTCAAGCGAGTCAGCCCCCAGGTCTTCAGTAAAAGAAGAGCTATTCTGGATATCTTCTTCTTTAACGTTCAGGCGCTCAGCCACTACTTTCTTTACGCGCTCTTCAATAGTACTCATCAACGTACTCCAGTCATTCACATTAGCCGTTTTGGATAACCAGCTATTTGGGAACCGCAAGCCAAAAGCTGCGGGGTAGTTTATAGACGCCCTTGAGCTGACGCAACCGCCAAACTCAAGGCCATCAACGCATATTCATGCCGCCGTTAACATGCAGCGTCTCGCCGGTGATGTATCCTGCCGCATCACTGGCCAGAAACCCCACAGCAGCGGCAATTTCATCCGACGAACCCAGGCGCGCCAACGGAATCTGCTTGAGCAGCATTTCGTGCTGCGCTTCAGGTAGCGCTTCGGTCATGTCAGTGGCGATAAACCCCGGGGCCACCGAGTTGACCGTAATGGCCCGCGAAGCGACCTCACGGGCCAACGCTCGGCTAAAGCCTTCCATGCCCGCCTTGGCCGCCGCGTAGTTAGTCTGGCCCAGGTTGCCCATGGTCGCCACCACCGAGCTGATCGACACAATACGCCCAAAACGCGCCTTGGTCATCCCTCGCAAACACGCTTTGCTGACGCGGTAAACGGATTTGAGATTGGTGTCCATCACCGAGTCCCACTCGTCTTCCTTCATGCGCATCAATAAATTGTCGCGGGTGATGCCGGCATTGTTGACCAGAATAGTCGGCGCAGCAAATCGCTCCGCAATGGTTTTCAACACGTCATCGATGCTCGCCTGATCGGTGACATCGAGGCATAAGCCAGCCCCTTCAATGCCCTGATCTGCGAAGTCGGCATCAATCTTGGCCGCCCCCGCATCGCTCGTCGCTGTACCAACGACAATACGTCCCTGGCGGCTCAGTTCGTAAGCGACCGCCCGGCCGATGCCACGACTGGCACCCGTAACAAGCGCTACTCTACGTTCTTGGGTCATAAGGTACTGCCTTTCACCATGTAAATAAGCAAGGATAGCGGAAAATCACCACTTATCATGCATCATCCGCCAACGCGTCGCGGGCCAACTCGAGTGCAGCATCCAAGCTATCGGGATCGTTGACCGCCAGGCTTTTACTGCCACGCACAATACGCTTATTCAAGCCGGTCAGCACTTTACCCGGGCCACACTCGATAAACACGTTAGCCCCCTGGGCAGCCATCGCCTCGACACAGTCGCTCCAGCGCACGGGTTGATAGAGCTGTTCGATCAGCCGTGTGCGCAGCGTGTCAACGTCAGCATGCGCCTCGGCGTCTACGTTTTGAATGACCGTGTAGCGCGGCGGACGCAGCTCGATTTCCTGCATCGCCGCCGCCAGGCGGTCCGCTGCCGGGCGCATGAGGCTGCAGTGGGAAGGCACGGAAACCGGTAGCGGCATCGCCCGCTTGGCGCCCGCTTCCTGACACGCCACAATCGCCCGCTCAACGGCTGCCTTGTCGCCCGCAATCACCACCTGGCCCGGGGCATTGTAGTTGACGGCTGACACGACGTCCCCTTGCGCTGCGCTGGCACAGGCGGCCTCCACAGACGCGTTATCGAGCCCCAGAATGGCGGCCATACCGCCTTCTCCCGCTGGCACTGCGTGCTGCATGGCCTCACCGCGAAGGCGAACCAGTTTAACGCCCTCGGCAAACCCCAGCACACCGGCACAGACCATGGCGCTGTATTCACCCAGGCTGTGCCCTGCCATGACCGTCGGGCGCGGCCCTTCCAGCTCTTGCCAGACACGCCATATCGCTATGCTGGCGGACAGCAACGCTGGCTGAGTGCATGCGGTAGCATTTAGCGAGGCTTCTGGCCCCTCTTGAACGACTTTCCATAAGTCGTAGCGTAACGCATCCGACGCTTCCTCAAAGGTCGTTCCCACCACGCTGTAACGCTCGGCAAGCTCGCGCAGCATTCCAAGCTGCTGAGAGCCCTGCCCGGGAAAAATGAGGGCAAGGGGTTGAGACATGTCGTTCACCTTTGCTCTTGTAGGCATTTGCTCAGTTGAGCGATAGACGCGGTCATGGGCACATCCTGCTGCTCACCATGACCCGCTAACCTGCGATGCAATGACACCATCACTGCACCATTAAAACAGTCGCTACTCATTGAAGGACCAGCGCTTGGCAAGCCGCTCGGGCAGGTTGTGCTCAACTTCCTGCATCGCGCGGCGAATGGCATAGTAAAAGCCATCTGCACGGGTACCTCCGTGGCTTTTCACCACGATACCCTGCAAGCCTAGTAAACTGGCACCGTTGTAGCGTACCGGATCCAGTTCTTGCTTTAAGTGCTTTAGCACGGGCTTGGCAATCCAGCTTGCCAGGCGCCCTCTCGGGCGCGACGCAAACGCCAGTTGCACCCGCTCGACCAGCATTCCGGCCAAACCCTCGCTGGCCTTGAGAACGGCATTGCCTGCAAAACCATCACAGACAATCACATCCAGTTCGCCCTGAAAGATATCGCCGCCCTCGGCATAACCCAGGTAGGCAAATGGCAAGCTGTCCGCCGATTCGCGAAGCAATCTGTCGGCTTCGCGCACGCTGGCACTGCCTTTGGTTGACTCGGCACCAACGTTGAGTAATGCCACGCCCGGGCGCGCGATACCGTCCACCTGCTCTGCCATTGCCGCACCAATCAGGGCAAACTCGACCAGACGGCTCGCCGGCGAGTCAACATTGGCGCCCAGATCCAGCAAATAACAGCGCCGCCCACCGCGCGCAGGAATGGCCGTACTGATAGCCGGTCGTGACATACCCGCCAGCATGCCCAGCTCGCGCCGGGCCAGCGCCACCAGGGCTGCCGTATTGCCAACGCTGACACCCGCCAGGGCATCGCCCTGGGCCAGGCAACGCAGCATTTGCGCCATACTGGTCGACTGCCCGCGGCGCAACGCCCAGGCAGCCGTCGCCGTCGCCGCCACGCTATGAGCCACATCACGGACCAATAAACGTGACGTTGCCGCAGCCAAAGGCCGCGGCAAACGCGAAAGCTCAGCACTGATCTGCTGATGCGGACCAAACAGAATAAGCTCGAGACCAGGGGTTTCGATAACGGCCCTGGCCGCCCCTTCAATCAGCGCGTGAGGACCTTGGTCGCCCCCCATCACATCAATTGCTAGGCGCACAAAGCACCCATTCGTTTAGTCTTATCGATCGGCAGAGACGCTTTACGCGTCAACCACCTTGCGACCGCGGTAGAAACCATCCGGCGAAACGTGGTGACGCAGGTGGGTGGTGCCGGTTTCTTTGTCTTGAGACAGCGTCGGGGCGGTCAGCGCATCGTGGCTACGACGCATACCGCGCTTGGAACGAGTTTTACGATTCTTTTGAACTGCCATGGGAGTACTCCAGGGTCTGTCGGATTATGGGTGCTTACTTCTTGCCTTTCAGCGTGCTAAGCACCGCGAAAGGATTGACGGGGGTTGTTTCCCGCTCCCCGCCTTCCGTCTTGCTGACCAGTTGCTCTGCCGAAACGTGGCACTCTGCTTCCTCGTGGTAAACCACTTGGGGCAGACTGAGGATCAGTTCATCTTCAACGACCGTCAGCAAGTCCAGCTGTTCATGTTCCACCAGCACCGGCTCATGACTGGCTGGCAGCTCTCCGGCCAAGCTTTCATCAGCGACCATCCCTAACAGGAAATCGCTGGTAACGTGCTGGCTGAGCGGCTCCAGACAACGGCGGCAAGGCAGCGCCAGTGTCGCTTGCATATGACCACGAATTTCACGTCGCCCCTGAGCATCGACACCAAATTCGAGCACGACGTGACAGTCGCCCGATTGGAGTCCGGCTTCTTCGGCGAGGCGTGGCAGCCTATCGAGCGCTACCAGGCCTTCGAGTCGTTCGCGGCGGGCTGCAAGCTTATAAGGCTCAACCCGGCTGGGGAGTTGTGAGGTCAACATAGGCGCGCAATGATAGGCACTCCCCATGCTGGTGTCAAAGCCAAGGACGCAATTCTTTGTGGTCGCGCGGTAGGATAAGCCCCAAGTTTGGGTAAACTGGGCAACCATCATACCGATTGACCGCAAACGACACTTACCTCTCGAAGGAAAACTGCATGCCTCATACAACGCCTGCGCTTGTCCTGGCCTCAAGTTCGCGTTCGCGCCGCACGCTGCTCGACCGCCTGCAGATACCCTATGAATGCTGCTCGCCCGATATCGATGAAACGCCCAGAGAGGCAGAAACACCGCACCAGCTGGTTCATCGACTGGCGTTAAGCAAAGCCAACGCCGTGGCCGAACGGTTTAACGACCATTTGATTATCGGCTCTGATCAGGTTGCCGTCTTCGAGGGCGACATCCTGGGCAAGCCCCACACCAGCGAGCGCGCCGAACATAATCTCAACCGCTTTTCCGGCCAACGGGTGACCTTCCTGACAGGTCTGGCACTACTCGATACCCGCCATCAGTCGCACCGCGTTCACGTAGAGCCCTTCGAGGTGGTCTTCCGGCAGCTAAGCCGAGAGGAAATAAGCGTTTACGTCGCTAAAGAACAGCCGCTCGATAGCGCAGGCAGCTTTCGCATGGAGGGCCTGGGCATCGCGCTGTTCGAACGCCTGGAGGGGCACGACCCCAACGCCCTGGTGGGCCTACCCTTGATCGCCCTTTGCAACATGCTGCGCCAAGCGGGCCTCGACCCGCTTGGCAGCAACCTTCTTCAGGGTGATTGAAAGCGCAGCGGCGAAGGGGATGTGTCGACCCCCAGAAGCTGGGCGGCCGTTCGAGTGAAGCGCCGGGTCAGCCGATCGAACGGGTCCAGGCTCGGCGTGTAGTTTTGCCACTCGACCTCATCGCCGTACTCACGGGCAACATCATCGATACTACCCAACTGGTCGATCAGCCCCAGCGCCTGGGCCTGCTCGCCGCTCCATACCAGGCCGCTGAACAAGGATTCATCATCACTCAAACGATCACCGCGCCCCGCTTTTACATCATCGATAAACTGCTGGTGAGTACTGTTCAACACGCTCTGCCAGAATTCTTCGTCTTCGTCGTCAAACGGCTGAAAGGGATCGAGAAAGGCCTTGTTGTCCCCGGCGGTCAACACGCGCCGCTCGACGCCCACCCGATCGATGGCTTCCTGCAGCCCGAAGCCGGAATAAATCACCCCGATGGAACCCACCAGACTCACCGGTGAGGCCACGATGTCGTCAGCAGCGGCGGCAATGTAGTAAGCGCCGCTGGCACCGATGTCTTCAATGACGGCCACGATGGGTTTATCCCCCGATTCGCGCAGCCGCATGATTTCCGCATAAACCCGCTGTGACTGCACAGGGCTGCCGCCCGGGCTGTTGATATGAAGCACCACGGCCTTGGCGCTATCGGCCTCCCAGGCGTTGCGCAGCCCTTCAATGATCCGCTCGGCATTGGCTGGTGCGTCCTCGGCGATCACGCCGTTAACGTCCACTCTGGCGAGGTGTGCAGCAGCGGGCGTCGCTTCCGACGGGGCATAGAACCGGTATATGCCCAGCCCCAGCGCCACCGCGAACAGGCTCAGCATCAACAGGCGAAAAAACAGCTTCCAACGACGCGAACGCCGCTGCTCTGCCAACACACCGCCAATCCAGTGATCCATCATCTCAATCTGCGCCAACCGCTGGCGCTCACGTAGCGTATCGGCGTCGTCATCGGGATACCCCGCTTCCTCATGCCGCTTTTTATTAGGCGGCACTTCGGGGCCCTGGGTCCAACGATCTTCCGTCTTCTGCTGCTCGGCCGATGGCGATGTATCGTTTTCCATGTCGCTGCGCGAATCATCGTCCTTCATCATTTATCCCTGTAACCATGTAAAAAGTTCATCAACACTGTGCACGATCTCGTGCGGCTGGCTGGCCGCCAGGCGCTCAGGGGAATGAACGCCATAACTGACGCCGACACGGGGCATGCCGAGTGAGCGCGCCATTTCCAGGTCATACTCGGTATCCCCTACCATGACCGCCCGTTCGGCAGGAATCGAGAGTTCGCCGAGCAATTCCTGCAGCATTTGCGGGTGAGGCTTGGAACGTGTCTCGTCGGCGGTGCGGCTGGCGTGAAACCAGTCAAGGCTCCCTGTCTCCTGGAAAATCCGGTCCAGCCCACGGCGGCTTTTACCCGTCGCGACCGCCAGTTTCTGCGCCCCATTTAACCGAAGCCGCGCCAGGTGATCTTCCACACCAGCGAAAAATCGCATGGGCGTGGTATCCACATGCACAAATTGATGCGCGTAGGCTTGGCGAAGGCGCTCGGCCTGCTCTGGCGATATACCCGGGCAAAGCGTTTCAATGGCTTCAGGCAACCCCAGCCCGATGATGTTCTCGATATCCGCCCTGGGAAGCGTCCCCAAACCCGCTTCGAGCCCCGCCGCCTGCATGCACGACACGATACGCGGCACCGAGTCCATCAGCGTACCGTCCCAATCAAAGATAACCAGTTCATAGCGCATGGGAGCTCCTTATCGACGCACGCGATCAAGCGCGTTTTCCAGCGCCTCGGGCAGCGGCGCCTTGACCGTGACGGGGCGTCCATTGGAAGGCTCGGGGAACGTCAGCGAGCGGGCATGCAAGAAAAGCCGGGCAAGCCCGAGCTGCTTGGTAAGCAGGCCGCTCTCTCGATTGGCATACTTGTCATCCCCGAGCAGCGCATGACCGGCATGCGCGGCATGCACACGGATCTGATGCGTCCGCCCGGTCACCGGCTCGGCTTCGATAAGGGTGGCTTTTGCAAACGTCTCGACAACCGCAAAATGGGTGCGTGACACCTTACCATTGGGGTCCACCCTGACACGCCGCTCGCCGTTGCCCGCATCATAGCGATCCAGACGGGCGCTTTCGTAGGTCTTGCGTGCTGGCCAGCGGCCTGCCACCAGTGCCAGATAGCGCTTGTCCATGCCGTGCTTTTTCAGCGACTCGTTCAGGGTGACAAGGGCATCCCGGGATTTGGCCAGCAGCAGGCAGCCCGAGGTATCGCGGTCCAGACGGTGAACCAGTTCCAAGAACGTCAGGTCGTCGCGCACCTGACGAAGCGCTTCGATCAGGCCGATTTTAACCCCGCTACCGCCATGAACCGCGAGCCCTGACGGTTTATTGAGCACCATCCAGTCCGGCCCCTCCATGATAACGCTGCCGACCAGCAGATCACGCAGATTGTCGCTGACTTCCTTGACTGCCTCACGGGGTGCCAAACGTAGCGGTGGAATGCGCACCAGATCGCCGGACTGGAGCCGGTAATCGACCTTGATGCGCTTTTTATTCACGCGCACCTCGCCCTTGCGCACGATCCGGTAAATCAACGCACGCGGCGCGCCTTTAAGGCGGGTCATCAAAAAATTATCAATTCGCTGGCCAGATTGTTCCTGGGCAATTTCCACCCACTGTACTTCACGCCCTTCGGCCATTGCCGCGCACTCCTGCTGATAGGCTAAAACGGCATTCTACCGTAGACCAAACACCAATGCGTCAATTGCTGGTCGTTTGCTTTACTGTTATATTCCAAAGCGCTTACCGGCCGATAGAGATCATTGATAGCATCGCGTTGTCATTAGCTAATTGATGGTATCCACATGATAATCGGCCAGCGCCTGCCCGACTAACACGCAGGCCGAAGCAAGAGGCGTGGCTCAGTGTACGCATTACCCACCCCTCGCCGTAAAAAAATGCAGTAACTCTGCCGCCCGTTTTCAATACGGCAGAGAAGATTGTGCCCAACCCTGAACGGTGGGCAATCGCTTAAAACGCCACGTCCTAAGTAGCCAGGCTGAAACGTCACAACGCGCTGCCTGCTTAAGACGACAAAGTTCAACACCGTGCCGATGACGGTGTTGGTGAATCGATGAATGCCAGGTGTTGGCGGTGTCAGCAGGGCCGGATGGACGTGACAGCCACCGAAACATGTCTTGCCTCCGCCACGTACTCAACGCCTAATTAGCCAGGTCGGCGGTCATGCCTTCCTGGTAAAATGCGTCAGCATCGCTATGCGCCGAGCACAAGCACGCAGCACCCAGCGGTTCGCCACATCACCCCAAGGTGGTTCGTCGGCACGCTACGCTATGCGAGACATTATGAAAAGAATGCTGATCAATGCGACCCAGCCTGAAGAGCTGCGCGTCGCTCTGGTTGATGGACAACGGTTGTATGACCTTGATATCGAGTCCGGCGCACGAGAACAGAAAAAAGCCAATATTTATCGCGGCAAGATCACCCGCGTTGAACCTTCACTGGAAGCAGCCTTCGTTGACTTCGGTGCCGAACGTCATGGGTTTCTGCCGCTAAAGGAAATCTCGCGGGAATATTTCGTCAAGGATGTTTCCGGCCGCCCGAGTATTAAAGAGGTGCTCAAAGAAGGCCAGGAAGTCATTGTCCAGGTCGACAAGGAGGAACGTGGCAACAAAGGCGCGGCGTTAACCACCTTTATAAGCCTGGCCGGACGCTTTCTGGTGCTGATGCCCAACAATCCCCGCGCCGGCGGTATCTCACGCCGCATTGAGGGCGATGAACGCAGCGACTTGAAAGAGGCCATGAGCCATCTTACCGTGCCCGACAAGATGGGCCTGATCGTGCGCACCGCCGGCATCGGCCGAAGCCCTGAAGAACTGCAGTGGGACCTGGACTACCTTGTTCAGGTATGGGAGTCGATCACGACCGAAGCGGGCAAACGCGCCGCGCCCTTCCTCATCTATCGCGAATCCAACGTGATCATCCGCGCGATGCGGGATTACCTGCGCCAGGATATTGGCGAAGTCTTGATCGACAGCCCCGAGATACACGCGGAAGCGCTCGCCTTCATTCGTCAGGTGATGCCGTCTTACCAGCAGAAGATCAAGCTGTACGCCGATGAAGTACCGCTGTTCTCGCGCTTTCAGATCGAATCGCAAATCGAAACGGCCTACCAGCGCGAAGTCAAGCTGCCTTCGGGCGGCTCGATCGTTATCGACCATACCGAAGCCCTGGTCTCCATCGATATCAACTCGGCTCGCGCCACCCGCGGCAGCGATATCGAAGAAACCGCGCTGCAGACCAACTCGGAAGCCGCCGATGAAATCGCCCGTCAGCTGCGTCTGCGCGACATTGGCGGCCTGGTGGTCATCGACTTTATCGACATGGGCCCCGCCCGCAACCAGCGTGAAGTCGAAAATCGCATGCGCGATGCCCTCAAGCTGGATCGGGCCCGGGTGCAAATCGGCCGCATCTCGCGCTTTGGCCTCATGGAAATGTCACGCCAGCGCCTGCGCCCTTCGCTGGGTGAAACCAGCGGCGTGGTCTGCCCGCGCTGCAACGGCCAGGGCACCATTCGCGATGTCCGCTCGCTCTCGCTATCCATCATGCGCCTGATCGAAGAAGAGGCCATGAAAGAGCGCAGCGCGCAGATCCGGGCCATCTTGCCTGTCCCTGTGGCGACGTACCTGCTCAACGAAAAACGTAGCGTGCTGGCCGATATCGAATCCCGCCAGGGCGTTCGCGTCGTTCTGCTGCCCAACCCGGACATGGATACCCCCCATTACGATGTGCAGCGTCTGCGCGATGATCACCTTGACGAAGACGACAGCCAGACGCTCTCAAGCTTTGAGCTATCCACGGATAGCGACATCGGCAAAGAACCGGCGCCAAGCTTTGTGCCTCCTGCCCAGCGCGCTGAAGCGGCGGTTAAAAGCGTTGCCCACAACGCGCCCGCGCCTGCCTCGTTGCAGCATGAGCCAAGCCCGGAAAGCCCGGCCCCCGCAAGCAACACCGACGGTGCCAGCATGCTGGGTCGCTTCATGCGCGGATTTGCCAAACTGCTCGGCAACGATGAGCAGCGCCCCGCGTCCACCGAGCAGACCAAGACCCCGTCAGAACCGGCTGCGCCGCGCAAAACCGAGCGTGGCTCTTCCTCTCGTCGTGAAGAGTCGCAATCCAACCGGCAGCGCAGCGATAGTGCAGCCAAGAGCAATACGGGCAATGCCCAGCGCAGCAGCAACGCCAGCAACGAAACCGACGAAAAGCGTAACGGCCCCAGCCGGACCCGCAACCGTCGCCGCCATCCCCAGCAGGATGAGGGCAACGTCACCCAGGGCAATGACAAAAAGCCAAACCGTCAGAAAGACACGGCACAGGCAAGTTCTGCCAAGGGCAGCGACAGCGAGACGGCAGGCAAAAGCGCCCCCCCCAAAGCCCGTCGCGAGCCGAACCGTGACACCTCGCGCAATGCCGGTGAGGCGAATGCCAGTGACGCTAAAAACGCTGCCAAGGCCAACACCGATACGCCGGCGGCCAAGCAGGATGACGGCAAGCCCAAGCGCACGCGCAATAACCCACGTCAGCGCACGCGTCAGCAGGCCATCAACCCGAAGGCCGAAGCCGAGCAGCTAAAGCTTCAGGAAGAAGCCGCCAAGGCGCCCAGCGAGTCGGATAATGCGTCAAACGACGCGGTGACAGGCAACGGCAACGAGCGCCAAGCAGATAACCACTCGACCGCCGAGACTGCATCCCAGGCAACTCAGCCAACGGACGCCGCGCCAGCGGAAACGGCCAAGCAATCGCCCGCTGAACAGGAAGCAACCTCTTCTTCAGCAGATAGCACCGCTGATTCCGTCGACGAGACGTCGACCACAACGGCTGAAAGCCCTGCCGATAATGCGGCCAAACCCCGCAAGTCGACGCAGCAACGGCGTCAGCCGAAGCGCGATTCGCGCTCGAAAGGCGGCGATACGGCATCGAATGAAGACACCGACGTGGTGCAGTCGCAGGACCAAGCGACTGTATCAGAGGAGGCTTCTACACATGCCGAGGCCGTTGAAGCGCCAACCACCCAGGCGCCAACAACGGAAGACTCGCCCAAGGCTGAACCCACTGCTGGTCAAGCGGACGCTAACACGTCCTCGACGACAGCAACGGAGCAGGCTGCCGCACCAGCGGCCGATGCAGACGCGCCTGAAGAGAACACCTCAGAAGCCGTCTCCAAGCCAGCCGCCAGCGATGAAACGGCTGACGTAAGCAAGCAGCAGGCAGCGCAGACGCCGCAGGATAGCGATGGCGAGCAAGCCGCGTCAGCGCCTGAGGCATCGGAGAAGGCACCTGAAGTAAGTGCTGAAGCCCCTGCTGAAGCGCAAGCCAAAGATGACACTGCTGAATCAGGCACTTCAGAGAAGGCCTCGCCTGAGCAGGCACCAGCCACTGAACCAGCGGCCGAAACGTCATCGCAGCCGGAGGCAACACCTGCCCAGCAGGCGGCGCCCAATAGCGAAGCAGGCGCTGAAGAAACCGCAAAACCGCGTCGTCGTCGCAGCCGGGCACATAACGACCCGCGCGAGAAACGCAAGCAGCGGGCAAACGACACGAACGCTGACTAACGACTGAGTCAGCCAAGTGGCATAAAACGAACGCCCCGCCGTTGTTAACGGCGGGGCGTTTTTTGTGTGCAACGGAAACGGATCAAGCGCTGATCAGGCGCGGCTCGGGCGTTAGCCTGACGGCAAAGCGTTCAGCGACTCGCTCAGCGACCGTATTGGCCAACGCCAGCAGGCCTTTGCGATTACCGCCGCCGAAATGAACCAGTACCAGCGCCTGGCGTTCATGGACCGCAAACGCCCCCTGACGAAATCCCTTTAAGCCACACTGGTCGATTAACCAGCCTGCTGCCAACTTCGTCTGCCCGTTACCCTGAGGAAAACACGGCATGTCAGGATAGCGCTGGCGTAGCGCCGCGGCCCGCTGATCGGTCACGAACGGATTTTTGAAAAAGCTGCCCGCATTGGCCAATTCTTCGGGGTCCGGTAGCTTTTCACGGCGGATAGCGCATACCGCCTTGGCCACTTCCAGGGGCGAAGGCGATTCAGGCACCCGGGTTGCCAGGTCCCCATAGCCAAGCGTCACCAAGGGCTCACGGGACAGTCGCAGCACCAGCCGGGTAATAATGACCGTTTCCGCCAGAGCGCCTTTGAAGATGCTATCGCGATAGCCAAACTGGCAGGCATCGCGGCTCAACCAGCGCACTTCGCCGGTCGCCCGGTCAAGCACCTGTACCGCGTGCAGCCTATCCGCCAGCTCAACGCCGTAGGCACCGATATTCTGCACCGGGGCTGCACCGCAATCGCCAGGGATCAGGGCGAGGTTTTCGGTACCCCATAACCCGGACGCTGCCAGCGACATGACCAGCCGGTGCCAGTTCACGCCCGCCCCCACATGCGCAAGCAGTTGATCGCCCTGCGTCTGTAGCCACCACTGATCAAGCAATGGTCGAATGACGATACCGCTGAGCCGTGCGGGCAAAAGCACATTACTGCCGCCGCCCAGCACGGTTGCCGACCACCCTTCTCGCCTGGATTGGTCAAGCACCTGCTGCAATTGAACCAGCGTTCGGGGCGCCGCGTACCGTTCGGCCACACACGGCAGACGCAGCGTGTTGGCACCTCTCAGATCGACTTCGCGCTGGACTGCCAGTGCGCTCATTGCTTGCCACGCTGGATATGAGCAACCAGACCTTCGGCAGCGGCCTCCAGGAGATTGAATACCCGCTCGAAGCCTTCATCACCCCCGTAATAAGGGTCCGGCACCTCGCTTTCCGCCAGGTCGGCAAAGTCCAGAAACAGCCCCACATGGGCATTGGCGTGAGCAGGCTTCATGGCCAACATGGCGCTAAGATTGTCGCGATCCATCCCCAGTACATAGTCGAATTCAGTGAAATCCTGCGCTTGCAATTGGCGAGCCCTTAAACCACTGATGTCGATACCTCGCTGTTCGGCCGCTGCCTGGGCGCGCGGGTCAGGTGCATTACCCAGGTGCCAACGCCCCACGCCACAGGAGTCGACGACCACGCGATCCTGCCACCCGGCGCGTTCCAGCGCGCGGCGAAATACCCCTTCTGCAGTGGGCGACCGACAGATATTACCTAAGCAGACAAGCAGCACTTTCACGGTTCACTCCTTCTGCTGTGTTGGCGCCAAAAGCGCGCGTACACGGGCTAAATCCTCAGCGGTATCGACCCCGGCCGGGTTCACGTCACAGGCCAGCGCGACCTGGATCGTATTGCCATACTGCAGTGCGCGCAGCTGTTCGAGCTGTTCGAGCTGCTCGAGGCTCGACGCGGGCCAGTCGCAGTAGGCATGCAGAAAGCTGACCCGATAGGCATAAAGGCCAATATGGCGTAGCCACGCATCCGTGCCGAGTACCGCGGGGGGCTGCGAAAATTGTTCACGGTCCCAGGGAATCGGTGCCCGGGAAAAGTACAGCGCCCGCCCCTGAAACGAACGCACCACCTTGACGACATTGGGGTTGAACAACGAATCGATATCCGTAATCGGTTCCGCCAGCGTCGCAATGGAAGCCTGATCGTCGTCCGCCAGGCGTTCGGCCACCTGGTTGATCAGCGCCGGGGGAATCAAGGGTTCGTCGCCCTGGACATTGACCACCAGCGCCGACTCGTCCAACGCCAACTGATCGGCCACCTCGGCCAGCCGGTCGGTCCCGGAAGCATGGTCCTCGCGCGTCATGACGACCTCGGCACCGTAAGGCGCCATGGCCGCCTTGATACGCGCATCGTCGGTGGCCACCACGACACGGCTGGCGCGACTCTGGCAGGCGCGTCGCCAGACATGGGCGATCATCGGCTCTCCCGCAATATCTAGCAGTGGCTTGCCCGGCAACCGGCTTGAGCCATAGCGGGCGGGAATCACCACGGTAAACGACAACGCCATTCACCCCTCTCCTGTGCGGCCTGGTGACGGCGTCAGTTTTTCATCGACATCCAGCGCACGGGCCGTCTCTGGCAACATCACCGGAATGCCGTCTTCGATCGGATAGGCGAGGCCATCGTAAACACAGTGTAGCTCCAGGGCCTCGCGGTCGAACTTCAACTTGCCTTGACACAGCGGGCAGACCAGCATGGCCAGCAGTTCCTTATCCATGAGCGTTTCTCCTGTCTCAGGTAAGCGCTGACAGTTTGTCTGTCAGCCAATGCTCAAAATCAGGTGGAAGCACGGCTTCCACATCGAGAACCCAACTATCCGGCGGGGCGAACGCCTGACATTTCACGGCATCCTTGGCGGTCATCACCAGTGGACGACCTCTCCACCGGTTCAGCAGCGCCTGGTTCAGCGGCTGGTGATCCGCCAGCGGATGCCACTCGCCCGTCACCCCCAGTGATATCAAGGTTGCAAAAAAGCGCTGGGGATTGCCGATGGCAGCCAGGCCGTTGACCGGGGCCTTGAACGGTAAAGGCGCCAGTGGAAACCGTTGGCCATCGCAAAGCCTGCGCCAGCCGCATGGCCTCAGGTGCATGGTGACGCCCTCTACCGGCAGCTCACAAGCGTTATCGCCATTCACGATCACCGCATCGACGCCCTTCAACCGATCTGGCGATTCACGCAGCGGCCCTGCTGGTAGGCAATGGCCATTCCCCAGTCCGCGTGCGCCATCGATCACTACCAGTTCAATATCGCGCGCAAGCGGAAGGTGCTGCAAACCATCATCGCTGATAATCAGGTCACAACCAGCCCGGACAAGGGCCTCCGCCGCCCGGGCACGCTGCGGGTCGACCATGACCGGAAGTCCTGTCTGCTGGGCCAGCATCAGCGGCTCATCGCCGCTCTCGTTTACCGGCGTCGTCGGCGTCACTCGCAGCGGGTAGCGTTCGGCACTGCCGCCGTAGCCGCGTGACACGATACCCGGCGACCAGCCCTGTGCTGCCAGCCGGTTTCCCAGCCATGCCACCAGCGGTGATTTACCCGTACCGCCGAGGGTGATATTACCCACAACGATGACCGGCACCGGTGCCCGCCATGCGCGTCGCCTGCCGGTATGAAACTGGCGCGCCCGACGCTGCATCAGCCTTTCATACAGCTTGCCCAAGGGCTGTAAAGGCCTCAGCCAGCGGCTGCCCTGGTAGGCACCCGCAAGCCAGCGGTCGGCAAGCTTCACTGGGGCTCCTGAAACTGCAGCTGGTGCAGCGCCGCGTAAGCACCGCCTGCCGCCAGCAGGGTTTGATGACTGCCCTGTTCAATAATGCGCCCCTGATCCATGACGATAATCCGATCGGCACGCTCAATGGTGGACAAACGGTGGGCAATCACCAGAGTAGTGCGCCCCTGGCAGACATCCTCGAGCGCCTTTTGGATATAACGCTCTGATTCGGTATCCAGGGCAGAGGTGGCCTCATCCAGAATCAGCAACGGGGCATCCTTGAAAATCGCCCGCGCAATGGCCAAACGCTGGCGTTGACCGCCTGACAGCATCACGCCGTTTTCCCCCACCACCGTATCGTAGCCCTGGGGAAGCTGGTCGATAAACTCATCGGCATAGGCGGCTTCAGCCGCCGCCTTGACCGCCGCAGGGTCCGGATTATTCACGCCGTAAGCGATGTTATCGGCAATCGAGGCATTAAACAGCGTGACCTGCTGGGAGACCAGCGCCATTTGCTGACGCAGGGGGCGTAGCGCATAGTCGTCCAGCGGCACATCATCAATGGTGATACGCCCTTCACTGACGTGATAAAAGCGCGGCAGCAAGCTCACCAGGGTCGACTTGCCGCTGCCGGAGCGTCCCACGATCGCGACCATCTCGCCGGCTGCCACCTCAAGATTGATGTCTTGAAGGACATAGGGCTGATCCTCGGCATAGCGGAAGCTGACGTTTTCAAGCTTGACGCGCCCCGTTAACCGTTCGACACGGTACGAACCGCTATCGCTTTCGGGGGCCACATCCAGCAAGCCGAAGAGTTCGGCGGCAGCGGCAATCCCTTTCTGGATTTCGCTGTTGATTTCCGTCAGCTGACGAACCGGCTTGATCATCAGGGCGGCAGCCGTAATAAAGGCGACAAACTCACCCGGCGTCATACTGGCCATCAATGCCGGCGCCATGGCCAGCCAGACCAGAATGGCCATCGAGATCGCCACCAGAATCAGGATGACCGGTGAGCTGATGGCGCGCGTCATCGCTTCCTTCATGCTTTGGCGGCGGTTTTCTTCACTGACGCGCTCGAAACGCTGCTTTTCATACATTTCTGCGCCGTGGGTGCGAACCACCCGATGACCGGAAAGCGCTTCAGAGGCCACATGGGTCACGTCGCCCATGGAGTGCTGAATGCGTTTGGAAAGCTTGCGAAAGCGCTTGCTGGCGTAGCTCACCACGCCTGCGATAATCGGTGTGACGCCTAAAAACAGCAACGTCAGCATCCAGTTGGTCCAGAACAGATAGCCCAGCAGACCAAGCACGAACAGCCCTTCACGTAGCAAGATGGTCAACGCTTTAGTCGCGGCCCCCGCGACCTGCTCCACATGGTAGGTGACCCGAGACACCAGATGACCGCTGGAATGGTGATCAAAAAACATGCCCGGCAGATGAAGCATATGGGCAAAGACATCGCAACGCAGCGTGTGGATTACGTAGCGCCCGACGTAAGCCATGAAGTAGGTACTTAGAAAGGTCCCGATACCCCGCGAAGAAAACATGATAATGACGAATAATGGAAGAAAGAGCCGGAAGGAGGCATCGGGATTCTGGATGCCGTCAATCAGGCGTTTCATCATTTCCGCCAGCGCCGTACTTGACGCGGCATAAATCACAAAGCCCAACAACGCCAGGCTAAAGGCACGCCAATGCGGTTTTACATAGGTTAATAAACGTTTATAGAGGACCCAGCCTGATTCAGTCACACGAGCTCCTAAGCAATAGCGTGCAGTGGAAGAATTCTACCTGATGGCGCTGCGCATCAACACCGCTGTCGAGGCGTCGACCCGCGCAGGGAATTTATTTCCAGCGGGGCATCAGGAGAGAGGCGTAACTGGACGGCGCCATCTTGGGCAGTATTCCATAAACAGCTCCCCTGCTCGCGAAAGCGCCGCACGACGTCATCATGGGGGTGACCAAAGGGATTATCGCGCCCGGCGCTAAAAATGACATGCCGGGCCTTGGCCGCCCTCACGAACTGCAGCCCCGAACTCGAGGCGCTACCATGGTGCCCCGCGACCAGGGCCGTGACGGGCGAACGGAGGTCGCCGATCAACCGCCGCTCGACCTGACGACCGGCATCACCAGTGATTAACACCTGCTGCTGGCCCATCTGAACCGACAGCACGCACGACCGGTCATTGGAGGAGGCGTCGCCGAGGCCCGCAATGGGCCACAATACGCGATAATGGACACCATCACGCAGCCACTCATCGCCCCTTTGACAGTCAAGACGTTGCACCGCAATGGGTTCCTGGGCAGGTGCACGCCATTCATCCACCTGGTGCTGGTCGCGGAGCGCCTGCACACCCCCTGCATGGTCACTATCGCTATGGCTGACCAACACTTGGTCGAAATGCTGCCCCGGCGGCCATAGGGTTTCAAGCGGCATGAATCCCGAACGATAGCGTGGCCCGGTGTCCACCAACATCCGCTGATGGGCACTACGCAGTTCTATCAATTGCCCCTGCCCCACATCATAAACGGTGATAAGCAAGTCATCGCCTGCGGGGCGTGACGATGCTGGCCCAAACGGCACCCACATGACAATGATAAGCGCTACTGGCTTCAGCCACCTTGCCGTGCCGGGCAGCCCCCAACATAACGCCACCACAAGAAGCCCCAATGCCCACGGCAGTTGCAGGTAGCGCGGCGGTTCCCATAACGGCCAATGCACCACCGCTACCTCCAGGGCACTGTAAAAGCCCCCCAACCCCTGCTCGAATAACCACCAGGCCGCCGTCGACGCGTAAGGCACTGGCGTCAGCAACCAGCCCAACAGCGCAAGCGGCACCATGAAAAGGCTCATGAAGGGAACGGCGACCAGATTAATCAGGGGAGCCGCTGGCGCTACCCGGCCAAACGCGATGAGTACCACCGCCGCCATTAGCGGGGCCAGCAGACATTGGGACCGCAGCACGGCCCAGCACCATCCTCGCAGGCCCTGCGGGCGTGGCCTGCCTTGCCAGATGATGATCAGCCAGGCAACGGCCACAAACGACAGCCATAACCCGGGTTGCCAAAGGGCAACGGGATCGCTCACCAGTACAGCGGCTAGCGCCAGCCACCAGCCTTGCCAGGGGCCCGGTGCGTGGCGACCACTCAACACCCAGAGACCCACAACGCTCATGATCATGGCGCGCATGGCCGGTGGCTCCATGCCCGCCAGTACCGCATAACCGAAGGCCGCCGAGCCCGCCAGCCACCAGGGCCACGCCCGCAGGCGCCAGCTGCCAGGCGTCAGCCAGCGCGCGGCTCCGCGGGCTAACAGCAAGACAAAAGAAGCGACCAGCCCCACATGCAAGCCGGAGATCACGACCAGGTGGGTCGTACCACTGGCGTTGAGCAGCTTCCAGTCATCCTGGGTAAGCTGGTCTCCCAGGCCGAGCGTCAGCGCCGCGAGCCAACGTCGGGTGCGCGGCGAAAGCGGTTGCTCTTCCAGCATGGCATGTGCGTGGTGGCGAAGCGAGAAAGGGGCAGCGGTTAAGCGCTGAGCAGAAGGCTCCTGGCGGACATAGCCTGTCGCACCGATACCCTCGCGCCATAGCCAGTGGGCATAGTCGAAAGCATCGGGGTTCATAAAGCCGTTGGGCGGACGCAGGCGAAGCGTCATCGCCCAGCGCTCGCCTGGTTTAGGCAATGGCGGCTCCGGGTCGTATGCGCTGACCCGCACCCTTTGCAGGCGCTCGCAGCTTGGCCGAAGGTCCGGGGCCTCACAGCGCTCCACTTCCACTAACAGGCGCAGGCCACTACTGGTCGGCTGGGTATGAGTAATACGCCCTTCAACCCGAACATCCACGCCGGAAAGGCCGGGTGGCAGTTGACGCGCCCACTGGGATTGGATGGCCACCACCCCCCAGCAGACGATCGCCAGCCAAAGACAATAGCGCAAACGTACTGTTGCCAGGACAAGCAGCAAGCTAGCCAGCGCAGCGGTCACTGGCAGCGTATTACCGGCTGGCCCCAGCCAACAGCCTAGAACAGCTCCCGCCAACACGGCCACTGCAACCGGTATCGCAACCCCGATGCGCATACTGCCCTCCCTGGCACCCTTATCAACGCCTTGGCGTAGCCGAGACCCTGTCCCTTATGGATAATGGGCGGCATTCATTGGCAAGAGTGTCCGACATGCCTCGCCGTTTCTTCCAACGCTATATGCCCAAGCCCGATACGCTGAGGCGTCAGCGGTCGCTGCGCTTCATGGCACCGCTGATTGGCGACCCGCGCTTGTGGCAACTGACGCGACGCAGCGTCGCCAATGCGTTCAGTGTGGGGCTTTTCTGCGCTATGCTGCCGATTCCTTGCCAAATGGTGATAGCGGCCATAGGTGCCCGTTTCAGCCGCTGCAACCTTGCCCTAGCGGTCGGCCTGGTGTGGATTACCAACCCACTGACCATGCCGCTATTTTTTTACGGTAACTACTGGATTGGTACCTTTTTTCTGGATACACCGGTGCGCGAAGCTCCCTCCCGCCTTTCGACACAATGGCTGGCCGAGCAAATGCACAACATCATGCCCGCTTTGCTGCTTGGCTCTCTGGTATCGGCCGTGGTCCTGGCCGTAATGGCCAATATTACCGTGCGTCTGATCTGGCGCTGGCACGTTTCCCACCACTGGAAGCGCCGCCGTCAAAAAAGACGGCAGCGGCGAGCCCGGATCGAAGCCGAATTCGACGATTAAGGCTGCTGAACGAGCTTTCCGCCATCCAGTTTCATCATCCGATCCTGATGCCCCGCCAGGCCAGTGTCGTGGGTGACAATCACGAAGGCACAGGCGCTTTCGCGCGCCAGCTCATCCATGAGCGCCAGAATTGTAGCGGCGGTGGTCTGGTCCAGATTGCCCGTAGGCTCATCCATTAATACCAGGCTGGGATCCGTGACCAGCGCGCGGGCAATGGCCACCCGCTGACGCTCCCCACCGGATAATTCACCTGGCTTGTGATCCGCCCTGTCCTGCATACCCACCCGCGACAAGATCTGCATGGCACGCTGCTCGGCCATTTTTTTCGCTTGCCCGCGAATGATCAAGGGCAGCGCGGCGTTTTCTACTGCCGTAAACTCGGCGAGCAGGTGGTGAAACTGGTAGACAAAGCCGATATAACGGTTGCGAAAACGCCCCAGCGCCGACTCGCTCAGCCCCCCCAGGGGCTGGTCCGCGATTACTACACTGCCTTCGGTGGGCCGGTCCAAACCGCCTAGCAAATTAAGCAGTGTCGTCTTGCCCGACCCTGAGCTACCCACAATGGCAACCCGCTCGCCTGCATGCACCTGAAGGTCAAGCGTATCGAGAACGGTTAAATCCTGCGGCCCTTCGCTGTAGGTGCGGGTCAAGCCTTCACATTTCAGCATTACAGGGGCTTTGTTCGATGTCGTCTCAGACATGTTGGCTTCCTTATTCATAGCGCAGCACATCGGCAGGCTGGACACGCGCAGCCCGCCAAGCCGGGTAAAGCGTGGATAGGAACGTCAACCCGAAGGCGGCCAGCACAATGTTTCGGACATCTTCAAAGTGTAAACGCGACGGCAGGTCACTGATGAAGTAGACCCCTGCGTCGAGGAATTTGATGTTCATGAAGCCCTCGACCCAGCCGATCAGATCGGAAATCGTCAGGGCAAGTAACACACCAACGGCGACGCCTACGGCAATCCCGATCAAGCCGATAGCCAACCCCTGCACGATAAAAATACCCATGATCGAGCGCGGCGTGGCACCAATGGTCCGCAATATGGCGATGTCAGCCCGCTTGTCGGTGACGACCATGACCAGAGTGGACACAATATTGAAAGCGGCGACGGCGATGATCACCGTCAACAAGAGTGCGATCATGCGTTTTTCCATCTGGATTGCCTGAAAAAGGTTGCCCTGTGAGTAGGTCCAGTCACTGCCTCGATAGCCGGGGCCCAGTTCATTGAGGATCTCTTGCGTTTCGCTACCGGCGACAAACAGATCGTCCAGCTCAAGACGCAGCCCGCCGATCGCATCACCAAGGCGGCCAAGCGTCTGCATGTCCTCAATATTCGCGTAGGCTAAGTTAGCATCAAGTTCGGCGCCAACGCTAAAGATACCGCTGACGGTGAAACGCTTGAGACGCGGAAATACGCCCGCCGGGGTAATCGAGGCTTCAGGCACCAGCAAGGTCACACGATCGCCCACGTCGACACCCAGGCGCCGGGCCAACATCGACCCCAGCACCACGTTCCACTCGCCCGGCACCAGGTCGCTCAGCTCACCGCGCTGCATGTGCTCGCCAATAATCGATACCTTATCTTCCCAGTCGGGGTGGATACCGTTGACCATGGCGCCTTCGTTACGTCCGCCAACCGAGAACATGCCCTGTTGTTCCACATAGGGGGCCACTCCCTCGACGCGGTCACGCTGCATAATCTTTTCGGCCAGCGACTGCCACTCCACCATGCCCTCACGGGCTTCAATCTTGGCATGCGGCACCATCCCCAACACACGGGTACGCAACTCGTGATCAAACCCGTTCATCACTGAAAGAACGAGAATCAGTACCGCCACGCCCAGCATCAATCCCAGCATGGAGGTCAGCGATATAAACGAAATAAAATGGTTTCGGCGTTTAGCGCGCACGTAGCGCAGCCCCACCAGAAAAGGCAAACGATCAAGCATGGCGTCATTCCTTATAAGTCAGCGCTCATGGTACGGTTTTTTTAGCATCGCTGCATATGTATAAGCGGGCTTTAGAGGCACATCCGCCGCCAGCGTTCCCTCACGATTCTCTATACTTGCAACTTTTCGCGCGAGCCCCTACATTGCGCCGATTCGACTGGCGCCCGACGCGCCCTCTTTTATCTTCGCTGCGAGCGGCTTTACGTTGACCACTTCGACCTATCGTTTATTACCTGAGTGGCATCCTCAGGATGGCATTCAACTCACCTGGCCACGCCCGGATGGCGACTGGCAGGCACTCCTGGGTGGCATTGAAGGCACACTCGAGCGTATTGCCGTCGCCGTGACCCGCCATCAGCGAGTGCTCATCAGCGTGCCTGACAACGCCACGCGCACACGTCTGGCAGCGACATTCGACGCCTATGGGGTACCCGAAGGTCAGTTACGGCTGTGTGTCGTGTCCAGCGACGACACCTGGGCACGGGATCATGGGCCGATTACCGTCGCCGATGAAACGGGGGCATTGCAACTGCTGGATTACACCTTCACCGGCTGGGGCGGTAAATTTCCTGCCGCTCGCGATAACCGGCTGACCCAGCGGCTTGCCGAGGCAGGCGTGTGGAACTGCCCGGTCAGCCCCCGGGAGCTCGTGCTGGAAGGCGGCGCGATTGAGACGGACGGCGACGGCACCTTGCTCACCACCGAGGCCTGTCTGCTCAATCCCAACCGCAATCCGCACATGACCCGGCGCCAGCTGGAACAACAGCTTGAGAAAGACCTGGGCGTCGATCGCGTGCTGTGGTTGGCCCATGGCCATCTGGAAGGCGACGACACCGATAGCCACATTGATACCCTGGCGCGTTTTTGCAACCCGACGACCATCGCCTATGTGCGCTGTGACGACCCGACGGACCCTCACTACCCAGCCCTGCAAGCGATGGAGCAGGAGCTCCAGGCGTTTCGGCAGCGTAATGGCGAGCCCTACCGGCTAATTCCGCTGCCCTGGCCTCAGGCCTGCTATGCACCCGACGATGGTCGCCGCTTGCCTGCCACTTACGCCAATTTTTTGATCATCAATGGGGCTGTACTGGTACCCACCTACGGGGACCCCGCCGACGTTATCGCGCTGAACGCTCTGGCGGTCGCCTTTCCCGAACATACGCTCATTCCCATCGAGTGCAGTCACGTCATTCGCCAACACGGCAGCCTGCATTGTTTAACCATGCAGCTCCCCCGAGGCACGCTCGCCACTGCTCATCAGACCGCGGAGGAATCATCATGAAAAGCCCTGTCACCGTCGGCATCGTGCAACAGCAAGCCTGGCCCGATAAGCCCCAAAGTCTGGCCGCCAGTGAAGCGGGCATTCGCGACGCCGTGCAGCAGGGTGCTCAGCTGGTATTGCTCCAGGAACTGCATGCCACGCACTATTTCTGCCAGTACGAAGACCCCGCGGTGTTCGACCTGGCCGAGCCGCTGGATGGGCCCACTGGCCAACGGCTCGCCGAGTTGGCCCGGGAGCTTGACATCGTACTCGTCGGCTCGCTGTTCGAGCGCCGCGCACCCGGGCTCTATCACAATACCGCGGTGGTATATGACCGTGCCGAGGGCCGCGTGGGCCAGTATCGCAAGATGCATATCCCCGACGACCCCGGCTTTTACGAGAAATTCTACTTCACCCCCGGCGATCACGACGCCGCCCGCGACGAGGGGTTTACCCCCATAGACACCTCTCTTGGACGTCTGGGCGTGCTGGTTTGCTGGGATCAGTGGTATCCCGAAGCCGCGCGCCTGATGGCCCTTGCCGGCGCCGAGCTGCTCCTCTACCCCACCGCCATCGGCTGGGACCCCAACGACGACGCTGCCGAGAAGGCCCGTCAGCAGGACGCCTGGACGCTCATCCAGCGCGCTCACGGCGTCGCCAATGGGTTACCCGTGGTCGTCGCCAACCGGGTTGGGTTTGAGGCCGACCCGTCTAGCGTGGGTGCAGGCATCCAGTTTTGGGGAGGCAGTTTTATCTGCGGGCCGCAGGGTGAACTGCTGGCAAGAGCCGGAGAGACGTCTGAGCAGTTGGTCGTGGAGGTCGATATGGCCCGCAGTGAGAACACGCGGCGTATTTGGCCCTACCTGCGCGACCGTCGCATCGATGCCTATGGCGAGCTGACCCGCCGCTTCAGGGACTAGCCGCCTGACGCTCTTCTGTTGTTAGGCAAAACGCCTGTCTGGTTAATCCCAGACAGGCGTTTTTGATGCCCTGCTTATTTCCAGAAATCGCGGATGGAGGCAATCCCCTGGGCGCCCACGGCGCGGGCGTGATTGGCATCAAAACGCGTCATGCCGCCCAACGCAAAGACCGGCATGCCCGCGCGCTCCACCCACTGCTGAAAATCGTGCCAGCCGATGGGAGCTACATCGGGGTGCGACGGCGTGGTGCGCAATGGCGACAGCGAGACGAAGTCACAGCCTAGCGCAGCCGCCTGCTCCAACTGCCTGGGGTCATGGGTCGACGCCGACAGCCATTTGTTTTCCGCAATCGGCCGACGCTCAAGCTGCATAAGCCGCTCGCTGGTCAGATGTATGCCGTCGGCATCCACCTGATCGAGCAGCGAGGGATCGCCATTGAGTAGCAACCGCGCCCCCACCTCGCGACACAGCGTCAGCGCGCGCTGCGCCCTTGCCACGTAAGCCTCGTGCGTTAGCTGCTTGGCGCGCAGTTGAACCAGCCGGATGTTATCCTCGTTTAGCGCCCGGGTCAGCAGTGCATCAAAACGGGCTTCATCGGCTTCTTCACCGGTGATCAGGTATTCGGTGGGTAGCATGACAGCCCGCAGGATGGGCAAATTTGCTGCCGGGAACGGATAGTTGACCAGTTCCTCCATGGGGACCCAGCGAACAGCCTGGCCTTCGCGGCCAAAGGGTTCACCTGCAAAGGCATGCACCTGCCAGACATCCAGCAGTATATGTTTGTCAGAATACTCATGATGCACCCGGATCAATGGTTGCGCATTGATAATTTCGACGCCCAGCTCTTCGTGCAATTCGCGTTTCAAGCCTTCTAACCCGGTTTCGTAGGGGGCCAGCTTGCCGCCGGGAAACTCCCATAGTCCGCCGTGATCAACGTTCGAAGGCCGCCTGGCAATCAACACCTGCTGCTTGTCAGCACTGATAATGGCAGCGGCTGCCACATGAACCCGTCGTTTAACCATGATATTCATTACGTCTCTATCCACTGTGTGCACACCCGCTGAGCGATAGCGGTATTATATCGCTGTTAAGATCTGTTGAGGTCGAAGCGGCGACGAGCGTTTGCCGCTTAGCTACGATAATCAGCGTTGATCGATACATAGTCATGGGAGAGATCCGACGTCCACACGGTGGCATTCTCGTCTCCCCGCCCCAGACAAATGCGGATGGTAATCTCATCGTTGGCCATCACCTGGCTACCGGCTTCTTCTGTATACCCCGCCGCACGACCGCCGTTTTCCACCAGGCGCACATCGCCAAGCTCGATGATGACCTTTTCAACGTCGAACGCATCGACTGGCGCCCGACCAACGGCGGCAAGAATACGCCCCCAGTTGGCATCAGACGCATAGAGTGCCGTCTTGACCAAGGGGGAGTGGGCAACGGTAAAGGCCACATCAAGCGCTTCCTGGCGGCTACGAGCCTGGTCGACCTGCAAGGTGACAAACTTGGTCGCACCTTCACCATCGCGAATTATGGCCTGCGCCAACTCCGTCATTACCCGCTGCAAACCGTTGCGAAAGATGTCGATATGCGCATCGTTTTCAATGCGCAACCCCGTGCCGGTGGCCGCCAACATGCAGGCGTCATTGGTCGAAGTATCGCTGTCAACGGTAATGCAGTTGAACGAGCGATCGACCGTTTCGCGCAGCAGGCGGTCCAGCAATGCCTGATCGATTCCCGCATCCGTCACTACAAAGCCCAGCATGGTGGCCATGTTGGGCTTGATCATGCCCGAGCCTTTGGCGATCCCGTTGATCACAACCTCGCGGTCACCGATCGCCAAGGTCACACTCGCCCCCTTGGGACGTGTATCGGTGGTCAAAATACCTTCAGCCGCGTGCTGCCAGGCCTGGCCATCACCTGCCAAATCGCCAAGCGCCACAGGAATGCCGTCAAGAAGACGCGCCATGGGCATTGGCTCGCCGATCACGCCCGTGGAAAACGGCAGCACGGCATAGGGGTTGGCACCCACCTGCTCGGCAACCGAGGTGCAGCTGTCCTGAGCGTCCTTAAGGCCTGCGTCACCGGTGCCTGCATTGGCATTGCCCGTATTGATCAACCAGTAGCGAGGAACTTGACCGTTTTCAGCGCTACGCTGAAGGTGCTCCCTTGCCACTTTCACCGGAGCGGCGCAGAAGGCATTACGGGTGAATACCCCTGACACCGTCGACGTTTCGGGCAACTCAATGACCACGACATCACGACGGTCTGGCTTTTTTATCCCGGCCATGGCCGAACCTAAGCGCACCCCGTCTAGAGTCGGCATCGGGGGGAAGGGTATTGATCCTACCGCCATGTAATTCTCCTTAAGCGTGGCGTTTGCACTTTAATCGAGCTTACCGCAACACTGCTTATACTTTTTGCCCGATCCGCACGGACAGGGGTCATTGCGCCCAACCTTGGGGCCTTCGCGACGAACGGGACGGCCATCGGCGCCAGGTGCCTCTTTTGGCGCGTCGGTTTCGTCGGCCGCGGCAGCGTCCGGGTCGTCATGGCGGCTGGCGGCAGTGGCTTTTTCACGCTCCAGCGCTTCACGACGCTTCTGCTCCAGGGCTTCCACTTCTTCCGGCTGGCGGACCTGTACATGGCTGAGAATCCGTGTCACGTCTGCCTTGATGTTCGTCAGCAACTGCTGAAAAAGCTCAAACGCTTCACGCTTGTATTCCTGCTTGGGGTTTTTCTGCGCATAGCCACGCAGGTGAATACCGCGACGCAGATGGTCCATGGATTGCAGGTGCTCTTTCCAGCGGGTATCGAGAACCTGCAGCATCACCTGCTTTTCAAACCGGCGAATAAGCGCTTCACCGGCGGCGTCGATTTTCGCGGCGTAGGCTTCCCGGTGCATGGTGTGCAGGCGTTCGCGCAGCTTCTCTTCGTTGAAGCGCTGATCCGCTTCTGCCCATTCGACCACCGGCGCATCCAGGTTGAATTCGGTTTTCAGGTGCGCTTCCAGGCCCGGCAGGTCCCACTGCTCGGCCAGGCTTTGCGGCGGAACAAAGTCGCTGATGGCCTCTTCCATGACTTCTTCATGGATGCCCGCAACAGCGTCTGCCACGTTATCAGCGGCCAGGATGTCGTTACGCTGCTGATAAATGACCCGGCGCTGGTCGTTGGCCACATCATCGTATTCAAGGAGCTGTTTACGAATGTCGAAGTTGCGCCCCTCGACTTTCTTCTGCGCTCGCTCCACGGCATTGGAGACCATCTTGTGCTCGATGGCTTCGCCACGCTCCAGGCCCATCGCCTGCATCAGACGCTTGACGCGGTCAGACCCGAACAGTCGCATCAGACTGTCTTCGAGGGACAGGAAGAAGCGGGTGGAGCCAGGGTCACCCTGGCGCCCGGCACGGCCGCGCAGCTGATTATCGATCCGCCGCGACTCGTGGCGCTCGGAGCCGATCACGTGCAAACCGCCGGCTTCCAGAACGGCGTCGTGACGCTCCTGCCATTCTGCTTTCAGGGCATCAATCTGCGCCTGGCTGGGCTGCTGGAGTTTGGCCACTTCAGCTTCCCAGTTACCCCCCAGCACGATATCGGTACCCCGGCCCGCCATGTTGGTGGCGATCGTTACCGCTCCAGGACGCCCCGCCTGGGCAATGATCTCGGCTTCACTTTGGTGTTGCTTGGCATTGAGAACGTTGAACGCGAGATTGGCCTCGCGCATCAGGTGCGCAATGTATTCGGAGGTTTC
This sequence comes from Vreelandella subterranea, assembly GCF_900111305.1. GTDB lineage: Bacteria > Pseudomonadota > Gammaproteobacteria > Pseudomonadales > Halomonadaceae > Vreelandella > Vreelandella subterranea. The sequence continues at coordinate 106,168 of NZ_FOGS01000002.1, forward strand.
GATGGAGGCCGTACCCACCAGCACAGGGCGACCCGCTTCCGTCTGTACTTTGACGTCCTGGATAATGGCTTCGTATTTCTCTTCCGCGCTCAGGTAGACCAAATCATTGAGGTCTTTCCGCTTCAACGGCCGATTGGTGGGAATCACCACCACATCAAGCCCATAAATCTGGCGGAATTCGAAAGCCTCGGTATCGGCCGTCCCGGTCATACCGGCGAGCTTGTCGTAGAGGCGGAAGTAGTTCTGGAAGGTGGTCGAGGCCAGGGTCTGGCTCTCGCGCTGAACGGTGACGCCCTCTTTAGCTTCGACAGCCTGGTGCAGGCCCTCCGACCAGCGCCGCCCCGGCATGGAACGCCCGGTGTGTTCGTCGACGATCACTACCTGATCGTCGGAGACCATATAGTCCACATCGCGGTGGTAAAGATGACGGGCGCGCAACGCCGAGTGCATGTGTTGAAGCAGGTTGAGGTTCTGAGCCGCATACAAGGAGTCGTCTTCCCCCAGCAACCCCTCCTCACGCATGAGGGCTTCGACCTTGTTGTGGCCCTGCTCGGTCAGTTCAACCTGTTTTTGCTTTTCCTCTAGGACGAAATCCCCTGTGACTGGCGTCTCGTCATCCTCGGATTTCTCGCCTTTTTCCAACTGCTGCGACAGACGGTCAACCACCTTGTACAGATCGGTATTCTCGTCCACAGCACCTGAAATGATCAACGGCGTACGCGCTTCATCGATCAGGATCGAATCCACCTCATCGACAATCGCGTAGTGCAGCTCACGCTGGACTTTATCTTCAAGCGAAAAGGCCATGTTATCGCGCAGATAATCGAAGCCAAATTCGTTGTTAGTGCCGTAGGTAATATCGCAGTGATACGCATGACGCTTTTCGGCGCTGGTCTGACCGCTGAAGATGACCCCGACGGTGAGCCCCAAAAACTCATAAAGGGGACGCATCCATTCAGCGTCACGGCGGGCCAGGTAGTCGTTCACCGTCACCACGTGAACGCCTTTCGCCGGTAACGCATTCAAGTAAACGGCAAGTGTCGCCACCAGGGTCTTACCCTCACCGGTTTTCATTTCAGCAATACGGCCACGATGCAGGGTGATCCCGCCAACCATTTGCACATCAAAGTGCCGCATGCCCATGACGCGTTTACTGGCTTCACGGACCATCGCAAAGGCGTGCGGCATTAAGCTATCCAGCGACTCACCATCCTCCAGTCGCTGACGCAATGTTGCCGTGGTGGCCTGCAGTTCGGCATCGCTTAGTGCCTCGAACTCACTTTCCAGCGCATTAACGTGCTGCACGCTTTTGTGCATGCGTTTTACATCACGGTCATTTTTTGAACCGACGACCTTACGTAATAAATTATTGATCATGTAGTTTCCAACTAGCCACGAGTGCCCTTGCCAGGGTCACCCCGTTCTATAAATGAAGAAGGTTGACTGACTATCAGCCGTAAAACGGGGAAATCTGAGGGGGGCCACGACGACTGAACACATCATGTGCGGCCACTAGCACACTAACAAAACGCTTGAATGCGAAGGGTTTAGGCGACGCTAGGGGCTTCACCACGACCCAGAAGCGCCGCAGAGCACGACGCCGGGTTGCCATCAAGCGCGTCCGCGCACGCAATACAGCGGGCACCCAAATACACGCCACCACGCTGCGCTCACCACCCCGTAGCGCTTCTGCATAAGTCAGGTTAGTCGGCAATAAACAGCCGACCAACAGGCCTGCCAGCCACCACCGCGCCAGGCTATGGCGACGCTGACGCCGAGGCAATACCGAGGCAATGTTCAACGCTTGCGACATGCTGTGGACAAACTCCCGAGCGTGTTAGGCTTTAAGGGTCGGGCAACCTGACGTGAGCCCGGAACCACCTTTGCCAGAAAGCATCTACATAAGGCACCGATGTACAGGTAAAGTACCTATGCATGGGGCAATAAGCGATACCTTAGGAATCAAGCGTATGAGTATAAAGGTTAAGCGATCTCAGGCCCAGCCCATCAGCCGCCTGATGGGCAAGTCGGGCGATATCGGCAAGCTTATGCGCCTCTCAGCGCTTATTGATCAGGCACAACGTCATTTGCAGGCCCACCTGCCCGAGGCAATGCGTGAACATATTTATGTTGGCGGGTTTCGCGACGGTCGTTTGACGCTGATCAGCGGCCAGGCCCAATGGTTAACCTGGCTGCGCTACGAGCAAAATCGCTTGCTAGAGCTCATTCATCAGCTCCCGGGGTTCGAGGGTGTCACTGGGTTTACCTTCAAGGTGCGTCCTGTAAGGACCATCCAGCCACCTTTACGCAACACCCGCTCTCTGTCGAGTTCAGCGGGCAAAACACTCAACCAGTGTGCCGAAGACACCGACCACCCCGCGCTCAAGCGAGCTCTGGAAAGGTTAGCCTCACATGCGGCGCAGGACCATGAGAGCGGCAATGAGAACAACCATAAGTACTGAACCGGATAGCTCAACTCGACAGTTGAGAAAAGACACTCGGGTTCTTTATTCAGCCAAGTCATTTCGACCCTCGCCTTTTCGTTGGTTGCGATGTCGCTGGCGATAACCGTAAGTAGCATTTCTGACGGTTTCCTCGTCTTCCAACCCCACCCCTAGCGCGCCGACAAAAGTGGCCACCGAAGTCGTGAGCCAGGCGAGCACAATGTAATCCAAAAGCTCTATCGTGTGGCCAAGCTTGGTTTCCAGCATGTCGAACGGAACAAAGACAAGCGCTACGATGCAGAACAAAATCAGCAGAATCGCATAATAAAAGGCCACGCCAGCGCTCAATGTCAGCACGGTAACGGCATTATAGAGGCGCGCAAGATATGGCGACGAGGCCTTTCGGGGCGGTTCCCAAAGATTATGGGCAAGAATGATCCAGGCGATCATGGCCAGCATGGCAACCACCATCAGCAAGACGAGGCGGGGCCAACCATAGTGATCGCTGAGCTGCCAAAGGTTGGGAAATACAAGGCCATAGGTACCGGTTGCGAACGCGGCGGCAATAACCCCTTTGAAAGCGGGGAAGATGGTCCAGGGCCGATTGGCGCGCACCATGCCCGCCAGGATGCGCAAGTTTCCGTTGATCCAGGTCTCGGCAATGAAGCGCACGTCGATGGTATGCTCTTCGCTGGTCAGAGTGAGCCGACGTATCGGAAACAACTTCTCGTAAAGATGCGTTCCCAGCAGTTGCCAGGCTCCCTGCCCACGCAGACTCTCATGTACCTTTCGGGATCGCGACGTATGTCGCGACTGGCGAGTGCGGTCCTCGACCGAGCTTCCATGATGCATTTCGTTGGCCAGTTGCAGTATCGCCTCGCAAAGACGACGGCGTATGGTGGTAGCGCCAAAGGTTGGCAGTGAAATTAGCGCAACGCTATTTGCCTTGCTGGCCTCAGCGACCACGAAACGATTCCGCTTGCGGATAGGCAAATCGGTAATGCAGATGACATAGTCCCACTGCCGCTGCTGTTTATAATTGATCAGGTTCCCGACAATATACGTAGAATCCTCTGCAGCACCGATCAAAGGGTCAACGATCAGTTCCACTTCCCAGCTCAGCCGATCGTCGACATAGTCGGCCAAAAGCGGAGGTAGCCGGTCGATTATCCGTCGGGAAACTTCGGCGGGCATTTCTGGAGCAGGCACCAGACCAATTACCTTTCGATGTGCGTCCCCCTCCTGACTCCCACTTGGCTGTTGCCCCTGAGTTTGGCCAATACCCCAGGACATAAACACTCCTTAATCCCATGGTGAATGCATCAGAAAACGCTTTAAAAGGCGCAAGACCCGCGGCCGCGGGACAACATCAAAGCGAAGGTGCGTCCAATGCCGTTGAACGTAACGCCTGTATACCTCTCAATATCTGGGTCAGGCCATTGTATGCTGACAAAAAAGCGGGAAGCCTGGGCTTCCCGCTAAGTGAGTTACGGTGCCAGCTTAGCCTTGCACCTCGATGCGGCGCTGCCCGCCCTGCTCCTTCTTCTTGATGCGTAATTTCAGTACGCCTTTGTCGGCGCGGGCCTCCACATCTTCGTCACTGGCGGCTTCCGGCAAGGTGAATCGACGAACGAAAGCGCCATATGAGCGCTCCACATGACGGAAGCCGTTGCGTTCACTCTCATTCTCTTCCTGGCGTTGTCCACGAAGAGTCAACACGCCATTTTCAAGCGTTACTTCCAGATCCTTGGGATCGATACCCGGCACTTCGGCCTCGATCACATATTCCTCGGGCTCCTCACGGATATCCACTGCCGGACTCCACTGCCCTGAGAGAGAGGGAATGCCGGGTCGATCCTGATCGAAGAGCCGTTCTATCTCGCTGCTGAACTGACGCAGCAAGCTGCTTGGTTCATGATCACGAATGGAAGGTAAACGTGCCATTGAGCTTCACCTCCTTTGGCTTTCACTCTATCTGTACACCTACTCAGATAGAGGCGACAACGCCATTTTCAACCCCCTACGCGCCCTTGAATTCAAGCTTTTTTTAACCTATTTAATAAGGAGTTAAGTCTCGTCTTTCCAGGAAAACACTTGGAGGACACCATGAGTGATGGCAAGAATATCGCCGTGATCGGGCTCGACGATTTCCATCGCCAGCTTCTGGAAGACGTACGTGGTGCCGACAACTATTGTTTTCACGGCCTGATCCCCTACCACCATATCGTCAACCCCGATCGTTATCCCATTGAGGAGTTTCTGCACAGTGCCCAGCGGGAACTGTCGGAGATTGAAGGCGGCGTGGACGCGATAATTGGCCACTGGGATTTTCCCACCACCAGCCTGCTCCCCTTGCTACAGGCGCAATTGGGGCTGAACGGCCCATCGCTGGAATCGGTACTGCTATGCGAAAACAAATATGCCACTCGCCTGGTCGGGGAAGAAATCATTCCCGAACTGTTGCCGCCGTTTGCGCTGGTCGACCCCCGTGATGATGCCGTAGCAGACGATCCACCGTTACCCTATCCCTTCTGGCTGAAACCGGTTGTGGCATTCTCCAGCACCCTTGGGTTCCGGGTGGATGGACGCGAAGATCTCAAACACGCCTTGCAGCAGATTCGCGCCGGTATCGACAAGTTCGCAGCCCCCTTCAACACGCTGATGCAACGCGCCCATTTGGGCCAGCGCCGCGCCTTGCTGAACGGCAAGTTCTGCATCGCCGAAGGCATCATAAGCGGACGCGGCACGACGGTGGAAGGCTATGTGCTAGACGGTGAGCCGCAAACCTACGCGATTATCGACTCCCTGCGCGGGCCCAATCAGGTGAGCTTCGTCGGTTATCACTATCCGTCGGACCTGCCCGAAGAAGTAGGCCAGCGCATGGAAGAGGCCAGTTGCCGCATAGTAAGGCACCTGGGACTTCGTCATACACCCTTCAATATCGAGTTTTTATGGGACGAGGAACTCGACAAGCTACGTATTCTGGAGATCAACCCGCGCATTTCCAAGTCCCACTCCCCCCTGTTCGCGCTGGTAGATGGCGCCTCTCACCACGAAGTGGCCATCGATGTGGCACTGGGTCGTGAACCTCGCTTCCGGCGCGGCGCAGGCCGCTGGCGCTATGCTGCCAAGTTCATGCCCCGGGTCTATGCCCCAGCTAGGGTTACCCGGGCCCCCACCGACGATGACTTGGCAAGATTGCGTCAACGTTTCCCCGATGCGCTGTTTTTCAGCCATGTCCATGAAGGCATGGAGCTGTCCGACCTGCCCAACCAGGACAGTTACAGCTTCGAACTCGGCGACCTCTTCCTTGGAGGTAACAGCCGCGAGGAGTTGACCCGCCACTTTCATGAAGCCATGCAGATACTGGGCTTCAGGTTCTCACAACGCGTGGCTACCAACTATGAATGAGGTGATGATGGAAGCCAAACATCGTGTACGTCAGCTCGAGCATGTCTCGATTCCCATGAGAGACGGAGTGGAACTGGCCGCCCGTATTTGGTTACCAGCAGACGCCGAACAGCATCCCGTACCAGCGATCCTTGAGTACATCCCCTACCGCAAGCGTGATTTCACCCGAACACGGGATGCGACCATGCACCCCTGGTTTGCCGCCAACGGCTACGTCAGCGTACGGGTAGATCTTCGTGGCAGCGGCGATTCGAGCGGCGTGCTGAGTGACGAATACCTGCCACAAGAGCTTGACGACGGCGAGGCGGTGATCGACTGGCTAGCCTCACAACCCTGGTGCAATGGCCGTGTCGGCATGCTGGGCATCTCATGGGGCGGCTTCAATGGCCTGCAGATTGCTGCACGCCGTCCAAAGGCGCTTCAGGCGGTAGTGGCAGTGTCCGCCACCGACGACCGCTATGCGGACGATGTGCATTACATGGGCGGCTGCCTACTCGGCGACAATCTTTCCTGGGCATCGGTGATGTTCGCTTTCAACAGCCTGCCGCCGGATCCGCAGCTGGTCGGTTCTCAATGGCGAGACCTGTGGCATCAGCGCCTGGAAGGTAGCGGCCTATGGCTGGAGAAATGGTTGTCCCATCAGCAGCGCGACGCCTATTGGCAACACGGCTCCGTCTGCGAGAACTATGATGCTATCCGCTGTCCGGTCATGGCGGTCAGCGGGTGGGCGGACGGATATACCAACGCCGTCTTCCGGCTACTCGAGCATCTGAAGGTTCCCCGGCTCGGCCTGATCGGCCCCTGGAGCCACAAATATCCTCACCAGGGCGTGCCTGGTCCGGCCATCGCCTTTCAACAAGAACTACTACGCTGGTGGGATCGCTGGCTCAAGGATCGCGACACTGGCATCGACCGCGAACCCAAACTGCGCGCCTGGGTACAGGACAGCATGCAACCCAGCGCCCATTACCGGCATCGTCCTGGTCGCTGGGTGGCTGAGCACCACTGGCCGTCTAGCAATGTGGTAACCTGGTCTTTTCGACTGGCCCCCGGGCGGCTGATCCAAAAGCAGGAGGAACCTGAAGAAACCGCTGCGCTTACCGTGCAGTCACCTCTTAGCGTAGGTTTCTTTGCTGGCAAATGGTGCTCCTATGCCGCAGGCCCAGACTTACCCCATGACCAGCGCGAGGAAGACGGTGGTTCGCTGGTGTTCGACAGCCAGCCTTTGGAACAGGATCTAACGCTGCTGGGCGCCCCGGAGGTAGACCTTGTGCTTGCCTGCGATAAGCCGGTCGGCATGGTTGCAGTGCGACTTTCGGACGTAGCGCCTGATGGCAAGGCTACCCGCTGTACCTATGGTCTGTATAACCTCAACCACTGGGCCGGCCATGATCGCGCCCAGCCCCTGGTACCAGGCCAGCTCTACCGCATCCGGGTAAAACTCAACGATCTAGGTCAGGTATTCCCCGCCGGTCACAGCCTACGCTTGGCGGTATCCAGTTCCTATTGGCCCCTGGCTTGGCCATCACCAGAACCAAGCCAGTTAACCTTGCATACTCAGGAGTGTCGCCTGTGGCTGCCGACTCGCCAGCCGCAGCCAGAGGATGACGAAGTAGCCTTTGAAGCGCCGACCGCACCGACACCGCCGCCAGTAACCCAACTGGAACCTGGCGAACACCGCTGGCTGATTCACCGGGATCTACAAACCAATCACTCTACCCTTGAAGTCATCAAGGACGAGGGGCGCTATCACCTTGAGGATATCGATCTGGTGATTACTGATCGTACTCGGGAACTCTACTCACATGAAGGCGACGACTTCCAGTCGATACGCGGCGAGGTGGTGGCTGAGCGTCAACTACAGCGACAAGATTGGGATGTACGCACCCGGACGCGCACTTTGCTCACGTCGGACAGCGAACGTTTCCTGATAGATGCTGAGCTGGATGCTTACGAGAACAACCGGCGAGTGTTTTCACGCAACTTTTCAAAATCCATCCCAAGACGCTTTCTTTAAATCATTGCGGTCCATGAACGAAAAACGCACCGCCTGGGCGGTGCGTTTTTGGGAGATCCATCCAGCAAGGCTAGCACTACGCCATGGCAGGTGCCGAGTAGGAAATCGGTGCAACCGCTTTTTCTTCTTCAAAGGTGACAATTTCATAGGCATCGGGCTGAGCAAGTAACTCGCGACACAGTTGATTGTTCAATGCGTGGCCCGACTTAACACCACGGAACTCGCCAATCAGGCTATGCCCCAACTGGTACAGGTCACCAATGGCATCCAGCACCTTGTGCTTGACAAACTCGTCTTCGTAGCGCAACCCGCCCTCGTTGACGATTCGATAGTCATCGACAACGATCGCATTATCCAGGCTTCCGCCTAATGCCAGGTTGTTAGAGCGCAAGAATTCAAGGTCGCGCATAAACCCGAAGGTACGCGCCCGGGAGACTTCTTTAACGAAGGAGGTCGTCGAAAAGTCGATCAGTGCCGTTTGCTTTTGCTGGTCGAACACCGGGTGATCAAAGTCGATGGCAAAGGAAACCTTGAACCCCTGATGGGGCAGGAAAGTCGCCTCTTTATCGTCTTCTGTCACGCTGACCGGACGCTTGATGCGAATAAATTTCTTGGCTGCTTCCTGCTCCAGAATACCCGCCGATTGAATCAGGAAGACGAACGGGCTTGCACTGCCGTCCATGATAGGTACTTCTGGGGCGCTAACATCGACATACGCATTGTCGATGCCCAATCCAGCAAACGCCGACATCAAATGTTCGACAGTCGCCACTTTGACACCCTGATAGCTGAGTGCAGTACACAGCTTGGTATCTTCAACCAACGCTGCGCGGGCAGGCACCTGGGCCATTGGCTCCAGGTCCGTTCTGACAAACACAATCCCCGTATTAGCGGGCGCCGGACGCAAAGCCATATGAACTTTCTTACCCGAGTGTAAACCCACTCCGGTGGCACGAATGATATTTTGTAAGGTGCGTTGTCTGATCATGGGCAGTGGTCGAACTCTAATAACGGGGATAACCGCAAGGGATGAAAGTTATCAAACAGTGTTCACTTTAACAGCAAACGAGAATTTTGACCAATAAAACTCTCGTTTGTCGGTAGCATGAACCTGATAGCTTGTATCAATCCGCCTGGCGGCGCAGGAACGCGGGAATGTCAAGATAATCGTCAGCATCCGCAGCGCGACGCTTTTCAGGGCGTGCAGGCGTGCTTTCCGCAGCTTCGGCACGGCTGCTTGCCTGCTGGCGCATTACCGTGGGCTGCTGCAGCTTGCGGTAATCTGCCGAGGTTTCAGCCGCACGGCGAGCCGGTTCACGGGTTGCCGCTTTCGGCTGACCACCGTCCAAGCCTGCCGCCACGACTGTGACACGCAGCTCGTCGGACATTTCCATGTCGATGGAAGTTCCCACGACGATCGTCGCTTCCTGGGAGGCAAATTCCTGTACCGTGGCACCCACGTCGTTGAACTCACCAATCGAGAGGTCTGGACCGGCTGTGATGTTGACCAGGATGCCGCGCGCACCGTGCAGATCGATATCTTCCAGCAGCGGGCTGCGAATGGCCTTTTCGGCGGCTTCACGAGCACGGTTCTCACCAGTCGCACCGCCGGTGCCCATCATCGCCATGCCCATCTCGGACATCACCGTGCGCACGTCGGCAAAGTCGACGTTGATAATGCCCGGGCTGGTAATCAGCTCGGCAATGCCCTGGACAGCGCCCAGCAGCACATCGTTGGCTGCGCTGAAGGCGGTCAACAAGGTGGCGTTTTTGCCCAGCACAGAAAGCAGTTTCTCGTTGGGAATGGTGATCAGCGAATCCACATGCTCCGAGAGCTCTTTCATGCCCTCTTCTGCCGCGCGCATACGCTTGGGCCCTTCAAACGGGAAGGGGCGCGTCACGACCGCCACCGTCAGAATGCCCAATTCCTTGGCCACCTGCGCGACCACGGGTGCACCACCAGTGCCTGTACCACCGCCCATGCCAGCGGTGATGAAGACCATGTCAGCGCCGTTGAGAAGCTCAGCGATACGCTCACGATCTTCCATCGCTGCCTGACGGCCGACATCCGGGTTAGCGCCTGCTCCCAGGCCCTTGGTGATTTCCCCGCCAAGCTGCAGAACCGTCTTGGCGGATACCCGCTTTAACGCCTGAGCATCGGTATTGGCGCAGATGAACTCGACGCCTTCGATGTTGCTTTCGACCATGTGGTTGACAGCGTTGCCACCACCGCCGCCAACGCCAACCACTTTGATGACCGCACTGCTCGAGGGTGCGCTATCTACCAATTCGAACATAAGCCCCGTCTCCTGAACCGCGCTTGCGGCCCTGTCAGAAATTTCCTTTGAACCAGCCTTTGATTCTTGCCAGCGCTGCACTGCCATCCTTGACGTCACGCCGGGAGACGTCAGTACGCCCCTTGTGTACAGGGATGACTCCCCGTTGACTTTCTCGACCATGCCCATGGCGGGATTCCTGCAATGCATAATGCAGTAAACCCACACCCGTTGCATAGATAGGGTTGCGTACGACGTCTGACAACCCTTTGACATTTTGCGGGCACGCAATACGAACGGGCATATGAAAAATCTCTTCTGCCAGCTCGCCCACGCCTTCCATACGTGACGTACCGCCGGTCAGCACAATACCGGCAGCGACCATGTCCTCATAGCCGCTGCGACGCAGCTCGTCTCTGACCAGCGTAAAAAGCTCCTCATAGCGTGGCTCAACCACTTCGGCCAGGGCCTGCCGGGAAAGATCCCGAGCTGGCCTGTCACCAACGCTAGGTACCTTGATCATTTCATCGCTTGCCGCCAGTTGCGTCAGGGCGCAAGCATATTTCACCTTGATCTCTTCGGCGTGCTGTGTAGGCGTCCGCAACGCCATGGCAATATCGTTGGTGACCTGATCGCCCGCGATCGGAATCACCGCCGTATGACGAATGGCGCCTTCGGTGAATATCGCCATATCGGTCGTTCCACCGCCAATATCGACCATGCAAACACCCAGCTCGCGCTCGTCCTCGGTCAATACTGCCATGCTGGACGCCAACTGCTCGAGGATAATGGCATCCACATCCAAACCACAGCGACGCACACACTTTTCAATGTTCTGCACCGCATTGAGCGCCGCGGTTACCAGATGGACCTGGGCCTCAAGGCGGACTCCCGACATTCCCAGGGGTTCACGAATGCCGCCCTGAGCGTCGATCGAGAACTCCTGCGGCAGTACATGCAGAACCCGCTGCCCTTCTGAAACAGCCCGGGCACGGGCCGAGTCAATCACTCGCTCGATATCCGAGGGCGTCACTTCGCGTTCTTTGATGGCCACCACGCCATCGGAATTCATTGACTTGATATGGCTGCCAGCAACGCCGACATAGACAGAATGAATGTCGCAGCCCGCCATCAACTCGGCTTCTTCAACGGCGCGCTGAATCGACTGTACGGTCGATTCGATATTAATGACCACACCGCGTTTCATGCCCCGGGACGGGTGAGAGCCAATACCCGCAATTTCAATTCCACCATCGTCGGTTGGTTGACCGACGATCGCGACGACCTTGGACGTTCCAATGTCCAGCCCGACCACCATGTTGGATGCGTTGGGTGAGCCTGCCATGAGTCGGGAAATCTCCTTGTCGGCTTAAATAAAAAAACAATTAACGTTCAATTCTACATGGGCACTAGTTAATAAGAGTGCCAACTTGTGTCTTTGCAATGCTGATCAATGAGCCAACTTAACCGGCAATATTAACATTTATAATTGACGATTGGCTCATAGTATAGAAACAATTAGCGCATTACGACTAGTCAATCATCACAATAGTCGCCTTCAAAGCGAAATAAAACCCCATTCGCGCGGTTTTCATCGACAGCGACTGCTTACTTTACACCGCTAAACGCCCTTTCATCGACGTGTTACTCTTTTTGCACATCAAATTCACTTTCTCCATGCCAGGCCACCGCCACCCCATTGGGGTAGCGTAAATCGATATAACGGATGCGCTCGCTTAAACGGCTCAATTCCCGCTGCCAGGAAGCATTTAAACGCGCCAACCGAACTTGATGTTGACGACGCCCCAACATAACCCAGGTGCTATCATTTAACTGTAACCGCCAGGCGCCACGCGGCTCTAGGCGCAACTGCGTTAACCGTAAATCCAGCCCTGCGAAATGCGGAGTTAATTGGTGATAATAATCCAGCACTTCTTTACTGCTACCGGAGGGGCCAGCCATATCGGGCAACCCCTTGGGCGCTTCCATTGGGGCGAATGCAAAGGCCTCACCTTCTGCGTTAAGCAAAAAGTCGTCATTCCAGCGGGCCACCGGGGTTTGCTCAACCAACTCAAACACCAGCGCATTGGGCCATTCACGCGTTATGCGTACTTCATTCAACCAGCCAATGCGCAATGCCCGTTGCCTCAACGCCCCCAGATCAGCAGATAACCACTGACTGTCTTCAACGACAGGTGCCAACTGGGTCCGTAGATAATCCGCATCGACATAGTCCCAGTCGCCCCGGATGGAGACACGTTCAATGGGACGATCAAGCCACAGCCAGAGCGCCTGACCACCCGCCACCAACAGCAGACCCAACATCAAACCACCCAACCAGGCCTGGCGTCTTTTCATGAGGCGCTCTTTTGACCGGCCGTTTGCAGAATACGCATCACCAATTGATCAAAATCGATACCGGCATGGGCAGCCGACTGGGGTACAAGGCTGTGGTCGGTCATACCCGGCACGGTGTTGACTTCGAGTAACCAGAAGCGCCCCTCCCTGTCACGCATCACGTCAACGCGTCCCCACCCCTGCCCGCCCACGGCGGCAAATGCCTGTTGGCAGAGGGCCGCCAGCGCCGCCTCATCCTCTTGGGACAGGCCACACGGCAGGTGGTATTGCGTTGTATCGGTCAAGTATTTGGCTTCATAGTCGTAAAAACCACCCGGTACTTCAACGCGAATAGCGGGGAGCACTTGATCGTCTAACAGGCTCACCGTGTATTCATCGCCCTGGATGAATCGCTCCGCCATGACCCGCGCGTCGAAACGGGCGGCATCATGATAGGCGGCTTCCAGGGCCGCCTGATCGTCGACAATGCTGATGCCAAGGGTCGATCCCTCATGGACGGGTTTGACAATCAGCGGCAGACCAAGCTGCGCGACCACCCCGGGCCAGTCAGCATCCGCATGGAGCATGATGCTTTCCGGCGTTGGCAACGCCAGGGCATGCCATACCTGCTTGGTGCGCTGCTTATCCATCCCCAGTGCCGACGCCAGGACACCACTGCCCGTATAGGGAATGCCCAATAGCTCAAGCGCCCCCTGTAGGGTACCGTCTTCGCCGCCGCGACCATGCAGCGCAACAAAAACCGCTGTGGGGGCCAGTCTTTCCAGGCCGACCAAACCACCCTCGCGGGGGTCATAGCCCTGGACATTCACGCCCTGGCGTTCCAGCGCCGCGATAATCGCCGCACCGCTCTTCAAGGACACTTCACGCTCGGCAGACTGACCGCCGTAGATGACGACAACACGCTCAAGGAATAGGGGTTCAGAGTTGCGTCCGCTCACAGGTCTACCTCATTTAATGCCAACTGGGCTTGCGCCAGGCGCAGTGAGATACCGCCGACATCACCGGCGCCCTGGGTAATCAAAATATCGCCGGGGCGCAGCACGTGGCTTAACAGATTGGGCAATTCATGCTTGTGCTCGACAAACAGCGGATCAACCTCGCCTCGCTGACGAATCGAACCCGCCAGCGTGCGGCCTTCTGCCCCGGGAATCACCGCCTCGCCGGCGCTGTAAACGTCCAACAGCACAAGCGTATCCACCTGGGAAAGCACCCGGACAAAATCCTCGTATAAATCACGCGTGCGGCTGTAACGATGCGGCTGATAAAGCATCACCAGGCGCCGCTCAGGCCAACCTGCCCGAACCGCCTGGATGACCATATCCACTTCCCGGGGGTGGTGTCCATAATCATCCACCAGCATGACATCCCCCCCCGCCGGGCTGGGATAATGGCCATGCACCTGGAAGCGACGCCCCACGCCCGCAAAGTTCGCCAGGGCACGAGTGATCGCCGCATCACTGACACCGGCATCGGTGGCCACCACAATCGCCGCCATGGCGTTCAATGCATTGTGCCGTCCAGGCATGGCCAGCCGGATGGGTAGCGGGTCGGCATCACCGGGACGCAACGCGGTAAACGACACCTCGCCCCCTTGCTGCTCAAAATCGATGATTCGGTAGTCGGCATCCTCGTCGAACCCGTAGGTGACAAACTGGCGTTTCACCTGATCACAGAGCTCGCGCACATTGGCATCATCGATGCAGAGCACTGCAAGCCCGTAAAAGGGCAGATTATGAAGAAATTCGACAAACGTGCTTTTAAGGCGCGAGAAATCACCACCGTAGGTTGCCATGTGGTCAGCATCGATATTGGTGACGATGGACACCATCGGCTGCAGGTGCAGGAATGACGCGTCGGACTCATCGGCCTCGGCCACCAGATAATCACCCTCACCCAGCCTTGCATTGACACCCGCGCTGGTCAGCTTGCCGCCGATCACGAAGGTTGGGTCAAGGCCGCCCTCGCCCAGTATCGTTGCCGTCAAGCTGGTGGTTGTGGTCTTGCCATGGGTACCAGCCACCGCAATGCCATGGCGAAAGCGCATCAGCTCGGCGAGCATTTCAGCGCGGCGCACCACCGGTACGCGGTGATCGTGGGCCCAGCGAATTTCTGGATTCGTCGGATCAATGGCGCTCGATACAACCACGACATCCGCCCCAAACACGTTTGCCTCGGCGTGACCAATCGATATGCTGACACCGCACTGGCTCAAACGCTCGGTAACAGGCGAAGGTTTTAAATCACTGCCGCTGACAGCGTATCCCTGGTTGGCTAGCACCTCCGCGATGCCGCACATCCCGGCACCGCCGATGCCGACGAAATGAATGCGCCGGATGCGACGCATGCCGCGACCATTGGGGGGGGGCGTTGCTGATGCTGCCTTGGTTTCAGAATGGGTCACACAGTCTCTCCTTGCGGTATGACAGCCAGACACCCCTCGACCAAGTGCTGGGTTGCCTCCAGGTAGGCGGCCTGGCGGGCATTAGCGGCCATCGCCGCCAGGGTGTCAGGCGTTAATAAGTTTGCCAATTCATGGCTAAGGCGCTCGGCGGTCAATTCGGACTGAACGATGCAAAGCGCCGCTTTTGCCTCGACAAGCACCTGGGCATTGACGCGTTGGTGATCATCCACCGCGAATGGAAAAGGCACCAGCAAGGCTGGCTTGGCCGCGGCTGCCAGCTCTGCAACGGTCAATGCCCCGGCACGGCAAACCACCAGGTCGGCCCAGTCATAAGCCGCCGCCATATCATCAATAAAAGGTTCAACCCGAGCCTCGACGTCCTGCTCGGCATACCGAGCCGCGGTATCGGCATCCCGCGCCTTGCCGGCCTGATGCCATATGGCCGGCCGCTGTGCAGCCTCCAGGCTGGCGATGGCTTGGGGCAGTCGCTCATTGAGGGCCACAGCACCCAGTGAACCACCGACGACCAGCAGGCGCAGAGGACGGGCTGCCATGGTCGCCGAATCGCGCGGGTGATTGCCCAAGGTGGCAATATCGTCGCGGACCGGATTACCAATCACTTCCGCCCGTTGGCCAAAGGCCTGGGGAAAAGCCGCATAGGTGCGGGTCGCCAGGCGAGACAGGACCCTGTTGGTCAACCCCGCCACGGCGTTCTGCTCATGGATCACCAGTGGAATGCCCAATGTCCTAGCGGCCAGGCCACCAGGGCCACTGGCAAAGCCACCCAACCCCACCACAACCTGAGGGTTGAATTCTGCCATGACACGACGGGACTGACGCACCGCGCGGCCCAGGTTCAAGGGTGCCTTCAGCCAGCCTGCCAGGCCGTTACCGCGCAGACCTGAAATGGCAATGGTATGCAGGGTGATTCCCGCGTCGGGCACCAGCCGGTTTTCAATGCCTTTCGGACTACCCAGCCACTCAACTCCGACACCCTGAGCCATCAGGGCCCGCGCCAACGATAAAGCAGGCATCACGTGGCCCCCGGTTCCTCCTGCCATGATGAGCACTCGGCGCGCTGGCTGTGTCACAGGCAACTCCTTAAGCTTGATTATGAGAGGCGTGGTTCACGCCGCGGGCGATAGGGCGTCGAGGCACGCTTGGGCTGTTGGCGCGTTTCCACATCGGTGCGCAACAACAAACCTATCATGACGCCGGTCACCAGCAAGCTGGAACCGCCATAGCTCATCAGTGGTAGCGTCAACCCTTTGGTCGGCAGCAGCCCAGAGCTTACCGCCATGTTGATAAACGCCTGAGCCGCAATAATGAAACCAATACCATAGCTGACATAAGCGCCGAACAGATGCCCTGACAGCTCAGCTCGACGCCCCACCAACATGGCCCGGGCAATCAACAGCGTAAATAACACCACCACGGTGATGGCGCCCAACATCCCCAACTCTTCGGCGACCACTGCAAAAATGAAATCGGTATGCGCCTCGGGGAGGTAATGCAACTTCTGCACGCTGTTGCCAAGCCCGGTACCGGTGACATGACCACGACCAAAGGCAATCAGTGCCTGGGTCAACTGATACCCCGTCGCAAACTGATCGGCCCAAGGGTCCAGAAAACTGGTCCAGCGAGCCAGCCGATAGGGTTCCAGCGCCACCATCATCACCGCCCCCGTCGCCAACAGGCTGCCACTACCGATCAATAGGGTTAGCGACGCCCCCGCCATCATCAGCATGCCAATCACGCAGGCTGTAAACACCACCATGCCGCCAAAATCAGGCGCCAGAAACAATAGCCCGGCCGGCACGGTCAATACGGCCAGTGGCCGCCACATACTGAACGGCTTGCGCCTGAGGTCGTAAGTAAAGCGCGACATAAACGCCGCCATGTAGAGAATCAAGCCAATCTTGGCGAGCTCGGACACCTGCAGGCTCGGTAATGGACCGGGCAGCGCAATCCAGCGTTTGCTGCCGTTGATTTCCTGACCGATGAACAACACCAGTGTGAGAAGGAAAATATTGACAAGCAGAATCAAGCTGGCGTTTTGACGCCATACTTCCAATGGAAGACACAGCATCACCAGGCACGCGGCTATGCCAAGCAGCAAAAACACACCATGTTGCTGTGCATAGTGATAACTGTTGTCAACCAACCCGATAGAGGCAGAACTCACCATCACCCAACCCAACCCGGCCAGCGTCACTGCCACCACGACCAACCAGACATCACAGGGCGCCCCCTGAGTCGACAATTTTTGGCGCAGACCTTGTAGTCGCTTCATGAACTTGCCTCGCTGGCGAATTGTGCCTTTTGCTGTACCCAGTGACGAAAGGCATCGCCTCTTGCCTGGTAATTCACGAATTGGTCCAGACTCGCACAGGCCGGTGACAGCAGCACGCAGTCCCCGGGTTTCGCAAGTGCATACGCTTCTTGCATCGCATGCGCCAGATCCGCCACCAGACGTGTCTCGACGTGACCTGACAACGCCTCATCCAGACGTGAGGCATCCTGGCCGAACAGGATAACGCAGCGCGCGTTGGCGCTTAATGGCACCGTCAGGGGAGAAAAATCGGCCCCTTTGCCGACACCGCCTGCCAGCAATATCAACCGACCGTTCAAGTCGGCACCAATGCCCTCAATGGCCGCAAGGGTCGCTCCCACGTTGGTCCCCTTGCTGTCGTTCACCCATTTCACGCCGTCGAGTTCGGCGATCAGCTCGCTGCGGTGGGGCAGTCCTTTGAATGCCTTTAATGCCTCGCACATGGCCGCTCGATCAAACTCCAGTGCATCCCCCATGGCCAGAGCGGCCAACCCGTTAAGGTAATGATGCTGGCCTACCATCGCCAACTGATCGGCGGCAAGCCAAGACGCTTTACCCTTCATCAGGGTTAACCGCCCCTGCTCTAACGCTAACCCCAGATCACGACCGCTTGGCGGCTGACTGCCAAAGCGAGTCAGCTCGGCCACCGGCTCGTCGGGAAACGTCATCGGCTCCTCGGCATTGACGACAGCATGCTGCGCACCGCGGAAAATGGCTTGCTTGGCACGACGATAGCCTTGCATGTCGCCGTGTCGATCCAGGTGATCTTCCGATAAGTTTAAAAAGGCGGCCACCGCCGCTCCAAGGCGAGGGGTGGTTTCGAGCTGGAAACTGGAAAGTTCGAGGATGAACAGCTCAGCGTCAGGCTGTTGCTCCAATAGATCCAGTGCCGGGGTGCCGAGATTTCCGCCCACAGCGGCCTTGACCCCCGATGCCTGGGCCATCTGCCCGAGCAGGGTCGTCACGCTTGATTTGGCATTCGAGCCGGTAATCGCGGCAATGGGTGCGGACGCCGCACGCACAAACAGGGCCATTTCGCCGACCAGCCGGGGGTCGCCAGTACGAGGGTTCATCTGCGCCGCCAGCGGCGCTAACGTTGGATGATGGGGGTCGACACCCGGGCTCACCACGACCTCTTCCACCGCTTCAATATCCAGGGCCTCGAGGGGGCCGCAATGAACACTGACGTCAGGATGGGCATTGAAGAACGCAGCCATTTCGGGCGGTTCATCACGAGTATCCGCCACCATGAACGGCACGCCCTGTCGCGCCAGATGACGGCATATCGCTCGCCCCGAGAGTCCCAGCCCCACGACGAGCGTTATTCCTGGTGGAACGTGAACCATCCCGGCTCCCTCATACCGACCCATGTCGGGCCCGGCCACATTGAAAATGAAAAAACTTAACGAACTTTAAGCGTGGCCAGCCCCAGCAGCACCAGCACCACGGTAATGATCCAGAAGCGCACGATCACCCGAGGCTCTGGCCAGCCTTTCAGTTCATAGTGGTGATGCAACGGCGCCATACGAAAGATGCGCCGCCCTGTCAGCTTGTAAGAACCCACCTGCAAAATGACTGAGACGGTCTCCAGCACGAAAATACCGCCCATGATGAACAACACGATTTCCTGGCGGACAATAACAGCCACCACCCCAAGCGCAGCGCCCAGTGCAAGCGCTCCCACATCGCCCATAAAGACTTGCGCAGGGTAGGTGTTGAACCACAGGAAGCCCAGCCCGGCGCCCGCAATCGTGGCGCAGAAAACGGCCAGCTCACCGGTACCCAGGATAAACGGAATATGCAGATAGTCGGCGAAAAGCGCGTTGCCGCTGGCATAGGCAAAGACCGCAAGCCCCATCGCCACCAGCACCGTCGGCATGATGGCCAAGCCATCCAGGCCATCGGTCAGGTTGACGGCATTGGAGCTACCGACAATCACCAGATAGGTTAACAGGATATAAAAAATACCCAGAGGAATCGCGACGTCTTTCAGCGTCGGTATCAGCAAGCTGGTTTCCACTGCCGAGGCCGCTGTAAAGTAAAGAATCAGTGCCGCACTCAAGCCCACCACCGATTGCCAGAAATACTTCCAGCGGGCCGGCAGTCCCCGGGGGTTTTTCTCGACCACCTTGCGGTAATCATCTATCCAGCCAATCGCGCCAAAACCCAGTGTCACGCCCAGCACGACCCATACGTAGTGATTGGTCAGGTCCCCCCACATCAAGGTGCTGATCGCCATGGCCATCAGAATCATCGCCCCCCCCATGGTCGGCGTACCGGCCTTTGAAAGGTGTGATTGTGGACCGTCATCACGCACGGCCTGGCCAATTTGCCCTTCGACCAGTCGCCTTATCACCCAGGGCCCCAGCCACAGACACAGAAACAGCGCTGTCAGGGCGGCGAGGATCACCCGCAAGGTTAAGTAGTTGAAAACCTGGAAGGCAGATTGATACTGCGACAGAAAATTCGCCAAATGAAGTAACATGGACGGCGTTTACCTTATCTCATCCGTGCGCAGGGCGGTGACAATTTGTTCCATGCCTGCGCTGCGCGACCCTTTTACCAACAAGCTGGCATTGGGCGGCAACGTATTGTGAAGATGACGCACAAGCGTCGCGTGATCATTAAAATGCAACCCACCATCAAAGGCATCGCTGGCCGGCTTGGCGGCTTCCCCCAGGGTTAACAGCAGATCGACCCCCAACTGCGCCGCATATCGGCCGATATCCGCGTGCAAAGCGCTGGAATCACTACCCAGCTCCCCCATTGCCCCCAAGGCACACCAGCGCGGCCCCGGCAGGCTCATCAACGTCTCCAGCGCGGCTTTCACCGCGCCGGGGTTGGCGTTGTAGCTATCATCAAGCAGGCTTACACCGCGCAGCCCGGGTAGCACACCAAGCCGGTTGGGGAGTGCAGACAGGCGCGCCAGGCGCTCGATCACCTGCGCTGGCGACACCCCCAGAGAGAGCGCCGCCGCCGCTGCCGCGAGCGCATTACTCACATTATGCTTGCCCAGCAGCGGTAACTGTACCCGCCCAAGGGATCGCCCTTGATAGTTAAGCGTGAAAGCATAACGCCCTTGGGAGTCACAGGAAAGCGCTTCGGCCCAGATATCCGCCGGTGCCTTGATGCTGAAGCTGATCACATGACGCGGCGCAGCACAGGCTGCCCAGTAGGCAAAATAATGATCGTCGCGATTTAAAACCGCCACGCCATCGTCCGCCAAACCGCTCAGCACTTCCCCCTTGGCCTGGGCAATTTGCCCCATCCCGCCAAACTCGCCGACATGAGCACCGGTCACATTGGTAATCACGGCGACCTGGGGCCGAGCCAGACGTGTCGTCCAGGCAATTTCCCCCAGGTGATTGGCCCCCAACTCAACCACCGCCGCCTGATGGTCCGGCGTCAACGCCAGCAAGGTCATTGGCGCCCCAATGTCATTATTGAGGTTTCCCTGGGTGGAATGAACCGCGCCCAGCGGTGCCAGCAAGGCGGCCGTCATGTCTTTCACCGTGGTTTTGCCACTGTTGCCGGTCACCGCGACCAGCGGGCCCTGCCAGTCTTCGCGCACGGCGGCAGACATCAACCCCAATCCCAGACGGGTATCAGGACACACCACCTGTGGCAGCGGGCTATTCACAGGTGCCTCCACCAGCGCTGCCACCGCGCCCGCCTGCTGCGCCTCGGCCAATAGATCATGACCGTCAAACCGCGGCCCCTTGAGGGCGACAAACAGCCCTCCCGCCACCATCTTGCGCGTGTCGGTGACGACAGTGCTGATGGGCATGTCCGCCAAGGATGACGGCGCTTCAACGGCGAGCGCCGCCGCCACGCGACCGAGCGTCCAGTTCATCTAGAGCGCCTCCCGAGCGGCCAGCGCGGACTGCACGGCCTCACCATCATGGTAGGGGTGGCGCACCCCCTTGATTTCCTGATAGGGCTCGTGGCCCTTGCCCGCCACCAGAATGACATCGTCAGGGTTGGCGTGGCGGACCGCGTAGGCAATCGCCTCGCTTCGCTCGGCAATTTCAAGCGGCTGAGCCTTCTGACTGAAGCCTGCCAGAATATCGGCGCGTATGCTGTCGGCCGACTCCCCCCGGGGGTTATCGTCCGTCACGATCACGCCATCCGCATGCGCTTCTGCTACACGCGCCATTTCGGCGCGCTTGCCGGTATCACGTTCACCGCCACAGCCGAACACGCACCATAGTTTGCCCGCATGCCCATCAAGGGCGCGCAGTGCGTTATCGAGCGCATCCGGCGTATGAGCATAATCGATCACCACGCTGGGGGCGCCCGCCTGACGGTAGCATTCCATGCGCCCCGGCACCGGGTGAAGCGATTCTGCCGCTTTGAACAGCGAATCCAATGGTTCACCCAAGCCATATAGCGTTGCCATGGCCAGCAAGACGTTATCCAGGTTAAAGCGCCCCATCAGCGACAGCGACAGCGTTTTTTCACCATCGGGCGTAGCGATTAGTGCCTGCTGGCCTTCACTATGAGGATTCCAGCCAACCACGCGTAGCGTGACGGCCTCTTCGGTGCCTGTCGCCAGGACGCGCACATGGCTATCGCAGCCCGCCAACATCAGACGCACGAGCGGGTCATCACCGTTCATCACGGCAAGGGCAAGCTCAGTACGCCGGAATAACTTGGCCTTGGCGGCCGCATAGGCAGCCATGCTGCCATGATAATCCAGATGATCACGGCTCAAGTTGGTAAACACGGCGGTCGTGATATCAACGCTATCCAGCCGGGATTGATCAAGGGCATGGGATGACACTTCCAGCGCCACACGCTTGACACCCTGACGAGCCAGCCTACCCAGCGCGGCATGCATGGCAAGGGCGCCCGGCGTCGTAAGCCCGGTATCGCTCAGCGCGCCCAGGCGGCCTACGCCCAGGGTGCCGATGACCCCCGCCGGCGTCCCGAGTGCATCACTCAACGCGGCAATGTAGTGCGTCACCGAGCTTTTGCCATTGGTTCCCGTGACACCGATGACCTCGGGGCCTTCAGGCAGTTGAAACAGCACGCGCCCCAGCTCCCCGAGCCGTCGTGTCAGATAAGGTAGCTGCAGGACACGGCCATCGAGGGTGATATCACCATGGCTGGCATGGGCAAGCACCAGGCCCGCACCTGCCTCAAGGGCACTATCAATAAAGTCACGACCGTCTAGCTGGCCGCCTGGAATAGCCACAAAAATATCGCCAGGGGCGATCTGGCGAGAATCGCTGGTGATGTTGATATTGTCGGACAACGATGGCAACGTTTCAGGCAACCCACCGGCCGGCCACACTTTTGTGAGCGCTTGTACCACCTCATTCGGGCTAAGCGTCATGCAATCTCCTTCCCACTAGTCCACCTCTCGATCAGGAGGCACGTCCAATAACCTTAGCGCATTACCTGTCACACTTGAGAATACCGGTGCCGCCACGGCGCCTCCGTAGAACTCGCCTGCCTTGGGATGGTCGATCATGACCACCGTCACGATACGCGGATCCGAAATCGGGGCAATGCCAGCAAAGACACTGCGATAAGCATCTGTTGCATAACCACCACTCTGCCCCGACTTGCGCACTGTGCCGGTCTTGCCGCCCACGCGATAACCTTCTACCCGGGCACGGCGCCCTCCTGAGTAGGCACCCACCGAGGTTTCGAGAATATCCAGCAGATCATTGGCGACGCTGGGCGTCATGGCAGGAATTCCCTCGGGATTTGAGGACAAGCGTAATAATGATGGCGGTATACGAGTGCCGTTATTGGCAATGGCCGTGTAGGCACTGGCCAGCTGTACCGCCGAGACCGACAAGCCATAGCCATACGACAGTGCTGCACGCTCGCTGCGCGACCAACGTATCGGAGCGGGTAAGTGCCCGGTAGTTTCTCCTGGAAAACCTGTTTCGGCACTCTGACCAAAGCCTAGTCGATGGTATTTTTCCCAGATTGCATTGTCGTTAAGCTCTAAAGCGAGACGCGACATACCAATATTGGACGACTTCTCAAGGATCCCCGCTAGATCCAGCTCACCGTAATTGCGAAAATCACGTATCGTGTATTCATCGATTCGCATCCAGCCGGGAGAGGTGTCAACGACCGTATCACGATCAAATCCTTCGCTCTCCAGCACCGCCGACATCGCCAACGGCTTCATCACCGACCCTGGTTCGAAGACATCGACCAAGGCTTGATTACGCAACCCACGAGGGTCGAGTCCTGCGCGATTATTCGGGTTGTAGGAAGGTAGATTGGCCATGGCCAGCACTTCACCGCTACGGGCGTCCATCATGACCAGGACACCACCATCCGCCTCGTTTTCAACGACCGCTGACCGGAGCTCCCGGTAGGCCATGTACTGCAAACGCTGATCAATCGAGAGGGTCAAGTCGCCACCTGGCTGCGCTTCACGAATTACATCCAGCTCCCTGACCAGCCGGCCTCGACGATCCTTGATAATACGTCGCTGCCCGGGACGACCGGCCAGGTGAGGCTGGTAGGCAAGCTCGAGCCCTTCCTGTCCGACATCATCAACATTAGTCACGCCAAGCAGTTGTGCGGCGACTTCACCCGCAGGGTAATAACGCTTGTATTCCCGCTGGGGATAGACCCCGGGCGTGCGTAAATCGAGGATACGCTGGGCGGCTTCGGGCGTCATTTGGCGACGCAAGTACATGAACTCGTGTTCACTATAGCGCGCCACTCGGGCTTCAAACGACTCCAGCGACATACCCAGCGCCTGCGCCAGGACGATACGCTGAATCGCGTCGTCGGGTAGTTCCTGGGGGTTCGCCCAAAGTGTTACCACCGGCGTAGAGATCGCCAGCGGCTCGCCATTGCGGTCAGTAATCATCCCTCGGTGGGCGGGAATGACCTCATTGCGCAACGTACGCGCATCCCCCTGGCTTTGCAGAAAAGGACGGTCGATCACCTGCAGCAAGGTAATCCGCCCAATCAGGATCGCGGACACCAGGACAATAAGGAGCATGACAAAGAAAAACCGCCCCCCCGGTAGCGGGGGGGCGACAGGCGCTTGGCGTGAACTGACACCCCGGCGCTGAGTGCTCATGGCCGAATTACCTCAACGTCGTCAACATCGGGAATGCGCATTCCCAGGCGCTGTGTGGCAATTTGCTCAATACGCGCAGGGGTGGACCACGCGCCTTCTTCCAGCAGTAGCTGCCCCCACTCGGTGTTCAACTGACTCCGCTCTTGCTCTAGTTGCTGCAGCTCGGCGTACTGCCCCCGCGTCGCATGAGTGGTCGCGACGACGCCAAAAGCGGTTGCCAGGCAGGCTAAAAAAAGCAGGCTCAATGCCACCGGCCAGGGCCGCAGACGCAAAGAAAACGGCCATCCAGCCTGCAAAGAAGACCACCACCGATCAAGTTGCTCCAAGCTCATGCTGACATCCGTGATCACTATCGTTTACGTGCGGCACGCATGACCGCACTACGGGCTCGCGGGTTCTCGGCCACCTCGTCATCGCTTGGCCGTTTTCCTTTGCCCAGCGCCTCGAGACGACGGTTCAGCTGGTCATCACGAATCGGCACACCTTTGGGCAGATGCGTATCGCCCCGCACATGGTGACGGATAAACCGCTTGACCCGGCGATCCTCGAGGGAATGGAAGCTGATGACCACCAGATGGCCACCCGGCGCCAAGGCCTCGAGGGCAGCTTCCAGCGCCGCATCCAGTTGCTCCAACTCACCGTTTAAGTAGATTCGCAGACCCTGAAATGCCTTGGTAGCCGGATGACGGCCTTTTTCCCAGGCAGGATGGGCGGCTTTCAGCACGTCGGCCAAGTCCACCGTATGCGTAAAGGGGGCCTCGCCTCGTCGATTGACAACCGCTCGCGCAAGTCGTTTCCCAAAGCGTTCTTCGCCATAGGCTTTGAAGACGTGCGCGATGGTTGCTTCACTGGCGTGAGCAAGAAATTCTGCGGCGCTTTCCCCCTGGCTGGGATCCATGCGCATATCCAGCGGGCCATTGCGCATAAAGCTGAACCCCCGCTCAGGGTCATCAAGCTGTGGCGATGACACGCCAACATCGAGCAGGATCCCGGCAAGCTTGCCATGCACGCCCTGCTCACGGGCAACATCGGCCAGCCGGGCAAAGTCGCGCTGCACCATGGTGAATCGTGAATCGGCAATATCCGACGCCGCCGCCACGGCCTGTGGATCCCGGTCGAGGGCGATCAGGCGACCTGCCTCGTTCAAGCGCGACAGGATGACCCGGGAATGGCCGCCACGACCGAAGGTACCGTCAAGGTATACGCCATCAGGTTGATGCACGAGGACATCGACGGCGCCGTCCAGTAGTACACTGGTATGTTCGTATTGAGCGCTAGCCTGGTCAGGTGACGGCATGGTAAAGCTCGCAGATAGTACCGTTCAGAAACAGCACTCTCACAGACTGTACATTCACAGACAGTACACTCACAGACAGTACACTCACAGGATAACGGGGGGCATGCCTGGGCATACCCCGATGAATGGGGAGTCGGCCGATAAGCCGGGTTCTGTCGTGGACAGTCATTCCTCTAGGCGCTGCGTTACCACAGCGCTCAAGCAACCTACCCGGACCCAGCGCGGGCCACGCCATTGGGTCCCTATTTGGTCTTGCTCCGAGTGGGGTTTACCTTGCCACGCACTGTTGCCAGGCGCGCGGTGCGCTCTTACCGCACCCTTTCACCCTTACCGGCCCCGAAGGGCTTAGGCGGTCTACTCTCTGCTGCACTTTCCGTCGGCTCACGCCGCCCAGGCGTTACCTGGCACTCTGCCCTATGGAGCCCGGACTTTCCTCCCCCAATACCTTTTGAGGGGTATCAGCGGCGACTGTCTGACCAACTCCGGCGGCAAGCATACCAGCGCCCAACGTTCGCCTCAATGCTCACCTTTCATGCCTTGCAAGCGGGCATACCAGGTTTGCTTACGACCGCCGAACAGACGGGCGGCCACACTTGCCGCCTGCTTGACACCAACCCCTTCTCCAAGCAACGTCTCAAGCAGGGTGTCAGCGTCAATCGCCTGCTGCTCACTTTGCGCTACCGGCGGCGCACCTGCGACGATCACCACAAACTCACCACGCGCCTGATTGGGGTCACTGGACAACTGCGCCAGTAACGACGCTGGTGTTCCATGAAGAAAGGTCTCGAAGGTTTTGGTCAACTCGCGAGCCAGGACGACCTCGCGGCCCTCCAGCTGTTCATGCAAGGCTTCCAGGGTATGCACGATACGATGCGGGGATTCGTAAAATACCAGCGTCTCCTCGCGCACCTTCCAGGCCTCCAGTGCTTGCCGTCTCGCGCCGGGTTTGGCCGGTAGAAACCCACCAAATACAAACCGATCCGTCGGCAAGCCAGCCGCAGACAAGGCGGCAATCAGTGCGCAGGGGCCAGGTATCGGCACGACATGACGATTGCGAGCGCGCAGCTCGCGTACCAACAAGAACCCCGGGTCGCTGATCAACGGCGTTCCGGCATCGCTGATCAAGGCAATATCCTCCCCCGCTTCAAGATAGCGATCCAGGCTATCGATCCGTCCCGCTTCGTTGTGTTCGTGCAACGATATCATTGGCTTATTCAAGCCCAGATGCGACAGCAGGCGGGCACTGTGGCGGGTATCCTCAGCGGCAACGCGCGCCACTTCACCCAGCAGGCGCACGGCACGGGCAGAAAGATCATCCAAATTCCCAATCGGCGTGGCGACCACGTACAATGTACCCGGCGGTGTATGTGTCATCGTGACTCCCAATTCGTCAATGGCTTGCCCCTCGGTACGCTATGCTTGTGCAATAGTCGCCAAATCGTTGACAAGCAGCGACGGCGCAAATGGAAACTAAGGAAGGATACATGAAACAGTCATTACGTGGCTTTCTTGCCGCTACGCTCATGGCGCTTTTGGTTGCGGGTTGCGCGACGCAGCCCCCCGGCGTCGTTGATCGAGTACCCGACGAGGATCCCGGCCGCCTGCTTAGCCAGGCGCAAGAACAGGCCCCGGGAGAAGCCGCCAGAACGCGCCTCGAGGCGGCCAACATCTTTGCCCGCCAGGGCCAACGCGAAGACGCCTTTGAAGC
The DNA here is from genome assembly GCF_900111305.1 of Vreelandella subterranea. Taxonomy (GTDB): domain Bacteria; phylum Pseudomonadota; class Gammaproteobacteria; order Pseudomonadales; family Halomonadaceae; genus Vreelandella; species Vreelandella subterranea. Next base: position 133,475 of record NZ_FOGS01000002.1, read on the forward strand.
GGCTGGCGCCATTGACGAGCAAGCGCTATCTGAATCGGACCGGGTGCGCTGGGCACTGCTCTTTTCCGAACTGGCCCGCGCAGTCAATGAACCTGACAGCGTTTTGCGCGCCGCCCAGGTGCTTGATGAAGAGCTGCCGATGCAGGCCGACCAGCAGCGTACCCTTGAAGACCGACAGCGCTGGGCTCGCGAAGCGCTCGACAGACCCGACCCCGAACGCTTTACACTGCCTGAACTGGAAGGCGAAACGATCAATCGTATCCTCGTGGCGCTTCCCGAATCCGGCGCGCTCAGCAGCGTCGCCGAGACCATCGCCTCCGCCATGCGTCGCCATCACGATATCAAGGGCGACAACGTGCAGCTGAGCTTCCTGGATGCTTCTCGGTACTCGCTCAACGAGCTTTATGACCGCGCCCAGCAGATGAACACACAGGTGATGATTGGACCGTTGGACAAGGAACAGGTCTCTCAGCTTGAACAGCGCGACAGCGTCCCCGTGCCGACATTGGCGCTCAACTACGGTAGCGGCGAGCGCAATCAAGCCAGGCGGCTTTTCCAATACGGTCTCTCGGCTGAAGACGAAGCGCGTCAAGCCGCACGCCGCGCCTGGCAGGATGGCCATCGCCAGATGGCGCTTATGGTACCCGATAACAACTGGGGGCAGCGTGTCGGTGAAGCCTTCTGGAACGAGTGGCATCGTCAGGGAGGCGAGATCAGCAACGCCGTGCGCTATAACCCAGACAACCCGGTGTCTGATGCGGTAAAGACGGCTTTGAACGTTCGCGGTGAGCGCGCCCAACTGAATGAAATTGATGCCCTTTTCCTGCTCGCGCTACCTGACTATGCGCGCCAGGTGCCGCCCACCATGGATTACTATTACGCGCCCGACCTTCCCCTCTATGCGACTTCCCACCTTCACGAAGGGCGGGGCCAGACGCGCCTAGATCAGGACCTCAATGACGTCATGTTCATGGACATCCCCTGGCAAATTCCCGATGCCGCCGTGGGTGGTGAAGAAGTGCTGCCTTTCTACGACAGCTACCAACGGCTAAGAGAAGAGCCCGACGCCTCGATGTTCCGCCTAATGGCCATGGGTGTCGATGCCTATGAGATTGCCACACGACTTTCTGATTTTTCTGCACTGGAGGGTTTCGATGGCAGCACAGGCAAGCTGTTTCTCACCGCCGACGGCAGGATTTATCGTGAGCTGCCCTGGGCCAAGTTCCAGAACGGAATCCCAGCGCCGATTTTAATTCCCGGTTTGATGAGCAGTGAAGAAGACAACAACGAACGCAATGACGACTAGCTCGAAGACGGCGCGAGCGCGCGGGCAAGCCATTGAACAGTTTGCGGCTCAATGGCTGGAGCAGCAGGGGTTGCGTTTAATCGCCAGCAATCACCATGTTAAAGGCGGCGAGCTTGACCTGATCATGCAAGATGCGGATATTCTGGTCTTCGTAGAGGTCAAACATCGCAAATCGAGCCGCTACGGGCATCCGCTCGAGTCCGTAACCGCTCAAAAGCAGCAGCGGCTTATCCGGGCCGCACGCCTTTATTTGGCCTCGAAACGCTGCCCATCAGCGTGTCGTTTTGATGTTATCGCCATGACCGGCACACCCCCTCAGATGGAAGTCGAGTGGGTAAAAGCCGCTTTTGACGCCTTTTGAATTGACAACCAGGAAGCCCTAATGGACTTTCAATCACGCATACTGGACCATTTCAACGCCAGCATTGATACCAAAACCTACGCCAGCGAAGTACTGCCGCCTTTTATCGAGGTCGCCAGTCAGATGATGGTGCAATGCCTGGTAAGCGAAGGCAAAATTCTCGCCTGCGGAAACGGCGGCAGCGCGGGGGATAGCCAGCATTTTTCGTCGGAGCTGCTTAACCGCTTTGAGCGCGAGCGGCCGAGCTTACCGGCGCTGGCGTTAACCACGGATACCTCCACGCTAACCTCGATCGCCAATGACTACACGTATAACGAGGTATTCTCCAAGCAAATCAGAGCGCTAGGCCAGCCAGGTGACATACTTCTGGCCATTTCAACCAGCGGCAACTCGGCTAATATTGTGCAGGCCATACAAGCCGCTCACGACCGGGACATGACGGTCGTGGCGTTAACCGGTCGAGATGGCGGTGACATGGCATCGCTACTGGGTCAGGACGACTGCGAAATCCGCGTACCTGCCACCTCCACGGCCCGCATTCAGGAAGTGCACTTGTTGGTCATCCACTGCCTTTGCGACTTGATCGATGAGCAACTCTTCGGCGGCTAAACCGGCCCTGTCGATAATGAAAAGGAACCTATCAATGACTCCAAAACTCTCAGCCTCGCGTTTTTCTCGCTTGCTAATGGCGGCCACCCTGGGGGCCAGCATGCTGCTGGCAGGCTGCGCGGCCAATACCGCTGTCGATGCTTCAAATTACGGCCAACGCGGCGAAGACGTGGCTGCCATTGATGAAACAATCGAACGAGAAGTCGGGCGTGCGCTGGATCGCGCTGATGGACGGCTGGGTGACGCTCGCATTCGCCCCCGTAGCTTTAATGGCGTCGTTCTGCTGGTGGGCCAAGTACCCAGCGAAGAACTCCGCGAGCTAGCCGAAAACGTCACTGCCAACCTGCGTGGCGTCAATGACGTCCACAACGAGCTGACGGTGTCAGCCCGCTTACCCAGCACCCAACGCTTGACGGACACCTGGTTAACCAGCAACGTTATCGCTCAGTTGGCGACCAATGACCGCATTGACTCTTCAAAACTCAAGGTCACGACCGAAAATGCCAGCGTTTACATCATGGGCATGGTATCGCGTGAAGAAGCGGATCGCATCGTCAACTCGGCCTCCAACGTGGCAGGTGTTCAACGGATTGTGAAGGTCTTCGAGTATATCGACTGAACCGACACCCAAAGCATTAAAAAGCCTCGCTGTTTTGAACAGCGAGGCTTTTTTTATCCAGGGACACTTCTTTATCCAGGGACACTTCTTTATTCAGGGATACTTCCGAAGAACACTACTGGGTTACTTCACCACCCGCAGCGATGGTTTTTTCTTGCTGGACTTGTCCTTTGGGTCGCTGTCTGCGTCCGATGTTTTCGTCGGCGCCTCCCCGGATGCCGAATCCGTTTCGCCGCTGGATTCCGTCGCAGCCAACGTTGGCTTGCTGGGCGAAGACGCTTCATCAGCCGCTTCTTCTTCACCCTCGAGCGGGGTTAATTCCGGCTCGTGGCCGAATACCATACCAGCGCCGTTTTCCCGGGCATAAATTGCGACGAGTGCCGGTGTTGGAATCATTACCTGCATGGGCTGCCCGCCAAAGCGCGCATTAAAACCAATGGCCTGGTTCTCCATAAACAGGTCACGAACGGCTGTAGGCGCAACATTGAGTACGATTTGGCCGTTTTGAACAAATTGACGCGGCACTTCTACACCGGGCTGCGTGGCATCCACGACCAGATGCGGCGTGAGTTCGTTGTCCAGCAACCACTCGTAAAGCGCTCGGGCAATATAAGGACGGCTCGATTTCATCTCGTCTCGCTCCTACCAGAGAGAAGGCCCCGCCAGGCGAGGCCTGAGTGGGTTCAGGCACGCATCTCTTTTTCGCGCTCATTCAACGCGGCTTTAAATGCGTCTCGCTCAAACACCCGCGACATATAGCTCAAGAGCGGCTTTACCTGTTTTTCCGGCAGCTCAATGTTCAGTGCCGGCAAACGCCATAGGATCGGCGCTAGACAGCAGTCCACCAAGGTGAACTCGTCACTCATGAAATACGGCATGTCTTCAAAAATAGGCGAAATACCGACCAGACTCTCGCGCAGTTCTTTTCGCGCTTTCTCCGCTTCTTTTTTCCCACCGCTGTTGATTTGCTCGACCAGCGGGCACCACTCGCGCTCGATGCGATGCATCCAGAGGCGGCTCTGCGCACGCGCCACAGGATAGACAGGCAAGAGTGGCGGATGCGGAAAACGCTCATCCAGATATTCCATCATGACCTTCGACTCGTAAAGCACCAGATCACGGTCCAGCAGCGTAGGCACACTGTTGTACGGATTCAAGTCGGCGAGCTCATCAGGGACATTCTCGTCGGAGACATCGACGACGTCGACAGCCACCCCCTTCTCAGCCAGTACAATGCGGACACGATGACTGAAATGATCATCATTACCTGAATAAAAAATCATCGACGACCGTTTGGCCACAACTCCCATGAAACCATCCTCGCAACGAATCAATCTTGAATAATAACACGTCCCCCCCACCCTTGGGGAAGGCAACGATGTTAAAGCTAACACGCAAAGGGCGCGCGACTCGGCCGCACGCCCTTAATTGCCCTGCATCAGCACCTTCAGTGAATATCGCGCCAGTACTCACGCTTGAGAAGATAGGCAATAACGCCAAAGACAAACAAAAAGAGGAGCACCTTCGGCGCTAACGCCTGGGCCTGAAGCTTCGAGGGCTCGCCCACATAGGCAAGAAAATTTGTGAGGTCATAAACTGCCTCTTCAAACGCCTCTGGCGAGAGCTCACCCTGGCGGGTAACTTCCAATCGATCACAGTCAGCCTCGCTGTCAGAGGCGCCCTCTGATGCCTCTGCCTCAGGGCATACCTTTTCCTGTACCCCCTGAAGCGGCTCCAGCACATTGGGCATGGCGACCAGCTCGAACACCGTATTATTGACCCCGGTGGGACGGCTGGGGTCTTGATAAAAACTGAGCAGGTAGGAGTACAGCCAATCAGTGCCGTGCAGCCTGGCTGACAGCGTCAGGTCAGGAGGCGGCGCACCAAACCAGGTCTCACCGTCTTCCTCGCTCATGGAGGTTTGCATTTGATCGTTGAACGCCATTTCGGAGGAAAAGATGACATTGTCCTCAATAATGTCCCGTGGGATATCCAAATCCTCGGCAGCGCGGGAAAAACGCTGATACTCAAGCGAGTGACAGCCCATACAATAGTTAACGTAAAGCTTCATGCCATTTTGCAACGACGCCTGATCCCGGAGATCAGGCTCCATGGAATGCGGGGCATCTGCGCCACCGGCAGCCATGGTGGTCATTGGCACCAGCATAGCGATTAGCGCGATCAGTTGTTTTTTCATTAGCCAGTCACCCTTTCCGGAACGGGTTTTGTTCTTTCCAACCGCGTATAGATCGGCATCAACAGGAAATAAGCGAAATAGATTGCCGTGCAGACCTGAGCCAATAGAGTTCGTCCCTCTGTTGAAGGCATCACACCCAGGACCCCCAGCGTCACAAAGCTAGCCGCAAACAGCGCTAACATCAGCTTGGATATCCAGCCTTTATAGCGGATCGAACGCACGGGGCTGCGATCCAGCCATGGCAGTACGAACATCACGGCAATGGCCGCCCCCATGCACATCACCCCCAGGAACTTCGCTTCCAGGCCGAAAATCGAGAAGGTAATGGCACGCAAAATCGCGTAAAACGGTGTGAAATACCATACGGGCGCAATATGATCGGGGGTTTGTAACGGATTGGCCGGCTCAAAGTTGGGCGTTTCGATAAAATACCCGCCCCCTTCCGGGAAGTAGAACACCACAATACAGAACACAAACAGGAAAACAGCTACCCCCACCAGATCCTTGACCGTGTAATAAGGATGAAAAGGGATACCGTCCCGCGGCTTACCGGCTTCATCCTTTTTCTGCTTGATATCGATACCGTCGGGATTGTTGGAGCCCACCTCGTGGAGCGCCACAATATGCAGCACCACCAACGCGAGAATCACAATCGGCAAGGCCACCACATGCAAGGCAAAAAAGCGATTCAGCGTGATGCCTGAAATCAGATAATCGCCCCGCACCCACTGCGCCAGATCCGGCCCAATAAAGGGAATGGCCGAGAACAGTGAAATAATCACCTGCGCGCCCCAGTAAGACATTTGCCCCCAGGGCAGCAGATACCCCATGAACGCCTCGGCCATCAGGGTCAAATAAATCGCCATGCCGAAAATCCAAACCAGCTCCCGGGGTGCTTTGTAAGAGCCATACAGCAATCCCCGAAACATATGCAGATAGATGACCACAAAGAAGGCTGATGCCCCTGTGGTGTGCATATAGCGGATCAGCCAGCCCCACTCCACATCGCGCATGATGTATTCAATGGAGTCAAAGGCGCCTTCCGCACTGGGGTTGAAGCTCATGGTGAGCCAGATGCCGGTCAGAATCTGATTGACGAGAACCAACAGCGCGAGGGAGCCGAAAAAATACCAGAAATTAAAATTCTTCGGCGCGTAGTAGTGCGACAGATGGTCCTGAAAGAGTTGCGTTGCCGGAAAGCGGGCATCAACCCAGCGCATCAGGCCACGGGGAGCCCTGGTTTTATTCGAGTTACCCATCAGGCCGTCTCCTCATCTTCACCGACAACAATGATGTTATCGTTCTCGAAACGATAGGGGGGCACTTCCAGATTGGTCGGCGCCGGCACATTGCTGAATACGCGTCCTGCCAAATCAAACCGTGAGCCATGGCAGGGACAGAAGAACCCGCCGGGCCAGTCGTCGACGCCAACGCCCGTTGCATCCGGCTCGGGACGGTAAACTGGCGAACACCCAAGGTGCGTGCAGATTCCGATCAGAACACCGATTTCCGGGCGGATGGAGCGCATTTGGCCGGTGCTATATGCAGGCTGAAGAGACGCTTGAGAGTCCGGATCGGCAAGACGGCCAGCAGTAAAGGATTCCGTGCGCTCGATCATCTCGGGCGTTCGGTTGATAATCCAGACGGGGCGTCCTCTCCATTCGACCGTCATACGCTGACCCGGCGCCAGCTTCGAAATATCGGCCTTGACAGGCGCCCCCGCCGCCCTGGCTCTTGCACTCGGCTGCCAAGCCGACACGAACGGGATTGCCACCCCAACCACTCCGACTGCGCCGACAACCGTCGTCGCGCCGACAAGGAAGCGCCGCCGCCCCTTGTTAACGCCGTTATTTGCCATATCCGGCCCCCACTTTTCCCTCACGCAGTGCTTACACCTCGCAAGGATGACTGTTGTTATTTAATGTCTATGTATAAAGTAGTTTACTCAGCACAGTTCGCCAGGCTCGCGTAATCAACGCGGGTGTTTGTTATAGCAAAAAAAAGCCCAGACCAATGAATGGTCTGGGCTTTTTCCACAGTGTTTGAGCGTCGGTTAACGCTTGGAGAACTGCGGACGACGACGTGCTTTACGCAGGCCGACCTTCTTACGCTCTACCTGACGTGCATCGCGCGTCACATAACCCGCGGCGCGCAGTGCAGGACGCAGGTCTTCGTTGTAATTCATCAGCGCACGGGTAATACCGTGGCGAATCGCGCCGGCTTGTGCTGAACCACCGCCGCCTTCAACCGTGACGTAGACGTCGAACTGGTTGAGGGTTTCGGTCAGTTCCAGCGGCTGGCGAACAACCATACGACCGGTTACACGACCGAAGTAGTTGTCGAGCTCACGGTTGTTGACGGTAATTTTGCCGGAACCCGGCTTCATAAAGACGCGGGCGGTGGAAGTCTTGCGGCGCCCGGTACCGTAATACTGCTGTGTCATGGCGGAGATTTCCTCAGATGTTCAGTTCAAGCGGCTGTTGGGCAGCATGCGGATGCTCGGCACCAGCGTACACTTTAAGCTTGGTGTACATGGCGCGGCCAAGCGGGCCTTTGGGCAGCATGCCTTTCACGGCAGACTCGATAACACGCTCGGGCGCATGGTCGATCATTTTATCGAACGTCATGGAGCGTAGACCGCCCGGGTAACCGGTATGGCGGTAATAGGTCTTGGCCTTTGCCTTGTTGCCGGTCACTTGGACTTTTTCAGCGTTGATCACCACGATGTAATCGCCGGTATCAACGTGAGGGGTAAATTCGGGCTTATGCTTACCGCGCAAGCGGCGCGCAATTTCGGTAGCCAGACGGCCTAGCGTCTTGTCCGTTGCGTCGACAACGTACCAATCGCGCTGGACGGACTGCGGCTTAGCACTGAACGTCTTCATGGATGAAATCACCAGTTAAAATGTGTTGGGTACGACACACCGCTATGCGGCGCTGCACCATCCCTATTTTTTTTGGTTGCAGGTTTTAAACCCACAACATGTAGCGAGGCGGCATTCTACAGCAAGCCATCCGCCAAGTTAAGCCTTTCTGAGTAATCACCGGCACTTTTCCGGATTTCTCTTTTTATGCGGTCGGGGTTTATACACCAGGCAGTATACGACCAAGTTTTATGCGGCTAGGGCTTATGCGGCAGTGCCAAATAATCATGGGACTGCATTTCCTGTAGCCGAGAGAGCGTTCGCTGGTATTCAAACGTCAGTTTGCCATCGCGATAGAGCGATTCCACCGGCACTTCTGCCGACATCAACACCTTGACGCCCCGGTCATAGAACTCATCCACCATGTTGATGAAGCGCCTTGCCTGATCGTCGTCAGCACCCCGCATGGCCGGGACATTAGAAACGATAATCGTGTGAAATTCCCGCGCCAGTTCAATATAGTCGTTTTGACTGCGCGGGCCATCGCAAAGCTCAGCAAATTCAAACCAGGCGATGTCGTCGTGAAGTCGGCGTGTCGTCAACACACGCTGATTAATCTCAAGCGGGGCACCTTCCTCTCCAGCATGCCCGGCGATTTCCCGGAAACTGCGCGCCAGCTCTCTTTCAGCGGCATCGTCCAGCGGCGAGTGAAAAATTTCTGCACGCTCCAGGGCGCGCAGACGATAATCGACACCCGAGTCGACATTCACCACCTGGCAGTGGCGATTGAGCAAATCGATAGCGGGCAGGAACCGCGCGCGCTGAAGACCATCTTTATACAGATCGTCAGGCACGATATTCGACGTTGCCACGAGGACGACACCTCTCTCGAAGAGGGCCTCGAGCAGATTCGCCAGTATCATGGCGTCGGTAATGTCCTTGACGAAGAACTCATCAAAGCAAATCACCCGCGCTTCACTGGCGAACTTGCTCGCCACCAATGTCAGCGGGTTCTTTTCCCCTTTGTAATGAGTAAGTTCGTTATGCACACGCTGCATGAAGCGATGGAAGTGGGTGCGCATTTTATCGGCAAACGGCAGCGATTCGTAGAAAGTATCTACCAGATACGTCTTGCCGCGACCCACACCTCCCCAGAAATAAAGCCCCTGGACGCTCGGCGTCACAGGCTCTTGTTGTGTAGACGATTTTTTGCCTACCAACCCCGCCATCCTGGCTTTCAGCCCCTTATTGGCCAGGACCGCTTTCGGCACCGTCGTCGGGGTTGACAGCAATGCATCGTACAAACGCTGCAGATGTGCCACTGCCGCTTCCTGGGCCGGGTCGTACTCAAACCCCTCTCGCTTAAGATCTGCACGATAACGCCCCATCGGCGTCGCCGCATTCGGCGTTGGCTCACCACCGTCCGACGTTGCCCTCATCGTTTACCTCTCCCGTTATTTCCGCCAGGGGTTACTGGAAACCACCACACAACATGAATAAAGGCAACAAGTATACGTGGTTAGGCTTACCAACGCATGAGCATTGACCCAACCATCATCAAGGCGCCTATAATAGCAATCGACTGTTTCATGCGCTGTGCCATCGGCAGCGAAGGTACCAAGGGAGATAAATGTGGAAAGCGAGCCATTAACCTATGCAGCCATAGGCCTTGTGATCGGCTTGATAATCGGCGCAGGATGCTACCGGTTACTGAGCAAAAGCCAGCGTCAGCTTGCTTCACTTCGCCAGACTCTATTGGAGCGTGAACACCAAGTTGCGTCACTCAAGAATGGCGTCAGCCATCAACTATCCAGTGTGCATGAGTCGCTTGCAACAATCCGGCAGGAAGCTGACGAACTGGAAAAGAAGCTGCAGGACGACGCTGGTCATTGGCAGCTAGACCAGCTAACCCATCGCCCTGCCGAGTTGACCGACCTTCGCCCGGTGACCGGGCCAACAGATACCTTGGGCGCCCCCGCAACGCCCCGCGACTATGCCGATGGTCAGAACGGCACGCTCTCCGAACATTTCGGCCTCAAAGATAAAGACGCTCGCGACGAAGCGGCAACACCGCCACGCTACTGAGCCTTCTTATCAGTGGAGGAGTTCGCTCTCGGCAGTATTGCCGAGGGCGAAAGGGATCAAGCAGGATTATCAATATCCACGAAGCGATGCATCACACCGTACTCATCGGCCAACCACTCCCCTAATGCCTGAACGCCGTACCGTTCGGTAGCATGATGCCCCGCCGCCAGGTAATGAATCCCCATCTCCCTGGCAAGATGCGTCGTTCGCTCTGAAATTTCTCCGGAAACAAACGCCTGCGCCCCCCCTTCAAAAGCGGCACTGATCATGTCCTGCGCCCCCCCCGTGCACCAGGCGATACGCTCTATGTCACCCACACCCGGCGCTTCAATCAGCAGTGGCTCTCGCTGCAGGGTCTGGCTTATTTGCTCGGCAAGCGCTGTCGCGCTCAATGGTTTGGCAACGCGCCCTGACCAAAGCAGCCCCTCACCCAGCTCGCCATCCAGACAACCTTCGACTTTCCATCCGAGCCGCCTGCCCAGTTCAGCGTTGTTGCCCATCTCGCTGTGCGCATCCAAGGGTAAATGATAGGCCAGCAGGTTTATCCCGTGGTTCAGCAGGGTCTTGATTCGCTTTTGCTTCATCCCCGTAATGGCAACCGGTTCGTTCTTCCAGAAATAGCCATGGTGAACAATCAGCATATCGGCTTGCCAGCGCACTGCTTCATCAAGCAGGGACTGGCAGGCCGTCACCCCGGTCATGACACGCGCTACTCGATCACGGCCTGCCACCTGAAGACCGTTAATCGTAAAGTCCTTAAACTGTGAAGCGCGAAGCTGATGGTCGCAGGCTGCTACTAAACTATCGCGTTGAATCACCGTTGCTCCTAAGTATCTGCTGGCATCAATGAGAGACACACCCATAAAATGTTATCCTATACGGGATAACGGCTAGTGTAAGACTGACGGCCCGTCAGCGCTAATATCCACTTCTCGACGATCGCCAAAGGACCCCTCGATGAAACGCTTTGTGCTGCCTTACATATGGCCCATCATTACAGGCTTCTTGCTGGCAGCTGTCATCATGTTTGCGTTTCCTGAGCGCTTCCCGCTGCCCTTTCAGGCGCCGCCATCCCAGGCCGAAGCCCCCCTTTCTCTGGTCTCCACGGCAGACCAGGAGACCGACCCGGACCGACCGGCACCTGAAGTTCGGCAAGCGCCCCCCCTGAACCGCAACCAGGGCCCTGCCAGCTACGCCAATGCAGTCAATCAGGCGGCGCCTGCTGTGGTCAACATCTACTCGTCACGCATCATCGAACGCGACGAACACCCACTGATGTCAGACCCCTTCTTCCAGCAGTTTTTTAACGGCGACGACGCCACGACCCATCAACGCATGCTGTCGAGTCTGGGCTCCGGCGTCATCGTAAGTGACGAAGGCTATGTGCTCACCAATCATCATGTCATCAACGGTGCCGACGAAATTCAGGTGGCACTGCGCGATGGCCGCGAAGTGCTCGCCGAGGTAATTGGGACTGACCCGGAAAGCGACCTCGCCGTGCTTAAGATCGGTCTGGGAAACCTGCCTGTCATTGAGCTGAGCAATTCAACGGATGTTGCCGTCGGCGATGTCGCCCTGGCTATCGGCAATCCCTTTGGCGTCGGCCAGACGGTGACGATGGGGATTATCAGCGCCACCGGTCGCAGCCACCTGGGCCTGAACGCCTACGAAGATTTCATTCAGACCGATGCGGCCATTAACCCCGGAAATTCTGGAGGGGCGTTAGTCAACCCGGAAGGCGCCCTGGTGGGCATTAATACGGCCATCTTTTCGCGTTCAGGGGGCTCTCAGGGTATCGGATTTGCCATTCCTGCCAACCTTGCCCATAGCATCCTGGACGAACTGGTGACCCAGGGCCGGGTCATCCGTGGCTGGCTGGGCATTGAGGCGCAGGCACTATCTCGCGAGCTTGCCGCCTCTTTCGGCCTGCGCACGCCTCAAGGGGTGATTGTCGCAGGCGTCGTGAACGGAGGGCCAGCAGAGAAGGCCGGCCTGTTGCCAGGCGATGTCCTGCTATCCGTCGATGGTCAACCTATCCTGGATGCGCGCGCCACCATGAGCGATATTGCCTCGATCAAGCCGGGCACTGCACTGCCGCTGACGATTGTCCGCGACGGCGAACGCATGGAAATGACGCTGGATGTGGGTGAACGCCCCATTCCCTCGACACTCCCACGGCCCGATGGAACACGCCGAAGTGGCAAAAATGGCCGTAATGAAGGCGACCCAAACCAGCCCTGATGAGCTGGCCCTGGGCCGCCGCCTTTCTTCGTCAACCTATCAGGCAGATTTGATACGATACTCAGCAGACCGTGCGTGGGCGGTCAACGATTCGCCCCGCGCCAGTACCGAGGCGACCTCTCCCAGCGCTGACGCGCCCTCGGCTGAACAGTGAATCAGCGACGAACGCTTTTGGAAATCGTAGACACCCAGCGGTGATGAGAAGCGCGCAGTGCCGGAAGTGGGAAGCACATGGTTCGGCCCTGCGCAGTAATCACCCAGCGCCTCTGCGGTATAACGCCCCATGAAGATGGCTCCCGCATGACGAATACCCGCCAGCCAGGTATCGGGCGTTGCCACTGAAAGCTCAAGGTGCTCGGGGGCCACCCGGTTGATCAGCGTGACGGCTTCCTGGGCATCGCGGCAGTGAACCAGCGCGCCGCGTCGACGCAATGACGCACGGACGATATCGGCCCGCTCCAGGGTCGGAAGCAGACGCTCTATCGCGGCTTCTACATCCGCCAGATGCTGAGCATCCCAGCTCACCAGGATAGCTTGAGCATCTTCATCGTGCTCCGCCTGGGAAAACAGGTCCATCGCCAGCCAATCAGGATCGGTCAATCCATCCGACACCACCATGATTTCAGAGGGGCCGGCAATCATGTCGATACCCACCTGACCAAACACGGCCCGCTTGGCCGTGGCCACATAGATATTGCCCGGTCCAACGATCTTATCCACCCTGGGGACGCTTTCCGTTCCATAGGCCAGGGCGCCAATGGCCTGGGCACCGCCGATGGTAAACACCTGGTTCACACCGGCCACGTGCGCTGCCGCCAGCACCAGATCGTTGAGCACGCCATCGGGAGTGGGGACCACCATGATGATCTCTTGCACCCCCGCCACATGGGCAGGAATCGCATTCATCAGCACCGATGAGGGATAGGCGGCCTTGCCGCCAGGCACGTAAATTCCCGCGCGGTCGATAGCCGTTACCTGCTGGCCAAGCACCGTGCCGTCAGGTTCTTCATATTGCCAGGAGGTCGGCTTCTGACGCTCGTGATAACACCGGATTCGCTCAGCTGCACTCGCCAGGGCATCGCGCTGCTGAGCAGGCAGCGACTCAAAGGCGTGGCGTAATTGCTCGGCCGTCAGGCGAAGCTCATCCATATGAGTAACCGAGACGCGATCAAAGCGATTGGTGGCTTCGATGACTGCCGCATCGCCATGACGCTTGACGTTGGTGAGAATCTCATTGACGCGCGTCTGAACGGCACTATCTGACACGCCTTCCCAGTCCAGCAACGCATCCAGTTGTCCGGCAAACGACTCATCGGCAGTATTGAGTCGTGCTATCGTCGCGGTAGCGTTATCGTTCATGGCAACCTCACTTAGTCGGCGGGCGATATCGTCTTACGGTCGGCAATGGCGCGCTCCAGGCGAGCCAGCAATGGCTTGATACGCGCGTGCTTCATCGTCATGGCGGCCTTGTTGGCCACTAGGCGCGTGCTGATCGGGGCAATCAGCTCACGCGGTTCCATGCCATTGGCGCGCAGGGTATTACCGGTGTCGACGATATCGACAATTTCGTCGGCCAGGTTCATCAACGGCGCCAGTTCCATGGCGCCATAAAGCTTGATCACCTCCGCCTGGATACCTTGTTCGGCGTAGTAACGCCGGGCGATATTGACGAACTTCGTTGCCACCCGGCGACGCGCCAGCTTCGGCGACTCACCGGTAACGCCAGCCGTCATCAGCTTGCAACGTGCAATATCGAGATCGAGCGGCTCATAAAGCCCTTCGGCACCGTGCTCTAAAAGAACATCCTTGCCGGCGACCCCCAGGTCGGCGGCCCCAAGCTGAACGTAAGTCGGTACGTCCACTGCTCTGATCACGACGAATTTGACGTCGGGCAGGTTAGTATCGAACAGCAGCTTACGGCTTTTATTTAAATCCTCAGTAGGCGTGATGCCCGCATCGGCTAGCAGCGGCAGCGTCTCTTCCAGAATACGGCCCTTTGAGAGGGCTAAAATCAGTTGCTTACTCATTTTGGATGCCAATGGTGTTGGAGGCCAGGCTCAGCCAGGGATACGGCGGATACGCGCACCCAGCAGCTGCAGTTTTTCCTCGATGCATTCATAGCCACGGTCGATATGATAAATGCGGTCGACCAGGGTTTCACCCTCCGCCATCATGGCGGCAATCACCAACGAGGCAGATGCGCGCAGGTCCGTCGCCATCACCGGCGCTCCCGAGAGCTTTTCAACACCGTTAATCAAGGCAGCATTGCCCTCCAGAACGATATCAGCGCCCATGCGGTTTAACTCCTGAACGTGCATGAAGCGATTTTCAAAAATCGTTTCAACCACTCTCGACGACCCTTCCGCCACAGCATTCATGGCGACAAACTGGGCTTGCATATCGGTGGGAAAGGCCGGGTACGGCGCAGTGCGGATATTGACCGCACGCGGGCGCTTACCGTGCATATCCAGGGCAATCCAGTCGTCGCCGGTAGAAATCTCGGCACCCGCCTCTTCGAGCTTGGCGAGCACTGCTTCAAGGATGTCTGCACGGGTGCGTTTGACCTTCACACGACCGCCGGTCATGGCGGCCGCCACCAGAAAGGTCCCTGTCTCGATGCGATCGGGCATGACATCGTGATGGCAGCCGCTGAGTGTCTCCACCCCTTCGATGGTAATGGTATCGCTGCCGTGACCGCTGATCCGCGCGCCCATCTTGATCAGGCATTCTGCCAGGTCGACGACTTCAGGCTCACGGGCGGCGTTTTCAAGCACGGTGACACCATCCGCCAGCGTGGCAGCCATCAACAGGTTCTCGGTACCGGTAACCGTCACGGTATCGAAATAAATCGTCGCCCCTTTCAGGCGACCCTCCACCCGCGCACGAATGTAACCCGCTTCGACGCGAATCTCGGCACCCATGGCTTCGAGCCCCCGAATGTGCAGATCCACCGGGCGCGAACCGATCGCGCACCCCCCAGGCAAGGACACATCAGCCTGGCCGAAATGTGCCAGCAAAGGCCCCAGCACCAGAACAGAGGCGCGCATTTTCTTTACCAGCTCATAGGGCGCATGGCAGTGGGTGACCTGAGAGCCGTCCAGCTGGATGGTGAGGTTATCCCCCATTACCGGCTCGACCCCCATACGGCCCAGCAGTTCCAGGGTGGTGGTGATGTCCTGCAGGTGGGGCAAATTACCGATCACCACAGGGCCTTTGGATAACAGGCTAGCGCAGAGGATGGGCAAGGCCGCGTTTTTGGCACCGCTGACCCAGACTTCGCCGTCGACCGACCCGTTACCGGTAATAATGAGCTTATCCATGCAATAACCGTTACTGCGCGTTTTCAGCGGCGGTTTGCCACTGCGCCGGGGTATAGGTTTTGATGCTGATCGCGTGCAGGGCTCCCGAAGCAATCTCGTCGCTCAAGGCGGAATACACCAACTGCTGGCGCTTCACGGGCGACAAACCTTCAAAGGCATCGCCCACTGCAATCACCTGAAAATTACAGCCTTCTCCCTGGATATGGAACTCACATCCATCGACACGCGATTCGAGCAGGGCTTTCACCTCTTGGGGTTGCATAGGTCAGAAACTCCTTAAAGGACATTGGTAAAGGGCTGGATGGACATCAAGAGGATGACATCATAAAGAAAAGCCGAGGCTTTGGCGACGCCCAGGGATCAGTCGGCAGACTGTTCGTCCGGCGCCTGGATCAGTGCGTCCAACTCGGCAAGCTCGGCAAGCCGCTGGAGCGGCGCTGAAAGGGCAATAGACGTCACCCTGATACGATATTCATGGCAGGTGCGCAGCCACTGGAGCAAGACACTCAAGGCGACGTTGCGCGGTGTTACCACCTTGCTGAAATCAAACGCGACTGTCTTGGGCTGCTGACTGGACAGCCAGCGCGAGCCCTCTGCGGCAAGCGCTGCCGCAGAGGCAATATCCACATCCCCCTGTACGCTCAGACCATCCCCCTGCTGGCGCAGCGATACATCGCGATCGGCAAAAATCACCGTCACGCATCGCCCCCTTCTTCAAGCTCATCGACGCCCACATCCGGCGACCAACCATTGATCACCGCATCGTAATCCCGGTTATTGTCACGCATTGCCTGGTCAAACTGGTTACGAAAAGTCAGCCCCAGATTGATACCGTTCACGATCACGTTGACGACCCGCCACTCACCGTCAGACAGCCGCAGACTGTAGTTGACGGGGTATACATCACCATTAGTAGCAATCACTTCCATGGCCACGCTGGCACGGTCTTCTTCACGCTGGGGGCGCTGGTCATCCAGAACGCGAATGTCATCGTAGTCAAAAGTCACCAGCCCGCGCGTATACGTATCGATAAGCGTTTGACGGAAAACGTCAACAAAACGGCTGCGCTGCTCCGGCGACGCATTGCGGAAGTAACTTCCCATCACGCTGGCACCGATGTAGCGAAAATCAGCCACTTGTTCCAGACTGTCCTCGACTTCCCGTTTCAGCTCATCGATATTTGCCTGGTAATACGCTTCCCGGCCTTCAAGCTGGGCCATGAATTCGTTGATGTTGTTGCGAATCATCTCTTCGGGCGGCTCGGGTTGAGCGCTTGCCGAGAGCGGCACCATCGCGGCAAGCAGTGCGACAGCAAAGGTGAACACCAACATTAGCGGCCATTTATTTACAGACATCCTGTTATCCTCCTGTTGACGGCGAATAGGCCTCCGTCACCTGTTTCAACGCAAGCGTTCGACGCTAGCGGGTCAAATAAAAACGGCAAACCGTACCGCATCACAATAATCAGTTGGTTGCCATATTGGATATAAATTGCTGAATAAGTTCTTCGAGCACCAGCGCCGATTGGGTATCGCGTATCGTATCGCCCTCCTCAAGCGTTTCTGGATCGCCCCCCATGCTCAGGCCAACGTACTGTTCGCCTAGCAGCCCCGAGGTCAGGATCGCGGCCGTGGCATCCCGGGAAATCTGGCCTTCCAACTCATTGGTCAGGCTCAGGGTTACCCGAGCGTCATACCATTCGGTATCCAGCTCGATCGACTCGACGCGCCCCACCGTGACCCCCGCCATGGACACCCGCGCACGAGGCTTCAGGCCGCCGATATTGGAAAAGTTAGCCTCCAGTTGATATGTATTCGACGCGCCCGAGAAGGTCAAACCACTCACTCGTAACCCCAGAAACACCAACCCCAAGATACCCACCAGGATAAACAGGCCGACGCCAAACTCCATGCTCCTGCTACGCTTCATGAAACTGCTCCAGCTAATCAGAGGCCGCCAAACATAACGGCGGTTAATACGAAATCAAGCCCCAGTACCGCAAGCGACGAATAGACGACGGTACGCGTTGTCGCACGGGAAATACCCTCGGAGGTAGGCAACAGATCATAGCCCTGAAAAACCGCAATCCAGGTGACCACCACGGCGAACACGATGCTTTTGACCATGCCGTTGCCAATGTCGTTGATAAACGCCACGCTGGCCTGCATGTTGCTCCAGTAGGAACCTTCGAAAACACCCAGCCACTCGACGCCAACCAGATAGCCGCCCCAAATGCCAACAACGCTGAACCCCACGGTGAGAATTGGCAGCGCCACGACACCTGCCCAGAAACGTGGCGCCACCACCCTCCTCAGTGGATCCACGCCAATCATCTCCATGCTGGTTAGCTGCTCGGTGGCTTTCATCAAGCCAATTTCAGCGGTCAGCGCCGAGCCAGCCCGACCGGCAAATAACAACGCCGCAACCACAGGGGCCAGTTCACGCAACAGCGAAAGCGCCACCATCTGCCCCAGGGCGTCCTCGGCGCCAAAATCAACCAGGATCGTGTAACCCTGAAGCGCCAGCACCATTCCGATGAACAGGCCGGAAACCAGCACAATGGCCAGTGACAAGACACCGACAAAATGCAACTGGCGAACCCACAGGCGAAAGCCTTCGGCTGATGGGATACCCACCGCCGACTGGGCAAGAAACACTCCGGCACGCCCCAATGATTCCACCAAGTCACAGCTGCGCCGCCCTAACCGGGTGATACGCATGGCGACCTGCCCTCCCTTCATCGACATCAGGCTCCTCCTCGGGTCGCCGTATCGCCCAGCATATCCTGGTAAAACTGAGCGGCTGGATAATGGAAAGGTACCGGGCCATCGGGCTCACCATGGATAAACTGCTTCACCCGCGCGTCCTGGTTGACGTCAAGATCTGCTGGCGTTCCATGCGCCACCACATGGCCCTCGGAAATAAAGTAAAGATAATCGGCAATCGTCAGGGTCTCCTTAATATCGTGAGAAACCACCACTGACGTCAGGTTCAGCGCCTGATTGAGGCGCTTGATCAGTTGCACAAGCACGCCCATGGAAATCGGGTCCTGCCCCACAAAAGGCTCGTCATAAAGGATCAGTTCTGGATCCAGCGCCACGGCCCGCGCCAGCGCAACGCGCCGGGCCATTCCACCGGAAAGCTCGGCTGGCGTGAGGTGCCGAGCGCCGCGCAGGCCCACTGCCTGAAGCTTGAGCAACACCAGGTCACGGATCATGGCATCGGGCAGGTCCGTATGAACCCGCAGCGGAAATGCCACGTTTTCGTAGACATCCAGATCGGAAAACAGCGCCCCGCTTTGAAACAGCATGCCCATGCGCTTGCGCAGCGTAAATAGTGCCTTGCGCGAAAGCCGATGCACGTCGTCCCCGTCAATCAGCACGCGGCCCTTATCGGGGGTCAGTTGCCCACCGATAAGCTTTAACAGGGTCGTTTTGCCTGTCCCGCTGGGCCCCATGATCGCCGTCACTTTACCGTGCGGAATGGTCATGTTCACCCCGCGAAAAATCTCGCTATCACCCCGCGAAAAATACAGGTTATCGACTTCAATAAAAGGCACATCGCTCATGGAACCATCAACTCTCGCGTTTACTTGCACATTCGCGCGTTTCACGCAGCAATCAGTAAATAGTGATAACAACTCACGTTTAAAAAACCACGTTTAAAAACCATTATCGAACAACGTATTCTAACCCTACCTGACGATGACAAGCGAGCATCGCTTATTCTTACAACAAAACGATGGGGCAAAGACCACTCGGTCAATGTTACGCTTACGCCTGATTGTCATTTTTAATGAGCCACCCATTGCCCATGCCAGCAACCACTGAAACCACCCCTTTTCGCCAAAGCGCATTGCGCACGCTAGACATTGAGCAAGCCGCCATCGCAGGCTTGGCCAGCAAGCTGGATGGGCATTTCGACCATGCCTGCGAGCTGGTCCTGGCCTGCCAGGGACGCGTGGTGGTTACCGGCATGGGCAAGTCAGGCCATATTGCCGGTAAAATCGCGGCGACACTGGCCAGTACCGGCTCGCCGGCGTTTTTCGTTCACCCTGGCGAAGCCAGTCATGGTGATCTGGGCATGATTACCCGCAGCGATGTTGTGATCGCACTGTCTAACTCAGGGGAGACCGCTGAGGTGACGGCTCTGCTGCCACTGCTGAAGCGTCTGGGTACACCACTGATCAGCATGACAGGGCGCCCGTCCTCGACACTTGCCCAGCATGCGGATGCTCACCTGGACAGCAGTGTCGATCGGGAAGCGTGCCCACTGGATCTTGCCCCGACAAGCTCCACGACAGCGGCATTAGCGCTGGGCGACGCTCTCGCGGTTGCCCTGCTTGAAGCCCGTGGCTTTACCGCCGAGGATTTCGCCCTTTCGCACCCCGGCGGCAGCCTGGGCCGACGCCTGCTGCTTCGCGTGCGCGACCTGATGCATCAGGGCGATCGCCTACCCCAGGTTGCCCTGGGCAGCCCCCTGCGCGATGCGTTACTGGAGATCACCCAGCAGGGACTGGGGTTCACCTGCGTGGTGGACCCTGATGGCCTGCTAGTCGGCGTATACACGGATGGCGATCTGCGCCGCACCCTGGATACTTTCCACGACCTGCGTGACGTCCGGGTAGATGACGTCATGACCCGACCGGGCAAACGCATACCCCCCGACCTTCTCGCGGCGGAAGCCGTTCGCATCATGGAAGACAATCGTATTACCGCGCTGGCAGTGGTGGACGAACACCAGCGCCCGATAGGCGCGCTGCATATGCATGACCTGCTTGCCAGCGGCGTTATTTAACTTCAATCGACCGGAGACCCAATGTCCCTTTCTGCTGACCTACTCGACCGACTACGTCGCATTCGCTTGTTTGCCCTTGATGTCGATGGTGTTCTCACCGACGGTCGGCTTTACTTTCAAGCCGACGGTGTCGAAATCAAAGCGTTTCACACTCAGGATGGCCATGGGCTCAAGCTGCTGAAACGCGCAGGCATCTCGGTCGCCTTGATCACCGGCCGCGACTCTCCCATGGTCAGCCAGCGCGCCGCCGCACTGGGCATTCCCCACGTCTATCAGGGCTGCGAGGACAAACTGGCTGCCCTTCGCGGCCTTTGCCAGCGCCTGGAACTTGATTTGTCTCAAGTCGCCTACTGCGGTGACGACCTGCCGGACCTTGCCAGCATCAAGCGTTCAGGGGTTGGCATCACGGTACCCAATGCCCCTGACTACATGCACACCCACGCTGACTGGGTGACTGAACGCCTGGGGGGACACGGTGCCGTCCGCGAAATATGTGATACGTTGCTCGATGCTCAGGGTCACTGGGGCGCGGTTGTCGATACTTACCTACACGGCTGAGGCACTATGCTAAAGACATGGCCCACGCGCCTGGGGCTGGCTCTCATCGTGCTGGCTCTGGGTGGCTTTCTGGTATGGCTGGACCCGGGCGGCCCGCAAACCGTCCCGACGGACCCGGACGCCCGTGCCGAGGAGCCAGGCCACGTTCTGCACAACGCCGAGCTGACGCTGTTTGATGAACAGGGGAATATTCAGCAGGGATTAATCACGCCTCGCCTGGTACATACTCCGCAATCCGCCTCGACACTCGCCGAGACGCCGCATGCCACACTTTATGACAGTGAGCGGCGCGTCTGGAACGCCACGTCGGAGGTAGGGACGCTTAATACCCGTTCTCAGGAGCTGACACTTTCGGGCAACGCAAGGTTGATCGCCCCCGAAGAGGGCTGGCAGCTTGACACGGACGTTCTGCACTATGAAGGGAAAACCGCCCGTGCGTGGAGTGACACTCATGTACTGCTCCAGCAACCGCCTCAGCGCATGACAGCACGGCGTATGGATGCATGGCTCAACGAGGAGGAAGTGCGGCTTGAAGGTGACGTTCAAGGCCACCACCCTCCAGAGACGCAACCCGGACAGGAATAAAACATGAAAGCGTTTATCTATACGGCGATGGCGGCTGCCTGCCTAGTACCTTTACACGCGACGGCGGATAACCACCAGCAGCCGGTTGAAGTCGTCGCCGACCAGCTCGACCTGGATCAGCGCGCCGGTACAGCGGTCTACACCGGCGACGTCGAAGTTCGCCAAGGCAACATGCTGATAAGAGGCGACGAGGTGCAAATCCAGCGTAACGAGGAAGGCGAGCTCTCGCGGGCCACGGCGCTGGGCGAACGGGCCTATTTGCGTCGCCAGCCCGAGGGCCAGGACGGCCCGATGGAAGGCTGGGGTCGGCGGGTGATCTATCATGTCGCCGAGCGCCGGGTCGAGTTGATTGATCAGGCGGAAATCATCCAGCAAGGCGACCGCTTCACCGGGGGGCGTCTGGAATATTTCATCGACCGCGAGGTCGTCAAGGCGCGTTCCGATGTCGACAATCAAGAGTCGCAGCGCATTCGCATGACACTCCAACCCGAAGGTTAAGGAGAGCCTGATGGCCGTTGCCGACAGCAGCGCAACACGAACGATACACGCCCGTCATTTGGCAAAAAGCTACAAACGCCGGCGCGTGGTAAAAGACATCAACCTGGATATTTCACAGGGCAGCATCGTCGGCCTGCTCGGTCCCAATGGCGCTGGCAAGACAACGTCTTTCTACATGATTGTCGGCCTGGTCAAGGCAGATGCGGGCAGCGTCGGGATTGATAGCCTCGACCTTTCCCGAGCGCCCATGCACGAGCGCGCCAAGGCAGGCATTGGCTATTTGCCTCAGGAGGCGTCGATCTTCCGCAAGCTTTCCGTCGCCGATAACATCATGGCCATTTTGCAAACCCGTAACGATCTGGACCGCGCCGGACGTGAAGCACGCCTGGAAACACTCATGGAAGAGTTTCATATCACCCATATCCGCGACAACATGGGCATGAGCCTTTCCGGGGGCGAACGGCGGCGCGTCGAGATCGCCCGCTCCCTCGCCACCGAACCTGCGTTCATACTGCTTGATGAGCCTTTCGCGGGTGTAGACCCCATTTCCGTGGGCGATATCAAGTCGATCATCCGTGCCTTGAAGGAGCGTGGCATTGGCGTCTTGATTACCGACCACAACGTGCGCGAAACGCTGGATATCTGCGATGTGGCCTATATCGTCGGCGACGGGCATATCATCGCCAGCGGTTCGCCGGACGCTATTCTCGACAACCAGAAGGTACGTGACGTCTACCTAGGTGCTGATTTCCGTCTCTAAAGCCCTTGATGGCATATTTATTGCCAATGGCATACTTATTGCACTTGCACCCGAACACAACTCGCACTAGGGTGAATGCTTTCCGATAAACGAGTGGTTCTCAGATGGTCATGAAAGCTTCTCTTCAACTGCGGATCGGCACCCAGCTCAC
This sequence comes from Vreelandella subterranea, assembly GCF_900111305.1. Classification (GTDB taxonomy): domain Bacteria; phylum Pseudomonadota; class Gammaproteobacteria; order Pseudomonadales; family Halomonadaceae; genus Vreelandella; species Vreelandella subterranea. Next base: position 156,426 of record NZ_FOGS01000002.1, read on the forward strand.
CATGACACCTCAGTTGCAGCAGGCGATTGCCCTGCTGCAGCTATCAACGCTCGATTTACGCCAGGAAATTCAGCAAGCGCTCGATGCCAACCCTATGCTCGAGCAGGAAGACGAGTTCAGCGAAAGCGAACAAGCCGCCAGCGAGCCGGAAGAAGGCGAGTGGGCAGATAGCATTCCCAAGGAACTGTCCGTCGACAGCGACTGGTCAGATACCTATCAGGATACGGCTGGCAGCGGCAGCACAAGCAGCGAGGGGCCTGACTTCGAGCGCCAGGCGGCCGGGCAAAGCCTGCATGGCCACCTCCTCTGGCAACTTGCCATGACCGATTTGAGCCAACGCGAACAGCTGGTGGCCGAAAGCCTGATTGATGCGCTGGATGCTAACGGCTATCTCACCCAACCTCTAGCCGATATCCGCGAAGGGCTGCGAAATCAGGGCGTGGAAGGCCTCAGCCAGCGCGAGGTCGAAACCATTCTGCTGCGACTGCAACAGTTCGAGCCCACTGGCATCTTCGCCCGCGATCTTCGCGAATGCCTGATGCTTCAGCTCGCCGCCCTGCCCGACGACACCCCGCTGCTGATGCCTGCCCGGCGGCTGGTCCGCCAGTTTCTGGAAGCCCTCGGCAAGAACGACCAGCGCCTCCTCAAGCGGCGACTCGGTCTGGACGATGCGCAGCTCGATGACGTCATCCAACTGATCAGAAGCCTGGACCCGCGCCCCGGCAGCGTTTACAGCGCCACTGACGATAGCTACGTGATTCCCGACCTGGTGGTTCACCACGATAACGAAGGCTGGCACCTCGAACTCAACCCCGAGGCCTTGCCCAGACTCAGGATCCAACCCGACTACGCCAGCCTGATCAAGCGCGCCGACAAAAGCCAGGATAACCAATTTCTCAAGGATCACTTGCAGGAAGCCCGCTGGCTGATCAAAAGCCTCTCCAGCCGCAACGACACCCTGCTACGCGTTGGCCGGGAAATCATTACCCGCCAGATCGGCTTTCTCGAACACGGCGAAGAAGCCATGAAACCGCTTATCCTGGCCGATATTGCCGATGCGGTGGAGATGCACGAATCGACCATCTCTCGTGTCACCACCCAGAAGTTCATCCATACACCGCGGGGCATTTTCGAGCTTAAATACTTCTTCTCCAGCCAGATCAGTAGCCAGGACGGCGACAGCCACTCCAGCACGGCCATTCGCGCGCGTCTCAAAAAACTGATCCAGGAAGAACCCCCCGGCAAACCCTTGTCGGATAGCCGTCTGGTCACCCTGCTGGAGGAAGCCGGCATCCACGTGGCCCGACGCACGGTCGCCAAATATCGCGAAGGCATGGGGATCCCGTCTTCAAGCGAACGACGCCGTTTGCGGTAGAAAAACGGAAACTCACTACAAGGGCTTTGCTTAACGCCAAAAAGGGTTACAATCGAAGTACAGTCCGACGGATAAGGAGTACGTCAATGCAAGTCAATATCACCGGTCATCATGTAGATCTGACTGACGCCTTGCGTGACTATGTCAACGAAAAGCTGGAACGCGTTGAGCGCCATTACGACAACATCACCACCGTACAGGTCACGCTCTCGGTTGAAAAAGAACGTCAACAGGCCGCCTGCACGCTGCACGCTGCAGGCGCTGACTTGCATGCCGAAGCCCTCGATAATGACATGTACGCCGCCATCGACGCCCTGGCGGACAAGATCGATCGACAACTCGTTAAGCATAAGGAAAAAGCACAAGCCCGCGCCCAGGGCGCAGGTGTGCGTTAATTCAATGACGTTGGCCACCATTCTCCCCCCGGAACGCGTTCTCTACGATGTGCCCGGGGGCAGCAAAAAACGGGTGCTGGAATTTTTCAGCACCTTTATCGCCCAGAACATTCCCAGCCTCGACAGCCAGGAGGTGTTCAGCCGTCTGATTGGCCGTGAACGCCTCGGCAGTACGGGAATAGGCAACGGTGTGGCGATTCCTCATGCGCGAAGCCCGCATTGTGATTCGCCTATCGCCGGCTTTCTCAAACTCAATGAAGCAGTCGACTTCGACGCCATTGATGGCGAACCGGTTGATCTGGTGTTTGTTCTGCTTGTGCCTGAAGAAGCCGACGACACGCACCTGGCTCTGCTGGGCCAAGTTGCCTCCATCATGAACGATGCCGACACGCGCCAGCAGCTACGCAAGTCGGGTAGTCAACGTGAATTGCTGGACCTCATCTCCGCCAAGATACGCGAACAGGCTGCCAGCCTTTAAACCAGCCTTTAAATAGGTGTGGCGCTTAATGTTCCGTCCTAATCGCGAGTCGTTTATCCAAGTCGCTTGACCGCAAGCAAGAGAGCCATCATGCAACTCGTCATTATTAGCGGCCGATCGGGGTCAGGCAAGTCGATAGCCTTGCAGGCGCTGGAAGACCTGGGTTATTACGCTATTGATAACCTGCCCGCCATGCTGCTGGATTCACTGGTGGAGGAGTTGCGCGATCAGGGTGATCGCACCCACTTGGCTGTCAGCATTGACGCACGCAACCTGCCAGGCGCACTTGCCAAGCTTCCCGAGCTGCTCAAAGAGCTTCGGCAGCGGACCATCAAGTGCCAGATCGTGTATCTCACCACCGACGCACGCATTTTGCTGGAACGCTATTCAGCCACGCGCAGACGGCACCCGTTAACCCGCAACAGCAGCCTCACGCTGGAAGAAGCCATCGACAAGGAAGAGCAAACGCTGCACGAGATTCGCGACCTGGCCGATTTGACCATCGACACGACCCGGCTTTCGGTGCATGACCTTCGTCGCCGCATCACTGATCAGGTCGCCCATCAGCGGCGCGACCAGCTAACGCTGACTTTCGAGTCCTTCGGCTACAAGCGCGGCGTTCCGCTGGATGCGGATATTGTCTTTGATGTCCGCTGCCTGCCCAATCCCTACTGGGACCCTGCGTTACGAAGCTCTACTGGTCGGGACGCTGACATCATTGCGTTTTTGTCCAGTTACCCACTGGTCGACGACATGGCCGGCGATATTGAGACCTGGCTTGAACGCTGGCTGCCAGCCTATCAGCACAGCCAGCGCAGCTACATGACGGTGGCGATTGGCTGTACCGGCGGTCAGCATCGCTCGGTTTACATGGCTGAACAACTGGCGCAACGCATTGCCAATCTGCTGGGTGAAGTACAGTTACGCCACCGCGAGCTGGGCCTGCAATACACGGTCAACGCGCCGCTTTAGTTCGAGCCACGTTGACGACCACCATCTATCGCGAAGACCCTCATAGCCAAAAGGAACCAGGGTGCCAGAACGTAGACTTACCCTCACTAACCAACGCGGCCTTCACGCACGGGCCGCCACGAAGCTTGTGCAATGCAGTCAGCAATTTGACGCCAACGTCCGCGTTTGCAAACAGCAGCAGGAAGCCGATGCCGCCAATATCATGGCGCTGCTGATGCTCGCGGCCCCCTGTGGCACGGAGCTATGCATCAAGGCAGAAGGCGATGACGCCGAACAGGCGCTGGATGCCATTCAATCGCTGTTCGACGCCCGCTTTGACGAAGACAAGTAAAATTCAGTCTTCAGTCATCGGTTAGTTGCCGGCGATGGTCATGCCATCAATCAGCCAGCTTCCGGAATGGATACTGCCGCGGCGGTCGATATCATCCCCCACCCCCACCAGCGCACCGAACATACGCTCCAGGTTACCCGCGATGGTGAACTCTTCGATAGGGTATTGCACCACCCCGTTTTCGACCCAGAAACCGGCTGCACCGCGGGAATAGTCGCCCGTGACACCGTTAATGCCCTGCCCCATCAGCTCGGTCACCCAGACACCGGTGCCCATTTGCTCGAACAGGGCGGCCGGGTTGGATAACGGCGCGGTAATGCGCAGATTGCGTGCGCCCCCGGCGTTACCGGTCGTCTTCATGCCCAGACGCCGTGCGCTGTAGGACGACAGCATATAGCTCGCTATCTGGCCGTTTTCGATAAAGCGGTTGTTGCGCGTTTGAACCCCTTCCCCATCAAAGGGAGAGCTTGCCGTCGCACCAATCTCCATCGGTCGTTCTTCAAGGCTAAACCAATCGGGAAACAGCGGCGTATTGAGTCGGTCACACAGAAACGAAGCCTGGCGGTATAGCGCGCCGCCTGCCAGCGCGCCCATCAAATGGCCCACCAAGCCACTTGCCAGACTTGGATCGAACAGCACCGGATAAGTGCCCGTTGGCGGACGCCTGGCCCCCAGGCGGCGCAGGGTACGCCTGGCCGCCTCGCGCCCCACGGCGGCCGGGTCGGATAAATCGTCAGGGTTGCGCGCCGAGGTGTAGTCCATATCACGCTGCATGCCTTGTTCGTCTTCAGCAATCAACACGCAGGAAAGTGAATGTCGACTCCCTTTTTGGGTGCCGACGAAGCCATGGCTGTTGGCGTAAACGCGCACGCCTTCACCGCTCGATAGCGAAGCACCATCCGACTGAGTGATGCCTGTCACTTCGCGGCCCGCTTGCTCACAGCTCAGCGCCAGCTCGATGGCCCTGTCGGTGGTTAACGCCCAGGGATGATGGACTTTCAAATCCGGGATATCGGTCGCCATGAGCGCCGCATCGGCGAGACCTGCCGACGGGTCCTCACCCGTATAGCGGGCAATCGACAGAGCCTTTTCCACGGTTGCCAGAAGCGATGCCTCGCTGGCATCCGTGGACGACGCGCTACCCTTGCGCTGTCCTACATACACGGTGATGGCAATGCCCTGATCACGGGAAAGCTCGACGGTTTCCACTTCCCCCTGGCGGACACTGACGCCAATTCCCTGATCGACACTTGCCCCCACCTCAGCGGCATCTGCCCCCATCCGTTTAGCCATCGCCAGGGCACTTTCAGCACGCTGGATGAGCAGTGCCTGTTGGGCTGATGCGTCGAACGCTTGAGCCATACAATCTCCTTAACCACCGACATTGTCGGTAGATCAATATTGAGCATCGCGGCCTGATATAATAAGGCCACGAATTCTGTTGATGAGAACCTACGATGCCTAAACAACGCCCCGAGCCCCTAGACGACGACATGGCAGAGCGCCCCAGCAAGTCCCAGTTGAAGCGCGAAATGCATGCGCTTCAGGCATTGGGGGAAACACTGATTGCCATGCAGCCCGCCGAGCGGGCGCGTTTCCCGCTATCCGATGACATGCTGCGTGCCATCGACGAGACCGCTCGCATTCGCTCCCATGAAGGGCGTCGGCGGCATATGCAGTACGTCGGCAAATTAATTCGCAAGGAAGACCTTGCCGCCATTCAGGCCGTGTTCGACAACATCGAACAAGAAAAGCAGCAGCGCGACCATGCGTTTCATCGACTTGAAAAATGGCGTGACCGGCTAATCGATGAAGGCGACCCGGCCGTTGAGCAGTGGCTCAACGAGCACCCGGACACCGACCTTCAAACCCTTCGCCAGTTGATTCGCAACGCCAGGCGCGAGCGTGATCAGGACAAGCCGCCCACCAGCGCTCGCAAGCTTTTCAAGTTTTTACGCAATACCGCTGAGCTTTAATCTTTTCAAGACTGCGTGCCGCCGACGGTCAGCTCGTCGACCTTCAGGGTCGGCTGACCGACACCCACCGGCACGCCCTGGCCTTCTTTACCGCAGACGCCAATGCCGGTATCCAGCGCCATGTCATGGCCGATCATCGAGACACGGCTCATGGCGTCAGGGCCATTACCGATCAGCGTCGCACCCTTCACCGGCGCCGTCACGCGGCCATCTTCAATCAGATAGGCTTCGCTGGCGGAGAACACGAACTTGCCGGAGGTGATGTCGACCTGGCCACCGCCAAAACTCACGGCGTAAATACCCCGCTTGACGCTCTTGATGATGTCGTCTGGCTCATCCTGCCCTGCGAGCATGACGGTGTTGGTCATGCGCGGCATCGGCAAATGGGCAAACGACTCACGCCGGGCGTTGCCGGTGGGCGCCATGCCCATCAGGCGGGCATTGAGCTTGTCTTGCATATAGCCGGTCAGCACGCCGTCTTCAATCAACGAGGTGTACTGCCCTGGCGTGCCCTCATCATCGACGCTAAGCGAACCACGCCCATCGCGCAAGGTGGCATCATCCACCACGGTAACGCCTTTAGAGGCCACACGCTGACCCATCCGCCCGGCAAAGGCTGAACTTCCCTTGCGGTTGAAATCTCCCTCCAGGCCATGACCAACGGCTTCGTGAAGTAGAATACCCGGCCACCCGGCCCCCAGGACCACCGGCATTTGCCCGGCAGGGGCATCGACCGCCTCAAGATTGACCAGCGCCTGGCGCACCGCCTCTTTGGCGTAGCGCTCCGAGACCTGTTCATCGCGCAGCCGTGACATCGAATAACGCCCGCCGCCACCGGCACTGCCACGCTCGCGACGGCCGTTCTTGACGGCAATCACGCTGACATTGAAGCGCACCAAGGGGCGAATATCCGTGGCCAGCGTGCCGTCACTGGCCCGCACCAGTACCACCTCATAGGTACCGGAAAGCGACGCGCTCACCTGGGTGACGCTGGGGTCGGCCGCGCGGGCGATACGGTCAGCGTCTTTCAGCATGGCGACTTTTTCGTCGGCGCTCAGCCCGGCGAGCGGGTCGATGCCCGCATAGTAGGACGCTGCCGTCACCGGGTTGACGGCCTGTCCGGTCAGTTGCTTGCCACTGCGCACGATACCGGCTGCCGTTTTTCCGGTATCCATCAGTGCATCGGCGGTGATCTGGTTGGAGTAGGCAAAGCCGGTTTTCTCGCCGGCCAGGGCGCGTACGCCGACGCCGCCATCAATGTTGTAACTTGCCTCTTTAACCTCACCATCTTCCAGTATCCAGCCTTCTTCCCATGAGCGCTGAAAGTAAAGGTCAGCATAGTCGATACCGGCTCCCATGGCGTAACCCAGGCCGCTGTCCAGGGCGTCAAGGGTCAGCCCGCCCGGGGAGAGCAAAATCGAAACGGCGGTTTGTAAATCGTTAGTGTGTGCGGTCATCGAGAGCCTTCTAAAGTCACTTGCGGCGAGGCCCATGGCCCCTCCACACGGTAATAAATCGTGGTCACCTGATCCAAGGCATCGCCGAATAGTTGGTCGGCTAGAAACAGTGCGCCGCCCACCACGGGCGCTCCGATGGCGAGCGCTGCCATTGGCAGGCTTTGGCTTAACGGTAATGTGACGCCAAGGCGTTGATCAAGTTCGCGGTTCACCAAATCAACGTCGCCACTAAGTGATAAGGTGGCGGCGGGCGTCTGTATTTGCAATGGGCCTCGCAGCATGAGTTGGCCATTGGCGATATCGGCAGCCCCGTGGACACGATCGAATGCCGTGCCTTGACCTGTTACGTCGGAAAAATCCAGCCGCAGACGCCGCAGGATATTGTCAAAGTTTAGCAGCCCCACCAGGCGTGCCGGTGCCGATTCCAGGGTAAGAAAACGACCATCACGGATGTCGGTGGTCATCTCTCCCCCGGCCTTGGCGAGATCCAGCTGCCATGGGGCGCCGGGCCAGGCAAGCGTCGCATCCACTCGGGTAGTGCGGCTACGCATGGCCACCGGCTGGTCAAGGCGGTCAAGCGCGGTGGCGATATTGCCCCCCTTGATCGACACGTTCGCACGGGTTCGACTGGTGGCGCTCCCTCCTTCCCAATGCAACGCACCAGCGGCAGTGAGCTGCCCCAGCGTCAAGCCGACGGGGTCCAGCGAAAAGCCGTTACCATCGGCATGCCAGAACGCCGTTAAAGGGCCCATTCGCTTGCCGTCGAGCAACATCTCGGATAATCGCAAACGGCCATCGGGAATATCGACCAGCCACTCGGGCAACGCCATCGGGATCGATACGTCAGGCGTTGTTGTCTCGACTGACTCCATCCAGGAAGACGGCATAGGCGCTGTCGGCTGCTGCCGACGTTCCCCCGCCACCGCGTCCACAATGGGGTCCAGGGAGAGCTGGGTAAGCGCAATATCCAACGGCGTTGACTGTCCCGGGCGGTACTCAAGCTGCCCGCTCACCACATCGCTGTCGAGCATCAGCGACAGGCTGCTATCGCGCAGACTTCCTTCCGCGATGCCACCACCCAGGCAAGCCTCCTGGTACATCACGCAAGACGTGGTGACACTCAACGACAGCGGCGACAGTGGTGAGGCTGATGTATTACCGGCGTCTGTCGCGTCCCTGCCCTGGATAAAGGGGGATAACGCCCTCTGCCAAGCGGCGATATCCAGCCGTTCAAGTTCGGCCGCCAGCTGCCAGCCAGGCGCCTGCCGCCAGTTCGACGTAGGACGGGAAACACCGCCCAGACGTACGCTGCCGGCAAGCTCACCAGCCGCAGACTGGATATGTAAATCGGCAATATCGGCCAAGCGGCTCTGAATGCGTAACGGCTCCAGGTCAGCCGTCAGTGTCCATGGCCACGCCTGCTGGGCACTCTTGGCAAAGGGAGCGGGAAGCTTGGTGGCCATGCCTTGCCAGTTACTTTCCAACGCCAACTTGGGGGTAGGCGACAGGGTTAGCTGCCCCCGCCAGGACGACCGTCCCTCGGCAAGTGAGCTCGCCAGGTCAGGACTCAGCCCTGCCAGCCCCAGCAGCCCGCGGGCCGACGCATCACCCTGAAGCGCGACGCTGTCTTCCCGTGTATCAATCGCTGCTTGAATCGCGCCATTCAATAGCCGCCCGTTCAATTGGCCAACCAATACGCCTTGCTCGCCCTGTTGCTGCCAGGTAATCCGGCCCTGCACCGACTCGATCCGCTCAGCAAGCTCGCCATAGCCTATCTGCATGCCTCTGGGTTCGGCGTTGACTTCAAGCGTGAAGGCGTCTTCCTTGTCCAGCAAAATGGCAAGCGCCACGTCTCCATCAATATCGCCCTGGAGCGCCAATGCGTTAATCTCGGGTGTATCGATATCAGGTATCGCCGACAAGAACGCCAGCGCGTCTTGCCCGCTTGCCTGCCACTGCCCCGACAGGTTCAGCGCCTCATCCTGTAACCGAACCGCGCCATTGCTTAGCAGGATGCCTTGCGTTTGCCCGCGCTCAACCTCAGCCAGAAGACGCCCGTTCTGCCACTTCAGGCGACCGGCCAGATCCTCGACCTGAGGCCAGTCGGGCGCAATGGGCAGGTACCCATCACGCAATGTCAGCTCAAGGGTGGAGGTTAACGCATCGTCGCCAACATCATCGCCTAAAGACCGGCTGAGCTTTAACGCGCCTTGCCTAACATAACCACCCACTCCGCTACCCAGCCACTCCCGCAATGCCGGCGCTAGTGCCTTCATTGGCACCCATTGCGCGAGCGGGTACTCCAGGGCATCGACATCCTGGAAATCAATATCCAGGCCGAAGTGCCCACGCTTTGCGTCGGTGACCAACCCAAAGCCACCGGTGACGCTCGCCCCTTCCCAATCAAGCGCGATATCGCGCCCGCTGACCAGGGCACGTGGGCCATCGTAAACCCATTCCACCTGGCCCGAAGCATGCCGTAGCTGCATGGGGGCATCAAAGAGTTCTGGAAAATAAAGCGTACTTTCGCGACGGTTGGCAAATTGAACGCGTCCCCTTAGATCCCGCGCCTGCACCCAGGCATCCAATGGGCCTCCGCCGGGCGCCTGTTCCCAGGGCAGTACTTCAAGGTTGCTAATGGCCGCATCAACGCCCCACTCACCTTCCTTCTGACCGATCTGAAACCCTTCTACCTGCCCGCGTGGCGCGAGCGTTTGCAATACGCGGGTCACCGACTCAGGCATCAGCACATAGTCTCGCCATGCGGCGAGTGACGCCAGCTCAAAAGCGCTGGTGCGCAATTCCCAATTATCGGGCTGATGGGCCAGGTACCAATGCCTTGGCAACGCGGGGCCTTCAATGCCCCCCGAAGGCTGTGCCCACTCGACATTCTCCGCATCACCACTTACCCAGGCTTCTCCACCATTGCCGTCCCGCTGCCACTGGCCCAAGGCTTCTACATTTCGCAATATGGCCCGCTGTACATCGTGGCGCAGCGTCAACTGGGGTATATCGATCCCCATTCTCGCCCGGTCCAGCCGACCTTTGTACCACTGACCCCAAAGACGCGCGTCCCCTCCGGCCTGGCTAATTTGCGGTACATACTCGGGTCGAATGACGTCTCCCAGCAGCGCTAGGTGATCAAGCTGGACCTCGACGCTCAACGCCGCCGAAAAGTCTCGATAACCGTCTTCGCCCGGCGACACCTCCGCCTGCAGGAAGGCCATCGGCAACGGCCTTGAAGGCTCTACTTCCGTTTTATCGACAATATTGATGCTGCCTTCAAGCTGGGTGCGCTGTTCGTCGCCTCCCAGCAACAGGGTCGGCGCATGCAAATCAACCGTATTATCCTCACCGTGCAGCACTAGGCGAGTGTCTTCCACACTCAACCGTTGACGGAGCAAGATCCCCACCCAGCGATCGAGCGCAGTTAGGTTGATATCAGGCTGCTCTTCCACCACTGGCAGTTTGGCAGGCGCAGGCCACTCCCATCTATCACTGAAGAGACGATAAAGGTGGAATTCGGTGCCACGAATATCAGCGGCATTGAAAATAGGCGCGCGCGCTTTGAGGGACGCCCACACGTCCAGCCGAAGGGTGGCGTGGGCCAGCTTGAACAAGGGGTAGCCATTAGGCGTTTGTGCGCTGACACCACCCACCATGAGTTCGATGTCATTGCGCTGAAGGGCAAGCGTTAGCCGTTCAATGTGAACCGGCACGCCCACCCGGGATTCCAGGAATGCCTCTATGCGAGGCGTCAGCGCATCCGCCTGGCTCAACGCCAGGCGTAAAAACAGCAGCATGATCGCCAGCGCGCCGAGCCACCACGCGGCAATTCTCAATGCAGTGCGCACCACCGGGCGAATCGTCATGGATCACATCAACACAATATCGTACTGCTCTTGAGAATAGTGCTGTTCTACCTGAAAGCGTATCGTCTTGTTGATAAAGGTTTCCAGGTCTGCAACCGCAGCGGACTCTTCGTCCAATAATCGATCAACGACCGGCTGGGAAGCCAGCACCATGTATGTCTCGGCACTATAGGCCCGCTCTTCACGAAGAATCTCGCGAAAAATCTCGTAGCAGACGGTCTCGGGCGTTTTGAGGGTGCCTCTGCCGCTGCAGGTGGGACAGGCTTCGCACAGGGTTTGCTCGAGGCTTTCTCTGGTCCGCTTGCGGGTCAACTGTACCAGGCCCAGTTCAGTGACACCGGTGCATTTTGTCTTGGCATGGTCACGTTCCAGGGCCTTTTCCAGCACACGCAGTACCTGGCGCTGGTGTTCGGCATCCTCCATATCGATAAAGTCGATAATGATGATGCCGCCCAGGTTACGCAGGCGCAGTTGCCGGGCGATCGACGTTGCCGCCTCCAAGTTGGTCTTGAAGATGGTTTCTTCCAGATTGCGATGCCCCACATAGCCGCCGGTGTTGACGTCAATGGTGGTCATTGCCTCGGTGGGGTCGATCACCAGATAGCCACCCGACTTCAGTTGCACCTTGCGGCCCAGCGCTTTCTGGATCTCGTCTTCCACACTGTATAGATCAAAAATGGGCCGCTCGCCGGGATAATACTCGATACGGTCCACGGCGTCGGGCATGAACTCCTCGGCAAACTCAATCAGCCTGAGAAAGTTTTCCCGGGAGTCGATGCGGATCTTTTCGATATCGTCGCGCATGACATCCCGCAAGGTGCGCATGAACAGCGGCAGGTCATCGTATATGACCGTTGCGGGCGCCGCTGAAATTTTACGCTCACTGACCTTGCGCCATAGGCGCAGCAAAAAATGCATATCGCCGATGAGCTCTTCATCGCCCACCCCTTCAGCCGCGGTACGCACGATAAAGCCGCCGCTTACCTCCAGCGTCTGCTCGCCGATACTGTTATCCAGCAACGCCTTCAGCCGCTCACGCTCACGCTCGTCTTCAATACGCTGGGAAACGCCATGGTGAGGCGAATCGGGCATGTAGACCAGATAGCGAGAGGGAACAGAAAGATGCGTGGTCAACCGCGCACCTTTGCTACCAATCGGGTCCTTGGTGACCTGCACGACCAACGCCTGGCCTTCATGCAGCAGTTGACCAATGGTCTGCTGCTCGTCAACGGAGGTGCCGGGGGGCATCACTTCCTGGGCATGGATGAAGGCGGCACGTTCGAGGCCAATATCAACAAAGGCAGCCTGCATCCCAGGCAGTACACGTACGATCTTGCCTTTGTAGATATTGCCGACAATACCGCGCCGACGGGAACGCTCGATGAGCGCCTCTTGCAGCACGCCGTTTTCGACCAGCGCCACGCGGGTCTCCATCGGCGTCAGATTAATCAGAACCTCACCGCTCATGCAAAAATCCTTGTGGGTTTACGCGGGTAAATGTCCATTCCATAACGGTACCCCCTGACGACGCAGCAAGCACGCTGTTTCAAAAAGTGGCAGCCCCACCACTGCCGAGTGGCTGCCTTCAATGCCTGCCACGAATACCGACGCCATGCCCTGGATGGCATAACCGCCTGCCTTGTCGCATGGCTCAGCCGTTTTCCAGTAGGCCGCTATCTCTGCGTCGCTGATATCGCGCAGCGTCACGCGGGTTGTCACACAGCACGTCAGAATGCCCTTGGGCCCTGTCACCGCGACACCTGTCAATACGTCGTGCTGCCGTCCCGAGAGACGCAGCAGCATGCTCGCGGCGTGGGACTCATCGTCGGGTTTGCCTAAAATCTGCCCATCCACCACGACCGCCGTATCTGAGCCCAGTGTCGGTAGCGCGGTCAAGGGTATCGCCGCTTGGGCCTTGGCCTGAGCCAAACGGATGACATAACGCTCGGCGGATTCGCCGGGCAAGGGGCTTTCGTCAATGTCACAGGGTTCGACCTCGACTGAAACGCCAATCGATGCGAGCAACGCCTGACGGCGTGGCGAGGCAGATGCCAAACACAAGACTGGCTCTGGTTCCAACATATCGGCTCCACCTCGATGACTCAGAACGGCGCCATGCGGTGTTTAGCTACCGGCAGAGCGACGCTGCAGTGCGGCAAACATCGTCACGAACCAAGGCCACAGCACGGCGCTGACCAGCGACGAGGTCAAGAACTCCAGATGAATGGAAAAATTTCCCACCAGGCTGCGCAGCCATTGGTCGACCAGCTGTACAAGCCCAAGCAGCACTAGCACCAGCAACGCCTGCTGGAGCAGTGAGTAGGCACGAAAACGGGCATAGACAAGCGCGCACAAGAATGCCAGCAGGGAGAACATGAGGGCGTGATGACCCAGAGGGGTTCCCTCGATCAAGTCCAGCAGAATACCCAGCACAAAACCGTGGAAAACCCCCACTTGATCGGGCTCGCGCATACACCAATAGATCATCATCAATCCCAACCACTCGGGCCGGAATATCTGCCACTCATCGCCCAGCGGCATCACCTGCAGGCAGAGCGCCATCAGCAAGGTCAACCATACCACCACCAAAGGCGTTACCGGAACGCGGGGCATCAGGGCACCTCCTGGGTAGATGATTCACCGTCAGGGCTGGCCACCTGACGCGCACTGCGTAATGCATCTACCGAGACCCGCAGGGAGTCGTCCCAGTGCTGCTCATCATTCGGTTGTGGGGGCGGCGGAGAAAGCAGCAGAAAATGGCGTGAGCGTTTTAGCTGGGCCATCGGCTCCGCGGTGACCTGAGCAAACGGCTGCCCCGGATCATGCTCGACCCGGGTGACACGCGCAACAGGGTAACCAGGCGGAAACCGCCCTGCCAAGCCAGACGTTGTCAACAGATCGCCTTCGCGGATATCCGCCGTGTTCGGCACATGCAACACATTCACACGGTCGTAGCGTCCCGCCCCCTGGACGATGAAGCGTAAACCATTGCGATTGACCTGCACCGGCAGGGCATGGCTGGCATCGGCCACCAGCAGCACACGACTGGAGTAGGTCGAAACGGCCGTCACCTGACCGACCAGCCCCGTGGCATCGATTACCGGCTGCCCCACATAGGCACCGTGGCGATGCCCCCGATCCACCACCATCTGATGACTGAAGGGATCATTGTCGAGGGACAGCAGCTCCGCGGTCATAAAGGGAATATCGCGCTGCTGGGCAGCGCCAAGCAAACGCCGTAACTCAGCATTTTCCCTGGTCAGGCTCGCCATTCGCTGCCCGCGGTGTGACAGCGTCAGAATCTGTTCACGCAGGCGCTGATTCTCATCAACCAGCGCTTGCTGGTCTGAAAATGCCAACGATCCCCAATCCAGCACCCGGCTGGGAACGCCCACCACCCACTGGATGGGGGCTACCACCACTGACATCTGGGCACGCACGTTTTCCATGCGGGTGAAACGCTGGTCGACAAACATCAGCGCACTGGCAACCAGCACGCAGAAAAACAGCCGATATCCCGGTAAAGGACCATGCGAAAACAGCGGTTTAATAGGCAAATCCCCCGCAATTAACCGCTGCGATTAATCGCTCGACAGCAACTCGAAGGTGTGCTGATCGATCATTTCGAGAGCCTTGCCCCCACCTCGCGCCACACAGGTCAGCGGGTCTTCTGCCACGATCACGGGCAGCCCGGTTTCCTCAGCGATCAGCTTGTCGATATCACGCAGCAATGCGCCACCACCGGTCAGCACCAGTCCCCGTTCGGCAATATCAGACGCCAGTTCGGGAGGTGATTGCTCCAGCGCATTTTTGACCGCGGCGACAATCGAGCCCAGTGTTTCCTGAAGTGCTTCGAGAATTTCGTGGGAATTGAGCGTAAAGCTACGCGGAATCCCTTCAGCCAGGTTTCGCCCGCGAACATCGATCTCGCGCAGCTCGCCGCCAGGATAAGCACAACCAATTTCTTCCTTGATACGCTCAGCCGTAGCTTCACCAATCAGGCTGCCGTAATGACGACGCACGTAGGCGATAATCGCTTCGTCGAAGCGGTCGCCACCCACGCGAATGGATTCGGAATAGACAATACCGTTGAGCGAAATGATCGCAATTTCAGTGGTACCGCCGCCGATATCCACGACCATTGAGCCCTGGGCTTCTTCCACGGGTAGTCCGGCGCCAATCGCCGCCGCCATGGGCTCCTCGATCAGGTCCACTCGGCGTGCGCCAGCGCCTTCCGCGGACTCGCGAATCGCCCGGCGCTCCACCTGCGTCGCCATATAAGGGATGCAGACCAGCACGCGCGGGCTAGGGGTAATGAAAGTGCTTTGATGCACTTTGCGGATAAAGTGCTGAAGCATTTGCTCGGTGACGGTGAAGTCAGCGATGACGCCGTCTTTCATCGGGCGAATAGCCGTAATATTACCCGGCGTACGCCCCAGCATTCGCTTGGCGTCGGCACCAACTGCCGCGACGCTGCGCATATTACCGGATTGACGGATAGCAACGACGGATGGCTCATCAAGGACAATGCCACGACCGCGTACGTAAATCAGTGTGTTGGCCGTACCCAGGTCGATCGATAGATCGCTGGAAAACAGCCCCCTCAGACGTTTGAACATGGATGTTGATACCTAGTGCAGACTGGGAACCCTGTGCGGATGCAAACGGTATCACCGCAACCCCCTGGCAGCAAGCTCGAGTCGCGCCAGACACTGCCCGTTTGCGCCAAGATGTGGTACATTTTGCGGCTATTTTACACATCTGCGATACAAGACGTTATGACAATAACTGACTGTATACCGCGTAATGCGGGATATGTTCCATCACCTTCGCGAGGAATTTCCGATCATGGCGCTTGAAGACTCTCATGTGCGCCGGGCCGCTCATCTAGCCCGGATCGCCGTCAGCGATGACCAAGCCAGCGGTTTCGTAGAGGACCTGAGCCGGATTCTGGACATGGTCGACCAGCTGCAAGGCGTCAATACCGACGGCGTTGCGCCCCTGGCCCATCCGCTCGATGCCACCCAGCGCCTGCGCGCCGACGAAGTCACCGAAACCAACCAGCGCGACACTTTCCAGCGCTGCGCCCCAGCGGTTGAAAACGGTCTGTACCTGGTGCCCCGTGTGGTCGAATAACGCATCACCAAGGCATTAGCCGTCTTTTCATCCTTATCTTTTGCTTCGAACGGAGCTCTCAGGTCATGCACGACAAGACACTGACACAACTCGCCAAGGCGCTGGGCAGCGGTGAACTATCCAGCCGCGAGTTAACTGAACACTACCTGCAACGCATTCAGCAGAGTGGTGCCATCCTGAACAGTTTTATTACCGTCACCGCTGATCAGGCCCTGGAACGGGCCGACGCCGCCGACCAGGCGCGCGCCAAAGGCACGGCGAGTCTGTTGACGGGCGTGCCACTGGCACTGAAGGACATTTTTTGCACCCAGGGCATCAAAACCAGCTGCGGCTCCAGAATGCTGGATAATTTCGATGCGCCTTACGATGCCACCGTGGTGGAAAAGCTCAAGACAGCGGGCACGGTTACCCTAGGCAAGACCAACATGGATGAGTTTGCCATGGGCTCGTCCAACGAAAACAGCTACTACGGACCGGTCAAAAACCCCTGGGACCTCACCGCCGTGCCCGGTGGCAGCTCCGGTGGCAGCGCGGCAGCGGTGGCCGCAGGGCTCACGCCAGCAGCGCTGGGCACCGATACCGGCGGCTCGATTCGTCAGCCAGCGGCATTCTGCGGGATTACCGGCCTCAAACCGACCTACGGACGCGTTTCCCGCTATGGCATGATCGCCTACGCCTCAAGCCTCGACCAGGCGGGCCCCATGGCACGCAGTGCAGAAGACTGCGCGCACCTGTTGAACGTCATGGCGGGTCATGATGTGCGCGACTCCACCTGTGTCGCCCGCGGGGTGCCCGACTACGCGGAAACGCTGAATGCACCGCTTTCAGGACTGAAAATCGGCCTCCCTATAGAGTACTTCGGCGAAGGCCTCGACCCGGAGGTCGAAAAAGCCGTGCGTGAGGCCGTTAGCGTCTATGAATCGCTGGGCGCTACCGTGCGGGATGTCAGCCTGCCTCACACGCATTACGCCATCCCAGCGTATTACGTCATTGCACCTGCCGAAGCCTCCTCCAACCTGTCACGCTTTGACGGCGTGCGTTTCGGGTACCGCTGCGACGACCCAAGCGACCTGATCGACCTCTACAAGCGCTCGCGGGCCGAGGGCTTCGGCGACGAGGTACAGCGCCGTATCCTGATCGGTACTCACACGCTGTCTGAAGGCTTCTTTGACGCCTATTATACCAAGGCGCAGAAGGTTCGCCGCCTGATTCGCCAGGACTTCCTGGATGCCTTTGAAGATGTGGACGTCCTGATGGGGCCCGCCTCGCCGACACCGGCTTTTGATCTGGGCGCCAAGAAGGACCCGGTGTCCATGTACCTGCAGGACATTTATACGATTGCCGTCAACCTGGCGGGCATCCCGGGCATCAGTGTACCGGCCGGCTTCGCCGGTGGCCGTCCGATCGGCCTGCAGATACTGGGCACCCACTTTGCCGAAGCCCAGCTGTTGAACGTCGCCCACCAGTTCCAGCAAACGACCGATTGGCACTTGCAACGCCCTGATTTTGCCGAGGAGAGCGCCTAATGCAATGGGAAACCGTGATTGGGCTAGAAGTCCACGTTCAGCTCGCCACCCACTCAAAGATTTTCTCTGGCGCCTCGACAGCATTTGGCGCCGAGCCGAACAGCCAGGCTTGCGCGGTCGACCTCGGCCTGCCGGGTGTGCTGCCGGTACTCAACGAGCAGGCGGTGGCCATGGCGGTGCAGTTTGGCCTGGCCGTGCATGCCGATATCCCGGAAGTATCGGTGTTTGACCGTAAAAATTATTTCTACCCCGATTTGCCGAAAGGTTATCAGACCAGCCAGATGTATCACCCCATCGTGGGGCCCGGCGAGGTAGAGATTGCCCTGGATGATGACACCACCAAACGGATTCGTATTCACCACGCCCACCTGGAGGAAGACGCGGGCAAGTCCCTGCACGAAGACTTCCACGGCATGACGGGCATTGACCTGAACCGCGCCGGCACACCGCTGCTCGAGATCGTCTCCGAACCGGACATGCGCAGTGCCAAAGAGGCAGCCGCCTACCTCAAGGCGATCCACTCGATTGTTACCTATCTGGGCATTTCCGACGGCAACATGGCGGAAGGCTCGATGCGCTGCGACGTCAACGTCTCGGTGCGCCCCAAGGGGCAGGAAGCCTTCGGCACCCGGGCCGAGATCAAGAACGTCAACTCTTTCCGTTTTGTGGAAAAGGCCATTGCCTTTGAAGTCGAGCGGCAGATCGAACTGATCGAGGACGGCGGCAAGGTCGTCCAGGAGACCCGTCTGTTCGACCCTGAGCGCGACGAGACACGCAGCATGCGCACCAAGGAAGAAGCCAACGACTACCGCTACTTCCCCTGCCCCGACCTGCTGCCGGTGGTACTCGACCAGGCCTACCTGGACCATCTGCGCAGCCAGTTACCGGAGTTGCCTGCTGAAAAACGCGAGCGCTTTCAGCAGGCGCTGGGGCTGTCGGCCTACGATGCCTCCGTGCTTTCCGCCAGCCGCGACATGGCCGAATATTTCGAGGCCGTCCATCGCGTCTGTGGCGACGCCAAACAGGCCGCCAACTGGGTACAGGGTGAGCTGTCCGGCGCGCTCAACCGCGAAAACCTGAGCATCGCCAACAGCCCGGTCAGCGCCAACCAACTGGGTGAGCTGGTCCAGCGGGTACTTGACGACACCATTAACGGCAAAGCCGCCAAACAGGTTTTCCAGGCGCTGTGGCACGGCGAAGGCACAAGCGCCGATGCCATCATCGAGGCAAAGGGGTTGAAGCAGGTCACCGACACCGGCGCCATCGAAGCGATGATTGACCAGGTGATTGCCGACAGCCCCGCTCAGGTGGCGCAGTACTGCGACGCCGAACCCGAGAAACGCGGCAAGATGATTGGCTACTTTGTCGGCCAGGTCATGAAGGCCTCGCGGGGGACCGCCAATCCGCAGCAGGTCAATGGCCTGTTGAAAGAGAAGCTGGATGCGCTGCTCTAGGGCCACCCTTGCCAACTTAAAACGGCCGCGCTTGCGGCCGTTTTTTTCGCTACGTTAACTGTCCGGGATGCACAAAGCGTTGCAGCTGCGCGCAGCCTTTTGCCCATACCGGCGCGGTGAACTCGGCAAGGCCTGCGGTGGGAAATCCGACGCCGCGGGCTGAACGACCGTCGACCAGCGTCTCGGCAAGCTCCCCCACCAGCGGCATATGGCTGACAAGAATCAGTCGTTCATCGGTTTGCTCGACCAGCCAGTCGATGACCGCTTCGGGGGCGTCGTCCGGGGTGATCAGCGGCAGGGTTTCCACCGGCACCGACAGCGCCGCACTCAACCGGGAGGCCGTCTGCTGGGCGCGACGATAAGGACTTGCCAGTAGCCTCGGCGGCGACCCTGGCTGGGCGGCTATCTGCGCGGCCAGCCACGCCCCGACCTTGGCAACTTCCTGCTCGCCGTGCGGTGTCAACGTGCGCTGGTCATCGGGCCGACCGGGGCCCGCTTCGCCGTGGCGCATCAGCCAGAGTCGCTGCGCTTGATCAGTCATGCCACCCCCCTGTTTCCCGGTGAGCTTGCTGAACGTCTTCGCGGGGAAGGATGAACTCGACGTCACTGCTTTGCTCACCCATCATCAGCGTTTTTGCCATGTCCTGTGGCGGCACGCCGTCGAACAGCACGTGATAAAGCCCTTCGGCCAGCGGCATGTACACGCCAATCTCGGCCGCCTTGGTGCAGACCAGCCTGACGGTATTGACGCCTTCGGCCACCTGACCAAGGGCATCCACGGCTTCGTCCAGGGTGCGCCCCTCGCCGATGGCGTGCCCTACCCGGTAATTACGCGACAAGTTCGACGAGCAGGTGACGATTAAATCCCCCACCCCGGCAAGGCCCAAAAACGTCATGGGGTTGGCCCCCTGGGCAACGGCGAAACGGCTCATTTCGGCCAAAGCCCGGGTCATCAGCATGCTGCGGGTATTCTCACCCATGCCGAGTGCCGCGGCCATGCCCGCAGCAATGGCGTAGATATTTTTCAGCGCCCCGCCCAGTTCGACACCATGGCGGTCATTGCTGGCATAGACACGGAAGTAGCGGCAACCCAGCGCCTGCTGAACCCGGGTGCGGGTCAGGGCATCGGCGCTGGCGATCACCGTGGCGGTGAGCTGTTTATCGGCAATTTCCGAGGCGAGATTGGGACCCGCGATCACCCCGATATGGGTAAAGCCGGTTTCCTGCTCCAGCACCTGGCTCATCAATAAAAAGCCGGATTGCTCAATCCCCTTGGTGGTACTGACCAGGATCTGCTCGGGCCTTAGCCACGGCTTGGCCGCCTGAACGACGCTGCGAAAGGCCTGGGACGGAATCGCAATCAGCACCAGCTCAGCGTCGTGGAGCACCGTTTCAAGGTCGGTGGACGCCTGTACCGCGGGGTTAATGACATAATTCGGCAAATAGCGACTGTTGCGTCGCTCCCGATTGATCTGTTCCACCAGCGCTTCATCGCGCATCCATTGACGCACCTGCGCGCCGTTGTCAGCGGCAATGCTTGCCAGGGCAGTGCCAAAACTACCGCCGCCCAGTACGGCGACCTGAATCTGCTGCTCAGCCATGGGAATCCCGGATCGTTGGTAAGCGAAAGACGATAACCCTCGCTGAAGGGTACGACAAAAACAAACGGCCCGCTTGGGGTAACTCCCCAAGGGGCCGTTATACGCCGTCAAGTAAGCGTTATGCCGCCAGCACCCCGTTGAGGCGCTTCACGTAAGCGGCCGGATCATCCAGGTGGCCGCCTTCGGCGATAATCGCCTGGTCCAGCAGGATGTGGGCCAGGTCGGCAAACAGCCCGTCATCGGCGCTTTCCAGGCGTGCCACCAGTGAGTGGCTGGGATTCAGCTCCAGAATCGGCTTGACCTCGGGCAGCGGCTGCCCGGCGGCTTCCATGATGCGGCGCATCTGATAGCCCATTTCGTGCTCTGGCAGCACCACACAGGCCGGTGAGTCGGTGAGACGATGGGTGACCTTGACGTCCTGCACACCTTCGCCCAGGGCTTCCTTGACGCGCTTGACCAGAGATTCCTTGGCCTTGGCGGTTTCTTCCTGCTCTTTTTTCTCGGCTTCGTCTTCCACCTCACCAAGATCGAGTTCACCTTTACCCACGTCAGCAAAGGATTTGCCGTCAAACTCGGTTAAGTGACTCATCAGCCACTCGTCGATGCGGTCGGAAAGCAGCAGCACCTCGATGCCTTTCTTGCGGAAGATTTCCAGGTGGGGGCTGTGCTTGGCGGCATTGAAGCTGTCGGCCACCACATAGTAGATCTTCTGCTGGCCTTCTTTCATGCGCCCGACGTAGTCGGCAAGCGAATGCTCCTGGGCGGCCGTATCGGTGTGCGTCGAGGCGAAGCGCAGCAGGCCGGCGATTTTCTCGCGATTGGCGGCGTCTTCGCCCGGGCCTTCCTTGAGGACGTTACCGAAGGTGTTCCAGAAGGTTTGGTACTGCTCGCTATCCTTGGCGAGCTTCTTGAGCATATCCAGCGCGCGCTTGGTCAGGGCACCCTTGATCTTGTCGACCTTGGGATCCTGCTGCAGAAGCTCGCGGGAAACGTTCAGCGACAGGTCGCGGGTATCCAGCACGCCTTTGATGAAACGCAGGTAAAGCGGCAGGAACTGCTCGGCATCGTCCATGATGAAGACGCGTTGCACGTAGAGCTTCACACCCCGGGCACCGTCGCGGTCGAACATATCAAACGGCGCGCGACCGGGTACGTACAGCAGGCTGGTATATTCCAGCTTGCCTTCCACCTTGTTGTGGCTCCAGGTGAGCGGGTCACTGAAGTCGTGGGCCACGTGCTTGTAGAACGCCTTGTACTCGTCGTCGGAAATCTCGCTTTTGGGGCGCACCCAAAGCGCCGTGGCTTCGTTGACGGTTTCCCAGGTGGTCACCTCGCTGCCTTCGACCGGATTGCCATCATCGTCCTTGGCGGTTTCGGTCTTGGGCATGCGTACCGGCACTTCGATATGGTCCGAGTACTTGCGCACCAGGTTCTGCAGACGAAAGTCGTCAGCGAATTCCTTGGCGTCGTCTTTCAGGTGCAGGGTAATTTCGGTGCCGTGCTGTTCGAGATCGATGTCAGCGACGGTGAACTCGCCCTCGCCTTTCGAACGCCATTCCACGCCGGTGCTTGCGTCTTCGCCAGCTTTGCGTGTGCGAACCGTCACATCGTCGGCGACAATAAAGCTGGAATAGAAACCCACGCCGAACTGACCGATCAACTTGGCATCTTTCTGCTGTTCACCTGACAGCTGCTTGAGGAACTCTGACGTACCGCTGCGCGCAATGGTGCCCAGGTTGGCAATCACATCATCACGCGTCATGCCGATACCGTTGTCGCGCAGCGTTACCGTTCCGGCGTCGGCATCATGTTCGATTTCGACACGTAGCTCGCTGTCGCCTTCGTAGAGCCCGTCGTTGTCCAGGGCCGCATAGCGCAGCTTATCGCAGGCGTCGGCAGCGTTGGATATCAGCTCGCGCAGGAAAATTTCCCGATTCGAATACAGCGAGTGAATCATCAGATTCAAAAGCTGCTTAACTTCCGTTTGAAAGCCAAGAGTTTCTTCGTGGTTCGTATTGGACATTCGCTCAGCCCTCGTTGATCTCGGTACGTAAAGCGCCTCGCCAAGATGGCAAAGGCATAAAAGTCGGTGTGAACGAGATATGGGGCTGAGGGAATATTTTTCAAGCGGCCGTGTGCGGGGAATCAGTGGATTCACTCTCGGGATGTTTCCAGGCACGTTAGTAGGCTAACTGGTGGTCCATGCGATTGAATACCCAGGCACGGGGCTTGAGTCGACGCAGCCACCGGTTGGATAAATAGAGCCATCAGTATTGAATCCTCTAAGGCGCTCGGCTGTCTGACTCTTTTACGTTAGGATAGTTTAGTATCCTTGTGGCCACCCAACGCCGTGATTGAGGAAGCACCATGCCCTGCACTTCCCGCCTATTATCCATTGCATTCATTGCCTGTTTACCAAGCATGTCGTGGGGCGTCAGCGACAGTGCAATGCGCGATGCACTCGATGCCGCGCGCAACCAGCAGTGGGACCGCATTGATATGGCGGCCATTGAAGATCATCCGCTGAGCGGCTATGTCACCTATCATCGGTTGCGCAACCAGCTACCTGACCTGCCGCCGGAAACGGTCAACCGCTATATCGATACCCACAGCGACTCGCCGTTGAGCGAGTGGATGCGCGGTCAGGCCATCGACCAATACGGGGAGGCAGGCCAGTATGGCCATGTGCGGGCGGTCAGCAATGGTGAGCCCAACGGCGCTGCCCGGCAATGCCACTACCACACGGCTCATTTTGACATTGCCCCTCAACAAGCGGCGGAGGCAGGCCAGCGCCTATGGCTTGTGGGCCAATCCCAACCGAACGCCTGCGATCCGCTGTTTAACCGCTTGAGAGCTAACAGCACCATCGATGGCGAGTTGATCTGGAAGCGCCTGATGCTAGCCTGGCAGGCAGATAATCGCGGGCTCGCCGACTACCTGAGCAATCAATTAAGCGGACACTGGCAAACCGCCATTGATAACTACCAAGCGGTGGACAACGACCCGCAGCGCATACTCGATGCTCCCACCTGCCTGGGCCCTGAATGCAAGGCCACGGCCGCTTTTTATCAGGCGGCAATGCAGCACCTTACGCTGGATGACACACCGCAAGCCCTCTCCGTGTGGCGCTCCCTGGCCGAGCGTTTGAGCCTGTTGCCCAGCGATCAGCGGCTTGTCGAAGAAGAGCTGGCGTATTACGTACTGGTGCGTGAAGTGCCCAACTCGATGGCATGGGTGGACAGCGTCTTGCCACAGCTGGAGAGCGAGCGCGTCTTCGAGTTGCGGGTTCGCCGCGCTCTTCAAGCTCATCAATGGGAAGCGGTGCGCCACTGGATTACCCAGATGCCCGCCGAGCAGAAAGCGGATGCACGGTGGCAATACTGGCTCGCCCGGGCCAGCGAGCAGCTAGGCGATCAAACGGCGGCCACAACGCATTTCCAGCAAGCCGCATCACAGCGCAGCTTTTACGGCTTTGCCGCTGCTGAGCGCTTGGGGCAACCGTTGACATTGAACAATGAACGCTTCTATTTTGACGACGCATCACGTGAGCGTATCGCGCAACTCCCCATGGTGCAGCGAACCCAGGCATTGATGCGCATCGGCGAGGAGGGCTTGGCCAACAGTGAATGGTTGCATGCCGTTCAGCAGGCATCGACGGATGAGGCCCGGGCGCTGGCCGATTTCGCCGCCGAACAAGGCTGGCATGCGCGGCTGGTACAGACCACCATCGCGGCGGGCATGTGGGATGCTCTCGAGTGGCGCTTCCCGCAGGCCTATCACGACGATTTCATCCACTGGGGGCGTCTCAGCGGGGTTGATCCTTATCTGTTGATGGCCATCACCCGGCGGGAAAGCGCCTACAACCCCAACGCCCTGTCACCTGCCGGTGCCCGGGGGCTGATGCAGCTGATGCCCGGCACCGCTGCCCAGGTAAGTCGCCAACTGGGTCTCGACGATCCAGGCCCCTATGGCGTACTTGACCCGGCGCTGAACATTCGCCTGGGCAGCACTTACCTGCGCGACAAGCTGCAGCGCTACCAGGGCAATCGCTTAGCCGCGGCAGCGGCTTACAACGCGGGCCCCGGGCGGGTGGATCGCTGGCTGGGAGATTACAGCATCGAGGCCTTTGACCTCTTTGTGGAGCGCATTCCCTACCGTGAAACACGCCACTACGTACAGGCCGTGCTGAGTTATCGCGCCATTTTTGAAAGCCTCGCCAATGGCTCAAGCGACGGGGTGTCGCTGTTGAGCGACGGCGAAAAGCAGGTGCGTTACAACCGGGCGCTGGTGACTCGCGATTGATATGCGCAAGGCGGACAGCGGCCGCTTAAACCGGCCGCTGTGAAAATGCCAGCCGAATCCCTAGCATCACCAGTACAGCGCCGGTCATGGCGTTGAGCGTTTGCGCAAAACGTGCGCTGGCCAGCCATTTTCCGGCGCCGCCGACCATCAGCACCACGCTGATTTGCCACAGATTGGCAATCACGAAATGCACGCCAGCCAACCATAGCGATTTGACCAGCGCCGGATCGCTCGGGGCAATGAACTGCGGCAAAAAAGCCATGTAAAACACCACCGTCTTGGGGTTGAGCACATTGGATAAAAACCCTTCTTTCAGCGGTTGCCAAAACGGAACGGCCGTATCAGAGGTCATCACACCTTTTACCGGCAATGGCTGACCACGCCGTGCCGCCAGCAGACTGCTAATTCCCAACCAGATCAAATAGCCGGCTCCGATAAGTTTCAAAGCATGAAAGGCCCAGGCCGATTGCAGCAATATCAGCGAAATCCCCATTGCCGATATGGTGGCATGCACGAACAGTCCGCTGCAGATCGCCATGCTGGTAGCGACCCCGTCACGTAGCCCGCCCCTGGCCGTATTACGGATCACCAGCAGCGTATCAACCCCAGGGGTGACCGACAGCAACGTAATGGCAATGAGAAATGACACAAACTGCGCATCAATCAAGCTGGATGGCGTCATAAAAAGGCACCCACAGAGTAGAAGAGATTCATCGCATTGTGACTGGACGACCGGTTTTTTTGCATCTAGAGTGATTCAGGCGGGCTCGCAATAGCGCCCCGCTTGAACATCAAGCTCGTGAAGGAAATGCATAATGGCAACTGGCACTGTCAAGTGGTTCAACGATACCAAAGGCTACGGCTTCATCTCCCCGGATGACGGGGGTGACGATCTGTTTGCCCACTTCTCCGAAATTCAAGCTGAAGGCTTCAAAAGCCTGCAGGATGGTCAGAAAGTCAGCTTTGAAGTGACCCAAGGTAAAAAAGGCCTCCAGGCTTCCAACATTCGCGTTGCATAATACGCTATCGCGCCCAAGGCCCGCCTCTTGATGCGGGCCTTTTTATTTTCCCTGAAAGCCTCACCAGAGAAATCACTCCTCCAGTTCAAAACTCTCGGGGCGTTCTGCCTCGATTGATTCAAACTGTTCATTCAACCGCTGCTCGGCCTCTTCAAAACGCCGCTCGGTGTCTTCGATCAACTCATCGATATTGCTTCCGCGGGTGCGCTCTTCGTCGCGAGCCGACTCAGGCAGGCTGCTGTCAAACTCCCAGCGTTCTTCCATCTCCTCATCGCTGATAGGTTCAATAACCGGAGCCTGCTCCTCAACTTCCTGGAACTGTTCATCCAGACGCTGCTGCGCCTCCTCGAAGCGGCGTTCGGTCTCGGCAATCATCTCGTCTACATCCGACCGTGTTGCTTCACCGGGCATTGCGCCGCCCTCCTCCAGCACATCTTCGGGGTTGGCGGCCAGGGTATCTTCGCCCGCCTCGACGTCCTCGGTCTGTGGGGCAGCCTCCTCTGCTACCGTGTCACTCTCAAGCGCCTCAGCTCTCGCCAATTCCTCTTCCGCTTGGCGCGACTCGATAGTGTCGCTATCTTCCTCGCTGCCGTTGGCGTCGAGCTCAGCGGTGACCGGCTCTTCCTCTTCAGCACCAGCAGATCCTGCGGCTACATCATTTGATGATGAAGCGGGCTCTTCCTGTTGATTGGCGTCCGACGTTTCGTCGTTATCGCCACAGCCACTGACCACCAACATGACAGCTGCTAGCACGGGTAGCCAAACGCTTTTAATCATTTATGTTGTCTCCTCAATGTGTACACCTCATCGCCTCTAAAAAGTGGGCCTATGACAGGTTATCAATTTCAGGTCTCTACGACCGATGACAATAGTGGGCATTGATCGGGCAGCACCACCTGGATGGCCAACGGCACGACGTCAGCGCGAAAGCGTCGATAATGGCGTGCCTCACCATCCAGGGTTAACGGCCACGGGGGATCTTCATATAATGTCGACACGCTGAGCGCCCGCGCCGATACATAACGCACGAAGCGCCCCTGACTGGGGAAACTCTGCAATTCCCTGATCAAATCGGGCAGCGCTTTCGCGGTAAGAAAATCCTTGACCACGAGAATATCGAGATGTCCGTCGTCCAATTTTGCCCTGGGGGCCAGCACCTGCCCACCGCCTGACTGACGGCCGTTGCCAATTGCCAGCAGTAAAAGCGACGTCGACTCCTGCTGATCACCCCAATATAGGGTGCCACGATAGCTGCGATGTCGCCATGCCTTGACGGCTCCCATCAGTGAATAAGCTCCCCCACCCAGGATGCGCTTGAGCATTTTGGGGGTCGACGAGGTAATTTCAGCACCAAAGCCTGCCGTCATCATATTGACGTAATAGCTGGTGACCGACTCAGTATCGCTCTCGGCACATAGTTTAACGACGTCAATCGGGTAGTCAGAAAGCGTCAACGCCGCCGAAAGCGCCTCTGACGGCTCCAGCGGCAAGCCTACCGAGGTGGCAAAGTCATTGGCGCTACCCAAGGGGACAATCCCCAGAATCGGCCGCCGCTCTTTATCCAGGCACATCAGGCCGTTCATCACCTCGTTGACGGTACCATCCCCGCCACAGGCAATCACATGGGTCACTCCCATACCGACGGCGGACTCGGCAAAATGCTTGGCATCGCCTGCTTCCCAGGTTACCCGAACACTAATCGGCATCCCTGCCTTTCTCTGCTCAGCTACCGCTTCACGTAACGCCGCATTACCGGCTGATTTACCATTAACAATGAGTAAAAAACGCTTTGGTGTTGTCACTGAGATTCCCTTTCGTCGCCGCTCCCTCGTGATCATTACGCGAGCGCTTTTTCAACCACCTCGTATACATTGCTCGAGAGCGGTTCGCGTTGAATGCGTTCAAGCTCTGACCGCATCAGGTCCTGCCGCGTTTCATCGAACCGTTGCCAACGGGTCAGCGGCGTAATCAGACGTGCCGCTATTTCTGGGTTCAGCCTGTTGAGCTCTATCACCACATCCGCCAGCAGGGCATAACCCTGTCCATCCAGGCGGTGAAAGTTGACACGGTTCTGAGCAAAAGCACCAATTAGCGCACGCACGCGATTGGGATTTTTCAGCGAGAAGGCCGGATGGGCCATCAGGTACTTCACCCGGTCGAGCACGTCCGGCTGGGGACGCGACACCTGAACCGTGAACCACTGATCCATGACCAGCGGGTCATGGGCCCACTTTTCACCGAAGGTCTTAAGCGCTGGCGTGGCCAGGTCGTCGCGGTCACTGTGAACCAGCAGCGTCAAGGCATGGCGAACATCGGTCATGTTGTGGTTCGCCGCAAACTGACCTTCGCAAAGCGCCACGCCCTGCTCGTCTTCAATCGACATCAGGTAGCTGAGCGCCACGTTCTTCAAGCTGCGCTGGGCAATCTGCTCAGGGGTCGGCGCATAGGGTTCACTGGAACGATTGGCCTCAAAGGCCGCCATGAACTCATCACGCAGCGCCATCGCCAGTGACTGTCGGACAAACTCTCGGGCTGCATGAATGGCATCGACGTCGACAATCGGCTGTTGCTCGGCGATGTACGCTTCCGAAGGTAGCGTAAGCATTTCGGCCAACACCGCCTTGTCCGACGGTGTATTGCTCAATAGCGTTCGGAATGCCTCGACGACGCGGCTGTCCATTACCTTTTCAACACCATTGCGGTGAGCGGCAATCAAGTCATCAAGCGCCAGCATTGCCAGCCGCTGCCCGGCATCCCAGCGGTTAAATCCATCGCTGTCCTGGGTCAGCAGGAAGGCAAGATCTTCACGTGAATACGGAAAATGCAGCTTCACCGGGGCGGAGAAGTTACGTAGCAGCGAAGGCACCGGAGCCTCGGCCACGTCGGTAAATACGAAGGTCTGCTCGTCATCGCGCAGATGGATCACGGTCTCTTTGCCGAGCTTTTCGCCTTCCAGGGTAAGCGCCAGGTCCTGGCCTGACTTGGTACCCACCAGGCCCATGGCGATGGGGATATGCAACGGGTCTTTATCCACCTGGCCCGGCGTGGCGGGGGTCCGCTGACGCAGCGTCAAATGGTACTCGCCGTGGGCATAGTCATACTCGCCATGGGCATCGATTTCCGGGGTCCCCGCCTGGGAGTACCAGCGCATGAACTGACTGAGGTCGAGTCCCGAGGCCTCTGCCATGCAATCCACGAAGTCTTCGATGGTGACCGCCTGGCCGTCGAAGCGCGCAAAGTAACGATCCGCCCCTTGCCGAAAGGCGTCCCAGCCGACCAGATTGCACAACATGCGGACGATTTCAGCGCCCTTTTCATAAATGGTCAGGGTGTAGAAATTGGTGATCTCAATATAGTGATCAGGCCGTACCGGGTGGGCCGTTGGCCCCGCGTCTTCGGCAAACTGTGCCGTGCGGAAAAACGACACGTCCTGAATGCGCTTCACCGGCGCGGAGTTGGTCTCGGCCGAGAAGCACTGGTCGCGGAAGACCGTGAAGCCCTCTTTCAGGGACAGCTGAAACCAGTCGCGGCAGGTCACCCGGTTCCCCGACCAGTTGTGAAAGTATTCGTGGGCAACGATGCCCTCAACTGTCTGAAAGGCGCCATCGGTGGCCGTATCAGGATGGGCTAATACCGCCGCCGAATTAAAGATATTGAGGCCTTTGTTTTCCATGGCCCCCATGTTGAAGTCGTTGACCGCCACGATCATGAACAGATCCAGATCGTATTCGCGCCCGTAAGCCTGTTCATCCCACGCCATGGCGCGTTTGAGTGACCCCATGGCGTGATCGGTTTTCTGCAGGTTCTCCTCTTCCACCCAAAGCTGCAGCGTTACATCTCGCCCGGACTGGGTGGTGAAGTGGTCTTCCACCTTATGCAGATCCCCAGCGACCAGAGCAAACAGGTAGCAGGGCTTGGGGTGCGGATCTTCCCAGACGGCAAAGTGACGACCGTTTTCAAGATCGCCTTGCTCAATCGGGTTACCGTTGGCGAGCAGGACGGGTTCGCGCTCGCGATCGCCGATGACGGTCACTTTAAAGGTCGACATCACATCCGGACGATCAGGGTAAAAGGTGATACGGCGGAACCCCTCCGCCTCACACTGGGTGCAAAACATGCCGTTGGATTGGTAAAGGCCTTCCAGGGCGGTGTTGTCCTTGGGCGAGAGTTGCACCTCACTTTCCAGGGTAAAGCGCGCAGGCACCCGCTCGATACGGAGCCCCTTCTCGCTTAACTGATAATCGTTATCCGCCAGTGGGCTGCCATCAATCAGCAAGGCGTCAAGGGTCAGTTGCTCACCGTCAAGCTTGAGTGGTTCATCAGCATTGGCCGATGCTTGTCGCTCGATTTGCAGACGCGCTTTTACTCGGGTCGCGGCGGGGTCAAGATCAAACGTCAGCTCGGTATGGGTCACCCGATAGGCGGGAGGCTGGTAATCGCTTAAATAAACCGGCTGCGGATCAGACATGATGAGAAACTCCTTATGGTCAGTGCTGTTATTGGCGGCGTACAGAGACTATCAGGGCGCGGGGGTCAATCCCGGAAATTATCGAACTGAAGCGGTAGTTCCGGTCCTCCCTCACCGCGCAATAGCGACATGACGCTTTGCAGGTCGTCACGCTTTTTACCTGTGACACGCACCTTTTCACCCTGAATTTGTGCCTGGACTTTAAGCTTGCTGGCCTTGATACGCTTGACCACGTCTTTTGCCTCGCTTTGATCCAGCCCCTGCTTGAGCGCTACCTCCTGACGAGCTTTGACACCCGATAGCACAGGGTCTTTAATGTCCATGCAACGTGCATCGATACCCCGCGCAATCAAGCGGTTACGCAACACGTCCAGCATCTGCTTGAGCTGAAAATCGACCTCGGCTTCAAGCTGCACCGACTCCTTTTCAAGCGTAAAGGACGCATCTACCCCTTTGAAATCAAAGCGGGACTGAACTTCGCGGTTGGCCTGGTCGACGGCATTGGCCGCTTCGTGCTGATCAAACTCAGAGACAATATCAAATGAGGGCATAGACGGATTCCTGACAGGACATGACCCACTATTCTAGAGCAGCCAGCCCCCTACCGGCCAATTCTGTCGGTAGAAATCGCCGAAATACTGAATCCAGCCAACTTATCGTGGAATAAAAGGGGATACGCCTTGATGTTCAAGGCACGATGAATCGCTTAACCTAGGACGCCGCACCCCCTATTCTCGACCCTGAGGAAAGTCCATGTCTGACCGCAATACACGCCATAAAGCATCAATGGAAAAACTCAAGGCACGCGTCGATGAGAAGGTCGCGGATGCCACCGAGCAGCGTGGTCTAGTGCTCATCAACACCGGCAACGGCAAGGGCAAGACGACAGCGGCCTGGGGCACGGTGACCCGCGCCCTTGGCTACGGCTATAAAGTTGGCGTCGTTCAGTTTATCAAGGGGCTTTGGGAGTGCGGCGAGCGCAATCGACTGGAAGAAGACCCCAACCTGAGTGTTGCCATCATGGCCACCGGTTTCACCTGGGAAACGCAAAACCGTGAAGCGGATACCCAGGCATGCCAGGAGGTATGGCAAGACGCAGAGAAAATGCTGGCCGACCCCGACACCTACCTGGTGGTGCTGGACGAGATCACCTACATGCTCAAGTTTGGCTATCTGGATATTGCCACGGTCAAGGCCGCCATAGAAAAGCGGCCACGCGAACAGACCGTGATTATTACCGGTCGTAACGCCCACCGCGAACTCGTCACCATGGCCGATACGGTGACCGACATGCAGGAAGTCCGCCATGCCTTCAATAACGGCATCCAGGCGCGCCGGGGCATCGATTTTTAAGCGTTTGCATGAGACAGGCCTAAAAAAAGGGGCGAACACGTCGCCCCTTCCTATACGCCTCATCCTACAGGCTTTGCCCGCTATTCGGGAGGCTATTCATCGAACGGATTGCGCAGCACGATCGTTTCGATACGGTCCGGGCCGGTGGAAATAATATCGATACTGGTGCCGACTTTTTCTTCCAGGAAGCTGATGTAGGCCCGAGCATTGGCCGGCAGGTCTTCGACCTTTTTCACGCCCAGGGTCGACTCTTTCCAGCCAGGCAGATCCTCATAGACCGGTTCGAGAGCTTCGTAGCCTTCCGAATCCACTGGCGTATCGAGCACGTCACCGTCTTTGCTGCGGTAACCAACACAGACGCGGATATTTTCCAGCCCGTCGAGCACATCCAACTTGGTCAGACAGATACCCGACACCGAATTGATTTGCACCGCATGGCGAAGCGCGACGGCATCGAACCAGCCACAGCGCCGCGGACGGCCGGTGGTAGCGCCGAACTCATGGCCCTTCTCGGCCAGATGGCGGCCGTGGGCGTCAAACAGCTCGGTGGGAAACGGACCCGACCCGACGCGGGTGGTGTAGGCTTTGGTGATCCCCAGCACATAGTCCAGATACAGCGGACCAACGCCGGACCCCGTCGCCGTCCCGCCCGCGGTGGTATTGGAGCTGGTCACGAACGGATAGGTCCCGTGATCGATATCCAGCAGCGACCCCTGGGCACCTTCGAAGAGAATATTCTCTCCGGCTTTGCGCAGATCGTGAACCATGCTTACCGTATCACTCACCATTGGGCGCAGCTCTTCGGCCATCTGCATGGCGTTATCGAGCACCTTCTGGAAGTCCACCGCTGGCTCGCCGTGGTAATTGACCAGGACAAAGTTGTGGTAATCGAGCACTTCGCCCAGCTTGGAAGCAAAGCGTTCACGGTGAAGCATATCCCCCAGGCGCAACCCCCGGCGGGCAACCTTATCTTCATACGCGGGGCCAATACCCCGGCCTGTCGTGCCAATCTTGGCGATACCACGGGCCTTTTCCCGTGCCTGATCCAGGCATACGTGGTATGGCAGGATCAACGGGCAGGCAGGCGATAAGCGCAGCCGTTCACGCACTGGAACGCCTTTGGCTTCGAGCTCGCGAATTTCCTTGATCAGCGCTTCCGGCGAGAGCACCACGCCATTGCCGATGATGCAGGTCTTGCCAGGCCGCAGCACGCCGGAAGGGATCAGGTGAAGCACGGTTTTTTCACCGTCGATCACCAGCGTATGACCCGCGTTATGCCCCCCCTGAAACCGCACCACCGCCGACGCTGACTCGGTCAGCAAATCAACGATCTTGCCTTTGCCTTCATCGCCCCACTGGGTTCCCAGGACTACGACATTCTTACCCATTATGCACTCGTCTCTTGTGTCAGTGTCGTTGGCTGCCAACGACCATCGATAAACTCAAGACGGCGGTCACAACCGTGTTCCGCCGGTCCCGTACGCTGCCCTGGCAGCGCCTGAATCACCCGCTCGCCCTGCTCACGCAGCACGGCAATGGCAGCATCAAGCGATGCGGCCTGCTCGGCGGGCGCCCATATTGCGCCTTGCGCCGGCGAGGCCACGTCCAGTGAGGCCAGTTGCTTCAAGTCCATCGAAAAGCCGGTTGCCGGGCGCGCACGACCGAAGGCACGCCCCGTATCATCGTAGCGACCGCCTTTCGCCAGGGCATGGCCGTAGCCTGGCACATAAGCCGCAAACATCATGCCGGTGTGGTATTGATAGCCGCGCAACTCGGCAAGATCAAAATACAACGACACATCAAACTGTGCGAGCACACCTTGATAGAGGGCATCCAGCTGGTCCAGCGCCGCAACCACCGATGCGGGCGCACCCGCCAGGCGTTCGCGCGCTTGAAGCAAAATATCGGCATCCCCATGCAGTTCGCCCAGGGCTAATAGCATCTCGGCCAAGGCAGGATCTGTCACGCTGGCACTGACGTTTTCTGCCAGCAGGCCCGGTGACTTCAACGCCAGGGCGTCAAACAGCTGCGCTTCCTGCTCGGCGTTCAATTCCGCCGCCTCTACCAGGCTCCGATAGATACCGATATGCCCCAGCGCCAGGTGGACCTCCTGGGCACCTGCCGCCTGCAGACTGGACAACGCCAGGTGGATAATTTCCTTGTCGGCATCAAGCCCGGCGTGGCCAAACAGCTCGACTCCCACCTGGACGGGACTGCGTCCCCCCTGGTGCTGATCTGCCTTGGCACGCAATACGTTGGTGCAATAGCACAGGCGCACCGGCCCCTGGCGTTTAAGCGAATGGGCGTCCATTCGCGCCACCTGAGGCGTGACGTCCGCCGACGCACCCATCATCCGCCCCGTCAACTGGTCGGTCAACTTGAAGGTCTGGAGGTCCAGGTCGGTTCCCGTGCCGGTAAGCAGAGAGTCCAGAAACTCCACCGGCGGTGGCATGACTTGGTCATAGCCCCAGCCATGGTATAGATCCAGCAACGTCCGGCGTAGCTCTTCCATACGGCTTGCCTGAGGCGGCAGCACTTCGTCCATGCCGTCGGGCAATAGCCAGCGGTCAGCAATGGTCATGTGAACAATCCTGCGAGACGACAATAATGAAGGCCCAATGACATAGGGCCACAAAAAAACCGGGCAACGCCCGGTTGATAAAGTCTACCACGTTTTGTGACGCGTTGAACCCCGCCGATGTCCGACGGGGCCTGCGCCAATGGCTTAACTGCCTTCGTCAGGTATGGCGCTGCGTAGGTAGCGGAAGAAGTCGCTACTTGGCTCCAGCACCAGCAGATTGTCATCACCCGAGAAGCTCTCGCGATAGGCATTCAGACTGCGCCAGAAGGTGAAGAACTCCTGATCCTGACTATAGGCCTCAGAGAAGATGGCAGCCGCCTGGGCATCACCTTCACCACGCAGTGTTTCAGAGCGTTCATTGGCCTGAGCAAGCAGAACCTGACGGCGACGATCCGCGTTCGCACGGATGCGTTCGGCCTCTTCTTGGCCCTGAGCACGCCATTCACGGGCTTCACGCTCGCGTTCTGAACGCATCCGCTCAAATACCGCTGCCGATACGTCTTCAGGCAGGTCGATACGTTTGATACGAATGTCGCGAATCGCCACACCAAGCTCCTCGCGCATCAGCGAGTCAAGATCTTCGGTCGGGCCATCCATCAGGTCGTCACGCTGCTCGGCGATGATTTGCTGAAGGTTCAGTCGACCGAATTCGTTACGCAGACTCTCGTCGACACGCGGTTGAATCAGGCGAGTCGCCATCATCTCATCACCGGCCGTGGCCTCGTAATAGCGCGTGGGGTTGACCACTTGCCACTTAACGTAGGAATCGACAATGACCGCTTTCTGCTCGAGGGTCAGATAGCGGCTGGTATCGGTATCCAGCGTCAACAGGCGCGTATCGAAGGTGCGTACGGTCTGCGCAATCGGCATCTTGGCGTGCAGACCGGGCTGGATGTTTTCTTCGACGACTTCACCGAAGCGTAACTTTACGGCACGCTCGGTTTCATCGACGACATAAAGCGTATTACTGGCAAGCCATGCGACAGCGGCAATACCGCCAACGATTAGCAGGGATCGATTATTGATCATTTACCGGCCCTCCCTGCGGATAGAGCTGCTACTGGATGAAGGGTTACCACTCTGGCTATTACTGCTTTGCAAGCTTTCCAGCACTCGGGGGTCGACACCGTCAGTGTTGCTCTGCTGCGATGCGCCACTGGCGCGCTGGCCACGGTTCAACTGCTCAAGAGGCAGATACATCATCGGCGCGTTATCACTGACATCCAGCAGCACCTTGGGCGTTTCACCAAAGACTTCTTCAATGGCATCAAGGTACATGCGTTCACGCATGATATCCGGCGAATTCTGGTATTCAGCCAGCAAGGAGTTAAAGCGGTTGGCCTGACCCTGGGCTTCGGCAACCACGGACTCACGATAACCTTGCCCCTGCTCAACCACGCGCTGTGCCTGACCCTGGGCTTCAGGGATAATCGCGTTGGCATATGCCATGCCCTGGTTGATCAGGCGCTGGCGATCCTCGCGAGCACGGATAACATCATCGAACGCATCAATGACGGGCTGCGGTGCAGAGGTAGATTCGATGTTGATGGTTTGCAGTTGAATCCCCACCCCGTAGTTGTCCAGATAAGACTGCAGACGACTGGTGACCGAGCTGCCCAGAATCTCACGACCTGAGGTCAGGATGTCGATCATGTCAGTGCCGCCGACGACATGACGCAGGGCCGAGTCGAGAGCGTTGTCGATCGACAGTGCCGGATTGCGGACGTTGAGCACAAAGTCGCGCGGGTCGGCGACGCGGTACTGGGCAGAAATTTCCACCTCAACGATGTTTTCATCGCGGGTCAACATCGACTGAGTCTGCGTCAATGAGCGCACGCGCGTCACGTTGACCATCCGCACTTCATCGATCAACGGCGGATTCCACTGCAGGCCTGGCGTCACGATATCCTGATATTCACCAAAGCGGAGCACAACACCACGCTCAGACTGGTCTACCAGATAAAAGCCCATTGCGCCCCAGATCGCCAGTGCGACAATGATCAACAAGCCTGGTAGCGCAAAGACATTACGAGGCTTGCCGCCACCGCTGCCCTTGTTACCACCACCGCCGGATTTCTTGCCACCACCGAGCATGCTACTCAACTTGTCCTGAAACTTCTTCAGCGCTTCGTCGAGATCGGGGGGGCCTTGGTTGTTGCCTCCTTTGTTGCCGTTGTTGCCATCGTTATTGCCACCGCGGTTTCCACCGCCGTCGCTACCGCCTCGTCGGCCACCACCACTCCAAGGGTCATGCTGGTTGCCACCACCGGGCTCATTCCAGGCCATACTTCGTCTCCACTGAGGTATTCACTCACGCTTAGACCCCGACATTAACACGGGGCCACAGCGCAATTTAGTATTATGCAATCTGAAGCTTGTTCGGTCACTGACCGGGCGCTCGTACCCATCCGCTGCCAAAAGAGCTCACCATTCGCTCGTTTCGCGCAGATCGGCGGGCAAATAGGTATTGGCGCGTTCGCCAAGCTGCGCCATCAACTGGTTAAAGTCGCGGCGCGGTAAACGCACGTTCAACACCGAACGTCCCTGTTCATCGAATGCTTCCTCCTGCACGGCATTCAATTCGTGAAGACCCGCACGTAGCTTGCCCTGCTCGGGGGCTAACGTTAGCGAAAAGCCAATGACATCGCTTGCCAGGCGCTCCGTGAGCGCTTCGTGGAGTAACGCTAGCCCCTTGCCTTCCTGAGCTGAAAGCCACACGACATCCGGCCTTCCCTGCCCATCACGCTCAATGCGGGGCGCGCTGTCCAGCTTGTCAATTTTATTCATGACTTTCAGTACCGGGACATCCTCGGCACCAATTTCTTCCAGCACACGCTCGACCTGCTCGACGTTAAGGTCACGGTCAGGGTCAGCAGCATCGATGACATGCACCAGCAGGGTTGCGTCAGCCGCTTCCTGAAGCGTGGCCTGAAACGCTTCCACGAGCTTGTGGGGCAGGTGACGGATAAAACCGACGGTATCGGCCATCACGACAGGCCCTACATCTTCAATTTCCAGACGTCTCAATGTCGGGTCAAGCGTTGCAAACAACTGATCGGCAGCATACACGTGCGACTGCGTTAATGCATTGAAGAGGGTTGATTTTCCTGCGTTGGTATAGCCGACCAGCGAGACGCTGTGAATCTCAGCCCGCGCACGGGCTCGGCGGTTCTGTTCACGCTGGCTGCGTACTTTATCAAGTCGCTTGTTAATCGATTTGATACGGCCACGGAGGAGCCGCCGATCGGTTTCCAACTGTGTTTCACCCGGGCCGCGCAGACCAATACCGCCCTTCTGACGCTCCAGGTGAGTCCACCCGCGAATCAAGCGCGTGGATACGTATTCAAGCTGAGCAAGCTCAACCTGTAGCTTACCTTCATGGGTGCGTGCACGCTGTGCAAAAATATCCAGAATCAGGCCCGTCCGGTCCAGCACGCGACATTTGAGCTCACGCTCAAGGTTACGCTGCTGCGATGGGCCTAGACCATGGTTAAAGATGACCAGCTCAGCCTGGTGAGCTGCGAGCATTGCCCGCAGCTCTTCCAACTTGCCCGACCCGATAAAAGTGCGCGAATCAGGGCGGTGTCGGCTGGCCGTGAGCAACGTCGCAGCTTCTGCACCGGCAGAACGTACGAGCTCTAAAAACTCACCCGGGTCTTCGCGCGCTTGTTCATCCTGAAAATCAACGTGAACAAGCACTGCCGTTTCTCCGGCTTCAGGGCGTTCAAAAAACAATCAATACCTCATGGACTGTTTTGCGGATCCCACCGTGTTACTCATCTTCGTCCGGAGCGGCCGGATCCTGTGCAGGCAACCGCACATTTCGTGATGGTACGACGGTTGAAATCGCATGTTTATAAACCATCTGGCTGACGGTATTGCGCAGCAAGATGACAAACTGGTCAAACGATTCGATCTGGCCCTGCAGCTTGATGCCGTTGACCAGGAAAATAGAGACCGGAATGCGCTCCTTGCGCAAAATATTCAGGTACGGGTCTTGAAGGGACTGCCCTTTGGACATGTTGCTCTCCCTAAAACTGTCGTTGGGGGTTAATTATGGATGGCGTGCCCAACTGGTGCTACGCCGACATCTTATTGGCCAAAGGCCTGCTCGCTCGGCCACTCGAAATCATGACTTACGAACCTTCTATCTTACGCTAAGCACCGCTTCCGCGCACGATTTTCAGTACCTTGTCCAAGGCGTCGGGCTGCAGAGTATCGATCCAATGCAGTGACGGCCAACGCCTCAGCCAAGTAATTTGCCGCTTGGCGAGCTGTCGGGTAGCGATGATGCCGCGCTCGCGTAGCATTGCGCCATCATAACGGCCTTCCAGGTAATCCCAAACCTGTCGGTAACCAACGCTTTTAATGGCAGGCAAATTACCATGCAAGTCACTGCGTTGTTTGAGGGCGGCAACTTCATCTATCAAGCCCTCTGCCAGCATCATTTCAAACCGTTGGGCGATGCGCTGGTGCAATATCGCCCGGTCTGCGGGCAACAATCCTATCGACAACACCCGCCAGGGAAAGGTTTCCGGCTGCTGTTCCGCCCATAATGCGCTCATCGGACGACCACTGGCGTAGTACACCTCCAGAGCACGCATGAGACGCTGCGGGTCGTTGGGATGGATACGCTGCGCGGAAGGCGGATCCACTTCCGCCAATGTTCGGTGCAGGGCTGAAAGCCCTTCTGACTGCCATCTCGCCTCCAACTCTTTGCGGATGGAAGCGTCCGCCGAGGGCAGATTGGCGACACCTTCGATGAGATGCTTGTAGTAAAGCATGGTACCGCCTACCAGCAACGGCACCTGGCCCGCCGCGCTGATTTGTCGCATCTCATCGAGCGCATCACAGCGAAAATCGGCCGCCGAATACGGCTCGGCCGGGTCGCGGATATCGATCAATCGGTGAGGCGCGCGGGCAAGCTCATCGGCACTGGGCTTGGCACTACCGATATCCATACCGCGATACACCATCGCCGAATCGACACTGATCAACGGGCAACCCAAACGCTCATGCAGCGCTATGGCGGTATCGGTTTTCCCCGAGGCGGTCGGCCCCATTAAAAAAATTGCCCACGGGCGTGTATCAGCCATTCGCTGGTAAAACTCCGCTCACCATACCTAACCCCAACATAGCCGTTACTGGCCGCGCATGAATAGCCTATCCAGGGCTTTCATGTCCATTTGCGTCCAGGTCGGACGGCCATGATTGCACTGGTCGCTACGCTCGGTGCGTTCCATGTCGCGTAGCAGCGCATTCATTTCATCCAGCGTCAGTCGCCGATTGGCGCGTACGCTTCCGTGACATGCCATGGTCGATAACAGTTCGTGGATGCGCGCTTCGACCTGGTGTGTACGCCCGAAACGGGCCAGTTCTTCAAGCATTTCACGTACCAGCGCCTCGGGATCCGCCTGCGCTAGCATGGCCGGAAGCTGCCGCACCAGCAGGGTTTCGGGCCCCGCCACATCCAGTTCCACCCCCAGTTTGGCGATCGCATCGCGTTCACTTTCCACGGTGGCCACCTCGCTGCGGCTGGCGGCCAATGACACGGGCACCAGTAACGGCTGGGTGTCGATACCCTGTGACGCGGCCAACTGGTTTTTCATGCGCTCGTAGACGATGCGCTCGTGGGCGGCGTGCATATCCACCAGCACCAGGCCATGGACGTTCTGCGCCAATATATAGACCCCATGAAGCTGACCGAGGGCGAACCCCAGCGGCGGCGCACTGGTAGGATCAGCCTCCGGCATGGACAGCGGCATTTCGCGCACATCGCCCTGCGCCTTGCCGAGCGCGCCCTCATGGGCGGTCGACTGGGGCGTCAGCAACGTCTCTTCATGGTCAGGGTGCAACGCCTGATACCCTTGCATGAAACGGCGCACCCGTTCACCATCCGGGTGCCGGTCGGCTGAGGGAGACGCTGAGGGTGGCAGCGCCATGCCCTGCTGTTGCCAGCGGGCAGACTCGCCCGGCGTCTCTTCGGGGGTCGTTGCCTGCGCTGACGAAGCCGCGTTTGGGTCTTCGGCGTTGGGCCGGGCGTCTGCCAGGCTGTGGTGCAGGCTTGAATAAAGAAAATCGTGCACCATCCGCCCGTCGCGGAAACGCACCTCGTGCTTGGTAGGATGAACATTGACATCCACCACATCGGGGTCAAGCGTCAAGTAAAGGACAAAGACCGGATGGCGCCCGTTGTAGAGAACATCGCGGTACGCCTGTCGAACGGCATGGGCAACCAGCCGATCGCGCACCACACGACCGTTAACAAAAAAGTATTGTTGATCCGCCTGGGCGCGGGAGTGAGTGGGCAAGCCTACCCAACCGCTCAGGCGAAGCGCGCCGGCTTCGCGCTCGATGTAGCGTGCGTGCTCAATAAAGTTATTGCCGAGCAGCGAGGCAATACGCCGCTCACGGGCCGTTTCCGTATCGCCCGATGGCAGTTGATGGACCACTTTCTGATTATGCCGCAGGGTCCAGGCAATGTCGTAGCGCGACAGGGCCTGGCGGCGGAAAGCTTCCTCGACGTGGGCAAATTCGGTTTTTTCGGTACGTAGAAATTTACGTCGCGCGGGGGTATTAAAAAACAGGTCGCGAACCGACACGCTGGTGCCTCGAGGATGAGGCGCCGGCGTTACCCGCGTCTCCATGCCACGCCCCTCAGCCACCACTCGCCAACCCTGGCGCGGGTCGTCCAGCGCATTGGACACCAGCTCCAGGCGCGATACCGAGCTGATTGACGCCAGTGCTTCGCCGCGAAAACCCAGTGAGCTGACGCCTTCCAGGTCTTCCAGGCTATCGATTTTACTGGTGGCATGGCGGGCAAGTGCCAACGGCAGATCCTGCTCGCCAATGCCGACACCATCGTCGCGGATCTTGATGAGCCGCGCCCCGCCCGCTTCAATATCGACTTCAATGCGCTGGCTGCCTGCGTCAATGGCGTTTTCGATCAGTTCCTTGGTCACCGAGGCCGGTCGCTCGACCACTTCTCCCGCGGCAATCTGGTTCGCCAACCGCGGGTCCAGCACCTGTATACGCGGTATAGCGGACGTCGTTTCAGTCAATACAGCACCTCATGAACTGGGAATACGCAATACTTGCCCCACCCGGATAACATCCCCGTTGAGGTCG
Source organism: Vreelandella subterranea (assembly GCF_900111305.1). Taxonomy (GTDB): domain Bacteria; phylum Pseudomonadota; class Gammaproteobacteria; order Pseudomonadales; family Halomonadaceae; genus Vreelandella; species Vreelandella subterranea. The sequence continues at coordinate 197,850 of NZ_FOGS01000002.1, forward strand.
TTCGCCTGCTTTAACTGGTTTACCGGCACGCCATGGCGAACGGCGATCGCCGACAGCGTATCGCCGGACTGGATGCGATACTCATCGCCACCTGTACGGCGCTGATTGTCACGCTGCCAGGCCAGCAGACTGGCGGGCGGTGGATAGCGCTCAAAATGGCTCTGCAGGCCGCCAAAGATAGCCTCGGCAACCCCTTGCTGGTGCACAGGGTCGCGTAGGCGTCGCTCTTCTTCCGGGTTGGATATAAACCCCGTCTCAATCAGCAATGACGGTATATCGGGCGACTTGAGCACCATAAAGCCCGCCTGCTCGACCCGGGACTTATGCAACCGGTTCACCCGGCCTAGTTGGTCAAGCACCTGACTGCCAATCGACAGCGAGTCGTTGAGCGTCGCCGTCATGGTTAAATCCAGCAGCACACCCCGCAAAACCTGGTCTTTATCGCGCAGAGACAGGTTGCCATCCACTCCACCAATCAGGTCGGAGCGGTTTTCACTGTCGGCCAACCACTGCGCCGTTTCTGAGGTTGCGCCGCGCTGAGAAAGCGCGTACACAGAACTTCCCTGTGGACGCGGGCTGGTAAAGGCATCCGCATGAATCGAGACAAAAAAGTCGGCTTTCTGTTCACGGGCGAGCTGGGTTCGTTGACGCAGCCCAAGATAATAGTCGCCATCGCGAATCATTACCGCTTTGAAACCGTCGGCCGCATTGATGGTATCGGCCAGACGTTGGCTGATATCGAGTACGACGTCTTTTTCACGGGTACCCGACGGGCCGATTGCCCCTGGGTCTTCACCGCCATGACCGGCGTCCACGGCGATAATGATATCGCGCCTGGGATGCGGCTTGGCTTCTTCGGATGTCGACTGCTCACCCGGTGCCGATGAAGACGCTTGTTCACTATCGCCCACCTTGGCCTGGACGCTGGCGCGACGAGCTTGGATTTCCTGCTCGCGAATCATCGCTTCGATAGGGTCGATAGGGTTTTCCACCGCACTTTCACCAGGATACTCCAGATCGACCACAAGCCGGTGCCCGTACTGGTCGTTGGGTGCCAGTGTAAAATGGCGCGGCTCAACGTCACGATTGAGTTCGAGAACTACGCGTAACCCGTTACCTTCGCGGGTTCCGGTGCGCAGCGCGCTGATGGCGCTGTCTTCAAGCGACAGGCTATCAGGGTCGGCTTCAAGCTGGCTGTTTTCCAGGTCGATGACGAGCCGAGCGGGGTTATCCAGGGAAAATACGTCAGCCGATGTCGCGCCCGACAGGTCGAAAACCAAGCGCGCATGGTCGGGCGCCGCCCAGAGTCGCATGCCCTCAACGTTAGCCGCCTGAAGCGACGTCCAAAGACCCACCGATATGATCGCCACAACGCTCAGCGCCATCTGGCGAAATGACAACACCTTCATCACCTTTGCACTGTTCCCCATCGCGCTTATGACCATTGAAACACACCGTCCTGCCGGGGACAGCCAGACAAGCGGTCAGCTAACGTGGCCAGCACCTTTTCGCCGAAGTCGCTACCGGCACTTATCCGGGCTCTGCGTCCGGGCTCGTCCACCGTCAATTGCAGGCAGACATCCGCCGCGGGCAGCCAGCCCTCGCCCCGGCTTGCCCATTCAATCAAGCACAGCGCATCATCTGCCAATACCTCACGTCCGCCGATAAACTCGAGCTCTTCAGGGTCAGACAAGCGGTACAGGTCCAGATGGTAAAGCCGCTGGCCGGCCAGTTCATAAGGCTCCACCAGCGTATAAGTGGGGCTCTTGACCGCCCCCTGATAGCCATAGGCCCGCAATACACCGCGGGTCAGCGTCGTTTTCCCTGCCCCCAAGTCGCCTTCCAGATAAATACGCCCGCGTCCCTGCAATACGTTACCCAGGGCTTCACCGAAAGCGACCTGAGCTTGTTCATTATCCAGTTGCACCTGCATTTGGGCTGCCTTCACGGGTTAATTAATTCTCGCGCATAGAATGCCAGATCGCTCGCCAGCAAGCCACGCTCACCGAACGCTGCCGCCGCTCGATCTGCCGCCAACGCATGCACCAGGGTGCCTAGCCAGGCACTGGTTTCGATATCGCCCCGCTGGGCAATCAGCGCGCCCAGCATCCCGCTCAACGCATCCCCCATGCCGCCACTGGCCATCCCAGGGTTGCCATAGGGACATACCATCAAGCCGCCGGGGCCTGCCACCAGACTGCCCGCCCCCTTGAGTATCACCACGCCACCTCGCGCGCGCTGGAGCGCCTGAGCCGCGGCCGGTCGATCCGTCTGGATATCCTCCACCGAACAGCCCAGCAAATGGGCTGCCTCGCCTGGATGAGGCGTAAGCACCCAGTCATCACGGCGTAAATCAGGCCAGTGCCGTGCCAACAGCGTCAACCCATCGGCATCGACGACCAGCGGCACGCTCGCCTGGAGCGCACTCTGCAGCACCGCCTGCCCCCAGGCAGCCTGCCCAAGTCCCGGCCCGACTACCACCGCATCGGCCTGGTGCGGCAATTCACTGGCGTCCGCCCCGCCGCGAACCGCATGAGCCATGACTTCCGGGCAGCGCACCAGGCTGGCGGTAATGTGCTCGGCAGCGGTTGCCAGACTGACTTTGCCCGCCCCCAAGCGCGCCGCGGCCTGAGACGCCAGCAACGCCGCACCGCCGAAGCCTGGCGCGCCCCCCATGACCAGTACGTGCCCCATACGGCCCTTGTGGCTGGTCCGCGAGCGGGGTCTGAACGCCTCGCTGAGCATGTCTTCATCAAGACGCCAGGCGGTGGGCGGAATGTCAAAAAACGCCTGGGCCTTGACACTCAGCGGACGGAAGTCGATTTCGCCCGTGTAAGCGGGTGCTTCTCCGGTATGCAGACCAATCTTGTCGCCGATAAACGTCACCGTGCAGGCGGCTTCCACCGCCACGCCAAGTACCGCCCCCGTATCGGCCGCCAACCCTGACGGAATATCAATCGATAACACCGGCTGGGAAGCTGCATTGATCAGCTCAATAGCCCGCTGATATCGCCCCGACACCTCGCCATTCAGGCCGGTGCCCAGCAGTGCATCGACGATCATTTCACCCGACAACACCGTCGCGGGATGCCACTCCTCGCAGCTCACGCCAGCTTGACTGGCCAGTTGCGCGGCACGAAAAGCATCGCCCTTCAGTTCGTCCAGCGGCTTTAACGAAATACGCTGGACCTTGAGCCCCGACTGCATCGCCAGCGCCGCCAGCACATGGCCATCACCGCCGTTGTTGCCGCTGCCGCACAGCACCGTGACGCTACGCGCCTGGGGCCAGCGGGAGCGGAAACTGTGCCACGCACTCGATGCCGCGCGCTGCATCAAGGCAAAACCATCGATGCCCCCGGCAATCGTGCGCCGATCAAGCTCGCGCACTTGAGCGGCTTTATAAAGAGGGCGTAACCTAGACGTTGTTAAGCGAGACACGATCTCTCCTTCCACATGTTGTGACGGCCAGCAATGCGTTAGCATAGCGCGGCTGATGCCTAACCGTTGAGTATCAACGCCCAATTTTCTCTGGCTTTTCTTTTTTTGCGACGAAGCGGCGCGCCCCATGCTTTCAGACGACACCCTTGCAGGCCTTGCCGATCTCATTAAAACCTGGGGGCGTGAGCTTGGCTTTCAGCAGGTGGGCATTACCGACACCCAGCTGGAGGCCCATGAAGCGCACCTACACGCCTGGCTGGACAAAGGGTACCACGGTGAAATGGGCTTCATGGCCAAACACGGTACCAAGCGCACCCGCCCGGCCGAACTGGAACCCGGTACGCAGCGGGTGATCAGCGTGCGCATGGATTACCTCCCCGCCGAGGTGGAAAGCACCAAGGTGCTCGGCCAACCCAACCGCGCCTATGTGTCGCGCTATGCCCTTGGCCGGGACTATCACAAATTGATGCGCAAGCGCCTGGCACAGTTGGCGAAACAGATCGAGCACGAGGTCGGTGCGTTTGGCTACCGTGCCTTTGTCGATTCTGCACCGGTCATGGAACGGGCGCTGGCTCAGAAAGCCGGCCTTGGCTGGTTTGGCAAGAACGCCATGCTGCTCAATCCCAAGGCCGGCTCACTGTTTTTCCTGGGCGAGCTGTACACTGACCTGCCACTGCCCGTCGATGCCCCCTTTGAAGAAGAGCACTGCGGCAGTTGCAGCGCCTGCCGCACCGCCTGCCCCACCGGCGCCATCGTCGATGACAAGGTCATTGATTCACGCAAGTGCATTTCGTACCTGACGATCGAGCTGCACGGTAGCATTCCCGTTGAATATCGGCGTGCCATGGGTAACCGCATTTATGGCTGCGACGACTGCCAACTGGTATGCCCCTTCACCCGCTTTACACGCGCGACTCAGGAAGACGATTTCGCGCCGCGCCATGATCTTGACCGCGCCTCGCTGGTTCGCCTGTTTGCCTGGGGAGAAGAGGAATTCCTGGCCAAAACCGCAGGCAGCCCCATCCGCCGCATCGGCTACGAGCGCTGGCTGCGTAATATTGCTGTTGGCCTTGGCAATGCGCCCTGGAGCGAAGCCGTTGAAACGGCACTCTGGTCACGGCGCGCCTACCCCAGCGCCCTGGTACGCGAACACGTTGCCTGGGCGCTGGAAGAACAGCGCTTCAAGCGCGCAACATGCATTGCCACCGCCGCCTCCTAGCCGTCATTAGATACCTATTCCTCTTCGTCGCTCTGCATCTCGAGGCGCAAAAACGTGCTGCGATAATGGGAAAGCTCGGCAATCGACTCTTTGATATCGTCCATTGCCAAGTGGACGTTTTGCTTCTTGAACCCTGCCAGTGCGCCAGGGTTCCAGCGCTTGGCCAGTTCTTTCACGGTGGAGACATCCAGATTGCGGTAGTGAAAGAACGCCCACAACGCAGGCATTTCACGCTCCAGAAAACGCCGGTCCTGATGGATGCTGTTGCCGCACATGGGCGAGGAACCCGGCGTTACGTACTGGCGTAGAAAGTCGAGCGTCTGCTGTTCTGCTTCAGCCGTTTCCACCGCGCTGGCCTTCACTCGAGCCACCAACCCTGATTCACCGTGGGTCTTTTGATTCCAGTCATCCATCTGCGCCAGCAGGCTATCGGGCTGCTTGACCGCGATCACCGGCCCTTCCGCCACGACGTTCAAGTTCGCGTCGGTCACCAGGGTGGCCACTTCAATGATGCGCTCCTTGTCGGGGTCCAGCCCGGTCATCTCCAGGTCAATCCAGACCAGCCGGTCATCACGCGGTGCAACATGTTCGCTCATAGTGCTCTCCAACGGTAGTGGGTATATCAAGTTACCCAGCGGCAGTTAACAGGTACAATGATGCCATTGTACCGAGCATCGGGTGGTCATGAGCAAACGTAAATTAAGCCGTCAGCAACGCTGGCGGGTCGAGAAGGTCCAGGCAGAACGCGCCCAGCGCGCTGAAAAGCGCGATACACAGGATGCCGAGAAGCTTGCCGCCGGTGAATACGGTGCCGAGCAGCCGGGTCGCGTAATGGCGCATTTTGGCCGTACGCTGGAGGTACGCAATGCCGATGGCGTGCCTGTGCGCTGCCACCTGCGTGCCAACCTTGAGGGACTGGTAACCGGTGACCGGGTCATCTGGCGGGCAGGCCAGGAAGGCTCCGGGGTGGTGGTGGCCCGCGATGAACGTGCCAGCGTTCTCAAGCGCCCTGATGCGCGCGGCCTGCTCAAGCCAGTGGCCGCTAATATTGACCAGATACTCATCGTTTTTGCCGTCGAACCCGCGCCTCACCCCAATTTGATCGACCGTTACTTGGTGGCTGCCGAAGCCACTGGCATTGCACCGGTGCTGGTGCTCAATAAAACCGATCTGCTACCGGGCGATGGTGGCGAGTTGGGGCAGCTATTGGAGCGCTACCGCGATTTGGGTTATACCGTGGTGCGCACGACCACCGCGACAGATTCAGGGCTTGATGCGTTACGCCGCCAGCTCGAAGGACGCACGTCGGTATTTGTCGGCCAGAGCGGCGTGGGCAAGTCATCGCTCATCGATCTGCTGCTGCCCGATGAAAGCCTGCGCATCGGCGCGCTGTCCGAGGATTCACGCAAAGGCACCCATACAACGACAACGGCAAGGCTTTATGCCATGCGCACGGATGAGGTCGTCGACGGCGAATTGATCGATTCGCCCGGTATTCGTGAATTTGGCCTGATCCATCTTGATGAACAGGCGGTCACCGACGGTTTCATTGAGTTCCGGCCGTTTATCGGCCACTGTCGGTTCCGCGACTGCCGCCATCGCGCTGAGCCGGGTTGTGCTTTACTTGAAGCGGTCGAGGCAGGCAACATCCATCCAGAACGATTTGCCAGCTACAGGCGTATTGTTGATAGCCTGAACGCTGAACCCATAAGGAGTCGCCCATGAGCACCGAGCGCCATTCGTCTGAAACCAACGTGCTACCGCTGATTGTTGAGCCCGAGCAGCTTCAGGCGTGCCTGGGCGACCCTCAGCTACTCATCATCGATGTGCCGGTAAACGCCGACAGCTATCGCCAGGGCCATGTGCCCGGCGCGGTTTTCCTCGATTTTCGCCATTTGATGCGGGGCGAAGGGCCTGTGCCCAGCGACGTTCCCAGCGTTGAGGCGCTTTCGCGGCTGTTCAGCGCGCTGGGCCTTACCCGTGATACCCATGTCGTCGCCTACGACGACGAAGGCGGCGGCTGGGCGGCGCGGCTACTGTGGACGCTGGAACTTGTCGGCCATACCCGCTATTCCTACCTGAACGGCGGCATACACGCCTGGCGCGATGAAGGGCTTGAAGAAAGCACCGAACCCAAGGCGCCGACACCCAGCGATTATCACGCCGAAATCCTGAACCCCCAGGCGTTGATTACCTGCGACGAGATCAAACAGAAGCTCGACGATAAACAGTTTGCCATCTGGGATGCACGCTCAACCGCCGAATACGAGGGTGAGAAGGGTAACAACAAGCACCTGGGGCATATTCCGGGGGCGGTCAACATGGACTGGCTGAACGTCATGGATCGCCACCGTGCGCTGCGCATCCGCGATTATGCCGAACTGGTTACCGAGCTGGATGCGCTCGGCCTGACCCCTGAAATGGAAATCGCCACCCACTGCCAGAGCCACCACCGCAGCAGCTTTACCTGGCTGGTCGGCAAGGCACTGGGATTCAATATGCGCGGCTATGCGGGCTCCTGGGGTGAATGGGGCAACCGCGACGACACACCGATTGAGAAGTGAAAACACCACTGTGACTGTTTCCCAACACGCTTTTTCCCTGCTTCAGTACCCATTACCGCAGCATGCCCTGTCGCGGCTGACAGGGAAATTTGCCCAGTGCGACAATCCCTGGGTAAAAAACACCCTGATCAACGCCTTTATCAAGCGCTTCAACGTGGATATGAGCCAGGCCCTGGAGCCTGACCCGACGGCCTATGCCACCTTTAACGACTTTTTCACTCGCGCGCTAAAGGCCGATGCCCGTCCGATTCACGAAGGCATCATCAGCCCCGCCGACGGCACCCTTTCCCAGTATGGCCGCCTCCAGGCCGGCCAACTGGTGCAGGCCAAAGGGCATACCTACTCTGCGCAAACCCTGCTCGGCGGTGATACGGCACTGGCCGAGGAATTCCTCGGCGGCAGCTTTGCGACCGTGTATCTCTCGCCGAAGGACTACCACCGGGTACATATGCCGGTCACCGGCACCTTGCGGGAAATGGTCTATGTGCCCGGGCGGCTGTTCTCGGTCAACCAGGCCACGGCCAACTATGTGCCGGGGCTATTCGCCCGTAACGAGCGCCTGGTGTGCATCTTTGATACCGAGCAGGGTTCATTGGCCATGGTGCTGGTGGGCGCCATGATCGTCGCGGCGATCGAAACCGTCTGGTCGGGCCAGGTGACGCCTCTTTCCGGCCATCCTCAGCGCATGCAGTTTGGCCAACCGATCACCCTGGAAAAAGGCGCTGAAATGGGCCGCTTCAAGCTCGGCTCCACGGTGGTGATGTGCTTCGCCAAAGCGCTCAACTTCACAGAGTTGCCCCTCGCCTCGATGGTCAGCATGGGCGAGTCGCTCGGGAGTTATTGAGGGCTCATCCGGTGATGGCTAGCAATTAGGCGTCGAGAACGACAGCACGTCTTCCAGGCGTGCTTTGCCAAGCGCCAGTTGCACCAGACGGTCAATGCCCAGCGCCACCCCGGCCCCCTCCGGCATGCCGTGCTCTAAGGCGGCCAGTAGATGTTCGTCCATATCCACCTCGGGCAAACCCAGGCGGCGGCGCTCGGCGTTATCTTCCATAAAGCGGGCGCGCTGCTCAGCCGCATCGGTCAGTTCATCGTAACCGTTGGCCAATTCAATGCCGTTCAGATAAAGCTCAAAGCGTGAAGCGACCCACTCACCGTCAGCATCTTGATGGCGGCGTGCCAGCGCCGCCTGGCTTGCCGGGTAATCCACCACCACGCTCAGTTCATTACGCCCTAACTGCGGTTCGATCACCAGCCCCATCAGCAAATCAAGGCAGGTATCGCGGCCCTCCTCTGCCATGGCACGGGCCGGCATCTGACCGTACTCGACCGCGAGCCTCCGCAGTGTCTCCAGCGAACTGGTGAAGGGGTCGACCGCTAAATGGGTGTGGAACAGCTGTCGGTAGCGGTAGTGCGTTACCGGGCCGTGAAAGCGGGGCAGAATATTAGCGACCAGCGCCGTGGTTTCGTCGATCAGATCGGCCAAGGTAAATCCTGGGCGGTACCATTCCAGCATGGTGAATTCGAGATTGTGCCGGGCGCCCACTTCGCCATCACGAAAGCTTCTTGCCAGCTGAAAAATGGGTCCGCTACCCGCTGCCAACAGCCGCTTCATATGAAATTCGGGCGAGGTTTGCAGCCACAGCCGACGATGGCCTCTATCCGTACGTGCCATCGTTGACAGCGACACCAGGTGGACATCGGTACTTCCCCCCTGCCCCAGCACCGGCGTTTCCACCTCCAGGACATCGCGCGCAGCAAAAAAACGTCGCACGCTCGCCAGTAAACGGGCTCGCTCACGCAGCGTCTCGATGGAGGCCGTTGGTCGCCAACTTTCCGTCATTGGCCTTTCTCCCCAAAAACAAAGCCACGCCCCAGGGCGTGGCTGTCACTATATCGCGTTCCTGGCGCCTTTTTAGCAGCCTGTCGGGCTTGACCGATCGTCGCGAGAATCACGGATTTTGAGCCAAATTTATCGATCGATTGAGGCGAATAGCTCGCTATTTAACGAAATCGATCGAATAAAGTTGGCCAAAATACCGGGATTCGCAGTAGATCAGTGTTAAGTCCGACAGGCTGCTAGGCCCGCGATACGTATTCTCCGCTGCGCGTATCAATCTTCAGGACTTCCCCTTCATTGATGAACAGCGGCACACGCACCACGGCACCCGAAGACAAGGTGGCAGGCTTGGAACCGCCCTGGGCGGTATCGCCTTTCAAACCGGGGTCGGTTTCGACCACTTCCAGCTCAATGAAATTCGGCGGTGCTACGTGAATGGCGTTATCGTTCCACAAGGTAACGGTATAAGGCACCTGCTCCTTCAACCACTTTTCGGTCTCGCCGAGCGCCTTCTTTTCCACCGCATACTGCTCAAAGGAGCCGTCGGTTTTCATGAAGTACCACATTTCGCTATCGTTATAGAGGTACTCCATCTCAAGCTCCATGACGTCAGCCCCCTCTAACGAATCACCCGACTTGAAGGTCCGCTCTCCCACGCGGCCGGTCATCAGGTTACGTAGCTTGACGCGATTAAAGGCTTGCCCCTTGCCCGGCTTGACCAGCTCGTTCTCGATGATCGAGCAAGGATCGCCGTCGAGCATTACTTTCAAACCGCCCTTGAATTCGTTGGTAGAATAGTTCGCCATATTGCCTCTCAATGATGCATTTCAGTAACTGAAGCGAGGTGTCGCTTCGCCTCTGAGGATCGTTGTTGAATAAGTGCGCGCATGATAACCCGAAGGAGGTCTTTTTTGCAGGAGAACATCATTATTGCCGACGAGCGACTTATTACCCAAGCCCCTTCTTGGCAGCGGCAGCTGTCGCAAGCGATTCGCAACCCGGCGGCCCTGTGCCAGCAGCTTGCGTTGAGCGATGAATGGCTACCGGGTGCTCGCACGGGCCATCAACTGTTTGATATCTGCGTTCCCGACGCCTACTTGTCGCGCATTACCCCCGGCGACCCCCATGACCCGCTGCTGCGTCAGGTGCTGCCGCTCGACGACGAGGCCCTGACACCGCCAAACTATGTCACCGACCCCCTCGAAGAGGCGGATCATCAGCCTGCCAAAGGGTTGATTCACAAGTATGCGGGCCGCGTGCTGCTGATCGCCAGCCCTAACTGTGCCATCAACTGCCGCTACTGCTTTCGCCGCCATTTCCCCTACAGCGAGAACTCGCCCTCCAGGGCTCAGTGGCAGGAAGCCCTCGACTACCTGCGCGCCGACACCTCCATTCACGAAGCGATTCTCTCCGGGGGGGACCCGCTAGCCGCCAATGACCGCCAGCTGGCCTGGCTGGTCGAGCAGCTTGAAAGCATCCCGCATCTCAAACGGCTGCGCGTTCACACGCGTCTACCGGTGGTGATTCCCGACCGGGTTGATGACGCCCTGATCGGATGGCTATCTGCCACTCGCCTGCAAAAAGTCGTGGTGTTGCATATCAACCACGCCAATGAAATCGACCAGGCAGTGGTCGATGCCTGCGCGCGGCTTAAGCAGGCCGGAGTGACGCTACTCAACCAGAGTGTCCTGCTGCGGGGTGTTAACGATGGCGTAACAGCCCTCGCCACACTGTCGGAACGGCTATTTGAAGCAGGCATTCTGCCCTACTACCTGCACGCACTGGATCCGGTGCAGGGCGCTGCACATTTTGATGTCTCGGATGAAGAGGCCCGTGACTTGGTGGCTGCGCTGCGCGACCTGTTGCCGGGATTCTTGATGCCGCGGCTAGTGCGGGAAATTCCCGGCGAGGGCAGCAAGACACCGCTTTAATGCCCAGCCGTCCCAAATCAGTGCAGCAGCCAACACTTATGCACCATTAACGCACACACATCGAGGCGATGCTTATGGCGCTCTAGCGTCGTCTTCACTGTAATTATCTGAAAAGAAAAGATTTAGATTGGATCGGCCACGATTTTGCTGTGTATCTAGGCGTAACAAACGGGGTATTGGCGGCTAACGCTGCCCAACAATTGAGTTTCCAATAGATCGCTAGGGTTCCGACACCATCAACGTATGACCCCTGATGGCTGTGGCTGGTCCGAGAGCAATCGACCTACTGCTTGGGCAGTAGGTTACACGGCGGGACAAAAGCCCGGGAGGATAAGGTGCAGTGATGCGCCGATGCCCCCGAGTTTTCCCTTAGCCGCTGGAGGCTGCCATGACCCTTGCCAATCGTAACGCCCTAAAAAGTTTCTCCCTCGCCCCCTTGTCTGCCGCGCTACTCGCATCAACGCTTGCCATCACGCCCGCCCAGGCGCAGGAACGCGATGAATTCAGCGTCTGCTGGTCGATCTATGCCGGCTGGATGCCCTGGGCCTATGCCGACGTTGAAGGCGTGGTCGACAAATGGGCCGACGAGTACGGCATCAGCATCGATGTGGTGCAGGTGAACGACTACGTCGAGTCCATCAACCAGTATACATCGGGCAACGTCGATGGCTGCGCCATGACGAATATGGATGCCCTCACGCTTCCGGCTGCCAGCGGCGTCGACTCCACTGCGTTAATCGTCGGTGACTATTCCAATGGCAACGATGGCATTGTGCTGAAAGACAATGACGACCTCGCGGATATCGAGGGCCTCGACGTCAACCTTGTCCAGTTCAGCGTGTCGCATTACTTATTGGCTCGCGCATTGGAAAGCATCGGCTTGACAGAGCGTGACATCGAAACCGTCAACAGCTCGGATGCTGACATTGTCGGCCTATTTTCGAGCGAATCCACCGAAGCCGTCACCACCTGGAACCCTCAGCTCAGTGCAATTGCCGAGATGCCGGATGCCAACGTGGTGTACACCTCTGCCGAAATTCCCGGCGAAATTCTTGACCTCATGGTCGTGAATACGCAAACCCTTGCTGAAAACCCGGAATTAGGCCACGCGCTGGTAGGGGCCTGGTACGAAGTCATGGAGGTAATGGCCAACGGAGATGAAGACGCGCTAACACTCATGGCCGATGCAGCGGGCACTGATCTTGAAGGGTATCAGGAGCAATTAGCCGCAACATATCTCTATACCGACCCAGCCGAAGCCCTCGAATTGATTGAAAGCCCTGACCTGCTCGAGACCATGGAAAGGGTCGCCGAATTCAGCTTTGAACACGGTCTGCTCGGCGACATGGCACCCAATGCGGGCGTCGTCGGCATCGAAACCCCCAGCGGTGTGTTTGGCGATGAAAGCAATGTGCGGCTGCGCTTCGATCCAAGCTTCACTCAAGCTTATCTCGACGCTCAGTAATTCGCGCAATGGGAGCGGCGCTCGCCGCTCCCCCTGCTTGCATCTTCTGTGGACACCGCCATGAAGCGATTAATTAACTCAACGCCCTCCAGGGGCGGCCGCTGGCTCTTGGGTCTGCTGCCTTTTGTACTGCTGGGGATGCTCTATTTAAGCCTTTCTAATGCAAGGCTTGCGGAAAACCCCAACGACCCCCTACTGCCTACACCTGCCAAGATGGCGCAGTCATTTCACCACCTGGCCACCGCCGAGAATGCTCGCACCGGTGAAATTTTACTCTGGAGCGATACCCTCGCCAGCCTCGAGCGTATTGTCATTGGGGTAGGCATCAGCGCACTGATCGGCCTGATTGTGGGCATATTAAATGGCGGGCTTCCCCTCGTGCGCGCCAAGCTTTCCCCACTGGTTACCGTTGCTTCGCTGATTCCGCCCATGGCGCTATTGCCCATCCTGTTTATTGCCTTTGGCACTGGTGAAGCCGCCAAAATCGCGCTGATTGTGATTGGCGTCACGCCCTTTCTCATTCGCGACCTTCAGGGCCATGCATTACGTCTACCCGATGAACAACTGATTAAAGCCCAAACGCTGGGCGCCAGTTCTTGGCAAGTATTGCTGAGGGTGCTGCTGCCCCAGCTTACCCCTCGGCTATTAAACGCGACCCGCCTGGCAATGGGCACCGCCTGGCTGTTTTTAATCGCCGCCGAAGCGATTGCCGCCCAGGAAGGGCTTGGTTACCGCATTTTTCTAGTACGCCGCTACCTCTCCATGGACGTCATTTTACCCTATGTGGCCTGGATCACTCTGCTGGCGTTTCTGCTTGACCAGCTGCTGGCCTGGGTATCACGCCTGGCCTTCCCCTGGTACCACGCAAGTGAAGGAGACAACGCATGAGCCTGCTGGCCGCCAAACGGTTAGAAAAGCATTACGGCAACCATGTTGTCCTCGAGAATCTCAACTTCAGCGTTGAATCCGGCGAGTTTGTCACCCTTGTGGGCGCCTCGGGCTGCGGCAAAACCACCTTCCTAAAAATGCTGCTGGGGACCGAAGCCACCTCACGGGGTCGCTTGACGCTGGACGACCACCCCATTCCCAACGAGCCGGGCCCCGACCGTGGCGTGGTGTTTCAGAAATACTCGGTGTTCCCTCACCTGACGGTGCTGGGCAACGTGATGATGGCCGATGAGTTGCGCAGCTCTAAATTACTGGGCAAGAGTTTCGGTGCCGCCAGGCGTCGCGGGATTGAAAAAGCCCGCGAGCGTATTGAAGAAGTCGGCCTCGACCAGGCCCTGGATAAATACCCGCATGAACTTTCCGGCGGCATGCAGCAGCGCCTGGCCATTGCCCAGGCGCTGATGATGCGGCCACGTATTTTGCTGCTCGATGAGCCCTTCGGCGCGCTGGATCCGGGTATCCGCCAGGATATGCACGTGCTGATCAACCGCCTGTGGCAAGAGCAGCAGCTGACCATCTTCATGATCACCCACGATCTCAAAGAGGCGTTTGAGCTGGGCACCCGGCTCTGGGTCTTCGATAAAACCCGCCACGACCCCCAGGCACCGGAAGCCTATGGCGCCACGATCACCTACGACCTGCCCATCTCCCGAGACCGCCCGTCTGAAGCATTGAAGGAAACACTGCAGCAGGGCGGCCTGCAAACCCACACCCAGGAGACGTTGCTATGAAGCGCGAACCAGACTACACCACCCATTTACCCGGCGGTCATCACTGGTCGCTGCGCCTACGCCGTGGGGCCACCCTGACCCTGACCGCCCAACAAGCGGACAGCAACGTCGGGCTTTTGTGCTACAACCCGGAAAACCTGCTCGAGCGTTTAAACCTGCCCGACACGTTAAAGTGCCAGCACACCTTCAAGCTGACCCAGGGCCACTGTCTTTATTCGGACATGGGGCGAATCTTTGCCTCCATTACTCACGACGACCTGGGCTGGCACGAAAGCGTAGGCGGTAACCTGATGCCCCAGCATTTACTGACCAAGGGTTGGCAGCCGGTCAGCTATCAGCAGGGCCACAACGACTGGACGCGCACCGGCTTCGACGCCTTTCTGATCGAGCTTGCCAAATATGGCCTGGGCCGCCGGGATATGGCCGCCAACCTCAACCTGTTCGCCCGGGTCGAGAGCGACGACGAGGGCAAGTTGCGCTACGTGCCGGGCCACTGCCAGCCCGGCCAAAGCATCACGCTGCGTTTCGAGATGGACACCCTGGTACTGCTGCACACCTGCCCCCACCCGCTCGATCCCAGCGCGGACTACCCTCGCCGCGGCGTCGATATTGCCCTCGGCACCGCCGAGCCGCCCACGGAAGACGACCCCTGCTACCGCTCGCGTCCCGAAAACGCACGCGGCTTCGCCAATAACCGCCTCTACCACCTCGGCCTGTAAGGGGGAACGAATACCATGATCATTGAAAGCACCCTACGCCCCGAAAATGCCCTGAGCCGCACCACCGTTAACGCGGGCGATCATTACATCGGCACCGTAAAGCGCGGCCAAACCCTGCGTATTCTCGACTTAGAGGGCAATCAGGCCGCCGACACCCTGTTCTTCAGCGCCGACGATACCAGCGAGCGCTACAGCGCCATGGACACGGTGCGCGAACAGGGCGCTGTCTACCTCACCGCAGGCACCACGCTGATGTCCAGCGAAGGGCGCGCCATGCTGACCATCAGCGCCGACACCTGCGGCCGTCATGACACCCTGGGCGGCGCCTGCGCCAGCGAAAGCAACACCGTGCGCTACGACCTGGAAAAGCGCCATATGCATTCATGCCGCGATAACTGGATGCAGGCCATCGCCAATCATCCGGAGTTCGGCCTGACCAAGCGGGATATCACTCACAACATCAACTTCTTCATGAACGTGCCGGTCACCGCCGACGGTGGGCTGACCTTTGAAGACGGCATTTCCGCACCTGGCAAATACGTGGAAATGGTCGCCGAGATGGATGTGATCGTGCTGGTCTCCAACTGCCCCCAACTCAACAACCCCTGCAACGGCTACAACCCCACGCCCATCGAGCTGTTGGTTTGGGACAGTTGATATAGAGACTTAAGGCCTGGGGACGACCTCAAGCGACTGACTATCCAGCGGGACGACCCGCCCTTGTTTGCAGGCAGTGCCATGTCCATCAATAAAACGTTTAGCAAAGTTTTGATTGCCAATCGCGGCGCCATTGCCGCGCGCATTTTACGTACCCTGAAAATAATGGAGGTGGGCAGCGTGGTGGTTTACGCCGACGCCGACCGCGACGCCCCCTACGTCCACCAGGCCGATGAGGCTTATTCGCTCGGCGAGGGCAGCGCCAGCGAGACCTACCTTGATATCGACAAGCTCATCGCCATTGCCAAGCAAAGCGGTGCGCAAGCAGTACACCCCGGCTACGGTTTCCTGTCGGAAAACACCCGCTTTATCGACGCCTGCGACGCCGCCGGGCTGGTATTCTTGGGCCCCACCACCGAGCAGATAAAACGCTTTGGTTTAAAACACGAAGCCCGCAGTCTGGCCGAGCAAGCGGGTGTGCCGCTGGTACCGGGCTCAGCGCTCCTTGAAAACGTTGACGAAGCACTCAAAAGCGCCGAGCAGGTCGGCTACCCGGTGATGCTCAAGTCCACCGCCGGTGGCGGCGGTATTGGCATGCAGGTATGCCAAACCGCTGCCGAGCTCGAGCGCGCCTTTGACTCGGTCAAAGGCCTGGGTGAGCGCAACTTTGGCGATGGCGGCGTCTTTCTGGAAGCCTACATTGCCCGCGCCCGCCATATAGAGGTGCAGCTGTTTGGCGACGGCAATGGCAGTGTGGTGGCGCTCGGCGAACGGGACTGCTCCACCCAGCGCCGCCACCAAAAAGTGCTCGAGGAGTGCCCGGCGCCTAACCTGGCGGAACACGTTCGCCAGGCACTCCACGAAACCGCCGTTCAACTGGGCAGAGCGGTCAACTACCGCAGCGCTGGTACCGTCGAGTTTATTTACGATACCCAGCGCGAGGCGTTCTATTTCCTTGAAGTGAACACCCGGCTTCAGGTGGAGCATGGCGTCACCGAGATGGTGTACGGCATTGATATCGTCGAGTGGATGGTAAAACTCGGCGCAGGCAAACTGCCTGATCTTGAGACACTCACCAAAGACCTCGTCCCCAGCGGCCATGCGGTTCAGGCGCGCCTTTACGCAGAAGACCCTGCGCACGATTTTCGCCCCAGCGCAGGCCTGCTGACGGAGGTCGATTTCCCTCAAGGCGATGGCCTGCGTATCGACCATGCCATTGAAGCGGGGCTTGAAATCTCTGCCCTTTTCGACCCCATGCTGGCCAAGGTGATTGTCCACGCCGACGACCGTGGTACTGCTATCGAGCAGTTGGCGGACTCGCTGGATAACGCCAGCGTTTACGGCATTACCACCAACCGCACCTGGCTTGCCCATGTGCTGCGCGCCAAACGTTTTCAAGCTGCCGACCTGGATACCCACTGGCTGACAGCCCTGGATTGGGCACCGCCCGCCATGGAAGTGCTGGCCCCCGGCACCATGACAACGATTCAGGATTACCCCGGCCGCCAGGGCCACTGGGACGTTGGCGTACCGCCCTCAGGGCCGTTTGACGACTGGTCGTTTCGCCTGGGCAACCGCCTGCTCGACAACCCCAGCGATGCCGCCGGGCTGGAAATCACCCTCACCGGCCCGACGCTGCGCTTTCACCGCGCCACGCAAATCGTGCTGGCGGGTGCCGAGCTGCCTGCCACGCTGGATGGCGAAGCCGTCGCCTTCTGGCAGGTAGTGGATATACCTGCCGGTGCCACCCTGACCCTGGGCAAGGCCGACGCAGGCGCTCGCGCCTATCTATTGGTACGCGGCGGCATCGATTGCCCGCGCTATTTAGGCTCGCGCAGTACCTTTACCCTGGGCCAGTTTGGCGGGCATGGTGGCCGAGCGCTACGCAGCGGCGACATGCTCGACTTACCCGCGCTCGCGCCGACCCCGACGACGCAGCTTGATAAGGTACTGATCCCTAGCTTCGGCCATCGCGATGGCGGGAAGACCTGGCAGGTAGCCGTGCTGTACGGCCCCCACGGCGCGCCGGACTTCTTTACCGATGACGATATCGAGCAATTTTTTGCCCACGAGTGGGAGGTCCACTACAACTCCAGCCGCACCGGCGTGCGGCTGATTGGCCCCCGCCCGGCGTGGGCACGGGCCGACGGTGGCGAGGCGGGCCTGCACCCTTCCAATATCCACGATAACGCCTACGCCTTCGGCACCATCGACTTTACCGGCGATATGCCGGTCATCCTCGGCCCCGATGGCCCCTCGCTCGGCGGCTTTGTCTGCCCCGCCACCGTGGTGCGCGCCGAGCGCTGGAAGCTGGGTCAACTGGCGGCCGGTGACAGCATACGCTTTGTGCCGGTGAGTCTGGCCACCGCTCGCACCCTGGAAGTGCGCCAGCTCGAGCAGTTGAAAACCCTCACAGCGAATCCTGCTGAAGATAGTCAGCCTGAGCGCGGCACGCCCATTGTGCGCGATGTGCCCGCCGAGCAGGCCGGTGAGCGCATTGTCTACCGACGCGCCGGGGATGATTTCCTGCTCATCGAATTTGGTGCCATGGAGCTGGATATCGCGCTGCGCTTTCGAGTACACGCCTGGATGCTATGGCTGCGGGAGCATTCGCTGGCCGGCCTGGGCGAGTTAACCCCCGGCATCCGCTCGCTGCAGATTCACTACGAGCCCTTGGAACTGACCCTGGATGAACTGCTCGCCCACCTGCAAAACGCCGAGCAGGCCCTGGTCGACGTGGAGTCGCTGGAAGTCGAGTCGCGAGTAGTACACCTGCCGCTCTCCTGGGACGACCCCGCCTGCCAGGAAGCCATCGACAAATACCAGCGCAGCGTACGCCCGGATGCGCCCTGGTGCCCCAGCAACCTCGACTTTATTCGCCGTATAAACGCCCTGGAAAGCGAGCAGCAAGTGCGCGATATCGTCTTCGATGCCCGCTACCTGGTCATGGGCCTGGGGGATGTCTACCTGGGCGCCCCCGTTTCGACCCCGCTTGACCCGCGCCAGCGGCTGGTGACCACCAAGTACAACCCGGCTCGCACCTGGACCGCCGAAAACTCCGTGGGCATCGGCGGCGCCTATCTGTGCGTTTATGGCATGGAAGGCCCTGGCGGCTACCAGTTTGTCGGCCGCACGCTGCAGATGTGGAACCGTTACCGCACCACGCAGCACTTTGAAAACCCCTGGCTGCTGCGCTTTTTTGACCAGCTCCGCTTTTTCGAGGTCAGCCACGACGAGCTAACCCAGATTCGCCGCGACTTCCCCCATGGTCGGTATGACTTACCCATTGAAACGACGCGTTTTCGCCTGGCGGATTACCAGGCCGAAATCGACAGGAACGCCGAGGCGATCGAGACTTTCCGCGCCAAGCGCGAAGCCGCCTTCCAAGCGGAGATGGCCGCCTGGCGGGCCAATGGCCAGTTCACCTTCGAAGATCAGGCCCCGGAAAGCGCCGAAGTCACGGCGCTTGATGACAACGAAATTGGCATCGAAAGCCCCGTCACGGGCAGCCTGTGGAAGTTGCTGGTTGAAGAAGGTGGCCAGGTCACGGCTGGCCAGCCGGTGGCCCTGGTGGAGTCGATGAAAATGGAAGTCGAGATCACCGCCCACTGCGATGGTCGCGTTGTTCGCCTGCCGCTTGCCGAGGGAGCATCCATTGCCCCAGGGCAGCCGGTTGTGGTGCTCAAGAGTGAGGAAAAGACGTGATACTGACCCACGAACAGCGCTTTAGAGCATTCCGCCACGGTTTATAACGACAGGATTTTTCTTATGACACAGCGCCTAGCACTCGATATCCAAAACCTTCTTGCCGCTTACAAGCAGGGTGAGCTCACCCCTCCAACGTTAATCGACGCGCTGCTTGCGCAAGCCGACGCACACGGCAGCGAGCCTGCCTGGATTACTCGCTTGAGCCGTGAGCAGTTGGAACCCTATTTAAAGCGCCTGGAAGGCGAGTCACCGGAGACATTGCCGCTTTACGGCATTCCCTTTGCGATGAAGGACAACATCGACCTGGCGGGCATTCCCACCACGGCAGGCAGCCCGGCCTATGCTTACACGCCAACAGAAAACGCCTTTGTGGTGCAGCAGCTGATCGATGCGGGCGCGATCCCCATGGGTAAAACCAACCTGGACCAGTTCGCCACCGGCCTGGTGGGTGAGCGCGCCCTGAGTGACTACGGTGTACCGGCCAATGCCTTCAACCCCGACTATATTACCGGCGGTTCCAGCAGCGGCTCGGCGGTGGTCACCGCTGCGGGCATGGTGAGCTTTGCGCTGGGCACAGATACGGCGGGTTCCGGACGCGTCCCCGCCTGCTTTCATAATTTATACGGAGTTAAGCCCAGCTTAGGGCTACTCAGCACCCGCGGCGTGGTGCCTGCCTGCGCGACGCTCGACACGATCAGCCTGTTTACGCTTACCGCCGACGATGCGGCGAAAGTGCTCGACATCACCGCTGCCTATGACGACCAGTGTGCCTGGTCACGCCGCCACGACTTTGCAGTGCATGGTAAGCGCTACGGCAAGGCGCCTGCTGGGTTTCGCTTTGGGGTACCGCCGCAATCGCAGTGGCAAACCGATGGCGCTTACACCCAGGGCATGCACCAGGCGGTTGCCGAGCTTGAAGCGCTTGGCGGCGAGAAAGTCGAGCTGGACTGTTCGCCCCTTCTGGCCGCAGCGCGCCTGCTTTATGAAGGCCCTTGGGTAGCCGAGCGCTATCATGTAATTCGCGATTTGATGGAGAGCCACCCAGAGGCGGTGCATCCGGTTACTTTCCAGATTACTCAGGGTGGTGCCACGCCGCTGGCCGTGGACGCCTTTGATGCCCGTTATAAACTCGCCGAGTACAAGCGTCAGGCCGACGCATTAATCGGCCAGGTGGATGTAATGCTCTCCCCCACCACGGTGACCCACCCCACCAAGGCAGAGGTGGCGGCGGACCCCATCGGCGTGAATTCACGCCTGGGTACCTGGACCAACTTTATGAACCTCCTCGACTACAGCGCCCTGGCCGTGCCCATTGGCTTTACCGAACAAGACCTGCCGGTGGGCGTGACGCTATTCGGGCCGGTATTCGACGATTTGAAACTGCTCTCCCTGGGCCGCGCCCTCGAAGCCCGCTTAATGTTGCCGTTAGGTGCCACTGGCATTGCTCATCCGGCGCTCGCGACGCCACTGCCCCATGCCCAGGACGGTAGCATGGAGCTGGTCGTGTGCGGTGCCCACCTGCAGGGCTTGCCGCTTAACCATCAACTGACCGAACGCGGTGGTGTGCTGGTTAGCAGCACTCAGAGCGCGCCGCGCTACAAGCTGTTTGCCCTGGCAGGCGGGCCACCCAAACGCCCGGCGATGGTACGCGACGCCAACGGCCAGGCCATTGAAGTGGAAGTGTGGCGCTTGCCGGTTGAGATGCTGGGCAGCTTTTTAGCAGGCATTCCTGCTCCGCTGGGTCTAGGTCAGGTAGAGCTTGCCGACGGCAGTTGGAAATGCGGCTTTATCTGCACCGCAGGGGCACTCAATGAAGGGGGCGAAGCAGAGGATATCAGCGAATTTGGCGGCTGGCGCGAGTGGTTGAAAATCCAGACCGGCTAGACCAGCAACCTGCCTACCTGTTCTCAAAAGCCTCTAGGTCATAATGTCATTGGCAGTGATTCAAGGCCCACTAACGACGCACTTGCCGAAGTGATTGCGCCAAAAGTGGGTCTTTTAGCATCTTCAAAGTGGCCTACTAAGGTCGTAAAAGCATCGTTTTCTGCTAAAGTTATAGGGCTAATGATTTCCGACATTGACTTAGCCTCAATGTTGGCTACCTCAATCATCAGGAGGCCAACACGTTATGTCGTCACCCTTCTCTCCAAAATCGGGCGCTATTCTCCTTCTGATAGCCTCACTCGCCGGTCTTGCCGTCGCTCTGTATGCCTACTTCACCCCGCTGACCGGGGTCACGGGAACACTCGGCGCGCTGGTTGCCATCGTGGCCTGTATCGCGCTTGCAGTATTGGCCCTACTTCTTGCAACTGTAAAAGGGCGTGGCACTTCCATTGCCTTGCGGATACTCATTCTTATAGGCCTCGGCGGAACATTTTTCGCCGCCATGCTGCTCCATCAGTGGTGGATCGGCGTTGCGATGGCGGTGGGCCTGATCGGCCTGCTTCTTGACCTGTTTCGCCCGGCGCACCATTCACGCCTCACCCATTCTTAAGGAGCTGCTCATGACGACGTTTTTATCCGCCACAAGCACTCCGTTTAAATCTGCCAGGTCCAGATTAGCGGCGGTTACCACCCTGACACTTTGCCTTGCGCCTTTGACACTACTGGCCCAGGAGCAGTCAGAAGAGCAGGAGCAATCTACTGCTCAAGAGCAATCAGAAGAGCAAGCATCAGCACAGCAAGAACCTACGCCGGAAGAAGCGACTAGCACCGCCCCCACCCCCTTGGTACCTGGAGAGCCGATCTGGGACAGTTTCCACGGTCAGCTCAATGCCCAGAAATACAGCCCGCTTGATCAAATCAACGCCGACAACGTCGGCGAGCTGGAGAAGGTGTGGGAAGTCCATACCGGCGATGTCGCCGATGGTTCGGGCGATTTACCCGCGACGGTCTGGTCTGCCACGCCGGTGTTTGCCAACGACACGCTTTATATTGGCACACCGTTCTACCGGATCCTGGCGCTTGACCCAGCAAGCGGGGAAGAGAAATGGAGCTTCGATACCCAGTCCACCCTGGAAGCACTGACCCAGCCCGCCCTGAAGAACCGCGGCGTGGCTTATTGGGAAGCTGACGACCCGCAAGCAGGCGAACCCTGCCAGAAAATCGTCTATATGGGCACCATGGATGCTCAGCTCTTCGCAGTGGATGCCGATAGCGGCGAACGGTGCGCGAACTTTGCCGACAACGGCGTACTCGACGTCAATCAGTGGAATGACACCAATGACAAATGGCCGTTGTCGCTATTGCAGCCTCCGACCGTCGTAGGTGATCGCCTGATACTCGGTTGGGCCGGCATGGATTGGGCTTATGAAGAGACCCCGCCCGGCACCGTATTTGCCATCAATGCCCGCACCGGCGAGCGCGAATGGACCTTCCAGGCGCTGTCTGATGAGATGCGTGAGCAGAGCGGTACCGCCAACGTCTGGACGCACATGTCCGCCGATGAAGAGCTTGGTTTGGTGTATTTACCCGTTTCTTCGCCATCGCCGAACTACTGGGGCGGCAACCGCACCGAAGACGTACCTCTGGGCACATCGACCACCGCGGTGGATGTCGAGACTGGCGAAGTGGCCTGGTCGCGGCAGTGGGTTCACCACGACATCTGGGATTACGATATTAATGCCGCCCCAACGTTAATGGACATTACCGTCGATGGCGAGGAGATCCCGGCGCTGATTCAGGCAACCAAGATGGGCTTTCTTTTCGTCGTCAACCGCGAAACCGGCGAAGACATCTGGCCAATTGAAGAGCGCCCTGTGCCAGGCGGTGACGGCTTGGTCGAGGGCGAAGTGTACGCCCCGACACAGCCTTTCCCGACCAAACCAGCGCCACTGCTAGACCAGTCCGAGAAACCCGAGGTCTGGGCGCTGGCCGATGCGGTCAGCTTTGGAGAGTGCTCGGCGCTGTGGGACGACCTTCATTACGAAGGCATGTACACCCCGCCCACTACCCAAGGTGAAGGCACGCTTGGCTACCCCATCAGTGCAGGTGGTGTCCAGTGGGGCGGCGTCGCCTTTGACCCACAAAGCGAGACCGCCATCGTCAACACCTCGCATATTGTGCAGTACATAAAGCTTTATAATCGCGAAGACTATGAGGCAGCGAATAAAACATCCGGCAACGAGAGCGGCTTTGCCCCCCAGGAAGGCGCGCCCTACGGCATGCGCCTTGAGGTGGCGCTCAACCGGTTCGGCATGCCCTGCTGGGAGCCGCCTTTCGGTGAACTGGTCGCTCTCGATATGACGACCGGCGACGTGAAGTGGCGAACCCCGGTAGGTGCTTCACAGCAATATGGCTTCTTTATGCCCGAAAGCTGGGGCTCGCCCACCATCGGTGGCCCGGCGGTAACTGCTGGCAACGTTATCTTTATCGGCGCTTCCATGGATGCCAAGGTGCGTGCCTACTCCCTGGAAACCGGCGAGGAGCTGTGGTCGGATCAGACCGAAGCCCCCTCCGTCTCGAATCCGGCAGTCTATGAATACAACGGCCGCGAATACATTGCCTTTGTCTCAGGCGGTAACAGCATCTTGAAAGATCAGGTGGGCGATCAAATTACGGTCTACGCCCTGCCGGAATAACGCTTGCGGTTGATCAATAGAAAACCAACGGGGCGGCCTTAAGGCCGCCCCGTTGGTTATACAGTTAGACGTGGGTAAAGGAATTGGAATTAAGCCGCTATCCGTTATCACCTATACTTGTTTTATTGGCCCATCGTACTTAGCTACCAGCTCATCCGCAGTAAGCAGCAAAAATCCTTCGGCTTCGGCCTGGGCCACCAGAATCCGATCAAAAGGATCTTTGTGGATGCTTGGTAAATGAGCAACATTGAGAGTATGCAATGCACTGATGGGGAGTTCTAAATAACCATTATCAACCAGCCCTCTTCGTAACAAATGCGGGTCAACGTGAAAGTCAGGGCGCTGTAGGCCGTTCTTGATGACCACTTCCCAAATGCTGGCGGCGCTAAAATAGAGCCTGTTGTTATCATCGTTGATCAGCGATAGCGCATCAGCAGAGAGCTTCTCTGGTGACACCGCCGCCCACAGTAAAATATGCGTGTCCAGCAGCAGATTCACATCAGCCTCCAAACATCTCGGCTATTTCCTCCTGCCCCATACGATCAAAATCATCAGGTACGCTAAACTGCCCTGCCAAAAATCCCAGGCGCTTCTGCTGCCCAGAAGCGGGGCTGTCAATCGCCGTCACACGCGCCATCGGCTTACCCGCTTTGGCGATAATGAACCCCTCACCCTCTGCAGCCCGTGCGACTAGCTGCGATAAACGCGTTTTGGCTTCATGTATATTGATCGCTTCCATAATGCCCTCTACCAATACGGCTTAACCAACTAGACCTAGTTTAGTTTAGATAGAACGGTTTGCAATTAGCCTCTTTTTCATCCCGGCTCTTTTTCTGTTCTTGAGTACGCCTCGCTAACGCTTGGTTAGCTGTTCTAAAACAGAGTCGCATCAATGGCACCAGCAGCCACAGCAGCGGCGTCAACAGCCAGCGATAAGCCAGTCGCGCCACTATCAGTACTGGCAGTAGCACGACCAGCCAGACAAGAAACTGGCCCAACCATACCGGCCAGCCCAGCCAATTCGACAGGTTGGCACCCAGCGCGCTGACCAGACTTGGGTGGCGAGCCACCACATAGGCGGTACCTGCGACCGCGGTAACCTTGGCCATACGCGGCAGGGTCGCAAAACGCCCGCCTGAAGCAACAATTCCCTGGCGCAAACCCGCGCGAGCGCCCTGGGCTTCCACACTGCCCACCCGGGCAGCACGAGCGGCCCTGCCTGCCCGCAGCACCTTAGCGGTGCTGGCCATGACCAGTAGATCGACACCCGCCCAGCCTAGATCGGCGGCGCCAATGGCATCGCCCCGCCGCCACTGGCTTTCAAGCTCACGCAGCCCACTGGTAAAGAAATCGCCAACCCCCGAGACCAGCCGCTCGCCTTGCAGCCACTCAACGTTCCCCTCGTCATCTACCACAAACTGGTTAAGCAGTGCATGGCCATTGGTGTCCAGCAACGCAACCCCCATCTGGCCGCGGCGGTAAGGGGTGAACGCCGAATCCGCGTCACCCTCTTCATCGCTCCACCAATGACTAAGCTGCTGGAAGCGCTCTCCCATCCAGTGCCGAGCCCTAAGTGTCGCGACATCATGGTTACGAAAGTAGCTGATAGGCAGTACGGCGTCGGCGCCAAAGCGCACCAGCACCTGCTGAAACTGGGGCGATAAGCCGTACGCCACCAGCACATCGCTGGCCATGTCGCCGTGGCGTAAAATCGCCAAAGAAGCGCTCATCCACAGCGCCTGATCGTCAGCATAGTCAAGAAAAAGCGCGTTGAGCTCTGGCGACGCCTGCTCAAGCGATGCCTCTAGCGTGGGCAGCGCCCGCTGAGCTTCCAGGCGCACCAGCCTGGACTCGAACGGCTCATGGGAGGCTACGGTGGTTAGTATCCCCGCCACCAAAATGGCGATCGCTACCATTAACCATCCAGCCCTTATCGACCACCCAGTACGCATGTCTGTCTCCCGCTGCGGCGCTACTATCAGGCTATTTATACGCGTAAAGCTAACAATTGACAGCGGGTACTCTCGGCAATTTCCCCTCGATCCCAGGATAGGTGCCTAAATAAGCTATCGAACCTCTAACCACCCCAGCAACTCACGCTGCACCTCTGCCACCGGCAGATACTCCTGCTCCAAGCGCCCCTGGAGCTGCGTTTTAAGAAAATGGAAAAAAACCACTTCACGCTCTTTCAGGCCAGCGGTAGGCAACTCGGCGGGTACCGGCTCCGACACTGCGTTGTCTCGGCAAAATGCCGTGAAGTGGGTCTCGCTCATCATTAATGGTGTAATCGTGGGTAACGACTGCCTGGCCCTGGCCAGCATCACAAGTCCCCAGGTATCCATATCGCCCCAATAGCCGACCGCTTTGTGTTGCAGCGCCGCCCCTGCCAGCCACTGCAGATCCAGCCCTGCGCCAAGAATCGCCACAGTGTCAGGCATGGCCGGTAGCAAGTGCTCACACCGCTCATTTTCGACCACCACCACCCGCGAGCCTGGCAGGCAAGTGTCTGCCAGCTCCCTGGCTGTGATGCGCTGGCGCTGAAAAGGCAATAGACCCTTTTCCAACGGCACGACTAACAGCCAGTGGTCTTTATCGTCGGGGGCATTCAGAAAGCCGCTCAAGCCTAGCTGGCTGGCCATACCGTCGTAGCGCTCATCGAGCAGTCGTGTCAGTAACAGCGCATGGCGCTCGATAAACTTGGTGTCCACTCCGAGCCCTTTGAGCAGCCTTAATGGGCGGCCCTCGGCCATGCCAGGCTGCATTAAATCCGCTAAGCGGGCGGCGTCAATAAGTTCGTCAATCGCTTTGTTACGCCATAGACCGGGCTCGCGAACGAAAACTTCCCGGTAGCGCCGATTGACACCTGCCACCAGGGTTTCCAGGGCGGCAAACTCCTGTTGCACCTGGGCATCATCGGTAGCGGCCGCCCACTCCGAGGGCTGATGCAGCACCCATTGCACGGGGAGGGATACCGGCTCGGCGGCGGCGCGGAAACGCACCTTGTCCCACACGACCTCGCCCACCGCTACCTGCCGCCAGCGCTGCACATGAGCCTGCACTAATCCGGTCTGCTCGGCGAACTGGCGGCCGGTTGGCTTGCCGATGGTGAGCACCAGCGGCCAGCTATCAGCGGACAACAAGCGATCTACCCGCCAAAAGGGCTGCTGCCATTGCTTGGCCAGGCGGCCAGCGATATCAGAGGGGGTTTTCATCGGGTCGCTTGCGACGCTTTTCCCGCACCGCATCCAGCGCCTGCCAACTGATCGGCGTCAGGCTGGAGGCATTGCCACGCCGATGCACCACCACCGCCGAGCGGGTGTGTTTGCGCAGCAGGCGCATCTCTTTATTGGGGGTAATAAATAGCGCATGAAGGTGAAATTCATTGAGTGCGGCAATGATGCGACCAGCCACGGCATTCGAACTGCGCGCAAAGGCTTCATCCAGGACGATGGTGCCGAATAGCGGCCGCGGGCTGCCGTCTGGGCACAGCGCGTAACTGAGCGATGCGGTGAGTACATAGGAGGCAATAATCTCTTTTTCGCCGCCGCTGCCACCCTGGGAACCCGAACGGGTTTCAATCACGTGCCCATCGGCACGGTCAATCACGGCGACTTTAAATTCGAGGCGAAAACGCGGATCCAATAACGCTCTTGCTCCCAAAGTGCGCTGGCGTTCGCAGGCATCGCGCAGCAGGGCGATAATATTCTGCAGTGCTTTGTATTGGCTTTCGCCGCCATCCTCGACAAACCGCGACGAGGCGAGCGCCGTGTTGGCCCGGGTAAAGGTGCGCAGGCTTTCATGCACCACCTTGTTGGCCACCAACTGCAGGTAACGGCTGCGCTGGAAGTCCACCCGCCGTAGGGTGTTATTAAGATCTTCCAGCCGCTCTTCGATGCGCTCCACTTCCCCATCAATGGTGGCCAGCAGTTGTGAAACGCCCTGGTCGGAAGAGTCGGTCAGGTAGGCCTGAAAACGCTGCTGCTTCTCCGGCAGGGCCTCTTCGGTGAGCACCCTGAGCCGGGCCAGGTAGTCGGGCACATCCTCCAGCTCGCGCCCAACCTCGGATAGCGCCCCGCGGTCTTCTCGCTGAGCATCCGACATAGCTTTTACTAGTTCTTTTTCCACCCGGCTTTGGGTAGCCCGCAGGGTGGTCAGCTGCTGTTGCAACTCGGCGGCAGCTTGGCGCTCCAGCTCATCAACGTTAGCCAGCTGCTGTGGATTGAGAGGCGAAAAATAGGCGTCGGCAAGAGTACGCTCAGCTTCCTTCAACCCTGCTTCACTTTTGCGAAACGCTCGCTGCTGCTCTTTTTGGGCGGTCTCCAGCCGGTTGTTTAACTGGGCGCACTGCTTGATACATTGCGTTTTTTGCTGCTCCAGCGTGGCCAACTCATCGCGGGCTTGCTCCAGTTGGCGTTTGGCTGTCGCCGCATTGGAATCGGGTGCGGTCAAGGCGGCCAGTTTATCCCGTTGCTGCTGCCATTCACGCTCGGCGTGGGAAGCGTTGATATCCTCATAGTCCAACTCTGCCAGCTTTGTTAACAACACCACCTGCTGTTCAAGTGCAGCCAGTGAGGCCTTCGCCTGCTCCTCTGCCGCCTTGGCGCTCTGCAAGCGTGCTTCCGCTTCTCTGATTTGCGCGCTTAAGGCCGCCAGCCGGTCGCGGTTATCAAAGCCGGTTTGCCAGTCGTCACTGAGCCGCTTTTGATCCTGTTTGTCAAAAAAGCGCGCCTTGCCCGACATCAGCCCCTCCACCGTCATGGCATGGGGGGTCTCTCGCAACGCCTCCGGTGAGACAACGCAGTGCCTGTCCAGCCCGGCCAGCAGTTCTTTCACCGTTTCTCGGTAGGGGTGCTCCTTGTAATCGAGCTTGCGGGTAAAGCCATCCTCAAAAAAACGCGCTTGGCCTTGCGCAGGTTTCACTTCAAAGATGCGCACATGCAGGGCGTTGTGACGGCTATTGATCCAGTCTAGCGCTAGGCGGCTGGCCTCCGGCGGCACCAGAATACGCAGCCGGTGGCTGCCGATCGCCCGTTCAATCGCGCCGCGCCAGGCCTGCTCGCCCTCTTTCACCTGCACCAGCTCGGCCACAAAGGGCAGGTCATCTTCTGTAAGTTCCAAGGCGTCGGCCAGCAGAGCGCGGAATTGTTGGAAGCGACCGGGAATATTCGACCCGGGGCGTGCTTTGACCTCGGCCAGTTCATCCTGCAGCTCTTTGCCTTCGCGCTCGATCTGATAGCGTTGGCTGCCCTGCTCAAAGGCGGCCTGTCGGGCGGCTTCGAGGGCCTGCTGGGCGTGCTGTAACTGCTCGGCGGCCAGCATCTGGTTGGTCGCTACCGCCTCACGGTCTATGGCATCATCAAACGCCAGATAACGCGCCAACCGCTGGTACTCTGCCGCATGACGCTGGCAGCGCTCCAGGTTAGCTTGTTTTTCCTTAACCAGCGCCTCCAGGGTCTGAATATCCGAACCGCCCAGGCGCAGATAAGCCTCATTTAAGCGCTCACAGCTTTGCAGTTGATGATCGTACTGCTCTTCGGCTGCCGCTAACTCGACCTCGGCCTGCTGGGTTTGTTGCTGAAGTCGCTCGGCTTCGGCCTTCCACAGCCGGTGAGCCTGTTCGCCAAACCACACCGGTAGCACCCGGCTGAGCGTTTCCTGGTCATCCAACTGTGTCTGGTTGTGCTGGTACTTCTCCCAACCGGTGTTGATGGGTTCCAGGGAGCGCTGCTGGCGGCGGGCAATTTCGAGCTCTTCATGAATGGCGGTGAGATCATCGAAGCTGTCGGCGACTTCCCGGGCGCGCTGAAATTGGGCGTTATCGTCCAGCACCAGCTCGCGAAAAATCTCATCGATACTGTTGAGCTGTTTTAGCCCTGCCGCCCGGTTAAGCAGGTTGAAGGCGTTGTCGCGCACTTCAAAGAAGTCCCGCAGCCGGGCTAGAAAGCCTTTTTTGCTGGGGTACGTCCAGATCCCGGTATCGGTTTTATCCTGTTGCCGCAAGGCGCGCATACCGCCTTCCTGTTGCAGCGTCAGCCAGCGTTGCAAGGTATGCTCGGGGGCGGTACTGAACAGCCATAGCTTTTTCATATCCGACGGTGACATGCTGGTGCCGTCAAACCATAGCAGCGCACCAATACGCACCAGGCTTTCGCCGTTGCTGAGCGTTGCCACCAGGCCGGTCACGGTCTTGCCGGGTCGAGCGATATGCGACTGGCCCTCGCCACCATCCCCCGGGCCACTCACCCCGCGCACATAGGAGACCAGATCCCGGTCGCTTTCATGGCCACCGGTAGAGGCAAGATTGTATTTGGGGTTGGCCGTGAGCAACGTCATCAGCGCATCCACCAGGGTCGTCTTGCCACTGCCGGTAGGGCCAATAATCGCACTGCCCTGGGCGTCGATATCGGCTTTATGCATACCGCCAAAGCCGCCCCAGTTAAACAGCTCCAGAGTTTGCAAAATATAGGTTGGGGCCAGTTGCCAACCGCTCTCCTGGTTATCTTCGAGTAGCGAAGGTTGGGTAAGCGTGGGGGTGGTCATTACGCGCTCTCCCCTTGGTCACTGCTCTCCGCGGTTACCCGTGCCTTTAACTCATACAGCAAGGCGGTGAGGTTTTCCGGGTTGGCCAAGTGGGCGATCATCGGCCGGATAGCTACCCGTTCGTGGCTGTCCGGCGCCGATACCAGGCCGTGGCCTTTGAGTTGATCGAGCAGTTGCAGTACGCGGGTGCGCTCCCGGGCCTCGCTGCCACTTTCACCCAGGTACACCTGCATCTGTGGAATCAGCTCGTCAACCGCCACCATGGCGTCGTCAGCGCCGGTACCCGCTTCCTGTTCGTGGGCAATAAAGTACTGGCGTAAAATCGCCACCAGTAACGTCTGTTCCAGATTCAGCCGCTGCTTGCGCACCAGCGGGTGCGACCAGTCATCCTGGGGCTCATCGGCATCCCCATGGCGTACCGCCAGAAACACCAGCCCCCGAACCTCATCGGCGCGGGCGCATAAATCCAGCGGCTCAAGCGTGGCATTAAGCCGCTCCATGGCAACAAGGGCCGCACGGTAGTGATACGGCCGTTGGCGCTCTTCCAAGAGTCCCATGCGGAGCAGTTCCTGAGCCACTTCACGCAGCTTAACGTCGGTACGGGCGGAGGCATCATGGTTGACATGCTCCTCATGTTCCCACGTCGTTTCGCCAGCGGCGTCTATTGCCGAACCGGTATGTGCTTGATCAGTTGGTTCATCAAACTGATCAAGCACTTCTTTTTCGCGGGTCTCATCCGCTTCCTGCTGCCGGACAATTTGGTCAAACACGCCTGCCATGCTTAAAACTCCCACTCGATACCGTTTAGGGTCTGTTCACTCAAGGTGACCACAGGTACCCGGAACACCCAGTCGCAGTGTTCATCGTCGGTGATGACCAGTTCTTGAACGTCCTGCTCGGTTATCTCAATGCCCGCTTCCCGGGCCATACCCAGCCATAGCGCCAGGGTTTCCAGGTCGTGGCTGGGCGGCAGGCGCTCGGCCAGCTCCGCCAGGGTGAGGGGGCGCCCTTCCGCTGCCAGCAGCGCCAGCGTCTCCTGCACCAGGGCCTCGCGATCCAGACCATCCAGGGAGTCCCAGAATTCGGCCTCAATACCGCTCAAGTCATTCTCCTGCTGGGCAAGATCCAGCGCTTCATCCTGCTCGTTTTCCAGCGTTTTGAAACGCAGCCGCTCGACCACCGACAAGTTACCCAAGGCAAAGCCCAAGGGCGGCAACGACGCTACGTCTGACCGGCGCACCTTTTGACGCTGCCAGTCGAGATCCTGGGCGGTGTTGAGAATGTCATTGAGCAATTGGCCGACACGGTGGTGCTCGGCGGCCAGCCCGGTCTTGATAAACCCTTTGACATCCCTTTCGCTGCGCGCCCGGGCTTGTAATACGGACTGGCTTTCCAGTATCAGCCGCATACGCAGCAGTTTGAGATCCTGGCGCTGTAAACGGTTAAGGGCTTTTTCCGCGGCGGGATGAACGAGAATGGTGCGTAGCTGCTGGCGCATCATATCCAGCGCCGCGGTCTGGCGCAGCTGTTGGAGGAAACTATCGAACACGCGCCCTTCCGGCGTATCCAGCAGCGCTTCCTGACCATCCAGCAAACGGTCGACAATATCGCCACGGTGGTAGTGCTCGGACATAATCGACTGGCGCAACGCGCGATCAGCCTCCCGCCAGGAGTCTTCCACCCGGCGAAAATCGGCCCGCAGCCCGGTGGCGAGATTAAACACCTCGCGGATACGTTCAATGGCCTCCGCCTCGGAAAGCACCGGCACATGCCCAGCTTCCGCGTCGGCCAGCTCGCTCTCCAGCTGTTGGATCTTGCGCCGAATCGACGCTTTACGGCTCTCTGGATTGGGGTTGAGGCCCACTTCCAGGTTTTCGATTTCACGCTGCACCACCGACAGCCGCGAGGCGGTAGAGGTCATAATGCGATTATCCAGCGAGTCGATAAACTGAATCGCCGCTGACAAAGCGTCGGTGGCATACAAGCGCTGACCACGTTCGGTCACCAGTCCCCGCCGAATCCACTGGCGCAACTCACGCCCGGCCTGCAGGCGCGTATTGTCGGGGTCGATGGCGTACTCATCCTGCTCGGCATAACGCCCCAGCATCTGCGATAGCGCCTCCAACGCATCCGCCTCGGCAATACCGTCTTCGCTGAATTCAAACAGCGAGGTCAGGCAACCCAGTACCAAGGGGGCACGGGGGGATGCCAGCAACAGCCAGGCGGGGTGTTGCTTGCGGGCAGCGATATAGTGGCGCGTGCGTTGCTGGGGGTTGCTATCCATCGTCATACCTAGCCGGACTGACCGTCAGCACATCGTTCAAGCCAGTGTTTCCGCCGTCACATTCGCTGCCGGTTCCTGATTAGAGTAATGGCGATTGATGGCGCTCAATACACCTTTCATCGAGGCGCTTGTAATGCTTTCGTCATTGCCGACACCGAACACCGCCTTGCCGTCGATGCGGACTTCCACATAGGCAATGGCCTCTGCATCGGCACCCTGGCCGCGGGAGTGCTCATGGTAGTCGATGATTTCCACATCGTGCCCGGCAGCAGCCAGCGCTTTTACAAAGGCCGCGAGCGGTCCGTTACCCTCGCCGTTGAGCGTTTGACGCTCGCCATCCTGCTCGACCACGGCGTCCAGCGTTACCTTGGGGCTATCAGGCTCCGACGATAAACGGTGGTTGACCAGCGCAAAGGGCGAGCGTTGCTCCAGATATTCATCGGCAAAGGCCTGGTAAATCATCTGAGAGGTAATCTCTTTACCGGTGCGGTCGGCCACTTCCTGCACCACCTGGCTGAACTCGATGGAAAGCCGACGCGGCAGCTCGATACCGTGTTCCTGCTCCAGCAGGTACGACACCCCGCCTTTACCGGACTGACTGTTGACCCGAATCACCGCCTCGTAACTACGACCTACATCCAGCGGGTCGATAGGCAGATAGGGCACGTCCCAGAAAGCATCGGGGTTGGCGCGACGGTCCAGCATGCCTTTCTTGATCGCATCCTGGTGGGAACCGGAGAAAGCGGTAAACACCAGATCGCCCACGTAAGGATGGCGCGGGTGCACCGGCAGCTGGTTGCAGTACTCCACTTCGCGCATCACCGGGGTGATATTGGAGAAATCGAGCTGCGGATGAACCCCCTGGGTGTACATGTTCATGGCAAGGGTGACGATATCGACATTGCCGGTGCGCTCGCCATTGCCAAACAGCGTGCCTTCCACGCGATCAGCCCCCGCCATCAGCGTCAACTCGGCAGCCGCCACACCGGTACCCCGATCATTATGCGGGTGAACGCTGACAATCAAGTGGTCGCGATTTTTGACGTTGCGACAGAACCACTCGATCTGGTCGGCATAGTTATTCGGCGTGGCGACTTCTACCGTGGCCGGCAGGTTGACGATCATCCGGTTATCGGCGCTAGGCCCGAAGGTTTCCATGACCGCCTCGACGATCTCGACGGCAAAATCCATCTCTGTGGTCGTGAAAAGCTCAGGCGAGTACTGGAAGGTCCAGTTGGTTTCAGGCGCTGCCTTCATTTGGTCGCGAATTTGCGCCGTGGCCTCGGTGGCAATAGTCACGCATTCGGCTTTATCCACGTTGAACACCACGCGCCGGAACATCGGGTCGGTGGCGTTGTAAACGTGCACGATCGCGTTCTTGGCACCTTTCAAGGCTTCGAAGGTGCGCTCAATCAAGTGCGGACGCGCCTGGGTCAGCACTTGAATGGTCACATCTTCCGGGATCTTGTCTTGTTCGATCAGCGTGCGGACAAAGTCAAAATCGGTTTGCGAAGCAGAGGGAAAGCCGACTTCAATCTGTTTGAAGCCGACCTTCAGCAGCATGTCGAACAAACGCTGCTTGCGCTCATGATCCATCGGGTCAATCAATGACTGATTGCCATCCCGCAGGTCAACACTGCACCAGATCGGCGGCGTTTCAATCCGCTGGCTGGGCCATTGGCGGTCAGGCAGGTCCACCGCAACAAACTGGCGGTATTTTTTGGCGGGATCAGACAACATCATGACGGCTCTCCTGGGCAAATAGGGTGAAAATAGTCGATTGGATGGACGGCGGCGGGCGTGCCAACGAAAAACGCCCCATCGCCAATAAAGGCCATGGGGCGCAGATCATGAGAATTTGTCGGGCGCACAGTTATAACAGGGCGGCACCCTACAAATTGAATTGATTCAATAATTCCAGTGTTTGTAACCATGTCTACCTCGCCACTAATAAAACCAACGACAATGCCAACAGCACTGCCCGACCCTGAGTATTCAGAGACGGGCGCTTAGTAGTCGTAGGTCTAGCGCAAAGGTGTTCATGGATGTATTCATGCCCCCTAGAAAATCAGTCTTGACGGTGTTTGTCAACATGCGTGCGCGCATTGTCAGCCGACTGCCCTGATAGGGTCGCCTCCATACGGTCTAGCTGGCTGCGTATTTCGCTGACTTCGTAGCGTAGCTTCTGGGTTTCATCGACGTCTCCTTCGTTATTGAGTAGGTCGAGTGCAGCACTCTCTTTCTGCATGACGTCCAGCACAATACCAATCATCATATTGAGGAAAATAAACGCTGTCAGGAAAATAAACGTCAGGTAGTAAATCCAGCTCCAGGCGTAGACTTCCTGGGTGACGTAGAGAATGTCCGTCCAGTCTTCGAACGTTGCGATGCGGAACAGCGTCAGCATCGAGATGGAAATATTGCCCCACAAGAAACTGTCGATATCGGCAAACAAGAAGCTGCCAATCGCGGCGTATATGTAAAAGATGATAAACATCAACAGCACCACGTAACCCATACGCGGGATAGACTTCACCAGCGCCGACAACAGCATTTGCAGCTCAGGAATCATCGAGACCAGGCGCAACACGCGGAAGATACGCAACAGCCTTGCCAGCAGTACCATCTCGGAATCGTCCATGGGAATCAGGCTGGCGGTGACGATAACAAAGTCAAATACGTTCCAACCTCTCTTGAAAAAGCGCACCAGACTGCCTTCAGCCGCTATTCTGATGAGGATCTCTATCAGGAAGAAAACCGTGATGGCCAGATCAAGATAGAGAAGCCATTGTTCGAAACGCGAGGTCTCTTCTTCGTAGGTTTTTGCGCCGATCACCAGCGCCGAGACGACGATAATTGCGATCACAAAGGCTTCAAAGAACTTGTTCGAACGCAGGGTTTCGAAACGCTGCTGCCATGTGTCGAAAGGTTGATTCATAAGGTCAATAGGCTCGCATGGATGAACGGCGACACTTTATACTAAAAGTTCACAACGACACTACAAGTGATATCCTCCTGTTTCATTTGCGGCACCCCATGTCGGAGCCGACATCGTTGCCATGATGACAAGCGATTTTTAGTTCTTAAGTTGGATAGCTCCCATGACACTGTTTCGGATAACCATACGACTGTTATCAGGCACCTTGCTGACGGCCCTCAACGTCTTTCGCAGTCAGATGATTGGCTCATTGAAAACCACTCCGCCACCCACTTCGGTACATTTACGCACCTTCCTGGTTAATAGGCAGATGCGTCCATGGCACCTTGGGGAGATGCGACGTCCATTAAGGCTATCTGCATTATCCTTTGCATTGATAATGCTTGCGGGTTGTTCAGAACCCAGGATTGATACCAGTTCAATGCCCGCCGCTGTTGTATCCGTCGAAAAAGTGCGCGACTCACTGCCCCCTTACAAACGCGACGAATTTGACCAAGCGCTAACCATCATGGCGATGTCATCGTTCGACGGTATCGATATACTTAATCCAAGACCGATGAACGCCGCGGAAATCGCCGAATCGGCCAACGCTTACATGCATGGGCTGACGGGTGACGAAGCGATAGAGAAAGCCAATGAGCTGTTACGCAACCGCCGGGCACGGGAGCGAAGTCAGGCGCTGGGGATTCTCTACCGGCTTGAAGAAAAGCAGGCTAATGCAGAGCATGACCGCAAGCAACGGGCTCAGGTGACCCTCGACAGCGCCGATTTTTACATGAGCACAAGCCCCTACGGAGCGCTGGAGCCGATTATTGAACTGGACGTCACCAACGGCTCTGACCAGCGTATCTCGGAATTGTCACTCAGGGGCATTGTCAGCAGTCCCGGCCTCGAGACGCCCTGGGTCGATGAAACGTTTTACTATGTGATTCCCGGCGGTTTAGCCCCTGGCGAAAGCGCTCAATGGCGCCTGGCGCCCAACCGTTTTGGCCCCTGGGGTAATCGCGAGATTCCCGATGATGCCCAGTTCGATGTCACCATCGAGGGCTTGCACGACGCCGAAGGCAAGCCACTTTGGGACGCGACACCGCTAAGCGAGCGACAGCGAGAGAGGCTCGCCGAGCTGCGTGAAGAGTATGGCGACATGGCCGCTTCTTCCAGCAAGCTGTCAGGGCCCTAGCAAGGGCCCTAACAGCTATCAGTCGGTCAAATCGGCGTCTGGGTAACCGATGAGGTACAGCACCGCATCAATATCGAGGTGTGAAATGGCTTGGCGCGCCTGTGCCCGCACCATGGGTTTGGCGCGATAGGCAATACCCAAACCTGCGGTTGCGAGCATCTTGAGGTCATTGGCGCCATCGCCCACCGCAATCGTCTGCTCGAGTGTCCAGCCTTCACGCCGGGCAATGGTTTCCAGCAGCTCCGCTTTACGGTCCGCGTCGACAATCGGTTCGCGCACCTCGCCG
Source organism: Vreelandella subterranea (assembly GCF_900111305.1). Lineage (GTDB taxonomy): Bacteria > Pseudomonadota > Gammaproteobacteria > Pseudomonadales > Halomonadaceae > Vreelandella > Vreelandella subterranea. Next base: position 234,878 of record NZ_FOGS01000002.1, read on the forward strand.
GTGACCTTGCCGTTCTCGATGACCAGCTCGTTGGCATGAACCTCATCGAAGCCGAGCTTATGCTGCAAGTAGTCAGCGAAGTAGGTGAAACCTCCAGAGAGAATCGCGGTGCGATACCCCAGGCGTTTCAGGTTCGCCATCAGCCGCTCGACGCCTTCCATCAAGGGTAGCTCGGCGGCGATATCCGCCAACACAGACTCGTCCAAACCAGCCAGCTTGCTCATCCGCTCGCGAAAGCTTTGCTGAAAATCCAGCTCACCACGCATCGCCCGCTCGGTAACCTCGGCCACTTCATTGCCCACGCCATGACGATAGGCCAGCTCGTCAATCACTTCGGCCTTGATCAGCGTGGAATCCATATCGAAGCACACCAGCCGAGGCTGCACCTGCTTGCGCAGGTTCTGCTGAACCACAATATCCACGTTCAAGGTTTCGCTCAAAACCAGCGCTGCATGTCGCAGCGCCTCAAGATCCGCATCGGCACCACTCAGGCACAGTTCGAGGCAGTCGATGCGCGCGCCCTGCGCTGTATCCGACAACCGTCGGGCGCTCGTTTCCTGCAAGCCAAATTGCACCCTCAGGGCATCCACCTGGGACTGAATCTCCGCGGTTAGACGCGGAGCCAATACGGTTAAGATCAAATCGCCGCTTGCCATCACTCAATTCCTGCCATTGTTTAGTCCCCTGCCCCTATCCAGTCGACCTTTTGGAAACCGCGTGGCAGCTTGCTGCCCCGCCGACCCCGCTCGCCGCGATAATAGGCCAGGTCATCGGTTTTCAGCGTGAGCTTTCGCTTACCGGCATGCAGTTCCAGGGAATCGCTGTCTTTAATTACCGCGATGCTGCGCACGAATTCCTCACGGCGTGCGGCGCGTGGACCGGGAATATCCAGCATCTTGTTGCCTTTTCCCTTGGCCATTTCAGGCAATTGCTCCAGGGGAAACAGCAATAGTCGGCCTTCGTTGGAGACCGAGGCCACCCAGAGCTTGTCACCCTCGGGCACTTCAACCGGTGCCATCACACTGCAGCCTTTAGGCAGGCTAAGCACCGCCTTGCCTGCCTTGTTTTTACCGGTAAGCGCTTCCAGGCGGGCGATAAAGCCGTACCCGCCGTCGCTCGCCAATACAAAACGCCGCTCGGCAGGTGCCAGCATCAACCCGGCCATCCGCGCACCGGCCGACACATTCGCACGCCCGGTGACCGGCTCCCCCTGCCCCCGTGCACTGGGCAGGTTATGGGCACTGAGCGTATAGGCGCGTCCGGTATCATCCAGCAGCACCAAAGGCTGATTGGTTTTGCCTCGTGCAGCCAACTGGAAACGGTCGCCTGCTTTATAGGACAACCCCTCAGGGTCGATATCATGGCCCTTGGCGGAGCGAATCCAGCCCTTCTCAGACAGCACCACGGTGATCGGATCAGCCCCCAGCAGCTCGACTTCGGACAATGCCTTGGCGTCGGCCCTGGCGACCAGTGGCGAGCGGCGTTCATCGCCATGCTCTTTACCCGCCGCACGAATCTCTTTTTCGATCAGCGTGGTCAGCTTGGCTTCGCTGCCCAGCAGCCCCTGTAGATATTTGCGTTCTTTTTCCAGTTCATCCTGCTCGCCGCGGATTTTCATCTCTTCCAGCTTGGCAAGATGACGCAGGCGCAGCTCGAGGATCGCTTCCGCCTGTCGCTCTGAGAGACCAAAGGCCGCTACCAGGGCAGGCTTCGGTTCATCCTCCTCTCGAATAATGCGAATCACCTCATCGATATTCAGGTAGGCGGTGAGCAGACCTTCCAGAATATGCAGGCGATCTTCCACCTTGCCCAGACGGTGTTCCAGGCGGCGGCGCACCGTAGCACGCCGGAAGCGCAGCCATTCACCCAGCATCTCGGGCAGCGGCATCACCCGCGGGCGGCCATCCAGACCAATCACGTTCATGTTCACCCGCACGTTCTTTTCCAGATCCGTGGTGGCAAACAGGTGGTCCATCAAGGACTCAACGTCAATGCGGTTGGAGCGCGGCTCGATCACCAGACGGGTGGGCTCTTCGTGGGTGGATTCATCGCGCAGGTCGGCCACCATGGGCAGCTTTTTAGCCTGCATCTGGGCGGCGATCTGTTCCAGCACCTTGGCACCGCTGACCTGATACGGCAGCGCGGTGATCACGATATTGGCGCCTTCCCGCTCGTAGCGAGCGCGCAGCTTGACCGAACCACGACCGGATTCATAGAGCTTACGCAGGTCTTCCCGGGGGGTAATAATTTCCGCGTCGGTCGGGAAGTCCGGCGCGGGGATGAAGTCCATCAGGTCGGTCGTCGTGGCCTGCGGATTGCGTAACAGGTGACAGGTGGCGTCCACGACCTCAGACACATTGTGCGGCGGAATATCGGTGGCCATCCCCACGGCAATCCCGGTGCCGCCATTGAGCAGCACATGCGGCAAGCGTGCGGGCAGCACCAGCGGTTCCTGCATGGTGCCGTCAAAGTTGGGCACCCAGTCGACTGTCCCCTGGCCCAGCTCGCTGAGCAGCACTTCGGCAAACCTGGAGAGTTTGGCTTCGGTGTAGCGCATGGCGGCAAACGATTTGGGATCGTCAGGACTCCCCCAGTTGCCCTGACCGTCCACCAGCGGATAGCGATAGCTGAACGGCTGGGCCATCAGTACCATGGCTTCATAGCAGGCACTGTCGCCGTGGGGATGGAATTTACCCAGCACGTCGCCGACGGTGCGCGCCGACTTCTTGTACTTGGCGTTGGCATGCAGCGCCAGCTCGCGCATGGCATAGATAATCCGCCGCTGCACGGGTTTCATGCCATCGCCAATGTTGGGCAGGGCGCGGTCGAGAATCACGTACATCGAGTAGTCGAGATACGCTTTTTCAGTGTAATCGCGCAAGGACAAGCGTTCGACGTCGCCTTCCGCTACCTGAATATCCATAGGGTATTCATCCTTTCCTGACAAGCAAAGCCGCCCCAACGGGAGCGGCTATTCCTGCTACACATTGATACTCAATGCGTTAGTAGTTGCTTACGTCATGTCAATAACGTCACTGAGGCCCCGAAAGTGGTATCGCATCCGGGGAGCGTTGATTATCGCGCTGAAAATCATCAAGTAAACTCTTCAGGCGCTGGGCCTGAACAGAAAGTTCATTGGCCGCTCCTGATGCTTGGCTGACAAGCCCTGCATTCTGCTGGGTGACCGTATCCATTTGCGAAACAGCACGGTTGATTTCATCAATGCCGTGGGTCTGTTCGCCGGACGCTTGACTGATCTCCGCGATACGTTGGGCGATTTCCTCAATCGCCGACACAATTTCCTGCATGGCAGCTTCTGCATCACGTGCATAGCCGCTACCGGTTTCAATTTGTTGAGACGTGGTCTTGATCAAGTCGTTGATGTTGCGAGCCGATGTAGCACTCCGGGAAGCCAGTTCGCGAACTTCACTGGCGACGACGGCAAAACCTCGCCCGTGTTCCCCGGCTCGAGCCGCTTCGACAGATGCATTGAGTGCCAGGATATTCGTTTGAAATGCAATGTTTTCAATGACATCGACAATCGAGGAAACCTCTCCCGAGCTCTCATTGATCGCTTCCATCGACTGAGCCAGGCGTGCAACCTGCTCGCCACCCCGCCTGACCTTTTCCGTTGTTTCCGTGACGCGCTGATCGGCTTCGTTGGCATTATCAGCGTTGCGCTTAACGGTTGTCGCCATTTCTTCCATGGTGGAAGAGGTCTCCTGGAGCGATGCGGCCTGTTGTTCGGTCCGACTGGACAACTCGGCGTTTCCAGAGGCAATGTCCGTCGCTTCACTGGCAATCGCATCGGATACCTGACTGACGTCATCAAACAGGTGGCGTAGTTTTTCAGCATAACGATTCACCGCACTGCGTAACTCGCCAATTTCATCATTGCGATAAATCTTCAGTTCTCGACTTGAGCCGCCTTGGCCGAGCTGATCAATCTGCTCGGTGGTACTGTGGATTTGACGCAACAGTATACGTCCACCCCACCAGCCTAACACCAGCAACAGCGCCAACAGGGGGAGAATTACCACCATCAGATCGCGCGTCAACGTCCGCGCCAGCCCCGTCACTTCTTCCTGGGGCGTCATGAGCCCCAGTGTCCAGCCCGTATCCTGCATATCGAACAAACGAACCGAGGCAGGCTTATCCAGCACGCCAGCTGTTTCCACCTGGACATTCTGACGGCCTGATTCGACAGCCTCAACCACAGGCGAAAGCCAGGGCATCTCGCTGGTCAGATCGGCTAACCCCTGCATATTATCCGTCGCCAGATCAGCGCCAGGAAAATGGATGACCTTGCCTGCTCTATCAAGCACGAAGGCATAGCCGCCGGTTGTATCACCATTCTCGGTCAGAAATTCGGCGATTCCTTCCAATTGCATATCAATGGTCGCGACCCCGGCAAACTCGTCGTCAAGGTAGTAAGGGACGCTACAGGTCACCATCGCCACTCCGGTGGTGGCGTCGCGATACGCCGTTGACCAGATACACTGACCCGGGTCGGCATCGCGGGCATTCTGATACCAGGCCTCGTCGTGATAAGGCGCAATATCGTCAGCGTTATAATCATCCAGAAACTCGATCTCGCCGTCAGCATTTCTCGCCCAGAAGAAGCTGAACCGCTCGACCCCCTCCTCAAAGGCATCCGGCTCGGGCCAGATACCGCCCCCTGCTATGGCGGCGTTGCCACTGTCATCGACAAGCCGTGGGAAGGCTTGACGAAACAATGATTCCTCGCGGGGTAATGACTCTGCGAGCGATGCCAGACTCGCCGTATTGCCTTCCACGCGTGCCAGCTGTGCATTCATTGCGTTGACAATGGACTCACCTGCTCGATCGACAAGCGACTGGCTTGCCTCTATGACCTGCGGTTGACCACGCCAAGCCATAACGGCGTAAATGCTTGCGGCCATGAGTAGCATGAGAGCAAACGCTGCCAGCGTTAACTGCCTCGAAATGGTATTGAGCACGGACATTTTCCCCTTTAGCGATGTAAGTGATACTGACTGGCGCACTTTTTTGGGTACGCTCTTTATTCACTATCGGCTAATTTATGCCCAACCTTAGCCATTCAACACCAATGCAGCATTGACACTGTCGCTACACTTCGACGTCAGCAAGGTTGCCGTAATCTTCCAGCCATTTCTTGCGATCGCCGGCGCGCTTCTTGGCCAGCAGCATGTCCATCATTTCCAGCGTGCCGTCGCCTTCATTGAGGGTAAGCTGAACCAGACGGCGGGTTTCCACCGCCATGGTGGTTTCGCGCAGTTGCAGCGGGCTCATTTCGCCCAGGCCTTTAAAACGCTGAACGTTCGGGGTACCACGCTTTTGCGCCAGCTGCTTGAGGATCGCGGCTTTTTCGCTCTCATCCAGGGCGTAGTGAACCTCTTTGCCCAGGTCGATACGATAAAGCGGCGGCATGGCCACGTAGACATGCCCGGCGTCCACCAGGCTTGGAAAGTGCTTGACGAACAGCGCACACAGCAGCGTGGCGATATGCAGGCCGTCGGAGTCGGCGTCGGCGAGAATGCAGATCTTGTGGTAGCGCAATTTTTCCAGATCAGCGCTGCCCGGGTCGGCGCCAATCGCCACCGCGATATCGTGAACTTCCTGAGAGCCGAAGATATCGTGGGTATCGACTTCCCAGGTGTTAAGGATTTTGCCACGCAGCGGCATGATCGCCTGGGTCTCGCGGTGACGCGCCTGCTTGGCGCTGCCTCCGGCGGAGTCACCCTCGACCAGGAACAGCTCGCTTTGAGCGGGGTCCTGCCCCGAGCAGTCCGCCAGCTTGCCGGGCAGGGCCGGGCCCGAGGTCACCTTCTTGCGAGCCACCTTCTTGGCTTTTTTCTGGCGGCGCTGGGCGGCGCTGATCACCAGCTCGGCGAGGGCTTCGCCCTGGTCGACATGGTGGTTGAGCCATAGCGAAAAGGCGTCCTTGAGCACCCCCGACACAAAGCCCGCGATTGTTCGCGACGAAAGCCGTTCTTTGGTTTGCCCGGCAAACTGGGGATCCAGCATCTTCACCGATAATACGAAGGAGGCACGTTCCCACAAGTCATCGGCGGTAAGCTTGATGCCACGGGGCAGTAGACTACGGTACTCACAGAACTCGCGCAGCGCTTCCAGCAACCCGGAGCGAAACCCGTTGACGTGAGTCCCGCCCTGGGGAGTTGGGATCAGGTTGACGTAGCTTTCCAGCAACGCATCGCCGCCTTCGGGCAGCCATTGGATAGCCCAGTCCACACCGTTTTCATCGTCGTTGAAGTGACCGATAAAGGGTTCGGCTGGCACCACTTCATAACCATCGGTGGCTTCTGCCAGGTAGTCGCGCAGCCCGTCGGCGTAGGCCCACTCGGTTTTGGTGCCGTCAGGCTCGACGAGGGTGACCGAAAGCCCGGGGCAAAGCACCGCCTTGGCGCGCAACAGGTGTTTCAGTTTGGCGAGCGCGAGTTTGGGGCTATCGAAGTAGCTTTCATCCGGCCAGAAACGCACCAGGGTACCGCTGGCGCGCTTGGCCGCTTTGCCGATTTCGCGCAGCTCTTCGACCTTCTCGCCGAACTCGAACGCCATGGCATGACGCGCACCGTTGCGGGTCACTTCGACATCCAGGCGACGCGAAAGTGCGTTGACGACCGACACGCCCACACCGTGCAGACCACCGGAAAAGCGGTAGCTGTCCGACGAGAACTTGCCGCCCGAGTGCAGTTTGGTAAAGATCAGTTCGACGCCCGACACGCCGTGCTCTGGGTGCAGGTCGATGGGCATCCCGCGGCCGTTATCCTGCACCTCGATCGCGCCGTCGCTATGCAGCACGACGCTGATAGCCGAGGCGTGGCCCGCCAGCGCTTCATCGACGCTGTTATCGATGACTTCCTGGGCAAGGTGGTTGGGCCGCGAGGTGTCGGTATACATACCGGGACGCTTTCGTACCGGCTCGAGCCCCGAGAGGACTTCGATGGAACTCGCGCCGTACTGGGAGGCATCAAACTGGGTCATGTAACGTCGATTCCTGAAGGGTCATGCACGTATGAATGCTTTCAAAGGGATACAGGATAGCCGAAAAGCAAAATGCTGTATATCCAGCCATGTTTATCGATAGCGAAGCACGAAAGGGCTTCCCCGCGGATAGGTCGTAGAGGGGGCGCTGTAAACCCATCCCTGGGCGCTACATTTGCCATCCATGGCAAATAACCCCCTCTACGACCTATCCCCGGCGCCCTTTCTATGTGCCGACATATGCTAACGACACAATTGCCCACTCACTCCTGTTCAGCCGCCCAAAAGGCTTCAATCAAGCCTCGGCTGGAGGCATCCAGTCGCGCCAGGTCACCTTGATGGTCGATAATTTTCTGGGTATCGGTGGCAATCTGTTTGCCTAGCTCGACGCCCCACTGGTCAAACGGATTGATATCCCAGATGACCGCCTGGACAAACACCTTATGCTCATAGAGCGCAATCAGCGAACCCAGCGTTGCCGGGGTCAGCTTGTCCAGCAGCACCGTGGTAGACGGCTGATTGCCCCGGTAGCGTTTATGCGCCGGGCGCGGGCCATCGTCATCAATGGCATCGTCGCCGAGCATCAGCACCCGCGATTGGGCAAAGCAATTGGCCAACGCCAGCCGGTGCTGGGATTTCAGGTGGCGGCGGGTATCCGGATCCTCCACCTCATCATAACGCTTGAGCGGCGCGATAAAGTCGCAAACGACCGGCTGGGTACCCTGATGGAGCAGTTGATAGAACGCATGCTGGGCATTGGGTCCCAACTGCCCCCAAAGCACCGGGCAGGTGGAATAATTGACCGCCTGCCCCTGACCGGTCACCGACTTGCCGTTGGACTCCATTTCCAGCTGCTCAAGGTAGGCAGCAAAATACTCCAGGCGCCCGTCATAAGGCAAAATCGAGTGGGCACGAATATCCAGAAAATTGACATTCCAGATACCCGCCAGCCCAAGCAGCACCGGCAAATTTTCGGCCAAAGGCGCCTCCTGGAAGTGACGGTCCATGGCATGGGCACCGGCTAACAGCTCGCGGAAGTTCTCCATGCCCACCACCAGCGCAATCGGCAGACCAATGGTGCCCCAGAGCGAATAGCGTCCGCCGACCCATTCCCAGAACATGAGTTGGTGATCGGGCGTGATGCCCCATTCGCTCATTTTATCGGGGCTTGCCGATACCCCGATAAAGTGCTGACGAATGATCAGCTCTTCACTGACCGGGTTGGCGCTGGGTAGCTCACCGTGCTTCGACAGCCGACCTATCAGCCAATCGCGAGCGGTATTGGCGTTGGACAATGTATCGATGGTGGTGAACGACTTCGACGACAGCACAAACAGCGTGGTTTCGGGATTAAAGCGCGTCAGGTAATCGGCAAGCTGCGAGCCATCCATGGTCGAGGCAAAATGCACCTCCACTGGGTGAATATCGTCAGGACGGTAGTCAGCCAGCGCGTGAGTGACCATCTGTGGCCCAAGGTCCGACCCGCCGACCCCCAAATTCACCACATGGCGGATCGGCTTGCCGGTGGCACCGCGCCACTGGCCCGCATGCAGACGCGCTACCAAGCGCTCCATTTGCGTCAGGCTTTCATGTACCGCCGCCGCTATGTCGTCCCCTTCCACGTCCAGGCTCGCCCCCGGTGGCAGTCGCAGGGCCGTGTGCAAGGCCGGACGGTTTTCGCTGACGTTGACCCGCTTGCCACTGAGCAGCGCCTCGATCGCCCCTGGCACCCCGGCTTCATCCGCAAGCGCCAGCAGATGCTCAAGGGTGTCGTCGTCCCAGCGCTGCTTGGAGAGATCCAGGGTCAAGCCTGCCACCTGGCGGGTAAAGTGTGTCCAGCGCCCTGGGTCGTTGCCAAACAGGTTTTTCAGGTGGACATGCTTCAGCGCCTGGGCGTGCTGCTTTAGCGTTTGCCATGCGGGTAGCGAATCGGGGGGTGTGCGTGATGATGCAGCCATTTGCCCTCTCCTGTGGCATCGTTCCGTGCAGGGTCTATTCTGGTTTACCAAGGGCGCGTAAACTACGCAACCTCATTAATAATCCTGGCTTGACCATGAGTGATGCATCTTACCGCGACGCTATCTTTTCGACACCCTTGGATAAGGTGGCAAGGTTCTCCTTTGACGAACAGGTCGTCGCGTGCTTTCCCGACATGATCCGCCGTTCGGTGCCCGGCTACGGGCAGATACTCGGCATGCTGGGCCTGATCGCCCAGCGACACCTACGCCACGGCGCCCACGTCTACGACCTGGGCTGTTCGCTGGGCGCTTCAGGGCTGGCCCTTGCCGGTGCACTGCCCGCGGATGCGTTTCGCTACACGGGGGTCGATCTTTCCCCTGCCATGGTGACTCAAGCACGGCAAACCTTTGCCGACGAGTGTGCCGAATATGCCATGCAGGTGGAGGAAGCTGATATTCGTACGCTTGAGTATGCACCTTCGGGGATGATCATTCTCAACTTTACGCTGCAGTTTTTGCCGCCAGCCGACCGCGATGCCCTCTTGAAGCGCCTGTACGATGCGCTCGAGCCCGGAGGCGTGCTGATTTTATCGGAAAAAACCGTCGACGCCGACGAGCGGGACAACGCCTGGCGTGTCGAGCGCTACCATGACTTCAAGCGCGCCAATGGCTACAGCGATTTGGAAATCAGCCAAAAGCGTACCGCGCTCGAGAATGTGCTGGTGCCGGATACGCTCGAGGCCCTTCACGAACGCCTGAGGCAAGCCGGCTTTCCGCGCTCGATGACCTGGTTCCAATACCTCAACTTCGCCTCGCTGATCGCCTTCAAACCATGACTACCTGGGTGGTCCTGACCGCGGTCGCACTGGTGCTCTACGTCGCCACCCTTTGGTGGCACTCGCGCAAGCCCTTGCCATCCGGCCTTAACACCGAGGGCAAGTGGCGGGCACCTGTCGCGCCGCGGCTGCTGCTCGACGAGACCTTTGTCGGTGCCGACGGCCAACGCCACTGCCGACAGCAGATTTTCGACGAGATGTTGCGCTTGATTGGCCAGGCCGAAAAGCTGGTGGTACTGGATATGTTCCAGTTCAACGACCCCGCCGACGACCGCCACGACTGCCATCGCCAGATTTCGGTGGCACTGCGTGACGCCCTGCTGAACCGCAAGCACCAGCGCCCTGATATCGAGATAGTGGTGATCACCGATCCTATCAATGCCGTCTACGGCGGGCTCGAACTTAGCCACCACCAAGCCCTTGAAGCGGCTGGCGTCCGGGTCGCCACCACCGACCTGACGATCGGGCGTGACCCAAACCCGAGCTGGACCGCGCTTTGGCGGCTGAGCTTTCGCTGGCTGCCCCACTCGCCCCGGGGCGGCTGGCTACCCAACCCTATCGGTCCGGGCAGGGTCGGTCTTCGCAGCTATCTGACCCTGCTTAACCTCAATGCCAACCATCGTAAGACCCTGGTAGTGGACGAAGGCGATCGCTGGACCGCCGTCGTCAGCTCAGCCAACGCCGATGACGGCAGCAGCGACTACCGGGACGTGGCGCTGCGGGTCTCCGGCGATACCGCCCTCGACCTGCTCGCTTCCGAACGCGAAATTGCCGCCCACAGCGGCGTCCCCATCGCCCACGTCCAGCCGACGGCAGCCGCTGGCGACGCAAGTAGTGACACCCTGCGCCTGCGCCTGCTTAGCGAAGGCGCCATCAAAGGTGCCCTGCTGGCACTCATTGATGACGCTCGCGCCGATGAACGGCTCGATATCGAGATGCTCTACCTCTCTCACCGCGGCGTGATCGCTGCACTGGTCAGGGCCGCGGCAAAGGGCGTTGAGGTACGCGTGCTGCTCGACCCCAACCACCATGCCTTTGGCGTCTCCGGCAGCGGTATTCCCAATCGCCAGGCGGCCAACGACCTGATCAACGCCGGCATCCAGCTACGCTGGAGTGATACCCACGGCGAGCAGGCCCATAGCAAAGTAGTGCTGCGCCATGCTGGCAAGCGCCCCGCCCGCCTGCTGCTGGGCTCGGCCAACTACACCCGGCGCAGCCTTAACGACCTCAACTTCGAAGCCAATCTCGAGTGGGTCGCCGACAGTAATGATGTGATTATCCACGAGGCCCGCGCAGCCTTCGAACGCCACTGGCATAATACCGACACCGAGCATTACAGCACCGGCCCCGAGGCTTACCTGGACGCCTCTCGTTGGCGCTACTGGCAGTATCGACTGATGGAAGCCAGCGGCTGGTGCACTTTTTAAGACAGCGAGATACCCATGCCCCACCCCCACCGCGAGCTCTACCACGCCTTTATTGACCAGGGTCTGGACACCTGGCTGGCGCGCCTGCCCGAACAACTGGCGCGCGGCCTCGACCGCAACCGCCACGGCGACTTGCCCGCCTGGGAAAAAGCCGTGGCCAAACTGCCCGCGCTGCCAAGCGAGCGGCGCGTCGACCTGAACAGCGACACCGTGACGGTCGACATTGAGCTCACCGACAGCCAACAGCGCCAGTGTTTCAACCTGCTGAGAAAGCTTGCGCCCTGGCGTAAAGGCCCTTTTCAACTGGGTGGCATCCATATCGACACCGAATGGCGCTCCGACTGGAAATGGCAGCGCGTGGCCCCCCATCTGGCCCCGCTCGAGTACCGCAAAGTGCTCGATGTCGGCGGCGGCAGCGGTTACCACGCCTGGCGGATGGCCGGGGCAGGCGCTGCTTTCGTACTGGTCATTGACCCTTCACCGCGCTTTTACTGTCAGTTTCAGGCGGTACGCCATTTCGTGGGTGATGCGGACGGCGGCAGAACGCAGTTTTTACCGGTGGGCATCGAAGACGTGCCGGAGAACCTGGGCTTTTTCGATACGGTCTTTTCCATGGGCGTGCTCTACCACCGCCCCGCGCCGCTGGAACACCTTCAGCAGCTAAAGGCAGCCCTGGCGCCTGGCGGCGAGTTGGTGCTGGAGACTTTGGTAGTGGAAGGCGATGAACAGACGGTGTTTATGCCCGGCGAACGCTACGCCGCCATGCCCAACGTTTACTTCCTGCCCTCCTCCAAGGCGCTATGTCACTGGCTTGAGCGCTGCGGCTTCACCAATGTGCGCGTCGTGGATGAAGCGGTCACCACGCTCGACGAGCAGCGCTCCACCGAGTGGATGACCTACCAGTCGCTCGCGGATTTCCTGGATCCCGACGACCGCACCCGCACTATCGAAGGCTACCCTGCGCCGCGGCGGGCAGTGATATTGGCGAACAAACCGGGGTAACACCATTTACCTGCGCAAAATCACCAGCCAGCGGCCCAGGTTCATCACGCTGGCAAGCGACGCTGCCACGTAGGTGAAGGCGCAGGCCGTCAGCACATGCCGGGCGCCGTGCATATCTTTAGGGGGCACATATTCCTTCAGTAGCGGCAGGGCCCGGTTGAAGCTGGCATCAAACTCGACGGGCAAGGTGACCAGATGTACCAGTGCCGCGGTGCCGAAGCTGATCACGGCCATGACGATGACCAGTGCCAGCCCCCCAGGCAACCGGGTAAGAATGAACAAGAACGGAGCTGCCATCATCAATATCGCGCCCAGCTTTTCCGCCTTTTGGGCGACCTTGACTAACCGGCTGCGGGCCAGCAGGGGGGCGTAGCCTTCAAAGTGTTGAATGGCATGCCCCACTTCGTGGGCGGCAACGGTCACGGCGGTGAGGGAACGGCCGTCGAAGTGGTCAGGCGTAAGCCGCACGCAGCGGTCTTCAGGGTCATAGTGGTCGCCGTGTTCGGTGCGCTCTACTTTGACGCCTTTCACACCCAGACGGCGCAACAGGTGTTCGGCCAGCTCTGCTCCTGTGCCTGGGTAATCATCACGCCCCTGGGTGTGACGCTTGAGTACCCATTTGGCCCACAGGTTAGGCAGCACAAAAATCGCCAGGGCGAAGATAATCAGCACAACGAACATCATGGCTCCCAGACCTCCAAACGGATTGACAGGACCTATTAGACACCTTTTCTACAGGACGTGACGACCGGGAAGGATGAAAGTACCTATTTTATTCGCTGGCAGCCTCCTGGTAGCTTTTGTAAACGTCACGCTTGACCGCCTGAAGCCCTCGCGCCGAGATATAATCTTCCGCATGGGCGTGCTCGGCGATCAGCACGCTATCGGCGGCCAGTACCAGTTGGCAGTCGGTGTCGGCCAGTTCGTTGCGTAAATTCTGAATAGCCTCTTCTCGAGCGGGGTCTTGATCGACACGGCGAATATAAATGGCCTTGATACGCCCAGGGTAATCGCGGACCACCTCGCTATACACCTCGGGGTCATGCTGACCGCTATCGCCTATCAAAATACACGGCAAATCATCGAACAGGGCCAACATATGATCGATCAGATCCCGCTTGTGTGCCTCCGCTCGCCTCGGCCAGGGATGGCGCCACGAGATACCCCATTCCCTTAGAAACAGGATAGGGCCTACCGGAATTCGGTTGAGTTGAAAAAAGGCTTCCAGCATTTCATAGATGGCCCAGGGCCCCCGGGAAACATACAGAATGGGCCGTTCGGCTTTATCGCTGGCACCGCGATGCAGCGCCTGATAGAGGGAAGCAACGCCAGGAAATGCGGTACGGCGGTGCGGCTTACGCACAAACAGGCGGTACAGCATCTTGAGCTTTTCAGCCACGCCGGTGAACATCACGGTGTCATCAATATCGCTGATCACCACCAAGTCTGCCTCGGGTGGGGGGACGTAAATTTCTACCTGGGTATGAACCGGCCGCTGGCCTTCAGCCTGCACCCTGATGTCAGCGACATGCCACGACACATCGATGGGCAGCGGGTGACTGATCGGCAAGTGGACGTAGAAGTAGCCATCGCGGTCGGTGGAAACACACAGCTGATTGCCACCCAGAGTAAGCTCGACTGCCGCACCGGACAATCCGCGACGGAATATCCGCCGGGCGACGTCGGCTGTATCGCGAAGCATGCCGCGCCTGGGGATGGCGCGGCCCAGGGCGGCCTGACGGAACACCCTGCCCATGACGAAAATTTCGCGCTGAGACCCGTAGCCACGATAGGGGTGAACCATCATGCCGCCGCGGCCAAAATCGCGTTTCATGGGCTTGGCCATCACATGGGTAAGCCGCTTAACGAAGCTCGACCACTGGCGAAGCACCTTCATCAAGCGTATTGACCAGGGTGACACTCTTTCTGCGATTTTCCCGGATATCTGCCGTTCGGTGTTTGGCTCATCATGCTCTCCTTTTCGCGATGAGTAGACATTAACAGTATCTGATCAGTCTGGCACCTGCTGTATAATCGTCAAGCCAAATACCCAGTGCGTGCGGCGCTAGGCGTTGTACAGCACCTCCCCTATCTGACGAATATCATAGCCACCCAATGCCTCAGCACGCTGAACGAAGCGGGGTTGGCGACTAAAGGCCAACAGCGCCTGGACGCTTGGCTCGAAGTAGCTGCGGCGATGCATCATTAAATCGAACTGCTCGTCGTAAAGCGGGATAAAGTCAAGTTGCTGACGCCGCGCCGCTGCTTCAACGCCGAGCCCGACATCCGCCTCGCCTTGCAGCACGCTCAACGCCAGGTCGTCTTCGTTCAGGCTCGGGTGAGCCGCCCAATCAATCGCGGTGGGCGCGATACCCGCCTTGCCGAGCAGGTATGTTAACAACCGAGCGGCGCCAGCACCGGGTTGGCGGTGGGCAACGCGTGTCTTGGGGCGAGCCAGATCGGCAAGGCCGGTAATCCCCAAAGGATTACCAGCGGCAATCAATAACCCCTGGCGCCGGATTGCCCAGCGCAGCACGACCAAATCTTTTACGCCGCCCAACCCCAATAAATGCGGCTGGTTGTATTGACCGCTATCAGGATCGAGCAAATGCACGCCGGCAACCATGGCGCGGCCCTCCAGCAGGCGGCGAACGCCGTCGCCGCTGCCGTGAAACAAGCTGGCCAAGTCGGAGCGACTTTCGCGAATGGCCCATTCCAGTAACGGATCCTGGCTACCGGCCACCACCGCAGGCGGCGGCTGGCGTTGGGCCTGATCACCTTCAAGGTGGTTGAGTACCCATAAATCAACCTGTTGACGAGGAAAGAGCAATTTCCCCGTCACACGGCTACAAGGTATCTGACCCTGGCGCACCAGGTCGTAGACCTTGCGCTCCTTGAGCCGTAAATAGTCGGCCACCTCGCTGGTGGTTAAATAATTGACGCTCAACGACAGGCCCTCAGTGTTTTATGCTGCATATAGCTGCACTAATTTCAGCACAGGATGCATCTTTGCATATTAACGATCATGCTGCCTACCTACACCACATCACGCTGACTATTTGACCATGCCCGCTAGCGATAACCCCTTTTTAACCGCGCTGCAGCTTATTCTGCACATGGATAGCGACCTGTTCGCGATTGTGTCGTTGTCGTTGCAGGTATCGCTCGTGGCCGTTGCGCTCGCCGCGCTTGTGGGGTTACCGCTGGGTGCCGCCCTGGCGCTTTGGCGCTTTCCCGGTCGCAACGGTGTGATTATCGTGCTGAACGCCCTGATGGGCTTACCTCCCGTTGTCGCGGGGCTTTGTGTTTATCTGCTGCTCTCGCGCGCCGGGCCACTGGGCGAATGGGGGCTGCTGTTCAGCCCTACCGCCATGGTGGTGGCCCAATGGGTGTTGGTGTTGCCGATTATTGCCTCGCTGACGCGCCAGCAAGTCGAGGCATTACACGGCGAATACGCCGAACAGCTTCAATCCCTGGGCTTATCCACCGCCAGAATGATGCCCACCCTGCTTTGGGACGCGCGGGTCGGGCTAGTCACCGTCATGCTGGCGGGTTTTGGCCGTGCCAGCGCTGAAGTCGGTGCGGTGATGATTGTGGGCGGCAATATCGAGGGTGTGACGCGGGTCATGACCACCAGCATCGTGCTGGAAACCAGCAAGGGGAACCTGCCGCTGGCCCTTGGCCTGGGGATCATTTTGCTGGCGCTGGTAACCTTGATTAACGCCCTCGCTCACCTGATGGGCGAAACCGCCAAGAGGCGCCTGGGATGAATGCGCCCTTTCCTACACAGACCCCGATTGCCGACCTGCAGCTGGATAACGTCAGCTTCGAGCACCGCGGCCAGTCGCTGTTAGCCCACACTTCGCTGACGCTGTCGGGGTGCCGTCGTACGGTCATCATGGGGCCTAACGGGGCTGGCAAAAGCCTGCTGATGCGCCTTGCCCACGGCTTACTGCCCCCCACCAGCGGGCAGGTGCGCTGGCAGGGCAAAACGCCCGTACAGGCCATGGTGTTCCAGCGACCGGTACTGCTGCGCCGCTCGGCGCTCGACAACCTGACCTATGTGCTCGCCATTCACAACGTGCCCCGCGCAAGGCGCAAGGCAGACGCTCTGCAGGCGCTCGCCACCTTTGGGTTGACCAGCCTCGCCCACCGTCCGGCCCGTGTGCTGTCAGGCGGTGAACAGCAACGCCTTGCCCTGGCCCGCGCCTGGCTGCTCAACCCCGATGTGCTGTTTCTGGATGAAGCCACCTCGGCACTGGACCCGGCAGCGATCAAAGCCGTGGAAGATGCCGTCATGACCTTCCACGCAAGCGGCACCCGCATTGTGATGACCACTCATGACTTGCATCAGGCCCAACGCCTGGCCGACGACGTGGTGTTTTTACATAACGGTCAATTGAGGGAACACAGCCCCGCCGAGACATTTTTCTCCGCGCCTCGCTCGTCAGAGGGTCGCGCATTTATCCAGGGTGAGCTGGTTTGGTAACCCTGAGCATCTCGCAAAAAGAAGGAATCGTGACATGAAAAAGACCGCGATCATCACCAGCGCAAGCCTGCTAAGCCTGGCCTGGGGAGGTCTGGCGCTGGCCGATAACGACTACATAACGCTGGCCTCTACTACCTCGACGGAAAATTCGGGGTTATTTGATGCCATCATTCCAACGTTTACCGACAAAACCGACATCGATGTCAGGGTGGTTGCCGTAGGCACCGGCCAGGCGTTTGAAACCGCTCGGCGCGGCGATGCCGACAGCCTGCTGGTTCACGATACGGCAGGCGAGGAGCAGTTTGTCGCAGAGGGTTATGCCACCGAACGCCTGGATGTCATGTACAACGACTTCGTGATCGTCGGCCCCAGCGATGATCCCGCTGATATTCAAAGCAGCGAGACGGTGAGCGAGGCCATGCAACAGATCGCTGAAAGCGAGTCGGCCTTTGCCTCGCGGGGTGATGACAGCGGCACCAACCGTGCCGAGCTGCGTTTATGGGAGGACGCAGGCGTTAACCCGCAAGGCGAGTGGTACCGGGAGCTGGGCAGTGGGATGGGGCCGACGCTCAATACGGCAGCTGGCATGAACGCCTACACCCTCACCGACCGCGCCACCTGGGTGTCTTTTGAAAACCCGCAGGACTTGACCTTACTGTTTGAAGGCGATGAGGCGCTTTTCAATCAGTACGGTAGCCTGCTGATCTCGGAAGAGCGCCACCCTCACTTGAAGCATGACCTTGCCGCCCAGTGGCATGAATGGCTGGTCTCAGAAGAGGGCCAAGCCGCCATCGCTGATTACGAGGTCGATGGTCAGCAGCTGTTTTTCCCCAACGCGGAATAACCTACCGACAGGTCATCGATCAAAAAGCCCCTCAGGCATGCTGCAGGAGGGGCTTTTATCTCACCGCATTGCGAATCTTACCCAGTTGATGCCAGGTAAAAACCTACAGCAGCTGGCGAATATCCTTGGCTTCCCAATGCGGAAAGTGCTTACGCACCAGGGCGTTGAGATCGCGCTCAAACGCCGCCCAATCGGTTTTTGCCGGGCCACTCTCTGACGCATTCGCCACGCCACGGATCATGCCTGCGCCGACGGTCACATTGGTCAGCCGATCGATAATGATAAAGCTGCCGGTACCGGGGCTGCTGCGATAATTGTCAACCGGAATCGCCGCCGTTAACTCTACCTCGCAGCGGGCGATGGCATTCAAGCTCAGCGAATCCGCAGCGTGCTTCTCAAGGGTGTTCACGTCGATCTGGTAGTCAATCGCGCTGACTTGCCCTGAGAGATCCCGCGTGGCGAGCTTGAAGTCGTAAAGTTTACCCGGCGCCAGCGCATCTTCGTGCATCCAGACGATATCCGCTTCAAAGGCGTTTGACAGCGGCAATGCCTCGTCGGCGCTGACGAGCCAGTCGCCGCGGGAAATATCAATTTCATCGTCCAGCGTGACGGTGATCGCCTGCCCCGGGTACGCCGCCGTCAAGTCACCCTCAAAGGTCACGATCCGCTCGACGCGCGAGGTTTTACCCGACGGCAGAACCTTCACGGCTTGACCAGGGCGCAGTACGCCCGCCGCGAGCGTGCCGCAATAGCCACGAAAATCCAGGTTGGGCCGATTGACATACTGCACCGGCAAACGCAGATCGGTAAGGTTCTGGTCATACGTGACCTCGACGCTTTCCAGCAGCTCAATCAGCGTTTTGCCTTCGTAGCCCGCCGTGTAATACCAGGGGGTCTGCTCGCTGGGATTGACGACGTTATCGCCGTTGAGCGCCGACATCGGCACAAAGCGAATATCGGGGGCGTTCAGATTGGTTGCGAAAGCACGATACTCTTCGACGATCTCGTTAAAGCGCTGCTCGGAGAAGTCGACCAGGTCCATCTTGTTGACCGCGATAACCAGGTGCTGAATGCCCAGCAAGTCGGCGATAAAGCTGTGGCGGCGGGTTTGCGTCTGCACGCCGTAGCGCGCGTCTATCAGGATCACCGCCAGGCTGGCGGTAGACGCTCCCGTGGCCATGTTGCGGGTGTACTGCTCGTGCCCCGGGGTATCGGCGATAATGAACTTGCGCTTATCGGTGGAGAAAAAACGATACGCCACGTCGATAGTGATGCCCTGCTCGCGTTCCGACTGCAGGCCATCGACCAGCAGCGCCAGGTCAACGGTATCGCCGGTGGTACCGCTGGTTTTGGACGCCTGGGTGATCGCCGCCAATTGATCCTCAAAAATCATCTTGGAATCGTGCAGCATCCGGCCAATCAGCGTGGACTTGCCATCATCGACACTGCCGCAGGTGATAAAGCGCAGCAGGTCCTTGTTTTCGTGCTCGTGCAGGTATTGCTCGATATTGTCGGCAATCAAATTCGATTGGTGGGCCATGTCGAACTTCCTAGATAATGTTGTTTATCTTGATGTTGGGTGCCGCGGCTAGTTTTGGGTGGCAGGATCATTGCTGATCGCCCAATGAATTGGGCTCCTACAAAAACCTACATGCACCACAGTCCTTGTAGGAGCCCGACTTGTCGGGCGATCAGGCCGTCTACAAGCGATGAATGACGGCGGCTTGATCATTGCTAATCGCGCAATGAATTGCGCTCCTACAAAACCTTTTGGATGCTATTAGAAGTACCCCTCACGCTTTTTCTTTTCCATCGAGCCCGCCTGGTCGTGGTCGATGGCGCGGCCGCTGCGTTCGCTGGTCTTGGTCAGCAGCATTTCCTGGATGACTTCGGGCAAGCTGGCGGCTTTGGATTCCACCGCGCCGGTGAGTGGGTAGCAGCCCAGGGTTCTGAAACGCACCCACTTCTCTTCGGGCACTTCACCCGGTTCCAGCGGCATGCGGTCGTCGTCGACCATGATCTGCATGCCGTCGCGCTCGACCACGGGGCGCGGGGCTGACAGGTACAAGGGCACAATGGGGATCGATTCCAGATAGATGTACTGCCAGATATCCAGCTCGGTCCAGTTGGAAAGCGGGAACACGCGGATCGACTCGCCCTTGTCGACCTTGGCGTTGTAGATATTCCACAGCTCCGGGCGCTGTTTTTTCGGGTCCCAGCGGTGGTATTTATCGCGGAAGGAGTAGACACGCTCCTTGGCACGGGACGCTTCCTCGTCGCGTCGGGCACCGCCGAACGCGGCGTCAAAGCCATGTTTGTCCAGCGCCTGCTTGAGCGCCTGGGTCTTCATGATGTCGGTGTACTTGGCGCTGCCGTGATCGAACGGGTTGATATTCGCCGCCCGGCCTTCCTCGTTGGTATGAACGATAAGCTCCATGCCCGCCTCTGCCGCCATGCGGTTGCGGAATTCGATCATCTCGCGGAATTTCCAGGTGGTGTCGATATGCATCAGCGGGAACGGCGGCGTACCGGGGTAAAACGCCTTGCGCGCCAGGTGCAGCATCACCGAGGAGTCTTTACCAATGGAGTACATCATCACCGGGTTGGAAAACTCGGCGGCAACCTCGCGAATGATATGGATCGATTCCGCTTCGAGCTGCTTTAAGTGCGTCATGCGCGCAGCACTTGGCGCACCGGGCATTTCAGGCCGCGACGCGGCTGAAGGATTGGAAAACTGGGACATGGCCGACTACCTCACAAAAACAAACCTGTGGCACTGCGCAAAAGCTGAGCGCTAAGATGTGGGTAGGGTAACGTCTTGGCAATAATAACCCAAAAGAATTAATAACTATCTTTTTATTCTTTTACTGCCTATGAGTTCAACAAGCCGTCGTAGCGGCTAAACCGTGACGCGCTCGATCCAGGTTTCCCACTGCTGGTCGTGGAAATCAAGGATGCGATAACCGGGGCGCGATGCCTCATCGATCATGAAGTGCTCTGCCCCGGGCATGAATTGATCAGAAATCGCCGGGCAGCCATAAACGGCAACATCATGGGTGCTGGCTAGATGATGCTGGGCATAGGTCTGGTGGGCATGACCAAACAGAATGATCTTGACCTGGGGAAATGCGCTGATGACCTCCCAGAACGCCTCGCGGTCCTGCAACCCGATGGCATCCATCCAGGTCGCCCCCACGTCAACGGGAGGATGATGCATCGCGATCAAGGTCGGTCGGTGATCGCCCTCAAGCTTCGCCGACAGCCCCGCCAAGGCATCACGGCCCAGCTCACCGTAGGGCTCGCCCTCAACCGGGGTATGCAACAGCAGTAGGCGCCAGGGCGGCAGCGACACCTCATCGGCCAACGGATGCTCTGCTTGCATCAGCGCGGGTTGGTCGTGATTGCCCGCCATCCAGGCCCACGGACAGGGCAACTGCGACATCGTCTCAGCGGCCAGCTCATAAGAGGCTGCCGTTTCGTCCTGACTGACATCACCGGTCAACACCACAAAGTCGGGCCGCTCAGCGATAGCTGCCTGCAGCACCCGCTGCAGGTGGTGCCAGGGCACACCCGCGCGGGATCGCGCTTGTTTATCCGCGTACAGGTGGGCATCGGTGATTTGCACCAAACGCATCAGGGCAACTCCGGCACGTCAACAGTGTGTCCATGCGCCAGGGCATGGGCCAGCCATTCGCCGAGAAAGCGATTCAACTGCAGCTTTTCATCCGGCTGGTGCATGCGGGCATTAGGGTAGCGGTAGCGCCCTCTGAAATGGCGCTCGCGCTGAAAGTCGGTAACTTCCGCCATGCGAACGTCGTGGTAAAGATGCACACGCATCGTGGGACCTTCCCACAACGTATCCATGGGGCTGCTTTGGGACACTTCCAGCATGGTGGTGTAAGGGGCGTTTTGCAAAATCTTGAGTTGCAGATCACCGAAATCCTGGTCATCGCCGCGCAAGGCAATGTTGCGTTGCTGGTCGCCTTCCAGGTCACCCACCAGGCGAACCAGGCGCAAATAGTTGGCGCTGCACTCGGCTTGGAGCGTCTTCAAATCGGTGACATAAGCCATTTTCGCCATGATCACTCCTCGTCGGTTTCGCCCTGCGGGGGGATTGGGCGGGAAGCGGCGCGTAAAGACGCCCGCTGACCTGCCAGCCAATGCAGTGCTATCAAGCACATGGCGTTGTCGAGTCTTCCCTGGCCCATGAGTTCCCATACGGTGGGAAAAGACACCACATGAACGCGAATATCTTCATGCTCTTCAGCCAGGCCATGAACCCCGCCCAGCCCTTGCGTATTGATCAAGCCGCAGAACAGCGTCACGCGCTCGTTACAGGCACCCGGACTGGGATAGTAGGTATGCAGTTTGGTCAATTGGCCCACGTGACAACCAGCCTCTTCCAGGGCTTCACGGCGGGCAACCTCTTCCAGTGACTCGCCCTGCTCGACGAGACCCGCCACGAGTTCCAGCTTCCATGGGGTATGCGGGTCGTCGACGGCACCGGCACGAAACTGCTCAACCAGCACCAGGCTATCGCGCTCGGGGTCGTAAAGCAGCACCCCCACGGCATCAAAGCGATGGTGGACCTCGCGACGCATGACGTCGCTCCACCCGCCTTCAAACAGGCGATGGCGAAGCTCTAACGCTTCCAGGCGAAAAAAGCCCTGATGCAGCGTTTCGCGTTTGTGGAGTTCAACATCGTCGCGACCTAGCGGCGTATTGAGCAAAGACGTGCTGGCGCTGGATGCCATAAGGCGCTCCCGGTGATAACAATTGTCCTATTATCAATGCTTGCCACCGGGAATGCCAATTTGTGGAAGATGTTATAGCTCGCCGAGCAGCGCCTCAGCGTCACGGCGCAACGCTTCATCGGATTGTTGGCGACCCTCGCGGGCGGTGCCGTCCACGGCGCGCTGAGCATGCTCCCGAGCCGCCTGGATATTGCCTTCTTCCTGCAGGAAGGTCGCATAGTAATAGTTGACATCGATGCCGTCAGGGCGAATCTGCAAGGCACGCTGAAACATCTCGTCTGCCGTATCACTATCGCCAAAACCAATCAGCCCGCCGGGTACGCGGTCGTACAGTGCCCCCAAGGTCACATAAGCAGAGCCGTTATTGCCTTGCGGATCGATCTCGACGGCACGTTCGAGGGTATCCCGGGCGTCTTTGGCAACGCCCAACGCACCAAGGCCACCACGTTCACGGGCATAAGCGGCCAATACCACCCCTTTCCAGACCAGCACCTCGGCTTCGTCGCTATGCTGCTCGGCAAGCTGGGTCACTTCTTCAGCCAGGCCACTAAGCGCAGCCTCCCGCTCGCTTTCAGGCATCTCCGTTACCGTATACTCCCAGCGGTTCTTCAGCGAGAACAGCTCGCTTTCATAGGCCACCGCATTAAACGACGCGAGTGCCAGCGAACTGCTGAGGGCGGTCATTGCAAAATAGCGCATCAGGTTTGAGTGAGCCATTATCAACTCCTTAGCTTGTTGTTGTATCACTGTTTTGTTGTATCACTGTCATCAGGCAAAGTAAGCCACCCAGACAATGTAACGAACGTTTGAATTAATCGCCAGTCGCAAATCATTGGCGCGACTCTTCACCGTACCCCGGCAAATCGCGTTAAAGTGGGGATCGCCTAACCAGAAGGGAGTTGGCAATGAAAGGCCGCAACATGACACGTTGGCGCGACCCGGCAAAAGACCCGCGCCAGGAACCAAAAAGCAACCTGATTACCGCTGAGGGTGCAGCCCGCCTACGAGGCATCCTGGACCATCTCTCGCGGGTAAAACGCCCGCAAATTTCGGCGAAAGTGGGCGAAGCGGCCGCCCAGGGTGACCGCAGTGAAAACGCGGATTACACCTACAACAAAAAGGAACTCAATCGCGTCATCGCCCGCATTCGTTACCTCACCAAGCGCCTGGATGAGCTCCAGGTGGTGGACCGCCTGCCAGCCAACACGCAAAAAATATTCTTCGGGGCCTTTGTCAGCCTGGAAGACGAAGAAGGTGAAACGCTGTCTCTACGTAT
This sequence comes from Vreelandella subterranea, assembly GCF_900111305.1. Lineage (GTDB taxonomy): Bacteria > Pseudomonadota > Gammaproteobacteria > Pseudomonadales > Halomonadaceae > Vreelandella > Vreelandella subterranea. Next base: position 258,469 of record NZ_FOGS01000002.1, read on the forward strand.
TGTTGGCCACGATGAAACCGATACGCAAAAACGCTGGATCAGTATCGATGCCCCCATGGCCAAGGCCTTGCTGGGCAAGGAAGTGGGCGAGGATATAACGGTGCTCACGCCCAACGGCGAGACGTTCTATACCGTGACGGCCATTGACTATGCCCCCAACAGTAATTAAGCGCGATAGACCCTGAACCGGCGATTATCCGCCAGGGTCTGGAACTGTTCAAACGCACTCTGGAGCAGGTCCGGATAAGGCAGGAACGCATTGGCAACCAGCATCAATTGACCCGCTGACGTCAAGTGGGCCGGCGCCTGGCGGATCAGGCGCTGACTGGGCCCATAGCTGACATCACGCTCCTGATGGAAGGGCGGATTGCTGACGATGAGATCAAAGCGTTCGCCCTGCAAAGCGCTGAATACATCACTTTGCAATACACGGCCTTCGAGCCCGTTAACCCTCAGCGTTCGCTGGGTCGACTCAACCGCAAAGGCGCTGACATCCACCGCGGTGACCTGATGCCCGCGATGGGCCAGCCAGGCGCTGATAATCCCGTCTCCGCAGCCCATATCCAGCACGCGCAGAGGGGTGCTGAGTGGTGTGCTGGGAAGTTCGCCATCCAGAACGTCCAGGAGCAGCCGGGTGCCTTCGTCGACCTTGCCATGGCCAAACACGCCGGGGTGGCTGATCAGTGTCAGACCCAGTGCGTCGAAGCGCGTCCACACATCGTCCCCGGAAGCGCGCTTTACAGTGCGAGTCGCAAATAGGGAACAGCGTCGGGCGTTATCCAGCTTGTCGCACTCCATGCCCCGTTCGGCGAGCACCTTGGGGACGCGCTTGATACCACCATTGTGTTCGCCGACGACCTCTATCGGCGTGTCGGCTGGCAAACCCTCACATAGCCACTCCAGCCACCAGATACCCAACTGATGGGCCTTGGGCCAGAACAGCACCACCTCGCCTGCCAGAGACTCAACGCTCTCCTCCTCAAACGGGCTAAACGCTGACTTATCCCGAGCGCGCCAAGCATCAAGCACGGCCAAGTCAGCACTGATAACCCCCGCTGACTGATCGATCAGCCAGGGGTCCAGCGGCGGACCGACCACCCAGAGTGGCCCATGGCGAACTGGCTGTCGTTCAAGCAATTGGCAGGCAGGCGTTTGGGCACTCATTCGCGGGTCTCCGGTTTGCTGAGGGTATAAAGCAGGTAGCGACCCAGACGCCAGTGGGGGTCCTGTCGGCAGTAGCGTTTTTCCAGCGCCAGCAACGTATCGCGCTCGTGCGGCGCTACCGCGGGCTGGCGTAAATAGTCCTGAAAGACCCGGATACCGGCCACCGACTCAACAACCAGGCCATTTTCCTCGCTCCACTGCACGACCTGGTCGTGGGCGATGGGCGAAATGGGCGTCAGTCGCTGCCCCCTGCCCTGCCCCTCTAGCTGGTCGCTTAAGGCTTTTTGCAAGTTGCCCTTGATGGCATTGGACAAGCGCAGCGCATCACGGTTAAACACCATGAGACTCAGTTGGCCGCCGGGAGCGAGCAAGTCCGCCAGCGACTGCATGGCCAAACGCGGCTCACCGAGCCACTCCAGCACCGCATGGCAGGCAATGAGTGGCCATGGGCCTGGAGCAAACTGCCCGACCGTTTGCAGAGGCGCTTGCAGGTAATCGATCGCATTGTCGGGCAGTTCATTGGCGACGCGATGCCAGTTCTTGGCATGGTCCAGCATCTCCCCAGAGGGCTCTGTCATCGTGACCCTATGCCCTCGCTTTGCGAACCACGCGGCTTGCTGGCCAAGGCCACCGCCGATATCCAATACCGTTTGCTGCTGTAAATTCAGCATCTGCGGCAATAGATAGTCGAGCATTGCCAGGCGCAACTCACCTCTCGGCGCCTGGTAAAGCGAGCGGGAGAACTTGTCGACCAGGCCGTCGAAGTAACGGTCGCCCGCTTGGGTCAATTCATAACGTGGGTGCATTCAATGGGCCGAGCGTTGTCTCAAAGCTGTGTAGTTTAACTTGCTTGAACGCGGAACGCTTGCCAGCCTTAACGGAATAGAACTCAACCCAACGGCAAACTTTAACGCTCGCTAACAAACATAAGAATAAATGCTATTGTTGCCATGGCTCGGCGATCAACAATATAAAGGAATAATTTACCATGTCTCATTCCACCTCTACCCCACCAGAAGTTCTCACCTTTGGCGAAGCCATGGCCATGTTTGTCGCGGATTCGCCGGGGGAGTTATCCGGCATTGAGGGATTCCAGCGCCGCTTGGCCGGTGCCGACAACAATGTTGCCATCGGCCTCTCAAGGTTAGGCTTTCACGTGGGCTGGCTAAGCCGGGTGGGTAGCGACAGCTTCGGCAAGTTTATTCAGGCGGCTTTAACAGCGGAAGGTATCGATGATCGCTATATACACGCCGATGCACAGCACCCTACCGGGCTGCTCTTTAAAGAGCAGGCCCAAAATGGCGCCGACCCGCGAGTCGAATATTTCAGACGTGGCAGTGCTGCCAGTCACCTGACTGTTGACGACGCCCGGAGTGTCGACTTTCAAGCACTTAACCACCTTCACGCGACGGGCATTACACCGGCGTTATCTGAAAGCGCCTGCCAGCTTAGCCATCATTTGATGGAACAGGCCCGCGCCCATGGCGCGAGCATTTCCTTCGACCCCAATTTGCGGCCGTCACTTTGGCCCAGCGAAAACGTTATGCGGTCGACCCTCAACGAACTCGCCGGCCGTGCCGACTGGGTACTCCCGGGGATTTCCGAAGGCCAGCTACTCACGGGGCAGAAGACGCCTTACGACATAGCAGGCTACTATCTGGACCAAGGCGCCTCCGCGGTGATTATCAAACTGGGCCCGGAAGGCAGCTATTACCGTGGCAACCTGGATGGGCAAGAGGAGAGCTTTACGGTAAACGGTTGCCCTGTCGCTGAAGTAGTGGATACCGTAGGCGCAGGCGATGGCTTTGCCGTTGGTGTGATTAGCGCTCTGCTTGACGGGGCTACGGCACGCCAAGCCGCCCGGCGGGGAAATCTAATCGGTGCTCAGGCCATTCAGGTGATTGGTGATATGGAGGGCCTGCCTAGTCGCGAGCGTTTACAGGCGCTTGAAGCAGAGCAGTCCTCTGATTAACTCGCCTCGCTTTTTTATAGCCGCCCAGGAGACAACAATGAAAAAACGCCTAGTGGTTCAAGGACGACTCAGCGATGCTCAGCGAGCAACGCTTGATGACTTGTTTAAAGTAGACGTGCTGCCGAAAACGACCGCCCTTGATGCCCCTGAGAACCGCACGCTGTTAGCTGACGCTCATGGCATTATCGGCTCCGGCTTGGCGATTACGCCCGAGTTGCTAGAAGCGGCACCTAAGCTGGAGGTCATATCCACCATATCGGTCGGCTACGACAACATCCCCGTCGATGAACTGACCGAACGCGGCATTATGCTGTGCAACACGCCGGATGTGCTTACCGAAACCACTGCTGATACAGGCTTTACGCTGATCATGGCCACTGCGCGCCGGGTGGTGGAACTAGCCGAGTGGGTGAAAGCGGGCCAATGGCAAGCCAGCATTGGCCCGGCGCTGTTTGGTAGCGATGTGCATGGCAAAACCCTGGGCATGGTGGGCTTTGGCCGCATTGGGCAGGCCGTCGCCCGACGCGGCGCCCTTGGCTTTGGCATGCCGGTGCTCTACTCCAACGCTTCCCCCAAACCCGCCTTGGAACATGAGTTTGGCGCCCAGCGGCGCGAGCTTACCGAACTGTTGGCCGAGGCCGACTTTGTGTGCGTCACAGTTCCCCTCAATGCAGAGACCGAACACCTGATCGGCGCCAAAGAGTTCGCGCAAATGAAGCCAACCGGCATTTTCATCAATATCGCCCGCGGCAAAGTCGTCGATGAAGCAGCCTTGATACACGCCCTGGAGAACGGTGTTATTCAAGCAGCCGGGCTGGATGTCTTCGAGCAGGAGCCGCTCGCCGCTTCATCACCGCTACCGAAGATGTCCAATGTGGTCGCTTTGCCCCATATCGGCTCCGCCACCCATGAAACCCGCGACGCCATGGCCCAGCGGGCGGTGGATAATATTCGCCTGGCGCTTCAGGGCGAGCGGCCAATTAGCCTGGTCAATCAGGAAGCCTATCAATGAATTCTTCGCCGAACACGACCACACCGCTCTGCCTGCTGTTTGACTGCGATGGCACCCTGGTGGATAGCGAGATACTGCTTGCCGAGGTGATGGGCGAGATTCTTCCCGAATTCGGCTTACCCTTTTCAGCCCGGCAGTATATGGATGAGTTTCGCGGGGTACGTTTCAAGACCATCGTTCAAACCCTGGAAAAGCGTTTTCAGGCGCTGGAAGAAGGCGCCTTCTCCCAGCTTGAAGCAGGCATGCGGGCACGCATGGAAGCCCGGATGCGTGCCGAACTGGTAGCGATCGCTGGCATACCCGCCGTGTTAGAACAGTTAAGCAACCACCCCATGGCCGTGGTCTCCAATGGCCCCGAGCGAAAAATTCGCTGCGCGTTGGAAAGCACCGCGCTCGGCCATCATTTTGAAGGCAGGCTGTTCAGCGCCTACACCCTTAATGTGTGGAAACCCGACCCCGAGCTGTATCGCAAGGCGGCGGCCGCCTTGGGCTATACTCCCCAGCAGTGTGTGGTGATCGATGATGCGGCGGTGGGTGTCGAGGCGGGTCTGGCGGCGGGCATGCACGTGATTCATCTCAACCACTTTCCTGAGGAAGAAACCACCCCCGACGGTGCGATCGGCATTCTGCATGCCAGTGAATTACCCGCCGCTATTGAAAACCTATCCACCAATGTCACTGCTGACGTTTAGTGCCTGGAAGTTGGCACTTATTGGTGTAGTGCAGCGCAAGAGGATTCTATGAGGTTATTTTCATTGCAAGACCAAGTGGCGATGGTCACCGGCTGCAACAAAGGCTTGGGCCAGGGCATGGCCGTGGCGCTGGCCGAAGCGGGTGCTGATATTGTCGGTGTCAGCCGCCGCCCTGCCGAGAAAACCCGCCAGCAGGTTGAAGCACTGGGAAAGCGCTTTTACGCTGTTGAAGCAGAGTTAGGCAATGATTCGCCTAGCGATATTGTTCATCAAGCGGTCACTCAGGCGGGCAAGCTGGATATCTTGGTCAATAATGCGGGCACGATTCGCCGGGCACCGGCTATCGAGTTCACCGAAGACGACTGGGACACGGTGATCGACATCAACCTAAAGGCAGCGTTTTTTCTCTCCCAGCAGGTGGCCAAACACCTCATTGAACGTGAAGCCCCGGGCAAGATCGTCAATATTGCCTCCCTGCTGTCGTTCCAAGGCGGTATTCGCGTTCCCTCCTACACCGCCAGCAAAAGCGGGATCCTCGGCCTGACCCGCCTGATGGCCAACGAATGGGCGGCCCATGATATAAACGTCAATGCCATCGCCCCGGGGTACATGGCGACCGATAATACCCAGGCACTGCGCGACGACCCCAAGCGCCACGATGAAATACTCGGACGCATTCCAGCGGGCCGGTGGGGCACGCCCGAAGATCTGGCGGGTGCCGTGATCTTTTTATGCTCCGACGCTGCCCGCTACGTTCATGGTCAGACGCTGGCGGTAGATGGCGGCTGGCTAGCCCGCTAAACAATATCAAGCGGTGAACTGTTGTGACTAGCCAGCCGTCGACTGCTGCACCACGAACTCCACGCCACGCAATTCAGCCAAGCCGCGCATGCGCCCGTATAGTGGGTAGCCCGGTGCCGTATGGCGCTGTTGATCATCGAGCAGTTGGTGACCGTGATCCGGGCGCATTGGTAAGCGCCCCCCGCCCTCGCGTTCACGGCGTCGCTCTTCTTTCACCAGCGCATGAATAACACCCACCATGTCCACATCACCGGCTAGGTGCGACGCCTCGTGAAAAGAGAGGTTATCCGCTTCGCGCTGGGTGGCACGCAGATGGATAAAATGAATATGTGGGGCAAAGTGGCGAGTCATGGCCACCAAATCATTATCTTCACGAACGCCGTAAGAGCCTGTGCAAAACGTCAAACCATTGGCGGGGCTGGGCACGCGGTCGATAATCCACTGAGCATCCTCGCGCGTCGATACCACCCGTGGCAGCCCCAGCAGTGACCTGGGCGGGTCATCCGGGTGGATGGCCATACGAATGCCCACCTCTTCCGCCACTGGAATAACCGCCTGCAGAAAGTAACCCAGGTTTTCTCGCAGCCGGGCTGCGTCGACATTGGCATACTCTTCCAACACAGCACGAAACTGCTCAAGGGTGTAATGCTCTTCGGCGCCGGGCAGCCCGGCGATCAGCGTATTGACTAATTTTTCACGGCCAGCGCTATCCAAGCCTTCCAGATAACGACTTGCCTGAGCTTTATCATCAGCGCTGTAGTCTTTCTCAGCCCCTGGCCGCTGCAGCAGGTATAGATCGAAGGCCGCAAAAGCCACCTGATCAAAACGCAGCGCCAAGGCACCATCAGCTAATTCATAGGTCAGATCAGTGCGTGTCCAATCGAGTACCGGCATGAAGTTATAGCAAACGGTGTCGATACCGCAGGCCGCCAGGTTACGCAGTGTCTGGCAATACGTTTCGATCAGCGCGTCACGTTCTGGCAGCCCTTTCTTGATCGACTCATGTACCGGGACGCTCTCCACCACCGACCATGTCAGGCCAGCAGCTTCGATCATCTGCTGACGCTCACGGATCGCCTCAACCGGCCATACCTGATCATTAGGCACCCCATGCAGGGCGGTAACGATACCGGTTGCGCCTGTCTGACGGATTTCTTCCAGACGGATGGCATCCTGCGGGCCAAACCAGCGCCATGTATGTTCCATCTCCCCTCCTTTATAAACTGTGCTCAAGCGATGCGAGGGCTTCATCCAGACCGCTTTGGATTAACGTCTGATACGCGGTCAGTGCGGACTGGGCAAACGGCTTATCTGATGCCAGTTCCTGATACCCCATCATCCATGGCCAAAAAGGCGGCTACTGAACAAAGCCGGCCGCTCACAAAGCCTTGACTCAACTCAAAGGCTCATATAAACGTGTAGTATACTGGCATGACAGCTATACCATCACACCAAGAATAGCCCTGAGCTCGACGGTATGCGAACTGCCTGTCGCGATTTGGAGAACACGATGGAACTTATCAATGATTACCCGATGGTGATCAGCCTGGACCCTGATGACAATGTGGGCGTTGCCACCCGTAATATCGCCGAAGGGCTTTCGCTCAGTCAGGCATTAGGGGCTGCACGAGAAAACATCATGGCTGGCCACAAGGTGGCGTTGGTCGATATCGAGGCGAACACCCCCGTCGTCAAATATGGGCAGACGATAGGCCTGGCCAGCCAGCCGATCCGTGCGGGTGACCATGTCCACACACATAATCTGGCCATGCTGGAGCGTGATACCTCGCTTGAAAACTTCACGCCCGCCGTACCGACCCCCGTCATGGAGAGTGACCTGACCTTCAATGGCTTTCACCGCCGTGATGGCCGCGTCGGTACCCGTAACTACATTGGCATCGTGGCTACAGTCAATTGCTCAGCGACCGTGGTCAAGGCCACCGCGGATCAACTTAACGCGTCGGCAGGGCTTGAGAAACTCGGCTTCGATGGTGTGGTTCCCGTCACGCATGGGTCAGGCTGCGCCATGAACACCGAGTCGGAGGGATTTGCCTTTCTGGAAAGAGTCGTCACCGGCTATGCGGTGAACCCGAATTTCGCGTTTGTGATCGTGATCGGCCTGGGCTGCGAGAGCAACCAGGTCAAGGCGCTGGTCGACAAGTACGGAATGACGGATAGCCAACGGATCGACTACTTCAACATTCAGGGAGCGGGGGGAACACGTGCCAGTATTAAACTGGCCAGCGACAAGGTACTCGCCATGGCCAATACACATGCGCATACCCCGCGCCAACCAGCGCCACTCAAACACCTTACCGTTGCCCTGCAGTGTGGCGGTTCCGATGGCTATTCGGGCATTACCGCCAACCCGGCCCTGGGTTATGCGGCCGACCTCATTGTTCAGCATGGAGGCAGTGTCATTCTGGCCGAGACCCCAGAGATCTACGGTGCCGAACACCTGCTGCTCAACCGGGCCGTCGATGTGAACGTTGCTCGCAAGCTACTTGAGCATATCGCCTGGTGGAAGCACTACACCTGGATCAATGGCGCTGAGCTGAACAACAACCCCTCGCCGGGTAATAAAGCCGGTGGCCTGTCCACGATACTCGAAAAGTCACTGGGTGCCATTTCCAAGAGCGGTTCCTCGAGCCTCAGTGATGTACTCGAGTATGCCGAACCCATCAAAAAGCCCGGTTTCAACTTCATGGACAGCCCTGGCTACGACCCGGTCTCCGTGACGGGACAGATTGCCTCCGGGTCGACGATCGTGTGCTTTACCACCGGCCGGGGCTCGGTGTCGGGCTTCAAGCCTGCCCCTTGCATCAAGCTTGCCACCAACACCGCCATGTTTGATGCCATGTCGGAGGATATGGATATCAATTGTGGCGGCATCATCGACGGTGATGACACCGTCAAGAGCTGTGGCGAAGCGATATTCCAAAAGATCATTGCCATCGCCTCCGGTGAAGAAACGGCCAGCGAAACGCTGGGCTATGGCAGTAACGAGTTCGTCCCCTGGATGGTGGGCGCCGTCACCTGATCAACAGAAGCCATCAGCGACATCTATCAGCTGCAGGAGTCCATTTGGCAAAGGCAGTTGATTGGGCCATACTCAAACGCAGATATCGTACTGTCATCCTGTCATACAGATTATTCATCATAAAACAACAACAGGCCAATAGGTCTCAACAAACACGATCACGGAACCTGCCATGCGATTGAATAACAAGACGGCCCTGATCACCGCAGCGGGCCAGGGTATCGGTCGAGCCACTGCCCTGCGATTCGCTGCTGAAGGCGCAAAGGTCATCGCCACGGATATCAATGACGCTACCCTGGCCGAGTTGGCCGCTACGCCAGGCATCGAGACTCGCCAACTGGACGTACTCGATGCAGACGCCATCAAGGCCCTGGCTGATGAACTCGGCCCTGTCGACATTCTTTTCAATTGCGCAGGCTATGTGGCCAACGGCTCGTTGCTGGAAGGTACCGACGATGATTGGGAGCTGTCGTTCTCGCTCAACGTCATGGCCATGATGCGCATGATCCGCGCCATGCTGCCCGCCATGCTCGACAACGGTGGTGGCAGCATCATCAACATGGCCTCGGTGGCCTCGAGCCTCAAGGGCGTACCCAACCGCTGCGCCTACGGTACCACCAAGGCCGCGGTTCTGGGGCTGACCAAATCGGTAGCCGCCGACTACATCGGCCAGGGCATCCGCTGCAACGCCATTTGTCCAGGCACCGTGGACTCACCGTCGCTGCGCCAGCGCATTCACGCCCAGGCCGAAAAGCAGGGCCGCGATGAGGATGACGTCTACGCCGAATTCAACGCCCGACAGCCCTTGGGCCGACTGGGGCGCGCCGACGAGATCGCGGCACTTGCCACCTATTTGGCTGCCGACGAATCCGCCTATACCACCGGCACCACTCAGATCATCGATGGCGGCTGGTTAAACTGATAATGCCATGTCAGATGATGGCTAATGCACGGCATCAATGCCCACATTCATAAGGAGCACACATGAAATTATTGCGCTTCGGCCCTCCGGGCCACGAAAAGCCCGGCCTGTTGGATACCCAAGGGGTTATTCGCGACCTGTCGGCCCATCTGCCCGATCTCGATGGCCCTCACCTTAGCCGTGACCACCTGGCGGTTTTGGCTGAGCTGGACACCGACAAACTGCCGGAAGTGCCTCAAGACACCCGCCTCGGCCCCTGCGTCAGCGGTGTTGGCAAGTTCTTGTGCATCGGCCTCAACTACTCCGACCATGCCGCCGAAACCGGTGCCCAGGTGCCCCCTGAGCCAGTGGTGTTCAACAAATGGACAAGCGCCATCTGCGGCCCCGATGACAACGTCATCATCCCACGTGATTCGCAGAAAACCGATTGGGAAGTCGAACTGGGCGTGGTGATCGGTGAAGGCGGCAAGTACATCGCCGAAGCCGATGCCATGAAACACGTGGCGGGTTATTGTGTGATCAACGATGTGTCCGAACGCGAGTTCCAGCTCGAGCGCAGCGGCACCTGGGACAAAGGCAAGGGCTGCGACACTTTCGGCCCGATGGGGCCCTGGCTGGTCACGCCCGACGAGGTGGCCGACCCGCACGAGCTGGACATGTGGCTCGAGGTGGATGGCAAGCGCTACCAGGACGGCAGCACGCGCACCATGGTGTACCAGATTCCTTTCCTGATCAGCTACCTGAGCCGTTTCATGAGCCTGCAGCCGGGGGATGTGATATCGACCGGTACCCCGCCAGGCGTCGGCATGGGTCAGAAGCCGCCAGTCTACCTTCGCCCTGGCCAGCGCATGCGCTTGGGTATCGAGGGGCTGGGCGAACAGAACCAGCAAGTGGTTGCCGATGAACCGAGCTGAAACGAAAGCATCACAACCCACCTCACCGTGAACTGGGAAAGCCCGCTATCTGAACTGCCCCCCAATCGCCTGTTCGTGCTCAGTTTGACGCTGACAGGCGTTTCTTGAGCTGCATGTAGGTACCATAGTGGCGGTCCAGGTGGCGGCGCATGGCTGCCTCGGCGGCATCGGGGTCCCGCGATTCGATGGCCTCGATGATTTCGGTATGCGCTGCTGTCGCGGCTTTGTCCTCGTCTTTTTGCTGCAGCACTTGTGCACGACGGTCATCAAGCCACTCGGAGAGCGCCACATGAATGGCATCGAAAATCGGATTACGCCCGATACTGGCCAGCACCCCATGAAATTCGTTATCTGAACGCTTGAAACGCGCCTCGTCGCCGATGGCATCGCGATTGTCCTGCAGGGCATCGCGCAGGCGCTGAAGGTCTTCTTCACTGGCATTGACGGCGGCGTAACGGGCCAGCGATATCTCGAACATGGCGCGGGCCTCCTGGAAGTACTGCTGCCCGTCAGGCTTGGATAGCAGTTGCCGGGTCACCCCTGAAAGGCGTGACATCACCGCCTCGGCCGTAGGCCGAATAACCCGCGCACGCGTCCCGCTATTGATGGCGATCAAGCCCAGCCGCTGCAGGTAGAACAACGCTTCGCGCACCGCCGGGCGACCTACCCCAAACTGCTCCATCAGTTCTCGCTCTGAAGGCAATTGCGCATTTTCGCTCAAACGTCCCTCGAGTATCTCGGCCTCCAGTTGCTCGGCTACCTGCTCGGATAGTGTCTTACGCTCTACCTGATATCGACTCATGCACGCCTTCTCCTGACTGTCCTCGATAAAGAAAACACACCTTTCTTTATCCTTATGGCCATATTTTACCGCATTTCGCCGTCATTTCGGGGCAGGAAAGGCGTCTTTTTCAGCGCACAGGCGTCAGCGGCTCAACATCGAACTGCTCGGCCAGCGCGGCATAAGCGGCCTGATTCGCCCTGTCCAGAGGAATGCCCTTAGCATCCCGCATGCCGAGGCATCGCCACTCCCGGTCCCCAGGTGCCAGGACTTCAGCCCCCTCGTTGGCGGGCTGAGCACGCAGGTCTTCGAGGTATTCGCGCAGACAGGTTTCAAAGGAGGCATTGCCATTAAAGGCATCAGGGTTCATTGCCAGAAAAAAGTGCCCTACTCCCCGTGGCGTCGCCATATCAGGACCGCCCATCGGCAAAAGACGGAAACCGTTAAGCATGCCCGAAAGCGTCGAACTCAATATTTCGACCATGCCGCCAAGCCCGGCCCCCTTGAAGCCGAAATCACTTCCGCCCAGCGGTAACAACGCTGACACCTCGGCTGGCGTGCGGGTCACGCGACCCGCGGCATCCGCCGCTACCTGATCCGGAAGTTCACGACCGATGGCACCGTACTGCTGGACGCGATTCCAGGGCACCGAACTGGTCGCCATATCCAACAGGTAAGGGGCTTGCCCATTGACCGGTGCCGCAAAGGCAATCGGATTGGTGCCATGAAACGGCGACCGCCCCTCGTGCAGCAAGACGAAAGGGTCAGAGTTGCAGAAGGCCATACCGATCAACCCGCGTTCAGCGGCCGCAAGAGCATAGCAACCTGCCGCGCCAAAGTGGGATGAGTTACCCACCGCCACCGCGCCCAGCCCCACTTTTTCGGCCATGTCAGCGGCATGCGCCATGGCCGTGTAGCCCGCCAAATGCCCTAGGCCATCATCGGCATCCAGATACCCGGTGGCTGGCAGGCGTTGGCTAAACTGCATCTTGGGCCGACCATTGATACGCCCGCCTTGCAATGCCTGGATATAGTGCGGCAGTAGCCGCAATCCGTGGCTGTCCGTCCCCATACGCGAGGCCGTGACCAGTGCGCGGGTCACAGCCTGGGCGGAGGCCGCATCTGCTCCCGCACGATGCAGGATACGCGCAATAAATCCTTCCAGGTCGGCCACGGCAACGCGAAAATCCGGCGAATCGATTGTCATCGACAGTCAGCTCCTTAAGTCAAACTCAACGGTAGACCAGGGTTGGCAGCCACAGCGAAATCGCCGGAATGAAGGTCACCAGCAGCAGCGAAATCACCAATGGAATCAGGAATGGCAGCGTGCCGCGCATGCAGCTCTCGAAGGAAATATTCGAGACGCGTGACAGAACATAAAGCACCATACCCACCGGCGGCGTCAGCAGGCCAATCATCAGGTTGAGCACCATGATCACGCCAAAGTGCACCGGGTCGACACCGGCAGAGACCGCTACCGGCAGCAGCACGGGCACCAGGATGGTGATGGCCGCGATGGTCTCCATGAAGCAGCCGACCAGGATCAGCACCAGATTGATGATGATCAGCAGCGCGATGGGATTATCGGCAAAGGGGCCCAAAAGTCCCATGACATGCTGCGTTACCTGGTTGCTGCTCATGATCCAGGCAAAGATCGAAGCACCCGCGACAATCAGCAGAATGACAGCTGTCGTCTCGATGGTTTCCATGCTGACCTTCATCAGGCGACGCCAGGTAAGGATTCGATACACCACCCCGCCCAGGAAAAGCGCATAGGCCACCGCCGCAATGGCGGCCTCGGTGGGGGTAAAGACACCGGAGATGATGCCACCGACGATGATCACCGGTGTCAAAAGGGACAGGAAAGCACGGCGGAACGTCGTCCATAGGTACGCAATCGAGAATGCCGAATCCCGGGGATAGCCGCGGCGTTTGGCCATGATCGTGATCATCACCATCAGTGCCACGCCCATCAGCAGACCTGGAATAAGCCCGGCGGCGAACAGCTGACCCACGGAGACCGACGCCATGACGCCGTAGATGACCATGGGCAAGCTGGGAGGGATAATCGGCCCGATCGTCGAGGAGGCGGCCGTGATGCCCACCGAGAACTCCTTATCGTAGCCTGCATCGCGCATGGCCTTGATCTCGATAGTGCCTAGGCCACCGGCATCAGCCACCGCCGCACCGGACATGCCGGAAAAGACGATGCTGGCGCCGACATTGACATGGCCCAAACCGCCACGCATCCACCCCATCAAGGCCTTGGCAAAATCGAAAATGCGTTTGGTGATACCTCCATTGTTCATCAGGTTACCCGCCAGGATGAAGAACGGGATCGCCAATAACGGAAAGCTGTCGATACCGTTGACCATCCGATGCACGACCACCACATCAGGCACGCGCCCGGTGAGATAGACATACAGCAGACAGGAACCCGCCAGGCTAATGGCAATCGGCACACCCAGCAGCAACATGGTGAACAGCGCGGCAAACAGGAACAGTAGATACTCGCCGAAGAAGGCCAGGGTCAGACAACCCGATACCGCAAGCGCGGCAATCAAGGGTGAAACCAACGCCCCCCGAGGGCGCACAGCCAGGAAATGGGACATGGGGAAAACTCCGGCCAAAGTGGTCGTTATGGAACGTCAGGATGCGAAGGGCTGCGGTTGCGCCAGCGAAGTACCGCCATCTGGATCGCCCGGCCCAACATCAAGAGGAAACCCAATAGCACCAGGTAGTAGAGAAAACTCTTGGGGATGTCGACAGACGCCATCAACGCCGTGGTCCGGTCGGCGAGTTTCCAGGTGATCCAGGCACCTATGGCGAAGAAGCCGATGCTGACGATATCCACCAGGGTCATGAGCAGCCGACTCATCCAGCCGGGCATATAGCGATAGAAGAATTCGACGGAAATATGCGTACCCGTGCGGACGGCCATGGAGCCTCCCATGAACCCCACGGTCACTAACAGGTAGCGAGCCATCTCTTCCGTCCAGGCAATCGAGTTTCCCAGCACATAGCGGCTGAAGAACTGCATGAACACATCCAGCGCCAGCAGCCAGAACACCACCAGGGTGGCGTAATCCTCGACCCCATAGTCGCGCCATTCAAAGGTATCGTCTTCCTCCATCTGGAAGTCGGATGTCTCGGCAGGCCATTTATCGATTGTCATTTGCAGGCTCCACAGATGACGCCACCCCCTTAAGGGGATGGCGTGTCGGCTATGAGGAGAGGCTTACTGACCGATCGCCTGAAGGCGGTCGTAGGTTTCCTGGTCCCAGGTTGCATCTTCACCGGTATGGTACGGCACGGTTGCTTCGCGGAAGGGCGTGATGTCGACTTCATTGACGGTCACCCCTTGATCCTCGAACCAGGCAACGAGGTCTTCTTCGGACTGGAGGATGTCTTCGGTGATTTTTTCACCCGCTTCCATGTAGACCTCGCGGAAAATCTCGCGGTCTTCTTCGGAAAGGCGGTTCCACAAGGGCCCACCGGCTATGGTGATCAGCGAGTCGGTGATGTGCCCGGTCAGGTTGATGTAGTCCTGCACCTCGTAGAAGGCCTTGGCGCGAATGGTCGGCAGTGGGTTCTCCTGGGCATCCACGACCCCTTGTTGAAGCGCGAGATAGACCTCAGCGAAGGCAATAGGCGTCGGATTGGCACCCACGGCCTCAGGGAACATCATGTACATTGGCGCATTAGGCGTGCGTATCTTGAGGCCTTCCATATCCGCCGGCTCGTTAATGGGTTCATTGGAAGTCACATGACGACGCCCGTAGTAGTTCATCGCCAGC
Organism: Vreelandella subterranea; assembly: GCF_900111305.1. Lineage (GTDB taxonomy): Bacteria > Pseudomonadota > Gammaproteobacteria > Pseudomonadales > Halomonadaceae > Vreelandella > Vreelandella subterranea. The sequence continues at coordinate 273,564 of NZ_FOGS01000002.1, forward strand.
GGCACGTTGCCGGTCTCATCCTGATAGCCCTGGGCGATCTCGTTGAAAAGATCGCTGTCGGCATAGGCACGCCAGTGATCGAAATCGCGGAACATGTAGGGCGCTCCCGCGATACCGATGGGTCCGTAAAAACGCCCGGCAAACTGGTTGCCGGTGTAGATCAGATCCACGGTACCCAGTTGCAGGCCCTCGTTGATATCGGCCTCTTTACCTAGCGACGAGGCGGGATGAACCTCGATTTCGTAGCGGCCGTCGGTACGCTCCTCGATCTCATCGGCTGCCCAAAGCGCCCACTCATGGTAGGGCTCGGATGTCTCGTAGACGTGGGCGAAATTGAGCGTTTCAGCGAAGGCATAGCCGCTTGCCGTCATACCCGCCAGCAGGAGGGTGCCGGAGGCGAGGCGATGGAAGGTCTTGAGTCGGAAGTTGGCGTTACCCATTTTATTGTGCTCCATAACGTGATGATTGGGGAGTTAGGATTGTTGGGTGGTTTGAAAGTGTAGGTGATGGACTTTTTGTATACGTGTCATACCATCATAATCCAATCTAGTCGCCAATTCTGGGCAATGCAACCTCTGGGTGGGCGTTCATTCCAGAGACCGGAGCAAGCGCACCAGCAACGCCTCATCGCCGAAGCCGCCTGCCTTGGTCAGCAAGGGCCACTTCCGGTTGCCCTGCGGATAGCCCAGTACCATTCCTGGTTCCCACTCGCCCACCACCTCGATATAGCGGACCGCCAGCCTTTTCATCAGCGCACTGGCACAATCACCACCGGTCATCAGGTAGAGGCGCTGTTTGGCCGCTACCATGCCCACGGCAAGAGCGTCGGCAAGCGTTGCTGCTACCTCGTTGGCATCCCGCGGCGGCGCTTCTGGATCAGGCTTCAGCAACAGGCAAGGCGACTCGACCGTCACATCAGCGATATCCGTCACCACCGGTAAATCAGGGGTGTCACGACGCAGCGCGGCCACCTGCTGCGCGGCTCGCTCGCTGCGTGACCCCACAGCCATCCAGAGCCCGCTAAAAGGCACATGAACACATGACACCGCCTCACCGAACATGACCTGAGCCAGGGCGCGACTCAGCCCCGCCGTGCCTACCAACAGCCACTTACCCGGCTCATCGCCGACCTCGCTGGCCAGGGCCTCGAGATCGGCGTCTGTCTCGGCATCCGCCACGCTGTCCGCCATCGGCAATCGCTGCCCTGGAACATGGCGTGCCATGGGTAATCCGGCGTCGGCGAACAGGGCATCCAGCCCACCACTGGGGGGTCGGGAACGTGCGTCACGGGCAAAGTCGGTCGCCCCGAGGGGGTGACCGTGCACGAGAATACGGGCATCGCAGGTCGTGCGGCCCTGAGAAGGAACGGCGGGAGCGAGCAAAAGTCGTCGACAACAAGCCCGGTGCATCGCCAGGCTCTCAGCCACTACCTGGCCGCGCAGTGTCGAGTCGATTTTTTTGAACCACACAGCAGGAGCCAGACGAGCGAGTATCCGGGTCGCCTGCGCCACACGCTCTGCCGCCGCCGATGCCGTCAGGTGGCGTGATTCGGTCGTCACCGCGATCACGTCAGGGGGCGCCCCTTGCCACTCGCCCAAGGAGACTTCCAGGTTCTCCAATGCCACGACCACGCGTGTCGTCGCACCGCGCTGGGCGAAAGGTGCCGCGGCGTCCAACGCACCTGTCAGGTCGTCAGCAACAATGGCGACTCGGCACTCACTCACGCTCATTGGCGCCAGCTCTCATTCCGGCCACCAACCGATGCGCGTACGCAATCGCCGCGCCCATGTTGGTCGCATCCGCCCTGCCCTGCCAGGCAATGTCGAAGGCGGTACCATGATCCACAGACGTACGCCGGATCGGCAAACCAAGACTGACGTTCACCGTGGTGTCGAAGGCAATCAGCTTGACCGGGATATGCCCCTGGTCGTGATACTGGGCCACCACCAGGTCGAACTCGCCCTTTGAGGCACGATAAAAGACGGTATCAGCGGAGATCGGACCACTCACGTCAAATCCACGCGCCTTGAGGGTCTCGACGGCCGGTGCAATACAGCGGGTGTCTTCGTCGCCGAAAATACCGCCCTCACCGCAGTGCGGATTAAGTCCGGCCACCGCGATGCGCGGATTGGCCATTCCCAGCGACCTGAGATGCGCGTCACCGGCCTCGACGGTGGCAATGATCCGCTCGGGCGTTACCCGATCGATGGCCTCACGTAACGATACATGGGTCGACACATGCAGGGTCGACAAGTGCTCGGAGGCCAGCAGCATGAACGACGAGGGCGCACCGGTTAGCGCCGCCAGCATGCCGGTGTGGCCATCGTAATAATGACCGGCCGCATGCAGTGCCGCCTTGTTCAATGGCGCCGTGACGATCACCCCGGCCCGACCGCTCTGCACCAGCTCCACGGCCCTGGCAATACAGCGAAAAGCCATGTCACCGGCACCGGCACTGATCTCGCCGTCGGGAATGTCGGCACCGGCGGGCGCCTCCACCACGGCGACGGCCACACAATCTGCGTGGCCGTCGGCCATATCCAAAGGCGCGAAATCCAGGTCGCTACCGATGGTTTGCGCGGCACGTCGAAAGATCGCAGGATCGCCGACCAGCAGCGTGCCCGTCCGCGCCGAAGGCGACATGTCAGCGACGGCCCGGCAGATGATCTCGGGGCCGATACCCGCCGGGTCCCCCATGGTAATGGCGATGTCGTACTGCATATTGCGGCTCATGGCATCAACTGCCCGCCGTTGACTTCAATAATCTGCCCGGTGATGTAGCCGCTGAGGGCGTCCGTCGCCAGGAACAGATAGGCGCCAACACAATCCTCGGCGCTGCCGAGACGACCTTGTGGGATCGTGGCTCGCGCGGCTTCCATCTGGGCATCGTTGGAGTGGCGCGCGTGGAAATCCGTGGTGATCACGCCAGGGGCCACGGCATTGACACGAATATTGTCGCCGGCGAGTTCCTTGGCCATGTTGCGGGTCAAGGTAGTGACGAAGCCCTTGGCCGAGGCGTAGAGACCCGCGCCAGTACCACCGCCATTGCGTGCTGCGATCGAGCCGGTATGGATGATATTGCCAGCCCCGGCTTGGCGCAGATAAGGCAGCGCCGCCCGACTGGCCATGACGACCGAGCGCGCGTTGAGGTCCATGACGCGGTCGTAATAGTCATCATCCATCTCGTCCAGGCTGACGCGTCCCTGCATATCGCCAGCATTGTTGATCAACAGGTCGAGTCCACCCAGTTGCTCCGCCGCCTGATCGACGATCGCGGTGGCTTCTTTCGTGCGGCTGATATCCCCTTGAATCAGAAAGGCCTCACCGCCCGCTTGGCGGATATCGTCGCAGACCGCCTGGGCCGGTCCTTCACTACGGTGATAATGCACCGCCACGCGCGCCCCCAGTCCGCCGAGCCGCCTGGCAACTGCCGCGCCGATCCCCCGGCTCGAACCGGTCACCAATATTCGCTTGCCTTTCATTTCATCGAACATGCTGTACTCCTGATTGGATATCGTGTGGCAATCGCCATTAGGTTGCGTTAGGGTTTATGGCATACCTTTCATACATCATGACATTGCTTGCATCATAGGTGAAAGTTGGCCAGATGCCAGTTCACCTTCTTAGCCATTCGCATTACCCACCAACGCCAACGACCATGAGGACGCCACCATGACCACCATTTCTCGCGTTGAGGTCCAGGACATACGCTTTCCGACTTCCCGTTCGCTGGACGGCTCAGACGCCATGAACGCCGCACCTGATTACTCGGCCACCTATGTGATCCTGCACACCGATGACGAAAGCGGCCCCCAGGGCCATGGCCTGACCTTTACCATCGGCCGCGGCAACGAGATCGTGGTCACCGCCGTTCGCTCACTCACTCCACTCCTTGAGGGCCGTTCGCTGGAGACGATCACCGCCGATATGGGTGCCTTCTGGCGCGAAATCACCGGCGACAGCCAACTGCGCTGGATCGGCCCCGACAAGGGCGCGATCCATCTGGCCACCGCCGCCATGGTCAACGCCGTCTGGGACCTGTGGGCCAAGCGCGAAGGCAAGCCGGTGTGGAAGCTGCTCGCCGACATGAGCCCTGAAGAGCTGGTGCGCTGCCTCGACTTCCGCTTCGTGACTGATGCCTTGACGCCGGAAGAGGCCATCGCCCTGCTGCGCAAGCAGGCACCCGGCAAGGCCGAGCGGGAAGCCGAAATGCGGCGTGACGGCTTTCCCGGCTATACCACCTCGGCAGGCTGGCTTGGCTACACCGACGACAAGGTCCGCCAACTGGCTCGCGAGGCCCTGGCCGAGGGCTGGACGCACTTCAAGCAGAAGATCGGCGGCGATCTCGACGAAGATGCCCGGCGCGCCGCCTTGTTGCGCGAGGAAATCGGCTGGGACAACGTGCTGATGATGGATGCCAACCAGGTGTGGGAAGTCGATGAGACAGTGGCCAAGATGCGCCGCCTGGCGGAGTTCGACCCGCTGTGGATCGAAGAACCCACCAGCCCGGATGACATCCTCGGCCATGCCGAGATACGTCACCGTGTCGCGCCGATTGGCGTGGCCACCGGCGAGCATTGCCATAACAAGGTGATGTTCAAGCAGTTCCTGCAAGCCGACGCCATCGACTATTGCCAGATCGATGCTGCGCGACTGGGCGGGCTCAACGAGGTCATCCTGGTGGTGCTGATGGCCGCCAAGTTCGGCGTGCCGATCTGCCCACACGCTGGCGGCGTTGGGCTGTGCGAATACGTCCAGCACATCTCGATGTTCGACTATATCGCCGTGTCGGGTAGCCTCGAAGGTCGGGTACTGGAGTACGTCGACCATCTGCACGAGCACTTCGTCGACCCCGTGGTCATTCGCCAAGGCCGCTACCAGGTGCCTACTGCCGCCGGTTATAGCATCACCATGCATGCCGACTCGCTGGCCAGGCACCGTTTCCCGGACGGCGCCGCCTGGCAGGAGGAAAGCTGAGTGGTCCGGGGCCGTTTTTGTAGATCAACCTAAAGCCCGACCAGTCTTTCACAAGGCGGGCGACAACACGCACATGTGTTTTAGGCAGGTTGTGCACACTGAATGACGCTTATCGACAACTAATTTTTACCTATCGCGACACACTGGTCAGCGAATAAACCGCTGATTAGAGAGCGCGCCATGAATCGCAATGTCATCCTCACCTGCGCCGTTACCGGCGCAGGTGATACCACCGCTAAAAACCCCAACGTACCCGTCACGCCCAAGGCTATCGCCGCCTCCTGCATTGGCGCGGCCCGCGCCGGAGCCAGCATCGCGCATATCCACGTGCGTGATCCGGAAACTGGTGGCATCAGCCATTCCACCGAGCAATTCCGTGAGGTGATGGAGCGTGTTCGCGAGGCGGACGCCGATATCGTCATGAACATCACCGCCGGCGGCGGCGGTGACTGGATACCGGACGTAAGCGACCCCACCCGCGGCGGCCCCGGCACCGATATTCAAACGCCCGCGGAACGTCACGCACCGGTGGGTGAGCTGCTCCCCGAGCTGTGCACCCTGGACTGCGGCAGCCTCAACTTTGGCGACATGGTCTACGTGAACCCCGCCGACTGGCTGCGCGAACATGCTCGCCTGGTGCAAGCGGCAGGCGTCAAGCCAGAGCTTGAGTGCTTTGATCTAGGTCATGTCTGGTTTGCCCGCCAGCTTCAGCAAGAAGGCTTGATCGACGACGACCCGCTGTATCAACTCTGCCTGGGCATCCCCTGGGGCGCCGAAGCGGATACCGAAACCATGCTCGCCATGCGCAATAAGTTGCCGGATAACGCCAATTGGGCCGCCTTCGGCATTGGTCGCCATCAAATGCCCATGGTGGCCCAGGCGGTACTGCTGGGTGGCCATGCCCGGGTTGGGTTGGAAGACAACCTGTTTTTAGAGAAAGGCGTGCTGGCTAACAACGGCCAACTGGTCGAGAAAGCCTCGACCATTATCGAGAACCTGGGCGCCCGGGTGATGACGCCTGCAGAAACCCGCGCGCACCTCAAACTACGCGACCCAATGACCGGAAATGTCATGGGCACCCCATCAGGAGGTGATGCATGAGCCGTTTAGCTGCGATTGGCACCGGCGTAATTGGCAACGGCTGGATTGCCCGTGCCCTCGCCCAGGGCTGGGACGTCGTCGCTTTTGATCCAGACCCCAAAGCTCCGGAACGTACCCGTTCATTTATCGACAACGCCTGGCCGTCGTTAACCCAGCTCGGCCTGGCACCTGATGCCAAACCTGAGCGGCTGACATTTGTGGCAACGATTGAGGAGGCCATAAGCGGCGCTGACCTGATTCAGGAGAACGTGCCCGAACGTCTACCGCTAAAGCAAGAAATTCTGGCCGCCATTGACGCTGCGGCCGCACCGGACACCATCATCGGCTCGTCCACCTCCGGCTTCAAGCCCACCGATCTGCAGCAGCAGTGCCAACAGGCACCCGGTCGCGTGATCGTCGCCCACCCCTTCAACCCGGTATATTTACTGCCGCTCGTGGAACTTGTGGGGGGTGAGGCCACCCAGCCCGAGCAGATGGCCGCCGCCCAGGAACGTTATCAGTCGCTCGCCATGCGCCCGCTGGTGGTTCGCCGAGAAATAGAAGGCCATATCGCCGACCGCTTGATGGAAGCGCTGTGGCGGGAAGCCTTGCACCTGGTCAATGATGGCGTGGCGACCACCGAAGAAATCGATGCGGCCGTGGTTTACGGCTGTGGGCTTCGCTGGCCGTTGATGGGCACCTTTTTAACCTTTCATCTTGCGGGCGGCGAATCAGGCATGCGCCATATGCTGGAACAGTTCGGCCCGGCGTTAAAACTGCCCTGGACCAAACTGGAAGCCCCGGAACTTACCGACGAATTGATTGATAAAGTGGTAGAAGGCTGTGAACATCAGGCCGCGGGGCGCTCGGTGGCGACACTGGACAAGCGTCGCGATGACTTTCTGGTCGAGCTGCTTGAGGTCGTCCACAAGTACTGGCCGGAAGCCGAGGGCTTAAAAGGACGCATTTAATGATCATCCATGAAACCCAAGTCGCCCCTGAGTGGGTCGACTACAATGGGCATATGAACGACGCGGCATACGCCCGCGTCTTCTCCCAGGCCTGTGAAGCGCTGATCGACCAGATAGGGCTCGACGAAGCGGGCCGGGCGCATTACGGCTATACGATCTACACGCTGGAAACCCACCTCTGCTATCGCCGCGAGGCACACCAAGACCAACCGTTAAGCGTCGACCTGACGCTACTGGATAGCGATGCCAAACGCCTGCACGTGTTTTTCGCCATGTTCGATGATGAAGACAACCTGCTGGCGAGCAGCGAACAGATGCTGATGGGCATGGAACAGGGATCAGGGCGACCCAGCGCGTTTCCTGAGCCGGTAGCGAGCTCCGTGGCGAAGCTTCCTCAAGCCAACAAAGACCTGTGGCCGGAGCTTGCAGGACGCACTATCGGCATACGACGCTAGGCTATACAAAACAGGTTATCCACGACAGGTGATGCGAAAAGGCAAACGCCATGCACATTGATGCCTTTATTCAACGCTTCAGTGCACAACTGGCGGAAATGGAAAAAATGCCATTCCCCCAGGCGCGGCGCGCCTATGACAGTCTTTGCCGAACCTTCGCCCCTTCTGATCCGACCGGTATGCAGATTAAAAACGGCACTATGGAAGGTGTCGATGTACGCCATTTTATCCCCGCGCAACGCCGAACGGGATGTGTGCTATTCATACACGGTGGCGGCTTTACCATCGGCTCGACCGAAAGCCACCATGGCCCCGCCGCCAGCCTGGCCCATGCGCTGGGTCGTGAAGTGGTAAGCGTCAACTACCGGCTTGCGCCCGAGGTCGCTTACCCCGATATGCTGGCAGACTGTCAAACGGTGTTGGAAGCGATACAGCCCATTGCGCTGGTAGGTGACAGCGCAGGCGGGCGGCTGGCGATCGATCTTGCCCACCCTTTGATCGAGGCACCGCCGCTCGGGTTGATCTATCCAACGGTTGGCGAGCTATCACCTGGGTGTCTCGGGGAGGATGCTCCACTGCTCTCACGCGACGATATACTGGGCGTTCGCCAACGCTGCCCAGAGATCAGCGCCGCCCAGCGCGATCTTGCGCCACCTGCGACGGGCATCGAAATACTGACGGTGGAGCACGACCCGCTTACTCGGCCCATCGAAACCGCAGTCGCTAACTGGCAGGAAGCGGGCGCCTCAGTGGGCTATCGTTGCGCGCCGCAGATGGTGCACGGTGTGCTACACGCTCATGCGCTGCTGCCTTCAATGAAAAGCGCCTGGCAGGATTTCTGCCAGGCGCTTCATAGACGGCTTATCGACCAAGTCAACAGGCCCTAAGCGAGCTAGAGTTTATTGATAGACTGCTCGCACCTGCTCAATAGCGGATTCACCATCGCGGGTCTCAACGCCTTCCAGCCACTCGGCTACAGTATCCAGATTGTTGCCGATCCACTCATGCGCGACCTCATCCGCCGGGCGCTCTTCGTAGCTGTACTCATGCACCCATTCGTTCTGGTCTTCGATATCGATCACGTACTGCGAGAGGAAACGGTGGACCTCCGGTGCTTCGTCCGCCAGGCTGGCAGGCGTAATAGTCCATACGGTGCTTTCAATAGCCGCCACACCCGCGTCGTCGCTATCTGCCAAGTAGGCCAAATCGAAGCTCACGTTCATCCAGTGAGGCTCCCAGCCAACAAAGGTCACCCACTCTTCATCGGCCATTTTTTGCTCAGCCTGGGCCAGCATGGCCGACGTCGAGCTTTCGCGGAGCTGCCAATCGCCCAACCCGGCAAGGTCGTTATCAATGGCGTTGAGAATCGCCTCGTTGATGCCAGTTCCGGCTTCAATGCCCTGGATTTCACCGTCGAACCGGTCGTGATGCTCTGCCAGCTCAGCAACCGTCGTCACGCCAGCGTCGTAAACGTACTGGGGAACCACCAGCCCGGAATTGGCACCGCTGATGTTCGAAACCACTTTCTCGACTTTGCCGTCCGCCACCAACGGCTCGACCATATCGGTCTGCACGGGGTACCAGCCGCCTAAATAGACTTCAAGATCGTTATTCGACAAGCCTTCAAGAATGACACTCACGGCTAGATCCTGCTGCCGCGTCTGGTAACCCATGGTTTCGAGCAGTTGGGCCGCCACTTCGGATTTCACGGTGACACCTGGCCACGGCGGCACCCCAAAGCGCAGCTCGTCGAGCTCTGCCATCGCTGGTGTAGCGGTCAACGCAGTAAGTAAAAAACCCGCTTTTAACGACATTGATTTGATAGTGGTCGGCATCTGGCTAAACCCTCTTGTTGATTAGGTCCTGCCAGTATGCGCGGCTTCCATTCCACTACTAACCACTAGGCGACATTTATCACCCATTAAGCGACCACCAGGATACAAATGGCTTATTCCGCTGATGTATAGCGTATCTGCCGTGGCGATACGCCGTAATAGGCGCGAAACGCACGTGCAAAGCTCGACGACGAACTAAACCCGCAGGCCACGGCCACTGCCAAGATCGCCAGATCGGTTTCGGCAAGCAGTCGCCGGGCGCGTTTAATGCGCAACTGCAAGTACCATTGACGTGGGGTGGCGTTCAATTCCTGTTCAAAAAGCCGCTGTAGCTGCCGCACCGACACCTCTACCCGGCTCGCCACTTCTTCAAGCGTGAGCGGCTCTTCAAGGTTCTGCTCCATGAGCGCCACAGCCTCGACCACACGCCGGTTGTGGGTGCCCAGGCGTTTTACCAGGGCCATGCGCTGCTGGTCGCTGCGGGTGCGGATACGATCATGGATGAGCTGCTCGGAAACATCGATGGCCAGCTTCGCGCCATGGCGCCGCGCAATCACCTCCAACGCCATATCCATCGCGGCGGCTCCTCCAGCGCAGGAAAAACGCCGCTCGCCCAACTCATAAAGTTCATCGGTGGTATCGATACCCGGAAAGCGTTCGCGAAAAGCAGGCAGACTTTCCCAGTGCAGCGCCACCCGTTCACGTTTTAACAGCCCGGTGGCGGCGAGCAGAAACGCGCCGGTATCAATGCCGCCCAAACAGCAGCCCGCCTGGTCCAACTGGTGAAGCCACGCCATTAACGGCCGAGTGAGATGCGCCTCTGGGGTAAAGCCACTGCATACTGCCAAGGATGGCAAGTGATGCACCTCCCGGGTGGCTTGATCTGCCATGAGCGTCATGCCGTTGGACGCCGTTACCGGCCCGCCATCGGCACTAATCAAGGTCCAATCAAACAACGGGCGGCTGGCAATGCGATTGGCGATACGCAGCGGCTCAACGGCCGCAAAAAAAGCCATCATGGAAAACTGCGGCAACAATAAAAACCCGACCATTTCTGGTGACGGACCCTGGTAACTAAGACGCATAAAAGTGCTCACTTTCAGTACATTTAAACGCTGGAGAAAAACAGCTTATCAGCCATTTGAAGCGTCTTCGCAGCAATTAGCAAACTATTGAGTAGCCCCGGCATACTGGCTTTCGCGCATATCCGATCATCGGCTATTGGCGTATACTTTATGTACTAAGGACAATAGCTCTTTAAAATAATCACAGGAATTTCAATTGACTCAACAGCGCCTGTACGTGCGCCTCTTGATGGCCGTAACCTTACCGTTGATTCTGGTCACAGCTACGCTATGGCCGGTACTTCATGTGCACCTGGAAACCCGCCAGGAAAGCATCCGTGCAGAAACTCGCGCCATCATGCAGGTGGGCAAAGATACCCTATTGCGCGATATCAAGGAGACGCTCAGTTACGCGCTCGCGGTGGCCGAAATGCCGATCATCAAGGCCCACATGATCGGCGAGAATGGCGAAGGCGTCGATAGCTCGACGTCGGCACAGTTGACCGGTTTTTTAGCGACGCTGATCGAACACTACCCGCGCTACACCAAGCTTATACTGATCGATAATCAGGGTAGCGAAGTCCTGCGTGCCCCGGTCGGGATTACCTCTGACCCTCGCTTTGATGATTATAGTCATGCCAGTACCGATTATTTCAAAGCCGCCAGCCAGCTGTCTGCCCGTGATCTCTACATTTCCCCACCCGGTCGCAACCTTCAATACGAGCTATTCAGTGGTGAAGTGGTCCCGGTCGTCAATGTCGCCACACCTATTTTTGAGCAAGGCGAACGCCAGGGGATGGTCCTGTTGAGCCTTAACTGGCAGCATCTGACCGAGGCCGTCCAACAGGCCATGCTCATTGACCCCGACGCAGGCGTTCTATTGGCTGATGCCCAGGGCGGTTGGCTTCTCACGGAAGGTAGCCAACGACTGCCGATGATCAGGTTTGGTGACAATTACGCCCGACTGGCTGCCGAACCATGGCAACCCGTGACCGAGCAAGATGAAGGGGCGTTCACGCTTGGCAACCATTTATTACGTTTCCAACGTTTGGATATACGCAGTGAAGCCTACGAGGGGCTAACAGGACGCATTTTCAGCCAGGACGACACCCTCCCCTGGGTATTAGGGGTTAGCCTACCCACCCCCACCTGGAAGTCGCTGCTACAAGATGAAGCCATCGTTGTCTGGTTCTTGTTGCTCACCTACTCCACGGCTGTGGCGCTGGGCATCTATTGGTCAATTAGCCGCCACCAACAGCGCAAGCTGCGTCGAGAGGCACAGCAGCAAGCCACCGAAGTCAGCAACCTGTATGAAAACGCTCCATGTGGTTACCATTCACTGAATGCCGATGGCGTGATCCTTAAAATGAACCAGACCGAACTTGACTGGCTAGGCTTAACCCGCAACGTTGTCGGAAAACGCAGTTATCGGGATTTTATTTCACCGGATTCACTGCCCGATTTTGATGCCGCCTTTCAGGACGTACAAGCAGGCCGACAGGGCGAGGCAGAATGCACACTGATAGCCACCGATGGTCACGAGCGACAGGTGGTCATTCAGGGTGTCGGATATCTGGAAAATGATCGCTTTAAGTACTCGAACGCCACCGTCTTTGACATTACCGAGCGCAAGCAACTGGAAGAAAAGCTGCGCGCCCAGGCCATGACGGATCCGTTAACCGGCGTCTACAATCGGCGCTATTTGCAATCGCAAGCCAGCGTCGAGATGTCACGTGCCTCAAGGCACCAAACGCCTATCTCTCTCATTGCTATCGACATTGATCATTTCAAGCACATCAACGATGAATACGGCCACGACGCCGGCGATGAAGTGCTTAAACGCTTTACCAGCGTGATTCAAGGGTTGCTGCGTCAGGAGGATCTTCTGTGCCGTGTCGGCGGCGAAGAGTTCGCTATCTTGCTGCCCGACACACCACTGGATAAAGCATGGCAAGTGGCAGAACGCATTCGAGTTGCCGTAGAACAGACCCAGGTGCCCATTGAACACGACGACGTACCGGTTACCATTGCCATCACCGCTTCCTTCGGGGTGACGCACATCGCCAACGGCGAAAAGACCTTAAAAGCCGCTATCAAGCGGGCCGACAGCGGTCTCTACGAAGCTAAAGACGCGGGTCGGAATCGTATTGTCCTTCAAGAGACTTAACGACTGTATCTTGAGGTTTGCCCTCCTGTCAGCGATCCATTCTTCCCAATGACGTTCTGCCGATGCTAGCAAAAGCTTAATGGCTTTCTCGATAGATCAACTTGCATGCAGGACGGGGGAATTCTTCGGTCAGCAAAGTGGTCCCAGCGTCTTGTACACTTTGTCTTACACACTTTCTGTCACCAGAAGCAGCGCATCGAGTGCTGGGCTTCTACATGGAAACCTTCGATGAATCAGCCGCTGCAAAGCCTTGAACAGCTACTAGACCGAGTTAGTCAATTGACCTATAACAACCATCAGGTCTCTGTCGGGATGGTCGTCGAGTCGATTGGCCGTCGTTCTTTTGGGCCGCTGCTGATGATGATTGGCATCACGCTGTTTTCGCCGCTAAGCGGTTTACCCGGCATGTCCGTCTTCATGGGGTCGTTCGTCTTGCTGATCGCCGTACAGATACTCATCGGCCGAAAACAGTTCTGGTTGCCACGCTATATCCTCAACCGTTCCATCGAGCGCGGCAAGCTTCAAAAGGCACTCCATTGGCTCAACAAGCCAGCAAGGAGCATCGATCGATTTCTCAAACCGAGGCTAACATTTCTTGTTCGTAACGGCGGTAGCTATGGAATTGCCTCGCTATGCATCATCATCGGATTTTGCATGCCCTTCATGGAGCTGGTGCCATTTTCATCTTCAGCGGCTGGTCTGGCGTTATTAGCGCTAGGACTGGCACTCGTCGTGCATGACGGCTTGCTGGTGCTGCTGGCACTAGGGTCATTCAGTGCGACCTTCATACTTATCGTTGCCAATTTTCTGTGACGGCTATCCGCCGGGAACAGAGTGTCACGAAAGTCAAAGCCGCCTTACTAATTCAATTGGCGTCCCAGGCAGGATTCGAACCTGCGACCTGCCGCTTAGGAGGCGGCTGCTCTATCCTGCTGAGCTACAGGGACTTATAGGGGCAGAAGTATAACGTCTCGGCCTACCCAGGCCAAGGCATGCGCTATATCCAGCCAAGCAGACGCAACGCAAAAACCCCAACGGTCACCGTCACGCTGGCCATCAGCGTGGTAATGGCAATGATATTGGCTGCCAAGGCGACATTACCACCAATCGCTTTGACCATGACGAAGCTGGCGGCCGCAGTAGGGCTGGCAAAGAACAGGAAAAGCAAACCCAGCGACTGCCCAGAAAAACCCATCAGCCTAGCAGCCCCGGTCGCCAAAACGGGGAGAATGACCATTTTCATGACGCTGGCGCTTAACGCAACCTGCTGACTATCTCGCAGACTGCTCACCGACAGGGTGGCCCCGATACAAATCAACGCCAGTGGCAACGTAAGAGAGGCAAAATAATCACCCGAAGTCATCAACCAACGGGGCAATGCAACTGACCAGGCGGTAAATGGCAATGCGGCGACTACGGCGATAATCAGCGGGTTGGTAACGATCTTCCAGAGCAGACTTCGCCAGTCGGTGGCCTGACCAGGCTGGTACATCGCCAACACTACGACCGAAAGAACGTTGTAGGTAACGATGACAACACCCAGTAATAAACTCCCTGCCGAAAGGCCATCGTTGCCGTACATGCCCGCCGCCAAGGCAAGCCCCACCACGCCACAATTACCGCGAAACGCGCCTTGCACATAGACCCCGCGTTCCTCACGCGGGATCCGGAAGCTCGCCCACACCCAACTGAGTGCACATTGGCAAAGCGTCGCCAGCGCGAAAAATACCAATAGCGGTATATCCAGTGCCACGGCCAGGTCGGCTTTAATCAAGCTCAGGAAGATCAGCGTCGGCAAGGTCGCCTTGAAGACCAGTGCAGAGGCAGTGGATACAAACGCCCTGTCAATCCAGCCAAGTCGCTTTAAGCCCAAACCAATAAATACCATGGCAAAGACCGGCAGGGTGACGTCAAGGGTCCGGGCAAAAAGTTCAAATAAGCTCACAGGCAACCATCTCTTTTCCTGAGTACAGATAGCAAGAACAGCACCTGCTTATATTCTACGGTTGGCGGAGATTTGTCGAACGATTAGGGGATGTTGGAAGACCTAGAGGCTGGGCACTACTCAAAGAGATGGACAGCGTCAGTGTCTGTTTCGTCATGCAGATTGATCACAACACCATTGCGACCGTTGTCTTTCGCCGCGTAGCTTCCGGCGTCGGCACGCGCCACTGCGTCATCAGTACTACCATCATCCTCATGGAAGGTGGTGACACCAATACTGAGCGTTACGCTATATTCCTTGCCTTCGTGAACGACCGAAATTTCTCCAACTGACTGGCACAGGGATTCAGCTATCTTTCGTGCCTGACTCAAGGTGCAACTGGGCAGCAGAACACCGAATTCATCACCACCTTGACGGGCAACATGGTCGCTGCGGCGCACCTCCCAGGCCACCACTTGGGCAATGCGCCTAAGCATTTCATCGCCCAGTGCATGACCGCCTTCATCGTTAATCGGCTTGAAATGGTCAAGGTCGAACAATAATAGCGCGGAGGGCGTGCTGGTCTTTTGAAAATCAGCAAAGGCATCATCAAGACGCCTTTCGAAACCTCGCCGATTAAGCAAGCCGGTCAGCGGATCATGTTCGGCTTCCCAGCGTTGAATGGCCTCTTGTTCGCGACGCTCAGTAATATCTTTGACCACTCCCACCAAGCCCAGCGAGTGCCCACCTTGGGAAAGCATGACCACACGAGCGTGGATATCCAGCCACAGCGTTTCTTTATCATTGCGAATAAAACGTAACTGCCGAACGAAATCGCTCCCGCTTTTCAAGCTATGTTGCCACATATCCTTGGCGCCACTCAGGTCATCGGCATGAATTTGGCGCAGCCAAGCGTTCATCGGCGTATTCGGCTGAATATCGAGCATACCCAGCAATGCGGGGTTCATGTAGGTAATCTCACCGTCAAAATTGGCGACAAACATGCCTTGGGGGGTGGCATTCAGCACGGAGTCAAGAAAGGCTTCCCGCTCTTGAAGGTTGCTCATTAATACCTGGCGTTCGTCTTCCACGCGATTGAAGGTCCCCGCCACGTGCTGTAATTCATGCATTCTGGTGCCGAGTTCCACTCGCTTACGCTCACCCCGCCCCACTTGGCCAATCTGCTTGGCTAAATGTTTTAACGGCGACAGCATACGACGCAGTATCAACCAAAGCACCGGCAACATCAGCAATGTCAGCGCTATCCCAAGCCACCATAGCCGCTGTAAAAAGCCATTGAGCGGTGCTAGAGCTTGGTCACTGGGCAAATACAGACCAACCACCCAGTTTGCAGGCCACACCTGGCCGTAGGATTGAAAACCCAGCTGGCCGTTAAGCAGAGTGCCAATGGACTCCCCTTCCCAGCCGTCCAATGCCAAATTAAGCCAAGGATTGAACGCCTCATCCGGCACATGGCTCATGATCAGGTCTCGGTTGGGGTGATAAAGAATCTTGCCCGATGCCGTCGCCACCCCGGCGTATCCCTCGTCACCAAGCCGAATTCGTGACAATCGATCAAATAGGCCGCCGGAATCCAGACTGACGACACCGCCCACGAAGCCATTAAACGCACCATGTTCATCAAAGCGCGGCACGCTGATCAGGACCATAGGCATACTGCTGGCGCGGCCCACAAAGGGCTCACTGACATAAGGCCTTTGTGTGCCACGCAGCATCTTAAAATATTCCAACTGAGAAGTGTCCAAACCTTCACGACCTTCTATGACAGGCCAGTCAGCCACCACTCGCCCTTCTTTATCGGCTATTACGACACCTTCAAACCACGCCATCAGGGCTTCATTACTTTTCAAGGTGGCGCTCATGTCGTCAGGGTTGGCATCACTTTCAACCTGACCGTCGAGAAGGCTTAGTGAATCGATGCGGGCTTCTACTTGCTCGGTCACTTCATCGGCCAGCAACGTCGATTCATAGCGCAGGTGCGCCATATTGGTGGCTTTTACCATGGTATTACCCAGCTGCCAGGCCATCCCCAGCACCAGTATCACGACCAGAAGCCAAGTAATTGCCAGTCCCACAAGCATTCGGTTCTGAAGCGAGCCGATGCAAGTTTTGCGTTTTAACCAGCGAACCAAACCCGCGCACCTCGCTTACTTTGCCGAATATTTGACGTTTCACATTGGCTTATTTTTTTACGTATCGGCCCATAGTACCGTTGTATGAGTGTCCACTACAAAATTATTGCGTTAACGTCAGCTGCTCGACTGCCTAAAGAAGCGTCATCCCGAGCATTTTCATCGGCAGCGTGTTTTCCGCCATACCTGTTGATACAAGGCAATATTGAAAACCCTATTTTGCTTGGCGCTCTTCACGGAGTTGAATGAAGTGCTCGCGCAGCCGAGCCACGTCGCTATCGCTCCAGCCTTCTGGCTCCGTGAGAGCAACCCAGGCGTCAACGTAGTGCTCTGCAGCTATCTCATGGCCATAGCCGGCTGGTGCTTGGCCAGCCGCAAGGTCAGCCAGCAATTGCAACATGGTGACCACTGGGTACCAGCGCAGATCTGACGAGACATCTGGACCACGCGGCTCACGCATCCAATCGGGTTCACGCCAGAAGGCAGCGGGATCGAAAAAGGTAATGGGGTCACTCGCGTACTGGAGAAAGGCAATCCTGAAGTCCCCCCATTCGCTTTCAGCGGCGTCCAGGCCTTGATACTGATTCATGAAACGCACCACCGAGCCGCCGCGAAAAGTCGGTAACCAGGCAGGAGTTCCAATATCTCGATCAGCGGTTACGGAGCGCCATGTTTCGCTGCGATAAGGCGGACCGCTCCATAACGCACCATGGAAGGGATCTTCAATGATATCGTAGAGATCAAAAGAAAGGTCCGAATTCAACGCACCAAGGCTCAGGCCGAAGAGATAGAGCCGAGGGCGTTCATCGTTTGGTAAGCTTGCCCAATACTCATAAACAGTGGAAAACAGCGCGCGCGCATTTTCAACCCCGTACTCACCCTCGGCAATCAAAGACAGGTGGCTGGGTAAATAGGAATATTGCGCGGCAATGGTCGCAATATCACCACGGTGAAGATACTCCACCGTATCTTGTGCGGCCGGGTCGATCCAGCCACGCCCGGTAGGGGTCGCTATTAAGAGCACTGAACGCTCAAAACCGCCGACGCGCTTAAGCTCTTCAAGTGCAAGCCGGGCACGCGCCTGGGGTGTTTCAGCCGCATTCAAGCCTATGTAGACGCGAAGTGGGTCAGGCGCTTCCTCGCCGGTAAAATCACCGATTTCCTCGCCCGCTGGCCCCTGAGTGACGAAGCGACGCCCACGACTTCCTAGAGCTTCCCAGCTCACCAGCGATTCGGCACTACCAGGCGTCATCGGGTCACTTGGAGGAGAAAGGTCGTCCTGAATCAATTCGTCCACTTGTTGATAGGAGCGGTCGGCCACTTTAAGAGCGAGCGAGAAGATAACCCCTTCGATCACCAACCAGAATAATGCAATGGCAGCCATAGTGCCGAGCAAAGAAGAAACGCGGCGGGTTAGGAAACGCGCCATTTTGCGCGATAGGAGCCGAAAGGTAAGCTTGAAAAGATGGGCGATCAACATCGCAAAGCTAAAAACAGCCAGTGCGATAAGGGCAATGGAAAATGGTCGCGTATCGTTTGCCGGCGCCATTTCCATCAAGGTGCGGATGCTATTTTGCCATTCAGAGGCTTGCCACAAGAAAAACCAGGCGACGATAAAGCAGACAGAAGCGACCACCCACTTAATGTGACGTTCTAGGCGTGGGCTGGGCTCGGGTATATGCAGATAGGCCCACAACCAATGGCTGGTCACCCCCAAGGCATAGCCAACGGTAAAACTAAGCCCTGAGACAATCCCCTGAGCTACCAGCGGGCGTGGTAACAGACTGGGCGTCAGTGAAAAGGCAAACAGCAACGTACCCAGTACAAGCCCGATGTCTGATAAGTGGCTAAAAAGGTATCTGACCCACTCCCTCGCTCTACTCATCACCATTCTTCATCCTCTTCAGAAGAGATCCACCACACGATCGACGCGGCACGCAAAAAAAAGCCGACCCCTAAGGGCCGGCTCTATTGTCGTTTCCGACGTGTCTAGCTAATCAACTGCTTAAGACGATAAATATTAGAAGTCGTAGCGAACACCAAGAGTAGTCAGGGTGTCATCATTCAACTCGTTAATTTGTTGATCGCCACTGAAGTCAGCATCGAATTCTGCAACTTCAGCAAAGACGTACATCGGCTCGCTGAAGCGATAGCTGGCGCCCACAACCCACTGGTTACGGCTATCAACCTCAGAACCGACGGTGCTGACGCGGTAATAATCACCGTAGATGTCACCCATGCCGTAATCGAAGGTAGCACCGAGGCCAGCAATGCTTTCAATGGCACTACTGTTGCTGCCTAAGTCACTGTTAACGTCTGTGACTTCTTCATACTTGGCGCGAACCAAGAATTCCGGCGTGAAGTTATAACTTGCGAAGATACCCATTAGATCTTCACCAGCGGGCAATGCGCCCTGACCATTGTCATAAGCTGCACCGCGATCTGACACGTCTTTAGCCTGGTTATAGGCAACAGAGACGTACAGATCTTGCCATGTATAATCGACAGCAGCGGACATGGTTACGGTAGAAGAGTTGTCTTGACCACGGTCAAATTCTGAGCCGTCGTTGTAAAGAGCGACGTCTACAAGGTTACCATTAACATCCCTGATCTCTTGCTCGGTTGCATTACCGCTCAGATGCTTAGCCTGAAGATGGGCGCGGAAGCCTTCCAGATTCGGTGTGGAGTAAGCAATGGAGTCACCGTGGCTGCCGATGTTACCAAAACCACCCAGTAAAGCTGCACCAGAAGCTTCCGGTACGTCGAACATTACGCCGCCAGACTGGTAGTAAACGTTGTCGAAGTTACCGACCGTGACTTTACCGAAGGAGTTGCTGTCAACACCTACGTAAGTATTGCGAACGGTATCGAAGCCATCGTTATTGCGTGCGTCACCAGCACCACGGAGTTCCATGCGAGCGAAGACGCTCAGGTCACGGGTAACTTGGTGGTCAGCGATGAAACCGAAACGAGATCCCAGGTCGTTGAATTCAGAACCGTCGTCCTTGTAGCCAGTTTCTTGAGTACCACCAGTGTTGCCAGTCTGCACGGCATAAGCAAGGCGGCCGTAAATGTTTAGGCTAGTACCGTCTTGGTCATAAACGGTTGCGGCTTGTGCTGCAGCAGAAGCACCGAGTGCGCCGATGACAGCAGTCGCTAAAAGTGTCTTTTTCATGGTGTAGGTTCCTTAACTAGCTTACTGTTTTGATCGTTTCTGTTCGACCTGAGGTCGACAGTCGGGCTGTTGGGTGTGCTCTTTTATCACTGCAGGGAGCTTTCCCAATTCAATGCGGCACTTCCTCAACAACGCCTTGTTATATTCCAATGCTCGCAAGGCAAACTCTATACCGGGAATCAGAGGAACGCAATAGAAAAAAACACTGTTTTTTTATTATTTGTGATTTTTTTTGGAACCAAGCCCACTGGAGCGGGGTCCTAGCGTCCTTGGAATTTCTGCTGCAAGCCCAAGAGCTTATCTTCCAGGCTGAGTTGTTTTTGAGGCGCATCAACGTCAGTGGGCGTCTTTTCTGCCTTTTCCCCCGCCTCTGTGGGTGCTTTTTTCTTGGGTTTGGGCGCTTTAGCGCGAGACTTATCTTCTCGGGCCGCCGGGGAACGCTCCTTCGGGGTGGCAGGTGCCTTCTGGGCACGCTTTTCTGCCGCATGACGCGCAGCTTCCGCGTCAACCACGCCTGCTTCGTTGCCTTCCAGATCAATCCGCGTAGCCCCTTCGCGCACCGACTTTATATAACGCGGCAGATTAACGTAATTTGCCAACGCACGGCGAATAAGCTTACCCGACCATGGCTCGCGCTCAGCCAGGTCGTGATGTATGCCCACTTTCAGCGGCTGGGTATGTCCCTTGAAAAACGCCTTTGGGTAGCGCGTGTACCATTGCGCCAGCAGTGCATGAGGCGATGGGGGCTCGGGGTTGGTTTCTTCTGAAGGAGGTGGCTGGGGTGCCCCCGCTGACTCACGCTCGGGCTTGGCTTGCTCTTTTGGCTCAACGAACTCAAAAGATGACTGCTGCGCATCAGATGCTTCAGCTTCCGGCGGCGTCGACCCGCGAGCCTCTGCCAACTGCTGCTTTAGCCTGGCGTTTTCTTCACGCAACTGAGTCAGCTCTGCCTGCGTGAGCATCAAATGCCGCTCCAGATCGTCCAATAACGTCATAGGGCTTGATCCAGCGCTTACCGATTTAGTGCTAACCGACATCCTGGGCTCTCCTTCGCGGTGCTTTTAGACACAGCTTGAACACAGCTAGGCGTCTGCCACGATGCGCTCGTAAGTAACAAACGCATAATCAGGCTGCTGTTCGTTAGGCTGACCGGCCACGCGTTGCGTTTCGCGCCATTCGCTGGGGTCTAACAAGGGGAAGTACGCATCACCTTCTACCTCGATGTCAACTTCTGTGACATAAAGCCGGGTCGCGTACGGCAAGGCTTGACGATATATCTCTCCACCACCCATCACCATGATCTCTTCGGCCGCTTCGATGGTGGCCTGCTGATCAGCCAGCTCAAGCGCCGCGGGCAGGTCATGACAGACCCGAACCCCCTCGTGAGTGAACGCTTCCTGACGGGTCACCACTATGTTTAACCGATTAGGTAACGGCTTGCCAATCGAGGCAAAGGTCTTGCGCCCCATTACCAGCGGCTTGGCCTGGGTCATGCGCTTGAAAAACTTCAGATCTTCGGGCAAATACCAGGGTAGCTGCCCTTCCACCCCGATGACGCGATTTTTCGCCATTGCCACAATCATGGCCACGGGCACCAGCGGTTCGAACTGGCTCATACCGCCACCTCGGCTTTGATATGAGGGTGCGGCTGATAGTCGACTATCTCAATGTCGTCGAACTGGAAATCAAAGAGATCGTTGACCTCAGGGTTCAGGTTCAGCCGCGGCGGTGCATTGGGCGTGCGCCCAAGCTGCTGCTCCGCCTGCGCCAGGTGATTACTGTAAAGGTGGGCATCGCCCAGGGTATGCACAAACTCACCAGGCTTTAACCCGGTCACCTGGGCCACCATGCTCAGCAGCAAGGCATAGCTTGCGATATTGAACGGCACGCCCAGGAAAATATCGGCGCTGCGCTGGTAGAGCTGGCAGGAAAGCCGCCCGTTCGACACGTAAAACTGGAACAGGCAGTGGCATGGCGGCAGCTGCATATCGTCCACTTGGGCCGGATTCCAAGCTGATACGATCAGGCGGCGCGACTGGGGCGACGTGCGAATCTGCTCCAATACATTGGCAATTTGATCAACGCTGCCGCCTTTGGGGTCGGGCCAGCTACGCCACTGATAACCATAAACCGGCCCCAGGTCGCCGTTTTCATCCGCCCAGTCATCCCAGATACGCACACCATTGTCTTTCAGGTAGGCGATATTGGTATCGCCTTTTAAAAACCACAGCAGCTCATGAATAATCGAGCGCAAATGCAGCTTTTTGGTGGTCAACAGCGGAAACCCACGCGACAAGTCAAAGCGCATTTGGTGGCCAAACACCGAGCGGGTACCCACTCCGGTGCGGTCATGGCGATCGGTCCCTTGATTCAATACCAGTCGCATTAAATCCAGATAGGGCTGTTCGAGAGCCTCTTTCATCGGCGTCGTTGCAGTCACGGTAATCCCAGATCAAGTCATCAATTAACGTCTATTCTATACATGTGGGCCGTCAGCGAACAGTGAACCACTGACGACTCCCTATTCACTACTCATCGCACTGCATCTACCGGCTGTTGGCGCGACCACGCTATCAACACGATGCCCAGTGCGATCATGGGTAGCGTCAGCAACATGCCCATGGTCACCCAGCCAAAGGCGATAAAACCGATGTGGGCATCGGGCATGCGGAAAAATTCGACCAGGAAGCGGAAAATACCGTAGCAAAGCAAGAACAGGCCTGAGATAAAGCCGCGTGCCTTTGGCTTGGCCGATGCAAACCACAAAATACAAAACAGCACGAGACCTTCTAGTATGGCTTCGTATAGGGCCGATGGATGACGAGGTTCAGGCCCCATGCCAGGAAATGGCATTCCCCAGGGCAGCGAGGTGACACGTCCGGGCAATTCATGATTTATAAAATTACCGACGCGACCAGCGCCAAGCCCAATGGGCACCAGCGGGGCAATAAAGTCGGTTAACGTGAACATGGCCAATTGCTTGCGCCGTGCAAAAAACCAGGCCGCCAGAAGCACCCCTATAAGCCCGCCATGGAAGCTCATGCCACCATCCCAGACTTTAAATACCCATAGCGGGTCGTCCGCCCACTGGCCCAAGCCATAGAAGAACGCGTAGCCTAAGCGCCCTCCGGCGACCACCCCGATGGCACAGTAAAACAGCAAATCGCCGATATCGTCTCGGCTCAAGCCAATTCGCACTGCTCGCCGACAACCCAACCACCAGGCGGCTACAAATCCCACGACGTACATCAGCCCATACCAATGAACTTGCAGCGGCCCTATGGCGATGGCAACCGGGTCGATTGTTGGATAATTAATCATCTAGGCTCTCTAATCAGGGGTCTATTGATGTGTCTGAATGGATGAACGCGATTGGTTCAACGACCGTCTAGTTTAACGATGCCTCTATTAGCAATACCTTGCTCAACAATACCTTATTCAACAATGGCTAGCTCAATAAAAACTTGAGCGCCACCACGGTGAGCAGGGCCGCAAACGCCCAGCGCAAGACGTGGCTAGGCAGTCGATGTGCCAATCGAACGCCCACCCGGGCGAAAGGGATACTTGTCATGACGATGATGATAAAGGCAGGCCACATGACATAACCCGTGGCCCAGGAAGGTAACTGGGAATTGCCCCAGCCCATCCATATGAAAGTGACGGTGCCCAATAGCGCGATAGGCACACCACAAGCGGCTGATGTCGCCACCGCCTGGGTCACACTCGCCCCGCAGCGTGACAGCCAGGGAACCGCCAAGGTGCCACCGCCGATGCCAAACAACGCCGACACGCCACCAATCACACTCCCAGCCAGCACCATCGCATAGCGCGGGGGTTGGGCAGCCTGGCGTGGTGAAGGCGTGAACCCCAGCGCCATTTTAACGGCAACCGACAGGACAAACAGACCAAATAGCGTGCCCAGCAGCGGCCCGTCCAATTGCCCGGCAACCAGCACTCCCAGAATGGCACCGGCCATTAACCCCGGCAGCAAGGCGAGAAACCAGGACAGATGGATACTCCCCCGTCGCCAGTGGCCCAAGGTCGATGACATGCCTGTCACCACGATGGTCGCCAGCGAGGTGCCGATGGCAAGATGCATCACCACATCAGGCGACAGTCCTTGCAGAGTGAAGGCCGCGGCTAGAGCGGGCACAATGATCAACCCGCCCCCAACGCCAAAAAGGCCCGCCATTGTGCCGGCGACAGCGCCAAGCAGCCAGTAGCCGAGTAACGTCGTCGCCAGGGTACTCATTCGCCAGACGATATCCGTTGATTATCGGGAAACCACTTGGCAATGATACCCAGCAAGGTGTCGGGCTGATAGGGTTTGGTCAGCAGGTCGTCGAGCCCTGCAGACAAGCATTCGTCCTGCCCCATATTGTCTGCGTTCGCCGTCAGGGCGACGAGAACACTTTTGCGCCCACCCTGGGTTGCCTCAACCTTCCGCCAGCGGCGGGCCGCTTCCAACCCACTGAGTGTGGGCATGAAAATATCCATGAAAACAAGATCAAAATAGCTTTGCTGTTGACGCTCGAGCGCCTGTTCTGCGCTGCTCACACCCTCGACATGCAGGCCGTGATTTTCGAGCATTTGTCGCGCCAGCATGAGATTAACGGGGCCATCATCGACCACCAGTACGCGTAACGACGTTGCCATGGGTGCTGTATCGTAAGCCTCGTTCTGGCCGTCAGTATCTTGCACCAGATTCATTAGCAAGGCCCGAATATCGGCGATTCGCTCGCGCACCTCGAGCATGTTGGCCCGACAATCTTCGCTGACTTCACTATTTAGTTGCTCACTTAAACGTGCAAACAGTGCATCAGTCTCGCGCTGTAGCAAGCCCAGGTACTCGGACTTGAGCCGGGACTCCTCTCGCGCACGGTCGCGCCCGGCAAGCAAGCGTTTTACCTGCTGCTGCTGGTCATGCAGGTCATCGCGTAGCACCTGGGCATCTTCGTCAGCGCTGGGCGATTCCTCCTGTGGCGATGACGAACAATCAGTCATTGATGTCGACAAGCTCGCCAACACACGGCTAACGTTCGCAATGCGTGCGAACGGAGGAGTCATAGGTAACTCGTCCAGCGCTGGCGCCTGTGGAGTGGACGCTGCCGACGTTTGCTGAGTAATGGCTCGCGTATGCCGCTCAAGCTCAGCCAAATGCTGCATCAGACGCGCTTCTTTGTGCTTGGCACGCGATTTCACCAGCATCAAAAACGCTGCCACGTTCAAGCTGCTGCCGATCAGAAGCGCTAACATCAACCATAGCGAAATGCTCCATGAGGCGTAGCCAGGCGAAACCCAACCCACCAACCACACCACCAGCACACAAAGCACCACCAGCGTGGCCTGCACGACCAGTAACGGCCAGAGCACTGGCCATATCAAGGTGTTCCAGAAATGCTCCTGCTGACTAGGTTGCATAAAAAAGCGCCTTCCTCTCTGGCAAAACGACACAAGCGGATACGTCATCCCGGTGACCTACACATTTGTAAAGCCATTTGCGTTAGTGTAGGAAACGACTGGCAGCAAGTGTACGTCGAGACGCATGGAGTGTCATGTACACACTGTCTGAAGCACTAATCTGACCTGACCAACACTGACCTGACAAATGGGCCCTCCATGTGTTTAATCGCTTTCCGCTGGCATCCTGGATCTGCAACGCCTTTGCAACTGATCGGCAACCGCGATGAATTCCACGCGCGCCCCACAGCCCCTCTCGCACCCTGGCAGGACGCTCCCAATCTCGTCGGCGGGCGCGACCTGGAGGCAGGTGGAAGCTGGCTTGCAGCCAACCGTCAGGGCACGGTCGCGGCGATTACCAATGTTCGTGATCCTGCCCTGATCTCAGCGGCTGGCGCGCCGAGCCGCGGGCACCTGGTCAAACAGGCCTTGGAATGCGACAGCACGATGGACTGGTTAAACAGCCTTGCTGAAGGCGGGGCAGCAGAGTATGCGGGGTTCAACTTGCTGGTTACCACCCCCACTCGGCTCTGGTGCTTGCATCGCGGCCGTGAGCAGGTGTCGCTCCAAGAGGTCTCGCCAGGCGTTCACGGCCTGTCTAACGCGGCGCTCAACAGCCCCTGGCCGAAACTGCTATCGGCCAGGACCGCGCTTGAACAGGTTGATCCCAGCCACTTCCCGGGGAAGGCGCTGACCGCCTTCCAGAACCCCCACCAAGCGCCTATATCGACGCTACCGGACACCGGCGTGGGCACCGAGCTTGAACAACAGCTATCAGCGGCGTTTATCGTCGGCGAACGCTACGGCACCCGCGCCACCAGCTGGTTGACGCTGGCCGACAATGGCGATGTAGCTCTGACCGAGCAACGCTTTGGGCCGTGGGGGGCATTTGAAGGGGAAACGACGCTCAGCGTCCCCTGCGAGCGCTGAGCAAGGTATTCAGTCACGCGGGGGAAGCAAATGCGAAAGCTGCCAGTCATCCATTCGTTTATCCAGGTGCATATGTACCTGGGCAGGTGTATCCAGCAGCATGACTTCCGACAGCAACTGCTGGGCATCCTTCAGAGAGACACGGCGGATCGCCGCGCGCACCTTGGGCAGGCTGGGGGCGTTCATGGACAGACTGGTGAATCCCATCGCCATCAGCAACAGCGCCCCCGCCGGATCACCAGCCAGCTCACCGCATAACGAAATGGGCTTTTTGAGTCGCAGTGCATCCTGCGACAACTCCTGCAGCGCCCCCAGCAATGCCGGATGCAGTGCATCATAGAGACTGGAAACGCGCGGGTTGTTACGGTCTACCGCGAGAAGGTATTGGGTCAGGTCATTACTGCCCACCGAGAAGAAATCCACCCGCTTGGCCAATGCATCCATTTGATAGATAGTGGCCGGCACCTCGATCATGACCCCTACCTTGGGGCGCTCTACGTCGATGCCCTCCTCGCCCAGCTCCAGGATGGCACGGTCCAGCAATCGCAAAGCCTCATCCACTTCTTCGACGTTGGTAATCATCGGGAAAAGCACGTAGAGGTTATCGAGCTCTTTGGACGCTTTAAGCATCGCCCGCAGCTGAACCATCAAGACTTCCGGGTGGTCCAGGGTCACGCGCATACCGCGCCAGCCCAGGAAGGGGTTGGCTTCCTCGATCGGGAAATACGGCAGGTCTTTGTCGCCGCCGATATCCAGCGTACGCATGACCACCGGTAACGGCGAGAAGCTTTCCAACTGATCACGGTAGAGTCGCGTCTGTTCTTTCTCGCCGGGAAAGCGCTCGGTAATCATGAACGGCACTTCGGTACGGTAGAGCCCTACGCCGCTGATGCGACTTTTAAGCAAGGCGGCGGCATCGACCGCAAGCCCCGTATTCACCATCAGCGGCATGTCATGGCCGTCGGGTGTTTCGCTGGGCAGGTCCTGTTCGTGCGACAACAGCTCGCTTAAGGCTTCTTCTTCGGCAATCAGGCTTTCATAGCGGGCTTTCAGCTCAGGAGCGGGCCTGACGAATAACCGCCCCCTGTGGCCGTCAAGCACGACTGGCGCTCCCGACAAGCGTGGCAGCGGTAGATCCACCATACCAAGCACCGTGGGAATGCCCATGGCGCGGGCGACGATCGCCACGTGAGAGGTGCTGGAACCGCGCACCGAAACCAGCCCTTTCAATTTATCGCGGGGCACCTCACCCAGCATCGCCACGCTGATTTCATCCCCGACCAGAATGGCATTGTCGGGATAAGTCTCGGGAGTCGAGGGGGAATCTTCCTGCAGGTGGGCCAGTACGCGACGCCCCAGGTCGCGAATATCCGCCGCCCGCTCGCGCAGGTAATTATCATCCACGCGCTCGAGATATTGCACATGGCGACGCACCACATCGGCCAGGGCACCAGGTGCCCACTGCCCTTCACGAATACGTTTCTCGACTTCCTCCGATAGCGCCGCCTCACCCAGCATTTGTTGATAAACGTCGAACAGCGCCAACTCCTGAGTCGAAATACGGTTGACCAGTCGCTCGGCCGCCGCCCGGATTTCAGCGCGCGTTTTGCCAATGGCTTCCTTCAGCCGCGCGACTTCGAAATCCTCATCACTGGGGACCAGGTCAGGCACGCTGTTGAGATCCGACGGCGGCGTGATCACCACGGCCTCTCCCATCGCCATCCCCGGCGACGCGGCCACGCCCTTGAACATGGTCTGCCCACTGGGCAAGGCACGGCGGTTCAGATTGCCCGTGGCCAACGCGTGTGCCAGCACACCCGCGAGCTGTGCCGCCATGGTCACCAGGAAGGCTTCGTCCTCATCATCGTACTGGCGCTGCTCGGCCTGTTGCACGACCAGCACGCCCAGCATGAGACGCTGGTGGATAATGGGCACACCGAGGAAGCTCGAATAACGCTCCTCGCCGGTCGCCTCAAAATAGCGAAAGTGGGGATGGGATTGGGCATCTTCCAAATTAAGCGGCTCACTGCGCTTGGCGACGAGCCCCACCAGACCTTCGCCTAAAGGAAGTACCACCTGCCCGACGGCCTGGGTGCGTAAGCCGATGGTTTCCATGAGCACCAGTGATTCAAGCTCTTTATCGTAAAGATAAAAAGAGCACACATCGGTTTGCATCGCTTTGCGAATGCGTCGCACCATGGTGGCCAATGCAGCATCCAGGTTGCGCGCGCCATTCACTTCCTGAATAACGCGGCGCAGAACCTCAAGCATGGACGTTTTACTTTTCACTGTTATTTGCCTCGCTGAGGAATTTCTTGGCCATCAACCGCTGCCCGGTTGCAGGGCGACGGTTCACCCGTCTATTAATGCCAAGCGTTGAACGCGGGGCGATAGCTCGCGGAGTGCACGTCGATACACTTCACGCTTGAACGGCACGACCTGACCAAGAGGGTACCAGTAACTTACCCATCTCCACCCGTCAAATTCAGGCTTGGGCGTCGCCGTCATGCAGATACGGCTGTCCTCGCAGCGGATCTGGAGTAAAAACCACTTCTGCTTCTGGCCAATACAAACTGGCCGCGAATGTGTGCGAATCATGCGTCGTGGCAGACGATAGCGCAGCCAGCCCCGGGTGCAGGCGACAATATCAACGTCATTGGCGGTCAGGCCAATTTCTTCGTGAAGTTCACGAAAAAGAGCTTCTTGCGGCGTCTCGCTTGATTTGATGCCTCCCTGGGGAAACTGCCACGCATTCTGTCCTACACGACGCGCCCATAGCAGCTGCCCCTGGCGGTTGGCGATAATAATGCCAACATTGGGGCGAAAGCCGTCAGCGTCGATCACGGACATCACCTTATAAATTTTGAACTGTGTCCATTTTTCCACAAGGACAACAAGCGTATCAATACAATATAGCGTCAAGTTGCCAACGCAGCCTGATGTGTCGGTGTCAAAGCGACAGCGACTCTGCGATAATCCGGCGCTTTACGTCTGGCTGTAAACGACCATCATCAAGCATAAGGGGAGCGCCGTGAGTCTGGCCATTTTCGATTTGGATAATACCTTGCTATCCATCGATAGCGATCATGCCTGGGGAGAGTTCCTGCTTGAACAGGGGGCGGTAGACCCCGTTGCCTACCGGGAAGCCAATGACCGTTTTATGGCCGACTACCAAGCGGGCACACTCGACATGGTCGACTTTCTAGCCGTCGCGCTGAAGCCGCTTGCCGACAACACGCCAGAGCAGCTGGCCGCTTGGCATCAGCAGTTCATGGCCAGCAAAATCGAGCCCCATATCCTGCCGAAAGCTGAAGAGTTGCTGGCCCGCCACCGCACCATGGGCGATACCCTGCTGATCATTACCGCCACCAACCGGTTTATTACCGGGCCGATTGCCAAGCGCCTGGGCGTAGAACATCTGATTGCCGTTGAGCCCGAATGCGTCGACGGTCACTACACCGGCCGCGTGCAGGGTGTGCCCAGCTACCGCGAAGGCAAAGTCACCCGCCTGGAGCAATGGCTGGAAGAACAGCAAATGACCATGGAAGGCGCATGGTTCTACAGCGACTCCCACAATGATCTGCCGCTACTGGAGAAAGTCGAAAACCCGGTGGCTGTCGATCCTGACGACACCCTGCGCCAGGTCGCCGAAGAGCGCCAATGGCGGATCATGAGTTTGCGGGACTGGTAACCAAAGCTGGAAGCTTGAAGAGCGGCGCTTCGCGTCTGGAAGAAGGAAGAAGGAAGAAGGAAGAAAGAAGTCAGGGTAACTAAAGATATCAAACAAGAAAACCCCGCAGGCCACACACCCTGCGGGGTTTTCTTACCTCTTACTTCTAATCCCTTGCTTTTCTCCGATCAGCCGAGCAGGTGCTCGACGGCAGCACGCTCTTCGCGCAGCTCTTTTTCGGTAGCCTTCATCTTCTCTTGGCTGAATTCGTCAATGTCGAAGCCCTGAACGATTTCATACTTGCCGCCCTGGCAACGTACCGGGTAGGAGTAGATGATGCCTTCTTCGATGCCGTAGCTGCCGTCAGAGGGAATCGCCATGCTGACGATGCCTTTGGAGCCCAGCGCCCAATCGTGCATATGGTCGATGGCCGAAGAGGCAGCAGAGGCGGCAGAAGAGGCGCCACGTGCTTTGATGATCGCCGCGCCGCGCTGCTGCACGGTGGGGATAAAGTCGTTTTCGTACCAGTCGCGGTCAACCAGATCGAACGCCGCTTTGCCGTCGACTTTGCACTGGGCCAGATCCGGGTACTGCGTCGCACTGTGGTTGCCCCAGATGATCAGGTCTTCAACATCAGTGACGTGCTTGCCGGTTTTCTGTGCCAGTTGCGTCAGGGCGCGATTGTGGTCCAGGCGCGTCATTGCGGTGAACTGACCCATGTCCAGATCCGGCGCGTTGCAGGAAGCAATCAGCGCGTTGGTGTTGGCCGGGTTACCGACGACCAGCACTTTCACATCACGGCTGGCGTGGTCGTTCAGCGCCTTGCCTTGAACGGAGAAGATCGCCGCGTTGGCTTCCAGCAGATCCTTACGCTCCATGCCCGGGCCACGCGGACGTGCGCCAACCAGCAGCGCAAAGTCTGCATCTTTGAACGCAACATTGGGATCATCGGTGGCGACAATATCTTGAACGAGCGGGAAGGCACAGTCGTTGACTTCCATCACCACGCCCGTCAGCGCGTCCATTGCCTGGGGAATTTCCAGCAGCTGGAGAATGACAGGCTGATCCGGCCCCAGCATGTCGCCAGCGGCGATGCGGAAAATAAGAGAGTAGCTAATCTGACCGGCACCGCCGGTAATCGCAATACGTACTGGATCTTTCATCATTGCTCCTTGGTTGGTTCGCCTGAGGGTGGGTCGACAGAACTCAAGACGCAAAGATGGTATGCCCAGTTGGGCAAAAACTCAATCAGACATGCGACTAGTCCCCATCTGGCATGCCGGCCATCCACCCAGCCGCCTGCGACTCGCCGAACCGGTTCAGTTGCGCTATGGTGTCAACGTTTTACTGATGCCTTTCTCGTGTTGCCAAGGACATGGACGCCCCATGCGAAGAATCCCGTTCTCTTATGCCCTCGCCAGCCTGCTTGTGCTGGCACTGGTGATATGGCTCGCCTTGGGTAACTTCCAGGGCTTTCAAAACGCGCCCCCGGATGCCCCTGACCGCCAGGAAGAAGGCCCAAGGGTCGAGGTGGTTGAGCAACACAGCATCGCCTTCATCCCCGAACAGGTTATCCAAGGCCAACTGACGGCTCAGCGCGAAACCACCCTGCGTGCCAATATAGCGGGCTTTGTGACCGACAAGCCGATGGCCCAGGGAAGCCGCGTTGCGGCTGGCGATACACTGTTAGTGCTGGATAACGACGCCTTGCCCGAGCAACTGCAGCAGGCCCGTGATGAGCTGGCCGTTGCCGAGGCGGAATATGCCGGCGCCCGCAACCTGCGTGAGCGGGAGTTGATTTCCCAGCCCGAACTATTACGTTTGCAGAGCGCGCTTAGCGCCAGCGCCGCCTCGGTGGCGCAGCTACAGAAGCAGTTGGATGACAGCCGCCCCACCGCCCCTTTTGACGGCGTGCTTAACCGCGTAGAGGTGGAACTGGGTGACTTGCTCCAACCCGGCGAAGAGTGGGGCCAACTGGTTGATGATCGCCGCTTGAAAGGCGCTGCCTGGGTCTCTCAACAGCAGGTGGGCGATTTGAGCGTGGGTCTGCCGGTCACCGCCCGGCTGCTGAACGGCGACCATCTCGAGGGCGAACTGACTTTTATCAGCCATCGCGCCGAAGAGGCCACACGCAGTTTCTATGTCGAAGCCACGCTGGATAACCCGGCCGGTAAGCGCCTGGCAGGCGCCAGCGCCGAGTTGACTATCACCCTGCCACCCCGTCAGGTGCATACCCTCTCCCCCGCGCTGTTGAGCTTGAATAGCGAAGGCCAACTGGCGGTCAAGCACCTGGATGACAACGACCAGGTACAGCAGACCACCGTGGAACTGGTCAGTGCTGACACCCGGCGCGCCTACGTGACCGGCCTGCCCGACCCGCTACGCTTGATTACGCTTGGCGCGGGCATGGTCGACGTTGGCGAAACGGTCACCCCGGTAGCAACGGAAGAAGCCACTATTTCACGACCATCCACTGGCCAGGATAGCGTTCATGCGCCAGTTGATTGATGCCGCGCTGGCCCACAGCCGTACAACGCTTCTGCTGTTAGTGAGCTTGCTACTGGCAGGTATTACGGCCTGGCAGGTGATCCCCAAGGAAGCCAACCCCGACGTCACCATTCCGATGATTTACGTCTCGCTGTCGCTGGAGGGCGTAAGCCCCGAGGACGGCGAGCGGCTGCTGATTCGCCCCATGGAGCAGGAACTGCGCGGCATCGAGGGACTGCGCAAGTTCACCGCCCAATCCAGTGAAGGCCATGGCTCGATTACGCTGGAGTTCGACCCCGGCTTTGACCCCGACACCGCGCTGACCGACGTCCGTGACCGGGTGGATATTGCCCGTAGCGAGCTGCCCGACGAGGCCGATGAGCCTCGGGTAATGGAAGTCAATGTATCGGAGTTCCCGGTATTGACCATCGGCCTCTCAGGCCAGTTGGACACCCGCGAACGCATGACCGTCGCCCGACGTTTGCAGGAAGAGATCGAGGGCATTGCCGATGTGCTGGAAGTCGATATTGCCGGTGAGCGGGAAGACCTGCTGGAGATTGTGGTCGATCCACTGGTGCTGGAGAGCTACGGGGTCGATTTTGATACGCTGTTCAATCAGGTATCGCGTAATAACCGCCTGGTAGCAGCAGGCAGCCTGGATACCGGCGCGGGGCGCCTGGCATTGAAAGTCCCGGGTATTATTCAGTCCCTTGACGATGTCATGAATATGCCGGTCAAGGTCGATGAGGACCGTGTGGTCACCTTTGGCGATGTGGCGTGGATCAACCCGACCTACAAAGACCCGGAAGGCTTTGCCCGCATTGACGGCCAACCTGCCGTGGTGCTGGAAATTTCCAAGCGCGCCGGGGCCAATATTATCGCCACCATTGGCGCGGTGCGTGACAGATTAGCCGAAGCCGATGACCTGCTCCCCGACCAGCTGCGCTTCACCACCATTCTGGATGAGTCGACCACCGTCGAAAACATGCTCTCCGAGCTTTTGAACAACGTGCTCACCGCCGTGGTGCTGGTATTGATTGTGGTGGTGGCAGCGATGGGGTGGCGTATGGCCTTGCTGGTCGGTCTTACCATACCCGGCGCTTTTTTGACCGGTATCCTGCTGGTGTGGGCATTCGGCTTTACGCTCAATATCGTGGTGCTGTTCGCGCTGATTCTGGTGGCGGGCATGCTGGTGGACGGCGCCATCGTCGTCAGCGAGCTGGCCGATCGCCACCTGCGCGATGGCCAAGCGCCCCACCAGGCATGGCTTAACGCCGCTTCGCGGATGAGCTGGCCGGTTATCGCCTCCACGGCCACCACCCTCGCGGTGTTTATTCCCCTGCTGTTTTGGCCCGGGGTGGTCGGCCAGTTTATGAAGTACCTGCCTGCCACGGTGATCTTGTGCCTTTTGGCGTCGCTGGCCATGGCGCTGGTGTTCTTGCCGACACTGGGTCGTTTGTTTACTCGTACCGCGGCAGCTTCTAGCAGGGCTCTCCCTGAAGAGGCGACGACATCCTTTGGTCGCGGCTATCGCCACCTGCTGGCCAGGCTGCTCAAGCATCCCGCCTGGGTGCTGTTGATCGCCCTGTTGTTGATGGCGCTGCTGTATACCGGCTACGCCCGCTTCAACCACGGCGTCGACTTCTTCCCCAATGTGGAGCCCGACAGTGCCCAGGTGCTGGTACGCGCCCGGGGCGATTTTTCGGCGCAGGAAACCGACGCCATCGTGCAGCGGGTAGAAGCCAGACTATCCGGCATGAGCGAAGTAAGGGCGCTTTACGCGCGCTCCTTTGCCGTGCCCAACGAGCAGATGGGTAACGACGTCATCGGCATGCTGCAGTTCCAGTTTATCGACTGGCATGAGCGCCGCCCTGCACAGACCATTTTGGACGATATGGCCGAGCGCGCAGGGGATATTCCCGGCATCACGCTGGAGTTTAGGGAGCAGGAGATGGGCCCCGGTGGCGGTAAACCGATTGTACTGGAGGTCAGCGCCAGCGATCCTGACGTCGCCGATGCCGGGGTTAACCAACTGACCCAGTTGA
Organism: Vreelandella subterranea; assembly: GCF_900111305.1. Lineage (GTDB taxonomy): Bacteria > Pseudomonadota > Gammaproteobacteria > Pseudomonadales > Halomonadaceae > Vreelandella > Vreelandella subterranea. The sequence goes on from NZ_FOGS01000002.1 coordinate 307,957, forward strand.
TGCGCGAACTGGGCGGCTTTACCGATATTCAGGATAACCGCAGCCTGCCCGGTGTGGAGTGGCGGGTGAACGTGGATCGGGAAGCTGCGGCGCGCATGGGCACCGATGTGACGACCATTGGTAGCGCGGTTCAGCTGCTCACCACCGGCCTTCAGGTCGCAAGTTACCGCCCGCCCGAGGTGAACGATGAAGTGGATATCCGCGTGCGGCTGCCGCAGAACTGGCGCTCGCTGGATCAGCTCGAGCGCTTGACCATCAATACCCAGCGGGGCCAGGTACCTATCTCGCACTTCGTGACCCTGGAACCGGCCCCTAAAGTCGGCACGCTGAACCGCATCGATGGGCGCCGGGCCATCACCATCGATGCCGACCTAGCCTCCGGTTATCTCGCCGATGAACGTCTGGGCGCTCTGCTAGAAGCAGGCAGTGACAGCCTACCCGACGGGTTGATGGTGAATGTCGCCGGTGAGCAGGAGGATCAGCAGGAATCCATGCAGTTTCTGACCAGTGCCTTCCTGATTGCTATTGGTTTGATGGCGCTGATTCTGGTCACCCAGTTCAATAGTTTCTATCAGGCAGGCCTGGTGCTGTCGGCGATTGTCTTCTCCACCGCAGGGGTGTTGATGGGTTTGCTGATTACCGGGCAGGCGTTCGGCATTGTCATGGTAGGGATGGGGGTGATTGCCCTGGCAGGTATCGTGGTCAATAACAATATCGTCTTGATCGATACCTACAACGAGCTGCGTGGCCAGGGCATGACGCCGGTCGAAGCCGCCCTGGAAGCGGGCTGCTTGCGCTTGCGCCCGGTGCTGTTAACGGCGATCACCACGGTGCTGGGGCTGATGCCCATGGTACTGGGGATCAATGTGGACCTATTTACCCCGGCACTGGGCTTTAATGCCCCTTCCGCCCAGTGGTGGACGCAAATGTCCAGCGCCATTGCCGGCGGACTTACCTTCGCCACGGCGCTAACGCTGCTGCTGACGCCCTGCATGCTGGTGATTGGCGGCAGATGGCGCTGACGCCCAGCCATCAAGCTCGGCGCCTTGATGGTTCCTGATCGCGCAATGAATTGCGCTCCTACAAACCTAACACGGGCACATAGCCCCGTAGGAGCCCGACTTGTCGGGCGATCAGGCTCTAAAAGCGTTCATCTTCGGCGGCACGATCGCTGCTGATCGCGCAATGAATTGCGCTCCTACAAACCCAACACGGGCACATAGCCCCGCAGGAGCCCGACTTGTCGGGCGATCAGGCTCTAAAAGCGTTCATCTTCGGCGGCACGATCGCTGCTGATCGCGCAATGAATTGCGCTCCTACAAACCCAATACGGGCACATAGCCCCGTGGGAGCCCGACTTGTCGGGCGATCAGACTATCTACAAGCGTTAAACTGCGGTGGCACGAAACACTTACTTCAGGCGGGGGCGTTGGACGTTGCGGGGCTGTGCACGGCGTGTAGCCGGGCAATAAGCTGGTCTTCGAGGGCAAAGCGTTCGGTCAAGCCTCGGGCCAGTCGGTCAATCCAGGCTGGCAGACGGGCGATGTTCTGTTCGCAACTGGCGGTGGAAGCAAAGTCGGTGTCAAACGACAGCACCATTTCTGTCGACATTTCCAACCGCTCGAGCAATTTTTCCGCGATGTTCAGCGCGCCCTCATCATTAAAAGCCCGCGCTTCCTCGGCCAACTGTGGGTAAATCTCGAAATGCCCTGCGCTGATATAATCCATCAGCGATTCACTGAAATGATCAATGCGCGCCTTGCTGACGCTTTCGAGTTCTGTGTCGCAAGCCTCTTTCAGCTCGATAAAACTAATCAGTAGATTGCGGCGCTGCTGCAGCCAACGATCAATCAGGCTGTGCACACCGCCCCAGCGCTCCTGGGCATCTTTACAATCTTCGAGCATGAGGCTCTCCTTGCTTTTCGCCGCCGTTAACAAGGCTAGACTCGCTTTTCCACTCGGCGCTGTCAATCTTCATCGGGATGGTTTCCCTCATACCTGATTAAGCCTACTAACTGAAAAGCATGGCACGCTGACGTGCCAGTACAATCATACGCAATGGTATGAGCAACAGCACGGCAAAACCGATCAGAGTCCAGGCCGGCAGCGATAGCCCCAATAAGGTAAAATCGATTTCAGCGCATTCGCCAGAGCCCGTCAGAACCATGGCGACCACCTCCTGCATGGGCAGAATATCAATCATGTAATCAAGGCCTGGGCCACAGGTAGGCACTTCATCCGAGGGCAATGACTGAAGCCAGACGTGACGCCCGGCAATGAAGGCCCCTGCCCCCGCCGTCAACAGACCCAGGACGCCGTAGATCACCTTGCCGCCGCGGCTCGCCGGGTCGTGGATCGCGGCTATCAGCAACACCACGCCGGTTGCGATCACCGCGACGCGCTGAAACACGCATAGCGGGCAGGGCTCATACCCCCCGATATGCTCAAGCCCCAGCGCAACCGCCATCATGAAAATACAAAAAACGACGCCCAATAGCGCCGCTGAACGTATGGACGGCGTCTTCATCATTTCTTCTCCGCTGTCAGTGAAGATAGCGCGCGAGATTCCCGTGCATGGGCAAAATAGTCACGCAGAAAATCGTCGAAGCTTACCTGATCATCGGCCTCAATATCGTGCTGTTGCTGGTGAGAAGTGTCAATTAGCTGGGCCAAGAGCGCCTCACGTGAGCGCAGCATGGGTTTGGCTTTCAACTCAGCGGCCTGGGCTTTGGCAAGACTTAATAACGTATCGCTGAGCGACTCGTTGCCTGCTTGCAATTGCCCCAGAAGCTGAGCAGATGGCGTCAACGAAGGATCCTTGAGGCGCGGCGCCAGCGCCTCTAATGCCTTCGCATGCGGCGTGCTCTCTTCTACCGCATCCAATAGCCGCGCCACTTCCGCCATTTCGGCAAAGATCTGCTCTCCCCATGCTGCAACCGTGGTCGATTCGCCATCCCGAATCAGTGTCAGTGCTGGATCACGCCCACGCTCCACCACAAAACGACGATTGTCATCGAGCCTGTCGCATTCTTCGTCCGAAATCCATGGGCTGTCACTTAGCAAACACCACATCAAGAAAGTATCAATAAAGCGTATTTGCGTTTCATCAATGCCCAGCGGATCAAAGGGGTTTAAATCCAGACAGCGTACTTCGATGTACTCGACACCGCGAGCTTCAAGCGCCTGGCTGGGCGTTTCATTATGCTTGGCGACCCGCTTGGGGCGAATATCGCTGTAGTACTCGTTTTCGATCTGCAGAATGTTGGCATTGAGCTGCTGCCAGTCATCGCCCACCTTTACCCCCATTTTTTGATAATCGGGCCAGGGCGAGGAAATCGCGTGCCGCAGGGTATTGACATAATTGGACAGCGAGTTGAAGCAGATTTTCAACTGCGACTGCACCTTGTTCTGATAGCCAAGATCGGACATGCGCAGCGTGGTTGCATAAGGCGCGTAATAGGTATCGTCACCCAAGGGTTTTAACTTGTCTGGCACCTTGCCGTCGGGTAGGAAGCTTTTGTCCACGGCAGGCGAAGCGCCAAAGAGGTACAGTAGCAGCCAGCTATGGCGTCGGAAATGCCGGATCATGCTGAAATAGCGGGTTGAGCGATAATCATTGAAAGGCACATTGGTGGCTTGTTCCAGCTCACGCAGCGCCTGCCACATATCGTCAGGCAGAGACACGTTGTAATGCACCCCGGCGATCGCCTGCATGATCCGCCCATAACGTACATCGAGTCCCCTGCGATAGACGTGCTTCATGGTGCCGACATTGGAGTGGCCGTAGTCGGCGATCGGCACACTGTCATTACCCGACAGGCGCGATGGCATACTGCCTGGCCAGATCCACTCATCCGACAGATGCTGATAGGTAAAGGTATGCAGGTCGGAAAGGAACGCCAGCGCTTCTCCGGGTTCGGAATACACCGGCGTGATGTACTCGAGCAACGACTCGGAGTAGTCAGTAGTGATGTGCGGATGAGTCAGTTTCGAGCCCAATGCATAAGGATGCGGCGTTTGCGCAATGTGCCCCTGCGCATCGACCCGCAGGCCTTCTTTTTCGAGCCCGCGGCGCAGGCGACCGAGCCGACCCAGTCGGGCGCTGGGTATCAGGCGGTCAACCGTCGCCGTTAGTGAAAATGGCACATTGAGTGGTTCAGGCAAGGTGAACACTCCTTGTCAGTAAGACCCGTGCACGCACGGGCCTTTATGGAATCAGGTGGCATTGCCGACGTCTACCCATCGAGAATAGACAGCAGGATATGGCGGCAGCCGTTCAACTTTCAAGCCACGCGACTATTTGTCCTGCCTGGCTTTCAGCAAGGCCGCTCCCAAGGCGCCTACCGCTGCGGGCGTTTCGTTGGCCTTTTTCGTCGGCCGCTGGCTGCGCGATGGTTTGCGCGGCTCCTTATCCCTGGAAGGGCCAGCGTCATTTGGCTCGCGTTCTGGCTCATCGTCCAGACGCATGGAGAGCCCTACCCGCTTGCGAGGGATATCCACACTCATGACTTTGACAGTGACGATATCACCGGCCTTGACCACACTGCGCGGATCGTCGATGAAGCGGTGGGATAGCGCAGAGATATGCACCAGGCCATCCTGATGAACGCCGATATCCACAAAGGCACCGAAATGGGTCACGTTGGTGACCGTGCCTTCCAGTACCATTCCCTGGGATAAGTCGTTGAGGGTTTCGACCCCCTCGCGGAACTCGGCGGCCTTGAATTCGGGCCTGGGGTCGCGACCGGGCTTATCCAGCTCCGCAAGAATATCGCTCACTGTGGGCACGCCAAAGCGTTCGTCGGCAAAGTCGGCGGGATTTAATGACTTGAGGGTGGCGCTATCGCCAATCAGCCCTTTGACATCGCGGCCGCTTTGCTTCGCCATGCGCTCCACCACCACGTAGGCCTCCGGGTGAACGGCACTGGCATCCAGCGGGTTGTCGGCGTTACTGATACGCAAGAAACCGGCGCACTGCTCAAACGTCTTGGGGCCAAGACGACTGACCTCGAGGAGCGCCTGACGGCTTTTGAAGGCCCCCTTAACATTGCGCTGGGCAACCACATTCTCGGCGATGGCAGCGCTCAACCCGGCCACTCGCGACAGCAGCGCGCTCGATGCGGTATTCAAATCCACGCCCACCGCATTCACACAATCCTCAATGACCGCCTCCAGGCTACGGGACAGCTGCATTTGCGAGACATCGTGCTGATACTGACCAACCCCAATCGACTTGGGCTCGATCTTGACCAGCTCGGCCAGCGGGTCCTGCAAACGGCGGGCGATCGACACCGCGCCGCGCACCGTCACGTCCAGGTCCGGCAACTCTCTGGATGCGTATTCCGAGGCGGAGTAAACCGAAGCGCCCGCCTCGCTGACCATGACCTTGCTGAGCCGATGGTCAGGCGCCAGCGCCTTGAGCAGCTCTCCTGCCAGCTTGTCGGTTTCACGGCTGGCAGTGCCGTTACCCACGGCAATCAATTGAACGCCGTGCTGCTTGACCAGCTTCGCCAGCACGCCAAGCGCATCATCCCAGCGCTTCTGCGGCGCATGGGGGTAAATCGTTGCCTGGTCGACAAACTGGCCGGTGGCATCGACGACGGCTACTTTGCAGCCGGTTCGCAGGCCAGGGTCAATCGCCAGGGTGACTTTCGGCCCCGCCGGTGCGGCCAGCAGCAGGTCCTTGAGGTTGGCCGCAAAGACGTCAATCGCGGTTTGTTCTGCTGTCTCACGCAGGCGACCCAGCAGTTCGGTTTCCAGCGCCGTATAGAGTTTGACGCGCCACGTCCAGCGCACTACTTCCACCAGCCATTTATCGGCGGCACGGCCCTGGTCGCTGATGCCAAGGTGTTTGGCAATCGCCACCTGGGCAGGGTGAACCGGCGCTTCGTCTTCGCCCGGAAGGCGAATGGCGAGGCTCAACACGCCCTCGTTGCGGCCACGGAACATGGCCAGCGCGCGGTGCGATGGCACTTTGGCAAGCTTTTCGTCGTGCTCGAAATAATCGGCGAACTTGGCACCCTCCTGCTGCTTACCGTCGAGCACCCGGGCACTTAATTCACCTTCCTGCCAGAGCCGCTCGCGAAGCTGGCCGATCAGATCGGGGTCTTCGGCAAAACGTTCCATCAAAATCTGCTTGGCCCCGTCGAGGGCTGCCTTGGCGTCTTCAATCGCCGGAATATCGCCCTCTGCCGGGCGCAGATAATCGGCCGCCTCGCTTTCAGGGTCGAGCGTTGGATCGCCAAGCAGCGCATCCGCCAGCGGCTCTAAACCGGCTTCACGGGCAATTTGCGCTTTGGTACGGCGTTTTTTCTTGAACGGCAGGTATAAGTCTTCCAGACGCTGCTTGGTCTGGGCATCATCAATCGCTGCTTTGAGCGTCGCGTCCAACTTACCTTGCTCATCAATAGCCGCCAGAATCGCGCTGCGGCGCTCTTCCAACTCGCGCAGGTAACGTAGGCGTTCATCCAGTTGGCGTAATTGACTGTCGTCCAGCGCGCCGGTGACTTCCTTGCGATAACGGGCGATAAACGGCACGGTAGCGCCACCATCAATAAGCTCTACCGTGGCCGCCACTTGTTCGGGGCGAACGCTCAACTCGTCGGCCAAGCGGGCAATAATTCGCTGATTAACATCCATAAATGGCAACTAACTCATGCAGCACTTTTTAGTGCCTACAAGGTACCACAATCCCGCTCTGACTGGCATGAATCGAGACATCAACGACGCCACCCGCGGTCGTCCCAGAACGGACGACGGGATTCGCGCCTAACAGCCTCACGACTCAGTCCAATATCTTTCAGCATGTCGTCACTTAAATAACGTAACGTATTGCGCTCGTGGCGCAGCTGGCGCCAGCGGTATAGCCTTTCCCGCCAGGTTACCCTGCAAGAACGCTTCTTCCCCTGTTGGCACTGTTCAAGCGGCTTGGCTTCATCGGCCTGATGGCTCTGTACGGCTTGGCGGCATGATAGCGAGCATTCCATTTCAATCACTCCTTTCCGGTTAGATCACCCATACGCTCGGCAGGGCGATTTAAGTGTTGAAAGAAGTATTGAACGGCGCCTAAAATCAATCCAACGAATAGTGCTTATGCACAACATCAAGAAGATTGATACCCATGGCAACACTACCCACCATCGATCACGAGCTGCTGCGCACCTTTGTTGCCATTGTGGATCAGGGCGGCTTTACCCGCGCCGCCGCGGCCGTCAACCGCACGCAATCGGCCGTGAGCATGCAAATCAAGCGGCTGGAGGAAGACGTGATTCAGCGCCCGCTGTTTGTGCGCCAGAACCGCCAGCTACTGCTGACCAGCGAGGGCAACACCCTGCTCGGCTATGCACGGAAGATTTTATCGCTGCAGAGCGAGGCGCTGACGCTGCTTCGCCAACCCGATATGGTGGGGCGCGTCAGGCTGGGCGTCCCCGACGACTATGTGATGCGTTTTCTACCGGGCATTCTCAAGACGTTTTCCCAGGCGTGGCCGCTGGTGGATGTGGACGTACACTGTGCGCCCTCCTCCGTACTTTCCCAGCAGCCGCAGGGGAGCCTGGACCTGATCATCATGACCCGGGAAATAGGCGACGAGATTGGCACAATACTAAGAAGAGAGCCTACCGTATGGGTCGCGGCCGAAAGTCACAGCACCCATTTACAGACACCCGTACCGCTTGCGCTCTTTGAAGCGCCCTGCTTTTGTCGCCGCCATGCCTGCAATGCGCTGGACCGTGCAGGCCGTGCCTATCGCGTCGCCTACAGCAGCCCGAGCCTGGCGACACTGCAGGCGGTTGTGGGAGCGGGGTTGGCAGTCTCTGCCTGGATGCGCAGCCTGGTAACCGCCGAGATGCAGATACTGGGTAAAGAGGAAGGGTTTCCCGAGTTGCCAGAATCATCCATCGTTTTGCTGCACACTTCCTCCACTCAGTCACCGATTATCGATAGCCTGGCCGAGCATATTGGTGAAGGTTTCAGGCTTTAGAGGCTGCCAGCGCTACGCGGCCACGAACCTTAACGCCACGCCGTTATTGCACCAGCGTAGCCCCGTCGGGTCGGGGCCATCCTCGAACACGTGACCTTGGTGGCCACCGCAACGGGCACAGTGGTATTCAGTACGCGGCCAGACCATTTTGAAATCAAGTTCAGTCAGCAGATGGCCCTCAACATGCTCAAAGAAACTCGGCCAGCCGGTGCCGGAGTCGAACTTCATGGCGCTGGTAAACAGCAACAGATCACAGCCCGCACAGCGATACTCGCCTTCCCGCCACTCATCATCCAGCGGGCTTGAGAAGGCGGGTTCAGTGCCATGATCGCGCAGTACGTCAAAAGCTTTATCGGAAAGCCGTTCACGCCACTCCGCTTCGCTGAGTTCAAGCGGTTCGATATCCGGCGCTGCTTCGAGATCGAGCCTTGGAAAGCCAAACGAGACACCGGGGATGGCCCCGGCCAGTCCCGTAAAACCGGCAAGGCCTAAAAAGTGGCGACGTTTCATGCGTCTGCTCCCATAGCGATTTAAAGACAGGCGAACCGAAAAGGGGTAACGCCGTGGCGTTACCCCTTAAGACACTTTAGCAGCGCTTGGGTTCTAAACCCTTCAGGCTGAGCATCAAGCTCAGGTCAACTGCGGACCTGCCTGCACAATCGCCTGGTTAACGCCTTCAAATTTCTTGAAGTTATCGACAAACTTGGTAACCAACTCTTGCAGATGACGGTCATAAGCCGTGCGGTCTTCCCAGGTATCGCGCGGATCAAGCAGGCTTGAATCCACGCCCGGCACCGCGACGGGGACGTCCAGGTTCAACCCATCGATGTGCTTGGTTTGCACATCGCGCAGCACACCAGACTGGATCGCGCTGATAATGGCGCGAGTGGTTGGAATTGAAAAGCGTGCACCGCCCTCACCAAAGGCCCCGCCTGTCCAGCCGGTATTCACCAGGTACACCTGGGCGCCTTGCTTATCCACACGTTTGATCAGCAGGTCGGCGTATTCCCGCGCCGGGCGCGGGAAAAAGGGAGCGCCGAAACAGGTAGAGAACGTCGCCGCCAGCCCTTCAGAAGAGCCCATTTCCGTCGAACCCACCTTGGCGGTGTAGCCCGACAGGAAGTGATACGCCGCCGCTTCCTTGGAAAGTACCGATACTGGCGGCAGCACGCCGGACATGTCGCAGGTCAAGAACACAATGGCGTTGGGTTCACCCGCAAGGTTTTCCGGCACGCGCTTTTCAACGTGCTCCAGCGGGTAGGCGGCACGCGAGTTCTGGGTCAGGCTATCGTCGACGTAATCCGGCTCGCGACGGTCGTCCAGCACTACGTTTTCCAGCACGGTGCCGAACTTGATGGCATTCCAGATTACCGGCTCGTTCTTTTCAGACAGGTCGATGCACTTCGCGTAGCAGCCGCCTTCCATGTTGAACACGATACCGTCGCCCCAGGCATGCTCGTCGTCACCGATCAGGTAGCGCGCCGGATCGGCGGAAAGGGTGGTTTTGCCGGTACCGGAAAGGCCGAAGAACAGGCAGGTTTCACCATCTTCACCCACGTTGGCTGAGCAGTGCATGGGCAGCACATCGGCGTCAGGCAACAGGAAGTTTTGCACCGAGAACATGGCTTTCTTCATTTCACCGGCGTAGCGCATACCGGCGATAAGCACCTTTTTCTCGGCGAAGTTAATGATGACACACCCTTCGGAGGATGTGCCGTCGCGGCTGGGGTCACAGGCAAAATCGGCGGCGTTGAGAATGGTCCACTCATCTTTTACGGCCGGGTTAAACACCTGAGGCCGCACAAACATTGTACGCCCGAACAGATTTTGCCAGGCGGTTTCCGTTTGAACCCGCACCGGCAGGTAATGAACGTCGTCGCTACCTACATGCAACTCGGAAACAAAGTGCTCACGCGCGCCCAGATAATCTTCAACCCGCGACCATAGCGCCGAGAACTTGTCCGCATCAAAAGGCCGGTTGACGCTGCCCCAGTCAATGCTGTCGCGAGTAGAGGGTTCATCAACGATAAAGCGGTCTTTCGGTGAACGCCCGGTGCGAATGCCCGTGTTCACTACCAGAGCACCGTTTGCCGACAGGCGGCCTTCGCCACGCGCAACGGCGCGCTCGATCAATTCGGCGCTACAGAGGTTAACGTGGGCTTGATGAGCGGCTTGAGTCGTGGTCATGTCGATTCCTGGATTTTCTCGATTACCGGGCGCCACCGACGCCTTAAAGTTCATCCCGGCACGTGGCTGGGCGCTTAAGTCCGGCGCATTATGGCAAAAAGAAAGCCCCCGGAAAACGGGGGCTGGAAGCAAATATGTTGTAGTTAAACTACAACATTGACACTATATTTTGTGTTGCGGCGCAGTATTTTTTCAAACACCTGTTTGACCAATTCGCCCAAGTGACTGGTATGGCTCGCGCCCGTCAGTGGCGTTTTAAACATGGGCCTTGACCGGCATGACTACAAAATCAATGGATCGTGGGTGACGGCGCGTCAGGGTTGTCCAATAAACTTTCAATATCCGCGGCCGTGTAGTGATATTTCGTGTGGCAAAAGTGGCACTGGGTATTGATTTCACCCTGTTCGCGCAAAATATCCCGCAGCTCGGCACCCCCCAGTGTCAGCAATCCACTACTCATACGCTCGCGAGAGCAGGTACAGCCAAAGCGCAGCGCTTTCGGCTCGAAGACGCGCACAGTTTCCTCATGATAGAGCCGGTACAGCACTTCACGCTGCTCAAGACCCAGCAACTCTTCAGGCTTGATGGTATCGGCCAGGTGCACGCTGCGCTCCCAGGCGTCCACGTCCTGGTTCTGGGAGGCGTCCGGCAGGCGCTGCAGCAGCAAGCCTCCTGCCCGCTCACCGTCCGCGGCCAGCCATAGCCGTGTGGGCAGTTGCTCCGACTGGCTGAAATAGGCCTCCAGACAGCCACTCAAGGTATCGTGGTCAAGTGCAACCACCCCCTGATAGCGATTGCCCCCGCGGGGATCGAGGGTAATCACGATCTGCCCGTCACCGACCAGGTCACGAAAGCTGGCGTGCTCACTGGGTAAAGCGCCGCCATCGGCAATCCGGGCAATGGCCCGCAACTCGCCACCCGGGTTGGATTCCGCCATCAACAGCGACAGTTCGCCCTGACCACGAACTTCTATGCTGAGGGTCCCGTCCAGCTTCACGGTATCCGTCAACAATGCAACGGCGGCCAGTAATTCGCCCAGCAGCTGGTTGACTGCAGGTGGGTAGGCGTGACGGTCCAGCACTTCATGGTAGGCGTTGGATAGCGTCACGATTTCGCCGCGCACATTGGTTTGGTCAAACAGGAAACGTTGGATTTGGTCAGACATAAGACAACCGTTGGGGGAAGAAAAAAGGAACCGACGAGCGGGGAGCTCAGCCCCCTTGCTCGCGTTGGAAACGCTGGATATCGCGGCGCTGTTTTTTGTCAGGCCGCTTGATCGGATGCTGCATGACTTCGTTGTTCAATCGCCGTGCCTCGGCCTCACGGGCGCGGCGCTCAACGCTTTCCGGGGTTTCGGCGTACAGTTTGCGGGCGTCTGGAGCGCCCCTGCGCTGATCTGACAGTGCAGTCACTTCCACCTCATACACGTCCCAGCCCTGGGGCACCTTGATCAACGCGCCAAGCTCAACATTCTTGCTGGTCTTGGCCCGGCCACCGTCGTAGTGAACCTTGCCACCTTCGATGGCTTTTTTCGCCAGGGCGCGGGTCTTAAAAAAACGCGCAGCCCACAACCATTTATCCAGGCGAACTCCATCACTCATTAACGCTCTCCTCGCTGCTCAAGCATGCGGCAGCAGTTGGGCAAATCGGTCCAGGGCGACAAACTCCTCGAGCGCCTTTTCTGGACGCTGGCTATCCGGCTGTTTAATTCCCAGCAAGTACTGGATGCCGAAGGTACGGGCGCTGGCAAGAACCTGAGGGTTGTCGTCAATGAACAAGGTGCGCGCGGGATCAAACGGCTCAAGTCGCTGTAGCGCGGACCAAAACGCCTGCTCCTCTTTCGCCGCACCCACGTCTTCCGAGGAAATGATGGCATCCAGGTAGTTTTCCAACCCCGTGAGCGGCAGTTTGAGGGCCAGGCTGGCCCGGTCAGCATTGGTTGCCAGTATCACACGCGGGTGGGCCTGCTTGAGCCAGGTCAGAAAATCCAGGGCGTCGCCACGCAGGCCGATCAGGTGCTGCACCTCGCGCTTGAGTGCCACGATATCGACGCCCAGCTCGCGGCTCCAATAGGCTAAACTGTACCAGTTAAGCGTACCCTGCTCGCCGATAATACGGGCACGAATCGTGTCCTGGGAGGCTTCATCCAACTGATGAAGTTCCACGTACCGACGTGGTAAATGCTCTAGCCAGAAGTGGCTGTCAAAGTGCAGGTCCAGCAGCGTACCGTCCATGTCCAATAGCACGGTATCAATTTCACTCCACTCGATCATTGCCACTCCCATCGTGAAAGTTATAAGCGTGCTATTGTAGCCCAACTGCCGTTTACCAGCCATGGAGGCTCGATGTCCCAACACGACTCAACCGCCGATCACACCTCGCCCGGCTATCTGAAAAGACCGCAGATCACGGCGCGCAATACCGTGGCACAAAGTCGCTTGTTTCAGATTGAAGCGCTGGACTTGTGCTTCTCCAACGGCGAGGAGCGTCAGTTTGAGCGCTTGACCGGTGCCGATAGAGGCGCGGTAATGATCGTCGCCATGCCCGACCCGGAACACGTGTTGTTGATCCGCGAATACGCAGCGGGCTTCGAAGATTACGTGCTGACATTACCCAAAGGTTTGGTGGACCCAGGTGAAGACATCGTCACCGCGGCTAACCGGGAATTAATGGAAGAATGCGGCTTCGGTGCGCATCACCTTGAGCCACTCGCCGAACTCTCCCTGGCGCCCAACTATATGCGCCACCGGATGCAGGTATTGCTGGCGACTGACCTTTACCCCAAGCGTCTTCCGGGCGACGAGCCCGAGCCCTTGATCGTTGAAACCCACGCACTGGAGGAACTTCCCGCCTTGTTAATGCGTGAGGATTTTCATGAAGCACGGGCAATCGCTGCGCTGTACATTGCCCGGGATAAACTGCGTGAAGATAAACGCAATAGCGCGACGAATCTGCTTTGACACAGGACGACCGGCCGGTCGTCCCAGTCTTGCACCGTGCTTAGAGGTGATTTTTCAGCGAGATCCAGCGCCGTTGGCGATGGCTGTCAAGGCCGGCTTCCAGAAGTGACATGCTGCGCAGCGCATCGTCAATACTTACCGGCATTGGCGCTTCATCGAGGAGCGCACTGGCGATACCCTGATAATACGCCAGGTAATCGCCATTTTGGGTGGGGTATTCGTGGCTTACCAATGAAGCGCTTTCTCCCTCGCCTTCCCGCAGCGTCAGCGTACCGTGCTGGCTATCTTCGCCCCACTGGGAGGTAGGCGACTCACCGGCTTTCAAGCGATCTTCCTGAGGGTCCAGGCCGTACTTGACGAAACTTCCCTGAGTGCCATGAATCCGGAAGCGCGGCGTGGGTTCAGCCACCAGGGTGCCCGCCGCAAGCGTGACGCGAAACCCCTCATACTCAAGCAGGGCCAGGAAGTCATCATCGGCCTTGGCCCCATCACGCAACGCGTCCAGTTCCAGCAAAATGGCGTTGGGCATGCCAAACAGTTCGCAGGCTTGATCCAGAAGATGCGGGCCCAGGTCATACCAGATACCGCCACCGGGAGTAGCCTTTTCCCGCCAGCGATCGCGCACTTCAGGCCGGAAACGGTCAAAATGCGACTCAAACCCGGTCACTCGCCCAAGCGTACCCGCCTCAAGCAGTGCCTTGATGGTGAGGAAGTCGCTGTCCCAACGCCGGTTATGGAACACCGACACCCTCCGCTCCTTGTCCGTCGCTAATGCTTTTAGCTGCTTGGCTTCAGACAGCGTAACGGTAAAGGGTTTATCGACCACCACATGCTTGCCTGCCGTCAGTGCCGCCTTGGCAAGCGGAAAGTGGGTGTCATTGGGTGTAGGAATCACGATCAGGTCGATATCCTTGCGCTCGCATATCGCCAGCGCTTTGCTTTCAACCTCGACATCGGGCAGGTCGGCATGCACTTTTGCGGCATCGCTCGAGGAGACAGCAACCAGATCCAGACCTTCGGTCGCCTGAATCAGCGGGGCATGAAACGTTTTGCTGGCAAAACCGTAGCCGACAAGGCCTACATTAATACTCGACTTCATTGCATTCCTTACTGGTCAATACAGGCGTTAACCGATTGTGGCACGCACACACCGCGCAAACCAGATGCTTAAACGATATCATAAGGCTACGATGTCTCTTGCCCCCTGAGCGAGCCATACCGTGAGTATCAATGCGCGTGAATTTTATCGTAACGGACCGATCCACCGCCAAGCGCACGCCAGTAGCTTTGCGCTGATTCGTCGCCAGTTTGATTTTCGTTCTATCGAGATTGGCCGTTGGGTGACCAACGCCGAACGCGACCGTGCAGCGGAACTTTTCCACGATGCGCTATGCGATTTGATGTTGATTCTGCGGGGACCTGAAGCATTGATTTCGCTACGCGGCTCGCTCGCCTTGCAGTACGGTAGCGGCGGAAGGCCGGGCGTGTCCGCCCATTACGACCCCTGCCAGCGCAGCTTTTCACTGGCCAAAAACGCGGGCCCCGGAAGTATCGCTCACGAGTGGTTTCACGCGTTCGATCACTACATTGTCACCAAGTGCTTTCGCGGCGCGCCCAGCGGCCTGTTTGCCTCCACCGCCTGGCTTGCGGATGCCAAACCGGTTCCTCACCCGCTTAATGACCGATTGATGCACTGTTTTCAGGCCATTTTACTACAGCCGGAAGGCGATCGGCCGAGCGAGCTTTTCAGGCATTCTGCACGGATGGATAAACAACTTGGCCAGCTGTACTACAGCCGACCCGAAGAACTCTGCGCCCGCGCTTTCGAAGCCTTCGTACAGGACGCCACCATCACCAACCACTTTCTGGTCAAGGGCAGCAAGGCCTCGCCGGAAGCCGCAAAGGGGCTCTATCCCCAAGGCGAGCAGCGCGAACGCATCAATCGGCTATTTGACGACTATTTCTCGACATTAGGCACCGCGCTGCGCCAAGAGCATTGAGCCTCTGCCCTCTGAGGCGTTTAAAGCCCCTGCGCGCCGCGCCGTAACCAGTTATGCACAAAGGCCAGCTTGTGACGCGCGTGCTCCGAGAGCACAAACGGATAAAGATCCGATAACCCCATGGAACGATTGATGTGGTTGACACCAACGGTCAGTGAGGCGGCAATGTGAATCAACTGGCCTGCGTCAGGCTCCGAATACGGGTCCCAACCGGCGCTGGGTATTTGCGGCGACGACAGGCCTGTGGCGACAAAACTGTCGGCAATATCGGTCAGATGAAGCAGGTGCGCCGCCGTTTCGGCCCAGTCTTCGTGGGGATGCGCTGAAGCGTAGCTCGTCAGATAATGCTGCTTCCACTCCGGCGGTGGGCCATTTTCATAGTGGTAACGCAACGCGGCTGGATAATCGATCCGCTCGTCGCCGAACATGGCGCGGAAGGCATCCAGAAAATCCTCGCGCAGGCTCAACCGCCACCACAGCATGTGGGCAATTTCATGGCGCATATGGCCAATCATGGTCCGGTAAGGCTCTTCCAGGGCTTCTCGGCGCGTGGTGAGCAACACCGGGTCCATTTCCGCAACGCTGATGGTCACCACACCTTGCGCATGCCCCATGGGGACTGGGGTGGGGCCTTCAGCCAGCAGGTGAAACACAGGCCGCGCCCCCGGATCTTCGGGCCGGAACCAGTGCCAGCGTCCCAGGTTATCCAACACCCAGCGCTTGGCCGCTTCGGTCTGCGCCCAGTTCGGGATGGCATCGGGGATGGAAGGATCAGGCGCCAGTGCCGTCATGGCGCAGGACCGGCAAAACGCCCCCTCATCGGGCGCTATCCAGTTGCAGCCGATTCTTTCCCGGTTGGCGCAAAAGGGAGGCATCGGCACGAACGCCCGCGCCTGGGGATCATAGCCGACAGGGGTGCCATCTGCGGTGCTGAGATTGTCGAACCAGAGATTCCCCGTGCCGACGGGGTTGGCAAAAACACGCATAGGATGACGACTCCGAAATGAACATTGACGACCATCTTGCGCGCCCAGGCCGCTCCCCTACAAGAGGCTGAGTATAAATAGCGGTTTCTCTGCCTATGCGTCGCCAATTTATCCCCTGTCCCCGGCAAGCGTACTCGGTGAGTCTGTCAGGTCATTCCAGCCGAGTGACCGGCTGGCGGCCTGGGTCGATATACCATGGCAGGCCCAGACGAGTATTACGTTCCAGTTCGGCGATCACCTGAGCACCCAGCAATAAGATGATCGCGCCAATTTCAAGGCTGAGCAGCACAATCACCAGTGTCGCCAAGGAGCCATAGACGGCGTTGACCAAAGAAAGATGGGTAAAATAATAGACCAGCAACAGCCGTACACCTTCCCATAAAAGCGCAGCAACAAAACCGCCCACTACCGCTCGCCTCAAGGCGATACGCACAACCGGCAGCACCTTGTAGATGGCGCTGAATAACAGGAAAACGCCGACAAAGCTGATCAGATTAAGCATCGGCTCGGAAAATTGCGCCAGCGGCAGCTCACGCTCGAAAATTGCCAGCACCATCGTATTGAGCGAGCTCGCCAGGGTCACGACCAGCGTTAACGCCATCAGTCCTGCCCCAAGCACCAGCATGAAAGCATAGGGCAGCATCACGGACACCCAGGCACTGCGCCTGATATGTGGCGTCTCTGGCGCATGGAAGATAATCGCCAGCGCATCCTCGAGCATCCGAAAAGCGAACGAGCTGAAAAGCAGCATGATCGGAAAGCTGAAAATGCCGATCACATCCCGGGAATCCAGTATCCCTCTTACGGCTTCCAGCAAAACCTCGGCATTGGCAGGCGTTAAATGACGCGCCTGTAACGCCAACACATTGAGAAGATGCTGCTCGTCCACGACTTGCGCTAACAGCACAACCAGCAAAGCAAACAGCGGCACGATGGACAACAGGACGTTGTACCCCACCCCTCCCGCCAGCAGAATGCCCCGGTTCTTCAGAAAATTACACAAGACTCGCCAGGCAAAGTGCATCAATCTGGGGAGCAGAAGAACGACAGCACTGAGTAATGTGCGATTTTGAGCCATTGGTTGCCATTCTCCTTGTACGCTAAGACCATGATACGCCTATGGCGCTACCTGCGTGCAAGGAGGGCAGAAAATAGGGGGTAGCGTATTTAATGAAGACAACTGTCTGAAGATAAACTTAAGTGCAGACAACAAAAAAGCCCGCTGAAAGTAGTTCAGCGAGCTTTTTTAATAATCTTGGCGGAGGAGGAGTCCGCATACATACTCTCCAGGGAAGTCCATGGAATTACATTAATTAGCTGTTTTTATAGATAATAATACCATTCTTCGTCCAATCCTCTCCAATTAGATCCAACTTACCCCAGAACAAAAGTGTGGGTCAAAGTGTGGGTTAGATTATGGTAGAATCAGCAGCAATCAGGAGGCTCTACCAGAGAGAGGCATTGTCATGGGTAAGCTCACTAGCAAGACAGTTCAGAAGCTTGCGAAAGAGGGAAAGAAAGGATCGACGGGTGATGGGCAGGGCCTGTACCTGCAAATTACCGTTGGCGGGTCGGTTAGCTGGATATACCGCTTTAAGCTGAAAGGCAAACAGCGCTATATGGGTCTAGGGACATATCCTGGTGTCAGCCTCTCCGAAGCCCGCGAGCTCGCAGCGGATAACCGCAAAATGGTCAAGCAAGGGATTGACCCTCTGGAAGCGCGCTTGGAAGAAGAAAAAGAAGCTCAGAAGGAAGCTGTTACATTCACAAGCTGTGCAGCTCGATTTATCAAGGCCCACCGCCGTAGTTGGCGAAATGGCAAGCATGCCCGTCAGTGGGTCAGCACTCTCAAAACCTATGTGCGTCCAAAAATGGGCAAAAAGCCCATAGAAGATATTTCGACCCAGGACGTGCTTGAAGTCCTAAAACCCATCTGGGCAAATAAAAACGAAACGGCCAAACGCGTGCAGGGACGCGTTGAGAATATCTTGGATTATGCAGCTGCACACGGCTATCGCGATCCGGTCAATCCCGCCCGCTGGCGCGGTCACCTGGATAAACTACTAGCCAAACCTTCGCGTATCCAGAAGGTTAATCACCATCCTGCCATGCCCTATGATGACGTTGCTGATTTCATGGCGTCGGTTCAACAATACAGCAGCATGTCTTCTAAAGCGCTGCTGTTTTTGATTTTGACCGCAACGCGCACCTCCGAGGTGCTGAATGCCGAATGGAACGAGATTGACCTCGCTAATGCCACTTGGGCGATCCCAGCTGATCGAATGAAAACCAACCGCGAACATCGAGTACCGCTTTCCAAGCAAGCTCTATCGTTACTCTCGAATCTACCCCGCTTAAAAGGTAGTAAGTATGTATTTCCCGGCATGAAGCACGCCCGCCCGCTTTCCAACATGGCCTTACTTCAATTTATGCGCGGAATGGGATATGGTCCAAACGGCGAGAAAGGTAACTACGTTCCACACGGTTTTCGCTCTAGTTTTCGTGACTGGACAGGCGAAGTCACTAGCTATCCCCGGGATGTTGCCGAGATGGCACTGGCTCACGCAATCGAAAACAAAGTGGAGGCAGCCTATCGGCGTGGTGATCTTTTTGAAAAGCGCAGAGCAATGATGCAGGAGTGGGCAGATTACGTCATGTGAATATGAATCGCTTCATTTATAGGCGCTGTGTTAAACAGCGCCTTTGCATTCAATTAAAATGAATAAAATTGCGTCTTACATACCATTCCAGGCTCACCAACACCAGGAAGGGCTTTTGCTGATCCACGGCTAGGCAGCTCAACCTGATTTCCATCGTCAGTAACGGCAATTATACTAGTAGCTTCACGCATACGTTCCCACGCATAAAGAAAATTATCAGCGTGGACTCTTGAATTCGTAAAATGTGGGCTTTCTACCTCATAGCCATCCAGAATAAGGTTAAATTCGCCTTGCTGGTCATTTCCGTATGTAACATTATTGATAGTTAGGTTCATACTCACCGGATCGTATTCACTGCATGCAATATAAAGCTCTGCTGCCCCGTCAGCACTAACCGCCGAATATTCTGAAACACCTTGCCCCCATCCGCTAGACCACGTACCGGGCTCACCAAAATAGGCCGAGGCTGTGATTGGTAGAGCTAATAGACCTATGGTACATGGTATTGCCAAAGCAGTTGCCAGCTTCATAAATTTTCCCTTATTTAGCTTTTTTGAATCCTGCAATGATAACTATCGGCAGTAATGCAATTAAATTTAGGTATTTTGGGTAAGCGGATTAAATGGTTGATCTTACCTTTGCATGAGAGTGAGACAGACCGGCATCTCATCGGATTATCTGGTTGATGCTTCACCTACTGCTGGTGCATGTTTCCTTCGCTAATTCCAGCAAGAACCCCACACGCCTCAACTTCCCGGTCATCGTTGCAACTCGCTCTCAGTGAAACGAGTTGTTTCTCAAGCGCTTGCAGAGCGGTTATCTGCGACCGCACATGAGAGATGTGATCATCGAGCAAGGCGTTGACGGCGGTACAAGGCTGATGAGGGTCGTCCTGATAGCTCTGTAGTTCGTGAATCTCAGCCAGTGACAGGCCCAGGATTCTGCAGCGACGGATGAAGGCCAGCCCCTCACCATGCTTCTCGGTATAGACACGGTAACCGTTGTCCTGCCGATCAGGCGGCGGCAACAAGCCCTGCTGTTCATAGAAGCGGATCGTCTGTGTTTCGACCCCTACCAACTGCGCCAACTGACCAATGCGCATCAGCCTCCTCCCCAACGGATTCTTTACTCTATTGACCTTATAGTAGCTTTATAGTTTTAAATGGTACCACAACATTGTTCAAGTGGAGTCGTATCATGAGCAAATCCTGTGGTGGCGCCTGTGGCGGTGATGCAACGTCCGCAGCGGATACCGATATACAGGCCTCCTCCGAGGCGCCAGGGAGATGGGTCAGTGTTTATGCCGTGCCGAAGATGGACTGTCCATCAGAAGAACGAATGATTCGCCTAGCCCTGAACGGCTTTGAGGAGATTCGGGCGCTGTCCTTCGACTTGTCGAACCGCCGGCTGAAGGTCGTGCATGACGGCGAGGTCGAGCCCGTCACCTCGAAACTGAAGACCTTGGGGCTAGGCGCCTCGCTTCAGGAAACCGTCGCTGCAAATCCGGAGACCATCAAGGCCGCCGAGTTTTCGGCAGCTTCTGCTAAGCAAGAATCCGGGACCCTGCGCTGGTTGCTCGGCATCAATGCACTTCTGTTCGTGGTGGAAATGACTGCCGGTCTGATCGCCCAGTCCACCGGCCTGATTGGAGAATCCCTGGACAATTTTGCCGATGCGGCGGTGTACGGGCTTGCCCTTTATGCGGTTGGACATAGCGTGAAAATGCAGGTACGTGCCGCGCATCTTGCTGGTGTACTGCAACTGATCTTGGCTGTGGGCGTGCTCGTAGAGGTGGTGAGACGCTTTGTATTCGGTAGTGAGCCTGAATCGCTGGTGATGATGGCTATCGCATTCGTCGCATTGATTGCCAATACCAGTTGTCTGCTGCTCATATCCAAACATCGGGAAGGCGGGGCGCACATGAAGGCAAGCTGGATATTCTCGGCCAACGACGTGGTGATCAACCTGGGGGTCATCACCGCCGGCGCCCTGGTCGCGTGGACCGGTTCCAATTATCCGGATCTGATTATCGGCACCATCGCGGGGGGCATTGTACTTAACGGTGCCAGACGCATTTTGGCGTTGAAGGGTTAAATAATGCTCATTATTGGCAAAAAGCTCTCGCCGTATGCCCTATTGTCCATATCGGGCCTGCTGGCAGCGTCTGATCAGGCTGTAAAGTGGCTGGTGCAGCAATCAATGGCCTATGGCGAGTATGTTTCGGTGACCCCGTTCTTTAACTGGGTGCACCTATGGAACACCGGTGCCGCATTCAGTCTTTTTGCGAATGGTGGAGGCTGGCAGCGCTACTTTTTTATCGGAATCGCGGTAGTGGTCTCGATTTTTCTGATCAAGCTGATCCTTGAAAATCGTCATAAAGGAGAAGCCATCGCTTACAGTCTTATCCTCGGTGGCGCCATGGGCAACCTGATTGACCGGGTCTTTCGCGGCTATGTTGTGGATTCCTTTGATTTCTATTGGCGAGACTGGCATTGGCCGGCCTTCAACCTGGCTGATATTGCAATTGTCCTCGGTGCCTTACTTTTCGTTTCCAGCAGCTTGTTGGGTAAAAAAGCAAACACCAATGCCGAGCCGGATGGATCTGACTGACACCTACGCCTATACAACACCATGACCGAACTTCCCGACAACATCCTTCACCTGCCGCAATACCAAGTACTGGGCTGCAAATCAACCGACGACGAAATGCACTTCCAGGTGGACGTGCCCGATCCCATCGCCTGCGAGGAATGCGGCGTGCAGGGTGAGTTCGTACGGTTCGGCAAGCGTGACGTTCCCTATCGTGATCTGCCCATCCACGGCAAGCGGGTCACTCTCTGGGTGGTCCGCCGCCGATACACCTGCCGGGCCTGCAAGACAACATTCAGGCCCCAGCTACCGGAGATGGTGGACGGATTCCGTATGACACTGCGGCTGCATGAGTACGTGGAGAAGGAATCCTTCAACCACCCCTACACCTTTGTGGCGGCACAGACCGGCCTGGACGAGAAGACGGTGCGCGACATCTTCAACGCCCGCGCCGAGTTCCTGGGGCGCTGGCACCGCTTCGAGACGCCCCGCATCCTGGGCATTGACGAGCTATACCTGAACAAGCGCTACCGCTGCATTCTGACCAACATTGAGGAGCGAACCCTGCTCGACCTGCTGGCCACCCGCCGCCAGGACGTGGTGACCAACTACCTGATGAAGCTGAAAGACCGGCAGAAGGTCGAGATCGTCAGCATGGACATGTGGAACCCCTACCGGGCAGCGGTCAAGGCTGTGCTGCCCCAGGCCCGTATCGTGGTCGATAAGTTCCATGTGGTGCGCATGGCCAACGATGCCCTAGAGAGAGTGCGCAAGGGCCTCAGAAAGGAGCTGAAACCGTCCCAGAGCCGGACTCTCAAGGGAGACCGGAAAATCCTGCTGAAACGCGCTCACGAAGTCTCAGACCGGGAGCGCCTCATCATGGAGACCTGGACAGGCGCGTTCCCGCAACTGCTGGCCGCCTACGAGCACAAGGAGCGCTTCTACGGCATCTGGGACGCCACCACACGGCTCCAGGCAGAAGCCGCCCTGGACGAGTGGATAGCCACCATCCCGAAGGGCCAAAAGGAAGTCTGGAGCGATCTGGTCAGGGCAGTGGGAAACTGGCGCGAAGAGACCATGACCTACTTCGAGACGGACATGCCCGTCACCAACGCTTACACGGAGTCCATCAACCGACTGGCCAAGGACAAGAACCGTGAAGGGCGCGGTTACTCCTTCGAGGTGATGCGGGCACGAATGCTCTACACCACGAAGCACAAGAAGAAGGCACCGACTGCGAAGGTCTCTCCTTTCTACAAGAAAACCATCGGTTACGGACTGCCGGACTTCGCAGAGGAACTCAACTACGGAGTCGATCTATCAACCATCTGAGGGTGGTATCAGATTGATGGGGTGAAGGTGCCCCATCAACCATTAAATCCGTATACCCGAATTTCGGACTCCCCACTGCCTGCGCCGCCGGTAAAAAGCGGCGAGCCGTTAAGGATGATGCCAATGCGTGAGCCGCCATCCTGGCGAGTGCGCATCTTGGCGACCAGGTGCATCAAAAACAGCAGCGAGCCATCGGAGACGCGCGGCAGGCCAGGGCCAAAGCGGCCATCGTAGCCGCGATGTTTGTGCTCATCGGTGACCTGTTTCTGCACCTTCTTCCACTCGACGCCAAACGGCGGATTGGAAAGCATGTAATCAAAGCGTTCGCCTGCCAGCTGGTCGCCTGAAAGCGTGTTACCCAGTTTGATCTGCTCGACCGCCTGCCCCTTCACCAGCATATCGCCCTTACAGATGGCGTAGGACTCAGGGTTGAGCTCCTGCCCGTGCAGCGAGACGGTGACCTTCTCGCTGACCTGCTGAATATACTCGTCGCTCTCGGAAAGAAAGCCGCCGGTACCCGCTGTCGGGTCATAGACGGTAACGATGCTGTTGGGCTTTAGCTTTTCTACCTGACCGGTAAGCACCAGAGACGTCGTTAGATGGACGATATCGCGTGGCGTGAAGTGCTCCCCGGCGGTTTCGTTGGAGCTTTCGGCAAACTTGCGGATTAATTCTTCAAAGATACCGCCCATGCCGTGATTGCTCACCCGCGCGGGGCTAAGGTCTATCGCCGCGAACTGCTGCACGGCTTTATAGAGCAGGTTATTGGCGCTGAGTTGCTGAACGAAGCTCTCGAACTCGAAGTGCTCGAAAATCTCCCTAGCGCTCTGGCTGAACGACTGTACGTAGCTCATCAGGTCGTCGCTGGTTTGGGTATCGGAAAGACTACCCAAGCTTAGCGGTGAAGCATTGAAGAATGGTTGATCAGCCGCGCGCAGCAGTAGCTTTTCACGCACTGCCTCGGACTTATTCTGATGATCGTCAGCAGCTTTCAGCACGTCAGCCTTTGTAGGTGCCAATACGCACTCTAAGCGGCGCAGAAGCGTGAACGGCAGGATAATACGGCCATACTGTGACTGCTTGAAATCGCCGCGTAGAAGGTCAGCGACCGACCAGATAAACGCAGCAAGCTGAGAGTGACTTCCCGTGTTCACGGATGCTTCCCCATGTTCGATGAAAATAAGTGAACACCATCATACACATCTGTGCAGTAATCAGAGTACCTTGCAGGATAGGAAGGCATCATTTCCTAGCTCTTAACTGGCCTTGGATCCAATGTTCAATTTCTACTTCATCCCAAGCAACGGCTCTTGCTCCTAGCTTTGCTTGCTTGGGGAATGTCGAATCATAACCAGCTGATTTACAATCGATTTTGTTATATATCGTTGATCTGGATAAGCCGGTACGACTTATAACTTCCGATATTTTCAGCATCCTTGTAGGACGACCAACCTTCTGCTGATCAAAATGAGCCAGTTCCATACCTGATTCAACCGAAGATGCAATATTGTCTTGATGAGTCATACGGTAACCTCATGCCATTAGTTGACTGATATAGCCTATGTGTACATAGGCGATGACGGTTACCATTTTGTTTGTAGCCGCTACCGAAACACACCGGCTATCCTAAACCAAGAACTGATTTAGGTCTTGATATTGACAAGCCATCAAAAATAGTATCTAAAAATTTATCGAGAGGCTAAGCCATGAAACAAGATGAATCCCTTGCACAAGAATTACATGATGCAAAAGAGGACGCTCAGTATTTGGAAGACCTACTTTCTATAATCGATGTAAATGCAACAGATTTAGCTAATCAAGCCCTTCACGAACAGCCGAAGGCTGAGAAAGATGCTATTGATCATGATAAACAGTGGCATCAGGCGATTGTACAAGCCGCCGAAAATGATCCTGATTTCTCAAAGGATTGGGAAATCCCAATTTCCCTGGTGCAGCATAGGGACAAGGCGAAGCTGCAAAAGCAAATTAACGTCCATTTGGAAGTTGCTCTTCGTCAGATAGCCCTAGTCAGCTTCACCCGTAAGGAGAGAATTCCTAAAATTCGTCTTTATTTTGAGGAAGTTAACCGTCGCAAAGCAATGCTGAGGCGTGAGCAAGAAACAATTACTAAAGCATTAACCTGCGCACACCAGCATGTTACTGCTTGGCGAATGCTAAAGGATTTGCGCGATAACTCACCTGAAGCACGCCAAGAAAAAGCAAAGCAGGCAAAACAAGAACTGAAAGATGAGAAAGAGGTCATGTTAAGAGCGCTCATCAGAGGAGCCCTAAGTAAACACCGACCTTCAGGCGGTTGGGAACGTTACGAGTTGGCAGCTCCAGTCATTGCTAAGATTATACATCCTGTAATTGAAGAATACTCGCTGCCTTTGACAAATAACATCGATCTACTCAGTGAGAGTATCCAGAAACTGATTTTTACAGAGCCACGCCTTAGAAAGACTTTTAACGAGAATGGCAAGCAGCCTGTGCCCGAGCCGCATAAAAGCCGAAACATGACGATTAATTTCTATTAGCAGCAGGTCTATAATCGGGCTAAGGCTAGGGCTATGGGATAGCCCTAATAATTCACTGTAATTACCGTGTATCATACAGTAATTACGTTTATAACTTATACACGTCCACAGGTTAAAAGTCGCTTTTTTTCTAAGCTTTATCCCCTACTACCATCAAAGCAATTGACCCCTTGACCTATAGGTTTGGAATGCTCTTTGCAAAGATAGCTTGCAGCCCCAAACACCTGTTCAAAAGTGAATTGATCTTCACTGTGAAAAAACCATGTAGCCAGTTCGTTGGTAACTGGTTTTCGAGGTACTTGCACAAGACCTTCCATACACTCCTGTGGGTGATTGATAGCCCGAGCCCATGATCTGACGATACGATGGAAAAGGTTTTCATATCCGTAATCACTGCTTTGAGTTCTACCTATGTAACCTAGGCCGTTGTAGGCATCACCGTTTAGTAACAGCAAAAGGTGGTAATGAGGATTGATGCTGGTATCTTGCTCACAACACCACACACAGCGAAATTTGTGCGGATACTTGATGCCTGCTCGGTCTAGCTCACGTTGGAAAAAAGTTTTAAAGGCACTCAAAGCAGAATTTTTATAATCGAGTAGGCCTGCATACATACCGTTTGGAAAGCGTAGATCAATGCGAATAGCGAGGATCCGATTGCAGTCCTGACGAGATCTATTCATTACATCGAACAATTTCGCTAGGTAATTTTCGATCAGCGGTCCTTTCTGCGTTTGTACCCACATACTTTGGTAGTACCCTTCCCACCACAGTTTCAGGTCGGGATTGTCAGGATGGCATTTACGTAAATGTTGGCCAACGTTGTACGTAAAGGTATTCACTATATAACTCCTAATCGTACACCCACGAGAATGCCCATGGCTTGAATGCCATGCTTATGCACGTAGCTTGAACGTAGTGATGATAAGATAAGCGGATAATGTCGATTTATTGCCCGTCACTTAGCGCGACCTACCTTACTCACAAGGAGTAGCCTAACGGACAGAGCGCATGTATGGTTTAGTTTAATGGCAAAAACACGTTGTACTACTGACGCTTCTTCTACTGGTAAGGTATCAAGTTAACAGCTTTCAGGGCTCACCCAACCGATATCATTTTTATTGTTAAGTGAAAGCATACTAATATTACCGTCATTTAAATCTCGTTAGAACCAACTAGCATATGACAATGAATATCATAACCATCGCGTTTTAAAAGAAAATAAAATACATTCAACTATCAATGTCACCTGAAAAATAAACCTAATTTTTCAATAAGATCATCAAGAGCCACATGGGCTCGTCATATTCTCATATAGTTATATATAGTTAGTAATTTTTAACCGCTATTCGTAACCAGCCCTTCAGCCTTCAAATGCAATGGGTGCCGTTGCTGTCACCAAGGCACTTCTGACTGCATGGTGATGGGAAATCGCTTTATATCAGAGAGTTAGCACCATGGATTATTATTTTTTGTCCAACTAAGTACAAAGAAGTTTAATTTAAAAAATACGCTTGATTCACTCTATCATGCTGCTAATCTTGCTAGCGTTAGCAACATTAGCAGAGAAGATGGAGGTATAAAGGTGGAAAATGACAAGCTTAGCTCAGGATGCTCGTATACAAGAGACTCCGGCCTTCGGAACCATGAATGGCCAATTCTCGATGAGAATTCAGTATTTGAAGGCGCTGTTGTAGAGATATCACGGTCTCTTGAAATTTCGTATGAAATGGCTTTATTGACAGCATTATCTTCTATGTCATCCGCCTGCCAAGGTATCGCCGATGTAGAGTTGCCGACAGGATATCGTGTTCCCTTATCACTTTATATCCTGATAATTGCTTTAAGCGGTGAACGTAAAACTGCTGTCGAGAATGCATTTTTCCATGAAATTAAAAAAATTGAACGTGAGCTTTTAGATAAACATCAGAAAGACCTTGAAGACTACAAACGGCGAAATCATAACTGGACTTTGCTTGAAAGAGAGCTTGGAAAGCTTCTCGCTAGAGCGGCTAGCAAATGCGAGGAAACTGAAAGTATTGAGGCACGTCAGATTGACTTGTATGATAAGAAGCCTATATCTCCACCTACACCAAGGTTTATATATAAAGATATAACGCCCAGTGCTTTAGCACATAGCCTTTATAAAAACATTTCGTTAGCTTGCTTGGTTTCTAGTGAGTCTGGGGATATATTTAATGGCAAAGCTATGCAAGAGCTTGGCATTTACAATGAAATATGGAGCGGTTCAAGCGTAACGGTAGACCGTAAATCAAGTGATGATTTTTCGATTACCAACCCAAGATTAACATTAGCCTTAATGATTCAACCAGACATTCTGAATCGTTTCTTAAAGAAGCGCGGTAGCGAAGCTATAGAAGGTGGTTTTCTTTCAAGGTTTTTAGTTATCAACCCAAACTCATATATTGGCTTAAGAATAGGTAAAAACTCTCCGCCAAACAAAGAAATTATCAATAATTTCCACGGAAGAATACGGCAGATGATGCAACAATCAATTGACGTCGAAATAAATAATAACAACCAAAAACTGTTGCAATTCACTCCAAATGCAAAAGAGAAATGGAGAAATATAGCTCTGTCTATTGAAAAAAACATGGAACAGCATGGATTTTATCATCATGCCAATGGTCATGGATCTAAATTGATGGATAATATTAGTCGCCTTGCAGGCATTATTCATACTTTTGAAGGGCTTGAAGGTGATATCAGTTCATATACCTTGGATTATGCATATTCACTATGCATCCGTTGCTCTGAGCACTACATGAAGTTTATAGCAGGCACGCCTGAGATCGTGACCTTGACAAATCAGCTTGTAATAGATATTCGAAAAATCGTTGTGCCTTCTGCTTCTACTTATAGATTTTGTGATTCGAAAATTCAGCAACGCTGTCACAATTCACTTCGCGAAAAACAAAAAAGGTTTTCAGCATACCAACTTTTAGAACAATTAGGTCACTTAAAAAAAATAGATGCTGTGAATTTTGAGTTCAAGGAAACCATTCTGACAAGAACTGATCCTCAATTAAAAAATGGCAAGCATTACAATGTTTCGGAGCTTCCGTTATTTTCGGAACAAAGAATTGACCCCAACTACACAGCCTATGGCTTTCAGCTCATTAATAATGTTCATAGTTGACTATCTGTATACAGTGCCTTCCTTTTCTGTCCAGGCGATCTGGTGATACGACTGGACCTCCCTGAGAGAGCTTGTACGTTGTCCCACATCACGCTTATTTAACAACTAAAAGCTCATTCCACTGCGTTGTGTAACGCGGCGTGCGGCGCTCGCTTCGCAGCGCCCAGGCATTACCTTTACGGGGCAGGCCCATCTGTATGGTGCCCCGACCAAACTCCCGATTGAGCTTATCAACCGTGGTCATCAGGCGTTCGCTGCGCTCGGCGTCTGCTTCGGTCTGCGGGGTCTCTGCAAGGGTGAGCTGGCGGTTGGCCTTGGGGGAAAGGTCTAGCAACATCAGGCCGGCTTTTTGGTAGGCGTAGCCCTTACGCCACAGACGCCGCAAGCCCTGTACTGCGGCGGCCGTGATTTCTCGGTTGTCGTCGGTGGGGCGTTCCAGTGAGATGACGACGCGATTGCTGTATTGCGGTAAATCATTGCGGAAGGGATTGGTACGGATGAATACCATGACGGCACTGGTCACGCTGCCTTGCTTGCGAAGCTTCTCACCGGACCTGGCGGCATGCTGTCTCAGCGCCTCGCGTAGATCATGCGGATTACCGGTCAGTCGTCCGAACGAACGCGATACCATGATCTGTTGTTTGGGTTCGCTCATGTCGTCCAGCTGTATCACCGGTTGGCCCCTCAGCTCCCACACGATGCGTTCCTGCACCACGCTAAAATGCCGTCGTATGTGCTTGGGATCCGCTTCGCGTAGATCCCACGCCGTTTCAATGCCCATGACCCGCAGGCGCTCACCGGTGCGGCGGGCCACGCCCCATAGCTCCATGACGGGCAACTGTTTCAACAACGCCTGAGTGGCTTTGCTATCAGCCATCAACTTGCACACGCCCTGCTCCCGGTAGGCGGGATGTTTCTTGGCGGCATGGTTGGCGACCTTGGCCAGGACGCGCGATGGTGCAAAACCCACCGATACCGGAATGCCGGTCCATTGTTTAACGGTCTCTCGCAATGTTTGCCCGTACTGCTCCAGCGCGTCGGGATCAAAACCCTGGAACCCCACGAAGCTCTCGTCAATCGAGTACACCTCGACGTGGGGAGAAAACTCGCCAAGCACTTCCGTGACGCGCCGGGACATGTCGCCGTACAAGGCGTAATTACTCGACAGCAGCACGGCTTGTCGACGGATCTGGGGCGACAGCAGGTGCATCGCCGCCCCCATCTCGACACCGAGGGCTTTCAGTTCGTTGGAACGGGCCACCACGCATCCGTCGTTATTGGAGAGTACGCCCACTGGACGACCTTCCAGTGTCGGATTAAAGACCCTCTCGCAGGAAACGTAGAAATTGTTGCAGTCGATCAGGGCCATCATTGCAGCGGTGCTCCGGGCAGGCTGTGCAACACATGGGTGACGACGCCCCAGACGTGGGACTCACGACCATCAATCGGAATCGGTGGATAAGCGGGGTTGCTTGCCTTGAGGTAGGTGCGCTGGCCAACCCTTTCCAGCCGTTTCACGGTCAGTTCGCCGTCCACGCAGATCACCACAATCCGGCCTGGCACCGCATCAAGGCTTCGGTCCACCACCAGCAAGTCACCGTGATGGATGCCGTCACCCGTCATGGAATCCCCCTCGGAACGCACGAAGTAGGTCGCTGCCGGACGCTTCACTACGTACTGGTGAAGGTCCAGGTCGGTATCCAGGTGATCATCGGCGGGAGACGGAAAGCCCGCACGCACCGCACTCGAATAGAGCGGTAACGGGCACGACGGGGCATAAGCGTCTGCTCGGCCCAGCAGGGAAACGGGCAATAACATGGTAAGGTGCCTCTCAATTACTGTATATATAGCCAGTATCAAGAAAGACGCCGGTTGACGCAACACCACCACGATCAACGCCACTTATTTTGAGACCTATATCACTCCCATGAACCCACCACAGGGATCGCTTCCCTGACCATAGGAGTGCCGCTTATGCCACCACCCTGCTTTAACTGTGCTGAAACGCGCATGCTCAACCTTGATACTGCCCAGCGGATCGGCACCACGGGGAGTTGCCTGATTGGCGGGGCGATCGGTGCCTGGCGATCAGCCGCCGTCACGAGGCCTTTGTCGATAGCCACCTCGCGCTTTCCACTCGCCAAACTGCCCGTCGCGATGATGGGCGCCTTTGCCGGAGGCCAGTCGGGGGCGCGGGTAGCCGCCCTGTTCTTCTCGCAATGGCTGCCGCCCGGTGAAGGCACCCCGTGGCTCTGCCTGTCGTGCGGGCATATCTTTCGTCACCCCTTTCCGCCCCTGGCACCCGCACGCTGATACACCGCTTTACGGCGATACACCTTACTCACCACCACCCATGCGCTGGCAGCTGTGTCAGCGATTTTTTTATGTCTGGAGAATGACCCATGGCACATCTCGTTGAACAAATGGCTTACGTAGGCGCTACCCCCTGGCATGGCCTGGGACAGCAACTGACCCGTCATCAACCGCTGGAAGTCTGGCAACAACAGGCCGGTATGAACTGGCACATCGAAGAAGCGCCGGTGCGCTTTATTGCCGAAGGCGCAAGTCACCTGGGCAGCATTCATTCCTTCCCCGAACAAAAGGTGCTCTACCGTTCGGACAACAAGGCACCGCTCTCCGTGGTATCGCAGCGCTACAAGGTGGTGCAGCCGGAAGAGATCCTGGAGTTTTACCGAGACCTGACCGAGTACGCGGGGTATGAGCTGGAAACCGCCGGGGTGCTCAAGGGTGGTCGCAAGTTCTGGGCCCTGGCGCGCAGTGGCTTGAGCACATCGCTGCAAGGCCAGGATGAGGTGAACGACTATCTGCTGCTGGCCACCTCGTGTGATGGCACCTTGGCGACCATGGCGACACCCACCACGGTACGGGTGGTGTGTAACAACACATTGCAGATCGCCGTTGATGGTACATCGCAGGCGGTGAAGGTGCCCCACCGGTCGGAATTCGACCCGCGGGCCGTCAAGCGACAGCTGGGGATTTCCGTATCCCAGTGGAATGACTTCATGTACCGCATGAAGGCCCTGTCGGAACGCAAGATCGACCGCCGTGAAGCCCGGCAGTACCTGCAGTCGGTGATTTGCGGGGCCGAAAAGCCTCTGGATGATCCTTCCAAGCTGCCGAACTACCGGGCACTGAATAAAGTGCAGAAGCTTTATACCGGCGAAGGTCGGGGCTCGCACCTGGTCACCGCCAAGGACACGGCCTGGGGCCTGCTCAATGCGGTCACCGAGTATGTCGATCACGAGAAACGGGCACGTAGCAACGATACCCGCATGGACTCGGCGTGGTTCGGCCAGGGCGCGCAGTTGAAGCAGGAAGCGCTCGATGCAGCACTTGCACTGGTGGCGTAATCAGCACCGCAACGTCGCTTCATCGATTTCCCTCCTCTCCCGACTTCAAGCACTTCCCTATCCAATGACATTTACCACCTCCACGGCATAAGCGCCCGGCCCCATCAAGGCCGGGCGTTTTGCTGTGGGACTTACCTCACGAGGATCTGCCATGACATTTGTTTCCCACACCGTCGAAACCGGGCTGGCCCACCTGACCGAAGCCCTGCTGGCCAACCAAAAACATCACGCCGAGACCGTCGTCTGCGCCCAGGGGAAGTTCTACAAAGCGGAAGTTCGCCTGGAGCCCCTGGACGCCGAGGCGCTGGCCGATCACTTGGACGGCTAACCCTACTCGCCATATCGCTTCCAACCAGCCCATCAACGCTTGGGCGTTGGAATGATCCTGTATTGATTATAGAAACCCGGAGGTGCCCCATGGCACAACGCACCCATGTCATCAATTCCAATCAACCCGACACATCGTCATCAGCTATTCAGCCAGACGCTGCCTCGACAAACACACCGGCCTCCTTGGAGGCCCATCCCACCGCCGACAGCACCGCGATCATTCAGGTGATCGAGCGTGCCGCGCTGAACCCGGATGTCGACATCGACAAGATGGAGCGTTTGCTGCAGATGCAGGAGCGGGTGATGGATCGCCAGGCCATGATGGCCTATAGCGCGGCCATGGCAGCGATGCAGACCGAACTGCCTAGCATCGAGGAGCGAGGACAAACCAATAACGGCTTCTATGCCACCCTGGAGGATATCGTCGATACCGTGCGCCCGATAATGCAGAAGCATGGCTTTGCGGTGAGCTTTCGTATTCAGACGCAGGAACGTGGCATTCAGATCACCGGCGTCCTGATGCACAAGGACGGCCACCGTGAAGAAACCAGTATGCTGCTGCCCGCTGATATCAGCGGTAACAAGAATGCGGTACAGGCGTTTGGCTCCTCCACCAGCTACGGCAAGCGATACGTGCTGTGCGCGCTGCTTAATATCACCACCCGCGGCCAGGACGATAACGGCAACGCCAGCACCAAGGTGGGCATCAAGACAGTCACCGCTTTCCAGGCGGGACAGATCCAGCGGCTGATCAGCCAGTGCCCAGCGACGACCCAGGAGTGGTTCAGCGGCAAGTACGGGTCTGCCGTGCAGGTGCCCTATAGCGACTTCGACAAGCTGCGGGCGTCCCTCACCAAACGGGCCAATAAGTAACCGGCATTTCCCCCTATCTAACCCAAGGAGGCGACCATGCAGATTCTCAACATGGCGCAAGGCTCTCCCGAGTGGCTGGCGGCGCGCCTGGGGCGCGTCACCATGTCGGAGCTCAAGACCTTGCTGGTCAACGGCAAGGGCCCTGGTGGATTCGGTGCCGGGGCCATTACCTACATGCATCAATTGATGGGCGAACGGATGACCGGTGAATTGGCCGAGCCATTTCAAGGCAATGCCCATACCCGGCGTGGTCATGAACTGGAAGGGGTGGCCCGTTCACTCTACGTCAATGCATCCGGCGAGCCGAGCCCGCAGGAAGTGGGCATCATCCTCAACCATGACGTGGGCTATTCGCCCGACAGCCTGGTCGGTGCTAACGGCCTGCTGGAGATCAAAACCAAACTGCCCAAGTTCCAGATCGATGTGCTGCTTAGCGGGGAGATTCCGGCAGAGCACGTTGCACAGTGCCAGGGCGGCTTATGGGTCAGCGAGCGGGAATGGATCGACTTTGTAAGCTATTGGCCGGGCATGCCGCTGTTTATCAAGCGTGCCTACCGCGACGACATCATGATCCGCACCATTGCCGAGCGCGTCGAGGCCTTCCATGAAGAAATGGAGAAGCGTATCAGCCAAGTGATGGTGGCATGAGCCAATCTCATCATCGACGAACCATATATCACATAACGACATAGACGCCGGGGCCACCACCTCGGCGTTTTCTTTTTTGGAGACAACCATGACGAAAAGTAAACTCAAGGCCGGTGAAGTGGCAGGCACTTACCAAGTCGTAGAACCGGTTACCGAAGCTGACATCATCAACCTCGCCAAAGGCTTTGCACGTCGCAAACTTGCCAGAGGCTGCAAGATCACTCAGCCATCGCAAGCATTTGAGCACTTGCGGCTACTGCTCCAGGACTACGAGCACGAGGTATTCAGCGTTCTGTTTCTCGACACACATCACCGCGTCATACGTTTTGAAGAGATGTTTCGGGGCACCATCGATACATCCAGCGTCTATCCCCGCGAAGTGCTCAAAGCCGCCCTCACCTACAATGCCGCGGCGGTCATCCTCGTACATAACCATCCAAGCGGTGACCCCGAACCAAGCGATTCGGATAGGCGAATCACCCAGCAACTCAAGGAAGCCCTGGGGCTGATGGACATTCGGGTGATTGATCATGTGGTGGTAGGAAGCGAGGGGTGTAAGTCGTTTGCAGAAATGGGATATTTGTAGCGGAAATGGAGAGCAACTTGGATCCGCCCGCCTGGGCGGGTCCAAGTTGGGATGTTTTCTTTCTTTTTTATATCAGCTATCGGGCGAGGCTGTGTGAAAACAAAAAAACCAGTTGGGGATTACAGTATACAACCGCAATTGCGCCATTAACGGTCAGCTAGATAGGTTCACAACGTCCTCAATAATTAAACCAACATCTACGTTGATCGATATAAAAGTCTAAGAAGCCTCTACTAAAGAGCCTTACCAGATTCTACAAGCGCAGTAGCGCCAAGCTCAGCAACTCTATGGTTGCATTGCTTGGATCACCCCCCAGTACCGAGAATATTCATGAGGCGTTTCATGTTGTAAGCAAGCACCTGAAGGCTCATTTCCGTGCTGACGTTCTTAAGGCTCTTGGACATGAAGTGCGTTATTCCCATGCACGCTTTCAACTTGCCAAAGGGGTGCTCGACATTCTGACGACGGAGGCGCATCATGTTCGGCGTCCGGTCCAGTAGAGATTTTACCACCTCCAGTTTATCCTAGTGTTCCCAGCTTTTGATACGCCTATAGGTGCCCGTGGTGCATTGCGTTTTCATTGAGCAACACTGATAGGCCGAGCACCAATAGCAATGTAGCTTGTTAGGCGAGGTTCTTGGCTTAGGGAAATAAGACGTTAAACCGGCATCGTGGCAAGCAAGAATTTTCCGTCTCTTAAAGTAACCGCGATCAGCTACGCCAT
Organism: Vreelandella subterranea; assembly: GCF_900111305.1. Taxonomy (GTDB): domain Bacteria; phylum Pseudomonadota; class Gammaproteobacteria; order Pseudomonadales; family Halomonadaceae; genus Vreelandella; species Vreelandella subterranea. The sequence continues at coordinate 342,881 of NZ_FOGS01000002.1, forward strand.
GGAGGTCGCTAAAGCAACTAGCATCACGTGACTACTTGGACACCCGGTAAAGTTCCCCCGATCACTGCCTACATTAGTTACTTATGTGATACCCGTTTGTGACATAGCATATGACATATCCACAGAGCTCATGGAATCTAGATTTATTGTCAACGTGTTTTGTCACATCAAGCCTCTACATTTTGTAGGTATTCCCGCCCTTTAAAATGTCAAAGGGGACTAAATAACATCCGAGACGGCTGCCCGTTTCCAGCCTCATCCAGCCATGGTCAGTACCTGGAGCGTGAAGTACTGGAGAACGCTCCTGACCTCTTCGAAGCCAAACAGAAGTCCACCAAACAGTCCGACGAGCCTAATACCGATGAGCTCTATCACGGATTGGTCAACTGATGGAGAAGCGTATTTTTATGTCGCGCAAACTTGTTCAGTAAACCGTTAGAGTAAGTTTTTAACCGATACTTTCGCCACTTTAACCAGAGATGGAAAAAACAACCGCATCAGAACTTGGCAACAATAATCAAGCCATAAAAATGACCGGACCCACCTAAAACACCAATGGTCTATTCAGCTAATACTTACCGAAGAGCACTGATTTTTCGGTGTACAACCCATAAAAGCTTGATGCCATTGCTAATTCATTTTGAATATCCAGTCGAGAGACACTGAGCGCACGAACTGCTTTAGATAACATTCTTGAGGAAGCGGTTCCTGGCAATAAAATCTTATAAGTGGTGAATTTGCCTTTTTAGATTGACGACCGATATTACGCGCTGAGGGTCACATCAATTTCCGATAGTGATTGGCAAAACACCGGGGAGACCAGGGTAAAAAAATTAACCTCATTTAATAGTTCTTTTAAGGTTCTGTTCAGGTTTATGACATATGGTTTCCTGCATCTTCAGATTAGGAAATTGTATGAAATACAAAATGTATGTTGTTAACAGCTTGGCGGTATCGTCTTTCCATCGCCCAATCCCTTACCTACCGCCGTCCCTTGGGTGTTGTCATCTCCAACGCAAGTATCAGCGGGGTTAATTTGGATGGCTATTAACGACTCACAGAAATATTACGGCTCGGTTAGCCGCCTGCTACATTGGATAACCGCGCTGCTGGTGACATTACAGCTCGCTAGTGCTTATATGAACAACTGGCAGCCGGGTAATGCATTCAGCCAATTATTTCAGCCTTGGCATGCCACTGTGGGCTTTATGATTTTAGCGCTTGTTGGGCTGCGAATTGTTTGGCTGCTTTTTCAAATACGCAATCGCCCTCCGCATCAAGGTAAGGCGGTGCTGATAGGCCATCTATCTATTTATGCCTTATTGGTTGCGGCCCCAGTGAGTGGTTTACTACAAGGTTTTGGAATTCGGTTATTTGATCATTTGGTTTCCAAGGGAATTGGCACACCCTTTGCAGAAGCCTCGCAAGCAATACATGGCCCCATTGCTTATTTGCTGACCGTACTCATTGCAGGACATGTGTTCATGGCTTTATTCCACCACTGGGTTCATCGCGATGGCACGTTGTACCGCATGGTAGGGCAGGCAAAGAGTTAATCCATGATGTTGTGCTATTAGGCCGCGAGCAGGTACCGCCTGCTCGCGTCATTAAGGCTCAAGTGTCATGAATGGCTCATCTTCCTGATCGGTAAAGCTATAAACCTCGTAGGGCTCCTGCTGTGGCCCAGGCATGCCCGGCGTACCAATCGGCATACCGGCCAAGCCAATGCCTGTCAGGCTGGTCTTCAAATAGCTTGGTGATGGCTTCCATCGGTACGTGGCCCTCAATCCAGTACTCGCCAATACCAATGGTATGACATGAACCCAGTCCGTGTGGTACCCCGGCCCGCTGCTTGATCTCGCCAAGCTCAGCATCGTCCACAATGGTGACATCTACGCCCTGCTCTTCCAGGTGGCGAGCGTATTCATTGCAGCAGCCGGATTGAGGGTTTTTGTACATCGTTGCTTCATCAGGCAGTCCTGCCTGGGCGGCTGTTGCTCCCAGCAATAGCGAGCCTGACACCAATAGTGAAGTGGTTTTTAGGTTTATAAGCGTATCCTCTATTAATGAAAGAACTAATTGGCGCGGCTGAACAGGTATTTGATGAGTGAGGCAATGCTCAATCCTACGAGTAACAGAAGCATGAAGGGCATTAACCAGGCTAACCAGCCCATTGAGGCCATTACTGCAAAACAGTCTGCGTTCATCATGGTGGCCTCCTGACAATAGCGTGATGTTTAAAACCACTGAAAGCTTACGACCTATGGGGTTACCCCCTGGGTCAAGCCATGCCACCCTGCGGAAAAAGAAAGTTTGCTACAGATCATTTTTTTCTGGGCGAGTTCAGGCTCGTTTAAGGTTGGCGACGTATAAAGAACGAGTCACACTCACCTTGGAGGCAAATGACTATGCGCAAGACCCATCTTACATCCAGCTTATTAGCTCTTTCACTGAGTATACTTGCCGGCGCTGCCTGGGCGGGACCTGGACACGGCGGCGGCGAAAGCGACCTTAGCGATGCTGATGCTGAGCGCACGATTAGCATCGACGCAGGCGATATGTGGTTCGACCCTGATGAGCTGGAAATGGCCGCCGGAGAGATCGTGAAATTTGAAATTACCAACACTGGCAGTATTGAGCATGAGTTCGTGATCGGCAGCAAGGAAGCCCAAGAAGCACATCGTAAAATGATGCAAGAAATGGCAGGTGGCGAAGGCCATAATATGTCCAACATGTCAGAAGGCGAAGGTCACGATATGTCTGATGGTAGTAGCATGGCAGCCGTTACTATTGCCGCCGGTGAAACCGAATCTCTACTATGGCGAGTTCCCGATAATGCTGACGAGTTAGAGTACGCCTGCAACATCCCCGGCCACTATGAATCCGGCATGTACGGTAATTTTTCTTTCTAAGCAGACCTTTTACCAATGAAACTGTTGCTATTAGAAGACGATGACTTGCTGGCCGAAAGCTTGGCAGAGAGTCTAAAAGACAACGGTTACCTGGTCGACGTGGCCCCCACTGTTAAGGCGGCCACGTCGTTCATGGCCACCGAAGAATACGCGCTTGCCATTCTCGATATTGGGCTGCCCGATGGCTCGGGGCTTGAGCTGCTCGCCCATTGGCGTAAGCAGAAACGTGCCACTCCTATTTTGATACTCACCGCGCGCGACACCTGGGAAGACAAGGTGGTTGGCTTGGAAACTGGCGCCGATGATTACCTGACCAAACCCTTCCACGAAGCCGAGCTGATGGCTCGCCTAAAGGCACTGCTGCGTAGGCAGTCTGGCCAGTTATCCCAAGTCATCACACTGAACGGGGTGTCTCTGGACGAAGCCGGTCAGCGCGTTTGCCGTGAAGACACCCCATGGCGTTCGCTGACTGCCACCGAGTTTCGGCTGCTGCGCTACCTGATGCACCACCCGGACCGCATTCACTCCAAGGAGCGCTTGCTGGAACAGCTTTACGCGTTGGAGCAAGACGCCCCCGCACCCAATCTGGTTGAGGTATACGTGGCTCGCCTGCGCCGGTATCTTGGCAAGCCAATCATCCAGACGCGCCGCGGCCAGGGATACGTTTTTGTTTCACGTTAATAAACGCAGCTTACAGTTTCGCCTGCTCGCCTGGCTGGGCGGTGTCGCGCTGCTGGTAGTCGGCCTGACCTGGCTACTGCACGGCGTATTCCTGCAAAATCTTGCCAAGGACTTTCTGGGCGAGCGCCTCAAGCGTGAAGCCGACCACGCGGTCGCACAGCTCGAACAAGACCGCCTGGCGGTTCCCACATCGCTAGCCTCGACAAGCGAAGCCTACCAGGTCTTTCATCACCTTTACGTGCTGCGCCTCAACGGAGAGATCAGCGCCTCAGACCCAGTCTGGCAACGACAACTTGCCCCACTACTTAACGGAAAAGGGGATGCACTGATCGAGGTAACGCGCGGCGAGCGACACTTATTGGTGTATCGCCAGCATTTCGAATGGCAAGGCGCCAACGGCGTGTTGCTGATTGGTGAGGATTTTTCCCAAGTCGAAGCAGGCCTAGCTACTTTGCACTGGTGGGTGGGCGGCATCGCTGCGGGCATGCTCGCGGTGCTGGTCACGCTCAATATGCTGGCCGTCAATCGCGGATTAAGGCCGCTTTGGCAACTGCGTTATCAATTGGAAGCATTGCAAGCGGGCGACCGCCAGCGCCTCTCGCTAAAAGCGCCCGACGAACTCGACGCGCTTGTTGCCCAGCTTAACCGCTTTATGGACGACATTGACCTGCGCCTTAAACGCTCACGTGAGTCGGTCGCTAACCTTTCCCACGCGCTGAAAACCCCGTTGGCCGCCGTTACCCAAGTACTAAGCGGCAACCGACCGATTGATGAAAACCGCCGACGGAAATTGCTGATGCGCATCGAGGACATCAACGCCCAGCTGGATGCTGAGCTGCGCCGTGCACGCATCGCAGGTCCTCATGCGGGTCGCATGACCCACCTGACCCGTGACAGTCAACGTCTGATGGAGATGTTTCGTAGCCTCTACTCTGAACAGTTGTTCGAGCTGACGCAGGCGATTGACGCGCGCGACCAAGTGCCGATCGATGCCCACGATTACGCCGAAATACTGGGCATCGTGCTGGATAACGCTGGCAAATGGGCCACCAGCGAGATTCGCTGCCACATTAGCACCTCATCAGACGCACTGACTTTAACGATTGACGATGACGGCCCCGGCGTTGCCGAAAGCGATATGGTGCGCCTCGGCGAGCGTGGCACCCGACTGGATGAGCACCACCCTGGCTATGGCCTGGGACTAGCTATTCTCTCACAGCTGGTAGCGCGTTATCACGGTCGCTGCCAGTTTGAGCACAGCCCGTTGGGTGGCCTTCGGGTCATCACCACATTGCCAATGACAGGCGTCACCTCCGCTTAACTGCTTTTTCAGCGTTGATTCAGCTTTCTCCCCCAAGATGATGTCATTCATCAGCGATGGGAGTTTTACATGACGCGTTCGGACATCATCACCCACCCACTTTCACGCCGCCAGGTGTTGAAAGGTAGCGCGGCACTTGGATTGGGTTCCGCCGCAGCGATGGGCTTAAGCCCCGCCTGGGCTAACCCTTGGGGACGCACAAATGTCTATTCAAAGGGCGTGGAAGAGGGGCCTAATGTGTCGCTGGCTATCCGACGCGAATCCATCCCGATTAATGGAAAAGAGGCTCGCCCGATTAGCCTCAACGGTACCAGTCCCGGCCCGCTGATACGCCTTAAGGAAGGTCAGGACGCTGTATTACGTGTCACCAACCTGCTCGACGAACCCACCTCAATCCACTGGCATGGCTTGATTCTACCGCCGGGCATGGACGGTGTACCGGGCGTCAGTTTTGCCGGTATTGAGCCAGGCCAAACCTTTACTTATCGTTTTCCTGTCCGTCAGAACGGCACTTATTGGTACCACAGCCATTCCGGCCTGCAGGAACAGCTTGGTCATGCCGGGCCGTTAATTATCGACGCCGCCGAGCGTGAACCCTTTCGCTACGACCGCGAGCACGTGCTGTTGCTGACCGACTGGACCTTTGAAGAGCCCATGTCGGTGTTTCGCAATCTCAAAACCATGGAAGGTTATTACAACTTTCAGGAACGCACGATTGCCGACTTCTTCGCCGACATACGCCAAAACGGCTTCGCCCAAACGGCCGAAATGCGCAGCATGTGGGCCAAGATGCGCATGAGCTCGCGGGATATCGCCGACGTAACCGGCAGCACCTACACCTACCTGCTCAACGGCCATTCTCCCGAGGAAAACTGGAACGCGCTGTTCAAGCCAGGCGAGCGTGTGCGCTTGCGGGTGATTAACGGCTCGGCAATGTCCTACTTCGATGTGCGCATCCCTGGCCTCAAGATGACCGTGGTGGCCGCCGACGGCCAGCCGGTGCAGCCCGTTCCCGTCGATGAGTTCCGCATCGGCGTTGCCGAAACCTACGATGTGGTGGTCGCACCCGAAGATGATCAGGCCTACACCATCTTCGCTGAGTCGATGGACCGCAGCGGCTACGCCCGCGCCACGCTGGCGCCGCGCGAAGGCATGCAGGCGGAGATCCCCAAGCGCCGTCAGATTGCCGACCGCGGCATGGAAGCCATGGGCGCTCACGGCATGGGGGGGATGGGCGGCATGGATCATTCCGGCATGTCGAATATGCAGGGGATGGATAACGCTAATATGGAGGAAATGGATCACTCGAGCATGTCAAACATGGGTGGGATGGATCATTCCAGCATGGAAGGCATGGACCATTCGGGCATGGGAGGTATGGCCAGCGAGCAGCGCAAAACACGCGAAAACGGCATGCTGGCGGCTGGTGAAGTACAGCCAGGCTCCCGCTACGGCCAGGCAGGTATTGGTATTGATCCCAACGAGCGCCGTGTGCTGGTTTATCGCGATCTGAAATCTTTCACTCCCTGGCCCGACCGTCGCGAACCCGGCCGTGAGCTTGAATTGCACCTTACCGGCAACATGGAGCGCTACATGTGGTCGTTCGACGGCCAGAAGTTCAGCGAGGTTTCCGGCCCTATTCACTTCGAAAAAGACGAACGCCTGCGCCTGATCCTGATCAACGACACCATGATGGAACATCCTATCCACCTCCACGGCATGTGGATGGAGCTGGAAAACGGCCAGGGTGAATTGATACCGCGCAAACACACCCTAAATGTGAAGCCCGGCGAGCGCGTGTCTGCGCTGATCACTGCGGACGCCGAGGGCAGTTGGGCGTTCCACTGCCACCTCCTCTACCACATGGATGCTGGCATGTTCCGCGTTGTTCAGGTTTCTTAAGGAGACAGTATGAAAATTAAGCGCTACGTAACCCTCGCCAGTGCCGCCCTTGGCATGACCGTCGCAACGGGCTCCCAAGCCGAAGACGGCTATGCGGCACCAGACAGTTGGCCCGCGCCCACTAAGGAACATAATATGGGCATGGCACTGTTTGACCGGCTTGAATACACCGTTCCCGACAAAGGTCAAGACGCCGTGGTATGGGACTTTCAAGGCTGGTACGGCGGTGACATTAACCGCGTTTACCTTAAATCGGAAGGCGAAAACGTTCAGGGTGACGGCGAAGATGCTGAGTTTGAGTCCCTAGAACTCCTCTATAGTCGCTTAGTGGCTGATTTTTGGGAGTTACAGGGGGGGATTGGTTACCAAGGCGGTGTCTTCTCCGATGATCACGCCGAACGTACTTATGGGGTGTTGGGCCTACAGGGAGTGATACCTTATGGCATCGAAACCGATGTTGCCATGCAAGTGAGTGAAGATGGTGATGTCGCCGCCAGTTTTGAAGGCGAATACGATCTGCGCCTAACACAGCGACTCTACCTACAGCCGCGCACCGAAATTGCCGTAGCCGCCAGCGAAGTTGAAGAATTTGGCGTGGGTGAAGGGCTTAACTCGGTGCGCGCTGGCCTGCGACTAGGCTATGAAGTGACTCGTCGTTTCGCCCCCTACATTGGTGCTTATTGGGAGAAAGAGTATGGCGATACAGCCGACCTTTCACGGGCCAGTGGCGACAATACGGAAGATACTGGGGTGGTTGCCGGTGTTAAACTGATGTTTTAGCGAACTCTGAACATAGATATTTTTTTAACGTCACCCAGTGGTGGCGTTTTTTTTATTTTTTATTTTTAAATTCAGCTTCATTTCAAAAAAGCCATCTAATATAACCATGTCATCAACCAGAGGAGTAACCACCATGAAAGTTAAATCAATTATCTTTGGGTCGCTTGTAGCCAGCATCCTTTCAACACCTGCATTGGCTAACTATGGGACAAACAACCAGGATCTACCTCTACTTGAAAGAGGCGTCTCTTCTACACAATTACTTGCCCAAGGCCAATCAAAAAGTTTCAGTATTAACATTCAAGAAGCGACTACGCTGAAGGTAGCAAGCGAGCACTTCCCAGGCGCAACCAGCGCTGGCAACCGTATCTCTGCTGTGCTTTATAATGCAGCAGGACAGCAGGTAGCAGAAGCATCCAGCCCACGTGGTCACTTTGAATTGGTCCGCCAACTGCAGCCAGGCAATTATCAACTTGAAGTGACAGGCAATGCACTAGGAGGCACTAAAGAAAGTGACAATAATCGCTATGAATTACATGTTGACTATTAATATATAGTCACTAACTTAAGATATGGGCCATTCTTTATGATGGCCCTTTTTATTTAACATATATTTCTCTCGCTGAAAAAAAAATTTTAACCATAGCTAGAATTATCAAAATAAAGGAGTAGCTATACTTGCCTGAGTGCTGCACAAAGGTTCTATGATTTTTTTAAATACCATGTTCTTAGCGAAGGAAAATCAATGCCAATATCAACACCCACTGCCTCAGCACGGGTTTACCGGATGAAAACCGCCGAGCATATGTGCCCGTTCGGTTTGAAGACAGTTGATCTTCTCAAGCGCAAGGGCTTTAAGGTTGACGACCATACCTTAACGTCTCGTGATGAAATCGATGCTTTCAAAGAACAGGAAAACGTCGATACGACGCCCCAAGTGTATATCGGTGATCAACGCATAGGTGGGTACGAAGAGCTACGCAAACATCTGGGAATGAGCGTTCCTAATGCAAAAAAAACCACTTATAGGCCAGTAATTGCTATTTTTGCTACTGCGCTGCTGATTGGCTTGGCGATTAGCTGGGCTACTCAGGGCACGCTGTTTACTGCGCGCATGCCGGAGTATGCCGTGGCCACGGCGATGGTGCTGCTCGGCCTGCAGAAGCTACAGGATGTCGAAAGTTTCAGTAGTATGTTTTTGAATTACGACCTATTGGCCCAGCGCTATGTCCCCTATAGCTATCTTTACCCCTATGCCGAGACAGTTGCAGGCATTTTAATGCTGGCCGGAACATTGGTGTGGCTGGCAGCGCCACTGGCGCTATTTGTTGGCACGGTGGGGGCAATCTCCGTCTTTAAAGCCGTCTATATCGACAAGCGTGAGCTTAAGTGTGCTTGCGTCGGCGGTAACAGCAATGTGCCGCTGGGCTTTGTATCGTTAACCGAGAATCTGGTAATGATCGCCATGGGACTGTGGATGCCATTACGTATGCTGGTAGGTTAAGCCCGCCACTTTCTTACGCCAAAGCATGCTCTGGGTCAGATAATTAACTGGCATATATTCAGGTTGTGTTCAGCTAATTCAACCAGACTTGTTTAGCACTTATCCGACGCTTGCCTGAGGCGAAAAACCTGAACGCTTTGGGCTTCATTCCTAGGAGTGTTTGTATGGCTGACCAGGATAGAAAGCCAAAGTACGAAGAAGGGAGCCTCTCTCTCATCGGTGCCGTAGCGCTAGGCACGGGGGTCATGATCGGGGCGGGTATTTTTGCCTTAACTGGACAGATGGCAGAAATGACCGGCCCTCTATTTCCCCTAGCTTTTTTAGCCGCCGCGATGATTGTTTCTTGTAGCGCTTACTCTTATGTCAAAATGTCCAATACCTACCCATCCGCCGGGGGGATTGGCATGTATCTGCAAAAAGCGTATGGGTCAACGCTCCCTACCGCTTTCCATGCGCTATTGATGTATTTTTCCATGGTCATTGCGCAGAGCTTTTTAGCGAGAACGTTCGGTTCTTACACTCTGGAGCTATTTGAGCTAGGCGATCGCACTCTGTTTGTTCCACTGCTTGGTGTGGGCTTGTTGCTAGCGGCTTTTTTGATCAATTTATCTGCCAATAAGTTGATCGAGACAGTCGCCTCAGTGCTGGGTTTCATAAAAATTGGTGGCATCATCGTGTTTGGTGTTGTCGGTGTTTTTATTGCCGATTCTATCGACATGGGGACTGGTGGGGATGCGCCCCCCCCCACTCTCTCAGGTTTCTTGGGCGCGACGGCATTGGGTATTTTGGCTTTCAAAGGTTTCACGACCATTACCAATAGCGGTTCGGAGCTGAAAAATCCAAAGCGCAACCTGGGCAAGGCCATCATGATCTCAATCGCGCTGTGCGTGGTGATATATGCGCTTGTAGGCTTTGCCGTTGCCAGTAACCTATCGCTATCCGAGATTATCGAAACTCAAGATTACTCCCTGGCGGCTGCCGCCCGCCCCGCGCTGGGTGAAGCCGCGGTTGGCTTTACCGTCATCCTCGCCATGCTGGCCACTGCGGGCGGGATTATTGCCAGCGTCTTTGCCGTTTCTCGCATGCTCGCCATGCTTACAGAAATGAAACTGGTACCGCATCGCCATTTCCACATGCCCGGTAGCCTGCAAAAACATACGTTGGTCTACACGATCGTGCTCGGCTTGGTGCTGACCGCCTTCTTTGACCTTAGCCGAATCGCGGCGCTCGGCATTATTTTTTACCTGATCATGGATATCGCCATCCATTGGGGAGTTTTGCGCCATCTCAGGAAAAGCGTGGGCGCTAACGCGATTATTCCGACCATTGCCATCCTGTTAGATGTCCTTGTACTGGGTGGTTTTGTTTGGGTAAAAGCTATTGCCGACCCACTGGTACTTATCGTTGCCGTTACAGTGATGGCCGCGCTGCTAATCGGCGAGTGGCTATTTCTTGCTAACAGCAACAGCTCAACCGACAGCCACCACACGCACTCTCATTAATCACAGCGGCACAAGGAGCAAATGAATGGAGATTAAAACGTTTGGCGATCTAATCGATTGGACACGACAATTACATGCCCATCTTGCCGAGTGTTTGGCTCACTGCGCGAATCAGCACGAGGAAGAACGCGCGCAAATGCTGCTTAACTATCTGTCTCTTCATGAGGCAGAGATGCAGCGTGTAATTGCTAGCTTTGAAGGGACCGCAAGCGTTAACGTGCTTCATACTTATGTCTACGATTACCTCTCTCATCAGCCTATTCGCAGCCACCGAACCTGCGATGCGCCCTATTCCACGCTAGGAGCTGATGCTATCTGCAAAGAAGTACTGGATTTCCATGATCAAGCCATCAGTTTATATCGCAGCCTGATCGGCAGAGCCGAAATCCGAGAAGCCAAGGAACTGCTGGAAACACTTCTCGATTTAGAGGAGCACGAGGCTATGCGTCTATCTCGGCAAACTGAAAGAATGCACGATATCTAATAGAATAGTACATCTAAAAAAATGCCCCACTGCCTAGCTGCACAGTGGGGCATTAGTTATTAACGGCTTACATCATACGTTTAAGCTCGCCGTAATCACCTTTAATACGCAGCTTAACGGTTACCTCCTGTTCATTTCGGTTACGGAAGAACCAGCCATGGTTCCCCGTAAAGGCAGCTTCCAATTCCCCCTCATCCTCAGGAACGCCACGTCCTTTTTCGTAGCTGATGGAATTACCACCGCCATCACCGTGGGTGTCAAAATTGACTGGCCCGCCTTCAGATGACCAAGCAAAGGTCGCAATAGAGCCTTCATCCATCGTCAACTTGTACTCGGTGCCCTCTCCGGGAGCAAGCGAGAAGCTTACTTCTTCACGCCACGCTGCCTCAGACGATATCTCGCCTTCGGTGAGTGTCGTATCAGATGTGACATTGGCCACATCATCACTCGCTTCGAGCTGAGCCTCGTGCGACGTCTCATCAGCGGAAGGTGCCGATGCCACCTGTTCCTCAGCCGGTTCAGGGCTTTCATTTACCTCTTCGACAATGCGTATTTCAGCGGGCTGGTTGGTTTGCTCGAGGCCTTGTGCCGAGTTGGCGTTGGCTTGGTCCTGAATTCAAGCAATAAGAGCAGCACCTGCGGTATCCAAGGCTCCTGAGTACTCCCCAGGAACACCTGTGCCGGTGTCCGATATCCTAGTCGTTTTCGGGGGCGATCATTCAGGTTCTTGACCACCCTGCGTAACTCGACATCGGTGACCTGTTGAAAGTCCGTTCCCTTGGGGAAGTACTGCCGTATCAGGCCATTGGTGTTTTCATTGGTCCCACGCTGACCGGAACAGTGGGGGGCGCAGAAGTAAATCGCTGCCGTTACCGCCTGGGCTACGGTATCGTGATCAGCGAACTCCGAGCCGTTGTCCATGGTGATGGTGCTGGACAGCACCCCGGCGAGGCTTAAGCAGCCGGATCATGGCTTTTTGCGTCAGCTCCGCTGAGAGCTTGGGCAATCGTGCTGCCAGCAGATAGCCGCTACGTCGATCGACCAGCGTCACCAGGCCAGATTGTTTGTGCCCCTGGACCACGGTGTCCCCCTCCCAGTGCCCAATAAAGCGCCTGTCATCGACCTCAGCGGGACGATGCTCGATACCCATACGGTTGGGAATCTTGCCGAGCCCTGCGCTCTTTGCCTGGGCACGGTGCTTGCTGCGTCGCTTGGGCTGGCGGAGATGCTGCCAGAGATCGCCACCACGAGCCTTATCATCCCAGATCAAGGCGTAGATCCACTGGTGACTGACGCCTACGCCATACAAGGGCACCATGAAACCGCTGATCTGCTCCGGGCTCCATTCCTCCCGCAGCCGGTCGGCGACGGCGGCGATCATGCTGGGTAAGCGCTTCGTCCACTTCCAGGCAGTGCGTCGCCGATGATCACTGCGGACTCGCCTGCTCTGGATCGTAGCCGCTGGTGGTAGCGTTGCGGCGCAGTTCACGGCTGATCGTACTGTTGTGGATACCAAGCTCTCTGGCGATCTGACGTCGGCTCATGCCCAGGTCATGACGGGCATATATTTGGTATCGTTGGGTCTGGGTTATATCCCATGCTCTGCTTCACTTTGGTCGGTGAGCCGAGAAGGGTACCGGCGCTGACCCTCCCGCCTCTACCTCGTGGTCCAAAGTGGTGCAGTTATTCTATGAATCCAGGCTGAAGGCTTTCATCAAAGAAGCTTCGCAAGGGAGGTTTTCCTTATTAGGGTTAGGGCGCTTGAACGTATGGGCCTCCCTGGATAGTGACCAGCTGATTTTTGGATGAGACATGCCCAATCATCGTGTCAATTTAAGGTTTAGAAGGACGGCATCATAGCTGAGTGAGACGGAACGCCTAATCTAAAAAGTGCACCTTATGAAAAGCACAAGTTGAAATGAGTCTCCCCATCTCATTGACAGGGGACTGCTTTTCTCAACCTACATATCAGCGCTCAATGGGCCTCTTGTGTGAATGTCACGACCGCTGAGATAAGGGCAAAACCAACTCTTTATAAATGTCTTCGATACTCCCCTCTTCTATGCCGCTACTTTGTGGTTCCTGCTCTTGCTTCGGATTGAGAGGTGTTATAAGCCCGCTGGACGATGCCAGTACGGTGCTGAGCTGCTCATAATCGATGGTTATATTATCGACATTGTATTGGTTGAGACGTGTCATGGTGTCTGACAGTGCGGCCATGCTGTGCTCTTCTTCTCCAAGCGGCGGAAATGCTTGAATCAGCGTCTGTCCGTCTTCCCAACCGATTTTAATAGGCTGATTGATGATGTTGACTTGGGTGCCGGGAGGAATGCGGTCAAATATAGATTCGATGTCTTTGGGTAACATGCGAATACAGCCTCGGCTTGCGCGCATGCCAATCCCGTCTGGCTGATTGGTACCATGAATCAAATAGCCATCGAAGCCTAGGATGATGGCATGGTCTCCTAACGGATTATCGGGGCCGGGCGGCACAACGCTTGGCGCGGTTTCGCCGCGTGCTTCCGCTTCGCGTTTTACCGACTCAGGCGGGTACCAGGCAGGATTTTTAATATTCATTGTGGTCTCGGTCACACCGAGAGGAGTATCAAAGCCTTCGCGACCAATGCCAATAGGATAGGTCTCAACGCGCGGTGTCTCACCGTTTTTGACATCTGGGTAGTAGTAAAGCCGCAGCTCGGCGATATTGATGACGATCCCAGTACGCTCGACATTCGGCAGAATGAAACGTCCTGGAATAGTTACTTCCGTGCCCACCCCTGGTACCCAGATGCTGACCTCTGGATTTGCCCGGGTCATCTCCAAATAGCCAAGGTTGTGACGCCTGGCAATATCTATCAAGGTATCGTCGTAATCCTTCACGACGAAGGTGTCAGCCTCGCCGATAATATTGCCTTCCTCAGGTAGCGGGTAGTGCCCATTGGGCCATTCCGTCTCCTGGGTAGTGGCGGGTTGTGCCGCGATGGCGACAGGGAGCCATGCCAAAGATGAAACCATCACACTCATGATGAAGCCCATCTGCATTGGCGATCGGAGGAGTCTCTTAAGTATTGCTGCGTTATTTACCGAGAGCATCGCTAGGTTCCTTTTTCATCTAATGCGTCGTTTTTTGATCGAGATAAGTTAAGTGGTAATCCGAGCAGCGTCAGCAAGGCAGCGAGTATCCAAGCGGGCCCGCTACCGGTGCGTGCGAAAGGAGTTAGGCCCTGCATCGGGGTCACCTCGCCAGTTAAACTGGCCTGTTCAAACTGTGGGGCACGGGCTGTGACGTGACCTTGTGAATCGATGATGGCCGTCACGCCATTACTGGTAGCTCGAAGTAGGTGACGACCATTTTCAAGGGCACGTAGACGCGCCATTTGAAGATGTTGGTGTGGGCCAATGGAGCGCCCAAACCACGTATCGTTGGAAACCGTTAATAGCAGCTCGGCATTACGCGCCTGTTGGGCGACATGGTCGGCAAAAATGATCTCGTAACAGATGGCAGTGCCAATGGTAGTTCCAGCCACGTGTAACGGAGCCTGTACGTCTGACCCAGGGGTCAGGCGGGGTGCTGGCAAGTCGAAAAAAGCAAGGGTGTCAGCGAGGAGGCTTTGGAATGGCAAATACTCGCCAAAGGGTACTAAGTGCGCTTTCTGGTATTCGCCTTGCACATCATTTAGCCCTATGACGCTGTTATAAGAGCGCCCTTCACCATCGCGTTGCAAAATGCCAGTTAACAAGGCGGTGTCAGGCCCCAGGTCTGACGCTACTTGCTCAAGTATTCGCTGTGCTTCCTGCTCAAGCATGGGAAGGGCTGCCTCGGGCCAAACGATGAGATCGATATCCTTTGCTTGCTCCCGTGTCATCGCCGTGTAGATACTGATCGCCTCGCGCTGCCCTTGTGCAGTCCACTTAATGCGCTGATCAAGATTCCCTTGCAGCAATGCCACCTGGATGGGCTTGCCAGCCGGGGTTGTCCATTGGGCGGGCAATAGGAATGGAACGATCCACAGGCCAGCCATTGGGACGAGAAAAACCCAGCGGCGACGCAGTACCTCTACCCCTAACGTGCCTGTCAGCGCGGTAATGAGTGACAGCAAGTACACACCACCAACGGGCGCCCATGGGGCTAATGGAGAATCTATCTGAGAGGTGCCTAACAATAACCAGGGGAAGCCGGTGAACAACCAGGTGCGTAGCCATTCGCTCATCACCCACATACCGGCAAAGCTAAGAAAGGCTAACCGTGGCCCCGCGATGCGTCGATAGAGCCCAAAGGGGATTGCAAAGAAGAGCGCCAGAGCGCTGACAAAAAGAGTGGTGAGGAGCATCGCCACCAAGGCCCCGGTGCCACCGAAATCGTGAATAGCAACGAAGACCCACGATGTGCCAGAACCGAACAGGCCTACCCCATAGCACCACCCACGCAGGGTGGCCATGGCGGGCGTTAGCGACTGTATCTTCCAATAGACCAGTGCCACGGCCACTGGGCCAAGCCACCATAGGGAAAAGGGGGCGGCACTCAAGGTGGTCAATACCCCAGCGGCGAGCGCTACAACGCAATCGACTATTGGTGAAAGTCGCCCAGCAAAAAGCGTATATTTTTTTTCTTGATCGAGCGAATCCATATCGTTACTCAGTGCGCTTAAAAGCAGGACGCTCACGCCATAACGCCACTGCGTATATCATTACACCTATCAATAACGCGATATCGGCCATGTTAAAGGCGGGCCAATGCCATTCGCCCCAGTAAACGTCCAGATAGTCGACGACGTACCCACGCGCTAAGCGATCAACGGTATTACCGAGTGCGCCGCCAAGAATCAAACTGTACGCACAGGCCTCCAAGCGCGGCAGGGGTTTGCATAGCTGCACGAGCAATACGACGATGACCACCAACGCTAAACCAAGAAAGAGGTAGCGCTGCCAACCACCTGCCTCCGCGAGAAAGCTAAAAGCGGCTCCTGTATTACCGGTGTATACCCAGTTAAAAAACGGCGTTAGCGGGATGACTTGGCCAAACGACATCTGGGCATGCACGATTTCTTTGACAAGTTGATCGGCTAGAGCCATCACGCAAGCGAGTGTGAACCATGGCCAACGACGTGAAGGACTATCGTTTGGCGCTGTTCTCATGACGTTGTTTTTCCTTGAGACAGGCCTGTCAACGCGGTATTGGGCGAAAAGCGGTAACCCAGCAGTCGCATGGCGTTCAACGTCACCAGAACGGTAGCACCGGTATCGGCCATCACCGCAATCCACATACCGGTAATACCCAGAGCCGTCGTGACTAGGAAAATGGCTTTTAAGCCAAGGGCGAGAACAACGTTGGTTTTCACATTGCGCAGCGTGGCACGAGAGAGGTCTATCAGCTCAGCGATGCCGGTAACGCGGTTCTTGAGCAAGGCTGCATCGGCGGTTTCCAACGCCACATCCGTGCCGCCCCCCATGGCGATACCGACATCGGCTGCCGCGAGCGCCGGTGCATCGTTGATGCCATCACCTACTTTACCGATGGGGCCACGGCCTGCCGCTTGCCAGTCTCGAACATAGGCTGCCTTGTCTTCAGGCATCAGTTCGCCGTACGCTTCAATGCCTAAGCGACCCCCAGTGGCAGCGACGGTGCGGGCATTATCACCGCTGAGCATGACCGCCTGTACGCCTAAACGCGATAGCGCCGCTAGGCCTTCAAGGGCATCTTCGCGTGGCTCATCGCGAACAGCGATCAAGCCCAACAAACGCTCGCCTTCGACGAGGAGAGCGAGGCTCTTGCCGGCTTCTTCTAACGCGACAATCCGAGCACTGAGACTTTCATCAAGGATGACCTGCTCGTGAAGGTGACGAGGCGTTATTAAGCTCAGCTCGCGACCCTCCACCTGGCCTGAGATACCGCGCCCCGCCAGAGCGCGGCTGCCGGTGGCGGTGGGGAGGTTTAGGCCCGACTGTCGGGCATGCTCAACGATAGCCGTGGCGATAGGGTGACTGGAATCTCGCTCTATCGCGGCGGCAAGCCGTAATACATCGTCATCGTTTCCCTCGGTGATCCAAGATTCCACATCCGTGACTCTTGGGGTACCCGCAGTCAGGGTGCCCGTCTTGTCTAATGCCACCAAACGAAGCTTACCTAACTGTTCAAGAACGGCTCCCCCTTTGATCAGTAGGCCGCGCCGAGCGCCCGCCGAGAGACCTGCGGCGATGGCGGCTGGGGTAGAAATGACCAACGCGCAGGGGCATGCGATTAACAGCAATGCTAACGCACGGTAAATCGACTCCGACCATGCCATGGTCGATACCAGCGGTGGCACTATCGCCATCAGGAGGGCGAGTAAGACGACGGCGGGCATATAGTAATACGCAAAACGATCAATGAAGCGTGCTATCGGTGCCTTGGCGGCCTGTGCTTCTTCAACTAGGCGAATAACGCGTGCGATCGTATTGTCATCAGCGCCTCGTGTTACCTCCACTTCCAGGGCGGCATCAAGATTCACTGTGCCAGCAAAAATGTCATCACCAGGCGCTCGCGAACGGGGGATGGACTCGCCGTTTACCGGCGACTCGTCAAGGTCGGACGTGCCCACCAGGATGCGTCCATCGCAAGGAACGCGATCACCGGGCCGCACCAGCACACGCTGACCGGGTTTAAGTGACTCCGCCGAGACGTCACGCAGATGGCCATTGTCCATCAGCCTCGCCGTTGAGGGTGTTAAATTTGCCAAGGCTGAGATACTGCGGCGCGCCCGTGAAGCAGCTACCCCTTCGAGTAGCTCACCTACGGCGAACAAGAACACGACCATCGCAGCTTCAGCGGCAGCATCGATGGCCAATGCGCCAAGCGCAGCGATGCACATCAGCATCTCGATGGTAAAGGGATTGCGCATCTTGAGAGCGCCCCAGGCACTCTGCGCAATGGGCATTAAGCCGACCAGCGTGGCCAAAATGAAAGGCATATTACCCAGCGCAGGCCATGCCAAACGAAGCGCGAAGGCCACTATCAGCAGATTGCCTGTGATAATGACCAAGCGCCCTTTAGCGGTTTGCCACCAAGAGGGTGAAGCACCAGATGCGCGTGTTTGGCCATCATGGGAAGCCACTTGATAGCCTAGTTCGTTCAGGATGCCATCAATGGTTTTTCGCGAGGGGGCCCCGTGATCGTGGTGGTGAATCTTCACCGATCCCGTGACCGAGCTTGCCGTGACTTCCTCAATGCCTTCCAGCCGCTCTAGCGCCGACACAACCTTGCGCTCACAACCGCCGCAGTCCATGCCTTCAACACGCAGCGTCAAGGTGGTAGGCGCTGTTGTCGGCGTTGATGTTTTCATGGTGCCTCTCCTCCCAATGGGCTATGGTTTTGAAGTGTAAACCTTGTAGCAACTACAGCTTCAAGCCCTGCATAAGGAGTTTTACCATGTCAATGATGGGGCAAAGTATCAGCATTGGTGAGTTAGCACGACGAGCCGATTGCAAACCTGAAACGGTTCGTTATTACGAGCGTATTGGGCTGCTGCGCGATGCGACACGAACCGGCGGGGGGCAACGCCGCTATGGAGAAGACGCAGTACGGCGTTTGACCTTCATTCGCCATGCCCGAGACTTTGGCTTTTCGGTGGAGTCAGTGCGAGAGCTTTTGGCCATGTCAGATCAACCTGATATGTCTTGCCAAGAAGTCGATGCCATCGCCACGCATCACCTAAAGAAAGTGGAGTCCCGCCTTCGACGTCTGTCCGCACTGCGTGAGGAGCTTCAACGGATGGTCACGCAGTGTGCCGGTGGCAAAGTGGAAAGCTGCCGAATTATTGAGGTCATCAGTGATCATCAGCTCTGTGTCACTGAAAACTCGCATGGAGGGGCTCACGACTTGGGTTAGAATCAACGTGACTCTCCCCTCCCAATGGGTTAGCCCAGCGAGACATCCAAAAACAGCATGAGTACCAATCCGATGGAAAGGCCCAGCGTGGCCTTTTTTTGGTGCCCGCTCCGATGAGTTTCGGGAATAATCTCATGACTGATCACATACAACATCGCTCCCGCCGCAAAGGCCAATCCCCAGGGAAGTAGCGCTTGTGACATGCTGACGACCCCAGCGCCTAATAAGCCACCCAGCGGTTCAACAAGCCCCGTGAGGGCGGCAATCGTCCATGACCGCCAACGTGAATAACCGACGCTTAGCAGTGATACTGCTACGGCCAGTCCTTCTGGGGCATTCTGAAGTCCAATGCCAATCGCCAGCGGCATGCCTCCTTCGCTTCCCCCTGCGCCGAAGGCCACGCCAACGGCCAGCCCTTCTGGCAGGTTGTGTATCGTAATGGCAATAATAAATAACCAGATACGACGTAATGAGGCAGCCTCCGGCCCTTCTCGTCCCTGCTCGAAGTGCTCATGAGGTAAGAGCTCGTTCAGTAGTGCGACCGTTCCAATCCCTAGCAAGATGGCTGCGCAGGCAATGGCAGCAGGCACAACGCTACCTCCATAACGCAGCTCCGAGGCTTCTAAG
Organism: Vreelandella subterranea; assembly: GCF_900111305.1. GTDB lineage: Bacteria > Pseudomonadota > Gammaproteobacteria > Pseudomonadales > Halomonadaceae > Vreelandella > Vreelandella subterranea. The sequence continues at coordinate 362,458 of NZ_FOGS01000002.1, forward strand.
GAGGGTATGATCAGCGAGAAGAATGAGGCCGCTAGCATGACGCCAGCGGCGAACCCCAACGCTAAATCGCGAACACCACGATTCGGAGTTTTGGTAAACAAGACGGGAAGCGCACCGATAGCCGTCATCAAGCCCGCCGCAAGGCTTGCCAATACCCCCATGGTGACGAGAGAAACCTCTTCCATATATTACCTATGTAGTGATAGCTGAGTGATCAAATGGCTCGGGTTCCATAAAGAGGCAAGCACACGTTCACGTTGCTAACGATCTATGCAAAGCTGTTAAGCATGGGTCGTTATGGCTCGTTAAACGAGATCAAGTCATAAATGGACGCCGTGCCGATAGCATGTTCCAAGCGATCTCTTGCCTCGTAAAGTGACGCTTGATATTCACTCTGAGTCGGCTGTTCGCCCAACATGATGCGCTGACCTTGATCAAGGGGGTCAACAGGCTGGTTATTGACTCTCACTTCGTAATGCAGGTTGGGGCCCGTGGCGACCCCGGACGAACCTACCTCTCCGAGCGACTCCCCCGCGTTGACTAAATCCCCAACCACTAACTGTGGGGAAAATCGGCTAAGGTGTGTGTAGCGACTCATTGCTCCTGTGTCGTGCTCCACCTCGATCACCTGCCCATATCCCCCTTGGCGACCCATAAAGGATACGCGCCCAGGTGCGGTGGCGATTACCGGTGTTCCCGTCGGTGCAGCTAAGTCAATCCCATTATGAGGACGAACTCCTCCATACACAGGATGTCGCCGATTCCCAAAGCGAGACGTTAAGCGAGCACTAAGCACGGGCAACCGCAACGTGCCTAGAAGGGTATTGCTTTTGAAAAGAGCAACGTCACCCTTTGGAGTGACCGGCCATATAACCTCTAGGGGCTCTGCCTGATCAGGCAGAGCGGCATAACTGAGGCGTGGTGGCCCAACTCGAGTGCCGTCTTGGCGTCGATCTTCTTCCCACACTAACTGGATACGTTCACTGCCTGAAAACGCCAGCGGAGATTCGATAAATTCGCTGAGCAGTGTTTCCAATTTAGTGGCGAAACGCGTAGGGACACCTTTTGCTGCCAAGGCCTCGTAGAGGGTGGTATCAATGATGACATCACGCCCAAAGGTCAGGGTATCAACGCTTGCGAGCGGCGAGGTGCCTTCTTGCTCGCTAGCCGCCTGTAACCTGGCGGGGGTTGGTTCAGACGGCGGCAACGAAAGATGCGTTTGCCAATTGGCTTCGGCTAGCAAGGGGTAAAAGCCCACCAAGCCTAGTAACCACCAGCGCTGCATCACTGACCATCCTCTTCCTCAGAGATCTCTTCTACTTCACTCTCAACGGCATCAATCAACTCTTGCATACCAAAGGGGTCTAAAGGTTCGCCATTGACAAAAAATGTTGGTGTTTGGCGAATCTGATTGGCTCTGACATCCGCCATGTCTTGGTCAATCACCGCCTGCACCTCAGTAGAAGTCAGTTGTTCTTCGGCAAGCGCTCGATCAAGGCCCCCTTGGCTAGCGATATCGAGGATAGCGGATTCATCAAAACTGCCATGCGAGGCCCATTGATCCTGGCGAGCCAGCAGCCTCTCCAGTACCGGTTCAAAGACGCCCTGACGACGGGCGGCTTCTAATACCCGAATGGCCTTGTCAGATACGTCGCCGTGGAAAGGAGTGTAGCGCATAATGAGCCGCACTTTTTCTGGGTAGGTCTCCATAATACTTTTTGTCAGGGGGTAGAAAGCACGGCAGGCTTCGCAAGCCGGATCGAAGAATTCCACAATCGTCACCGGCGCGTCTTCTCGCCCCAAGATGGGGGAGTGTGAGCGCACCAAGGAGTCCTCTGCCTGGACACCGCTCTCCTTTGCTGCCTGAGCTTGCATGTCCAGGAGGGCAGGTTTCGATACGGCGACGATCGCAGCGGTCAGCATTAACGTACCGGCCAATATAAAAGACGCTTTTTTGAACATGTTTCTCTCTCTGTTTCAACGATGGGGTGGAAAAGTCGGGTTGAAAAATAAGCCTATCGCTATTGGAGGAAGCCCCCGCTACCAACCTGAGCCGGGAGCCGGCCTCGGTCTGTCACTCATGCCCATATAGATTGGCATTTTGATGCGCGTGGACACTGTGCTCAAACTCTAGGCTGGAATGAGCAATATTGAAGCGCGTTTTTAGCTGCTCCTTGATCTCTGTTTTGACTGATTCAAGCTGCTGCCAGCCGGTTTCTGTCAGAACCACGTGGCAGTCAAGGGCTGCCATGTTTTCCTGCATCTGCCATAGATGCACATGGTGAATATCCTGGACTCCCTCGATATCTCGTACGGTCTCAACGACTGCCTGCCCGTCGATGTCCGGGGGAGATCCCAGCATTAGCGTACGGATAGGGCCACCAATTTCAGAGAAGGCAAGGTAAAGAATATATAGCGCAATCCCTATCGTGATCGCGGGGTCTACCCAGCGCATGTCGTACAGTAAAATAAGCGAGCCACCGATAATCACGGCGATGGAGGCAAACGCATCCGATAAGTTATGCAGAAAAAGGGCGCGGATATTGACACTCTCTTTTTGCATTGACCAAGTGAGCACGGCGGTAAGGGTATCGACGACAAGCGCGACGCCACCAATAATAACGATCGTCCATCCCTCTATCTCAGGGGGATCGATCATCCGCATAGCGCCTTCGTAAATCAGGTAGACGCCGACAATAATTAGGGTGGTGTAGTTGATGAGTGCTGCCACTATCTCGATGCGGCCATAGCCAAAGGTCATGTGCGCATCGGCGGGCCGTCTGGCGATTTTACGAGCGGCAAAGGCAATGACTAACGCAGCCATGTCAGAAAAGTTATGTAACGCATCAGCGATCAGCGATAGGCTTCCCGCCATAATGCCACCGACGATTTGAGCGATGGTTAAGAGCCCATTGGCCCAAATGGAAATACTGACGCGCCGGTCGCCAGAGGCAGGATCAATGTGGGGATGATCATGATGATGTCCCATCTGTTACCTTCTCTCGAATTATCTGTTCTTGGCACTATAAAACCTCTAGCAACTAAAGCTTCAACCCTTGAGCATTGTCTATTTGCATCGCTGGATTGGGAAGAGCGTCCCTTGCTCCCAAGCAAGTCATGGCGTGCTGGGCCGAAGTGATCATGTTTTAGGTACGGAGCTCAATCCACTTCAACCGGTAACGTCCAATCCACCATGAGTAGATTCATTTATTTTGTCGAGGCGCACCTTGTCTGGTTTGTGATGGTCGTCGCGGGGGTAGGCTTACTCTTTCCAGCCAGCGGAATAATGCTTGAGTTCTCGATTGGGCCCTTACTGGCATTACTGATGTTGATCATCAGCCTCACGTTCGACGCGTATGCAGTTCGCATCGTATTCCGTAAGCCATCGCGGCAGTTGTTGGCACTGGGTCTGGTCTATGGGCCGATGTCGATTGCCGTGTGGCTAACTGGCCGCCTATTTTTTGGAAGCGGCCCGCTGGCTGCTGGCCAAACCTTACTCGGCACTCTGCCGACGGATGCGTCCTCTCCTCTTTTGGTACTGATGGCGAAAGGCAATGTGGCGCTTGCCGCTGTTTTCAACGCAGTCAACACCGCGTTATGCCAATTTATTGTGCCCTGCCTGTTTTTATGGCTCACCGGTCTCTAGCTAGACGTACCGCTTGGCTCAATTATTCTTGAATTAACACTAATCGTGCTTGTTCCTACCGTGATTGGGGTCAGCTTGCGGACAAAGTTTTCGGCTTTCTTTGCACGGCATGATTCAGCGTATGCAGGGATAGGGTCAATTCTGTATCTGCTGATCCTACTCGCCGTGGTCGGGCCGAATGCCTCCACGATCATTGGCTATGGTTGGTATGCGTTTGTGATTGCGGGGGCGGCCCTGTGCCTCAATTTGATTGGGTACCTGGTAGGTATGTCCTCACGGTTACTCACTTCCGATCGCAAAGAGGTGATTACCTATCTTTTCACGGTCAGTAAAAAGGAATTCAGCATCGCCGCAGCGTTTGTCGCTGCTTCCGGTTTGCCATCAGAAATCGCGATTCCAGCCGCTTTTTTTGCCGTGATTCAAATGATCACTTCGCCCATCGCAGCGAAGATCCTCGCCCGCCACTAAAGGGATGGCAGTATCGGCTCTCCGTCTGAAAAGGAGACTATTGATAGGCTTCTGCTTAATGATCAGAGTTCCGTCTCGGGATGTACATAAAATTCGTGAAGCCAAGATTATCGACGAGTTCGTCGGACTGCTTTCGGTGAGACCAGAGGCAAAATCGGTTGTGGACTATCTCTTGCCAGGCCGCTGCATGACAGTTCTAGACGCAATTACTTGGGCAAAATGTAGAGCGGAGGGTGCTAGCCAGCTTCTCGAGCTTGGCTCATAAGCTCTTACTATGTTCACAGTTTTCAACTGTTTGAGTAGGTCAACACTTCTCAGAACTTTATCGAATGGCTAGGCTACCCCAGTGTCGCCAGGGAAGGAAAAAGGTCGACCATGATACTGGAAAGCCGCGTCATGCTACCTGAGACAATGGCGATACCCATCAGAATCACAACCGTGCCCGCGGCGGGGCGAGCATAGGTGCTCCACCTTCCTAGGCTTTTCCGATGCAGAGCGAATCGGTTAATCAGTAAAGTGCTGGCAAGAAAAGGCAGCGCTAGGCCCGCCGAGTAGGCACTGAGATAAATCATTCCAGACTGGGCACTAGCAGCGTTAGACGTGGCCATCAGAATAGCGCCCAGTATAGGACCGATACACGGTGTCCAACCGATGGCGAAAGATACCCCGAATACCGTCGCCGACAAAGGGGAGCCACCCTGGACACTGGGAGTGAACTGAAGGGTACGCTGGAAAAGCGGCAACCGAAACACCCCGGTCATGAAGAGGCCCAGCACGATCACCGCCGAGCCGGCAACCCAGTTGAATTCTTGGCGATACCCTCGCATCAGTTGCCCGATACTACTGGCGCCGAGCCCGAGTAGGATGAACACGATGCTGAAGCCGAAGACGAAGAAGGCACTGAGGGTCAATGCCTCTAAACGCCTGTCGGCTTTACCGGCACTACCGCCTGTGACCACCGACAGGTAGGCCGGTAACAGGGGCAGCGTGCAAGGCGAAAAGAAGGAGACCAATCCGCCGATAAAGGCGCCGACCAAGCCGATGGAAGAGAGAGATTCCAATGTGTTATCGCAACTTAAGTTATGGAGACAGCCAACAAGGGTATTGATACCAATCCCATGGTACTACCTCATCTCATGTCCATTTAAGCGCCGTAAGAATTTTACGGCTTACAGTTGCTTTAAGGTCAACCTTTATTGGCAAATTATTTGTCTCCTACCGAACTGCAAATATTACACATCACGCTTGACCTTAAAGTTGACTTCAAAGTTATGGTGGCTACTCAATGAATGACATGAGGACATTTCCATGGCGCTACAACTGGGCGAGACAGCACCGAACTTCACGATCGAATCTACACAAGGTACGGTCAACTTTCACCAATGGCTTGACGACAGCTGGGCGGTGCTGTTCTCGCACCCCGCTGATTTTACGCCAGTATGCACCACTGAACTGGGCGCGTTTGCCAAGCGAAAGCTCGAATTCACCCAACGGGGAGCCAAACTGGTTGGGGTTTCGGTGGATCCACTTAGCTCTCACCACGACTGGGCGAGGGATATTGAACAGACTCAGGGCGCAGCTCTGAACTACCCCTTGCTGGCTGACGAAGATCAGGTGGTGGCGAAGCTGTATGGAATGATTCACCCGAAAGCCGACCCTAAACTGACGGTGCGTACGGTCTTCATCATCGATTCTGACAAGAAAATTCGTCTCACTTTGACGTATCCGCCCAGCACTGGACGTAATGTCGACGAGATACTGCGGGTTCTTGATTCGCTGCAGTTAACCGACAAACACAAAGTGGCCACGCCCGTTGACTGGCATAACGGTGACGATGTCATCATCTCGCCATCGCTATCAAATGATGACGCCAAGCAACACTTTCCCGAAGGTTGGAACGCTAAGACGCCCTACCTTAGGGTCGTGCGCCAACCGTAGCAATAGGAGTCTCGGCCAGTGTATGAGGCATCTCAACTGAGTCAGGTTATTGGACGTTCAGACTAGCAATGTCGTGAGGTAACGTCATGCAAACACTAAGTATCGGCGAGCTTGCCGAACGAAGTGGAGTCGCTAGCCAGGCGATTCGATTCTACGAAAAAGAGAAACTTATGCCTCCTCCGAGGAGGACCGGTGCCAACTATCGGCGTTACCCATTAGAAGCCGTGGATCGGTTGCAGTTTATCGTTCATGCCAAGCAGTGGGGCTTCACGCTACAAGAGATTCGGGAGCTGTTAATGCTTCAGGATGCTAATGGCGACCGGGCACAAGCTAAACGCATCGCCGGCGAGAAGCTGCACAAGGTTCGCGAGCAGATCAAACACCTCACGCGGATTGAAGCCGTATTATCGAAAACATTGAGTGAGTGTGCAGGCGAAGGGCCTATGCAGGAAGGCTGCCCGATTGTTGAAGCTATCGCTGAGCAGACTGAATGATTGGGCATTTTCTCGACAGCGAATACGGGAATCAAGTTTGCCTATCGGGTCGTCGATAAATTAACAGGGAGATCGTCATTATGACGCAACACGTCGACATCGAGATTCGTGGTATGTCCTGTGCTTCCTGTGTTGGGCGTGTGGAGCGTGCACTCAGCCAGCAGCCAGGCGTGATCAACGCTCAAGTAAACCTCGCCACACAGAAGGCGGCTATCCAGGTCGAAGCAGGTACCGCAACCACTAACCTACTCAATGCCATTGAAACGGCGGGCTATCAACCGGTGGTAGAAAGCCTCGACATACCCGTCACCGGCATGAGTTGCGGATCTTGTGTCTCTCGGATAGAGCGAACGCTAACGAAGTTGCCCGGCATAGTGGAGGTGAGTGTTAACCTCGCCACCCAGAAAGCCTTCGTTCGTTTCCTGCCGGGAGTCGTTTCGCTACCGCGTATTCAGCATGCCATCCGCGAGGCAGGCTATGAACCACAGGATACCGATACGCCGCCACCGACGGACAGCGAGGACCGGGAGAGAGCTGAGCTTCGCCGCCGAGTCGTGCTCGCGGCAATATTCACGATTCCGGTGGTCATCATCGCCATGGGGAAAGTGATTCCCGCTTTTGACACGCTTTTAACAAGTCTAATGCCGCATCGCGGCTGGATGGGCGTTGAGTGGTTGTTGACCACACCGGTGCAGTTCTATGCCGGGGCACGCTTCTATCGTACTGGCTTCGCCGAACTCCGGCATTTTAATCCAGGCATGAACAGCCTCGTTATGATCGGCTCGAGCGCTGCCTACTTCTATTCGGTCGCCGCCCTGCTGATGCCCGCGCTCTTCCCCGTCGGAACCGCCGTGAGCTATTTCGAAGCGGCAGCGGTCATCGTGACGCTAATTCTGCTCGGTCGCTATTTTGAACACATTGCCAAAGGTCGTACTTCCGAGGCGATCAAGAAGCTTCTGCAATTACAGGCGAAAACTGCCCGCGTCATCCGCGAGGATGAAACCGTCGAGCTGCCTATCGACGCCGTCGTCACGGGCGATCGTATTTTGGTTCGCCCAGGGGAGAGTGTTCCAGTCGATGGCATCGTTGAGGAGGGTCACGCCTATATTGATGAGTCGATGATCAGCGGTGAGCCAGTGCCGGTCGTCAAACAGCAGGATTCCGAAGTCGTCGGTGGCACTATCAACAAGAACGGTGCACTTACCTTTCGGGCCACGCGAGTTGGTGCCGACACCGTTTTGTCGCAGATCGTCAAGATGGTGGAAACGGCCCAAGCGGAGAAGCCCCCCATCCAGCAATTAGCCGACAAGGTTGCTGGTGTGTTTGTTCCTGTGGTCATCGTTATCGCCGCGATTACCTTTGTACTCTGGTTCGCTTTCGGACCGGCGCCGTCCTTGTCCTTTGCCTTCGTCACTACCGTTAGCGTACTGCTAATTGCCTGCCCCTGTGCGATGGGCCTGGCCACCCCAACGGCCATCATGGTCAGTACCGGGAAAGGGGCCGAGATGGGAGTGCTATTTCGTAAAGGGGCGGCGCTTGAGACGCTGGCCAAGATGAATACGGTGGTACTGGACAAGACCGGCACTTTGACCCAAGGGCGCCCCGAACTGACCGACTTCGAAGCTATTAACGGTCATGAAAACGACGTACTGCGACTGGTCGCGGCGGTGGAAGCTCAAAGCGAGCACCCCATCGCCGAGGCTATTGTACAGGGCGCCAAGGCCCGTGGGCTGGAATTACCCCCGGTCAGTCGCTTTAGTGCCGAGCCTGGCTACGGCATTGAAGCCGAGGTCGAGGGCCACTTGGTGCAAATAGGAGCTGATCGTTACATACGTCGGCTGGAAATCAACCTCGGCCAAGCAGAAACACGCGCCAAGGTGTTGGCCGAGAACGCCAAGAGCCCACTCTATGCCGCGGTAGACGGTCAGCTTGCTGCAGTCATCGCAGTGGCGGATCCCCTTAAAGAAGGCTCTGCCGAGGCTATCGCAGCACTCAAAGCCCAAGGGCTGGACGTGGCCATGCTCACCGGCGATAACCGTGCCACTGCCGATGCTATCGCACGGCAGGTTGGCATCCAGCAGGTTCTCGCCGAGGTGCTGCCCGACCAGAAAGCGGCAGAGATCCGGCGTCTCCAGGCGGAGGGCAAGCGTGTCGCTTTTGTGGGAGATGGAATCAATGATGCCCCCGCGTTAGCGCAGGCCGACGTAGGCATTGCGATCGGCACTGGTACCGATATCGCCATCGAGTCCGGCGATGTGGTGCTGATGAGTGGCGATTTGCGAGGCATCGTCAATGCCACGGCACTCTCCAAGCGTACCCACCGGACCATTATCGGCAATTTCGTTTGGGCCTATGGCTACAACGTAGCGCTAATCCCCGTGGCTGCGGGCCTGCTCTATCCGTTCATCGGCATATTGCTCAGCCCCATGCTGGCGGCGGCGGCCATGAGCGTTTCCAGTGTTTTTGTGCTGACTAACTCGTTGCGGCTACGCCGTTTCACGTCGGATACCGGCAATGCCATACCACGTCCAAACGATGCTGTTCAGCGGGCCTAAACCAAACACCGTTATGTTAACGAGGAATTCAAAATGATGGGAAGTGAAAGCTGCATGTGGGGTATGGCGGGAATGGGCCTAATAGCGATCTTGTTGATTATTGCGCTGGGGCTTGGTGTTGCTGCACTTATCAAGCACCTGTTTTTTAATAAAAAGCGATAAGACAAGCAAGTAAATGTGATCGACCTACTCCCTTGGAAAACAGTAATTGATAAAGAGAGCATCCATGAGGCATACCTTCAATGTCACTTATTACCTTGCAGTTGCAGGGCTGTTAGCTCTTATTACGTTGCCTGCGTTGGCGCAGGAAGCAACAACCAATACCAATGAGAGTCATCAGGCCAGCAGTGCCACGAATACTGAGTCTCCCTTGCCCAAGTCGATTACCGCATTGGTGGATCAAGGGTTCACCTTCCATGGCAGCTTCGAAGCGCCTGACGGTCTCCAAGGTTATGCCTTGTCTTATGATAATGAGCCTATGGCAGCTTATATCTCCTCCTCTTCCGACTACGCCGTCATTGGTACGTTAATCGACTCGCAGGGCAATGCCATTATGGAAAGCCAGCTTCAGGCCCTGGTGCTGGACCCCATGCTGGAAGCTACCTGGAGTGCGTTTGAAAACACTCGTTTTATCTCGGAGGGGAATGATGATGCATCGCATATTGTGTACACGCTAACAGACCCCAACTGCCCCTACTGCAACGCCCTCTGGAAAAATTCGCGCCCGCTCATTGAGCAAGGCGTGTTACAGCTTCGCCACGTGCTGGTCGGCGTGCTATCAGAGGACAGTCTTCGCAAAGCTGCTGCAATCCTTGAATCCGACAATCCGTCCAGCGCTCTCGAAACTCATGAACTGGAATTTCGCAATGGCGGCATAAGGCCGGTGGAGCCGTCGGTGGAGAGTCAAGCGCTTCTTAGAAATCACGCCCAGATCATGCGTGAGGCCGGTGCTACGGGAACGCCGACCAGCTACTACCGTGATGAAGCCGGGAAAGTGCAGCGTATCAATGGCGCAGTGTCGACCGACCAGTTTCGCGAAATATTGGGCGTTGAATGATACACCATAACGGTACAGGGCTGAGATGCGAGTCTTCCCAATCACAACCACTGAGATGCACATGGCAACCAAGCTTAGCGTAAAGCAAACGCTCTTTTTGGGACTCACTCTATTGATGTGCTTGGCGGCCCTTTATTGGATTCTGATGGAGACCGGCGCCTTGTCGGTCTTGACCGACAAGCAAGCCTTGCGTGAGTGGGTTGATAGGCTAGGCGTCTGGGGGCCATTGGCCATCATCTTTATGATGATGACGGCCATTGTCATGAGCCCGATTCCCAGTGGGCCGATTGCGATGGTGGCTGGTGCGCTTTACGGCCCAGTTTGGGGGACGGCCTATGTCGTTATCGGTGCCGAAGCCGGTGCTCTGCTCGCTTTCTGTATTGCCCGTTTGCTCGGCTATGAAGTGATGCAACGCTGGCCGCGTACGCGGCCCATCCTCAACTGGCTGGGAAAGGAGCGCTCGCAGACCGGCTTGATGCTCATCGTTTTTGCATCCCGATTGGTGCCCTTCCTTTCGTTTGATGCCGTCAGCTATGCGGCAGGTATCACCCCCCTGTCCTTCTGGCGCTTTTTGATCGCCACACTGGCCGGCGTGATCCCCACGGCGTATCTGATCGTCATGTTCGGAGAAGTGCTGATTACCGCCGACTCCCGTGGCCTCACGATCGCGCTGATTCTCATCAGTGGTATCACACTACTGCCGCTGCTGGCGAAACGCCTATGGTCTAGACGCACTTGACTGATAGCACATCAATGCTGCTCTGGGGCGGTTATTGCAGGTATTGGCAATGCGCAGCGGAAACTTACTTCCTACCACTTATGAGGGGCAGACGTGAAATCGCGAATATTGCTGTTTTTACCCCTATTGGGTTTTTTGGGCTTGAGCTTTTTCTTTTATCAGGGCTTATCAATGGATCCTAGCGCTCGTGATTCCCCCCTACTGGCTCAGCCGTTTCCGACCTTCAACCTGACGACGCTGGAAAACCCTTCGCGGCGCGTTAATGAATCCCTTTTTGAAGGTCAGGTGACATTGGTCAACGTATGGGGAGAGTGGTGCCCGACCTGCAAGCATGAAATGCCGCAGTTATTGGACCTGGTCACGCGAGGCGTCCGCTTGGTTGGCATCAATTACAAAGATACCCAGGCAAAGGGACTCGAGTTTCTTGAAGAGTTTGGGAACCCTTTTGAAGTCAATATCTTCGATCCAGAGGGTAACCTAGGTTTTGAGCTGGGTGTTTATGGCGCGCCGGAAAGCTTCGTGGTCGATACCGAAGGTACTATCCGTTACAAACACACGGGTTACATCACTCCCGAGGATGTTGAGCGAGTCATACAAGAAATCGAGAAGTGGCAACGATAAACAGCCTAGCAAGATGCATTTTTGCTGAAGACACATCAACTGTTATGACCATTTAAGGAAGACTATGCTGCAATATCCTCAAATCGATCCGATTGCCATCGCCATAGGCCCTCTTCAGATCCACTGGTATGGCTTGATGTATGTCATCGGGCTAGTTGCCGCCTGGTGGTTGGGTCGGCGTCGCGCCCACCGACTCGGCCTAAGCCATGATGATATGGGCGACCTGATCTTCTATGGGGCTATCGGCATCATCGTTGGCGGCCGCCTGGGCTATGCGCTGTTTTACGGGCTCGAACAGCTGCAGGCCAACCCCCTTTGGTTATTAAAAATCTGGGAAGGAGGCATGAGTTTTCATGGCGGCCTTACCGGTGTATTAGTGGCTGCCTGGCTGTTTGCTCGCAAACATCAACTGGCTTTTATACAACTGACCGACTTTATTGCTCCGTTAGTCCCCATCGGCCTGGGGGCGGGTCGCCTCGGAAACTTCATCAATCACGAGTTACCGGGGCGTATCAGCGACGTTCCGTGGGCCATGGTATTCCCTCCCATGATGGGGCTCGGCTCAGAGCCACGCCATCCCTCGGCGCTTTACGAGTTCGCTCTTGAAGGCATCGTGTTGTTTGCCGTGCTGTGGTGGCTATCGCGCCGGCCGCGCCATAGGGGGCTGATTTCGGGGCTTTTCCTGCTTCTGTACGGAGCCTTCCGCTTTACGGTGGAGTTCGCACGCCTCCCGGACCCACAGCTGGGGTTCATTGCCTTTGGCTGGTTGACCATGGGGCAGCTATTGACACTACCGATGCTCATCGCAGGCTTTGCCCTGGTCGCCTGGTCCAGACGCCAGCCAGTAGATAAGCCAAAGGCTGCGTTAAACTCATGAACCCAATTGTCGCTTTTCTAACGATGGCACTCTTTATCGTCACACCGGTAGCCGCACGTGAAGACATGTCTTTGGTGGGTGACAACAGCTCACCCTTTAGCAGTACGACCCAACGTGACTACCTACCGGCTAAAGAAGCCTTTCGAACCACTGCCTGGCGGGACGATGACCGGATTTATATCGGCTTCACTGTCGCCGAAAATTATTACCTTCATCGGCATCAGTTCGCGCTTGAGAGCCTTTCTCCCGGTGTCAGTTTCGGTGAGCTGGCGTTGCCTCCTGGTGTACTCATGATGCACGCCTCGCTAGGTGAAATTTATGTTTTTTACGACCAAGTAGTGGTCAGCGCGCCCATTGAGAGCAACGCCGCCGACAATGTGTTATTGGCAATTGAGATGACGTTTCAAGGCTGTTCTGATCAGGGGCTTTGCTATCCACCTGAAAGAGTTGAGCTAAACGCACAACACGGCTCGACACCCGCAATATTTGCTCCCACCTCACCAGAAACACCATAAGGGGACGCAAATGGACCCTATTGATTATAGTTAAGATATCTAATCATCAGTCCCCAGCGATTGGATCAACTCCTTCAAGCTGGGGCTTTCTGTCATTGTGTCTTGATTCATGCTGTCCAGCCATTGCGCTATTATATGGAACTCTTGAGCCCGCAAGTGAAGTCGTTGCCGCTGAGAGGTCAGTGGTACTGGCTCAATAAACTCTACAGTGTCTTGATCCGCCCAAGATAATATTTGCTTGATCTCTGGAAGGCTCACACCCAGTGAACGCAGACAGTCGATGAAACGTAAGCGACCTAGGGATTCCGTTTCGAAAAGTTGGTAGCCATTGTGCGGATTACGGCGCGGTTGTAGCAGCCCCTCTCTTGTGTAGTGACGAACTGTTTCTGCCGTTACGCCGCCAGCCCGAGCCAGCTCGATGACTCGCATAATCTTGTCCTCTCTTGATCACTTTGTTTCAGCCTACAACCGTAAGGTTGCCCATAGGTCAAGAAAGCAATTTCGCCGCTGAATGGGGCATATCAGCTTCAGATGCGCTGAAATTTAAAATAAGGGCTTGACCTTAAAGCCAACTTTAAAGCTATCGTCAAAGAGCAATTTTTCATTTGTTAAAAATTGCGTCCAACCTTGTCACTTACCGACGTGGCAGAGTGATTCACATTGATAGGAGAGTGTCATGCGTAAACGTAATACTGCGATCCTGTTTACCGCCGTTATCGTTGCCAGTAGCTTCGGAGCTGGCTCGCTTCTTGCCCAAGAAGATAATCAGCAGGAGGTGATGGAAGGCAATGACATGCATAGCAAAATGATGCAAGAAGGCGGCATGCACGACATGATGGGCGATATGAGCGCCATGATGGAAAAATGTAACGCCATGATGGAAAACATGCAGCAAGGACATGAGAAAGACGACGCTTAAAGCGACTCGCAAGGGTTGCTTGTTCGCAAGCAATCTTTTTCTTGTGCAGGTAGCGTCAACCAGACCTCCTACCCTGTTAACTAACCGGATACTCAAAATATGAAACTTTGGAAAGCGCTAGCCATTACGTCTTTACTGGCTTTTCCCGTATCGGGATTGGCGGCTGATATATCAGCGACCCTCTACAAAAATCCTAATTGCGGGTGTTGTGCCGAATATGCCAAGTATTTGGAACAAAATGGCTTCAACGTGGAGACGGTCGACACCCATGACCTTGTTGAAATGAAAGCCGAGTATAATGTCCCTGAAGAACTGCATGGTTGCCATACCACTGTCGTAGGAGACTATCTCTTCGAAGGACATGTACCTGTTGAGAGCGTGACCCAAGTGCTTGATGACCAGCCCTCTATCATTGGGTTGAGCGTGCCGGGGATGCCGCTTGGCTCACCGGGCATGTCGGGAGAAAAACGCGGCCCGCTGGAGGTCTATGCCATAGCCTCGCAACCGACCGATAGCCCCGACATTTACGCGACTCACTAAGGGATAGTGTGGCGATGAAACTACCCATCCTGGCAGGACATCTCGTAGCCGTATTTCTGACGACTGCCACACCCCTTGCCATGGCCGCCCCGTCAGAAAGCTCAGGGCCACAAGGGTTTCTTATTTGGGCCCAGCCCAAAGAGGTTTCAGAAATACATTTCGAGGATAGCGACGGCGCCCCTTTAACGTTGGCTGAGTTTGAAGGAAAACTGATTCTACTCAACATCTGGGCAACGTGGTGTGGGCCTTGTCGAGAGGAAATGCCCACTTTAGATGCCCTCCAGGCTGAGCTTGTCAGCGATAATTTTGAAGTGGTCGCCTTATCGATCGACCGTAAGGGGATCGAGATTGTTAATGAATTTTATCAAGAGATCGGCATTGAGCATCTGGCTCCCTATATAGATAAAACCGGGATGGCTAGTGCAGATCTTGGGGCTATCGGTATTCCTACAACGCTTCTACTTGACCGCCAAGGCAAAGAAATTGGGCGCCTCGTGGGGGAAGCCGAGTGGAACACTCAAGACATGATCAACTTTCTTACTGAAATGATTGCAACCAGATAATGAGGTAGCACCATGAGTTGTTGTGACGACAAAACCCAACAGAGCAAACAAAAATCGGGGTTACAAGGCCTGTTGACAGGTCCACGTGGCCTGATGTTGTTGGGTGGTGTGGCAGTGGCTGGCGGCCTTGCTTTTGGCTGGGATAACCTGGTCATGCTCGGCATCGCGCCTATTCTATTGAGCCTATTGCCATGTCTTATTATGTGCGGATTAGGCCTATGCATGATGAAGTGTAAAGACAAAAAAGGTGAAGCTACCGAACAAAGCGACGCTACCAATGTTCAGGCCCGGTTAGAAGACGCTTCTGAAGTGAATGCCGGCACAGCGCCCAACACTCGCCAGATAGTAGATCAAAGCGAGTCAATCAAGCAGTCCTCATCAAAACTCCAAGCCTAGCCATGGGTAAAGGATAATGCTTGAAGTAGCCAATATAGGACTGGTCACTGCCTTTCTGGCAGGCCTGATCTCGTTCATTTCGCCCTGTGTTTTGCCACTTGTGCCCGGCTATCTTTCTTTCATGACCGGCCGCTCGCTCGGGCAGTTACAGGAGGCGGATAGACGAGAGCGTCTCCGGGTGCTAACTCAGTCGATATGGTTCGTGCTCGGTTTTTCAACCGTTTTTTTGATGCTGGGAGCCAGTGCCACCGCCATTGGTCGTCTACTGTTGGTGTATCGCCAAGAGGCAAACCTGATCGGTGGCGTTATCGTTATCCTGTTTGGCGCCTTCATGACCGGGCTCATGCCATGGCGCTGGTTTCAGCAAGAATGTCGGTTTATGGGCCGACTGAAAGACGTCGGCGGGAGCCGCAGTGCGGCTTACCTACTTGGTTTAGCGTTTGCATTTGGCTGGACTCCCTGCATTGGCCCGATCCTGGGTGCCATTCTTACTGTCAGCGCGTCCACGGCCAACGTCTGGAGCGGCATGGTGTTGCTCGGTGTTTATTCTCTGGGTTTAGGCGTGCCCTTCATGCTGAGTGCTATTTCGCTTGATCGCTTCATAAAGCACCAGAAATTCCTGCGCCGCTGGGGGCGTTTTATACATATAGCGGCTGGGTTGATCATGATCCTAATGGGAAGCTTAATGATCACAGGCAAACTATCCGAGCTGTCATATTGGTTATTGCGCACCTTCCCTGCCCTAGGCGTTATCGGCTAATTATTCTTTAAGGAAATATTGAAATGCGCAACTTCGTAAGGCGTTTCTTGCATGTCTGTTTACGGGCAGGCTTGGCTGCAGTCAGCTTTGGCTTCGCCAGTACGGCCTTGGCAACCGAAGAAGGGTTACTTTCACTGCATTATGACGTAGCTGGCAAACGACTGCTTAAGATTGAGGCCAACCAGCTATTCCAGCGTACCGATGAAGGTATGGCTTGGAATGCGATTCCCCTGCCCGAAGACATGGACGAAGGCCAGTTGCTAGCGGTATCGGTACCCTCCACTGACCCGCAAACGCTCTATATTGCAGGCACCTCAATTGGGGTGCAGCGTAGCACCGATGATGGTGACACCTGGCAAGAGCTCAGCGCTAACCTACCTAACCGTGAGGTAACTGCGCTAACTGCGCATCGCCGCCAGGGCGAAACACTTTATGCGGTAGTCGCAAACGAAGGCATCTACCAAAGCGAAGATGCCGGCAGCGCCTGGAAGAAAATGGACAGCGGCCCTTCACAAAAGGTTAACCGACTCGTCCACTCCGACATGGACGGCAGCATGCAGACCGGCTGGCTCTACGCGGTATCGAGCGATGCGGTGCGTCTATCGATGGACTGCTTTTGCGGCTGGAGACCGACCGGAGAACTTGATGCGGGCGTAAGCGTTCATTCCAGGACGTAGTTGACTTACTTCACGTTGCGGAGAGGCCTTAACAACTCCGGCGAGACCTTGTATTGTTTGGTGCCGTCCTCGGCTAACACGATCACGCTCTTGCGGTTGATCTTGGTGACGATCCCCAGTAACGGTCCTTCCCGGCCCTCGAAGGTCACTTTCAGGCCCACTCGCAACTGGCTCAGCGCCTGCAGATTTTCCTGGTCCCGCAGCTCATCGATTCGTTGGCAGATGACTCTGTTCAGTTCCAGCAACTGGTCGATGCTCATGTCGTCAATGCGCATGAACGGTGGCCTCCAGTGGTGTGTTCTGTCGGTCAGGATGACGTGGGTCGATCAGTGCCCGTAACGGGTTCTCGGCGAACCGGGTTTTCCAGAGCCGCGGCGTCAGATTCGCCGCCTCACTGGCCGGGTGTTGACTGATGCGTTGCAACACGTCCACCAGGTAGGTATATGGATTCAGGTCGTGCAGTTTGCAGGTGCTGATCAGGCTCTGGATGATACCCAGGTGCTCCGCCCCCAGTTCGGTCCAGCAGAACATCCAGTTTTTCTTGCCCATTGGGATGGGGCGTAGCGCCCGTTCCAGGTGGTTGGTGTCTGGCTGCACCTCGGGATCTTCCAGGAACACGGTCAGGCTGGCTTCGCGGCTGAGCACGTAGTTAAGGGCTTTGGTCAGTGGATCGCTGGGCACCAGGCCGCCTTGCTCCAGGTGATCCCGGCACCACTGGAAGAAGTCGCTAACGACTGGCTTCGAGTGAGCCAACCGGTACTGCCGTTTCTTCTCGCCACTCAGGTTCTGGGCGCGGATATTATCTTCGTTCCGGTACAGGTTGGCGATTTGTTGTAAGGCCTCGGTGACCTGCTCCGGGTGATCCTTCTGGGCGTCGATAAAGTAACGCCGGGCGTGCACCCAGCACTGGGCATGGGTGACGTTTTCCTGGGCGGCAGCGTAGCGGGCATAGGCCGCATAGCCGTCACTGATCAGGGTGCCGCTGAACGACTCGCTTAGGACCTGTTCGATGTGGGCACGCCCACGGCTGTTCGAGTAGGTGAACACCACCTCGTCCGCATCGCCGTATAGCGGCCAGAACCAGCCGGATTTCATCTTGCCTTTTTGTGGGCCCGCCCGACCTTGGTGACCGGCCTTGATGGGCGTTTCATCCATGGCCAGTACCCGGCTGCGCAGCACGTTGTCGGTCTGCGCATCCACAATCGGCCGAAGCAGGTCGATGGCGCGCTTGACCAGATGGGTCAGGGTGCTGCGACTGACGGTGACACCGGCCTGCTGGATGCGCTGATGTTGGCGATACAACGGCAGGTGGAACTGGAACTTATCCACCAACAGCCCGGCTAGCAGGCTGACATCGGCTAGGCTGTTGTCCAGTACGTTGAACGGCGCCCTCGTCGTCACCGGCTTCCCGGTTCCTTTGCGTCGGAACACCGGGCGCTCGCACTTGAGCACCACATAACTGGCGGCCCGCTGGGCCAGGCGGTAGGTGATCTTGGTGCCGATGATGTCATACTGATCGGCATCAGGACCGGTCAGCTCCGGCGGTAGATGCTCGATGACTTCTACGGGCACATCCGCGGTGAAGCGCAGGCCGGTGTCGTTCAGGCAGTCGTCGTCCCGCTGTTTCTTGGCGGTACCGCGTTGATAAGCCCGAACCGGACGTGGTTCATCGTCGGCAGGCTTCTTCGGTAACGGGGCATCCTCTGACGGGAACAGGCAGTCCTGTTCCGGAATATCATAAACCAGCTTCTCGGATTTGGGGCCGAACAGCTGTTTCTTGAACCAGTCCAGTTGATGCGTCAGCTGACGAATGGCCTCCGCCTGGGCACCCAACTGCTCCCGCAACACGGCATTCTCCTCGGCTAGAGCCGAGGAGGAAGGCGCGTTAGAAGAAGGAGTGAAGGCCGTTGAATTCATGGCCAATATTATACCGGAAGCTGACCGTCTATACCCCTCGAAAACGCTTGAACTGGCGGTATTTTTGCACTTCGATGCCATCGATCAGCAGTTGCAGATCCGTCAGGGTAAGGGCTCGCTGACCGGAGGCGGACAACGGCACCCGGAACTGCCCCTGCTCCAGGCGTTTGGCCCACAGGCAATAACCGGTGGCGGTAAAATACAGCATCTTCATCTGGGTCTTGCGGCGATTGACGAAGACGAAATACTGACCGCTGAGTGGATCGTGTTGGAGCTGATTCCGGACCAGGGCACTCAAACCCCGGAACGATTTGCGCATGTCGGTGGGCTCGGTGCACAGCCAGATGCGCGCCTGGCTATCGAGCCCGATCATCCGTTCTGGCTCAGCCGCAGTTCGACGCCGTTGCCGAGGCTAAGCACAATGTTCCAGCCTGGGCCAGAGGTTTGCGACGTCCCCATCAGCGATGACAAATCCAGAAAGCTGGCGTCACCGGATCCTGCCGACTCCTTGGCCGAGGGGCCGGACAAACGCTTGCGCCAGTGGCAGAAGCTGGCATAGCCAATGCTCTCTTGTTTACAAAATTGCGGAGCTGACAAGCCGCTGGCGTGCTGCTGATCAACCAGGGCCTGCCACTGTTCCGGCGTACGGTGCTTTTTCATGGGGGTAACCTCGTGTTGGAAAATATGAGGTTACTGTAGGGCGATTTTCAGCGGGGTGGCAGGACGTCCTGGAATGAACGCTTACATGCGGGCAGCATCTATGATGTGGCTTATAAACTTGACGGCCCAGAGCGAGTCTATGTGTCTACGCAGCAGGGCCTATGGCGTAGCGAAAATGGGGGTCAAGAGTGGCAACAAGTAGATAGTGACGGCACCGTGTTGGTGACGCTTACTCTTTCACCCCAAGGCATTCTCTACGGCTTAAATCAGAAAGGGGAGCTTTTGCACAGTGAAGATGAAGGCCAATCCTGGACTGATCCTGGTGCATAAACACTGTTTTTTCATTGCCTCATTGCTGGCGTTAAATGTTCTAGGGCACGCCATGGCTGAGGACAGTCCTTCTTCAGGCGATACGCCTAAGTTGGAAGAAGGTAAAAGAGTTTACCGGCAATACTGTGCCAGTTGTCATGGTATACAAGGCGAAGGCATGTCCAATTGGGAAGAGCAAAATGCACTAGGGGAATTGCCAGCTCCACCACATGGTCCAGAGGGGCATACTTGGAAACATTCTGATGGCATGCTCTACCGAATTATTGCCGAGGGTTGGCGCGACCCCTGGAATAAGACCGATAGGCTAACGATGCCTGCATACCAAGATGTTTTGGCTCCCAGCGAGATACGCGATGTTGTGAATTATCTCAAGACATTATGGACGCAAGAGCAACGGCACCACCAAGCAGACGAAAGTGTTGATAACCCCTTTCCAATACAATCTGAGATAACCCTAGAATGATAGGCACTAGGCACTATAACGAGACTGAGTGGTTAAAAGTTGGTAAATTAGTTTGGTACATAAATATCCCAGATTCCAAAAGGGCCTCCTACGTCAACCCATTCCTGAATTCAACCAATAAGTGCAGCATCAGCAATGAAGTTCAAGGAAAACATTTTCGACGTTGCTGCAGCCCCAGGATGTCGAACGCATGCAGGCCATCTATGACGCGACTCTGGACGGCCAGTCAAACTGTGTGGAGCTACAGATAAAGCATCGAGAAGGGCATCTGAAGTCTCTGGAGTTGACGACCATGCCGATCATTGTTTATGGCGAAACGCTGGGTGTTTTTGGCATTGCAAAAGATATCACTCACCAACATTAGCAAGTTGACCTACCAGGCTTCACACGACCTTCTGACCGGGCTGCCTAACCATACCGCTTTTGATGACTGCCTGAATGAAGCCTTCTCGGATGCACAACAGAACGGTAAATTGCTGGTTGTCATGCATCTTGACCTGGATGGATTTAAAACGGTCAATGACGGGTTAGGATCGGACTCTAAAGTATAGCGCTACTCAATCTGGGGGTGACGTCGTCTCCTGAATATATCCCTTGTCGCCTTCGGCGACCGCATGGGCCAGGACATCCCCACTGGTGCTCAACAGCACCAACAATAACGTTATGACAGGCAGGTAACATCGCCGTGCCTTTCCAGACACATCGAACGTCCCACCTTGTATAGATGGCAACATATAGCCTCCAAGTATTTTTTAATCCATCAGGGCTACCCGGCGGGCAACCGACGCTATACCGCGATGGATCAACGTGGAGGGCGTTCCAGGCGGAACATGCGGCGCAACGGGGAGCCACCCCGCTCGCCCAATCGAAGGGAGCTTGCCAGTATCGGCTCGGGCAAGGGGCTCATCGCCAGTCGATCAGCCGATTCGTGAAAGTGACTGCCGCCATCTACATGCAGCGGGCTGTATTCTGCTGCCTGCTCGCGCCCCTCTGCATGGTGGCTGCTGGGTTGGTGACTAACAGCACCATGCGAATGGCCTGTGTCAGCAGCGGTTTCCGGCCCGTGGACCAGGGCTTCTCCCACGCCAGACACAACCAGCCCCTGCATGACCAACAGCAGTAATATTAGGCAACCAAGGCGGTGTCGTACGTAAAGGAGCATAAAAACTACCCACATTTAATCGGTAACCGGCGTGCATTCTCAGCCATTGAACCGCTACTGCTGGCAATCACACGGCGAATAGCCTAACATCCCCTCCAGGGGGATGGGAACAAATAAGAGGAAAATATGACAACGTCTAACCACCAAACGACGCACCAGACGCACCAGACGCACCCAGATATCATCAAGCGCCTGAACCGCGCACGCGGACATCTGCAAAGCGTGACTCAGATGATAGAGGACAGCCGCGCCTGCCTGGACATTGCTCAGCAGCTGCACGCCGTCGAAAAGGCCATTCAACAGGCCAAAAAAACCTTGGTGCAAGACCATATCGACCACTGCATGGAGGAGGCGATAGGTCCCTTAACGGCGACTCAGCGTGAGCACGTCAGGGATTTTAAGGCCATCGCCCGCTACCTGTGAATGCATCTAAGCCCTCTCATTGAGGAGCGATCTATGATCGGTGTACTCGCCCATCGCGTCTATCGCCATCTCTTTTTCGCTCAGGTCATTGCACTGATTGGCACCGGTCTGAGCACCGTTGCCCTAGCGTTACTGGCTCATGATCTTGCTGGAGGGCAGGCGGGTGTCGTATTAGGCACAGCGCTGGCAATTAAGATGGTCGCCTACGTGGGCATTGCGCCACTGGTGGGTGCTTACGCCTCACGCCTGCCACGACGCATGTTGTTGGTTAGCCTCGACTTGCTGCGTGCAGCCGTGGTTTGCGCACTGCCTTTAGTTACAGAAGTATGGCAAATCTATTTGCTAATCTTTCTACTCAATGCTTGCTCTGCAACCTTCACGCCCGTTTTCCAGGCGAGACAATACCGGACATCCTAGAAGACGAAGATCAGTACACGCGAGCATCATCCCTGTCACGTCTTGCCTACGATTTAGAGAATCTGCTTAGCCCGATGGTGGCAGCCGCATTGCTGATGGTGATGAGTTTTGATGTCCTGTTTGTACTCAACGCCCTGGCGTTCGTGATCTCAGCTTCCTTGGCTATATCTGTGATGTTGCCTGAGTCACAACCACTAGAAGAAATTCCCGGCGTTTGGCGTCGCGTTTCTCACGGCTTACGGATTTATCTAAAAACACCTCGTCTGAGGGGGCTGTTGGCATTGAACTTGGCGGTCTCAGCCGCCGGAGCGATGCAGATCGTCAATACGGTCGTGCTTGTGCGCTCTATGTTGGGACTTGGCGAGAAAGAAGTAGCTTTGGCCTTTTCTGCCGCAGGCGGGGGCTCCATGCTGGTGGCCTTACTGCTACCCAAGATACTGGACCGAGTGACAGAAAGACCAGTCATGCTGCTAGGTGGCGTTATGATGGCACTCAGTCTCTACCTGGGCTGGCTGGGACCATCGTTTGCGGGGCTTGTCGGGCTATGGTTACTGCTGGGCGCAGGGGCCTCATTGGTCATGACGCCCACCGGTCGCTTGCTTAAGCGCTCATGCCAGCCGGAGGATCGTCCTGCGCTGTTTGCTGCCCAGTTTTCGTTGTCACACAGCTGTTGGCTGCTCACTTATCCGTTGGCTGGCTGGCTGGGGGTGAACCTGGGACTGACGGAAACGTTCGTTTTGCTCGGGACATTGGCTTTAACCGCGACAGGGCTTGCGATGCTTGCTTGGCCTCGTCGTGACCCAAGAGAGATTGCGCATGAGCACTCGCCTATAGGTCATAGCCATCTTCACTATCACGATGAACACCATAAACACGATCATGAAGGGTGGGAGGGGCCGGAACCTCATCGCCATTCCCACCATCATTCTCGAGGCTCGCATAGACACGTTTTTGTTATTGATGACCACCATGCACACTGGCCATCACAGCACAAGCTTAGGTGAAATGTTCCATTCTTCGATCTCCACCCGATGGAGGACCTTGCCATGAACGTTTCGACTCAACCCCCCTTTACTCCTGGGAATAAAGGCAAGTTGGTTGGGCAGAAGACACCTCTACGCCTCAGAGATATCTGGGCCATCCGTGTTCGGCTACAACTTGCGAAAAAGACGAGAGACCTTGCCCTCTTCAATTTAGCCATCGATAGCAAATTAAGGGGCTGCGACCTCGTCAATTTATGAGTACGCGATATAGCCCATGGTGCACGCATATCCCCACGAGCCATCGTGATGCAGCAAAAAACGCATCGACCTGTCCAGTTCGAAATAACCGAGCAAACCCGTATCGCTATTATGGACTGGATACAGCTTGCTCAACTCAGAAACGAAGACTTCTTGCTCCCTAGCCGAATCAATAGCGCAAAGCATCTCTCCACGCGCTAATATGCCCGTATCGTGAAAGTCTGGGTCACCGAAATAGGTTTAGATGCGTCAATCTATGGCACGCACACGATGCGCCGCACCAAAGCGTCGCTGATATACCGTCGCACGAAAAACTTAAGGGCAGTGCAGCTGCTCCTGGGTCACACGAAGCTGGAAAGCACTGTCAGGTATCTAGGGATAGAGGTAAATGACGCGTTGGAAATGGCTGAACAGACAGAAGTTTGATGAGGATCAACGACGGCCTATTTCGGGCCGTCGTTGTCCGGCCAAAAGCGGTCTTTTAGCGAAGGCTGGTATAATTTCAGAAGCAAATTCCATATAGAGCAACGAAGAATGCGACCACTTGCTCCAATTGGCTTCAGTCATCCATTTATTCCTAGGCCACATACAGGAAAGCTCACCAATCAAAAAATCCATCGGCTGCAATGACATATTGGCATGCTATATCGGTAATCCAGATGGACAAATGTGATCAAAAGCACGCGTTTACTGTTTTCTTATCCAGCTTTTTCTGCATGGTGACCTAGATGTCAATTTCCGTCAGCATCCCGAACCGTGATCGGTTAGCGCCTGACGCTGTCTTTTGTCCACGGCCTCAAGATCGGTATTTGCGATAGCGCGATTGATCCTACACGACGCTGTTATCTCCCGATATTCATAGTTTATTGGAAAGATAAGATACGTCCGCACGTAGCCCTGCGCCACTAAGCAAATGCCCTGACCAGGAAAAACTGAGCAGCGAAGCCGATGATAAGCGTAGCCGCAAGCGCCGTTATCACTGCGATTCCGTGCCATGGGTCCGTTGCCGCGGACGTCGACTCCCCAGCCCGGTACATCGGCACGATGACGCGGAGATATACCGCGAGAGACAGCACGCTGTTAATGATTGCCACCACAGCCAGCCAGGTAAACTGGACATCGATGGCTGCAGCAAAAAGCATAAACTTACCGACGAAGCCGGCCAGTGGCGGAATGCCGACCAGCGACAACAGGAAAATCACCATTGCGATTCCCATCAGCGGTCGCGTGCGCCCCAACCCGTCAAAATCACTCAGAGTGCGCCCGGTGGTGGCAGTAACTGAGAATGCGCCCAGGTTCATGGCCACATACGCGGCAGCGAACAGTATGATTGATGGTAAGGCAAGCTCACTGGAGCCCACCGCCAGGATGCCCAGAAGGAAATAGCCGGACTGGGCAATCGATGAATAGGCCAGCAGCCGGATAACGTTGTCCTGCACCAGCGCCGCAAGATAGCCATAGGTCATGCTCAGCACGGCCAGGCCCGCCATGACTACCGTCCAGCCAGTTTCCAGGGGCAGCTCACGAACCACCTGCGCCAGCGCAAACAGGGCACCAATTTTGGGCACTACCGACAGATAGGCGGCAATTGACAGGGGTGCACCTTCATAGGCGTCGGGTGCCCAGAAGTGGAACGGAACCAGTGATGCCTTATAGCCCAGACCCACAACCACAGCCACGAACCCAAGAATCACAGCCAGCGGCATCGTATCCATGCCCGGCAGATCGACGAGTAGCGTAGAGCCAGAGGCACCGAACCAGTAGCTCAGGCCGAAAATCATGATCGATGTGGTGACCGAAGCGAACACGAAGAATTTCATGGCGGCTTCGGTCGCCGGGTCGGTGTCCGGGTAGGCAACCAGGGCAAAAGTCGCCAGGCCGGTCAGCAGTGTGCCCAGCACCAGGAACATGGTGTCCCCTGCTCCCGCCAGCACCAGGGCACCCAGGGTGGAAAAAATCAGCAGGCTGTAGACCGTACCCTCGCGGGCGCTACCCCGGACATCAACTCTCGCCAGCAGCATCGAAAGCACTGTAGTTGGCAGCAGAATGAGCTTGGCCCAGATACTTAACGTATCGATACGGAAGCTGCCGCCAAATATCGTGGTGTCTGTGCCGAGTAGTCGCAGGGTCAGCCCCGTGGCGACGACCAGTCCAATGACGGCAACGACCAGTGAAATTCGTGGCCGGCGCAGCATCTCCGCGATCAGCGCACCGACAGCCGTCAACAGAACGGCAATTTCCGGAATTAATAGTGCGAGATCATGACCCATTACAGCACCAGTGCTGATGTGGTGCGGTGAATGACGTCCAGCACCCAGGATGGCGCCACGCCAGTGGCAACGGTGAGCACCAGCAAGGGCGCCACCGCGAGAATTTCGCGTGGGCTCAGGTCCGGCATTCTATTCCAGCGATCCCGGGGCTCACCCAGAAATATTTCACGCAGAGCCTTGAGAAAGGTTCCGGCGATAATGGCAATGCCCAAAATCACGATAACCGCAATGGGAGCAGTGCCGAGAGTCGCGAGGAATATCTGGAACTCGGCCGGGAAGTGCGCCAAGCCCGGAAGACCCAGCGACGCGAAGGCCGCCAGCACAAAGAACCAGCCAAGTAACGGTACCGTTTTGAGCAGGCCGCCAAACTCCCCCATTTCGCGGGTATGGGTGCGCTCCTGAATCATGCCCACCAGCAGGAACAAGGCACCGGTGACCAGGCCGTGACTGAACATCTGCAGCACGGCGCCATCCAGAGCGGTGGCGCGGATCGCTGGATCCAGCGTCAACGCGGCCGCAGCGACGCCGACAATGACGTAGCCCATGTGGTTGACTGAGGTATAGGCCACCAGGCGCTTGAGATCGGTCTGTGCCAGGGCGGCAAAGGCACCGTAAATTGCGCTAACTACGCCGAAGAATAGAACAACGATTCCGGCCTCGCGGAAAGCGTCAGGGGTCATTTGCAGGGCGAAGCGCACCAGCCCGTAAGTACCGAACTTCAGCATGATGCCCGCCAGGATGACACTGCCGACTGTCGGTGCCTGAACGTGGGCCGCAGGTAACCAGGTATGCAAAGGTATCGCAGGAATCTTGACCGCAAAGGTAATCAGCATGGCAATCAGTGCCCACATGGCCACCGCTCCCTCCAGGGGAGGATTGGCAATCCAGGCCCGCATATCGAAGGTAGGATCAGGGCTGCCGAGGTAAAGCCCCAGAATCGCGAGCAATAATGGCAAGCTGCCCAGCAGGGTGTAGATAAAGAACATCAGCGCGGCACGCTGCCTGTCCTCGTGCCCCCAGCCGGCAATCATGAAGTACATCGACACCAGGGAAACTTCGAAGAAGACATAGAAAAGAATGCCGTCCAGGGCGGTAAAGGTGCCGATTGCCGTGGTCTCAAGAAGCAGGATCAGAGCCACATAGGCACGCGGGCGATCGCGAAGCGACGACGCATAGATGAGAGAAACCAGGAAAAGCACGGCACTCAGCAGCACCAGCGGCAGGCTGATGCCATCCACCCCGACCCGGTAGGCGGCGCCGATGACCGGCATCCACTCCAGCTCTTCGACCTGGGAAAAGCCGTCACCACTTACCCCCTGCAGCCACATGGCCAGAGCGCCAACCAGCGTCAGGGCGGCACTGACGATCGCGATGCCATGCACCGTGCGCGCCGTCGGTTTCGGCAGACACAGAATCAGCACGGCGCCGACGAGAGGCAGAAAGAGGGTCAGGGATACGAGTGGTAACATGAGTACAGGGTTCCTTTAGAAACTCAGTGAAGCTGAAAACAGGATGACAACAAAAAGCACAGCGATGGCTACCGCGCTGATCGCCAGACTGTGGTGGATCATGCCGCTTTGCAGGGATCTTGCCCGGGCGCCCAGGGCCTGCACAGCGGCCACCAGCGCGAAGATCAGACCGTCGATTCCGCGCTCATCACCGCCCCGAACCCAGCGACCCACCGCCAGATTTGCTCGGCCGACGCCAAGCACGTCCTGATACAGGCGCTTTTCCAGGCGCTCGCCCCCACGGGCGATGCTGAGAGCAGCATCGCCAATGCCAAGTGCGGCCGCGTACAGATGGTTTTCCAGACGGTTACATCCCCCGGCAACCGCCATCGCGGGCCGACCTACCCAGGCAGTAAGCCCGCCTGCCACCACCAGCCCCGACTCTGCCCATTGATGGGCAGGGCCAAGCAGGCGTTGGGCCGGCACCAACCAACCCAAGGCCAGCCCACCCAACGCGGCGACCAGCCCAAGCACTATGACGACGATGCCCGCAGTTTCCGGAGCCGCCAGATCAAGCATTTTTTCGAGGGGACCAAAGGCCAGACCCAGGACAGCGGCAGGGATCGCCAGGCCCCAGATGCCAGCGCGCATCCAGCCAGTACCTTCGACCGGCCGGGTATCGCCCGAGCCCTGCCATAGCACCCGTAGAGCCCGGGCCATGTAGGCGCCGGTCAGCAGAGTGCCGACCAGGGCCAGAGCGCCGAGCAAGACGGCGCCCGGCGCAGACAGAGCGGCGGCGATCACCGCATCCTTGGAGAAGAACCCACTCAGTGGTGGGATGCCCGCCAGTGCCATCGCTGCCAGTGCAAAGCCGCCAAAGGACCAGGGCCTGGCGCGGCCAACGCCCTTCAACTGATCGAAACCGGTACCCTCGCGAGCATGTTGAAAGTCACCGGCGGCAAGAAACAGGGTGCTTTTAATAGCGGCATGGGCGAGCAGATGCAACAGCGCGGCCAGTGGAACCCCCGCGCCCACTGCGATGAGCATCAGGCCGTATTGGCTGGCCGTGGAAGCCGCCAGCACACGTTTGAGATCACGTTCAGCCAGCGCAATCACCCCGGCAGCCACCGTGGTGATACCACCGACAATACCGACAGCGAACAGTGCCTCAGGCGTCAGCAGTGGCGCCGAGCGGATCAGCAGAATGGCGCCCGCCGCCACCAGTGTGGCCGAGTGCAGCAACGCCGAGACCGGTGTCGGGCCCGCCATGGCGCGCATAAGCCAGTCCTGCAGGGGAACCTGGGCCGACTTGCCCATGGCGGCCAGCAGCAACAGAAGCCCGGCAATGGTGGGCGCTCCAGCGTCAGCTTCCAGGGAAGCGGCAATCTCACTGGTACCTGCTGACCCTATGAGTATGAATATCGCAACGTAAAGCCCGAGATCCGCGCTGCGGGTATATAGGAAAGCGCGTGTGGCTGCGTTCGCGGCTTCGGGGCGTTGGAACCAGAAGCCGATCAGCAGGTAGCTGCACAGACTGATCAGTTCCCAGCTCGCCAGCAGCAGAATCCAGTCGCCCGCCAGCACCAGTGCCTGCATGGCCGCCAGGAACAGCGACATCACGGCATAGAAGCGCGCTTGGCCGGACTCCCGCTTCATATAACCGACGGCATAAATCAGAACGAATGTAGCCACCGTGGCCACTGCCACGGTCAATAGCGAGGTCATCGGCCCGGCGACCAGGCGCAGTGGCATGTCCGGCAGCCCAGGCAGAAGTAGGGTTTCGGTCTGAACGTCAACCACCCGGGCTATCAGCCAGAGACTGCCTGCCAGGTTGAGCGTCGCACCAGCCAGGGCCAACACAGCACTCCCACGGCGCAGTAACAACACAGCCAGGGCGGCGATCAGCGGCGGTAGTATTGGCAGGAGCACTGCATTCATCCTTTCAGGTCCTCCGCTTCTTCCATCTCAACCGAGCCCTTAACCCGGAAGCGCGCAATGGCGACGCCAAATCCGACGGCCATCTCCAGTGCCATAACCGTCATCACCACCAGCACGAACATCTGGCCGGAATAAGCTTCGGGATGTAGAAAGCGCCAGAAAGCCACCAGATTCACCATGGCCCCCGCCAGCATCAGCTCCACGCCCATCATGATCATCACCAGATTGGTCTGGGACAGTGCGCCATAGACGCCGATACCGAAAAGGATGGCGCCGGTCACAAGCGCTACTATCAGAACTGCGGTCATTCCGATGCCTCCTTGGCTCTTTTACTCGCCAGGTTCTGCACCGGAATCGCCACCGCGGTGGCCGCAATCATTGCGGTCAGGATGGTGATACCAGCGGTTTCAAAGATCATCATCGAGCGCCCGAGCAGCTCCATGCCCAACGCCCGTGTCTGCGCTTCCGCATCCACCACCTGCTTTGCTGCGGGGCCCCAGTCGGACAGCAGCGCAACGGCGATAGCAACAACGGCCGCACTCACCCCAGCACCGATAGAGAAACGCTTCTGGTGACTCATGTCCATACCGCCAAGCCCACCGGGATCCATCATGAACATCACCATGAAGATGGCCATGATACTCATCTCCGTGGCCATCATCATGATTTGCAGTACGCCCAGAAATTCGGTCTGCATCGCCAGAAACATGCAGCCGACGGCGGTCTGCGAAAACAACAGAGCCAGCGCAGAACGGACCATGGACGATGTGCGAAACACCACCACGCCAAAGCCGATGGCAGCCAACCCGAAAACGGCAACGAAAAAAGCCTGTGCGTACATTAGGGAACCACCAGAATCAGTAAGCCGACGACAATGATATTCACCAGTGCAAGGGGGATGCCTAGAATCCAGCACCACCGCATCAGATCCGCCTCGCGAATGCGTGGCAGATAGTGACCGACCAGCAACATCGACACGGCCACGGCCAGGGTCTTCACCAGACTCCAGGCCCAAGGTGGCAGTAGCGGCCCATGCCAGCCGCCGAGGTAGAAGACCGTGGTTGCGGAAGCCAGGGTAACCACCAGAGTCAGTCGGGCCAGGCGAAGCACTGCCAGGCGCACCCCGGTGTATTCGGCGTCCACGCCCCCGCCAAGCTCTCCCTCTGCGGTTGGCAGATCAAACGGGGCCCGGAACGCCAGTGCCATGGCCGCAATGAAAAACAGCACGAAGCCCAGGGGCTGGTAGACGATGTTCCACAGCCCCGCCTGGGAGCCAACGATCGCGGTATTCAACAGGGATTCGGCGCGCATGGCCACGGCCGTGATCGGCATGACAATAAGCATGGAATAGGCAATAAGCTGGCCCAGAAAGCGCCAGCCACCGATCATCGCGTAGGCGCCGTCCGGTCCCCAGCCCGCCATGATCACCGCGACCAGCACATAGGCCAGGGCCGCGTTGATGAACAGCGCACCAGTACCAAGGTCCGCAATGATCAGGTCCGGCGCCAGCGGCAGGACCGCCATACCAAGTACCCCCACAACCAGGAGAAGCACCGGCGCTGCCTCGAAAAACACCCGGTCTGGCGAGCGCGGGAGAATGGATTCACGACCGAGGTGCGCCAGCCCGCTAAAAAGTGGCGCCGCCGGACTCAGGCGGCCAGTGGTCATCCAGCCCTCGATCACGGCCAGCAGCCAAGTGCTGCCAAGCAATGCGAGAAGAACGCTAGCGACGGTCACGAGATCACCTCCCAGGGCGAAAGATCCAGTGAGCCGACTGCCAGCAGCGCATCGCCCAACTCCTGGCCCTCAACAAGCTTCGGGACCAGGTCGATATGGTGACTGCAGGGGGTGTCCAGCTTGTAGGATTTCACCTTTCCACGCTCCAGTTTCAGACTTAACCGGGCTTCGCCGCGGGGCGTATCAACGGTTACCTCACCGGTTCCTGATAAATCGCCAATGTCGCGCAGGGATGGCAGCGCCGGTTCGCTGCTCGCCTTTATAAGGTCGAGACTGGCGGTTATTTCGGCCAGACGTTGCCACAGGCGAGCCCAGGCGTCTCCGCCTTCGCTGGCAGCACGTGCTAAGGGGCCGCGCAGATCAGAAAATTCTGATGAGAGTTCGCCGATATCCTTCAGCCGCGATTTGAGCAAAGGCGTCCGTCCAAGACGGGTTCCTAATGTGCGCAACGCTGGTTCCAGCTCAGCAAGCCTGTACCGGTTAGCCTCTCTGACTTGCAGTTGCAGAGTCGAAGCCCGCTGCGTCAGCCAAGCGAATCCGAGCTGGCGCCCCAGTTGCGCCAGCCAACCAAGATGACTGGCGATGCGCTCACGCTCAAGTCCGCCGTTCCGGGCCTGAGTGGTCGCCTGATCGTCATTCAGCCCAGCCGCTTGCTCGATCGCAAGACAGGCCAGCAGACGATAGCTCACCGGCGCCAGCGGCATTGCCGTGGCCAGATGGTCGATGAAGGTCTCGACATCTATCTCTTCGCTTTCTTCACCCTCTTCAACTTCGATGGTCATACCCGCCAGGGAGGTCGCCTGCCCTTCTGTCACCCCGTCACCATCAAGGGTCAACGTCAATTTCAGTCCGCCTGGTAAGCCCGGAAAGACTGGGCCGAACGGCACCTCAAGCCAATCCATCTGCAGGCCATCGGCGCTGCGTGGCAGATCTTTGGTGACTTCAATCATGGACATGAATCCCGAGGCGCCGTGATCGTGCCCTCCATGCTTATGCCCACCATGATCGTGTTCTCCATGATCATGGCCTGAATGTTCATGTTCTGAGTGGTGGTCAGATTCGCTATGTTGATGATTGTGGCCGTGCCCGGAGCCCTCTTCTGAGGCGCCCTCATCTTCCGCGTCCTCACGGGCTACCAGATCCATACCGCACTTGGGGCAGCTTCCAGGCTCGTCCCGAACGATTTCCGGGTGCATTGGGCAGGTATATTCGGCCGCTGCATTTTCGTGCGCGTGTTCCTGTTGGTGCTCGTTACTGTGCTCGTGATCATGGCCATGATGATGTTCATGGTGGCCCTTATGATCTTGATCATGGCAATGCTCGTGCTCGTGCTCATGGTCATGCTTGTGGCCATGGTGCTGGTGTTCATGATCGTGGTCGGGCGTGGACTCCCCTGCCTCTCGGGCTACCAGGTCCATGCCGCATTTGGGGCAGCTACCCGGCTCATCCTCGACAATTTCTGGATGCATGGGGCAGACATACTCAATCTTGGCGTGCAGGACATCGGCGTCGAACGCCTCCGGCGAGGCTACAAAGGCACCGTCAGCGAATGCACGTTGTAGTCGAACTACGGCTTCGGTCAGTCCCTTTTGCGAGAGACCTGCAGAAATATCGGCACCAGGTAAAGTTGACGGTGTCTGCCCGCCTACGATGAGAATGGCACGCGGCCGGGGCATCTGCGCGTAGAGCACGGCCACGGCGTCGCCCATTTTCTCCGACAGCTCTCCAACAATCATGAGCACGCTTGCATCGCGAGGCGTAGTACTGGTTCGCATGCCTGCCGCGGTCACGTCCAGACCATGCGCCAGGGCAATCTCAGGCCCGGGAACGATCAGACAGCCCAGATTACGCGCCAGGGCCCGAGAAACCAGCTTCTGCAGCACTGAGGGCCGTTTCTGTCGTGCGCCCGTTATGTTTATTGCTGAATCAAAACTCATTGCCGCCTGAAAGCCCCCTGGCTCCATCCGTAAAGCAGGCCAAGAAAGAGAATCGCCAGAAACACGCCCATATCAAGCAAGGCAACCAGCCCTACTTCCTTGTAAACCACTGCCCACGGGTACATGAACGCCATCTCCATATCAAAGGCCAGAAACAGCAACCCATATCCGTAGTAGCGGGCGTGATAGCGCCCCCATACCGGATCCCGCGACAGAGCTCCGGAACTCGCCGGCACATCCTTGCCCGGCTCCTGACGTGTCAGGCCTATCGCGCGGGCAAGCGAATACAGACAGAAAACGCTGCCTACGACGCCAATCGCCAGTGCCAGCAGTAATCTGTATTGCTCCAAAAGAGTCATCATCTGACCTCCTGATTAATCAACCAAGCATGTCCCGCACCTAAGTCGATGACCACCGAGAGTCGAAAAATAGTAGAGCACCCGCAAGCTATGCGCCGTGCCTGGGAGAATAGCCCGCCCCCACTGATAGCATTATAGAGGGTTTATGTCCCTGATCCGTAAACGCGAATACCTAGTAAGGCTCGTCTTGCGGCCTCGGTGTACACGGTGTATCAATCGCAATACCGGCTAAACCAGTACCGTCGATATCCGGTTTTTGGTCAAACAGTGCCATCACAGCTTCCATCGGCACATGGCATCACTCCTAATTCACAAAGTGGTACTCACCAAGGCTTATTGCTGGCCATGGTGGCTTGGCATGTTTCCCTTCATCTGTTGTCGCTGCTCGTCGGTCAACAGGTCCTGCATCTGATTATGCATGCTCACTTTATCGGCCATCATGTCGCCATGTAGGTTAGCCATTTGACCGTGCAGCGCTTTTACTTCCTCCGGATCAGGCCGCTCGGCCTGCATGATTATCATCATGTCATCACTCAGTTTCATCATTTCTCCCATCCGCTCCAATTGAGTAGAGCGATGTTCCTGGCGCATCTCGCGCATCGAGCTCATTTGTTCGTCGTCGAGTATGCCGGACATCGGACCCATACCACCCATCATGGGGCAAGGCATCATGCCACCTTGGCCTCCCATCATCATGCCAGGACCCATGCCGCTTTGGCCGCCCATCATTCCGCCCTGACCTTGGGCGCCTTGGTTCATGCCTTGAGCGAAGGTGGCGCTGCTTGTGGCACCAAGGCTTGCAGCCAACGCAATGGCAACGATCTTCTTATACTTAGCCATATCAATTTCCTCTCATCGTGTTGCGGGTCGAGAAGTCGCCTTACTCCAATAAAAATGGAAGAAGACAGAGTTAACTTCCGTTATAAGCCTACAACCTATAGGTAGCCCGCAGGTCAAAGAGAAACCAAACCCGATACCTCAATATTGTCACAAGTCAATTTTTGTCGACCGTTTTGAAATCTGTTTCAGGTTGATATGTTATAAAAAACTAGGCGACTTCAGATAACTACGGCGTGTAATTTCAGTTTAAATTCAGATTAACGGGCTATTTTTGGGGTAACGTGGGCATATAACCATCGACAAACAACCGTTACCTCTTTACCCCCGGAAGTGCTATAGGAGTGCCTATGAGTCAAAAAACTAGCCGTCTGCTGATGATGTGGATACCGCTTGCCGGGTTTGTCATTTTGGTGGGTTACTTGATGGGAACAGATCACCGCTTTCACCTCTTTCAGGCCTTACCTTTACTTTTTTTGGCAGCCTGTCCATTGATGCATTTTTTTATGCATCGACATCACGGTGGGCACGGCGATAAAGCAGATAAGGAGTGAAACACCCTTTAAATCATGCGGGGGATCATTATGAAACCGAAACATCAAGAGCATCGCTTAGGCGTTTCCGAAAACACATTAGTGACTCGGAATTTAAAAATCCAACGCCATGAGCGTGAGCGCATCGACGACGCAATAGCGGATATCGATCAGCTTTACGGGATAGATAAGGTAGTCTACGACGAAAAACACAGGCATATCTGTCTCGCTTACGATGCGCTGCGGCTATGCATTGATGATGTCGAAAAGATCCTTATACGCCATGGGATCGAGGTCAGCGCTGACCGATGGAACCGCTTCAAGGAAGAGTATTACCGCTTCGTCGACCAGAACGTTAAAGACAACGCCAAGAAAGAGCCTTGGAGTTGTCATTAAAACGCAGTCTTTCGTTAATCGGTACTGTAGTAGGTACTAGAAAAAAGGGGCAACGTGGTAACCATCGCCGTCGGTGGTAAGGCTCTGTGTCAGGTGGCCGTGGCTGATACCCTCAAGCAGGAGTTGGTAGCAGCCATTCGCGTCATGCATGACCTCGGGCCTCCACGTCGTGATGATGATCGCCGGCACCAACAAACCCGCCGCCATCAGCCTGTTGCACCCCATAATTGGTGTTATCGACATGACCACCAGCTCGCTGTCGGTGATCAGCAACTCTTTGCTGTTGAAGCGACGCAATGCACGCGAGCAACCCGAACGACCCAGCTACAAACTCAATGTCATATCTCATGACATGATGCTCGTCGCGTGAAAGAGGAATTCGGCCAGAGCAAGCAGCTCAATGGGGCTCGACGCATTCAGGCTACACTGGCGACCGATGGTCACCCATATGATGTCAAAAAGATAGGTGCCATTATGCGGCGCCAGTCGTAGGTGCCAAAGGCTGCCCGCAAGTTCGTCGTCACCACAGACAGCGACCATAGCTTGCCTGTGTCGCCCAACTTATTGGAGCAGAACTTTGTGGCAACCGCCCCGAACCAGAAGTGGGCCGGTGACATCACGTACCTGATGAGCTCTGAAGGTTGGCTGTATCTAGCCGTCATCATTGACCTGTATTCGCGCTCTGTCGTCGGCTGGTCCATGAATACCAAGATGACGGCAGACCTACCTGGTCTGCGATGCGCTGGAAATGGCGCTGTGGCGACGTAATTTCCGCATCGGGGTGATCTGTCACAGTGACCATGGAAGCCAGTACTGTTCACGCGCCTACCTGGATCGGCTGCGAACGCAGCAGTTGCGTCAAAGTATGAGCCTTAAAGGCAACTGCTGGGAAAACGCCTGCGTGGAAAGCTTCATCCATTCAATGAAAGTGGAAACAATCCACTACGAGCCGATAAATTTGCGATGTCTAAAAAGGAGAATCGTTCAAAGGCGTTCACTGTGATTCTGTAGAAGCCAATACGAAAGTGTGGGCCAAGGTGTGGGTCAGCTATAAGCAGGAAACAAAAAAGCCGCTGAAATCAGCGGCTTAATCTATGTTTTTGGCGGAGGAGGAGGGATTCGAACCCTCGAAGCCTTTCGACTTACACACTTTCCAGGCGTGCTCCTTCGACCACTCGGACACTCCTCCGCGTTGTTTGCTCTTTTGAGACCAGCGGTGCTTTTCCCAACAGAACGGCGCGTATTCTATGGGCTAAGCTGCCAAATAGCAAGCCGTTTTCGGATCAAGCCTCAGGAAGAACCACGTAGCTACCGGTCGCTTCCAGGCACAGCGTGTTACCGCAATAGAGCTTTTGGTCCAGCGTAATCCGCCCTCTACCGCGTTCATGAAGCCTGTCGGCGAGTTTTATCGGGCCCTGGGAGTCTTGCGGGCTGCACATCATGTGGTAATCGCTCGTCACCGGCGCATGAAAGCGCTGGCTGGCGTCGGCGACGACCACATCTTGTGCTCTGCCCTGCGCGCGCAGCCATAGCGTTACCCAGCACCAGCCCAGCAGCGTCGCTTGGGCGGTGAGCGCACCGCCAAAACCGGTACCTTTGTCATTCAGGCTGGGCGCCAGCGCCAGCTGCCAGGTAAGCGTGTCACCCTGGCGATCCATCCGTGTGATGCCCAGTGCCCCCACCATGGGAATCGCCTCGCTTAACCACTGCTGAAAGGCAGCGAGGTCATCAGGCCCTTCGGTTAACGCTAAGCGCGGATAGGGCACGCCTGCTTGACGACTGGCGGCCATGGCTAACTCCAGCGTTCGACAAAGTCATCGGCGCGATGCTCAGGAAGCGGTTTGTGGCGACCTGCGGGCGTGCCCAGATAAATAAACGCAACGACCTCGTCGTCGTCTTCCAGGCCCAACCCCTTGCGCACCACAGGGTCGAAGGCGTACTTGCCGCTGCGCCACATGGCACCCAAACCGAGCGCATGAGCCGCCAGCAGAATACCGTGGGCCGCGCAGCCGGCGGAGATTACCTGCTCCATCTTGGGCACCTTGGCGATGTCCGGCGTCACCTTGGCGATCACGGCAATGATCATCGGCGCACGCAGCGGTTTTTTGCGCGCCGA
Source organism: Vreelandella subterranea (assembly GCF_900111305.1). GTDB lineage: Bacteria > Pseudomonadota > Gammaproteobacteria > Pseudomonadales > Halomonadaceae > Vreelandella > Vreelandella subterranea. Next base: position 399,407 of record NZ_FOGS01000002.1, read on the forward strand.
GTCAAGCACGGAATCTCCGGCATGCGGGTCTTCCTGAAACTCGGCCTCGGCGAACAGCTCACCCAGGCGTTCGCGCCCTTCGCCGCTGAATTCGATAAACCGCCAGGGGCGCAGCTCTTTATGGTCGGGGGCACGCAGCGCAGCCTGGTAGATAGCGCCAAGCTGCTCGGCGTTGGGCGCTGGCTCGTTCAGCTTGCCCATGGAGCTACGTTCGTGCAGCAGCGTAAGTGCGTCCATGATGACTCCATCGATTCAATGAGATGAGCGCTACTTTAGCGCAATCATTTATTGTCTTGCCAGACGCAACGGGCTGGGCGGCGCCAGTCCCGGTGTCGCACGCCAGGGGCTGATATCCAACCCGCCGCGACGTACATAGCGCGCCAGCACCAATAATTCACTGGGTTTGGCGCGCCGCATCAGGTCGGTAAAAATATGCTCGACGCAATGCTCGTGAAAGTCCTGATGCTGGCGATAGCCGATCAAATAGCGCAATAGCCCCTCGCGCTCGATCTTCGGCCCTGTGTAGCGAATCATCACGCTGCCCCAATCCGGCTGACCGGTCACCGGGCAGTTGGATTTCAAGAGGTGCGAGTACAGTGTCTCTTCCACCACCTGCTCCCCTGTCGTCAGATGGTCAGCGCTGGGTGTGTAATCGCTTACCTCGATATCAAGGGCATCCAGGCACTCGCCCGGCAATTGTTGAGGTGCCAGGGCGTCAGCGTCCACATCAAACAGCTCGACGCTGACCGGTGCTGTCGCGGCACCTGCTAAATCCTGAGTTAGCCTCGCGATCACATCGTCGCGGTGGGCAAAGCGGGTCTGGTTGAAGCTGTTGAGGTATAGCTTCCAGGATTTCGACTCGATCAGATTGGGTGAATCGGCGGGCAAACGAAAGCGTGCGACGGCCACTACCGGTTTGCCGCGCCCGTTCAGCCAGGAAACCTCAAACGCATGCCACTCGTCCTCGCCTACAAACGGCAGACGGCCTTCATCAATATCCAAGGCGGCTCGGTTCGCCGCCCGGGGAATCGGGTACAGAAGGTCTGGGTCATACGCTTCCGGATAGGCGGACTCGCGCCCCAATGGCGCCTCCATCAGCGTTTCGGGTCGATGCGGCATGACTTAACTCCGGATTCCTTTGCCGCGCTCCAACATGCGAAGCGCGACGATAAACAGCACGACAATGAAGCCCAGCACGGCTGCCAAGGCCCAGCCAACCGGGATATCCGATACCCCCAGAAAGCCATAGCGGAAAACATTCACCATGTACAGAATCGGATTGAGCATCGACACGCCCTGCCAGAAGTCGGGCAGCATGGAAATCGAGTAAAACACCCCACCGAGGTAGGTCAGCGGCGTGAGGATAAAGGTCGGTACGATGGAAATGTCGTCAAATTTATTGGCCAGCAGCGCGTTGATAAAACCACCGATGGAGAATAGCGCCGACGTCAGCACCACCACCAGCACGGTCAAAAACGGATGCTCGACGGTAAGGCGAGTGAAAAACAGCGACACGATGGTCACGATCAGCCCGACGCCAAGACCACGGGCCATACCGCCAAAGATGAAACCGGATAAAATGACCCAGTTAGGCATCGGCGAGACCATCATCTCCTCGATCGAACGCTGGAACTTGTTAGAGAAGAAGCTGGAGGCCACGTTGGAATAGCTGTTGGTGATCACCGACATCATGATCAGGCCGGGAACAATAAAATCCATGTAGGTGAAGCCGTCCATCGCCCCAATACGCGAGCCGATCAGATTGCCAAAGATAATGAAGTACATGGCCATGGTGATAGAGGGCGGCAACAGGGTTTGCGGCCATATCCGCGTGAAGCGCTTGATCTCCTTGAGCACCAGCGTCCACAAGGCGATGAGCGTTTGGCTGGCGTTCATACCTGCGCCTCCCGTGTTTGAGGCTGCTCTGCCCGTTGGTCGATCGCGTTCTGACTGCCTTCCACCATCGACACGAACATCTCCTCAAGACGGTTGGCACGGTTGCGCATGGAGACGACCTGCAAGCCCTGCTCGGTTAATGCACCAAACACATCGTTAAGTCGCTGGCCGCGATGAATCACCAAGGATAGCTGCGAGGCTTCCACCCGCTGTATGTCAAAGCCCTCCACCACGGGGGGCTCGCTGACAGGGCCAGCAAGGTCCAGAAGAAAGGTCTCCCGACTCAGTTCGGTGAGCAACTCCCGCACACTGGTATTACGGACGATTTCGCCGTGGTTAATGATCGCGATATTACGGCACAGGCTCTCGGCCTCTTCCAGGTAATGCGTCGTCAAAATGATCGTGGTGCCTTCGTCACGATTGATGCGGCGCATGTACTCCCACATGCTCCGGCGTAGCTCGATATCCACGCCCGCGGTCGGCTCGTCGAGGATCAGCAATTTAGGCCGGTGCATCAAGGCGCGCGCAATCATCAGGCGGCGCTTCATGCCGCCGGACAGCATGCGTGCGCTCCCATTGCGCTTGTCCCACAGCCCCAGATCGGTCAACAGCTGCTCGGCGCGAGGCAGCGCCTCACGACGCGTCATGCCGTAGTAGCCCGCCTGCGCCAGCACGATATCGAGCACTTTTTCGAACTGGTTAAAGTTAAACTCTTGGGGTACCACGCCAATCTGATATTTCGCCTTGGAGAAGTCTTTATCGATATCGATACCAAAGACCGACACCTGCCCCTGGGTCTTCTGCACCAGCGAACAGACCACGCCAAGGGTGGTGGACTTGCCTGCGCCATTGGGGCCCAGGAGCGCAAAAAAATCCCCCTGCTGGACGTCGAGATCAATACCTTTTAACGCTTGAAAGCCGTTACCGTACTCCTTGGTAAGGCCACGTATCGACAATGCCGGTTCGGCCATAAATATGTCCTGTCAGCAAAAATAAGGAAGTCATCACATGCGTAGACGTTAGATATTAGGGCGCAAACTATTTTTTCAAACAGTTCTGTCCCGGAAGGCGATAAACAAACAACGGGAGAAGAGAAAGATAGAGGTGGGTGCGCTTGGAGCGGAAAAGAGAGTTCGACCGGGCTGGCGCACCAGCTCCCGACCCTCGGGCCTATCCATCACTGCAAATCACAATATTGGAGCGGGAAAGGAGATTCGAACTCCCGACCCTCGCCTTGGCAAGGCGATGCTCTACCACTGAGCTATTCCCGCAACGCAAAAGACAAGTACGAGATGGCGTCCCATAGGGGGTTCGAACCCCTGTTACCGCCGTGAAAGGGCGGTGTCCTGGACCACTAGACGAATGGGACACAGATGTAAGCGTAATGTTGTTTGGAGCGGTAAAGGAGATTTGACCGGGCTGGCGCACCAGCTCCCGACCCTCGGGCCTATCCACCACTGCAAATCACGCTATTGGAGCGGGAAAGGAGATTCGAACTCCCGACCCTCGCCTTGGCAAGGCGATGCTCTACCACTGAGCTATTCCCGCACTCCGACACCGCAACGAACCAGTTGGCGTCCCATAGGGGGTTCGAACCCCTGTTACCGCCGTGAAAGGGCGGTGTCCTGGACCACTAGACGAATGGGACGTCGCAATGCCTCGTCGAGGTGGCGCGTATGTTACTCAGCCCTTATTCAACTGTCAAGCATTCCCGGCCCAACCACTCTTGTCTAACCGGCAACGTCATTTCCATCAACGTCGGCACATAACCGCCTCAAGGTGGTGCGCAAAGCGTAACCGGCGCGCCATCCGAGTGCACAGACCGCCACGGCTACGGTAAGCGACAGCCGATAAACGCTGTAAAAATCTTTTATTTAAAATAAAATCGATTTTATGGCATGGCGATTGCTAACACCTTGGTGGAACAAATTTTATTTCTCGACCGCCAAGAGGTGACCCATGACCTTTACACGCCGCAAGTTTCTTACCACTGCCGCTGTCTCTTCCACTGCCGGGTTGGTATTGGGAGCCCCCAGCATTGCGCGAGCACAGTCGTCCGAGACCTTCAACTGGCGCATGACCAATGCCTACGGGCCAGGTTCTCCGTTTTATGTCGAAGGCCCCGGCAGCCCCACCGATGTCATCGACAAAATCAACACCATGTCGGGCGGCCGCCTCAATATTCAACACTTTGCGGCGGGTGAGCTGATCCCGGCGCTCGAGGGGTTTGAAGCGGTGCAGAGCGGCACTATCCAAATGAACGCGGCCAATAGCTATTTCTGGTCGGGCACGACCTTTGCCGCCCAGTATTTCACCACCGTGCCGTTCGGCATGAGCTTTATGGGCCATATGGCATGGCTTTACCACGGCGGCGGTCTCGAGCTTTGGCACGAGCTTTACGAGCCGTATGGCATGGTCGCCTTCCCGCTGAACAATACCGGCGTACAAATGACCGGCTGGTTCCGCGAACCGATTGAAGACATCAGCCAGCTTGACGGCCTGCGCATGCGCGTTCCCGGCCTGGCCGGAAAGGTCTACTCATCCCTTGGCGTCGATGCCCGCGTGCTGCCGGGCGGTGAGATTTTCCCGGCACTGGAACGCGGCGTGATAGACGCCGCCGAATTCGTCGGCCCATTCCAGGACCGCCGCATGGGACTTCAGGACGCTGCGAAATACTATTACACCACCGGCTGGCACGAACCCTCCACCACCGGTGAGCTGCTGATTTCCAAATCCCACTGGGACAGCCTGCCAGCAGACCTGCAAATGATTGTTCGTTCGGCGTGCATGGCCGCCTGTCTGGAAAGCCTGACCTGGTCGGAAGCCGTCAACGGCGAAGCCATGACCGACCTGGTCGATAATCACGGCGTTATCGCCAACCAACTGCCTGAACCGATCGTCAATGCACTGCGCGAAGCCACGCTGGATACCCTCCAAACCGAGGCCAACGCTGACCCAGCGGTGCGCAAAATCCACGACAGCTACATGGCCTTCAAGGCTCAACACGACCGCTGGGCAGGCGCCAGCGAACGCGCCTGGTTAAGCGATATCATCGGAGTGTGATATGCGAGCGGTAGAAAATTTCGTTAAGGGTATCGAAGCGCTGGTCCGGCTATTTGGCCGGATCGCCGCCTGGACCTGTGTGCTGCTGGTAGCGTTGGTTTCCGGTGACGTAATACTGCGTTACCTGTTCAACTTCGGTGCCCTGTGGCTGCAAGAGCTGCAGTGGCACTTGATATCGCCCATTGCCCTGTTCGGCATGGCATATCTGCTGCTTAACGACGAACAGGTTCGGGTCGACGTCTTTTACGAACACTTTCCAGTGCTCGTAAAGCGTACCATCGAAGTGTTTGGCGGGCTCGCCCTGCTGATCATGGGCGCATACATCGCCTGGCTGACGCTTCCCTGGGTCGCGCAATCCTTTGGCCGCGGGGAAGGATCACCCAACCCCGGCGGCCTACCCTACCGCTGGGTTTTGAAAGCGATCCTTCCCTTTGGCTTCACCCTGCTTGCGCTGCAAGGGCTCGCTCATGCGTTGCGCAATGCGTTCGCACTCCCCGCACAAGGTGACTGACCTATGTCTTTAAATGAATGGCTGGCGATCGGCATGATCGGAGCCTTTTTCATCATGCTGCTGATCGGTATCCCAGTGGCAATCAGCATCGCGACAACCGCCTTTGTGTTTGGTTTTATCGGCTTTGGGCCGATGCTGTTCAACCTGCTGCCGTCCCGCATCTACGGCGTGGTGACCAATTACACCTTCATGGCCATCCCGCTTTTCGTGTTCATGGGGGTAATGCTCGAAAAGTCGAAACTCGCCGCCGAACTGATCGACGTGGTCGGTCACCTATTCGGTAACATATCGGGCGGCATGGGGGTGGCGATCATCTTCGTCGGCGTGCTGCTCGGCGCGGCCACGGGCATCGTCGGGGCCACTATCGTGACGCTTGGCCTGCTCACGCTTCCCACCCTGCTGCGCCGTGGCTATCCCAAAGCGCTTGCCAGCGGGATGATATGCGCCTCGGGTACGCTGGGACAGATTATTCCGCCCAGCCTGGTACTCATTCTACTGGCAGAAATCCTGGGTGAGTCGGTGGGCACCATGTTCGCCGCCGCCATGATGCCAGGCTTGACCCTTGCTGCGGTGTACATTATTGCCATTCTGGCACTCGCTGCCTGGAAACCCCACCTAATGCCACCTATCCCTGCCGAAGAGCGGGCCCAAATGGGCAAGGCACAATTGTTACGCAAGGTCATACTGGTGGTAGGTCCGCCGGTCGGCCTGGTCGTTGCCGTGCTTGGCTCGATCATCGGCGGCATTGCCGCACCCACCGAAGCGGCCGCCATGGGTGCCCTGGGCGCCCTGGTATTTGTTGCCAGCTCCGGGCGGCTTAATATTAACCTTCTGACCGAAGTCGCCAAGGCAACGCTGATCATCTCATCCATGGTGTTCTTTATCCTGATCAGCGCGCAGGTATTCGGCCTCGCGTTTCGCGGTCTCGGCGGCGAGCATCTGGTGGGACGTATGTTCGAATGGGTACCAGGCGGTGAGATAGGCGCGCTGCTGTTCATGCTGCTGCTGATGTTTGTGCTCGGCTTCTTTCTCGAGTGGATCGAAATCAGCTATATCGCCCTGCCGTTGTTCTTGCCATTTTTTATCCAGATGGGCGTCGACATGGTGTGGCTGGGCATTCTTGTGGGGCTGGTACTGCAAACCTCGTTTCTGACGCCGCCCTTCGGCTGGTCACTGTTTTTCCTTAAAGGGGTCGCCCCGGAGGGCGTTACAACGCTGGATATCTACCTCGGCGTGCTACCCTTTATCGCTTTGCAGTTTCTCGCCATTGCCATGGTGATACTATTTCCAGGCATCGCCACCTGGCTACCCGCCGCCATTGGCTGGTAAGCCCCAGGCTCAATAACAAAAGGACAGCTTATGCTCCATACCCAACGTAGCTTCAGCGGTAGCTGTGTCGCGCCGCACCACCTCGCCGCCAGCGCCGGGCGGGATATACTCAAGCAGGGCGGCAACGCCATAGAAGCCATGGTCGCGGCCGCTGCCACTATCGCCGTGGTCTATCCGCACATGAACGCCCTTGGCGGTGATGGCTTCTGGTTAATCCATGAGCCTGGCAAAGCGCCAGTGGCCATTGATGCCTGCGGCCCAGCCGCGGGTCTGGCCAACGCGGATTTCTATGCCGGTGGCACACAGATTCCCGAGCGCGGCCCCAAAGCGGCCCTCACCATGGGCGGGACGGTAAGCGGCTGGCAGGAAGCGCTCACGGTTGCCGCCGACTGGGGCAAGTCTCTACCGCTGACAACCCTGCTGGCCGATGCCATTGGTCATGCACAAAAAGGCGTCGCGGTTTCCAAGAGCCAGGAAACGCTGACCGCCAAGCACCTCGAGCGCCTATCGCAAAGCCCCGGGTTCAGCGAGGCGCTTCTGGTCGATGGCCAAGTGCCCCGTGAAGGCGACCGGCTGCGCCAGCCACGTTTAGCCGCAACGCTGGAACGACTCGCCACGGCAGGGCTGGATGATTTTTATCGCGGCGAGTTGGCCCAGAGTATGGCAGCCGACCTGGAAGCGTTGGGCAGCCCCCTGAGACTGAAAGACTTTCAGGACTATCGTGCTCAACGCGTGACGCCTCTGGAAGTCAGCCTCGCCGATGCCACCCTGTACAATCTGCCCGCTCCCACTCAAGGAGTGGCGTCGCTGATGATCCTTGCCATTTACGAGCGTATTCAAGCCGCCGAGCCCAATGGTTTCGATCACCTGCATGGCCTGATTGAAGCCACCAAGCGCGCTTTCATGCTGCGTGACCAATACGTGACCGACCCGGCACGGGTTCCCAGCTCGCTTCAAGGATTACTCAGCGACGAACGCATTGCCGCTGAGGCTGCCCAGATCGACGCATCCAAAGCGCTCCCCTGGCCCCACGAACCGGCACCAGGCGATACCATCTGGATGGGCACGGTGGATAGCGAAGGTCGCGCGGTCAGCTTCATCCAAAGCATCTATTGGGAGTTCGGCAGTGGCGTGGTGCTGCCGGAAAGCGGCGTGCTGTGGCAGAACCGCGGCATCAGCTTCTCGCTTGACCCCGAAGCGCTGCGGGGACTGGCCCCGGGGCGCAAGCCTTTCCATACGCTTAACCCGGCGCTGGCCCGATTTAACGATGGCCGCACCATGGTCTACGGCACCATGGGCGGTGAGGGTCAGCCGCAAACACAAGCCGCGGTCTTTTCACGCTACGCGTTTCATCACATGCCGTTGCAGCAGGCGGTTACCGCACCCCGCTGGCTCCTGGGCCGCACCTGGGGCGAAGCGAGCATGAATTTAAAACTCGAGGATCGTTTTGACGCCAAACTGGTGGCAGCGCTCAAGGCGGCTGGGCACGACGTCGAAATGCTCGACGAACCGTTTAGCGACACCATGGGCCATGCGGGGGGTATCGTTCATCACCCAGGCGGGCTGATTGAAAGCGCTCACGACCCGCGTAGTAACGGAGGGGCAGCCAGCGTTTGATGGTATGGCTGGCGATTTTGCGGGATATTGCGCATCCTGAACTCAGGCAGGCAACGTACTGTCATTCAAGTAGTGATACGCTAGCCTGAGTCAGGAAGCGGGAGAGGAGACCCCCATGGCAAAAATCGAAAAATCCCCGGATCAATGGCAAGAGCAACTCACGCCGGAACAGTACCGTGTTACCCGCGAAAAAGGCACCGAGCGGCCGTTTACCGGGGACTACCAGGTCAGAGAAGTGCAGGGTATCTACCATTGCGTTTGCTGCCATGCCCCTCTGTTCGAGAACGAACACAAGTTTGATGCGGGCTGTGGCTGGCCAAGCTTTGACCGCCCGCTTGGCAACCGCTGCGTCGAAGAGCATCAGGACGCGTCACATGGCATGGTGCGCACCGAAGTGGTGTGTTCCCACTGCGATGCCCACCTGGGTCATGTTTTCCCTGACGGCCCTCCCCAAAGCACCGGGTTGCGTTACTGCATCAACTCGGTAGCGCTTGAGTTCCACCCCGACGAATGAGCTAAACCCATTGCGCCCGCCAAGTGGCGGGCGCAATTATCTGGACGCATCCCAGCGTTAAAACTCATCCCACTGATCAGCGGTGTCACTTTCCGCCTCGCGCCCTTTTGTCGTGGCAGAGTGGTTGGGCAGTGACTTGGTGGTTTTTGCCGTCGCTTGATTCATTCTTTCCAGGTGCGCGCGCGCTATTTTAGTGCTCTCTTCCTGAGCCCCTTCCAGGCGGAACGCATCCACCACGTTAGCCAATTCGAAAGCTTCCAGAGACAGGTTATCCGCCGATGCGGCGATCGACTGAACCTTGGTGGCATTTTGTTGCGTCACATCGTCCATCTCAGCAATCGCCGAGTTGATCTGGCCGATGCCGCTACTCTGCTCACTGGACGCCGTGCTGATCGACTCCATCAGTTCGCTTACTTTGCTGGCCTGGCGCATGACCGAATCAATGGCCTTCTCCGCCACCTCGACAGCACTGCGACCACCGGTGACTTCCTGGGTGGTGCTGTCGATCATGCGGCGAATTTCCTGAGCCGCCTCGGCACTGCGGCCGGCCAGATTGCGCACTTCGCTGGCCACCACCGCGAATCCGCGGCCGTGCTCCCCCGCCCGGGCTGCCTCAACCGAGGCGTTAAGGGCAAGGATATTGGTCTGGAAGGCAATGCCGTCGATCACACTGATCATCTCGGTCATTTTTTCAGCGCTTTGGGCGATCCGCTGCATGCGCTCCACCAGTTGCTGCATCTGCTCGCCGGTTTCCTGGGTGCTCTTCGCGTTCTGAACCGCCAGCTCGCTCGCCTGACGGGCGTTATCGGTGTTCTGCTGCACGGTCGAGGTCATCTCTTCCATGCTGGAAGCCGTCTCCTGCAGCGACGATGCCTGCTGCTCGGTACGCGAGGCCAGTTCCTCGTTTTCGGCGGCGATCTGCTGAATGGCCGGGGTAACCACCGAGACACGGTTTTCAACGTCGCCCACGATACCCGACAGGCTGAAACGCATCGTGTCGAGGGAGTACAGTAGCTCGCCCAGCTCATCACCGGTTTGGCGACGCTCCCTGGCCGCCAGGTTACCGGCAGCAATCTGGAAGGTCACATAACGTGCGCCGGCCAGGCTGCGCATGATCGATTTCAGGATCAGTACGCTCAAGCCGATCATGATCAGCGCGCCCAAGCCCACTAGCACCAGTTGGGCAACCAGCATCTGTTGGCGGCCTTGCTCCGCTTCTGCCAACATGTCCGCAGCGGTTGTGCGCTCATTTTCCACCAACTGGCTGGCCTGCTCGCGCAGGGTGCGCGCGTTTGGAAGCACAACATCGTTCAACGCCTCATAAGCGCCGAAGCCGTTGCCATCGACAAGCGCCGTTGTCGCCTGCTCCACGCCGCCGCTCCAGTTGTCCAGCGCGCTGCCAAAGGACGCCAGTGCTTGGCTGGCATCTTCATGAGCCTGATAATCTTCCCAGCGGGCCTGCAAGTTATCCAGTCGAACCGCCAGGGCCTCGGACAGCTCGTCGGCCTCGACGCTGCGCGGATTGCGTACGGCAGGCTCCAACTGCTCAAGCACCTGACCCACGGTTTGTTCGATATGCTGCAAACTGGCCACGTTGTCCAGTCCAGAGCGGCTAAGCGTCGTCAGACGCTCGCCGGACGCCATCAACCCGTAGATACCTAACCCGCCCGCAACCCCAAGCAGCAGCACGGCGGCCAACACCATACCAATCAATTTTGCGCGCAGGCTCGTAAACTTGAAACGCGAGATGATGCCCGTCAGCCCCTTGCGTCGAATCGCACCGCGTACCAGGGTGTAATGCCTGGATTTGCCCTTCTCACGCATCTCGGCGTAGACCTTTTCCGCCTTGGCCACGGCCTTGGGACTGGCTTTTCGGCGTACCGAGGTGTAGCCCACGATACGGTCACCGTCGCGCAGCGGGGCAAGCGTGGCATGCACCCAGTAATGATCACCATTTTTACGGCGGTTCTTGACCAGCCCCTGCCAGGTAGTGCCTGACTTCAGGGTTTTCCATAAATCCGCAAAGGCCGCTTCGGGCATATCCGGGTGTCGGATTAGATTATGCGGCGCGCCAATCAACTCATCGCGGGAGTAACCGCTCACTTCAACAAACGTCGGGTTCGCATAGGTCACGTTGCCTTTCAAATCCGAGCGCGATATCAGCACGGTCTCTTCGGTTAATGGGTATTCTTGCTGCGTGACGGGTTGGTTGTTGCGCATAGTGATCCCTGTGAAGAATGTATTTTTTTTGAAAAGCTTTTACTGATATCGACCTTGAGCGTAAAAACTAAATAGTGATCTACAAAGAAAAAAACGCTACCCGAAGGGATAGCGTTTAAAAGGTTATACAAGGCTAAACGTTAATTGCCAGAGAGACTAATTTAACGATGATTATCGATAGCCGTATCATCAATTAAGCAAGTCAATTATGCATTCGCTTAATTAGCTATTTGAACACGACCTTGGCCACGTCACGATACCGATTGGCAAAATGCACCGTCATGCCTTCTCTGAGGTAATCGGGCAGCTCTTCATAATCACGCCGGTTTGCTTCTGGCAGGATGACTTCAAAGATGTCACTGCGGCGCGCCGCAATCACTTTTTCGCGAATCCCGCCCACGGGCAGCACCTGGCCGGTGAGTGTCAATTCCCCCGTCATGGCCAGCGGCCGGTCTATGGCCTGATGCCTCGCCAGTGACAGCAGCGCCGTCGTCATGCTGACCCCCGCCGAGGGGCCATCCTTGGGCGTGGCGCCCTCCGGCACATGCAAGTGCACAAAGGCAGAGTCGAAAAAGTCGCTATCGGCACCGTATTCCTGCAGATGGCCAAGCGTATAGCTGTAGGCGATATTGGCCGACTCCTGCATGACATCGCCAAGTTTGCCGGTAAGCTTGAAGCCGCGATCCAGTGAATGAACCTTGCCCGCCTCAATGGGCAAGGTGGCGCCGCCCATCGCTGTCCAGGCAAGCCCGGTCACCACGCCCTCGCCTTTCAGGACTTTTTCCTTGCGGAAGATGGGCGCGCCCAGGAATTCTTCAAGGTTCTTCACCGACACCTTGACGGTCTCAATGTCGTCTTCCAGCAGCTTGACAGCCGCCTTACGCACGATGCGGTGCAGCTGTTTCTCCAACTGACGCACCCCTGCTTCCCGGGCGTAGCCCTCAATCACTTGCTTGAGCGCGGCGTCACTGAGCTGAATACGCTTCTTGGGCAGGTTGTCGCGCTTGAGCAGCTTGGGCCATAGATGGTGCTTGGCAATGGCCAGCTTTTCCTCGGCGATGTAGCCCGACAGGCGAATTTGCTCCATGCGGTCCAAAAGCGCACTGGGTATGGAATCCAGGGTGTTGGCCGTACACACAAACAACACCTTGGAGAGGTCCATGCGGACATCCAGATAGTGGTCGAGGAAATCGACGTTCTGCTCCGGGTCGAGCACCTCGAGCAGTGCCGATGCCGGATCCCCCTGGAAGGACTGACCCAGCTTGTCGATTTCATCCAGCATGATCACCGGATTCTCGACTTCGACTTCCTTGAACGCCTGAATCAGCTTGCCAGGCATCGCGCCGACATAGGTACGCCGGTGCCCCTTGATCTCGGCTTCATCGCGCATGCCGCCGACAGAAAAGCGATAGAACTGACGCCCCAGCGCCTCGGCAATCGAACGGCCGACAGAGGTTTTACCCACGCCGGGCGGGCCTACCAGCAGCAGGATCGAGCCGCCAACATCACCCTTGAAGGACCCTTCGGCGAGAAATTCGACAATCCGTTCCTTGACGTCTTTCAAGCCGTCGTGATCACGGTCCAGGACTTGCCGGGCATGATTCAGATCCAATTGATCCGGGCTGGTCACGCCCCAAGGCAGCGACGTCAGCCAGTCCAGATAATTGCGCGTGGTGCCGTACTCAGGCGAACCGGTTTCCAGTACGCTGAGCTTGTCCAGCTCATCGTCAATCCGCGACTGGACCCGCTCGGGCACCACCAGTGACTCCAGGCGGGCGCGGAAGGTATCCACATCGTTTTCGCGGTCGTCCTTGGAAATGCCCAGCTCGCGCTGAATGACCTTCAACTGCTCGCGCAGGAAGAACTCACGCTGGCGCTCCTGCATCTGCGCGTTGACCTGCTCGCTGATTTCGCTTTGCAGCTGGGCAACGTCGATTTCCTTGCGCAGCAGCGGCAGTACCTTCTGCATCCGCTCGGCAACATCCAGCGTCGACAGCACATCCTGAAGCTCCGGTCCCTTGGCCGACGTGATCGCCGCGGCAAAATCAGTCAGCGGGCCTGGCTGGTGCGGACTGAAGCGGTTCAGGTAGTGTTTGAGCTCTTCACCGTAGAGTGGATTAATGGGCAGTAATTCCTTGATCCCATTAATAATCGCCATCGCATAGGCGCGGGTTTCTTCATTTTCTGCATCCACCGGCTCTTTCGGGTAGCTCACCTCAACCAGGTAAGGCGGTGTGCTGGAAAGCCACCGCTGGATCTTGAAGCGCTGCACCCCTCGGGCAATAAACTGGATCTGCTGATCCTCACCCTTCATCTTGTGGACTTTGACCGCCGTGCCAATGGTCGGAAAGCCTTCGCTATCCAGGTCGTCGATCCCCTGCTCGCCCACATAGGCAACCCCCACGGTCTGGTGCGGGGTATTGCCCACCCGGCGCATGGTTTCTTCCCAGCGCTCACGGTTGATGACCAACGGCTGCACCTGGGCGGGAAAGAAGGGCCGATTATGGATCGGTAACAGGTAGATACGTTCGGGTAGCATGTCACTGGCGGGCACCATTGAGCTGACACGCTCACCATCTGATCGGAATTGGTCTTCCTCACCCTGCGAAGTCGGGTCGCTGTCGTCCTGCACGTAAAATTGGTCGTCTCGGTCGAATTCCTGGTCGCTCATGCACCCTCCAATCAACACCTGCCAGTGGCGATTGCCGCTCGGCTTTGTGAAGGAAATGCGGGCACATCAGACAAACTTCAACCGTTGACGGTCAGGGCCATAGATCAGGCATGGGACGACCATTGACGCGCCACTGGCCACGCACCACGTCGAAGGCCAGCTCCTGGGTACCCAACGGCAGCCCCAGCCAGAGGGCTGCGACGGTCGGCGCATCGTGCCAGGTAAAGTCCCCGTCGATACGTTCCCGCCAGCGCGCCTGCTCTTCAGGCTCACCCAGCTTGGTGATGTCCAGTTCATCGAGTTGACGGTTATCAAAGAACAGGGCGCCATCGGCATCCAGCCGAATTCCCAGCAGCGGGCTGTCGGCAGCGATGGTCGCGACATCCAGCCGCGGTGAATCGCTTAACAGCTGACGCAAATCGGGCTGCAGACGTGTCAGGGTTCCCTCCGCCAAGGGTAAGCGGGCATCTCCCCAGGCGGCCTCCTGGCGCAGTTGGCGAATGGTATCGCGTACCGCATCGGCATTGATCCGCGAAAGCTCCATCACCGTATGGGCGTTTTGCAGTAACGGCGTGTCCGGCGCTTCGGAAGGCACACGGACCTCACCGATGCGCAGTTCGCCTTTCAGGCGCAACTCCTGCTCGTCAAGCATCATCCGGCTGCTGAGGTCAATCGGCGCCATATGTACATCAAAGGCGGCGGGGTAAGTCAGCGCCACGTTATCGATATGCAGGGAATCGGACTGGGTAAAGTGATAGGCATCCTCGGTGTAGGTGTAACGGCTCTCCAACGCCGAAGGCCCGATACGCAGCTCCGCCGGGCCATCGGTAATCGTCAGTTGATCCATCATCGCCCGCAGTCGCCAATCGCCGTAAACCCCCTCTAAGCGCAGCCGGCCACCGCGCACCGTTAACTCTCTGCCGTTTTGCTGGATAACGAAGGGAGCAAGCGCCAGACGCAGCTCGCTGTGCCCGCTCAAGGTGTGGTAGGTGCCCTGCCAACGCGGCACGGAAGGCGCAGAGACTTCACCCAGCGCTTGCTGGAGGACGGTATCGAGGCGGGGTAAAAGCGTACCTTCCACGTCGGTGCTTAAAATACCGTGGCGGGCGGTATAGTTAAGCTCCAGACGCCAGGGCCGCCCGAGCAACGGCGAAAGAATCAACCGACCCTGCGAACTTAACCAACCCTGTTCGCTTTCGGTACGCGTCACCCGCCACTCGCCCCGGGCGGCCAGGTCATCCAGCGCCTGACGCAGACTGCGCTCGAACAACACGCTGGAAAGCAGCTGTGCCGCTACCCACAGCACGGCTATGATCGCCAGAACGGGGACAATCAAACGTTCCTTGCGCATGGCATCTCCCTTGAGCCAAACGCGCCAACGGGCAGCGCTATTAAACGGTCAATGCAACCAAAACCACAGATGCATTATGCTCCAGGCGTAGATCCCTGCCATCACATCATCGATCATGATGCCAAACCCGCCGGCCACCCGTCGGTCCGCCCAGCGGATGGGCCAAGGTTTGAACACATCGAAAATGCGGAACACCACAAAGCCCCACAGTGCGGACTCCCATGAAAACGGCACCGCCGCCATGGTGATCCAGTAGCCGACAAATTCATCCCAAACGATCCCGGAGTGATCATGCACGCCCAAATCGTGGGACGTTCTATCACATAGCCATACGCCAACCACAAAGGCGACAAAAACGATACTTGCGTACCAGCCTAGCGATAAATCGGCCATTAACCAATAAAAAGGAATCGCCGCCAGCGTGCCAAACGTACCCGGCGCAAAGGGCACGGCACCGCTGCCAAGCCCGAAGGCAAAAAAATGCGTGGGCCGACGCCAAACGCTCCCAGGGGCATGATTCATGGCGTCTCTCCCTTGAAATGCTGCCAGCCGTGATAGCGCTGGACGGAAAGTCCATGCACGCCTGGGATGTCGCTGCACTCACCAATCACGTGGAGCGGAACGCCTGACATTGCCAGCTGCTGGCGCGCTTTTTCGACATGAGCCGAAGGCAACGTCACCAATAGCTCATAGTCGTCGCCGCCGGTCAATGTGGCCTGGCGAGCCGCTTCTGGACCCAGGGCCTGTTCCAGGCCTTCAGCCAGGGGCAATGCCTCCAGCGATAACCTTGCCCCTACGCCAGACGCCTCGCGCAGATGGCCCAGGTCAGCTAACAGTCCGTCTGAAATATCGATCGCCGCAGTCGCCCACTCGCGCAGCGCTTCGCCTGCGGCCAAGCGCGGCGTGGGCCATAAATAGCGCTCAAGCAGCGGGTGTGCGCTGTCGCGTTCCCCCTGTTGCCACAGCGCCAAACCGCCAGCTCCCCCACCCAGGGCGCCGGTCACCGCAATCACATCGCCAGGTCGGGCACCGCTACGCGTCAGCGCCGTGGCATTGGGCACGTCCCCCATGACGGTCACGGCGATAGAAAGCAGGCCCGACGTGACGTCGCCACCCACCAGCGTTGTGGCGTGCCGACCGGCCAGTGTGGCAAACCCCCGCGCATAGCCCGAGAGCCAGGCATCGGCAGCGTTATCGTCAGCAAATTGCGACTGATCAAGTGTCAGCGCCATCACGCACCAGCGTGACGTCGCCCCCATGGCGGCCAGGTCACTCAGGGCCACGGCCAGCGCACGGTGCCCGATGGCCTCAGCGGGCGCGTCGCCGGGGAAGTGAACGTCCACCACCGACGTATCCACGCTCACCACAAGCTGGCGGCCTGGTTGCGGGTTAAGCAAGGCAGCGTCATCGCCGATCCCAAGCGCCACACCCTGCTGGTGGACGTCATGGGTCGGCAACGTGAAATAACGTCGAATCAGATCAAATTCGGCAAGCACAAAGGCCCCTTGAACGCAGCGTCAGCAAGAACGCGCCGTTACCCGGTCCATGGGGCCGGTTAGCGACGACGCGCACTGACTTCAGCACTCCGCAAGCGAATAGCTAACTTGTCGAGAATACCGTTCACGTATTTATGGCCGTCGGTGGCACCAAACGACTTGGCCAACTCAACGCCTTCGTTAATGACCACGCGATAAGGCACTTCCATACGCCGCGACAATTCGTAGGCCCCCAGGCGAAGGATGGCCAGCTCGACGGCATCCAGGTCTTCCAGACGACGGTCAAGCAACGGTGCTATCTCACGGTCCAACTCTGCCTTGAAACGGGACGTATTGATCAGCAGCTCGTGAAACAGCGCCTTATCGGCAATTTCCATCACCTTGGCCCAATTCTCATAATCTTCCATGTCGGCATCGGGCAGATGGCTGCGGAACTCGGCTTCAATGGTGTTGATCGGTTTACCGGTCATGTGCCACTGATACAGCCCCTGCACCGCCAGCTCACGCGCCGCCTGTCGGCCTTGCTGGGCAGCCGAGGGTTTGCGCTCGCGACGTTCACTCATGAGCATCACCCGAGGCAATAGCGCGCAACAGCGACACCATTTCCATGGCCGCCATGGCCGCTTCGGTCCCTTTGTTACCGGCTTTGGTCCCGGCACGCTCGATAGCCTGCTCGATCGACTCCACGGTCAGCACGCCGTTGGCGATTGGCGTATCGAACTCGAGCTGTAGCTGGTTGAGGGCGGTATTGCAGCCGCCCGCCACATACTCAAAGTGCGGTGTACCACCCCGGATCACCGCCCCCAGGGCGATGACCGCGTCAGGTTTCACCACCTTGAGGACACGCTTGACGGCCAGCGGCAGTTCCCAGGCGCCGGGGACATGCACAATGTCGATGTGCTCCATATCAACGCCATGGCGAACCAGGCTGTCGACGGCGCCCTCCACCAGACTATCGACGACGTGGTGATTGAAACGGCCAACCACGATGACATAACGGCCATCAACGTCGACAAAGGTACCTTCAACTTGAGAAAGGGATTGCATCAATTTATACCTGCTAAAGTGTATACCGGCTAGAAGAGGTGGACTCATCGGACGTATCGTTCGGCCCCAGCCGCTCGACGACTTCCAGGTCAAAGCCGGAAAGTGCCGAGAACTTCCAGGGCGAACTGAGCAGACGCATTTTACCCACACCAAGATGGCGCAGTATTTGCGAGCCGGTGCCGATCGTTAAGTAATTACCTGCGCCGTCAGAATCGCTGGTGCGGGGCTGGCGCACGCGCTCCAGGAAGATATCCAACTGGTCTTTAAGGTCTTGATTCGGGCGCCCGTCATCAATCAGCACCAGTACGCCCGCGGGGGCCTCGGCTATTTCGACAAGCGCTCGCTGGGCATCCCAGCGACATTGTTCGCCTTTGGTCAGCCCCAGCACATCGCGCAACGTGTCGGCCAGGTGGACCCGCACCGTCGTAGGCTGCGCGGGTGTTGGCTGGCCGTTGACCAGGGCCAAGTGATGCGCGCCCTGGATACGGTCGCGAAACACATGCAGCATCATCTCGCCCTGGGTGGTCATGATCGGCGAGGCTTCAATAGGGTCGACTGTCTGCTCATTGACGATGCGGTAGTGGATCAAATCGGCAATGGTGCCCATCTTGATGCCGTGCTCTTCAGCAAATGCTTCAAGCTCGGGACGGCGCGCCATGCTGCCATCGTCGTTCATGACTTCGCAAATTACACCGCTCGGATCACAGCCCGCCAGGGCCGCCAGGTCGCAGGCGGCCTCGGTATGGCCGGCACGACGCAACACACCGCCGGGTTCGGCCATCAGCGGAAAGATATGCCCCGGCTGGACGATATCCGTGGGCTTGGCATGCGGGGCGACAGCGGCCTGGACGGTCCGCGCCCGGTCGGCGGCGGAAATCCCGGTGGTCACGCCTTCGGTCGCTTCGATCGACAGGGTGAACTTGGTGCCAAACCCCGAACCGTTGTCACGGACCATCAGCGGTAGATTCAGCTGCTCGCAGCGCGCCCGTGTCATCGGCAAACAGATCAGGCCACGGGCAAAACGCGCCATGAAGTTGATATGCTCCGCCTGGACTTTTTCAGCGGCCATGATGATATCGCCTTCATTTTCGCGATCCTCGTCGTCCATGAGAATCACCATTTTGCCCTGGCGAATATCGTCGACAAGTTCAGCAATGGGGGCTAATCCCCCAGAGGAAGCGTGCGCCATGGAATCTCCAATCAAAATTGTCGCAATGGGTGCGATTTCGCGCGTCAGGGTACCTTGGTATCGTCGCTCGTGCCAGTCACCACCGGCGAAGCGATAATCCGCCAATCCTGTCCAACGGCCCGCATATCGTGAATAGTGAGGCGCTGCTGGTCAGCCATCTGGGTGAGCCCTGACAGGGTAAACAAGGGTCTGGCATCGCCACCCAGCAGCGTCGGCGCAACAAACAGCTGCATTTCATCGATCAATCCCGCGCTGAGCATGGCACCGGCGAGCGTGGCGCCGGTCTCGACCAGCAGTTCATTGACATCCTCATTGGCCGCCAGCCACTCAAGCAGAACAGACAGATCCACCCGGCCCTGGGCATCAGCGGATAACACCTGTACCTCTGCCCCTGCGTCAATCAGTCGCTCGTGCTTTTCAGCCTCCCGGGAAGTGGTAACGACCAGGGTGCGTCCGGGGGCTCGTAAACAGGCGGCTGCCAGCGGCAGCCGCAACCGGCTGTCGACAATCACCCGCAACGGCTGGCGGCTGGCGATATCAGCGGCATTATCCAAACCAAGCTGCTCGGCGCGAACCGTCAGACGCGAATCATCCATGATGACGGACTCCACGCCACTCAGGATCGCACTGGAACGAGCGCGTAACCGCTGGACCTGGGCGCGCGCCTCGGGGCCGGTAATCCATTGGGATTCCCCCGACCCCATGGCGGTGCGGCCATCGAGGCTCATCGCCATCTTCATGCGCACAAAAGGACGTTGGGTTGCCATGCGGGCGATAAAGCCCGGGTTGAGCGCGCGAGCGTCTACCTCCAGCAACCCAACTGACACCTCGATCCCCGCTTCTTCCAACAGGCGAATTCCCCGGCCGCTGACCTGCGGATTGGGGTCGACCATGGCGACCACCACTCGCGCCACCCGGGCTTCTTGCAGCGCCAACGCACATGGCCCGGTGCGCCCCGTATGCGAACACGGCTCCAAGGTGACATAGGCGGTCGCCCCACGGGCACTGCCGCCCGCGGCAGTCAAGGCGTTGATTTCCGCATGCGCCTCACCCGCATGGCGGTGATAGCCCTCGCCCACCACCTCGCCGTCGCGAACCAGCACGCAGCCGACACGAGGGTTGGGGTCGGTGGTATACAGACCGTGCGCGGCCAGCACCAGCGCGCGGGCCATATAACGATGGTCATTGGCACTGAACTGATCATCGACGCTAGACAAGGTGGCACTCACGATGAGGGCCTGCCGTCGGCAGGCTCCTGGGACAGGCGATCAATCTCAGCCCGGAATTCATCCAGATCCTGAAATTTGCGATACACCGAGGCAAAGCGAATGTAAGCCACCTGATCGAGGGTTTTCAACGCCTGCATGACCGCCTCACCAATGTCGCGGGCATCAATTTCCCGGTCTCCCCGTGCGCGTAATGTCTGGCGTATCCGCTCGACGGACGCTTCAATATCTTCCGCGCTGACCGGCCGCTTTTCGAGTGCCCGGAGCATGCCAGCACGCAGCTTGGTTTCGTTGAAACTTTCGCGTGAACCGTCAGACTTGATGACGCGGGGCATGATCAGCTCGGCGGTTTCGTAGGTGGTAAAACGCTCCTGGCAGCTTGCACACTGACGACGGCGACGCACCTGGTCACCGTCGGCTACCAACCGCGAATCGGTCACGCGAGTATCGTTAGCACCACAAAAAGGGCAATGCATGGCGTTCAACCTGTTGTCGGCCCGTGCAAAGGCGCTGCACGAGAAAGCAAAATACGACCTGTTAATGCGCTATTAACCGATCATTGTAACGTTTTGGCACACAAGCTGCACCGTTTGTAGAAGCCTGTTGACTGGGACACCCTCATGACCACCTTCGACGATACCGTTCACGCTTATCTGGAGCACCTTTATGGCCCCCGCGCCGCGGAGGTTCAGCGCCGCCTCAACCAACGCCTGGCGCATTTTCGCGCCGCAGCAGGCCCACAGGCCTTCACCGAGCAGCAGGGACAGCCTGCACCATCGTGGAGCGAGAAAGACCAGTGGTTGATCACCTATGGTGACTCTATCGTCGATGACGAGACGCCTCCCCTGGCTGTGCTTGACGACTTTTTGCAGGCGCGTCTCGGTGAACGTATCAGCGGCGTCCACGTACTGCCCTTTTTCCCGTGGAGCAGCGACGACGGCTTTTCAGTGATCCACTATAGGGAAGTGAACCCCGACCTGGGTGACTGGCAACATATTCAAACCCTTGCCCGCCACTACGACCTGATGGCGGACCTGGTGCTCAACCATGTGTCCCGGGAGTCGCTATGGTTTGTCGATTACCTGAGCGGCAGCCTGCCGGGGCGCGATTATTTTATCGAAGTCGATCCCGACACCGATGTGTCAGCGGTGGTTCGCCCGCGCAGCAGCCCGCTGCTGGTGCCAATA
Source organism: Vreelandella subterranea (assembly GCF_900111305.1). Lineage (GTDB taxonomy): Bacteria > Pseudomonadota > Gammaproteobacteria > Pseudomonadales > Halomonadaceae > Vreelandella > Vreelandella subterranea. Next base: position 420,724 of record NZ_FOGS01000002.1, read on the forward strand.
TCCACCCGCCGGGGGACACGCTATCTGTGGGCGACGTTCTCCGAGGATCAGCTTGACCTCAACTTCGAAAACCCCGATGTGCTGCTGGAATTTGTCGGCATCCTGCTGTTTTACCTCGAGCAGGGCACCCGTATCGTGCGCCTGGATGCCGTTGCCTTTTTGTGGAAACGACTGGGAACCAACTGTATCCACCTGCCGGAAACCCACACCGTGGTTCGGCTGCTGCGTGCCATTGTCGACCACGTTGCCCCCGGCACCCTGCTGATCACCGAAACTAACGTACCGCACCACGAAAACATCAGCTACTTCGGGCTTGACCGCCTGGCGGAAGGCCCGCCCGACGAAGCCCACATGATCTACCAATTCACCTTGCCACCGCTGCTGCTGCACACCCTGACGCGGGGCGAAACGCATACCCTGCAAGCCTGGCTGGCCAGCCTGCCGCCGCTGCCCGACCAGTGCACCTATCTAAACTTCACCGCCAGTCACGACGGTATCGGCGTACGCCCCCTGGAAGGCCTGCTACCCGATCACGAACGCGATGCGCTGCTCGAACTGATGCACCGATTCGGCGGCTTTGTCAGCATGCGCAGTAACCCCGACGGCAGCGACACGCCCTACGAAATCAACATCACCTGGTTTGAAGCCATGCAAGGCACGCGCAAAGGCCCCGACCCGTGGCAAATTGCGCGCTTCCTGTGCAGCCAGGCGATCATGCTCAGCCTGCAGGGCATTCCGGCCCTGTATATCCATACCCTGACCGGTACCCTCAACGACGTGGAAGGCGTTGAGCGCAGCGGTCGCTTGCGCTCGATCAATCGCCGCCGCTGGCAGCGCCGTGAACTCGATTTACTCCTCGACAGCACTGCCACGCCCACCCACGACGTTTTCAATGCGCTGAGCCGATTGTTGGGCTACCGACGCCAAGAGCCCTGTTTTCACCCCAACGCTGCCCAACGCGTGCTTGCCTCGGACCCATCGCTGCTGGCCATCGAACGTGGCCCGCTGGCCGACGGTCGCCGCCTGTTGGCGCTTTACAATGTCACCGAGGTGCCACTGTCGTTCGATCAGCTCGGTGATGACGTCCAGCACGCATTATCATCGGTGTCATGGCAGGACCTGAATACCCCATCCTCTGGACAACCCAGCGACCCGCTGCCGCCCTACGCCGTGCGCTGGCTGGTGCATAGCCCCTGATAATCCATCAATAGCATGGAATAGCCGGAAAAAGATGCCGATTCAGGCACTGCGCGTTACGCTATCCCCTCGATTCTGCAACCACCGAGGAAGATTATGCGCGACAGGTTCTCCCTGCCTCAAACGGTATCACGCCATCTTGCCGGACTGGGCGGCACCATGCTCGGTATGCTCATGATGCCAATCGCCCAGGCCGACTCACTCCCCGCCCCCATCCAGGCACTGGCGGACCAAGGTTTGCAGATTCACGGCGAATTTGACGCCCCTGGCGGCATGCGCGGTTTTGGTGCCAGCCGTCAGGGCCAGGAAGTGACCATCTACCTGACCCCTGACGGCGAGCACGCCGTCACCGGCTCGCTGACCGACCAGGATGGCGACAACCAGCTCGAGGAAGCCGCGCTGGATAAGCACGTGCGGGCACCGCTCGAAGCACAAACCTGGCAGCTCCTCGAAGACAGCTATTGGATTCAGGACGGCCAGCGCGACGCGCCACGGGTGGTGTACACCTTTACCGACCCCAACTGCCCCTACTGCCAGGCTTTTTGGGAGGCCGCACGGCCCTGGGTTGAAGCAGGCGAGGTGCAACTGCGCCATATCGTCGTCGGCATTCTGGCCGCCGACAGCCCCGCCAAAGCGGCCACGCTACTCGCTGCCGACGACCCCGCCGCTGCTCTTGCCCGCCATAAGCAAGGCGACCGCATCAGCGCCAGCGCCCAACCCCGAGAAATCGAAGAACAGGTATACAGCAACAATCAGCTGTTCGACGGCCTGGGCCTCTACGCCACCCCCACCAGCGCCTTCAAACGCCAAACCGATGACGGCGTCACCCGTCTGGACCGCGTCGAAGGCATGCCGGATGAAGAGCGCCTGGAGGAAATGATGGGCGGCCCGGCGCCTGATTAAGCGATAGCGTCGTCAGGCGATGCGCCTGGCGATCACCCAGCCCAGCACCATGGTCGCCAGCATCGCCACTAACGGTACCGAAGCACCGCCCAGCGACGCGATGGCGGGGCCCGGACAGTAACCTGAAAGCCCCCACCCAACGCCGAACAACGCCGCCCCAGTCAACAGCCTGGCATCCAGCCCCTGCTTGCCGGGCAGCTGAAAGCGCTTGGCCAGCAGAGGGGTCGGCTGCTTAAGCACGAAACGGTAGCCAACAAAGGTAGTAATGACCGCCCCGCCGAGTACGAACATGAGCGTCGGATCCCAGTTGCCGGCAACGTCCAGGAACCCCACGACCCTGGCCGGATCGGTCATGCCCGAGACCGTCAGTCCCAGACTGAACAACAGGCCGGCGACATAGCTCGCCGCCATCGTCAGGTGTTGCTTGTTCATGCCCCACCTCCCAGGACGTGACGCACGACATAGACGGTCACCAGGGCAGTGCCCAAAAACGTGACCGTCGCCGCCAAAGACCGCTTGGAGAGACGCGCCAGCCCGCACACCCCATGACCGCTGGTACAGCCGCTACCCAGACCGGTGCCCAGACCGACCAGCAGGCCTGCCACCAGCATTAGCGGTACGCCGCCCAGCGGCTGTCCGATGACCTCGCCAGGATAATTGACGACGTTGCCCCATCCGGCGCCAAGCCCCATCAATAGCAATGGCCCGCTGACCAGGCCGACTAGAAACGCCGCCCGCCAGGCGCTATCGCCCTTAGGCCGCTGGGCGATCAAGTTACCGACAATACCGCTGATACCGGCGATTCGCCCCAGGCTTGCCATCAACCAAACCGCCGATATGCCAATTAAAACGCCACCTATCAACCCCTGCAGGCTTGATGTCAATTCCACGTAACCTCCTGTTCGTCTATGGCCCTGTTCGTCTATGGCCCTGTTCGTCTATGGCCCTGTTCGTCTATGACGGTCAGCTGCCTATTTGATTTCAATACAATTATATATTTATACCATAATAGCATATAAGGCCAGCTAACTTTGACGACAACCCTTTTGCTCAACACCTTCTGTTAAGATGCACCGCATTAGCAATTTGCAGGAGAAACCCATGCTCGGCTGGTTCCCCGGACATATGAACAAGGCCCGCCGCCAGATCCAGGAGGCGTTGCCGGAAATCGACGTGGTCATCGAAGTGCTCGATGCGCGGCTACCCTACTCCAGCGCCAACCCTATGCTTGCCGAGCTGACTCGCCACAAGCCGGTGCTCAAGATTCTCTCCCGTGCGGACCTGGCCGACCCGGAACGCACCGCCGAGTGGGTCGCGTTTTTTGACGCCCAGGACGACACGCGCGCGCTGGCAGTCACCACCACCCATACCCGTGAGCTGAAAAAAATTCCCAAGCTCTGCCACGAACTGGCCGGGGCCGTGCGCGCCGACCGCGATGTCCGCGTCATGGTGATGGGCATTCCCAACGTGGGTAAGTCGACCCTGATCAACGGTCTGGCAAAGCGCAAGATCGCCAAAACCGGCAACGAGCCAGCGGTGACCAAACGCCAGCAGAAGGTCCGCATCGACGGCCGCGTGGCGCTCGTCGACACCCCCGGGGTGCTATGGCCCAAGATTGAAGACCAGGCCAGCGCCTATCGACTGGCGGCAAGCGGTGCCATTCGCGATACCGCGATTGAATACACCGACGTGGCGATCATCACCAGCGCGGAACTGGCCAGACGCTACCCGGATGCGCTGATCGCCCGCTACAAGCTCAAGGCATTACCTCCCTATACGCCATCCAGCACCCATGAGGTCGACGCTGACGGTCCGCAAAAGCCTGATTTCTTGGCAATCGCAGGCTTTGACGGCCAGGCCATCCTCAAGGAAATAGCGGGCAAGCGCGGCGGGTTACGCCCCGGCGGTGCGGTTGACCTGCATCGGGGCGCTGAAGTCTTGCTGCACGAACTGCGTGACGGCAAGCTGGGAAGGCTGACATTGGAAACCCCCGACGATATTCCACCGCCACCGGTGCACGAGGACGAAGACAGCACCTCCCATTCCGACGCATAATGACGCATCGACCGGCAATGCCGCGCGGCCACTGGACACTTTTGGAAATAACGGCTCATGGACACCCCCCAACCTCACGAATCGCCCACGCTTAAAAAATCCCACAAGCTGAGTAACGTCTGCTACGACATTCGCGGCCCGGTGCTCGACCACGCCAAACGCCTGGAAGAAGAAGGCCAGCGAATCCTCAAGCTCAATATCGGCAATCCTGCGCCCTTTGGCTTTGAGGCTCCCGAAGAAATTCTTCAGGACGTGATGCGCAACCTGCCCACCGCCCAGGGTTACTGCGACTCCAAGGGGCTCTACTCGGCGCGCAAGGCGATCATGCAGGAATGCCAACGCAAACAGATTCCCGGCGTCGGCATCGAGGATATCTACATTGGTAATGGCGTTTCCGAGTTGATCGTCATGGCCATGCAGGCACTCCTCAACGACGGCGACGAACTGCTGATCCCCGCCCCTGATTACCCGCTGTGGACCGCCGCGGCGCACCTTTCCGGTGGCCATGGGGTGCATTACATGTGCGACGAGCAGGCGGACTGGGCCCCGGACATGGCCGATATCCGCGCCAAGATCACCAGCCGCACCCGCGCGATTGTGCTGATCAACCCCAACAACCCCACCGGAGCGGTCTACCCGCCCGCCGTGGTTCGCGAGGTACTGGACATCGCCAAGCAGCACAACCTGGTGGTGTTCTCCGATGAGATCTACGACAAGATTCTCTACGACGGTGTGGAACACACCGCCACCGGCGCGTTGGCGGATGACGATCAACTGGTCATCACCATGAACGGGCTCTCGAAAAGCTACCGCTGCGCCGGGTTTCGCTCGGGCTGGATGACCATTTCAGGCACCCTGGCCAAGCTCCACGCCCAGGATTTCATTCAGGGACTGACCATGCTGGCCTCGATGCGCCTATGCGCCAACGTGCCTGCCCAACACGCTATTCAAACGGCGCTGGGCGGCTACCAGTCGATCAATGATCTCATCCTGCCTGGCGGACGTTTGCTGGCCCAGCGCGATATCACCGTGGAAAAGCTCAATGCCATCCCAGGGGTGTCCTGCGTAACACCCAAAGGCGCGCTGTATGCGTTCCCGCGTCTCGATCCCAAGGTGTTCAACATCAAGGACGACCAGCAGATGGTGCTTGATCTGCTGTTACAAGAGAAAATCCTGCTGGTGCAGGGCACAGCGTTCAACTGGCCAGAGCCTGACCACGTCCGCATTGTCACGCTGCCATGGGCTGACCAGTTGGGCGATGCGCTGGACCGCTTTGCGAACTTCCTCGCCCGCTATCGACAGTAAAAGACACGATATTTGGGTCGAACACTTGAAACCCGGGCACACTGAACGTATCTAATCAAACCAGCACAGCCCGACAGTCATCGTCTATCGTTATACTCAACGTCGCCACACTAAGACGCTTATATCCTAAGGAGAATCCGCCACATGATGCGCATTTTGCTGTTTTTAGGCACCAACATAGCGGTGTTGTTGGTCGCCAGCCTGACATTACGACTGCTTGGGGTGGAAAGCTACCTCAACGCCCAGGGCATCAACTTCACCGGCTTGCTGATTTTCTGCTTTATCTTCGGCATGGCGGGGTCAATGATCTCGCTGTTCATCTCAAAGTGGATGGCCAAACGCAGTACCGGCACGGTGATCATTGAAAACCCGTCGAACGACACCGAAAGGTGGCTGGTCGACACCGTCGCCGAACTGGCCCGCGAGGCCGGCATCAAGACGCCCGAAGTGGGTATCTTCCCGGCACAACAATCCAATGCCTTTGCGACGGGCTGGAACAAAGACGATGCCCTGGTGGCGGTTTCCGCCGGACTTTTAAACCGCATGCGTCCGGATGAAGTCCGTGCCGTGCTGGCCCACGAGATCGGTCACGTGGCCAACGGCGACATGGTCACCCTGGCCCTGATTCAGGGGGTCGTGAATACCTTTGTGATGTTCTTTGCTCGTGTCGTGGCCCACCTGATCGACGGCTTCCTGAAAAGCCGCAGCGATGGTGAGGGCGGCCTGGGCTTTATGGGCTATTTCGCTGTCGTGATGGTCGCTGAAATCATCTTCGGTATCGCGGCCTCGGCCATCGTGGCGTGGTTCTCCCGCTTTCGCGAATACCGCGCCGACGAAGCAGGCGCACGCCTCGCGGGGACCAACGCCATGGTCAATGCCCTGGCCCGCCTGAAAGGCGAAACCGAAATGCCCGACCAGATGCCCGATACCCTGCGCGCCATGGCCATTACCAAAGGCCAGACGCGCTCGCTGGTCGAGAAACTGTTTGCCAGCCACCCGCCGCTGGATGACCGTATTCGCGCGCTGAAAGAGGCCGCTTATCGTCAGTAAATCTCGACCTCAGGCTGCTAAACAGCCAGCACAGAAAAGCATATTAAACCAAAAACCCCAACGTCACGGCGCGCTGGGGTTTTTGTCATTTCGGTATAAGTTAAAGGCAGAGGGCCTGCTATTGCTTTTTACGCACCTTTATAAAAACAGTCGCCAGGGCGACAATCCCGCCAAGGCCCAACGTAGAGGCTGTTACTTCTTGCCCATTAAGCCCAAGCACTAGCGTGGTGACGATAAATCCTGCGCACAAGCTGTAAGCCATCCATTGACCACGCTTGATCTCGCTTATGTTGGCATCTTGAGCGCGTATGTTTGACTCAGCGATACGCAAATTGGCGTCATTCTCTTTGCTTTCTTGTTCGTGACGATGGCGCTGCTGTTGCTCAGCCATGACGAGAATTCGATCAGCCGCCCCCGGCGTGATCGCCTCGTACCGCTGCATTTCGGAAGACGGCGGCAACGGACCAGAGTATGTGAGGCTTTGTGCCTCTAGTGCATGAATCCCCTGCTCTGATTTCAGGCTTTGATTGGGTTCATTGCCGGTAGGGCTGGAGGTTTCGTCCATATTGCTCAATTGCCTTTTGCATATCCTTTCCGACCTGGATAAAGTCGCCGCGCATGGCAGCTTCATCGCTTTCATGTGACACAAAGCCGACTGGCTTTATCTCTCTGCGCTTCTGCGGAAAGATGCTGGTGACACTAGCAATGCGGGAGGAGGTTATGTATTTCATTGCGACTCCCCTTGATTGAGTTCTTTTAACATAGCAAATATCGCCATCATTTAGATAGGGAATAGCGAGAAAGGTTTAGGGCCTATCTATCAAGCACTGCTTTTGACTACGCAACACTTACCCGAAACCCCGCCGCGCTGAGTGGCTCAATCAGCACGCTGGCAGCGCCCTTCAACTGCACTTCGAGGGTGGCAAACTCGCGGCGCAATGGGTAGTTGGCGCGGCAATGGTCAAAGCCTTTTGCCATCCCCGACTGGCGCACCTGGCGATGAAGAGTGTCGTGGTCACGGCGCACGTCATACACTGCCCGGGCGCAGAGTCTGAGCGCATCCTCCACCGGCAGCGCCTGCTCGAGCGTCAGGCGCTTAAGCGCAGGCGGCGGGCAGAGTTCGTCAAACCCCAACGAGCTCGGCTGACCCAGATGGGCCGCCAACGCCTGGTGGATCATCCAACTGCCACGCAGCTTGCCGTCCAGGCTATGGCCCGCGATGTGGGGCGTCGCCAGAGTCGCCAGATCGTGCAGATTAGCGTCGATGGCAGGTTCCTGTTCCCATACATCGAGCACGGCGGTGATATCGCCCTGGCCCGCCAGCCGACTGCGCAGTGCCAGGCCGTCCACGCAGTCACCCCGCCCGGCGTTCAGCAGCACGCTGCCCGGCGTCAGCTCGTTGATTCGCTGTGCGTTGAGCAGATGCTGGGTGGCATGAGCACCGGACGCCACCAACGGCGTATGCAGACACAGCACATCGCAACGGGCGATGAGTTCATCGAGGTCAGTAAAGCCATGAGCGCCTTCCTGTTCGGCCCTGGGTGGATCACAGGCCAGCACCGATATGCCCAATGCTTTCAACCGTGAGAGCAGTCGGCTGCCCACATTGCCCACCCCCAACACGCCAACGCTGCGCTCACGCAGTGCCCACCCCTCGCGCTCGGCAAGCGTCAGCAAGCTGCTTAGCACGTAATCGACGACCGCCCCGGCGTTGCAGCCCGGGGCGCTGGCAAAGCCGATACCCTGCTCCTCAAGGAAGGTCTGGTCGACGTGGTCGGTGCCAATGGTACAGGTACCGACAAAGCCCACGCGGCTATTGGCAAGTAACGCCTGATTCACCTGGGTCACCGAGCGGACAATCAACGCATCGGCATCAGCCACCTCAGCGGCGCCAATCTCGCGACCGGGCACGCGCTCAAGCGTGCCGAAGGCTCCAAAGCAGGCGTCGGCGGCTGGAATATGGGCGTCGATAACAACTTTCATAGGCGTTTGCTTATCCGGGCTTTACAATACGCCCGCAACGCTTTTGCTGCAGGCAGGTTTAAGGAGGCGTTACAGAGAATGCCAAGGAGACTGTTTTGATCGTACGCTGGGAAACCGACCATGACTACGTGCTGGTGCATATTCACCAGGACATGCTGGGTGACTGGATCTTCAGCCGCGCCTGGGGACAGATCGGCACTCAGTTTGGCGGCCTGAAACACCAACTGGCCGACACCCTGGCCCAGGCCCATATGTGGCTGGAAGATGAAACCACCATTCAGGCCTCACGGGGATTTCGCAAGGTGCTCGAAGTGGCTGACAACACGCCCGAAGGCCAGGAAGCCATGCGCCAGCTTTCGCTGCTGGATACGGTCTAAAACCGATCAACTTGACGCCTCTTACCCCAGAAAACGCCGCCCGTTGCGCTGATATCCCCCTTTCGGCGCAGTGACCTCGGCGGGTGACATTAAATCGCTGAGAGCCGCTTCATCCAGCCAGCCCCGCGCTCGCAGCCAGTCGCACAGGGACTCGAGCGCGTATCCACCTTCCAGTTCGTTTCCTGCGTCGTCCGCCAACACGGGAATGCGCTCGCCGTAGCGTGCCAGCAGCGTTTCATCGTCGGCCACCTCAACCCGTTGCCACGCAATGGGCTGCCGGGTTAACGCCGCCACCCGCGCCTCCAGTTCAGCGCAAAGGTGGCAGCCTTGGGTGGTGTAGAGCGTTAGCCGAATCATGTTGCAGACCTAAATAATATTACCCGCGGTGGCGTAACAGAAACACCTGGTGTGCATTGCTGCGCCGCTGAAAATCCGGGTCAAAGCTGCGCGCAGTCATATCCTCGACCACGAAGCGCTCGCCAAGCGACTCATCCAGCTTGAAGCGCCGCTGGTTATTGGAAAAGACCAGCGTGCCGCCCGGTGCCAGCCGCGCCATGGCCAATTCCACCAAGCGCGGATGATCGCGCTGAACATCCAGCGTATCGCGCATTTTCTTGGAATTGGAGAACGTCGGCGGGTCCATGAAAATCAGATCGAACTCGGCGTTGGCGGTTTCCAGCCAGCGGAAGCAGTCGTCGCGCACCACCCGATGCAGCCTGGGGTCGAGCTTGTTGAGCGTGAAGTTATCCCGCGCCCACTCCAGGTAGGTATTGGACATATCCACGCTCACGCTGTCGCTGGCACCGCCCAGGGCGGCCTGTACCGTGGCGGTGGCGGTATAGCAGAACAGGTTCAGGAAGCGCTTGCCGCTGGCCATCTCGCCCAGCATGCGCCGCACGGGCCGGTGGTCAAGAAACAGTCCGGTGTCCAGATAATCACGCAGGTTGACCCATAGCCGGGCATCGCCCTCGCGCACCTCGAAGCGTTCGCCGCTGGCATCGCGTTTTTGATACTGGGCGTTGCCGGTTTGCCGCTCACGGCGTTTAACATGGATCCTGCTGGGGTCGACACCCAGTGCGTCGGGCATGACCTCCAGCGCATCGAAGAGGCGCTTTTGTGCCTGGGAGGGGTCCACCGAACGCGGCGCGGCATACTCCTGGACGTGCACATGGTCGCCGTAGCGATCGACCGCCAGGGCGTACTCGGGCATATCCGCATCGTATAGCCGGTAGCAGCTTTCGCCGCTTTGCTTGAGCCACTTTTTCAGGCGCTTCTGGTTCTTTGCCAGCCGGTTGGCAAACATCTGCGCGTTCTCGGACCCTTTGGGTGCGGCCTGCACGGTCGCCGAGGGTTCGCTGTCGTCCTCTCCCCCGCGACTGGCCCGGTGCTCAATGGTCATCAATAACAGCTTGGCGTCCAGGGCACCGTTTTTCAGCGCGTACTGCTTGTGGGCGCGCAACCCAAGCCGATGCCCCAGGTCCGGATTGCCGGTAAATACAGCAAGGGTCCAGCCCGGAAACAGCGCCTTGGCTTTTTCACCCAATTGAGCATACAGCTGAACCAGCTCGGGCAGCTCGCCCAAACGTTCGCCGTAGGGCGGGTTGGTAATCATTAGCCCCTGCTCGGCGGTCAGCTCGGCAGGCCGCGTCAGTTGTGAAAGGCGTTGGCCGTGCAGATGAATCAGCGCGGGAATGCCCGCGCGCATGGCGTTGGCCTTGGCGGCCGACAGCGCTGCCGGGCTTTCATCGAAGCCGGTCAGTAACGTTTTACAACGCTTGCGACCAATCGACGCACGTGCGTCAGCTTCTCGCTTGAGCTCTCGCCACTCGGCCTCATCATGACCCGCCCAGCCGTGAAATCCGAAACGTTCGCGGTGCAGGTTGGGCGCCTGGTCGGCCGCCATCAGGCCGGCCTCAATCAACAGCGTCCCCGCGCCGCAAAGGGGATCAATCAGCGGTTCACCCGCTTTAGCGCGCTCCGGCCAACCGGCGCGCACCAGCAGGGCGGCGGCCAGGTTTTCTTTCAAGGGCGCGTGGCCCACATCGCGGCGATAGCCACGCCGGTGCAGGCTTTCCCCGGACAGGTCGATACCCAGGGTCGCATTGGCCCGGTGCAGGTGGGCGTATAAGCGCAGGTGCGGCGTCTTGGTATCCACGGTGGGGCGCGCCTGCCCTGCCAACTGCAAGGCGTCAACCACTCCATCCTTGACCGTCTGCGCGCCAAAGCGGGTGTGGCGAATGTGGTCGCTGCGGCCGTGGAAGTCCACTGCCATCGTCCGCCCAGGGGCCAAGTGCCGCGTCCAGTCGATGCCCGCCACCACAGTGCGTAACTGGTCGGCGGTTTCGACCATCGGCTCGCGGGCCAGGATCAGGATGATACGGTTGGCAAGCCGCGACCACAGGCAAACCCGATAGGCCGTGGCCAGATCGGCAGCGAAATACACGCCTGCCACGGTGGTTTTACCTGGGGAAGCACCCAAGGCGGTCAGTTCGTCGGCAAGCAGGCTTTCGATACCCTTGGGGCACGTTGCCAGCAGCTCTAGGGGGGCAATTTGGCTCGACTCGGTCATGGTAATGGCTGCGCGTAACCGCGCGATATTCCTATATATTGCAAATGAGTGTACGTCTTATGACAATTTGATGGTCGACAAGTGACCCCATCATGGTCTAACAATAAGAGAGTAGCTACTGAAAACGCATGCGTTGCTGCCAGGGTCTTGAAGAACGTCTCAACGACCTGTGGCGTCTACGAGCGAGCCGCCCGGTGGGTTCAGCACGTGAGTGCTAGACCACGGTGCCGGAATGGCAGTTCACTCTTGAAGTTAGCTCTCGGAATGACGGAGCGGGTCTTAGAGCGGTGTCGGCTATCTTGCAACCCGTCATTTCACCTCAAAGGCTTTCATAAAAAGAGGTTAGCCAATGAAACGACAAAAACGTGATCGCTTCCAGCGGGCTTATGTACATGGCTACAAAGCGGGCGTTACGGGTCGCTCCCGTGATGATTGCCCCAGTCAAGAGGTTAATTTACGCGAATACTGGATGAGCGGTTGGCGTGAAGGTCGCGGCGACCAGTGGGATGGCATGACCGGTGTCTCCGGCATCCATAAAAACCCCACGGTAATGACCTAACCTTTTCGATCCTAATCACCAAACATCGTTTTACTGAATATCCCATAAGCCCGCTCCATCAAGCGGGCTTTTTAGCGCTTCTTTAACGCCTCGGCACACTCGCTGACAAGCGTTGGCCCACGATAAATCAGTCCGGAATACAGTTGCACCAGATCCGCGCCAGCATCGCACTTAGCCCTGGCGGAGTCGCCGCTGTCGATACCGCCCACGCCGATAATCGGCAAATCCGGCAAGCGGGCCCGCAGCAGACGAATGATACGGTTCGACGCTTCAAACACCGGCTTGCCCGAGAGTCCCCCCGCTTCGTCGGCCTGAGGGTCACCCGCCACCGCTTCCCGTGAGATGGTGGTATTGGTGGCGATCACTCCGTCAAGGGCGTTGCGCTCGATGCTGCTCGCCACTAACGCCACTTCTTCATCAGTCATATCCGGGGCGATTTTCACCAGCAAGGGGACACGGCGGTCGGTTTGCTCATCCAGTGCCAGGCTGCGAGACCGGATGGGCCCCAGTAGATCATCCAACTGAGCACCGAACTGCAGCGTGCGCAGCCCAGGGGTATTGGGTGACGAAATATTCACGGTCACATAATCGGCGACCCCATGAACCGCTTCCAGGCAGGCCAGGTAATCGCCCAACGCATCGTCAACCGACGTGGTCAGGTTTTTGCCGATATTAATGCCCACGACACCGCGATAGTGACGCCGCTTTACCCGCGCGACCAGATGTGCCACACCCTGGTTATTAAACCCGAAACGGTTAATGATGGCCTCGTGTCCAGCAAGACGAAACAGGCGTGGCTTCGGATTACCCGGCTGGGCCACTGGCGTGACGGTGCCCACCTCAATAAACCCGAAGCCAAGCTCACCCAGGGCGTCGAGATGATCGGCATCCTTGTCCAAGCCTGCCGCCAGCCCCACCCGGTTGGGAAAGCGCAGCCCCATCAGCTCGACCGGGTCATCAACGGGTTTGCCCACCATGCGCTTAACACCGCCAACCCGATGCAACGCGTCCAGAGCCCGAAGCGCCATGCCGTGGGAAGCTTCAGGGTCGATACGGAATAACAGCGAGCGGGCAAGGGTGTACATGGCGAGTCTCTTGAAGCAGGAAGGCAAAAATCGGGCGCCAGTATAACCTAAAAAGCGCGCCCGAGTGGGCGCGCTTGATACATCCGTGAAAGCGTCAGAACTAGCTTTCGCTATCACTTTCCGCCAGGTCAACCAGTTCACGGATAGCCACCGCAAACAGCGCAAAACCGCCTTCGCTACCGCCGCGCACTTCGTCGATCAGGCGGCACCAGCGGCGATGCAGGTCCGCATGCTGTTCCAGCCACTGGGCAACCCGCTCCTGGGTATCGCGGCTGCCCACTTCCAGCTTGAGTACGCTGGTGGTCAACGCCAGCTGCTGGCGGTCGATGTCGTCGCGGAAGGTTTCCCGCGCCTGGGCCTGCCAGGCATCTCGCACATCAAGCTGAGTAACCTGCTGAATCATCCAGGGAAGCTCCAGACAGCTACCAATCTCGTAGTACACCTCGGCGACCCGCTGAGGTTTCTCGTTGGTGGCCCGCGCCGCCTGGATAATGCCCAGCCCCGCATACAGGCTGGGAGCCGCTGCGACGGTCGAGGCCAGCGCGGCCGGCACGCCCGCCGACTGCAGCTCTGCATAGCGTTGCTGCCATGCCGCCTGCTCCTCACCGCTCAACAGTTCGCCAATGCCTTCCTGAAGCTGCGTCAGGCGCGGCCGGAAGTACTCGATGGTATCCTGGGTCGAAAGCCCCATGTGCTGGCGCAGGAACCAGCGCGTCGCGCGGCGGACCATGCGCATCACATCCAGCATCATCGCGTACTGGACGTGGTTGGGCACCTGATTATCCAGTGCTTCCAGCTGGGCCCATAGGGAATGCAGGTTGAAGCTATCCCGGGCAACCACGTAAGCCCGCGCGATGTCCGCCCGACCAGCGCCGGTCGAATCCATCAGTCGCCGCACGAACACAATGCCCATGTGATCGACAAGGTCGTTGGCCACCTGGGTGGCGACGATTTCACGTTTCAGACGGTGATCATACATTTCCGTCCGGTAGCGCTCGGTCAGCACCGCCGGGAACAGCCGCTCGAGATGTTGGTGGATATAGGGGTCATCAGGCACCTCTGAGGTGATCAGGTCGCCTTTCAGCGTGCTCTTGGCATAAGAAATCAACACCGAGAGCTCCGGCAGGCGCATTCCCTGCTGCTGACTTGAACGCTCTTTCAGTACGTCGTCGGTGGGCAGGAATTCAAGCTCCCGATCAATCTGCCCCGCCGACTCCAGCTCGCTGATAAAGCGCCGGTAAGGCCCCATCCCCTGCTGGGAAAGAATCGCCGAGAGGTCCAGCGCCTGGGTCTGACGGTAGTTATCCAGAATGACCAGGTCAGAGACTTCATCGGTCATCTCGGCCAGCAACTGGTTGCGCTGCTTGTCGGTCATGTCACCGCGTTTGACCACTTCATCGACCAGTATCTTGATATTCACTTCATGGTCGGAGCAGTTAACGCCCCCGGCATTGTCGATAAAGTCCGTATATACCCGCACGCCTTTGGCGGCGGCTTCCATGCGGCCCAGTTGCGTCAGACCCAGGTTACCACCCTCGCCGACCACACGGCAGTTGAGGTCGTTGCCGTTGATGCGCAGTGAATCGTTGGCTTTATCACCCACCTCCGCGTCGGTTTCTTCCGAGCCTTTCACGTAGGTACCGATCCCGCCATTCCAGATCAAGTCGACCTTGGCGACCAGCATGGCGCGGATCAATTCGTTGGGAGACAGCCGCGTCTCTTCAATGCCAAACACCGCCTGCATTTCAGGGGTAATGACGATCGATTTCGCGCTGCGGCTGAAAATACCGCCGCCCTGGGAGATCAATGTCTGATCGTAATCCTCCCAGCTGGAACGCGGCAGTTTGAACAAGCGCTGGCGTTCGGCAAAGGTAGCGGCCGGGTCTGGTGTAGGATCGACAAAGATATGCAGGTGGTTGAAAGCCCCCACCAATTTGATCGTCTCGGACAACAGCATGCCGTTGCCAAACACATCGCCTGCCATGTCACCGATGCCGATCACACTGAACTCATCACGCTGGGTATCGATATCCAGGTTCTTAAAGTGACGCTTGACCGACTCCCAGGCCCCGCGGGCGGTGATCCCCATCTTCTTGTGGTCATAGCCGTTGGCCCCCCCGGACGCGAAGGCATCCCCGAGCCAGTGACCGTATTCCAGCGAGATTTCGTTGGCAATATCCGAGAAGGTCGCGGTGCCCTTGTCGGCGGCAACCACCAGATAGGCATCATCTTCGTCGTGGCGTACCACCTGCTGTGGCGGCACGACATCGCCCATCACAAGGTTATCGGTGACATCCAGCAACGCCCGGATAAACAGCTGATAGCAGGCAATGCCTTCTTTCTGCTGGGTCTCGCGGTCGGCATTCTCCGGCATGCGCTTGCAGACGAAGCCGCCTTTCGCGCCCACCGGCACGATCACGGCGTTTTTGACCTGCTGTGCTTTCACAAGCCCCAGCACTTCCGTGCGGAAATCTTCGTGACGGTCGGACCAGCGCAGTCCACCCCGGGCCACCTTGCCGCCGCGCAGGTGCACGCCTTCGACCCGGGGCGAGCAAACGAAAATCTCGAACATCGGGCGCGGCTTGGGCATCCCGGTGACCTTGGAAGGCTCAAGCTTGTAGGCGATGTAGTCCTTGGCGCGGCCATTCTCGGCTTGCTGATAATAATTGGTCCGCAACGTCGCCTGGATAAGCTCCATGAAACGGCGCAGCAGTTGATCGTCGTTAAGACTGGCCACCGCTTCAAGGTGCTCATTGATGCGCGCTACGCAGTCGCTGGTGTCGTGGTCGTCCAGGCCGGGGTCGAAACGCTGCTGGAAAAGCTCGACCAGCGCCTGGGTAATCACCGGGTAGTTAGCCAGGGTGGTGGCGATATAATCCTGGGACATGCCAAAACGAATCTGCTTCAGGTAGCGGGCATAGCCCCGCAGCATGGCCACTTCCCGCCAGTCCAGGCCTGCACCGATGATCAAGCGGTTGAAAGCGTCGTTATCGGCTTCACCCACCCAGATGCGCTTGAACGCTTCGCTGAACGTGTCGCGCATTTCCGACAGGCTCATCTCGGCGCCGCTGTGCTCCAGCTCAAAATCATGGATCCAGTAGCGCTGCTGAGGGCTGTTGATATCGTAGGGACGCTCGCCAATGACCCGCAGGCCAAGGTTTTCCATCATCGGCAGTACATCCGAAAGCGGGATCTGCGACGCCCGATGGAACAGCTTGAGGTTCACGCCACCGCCCTGTTCTTCCAGCGGCCGGTAGAGTGACAGCGCCAGGTCGTTTTCGCTATCCAGGGTCAGCAGGTGCTGGACGTCGAAGACTGCCGTACGAGCGGTAAAGTCTTCGCGGTAGCTGGCAGAAAACGCCTCCTGGAATTGCTCCATGAGGTTGTTGGCCTGCTCTTCGCCGAACCCTTCGATCATCGCTGCCTGCAAATCATCGCGCCAGCTGCGCGCCAGGCGCGCAACTTTATTTTCCAGGCGTTTCAGATCGTATTGGCTGGGTTCATCGCCGTTGAAGCGCAAGATCAGCTGGATACGCGCCAGTACCGACTCCGACAGGTAGGTATTGAAGTCCCCGAAGCGGGCGTCCAGCTCCTCGCAGAGCAGGTGTTGAATGCGTTGACGCAAGTCAGTGGAAAACACGTCCCGCGGCACGAAAACCAGGCACGAATAAAACTTGCCGCTGACATCGGCACGAATGAACAGCCGCACCTGACGGCGTTCGCGAATATCCAGAATACCCAGCGCCGTGCTGGCCAGCGCCTCGGTGTTCATCTGGAAGAGGTCATCGCGCGGATACACTTCCAGTACCTGGAGCAACTGCTTGCCGTTATGCCCCTGGGGGTTGAACCCGGCGATATCCATCACCGCCTTGAGCTTGCGGCGCAGCAGGGGAATATTGCGCGGCGACTCGTTATACACCGTGGCCGTGAACAGGCCGAAGAAGCGCCGCTCGCCAATGACGTTGCCGTCGTCATCGTAGCGGTCGACGGTAATGTAATCGGGATAGGTGGGACGATGGACCCGGGAATGATGGGCGCTCTTGGCAAACGACAGCAACTGCGGCACCAGCACATAGTTATCGTCGTCACCAATACCCTCTTCGGTACGGATGCGCTCGCAGTAGCGCGGCTGATCCAGACGGAAGACACCCAGCACACTGTCCGGGTCGCGGGTCAGCTCACCATCTTCAAGCAGGTATTCGTCGTAGCCAAGGAAGGTGAAGTTATCCTTGAGCAGCCATTCCAGAAAGGCAATCGCCTCTTCGTGGTCGTCAGGGTCGATTTGCGGCGGGCAGTTTTTCTCGATCTCCTGAATCGAACTGCGAATTTGCTCGCACATGGCATCAAAATCACCCACGGCGGTTCGCACATCGCGCAGGACCTCGTGAAGGTTGTGCTCGATTGTGCTCAGCAATTCAGCATCGGTGTGGCGATCGACTTCGATCACCACCAGGGATTCACGGGCCTCGGGTGGGTTGGCATCGCGGGGGGAACCGAGCGTTTGCAACTGGTGCTGGGCATCGCGGCTAACCGCCAACACCGCATTCTGAATGGCATGCACCGTTAAACCGCGACGGTTGAGCTCGATCCGCACCGAATCGACCAGAAACGGCATATCCTCGTGAAGCACCGCCACGAAGGTATGGGTCGACTGCCAGCCATGCTCTTCGAAATCGGGGTTGAACACACGCACTTTGGGGCTTTGAGGGTCGTGGTGCTGCAGGAATTGCCAAATCGACAGCGTCGCCCCGTAAAGGTCATCCAGGCGGCGGTCAATCAGGTCTTCAACGGGCACCGTCGCGTAGAAGTGCCGCGCGAAGGCATCAATGGCCTCGGCGCGGGTCGGCTCCAAGCGATCGTGCAGACGTTCCTGTAGCTGCTTCAACAAATCTTGCCGACTTTCTTCAATCGCAACGTAATGCATCCATCACCTCTACTGCCGGGGCCATCACCTGGCCAAAAAAACGAAGGACAATAGGCCTTTAGGCCATCACTCTGGTTAGCTTACGCTACCCGCTGGCATCGCCCTAGCCACCTGCCTGGTTACTCATAGCGCATACCACTTATGCATCACCCTGCCGGGCATCATCATGGTGATGCGCGCCTTTTAAGCCATACCCCACATTCACAATGATCGGTAAATGGAAACTGGTCAAACAGCGCAAAGCGCTCAATCTTGTGGGTTTGCGTCAGTTGCGCCAGGTTCTCGGCAAGTGTTGCCGGGTTGCATGAAATATAGACGATTTGGGCGTACTCGCTGATCTGCTGGCAACTTTGCTCATCAAGCCCGGCCCGTGGCGGGTCCACCAACACCGTCGAAAAGTCATATGTCTCAAGCGCCATGTCCGCTACACGGCGGCCGCTTTTGTCCCCTTTCAGTGCCAGGGCGAAATCCTCAGCTGACATCCGCGCCACCTGGGCATTGGTCACGCCATTGGCGGCCAGGTTGACGTTGGCACTGGCAACCGAAGTCCGCGAGATTTCCGTGGCCAACACGCGGCGGAAGTTATTCGCCAGGGCAATGGTGAAGTTACCGTTACCGCAATATAGCTCGACCAAATCCTCTTGCTGACGTCCCGCTGTCACGTCACAGGCCCAGCCAAGCATCGCCTGGCAGATATGCGCATTGGGCTGGGTAAAGCTGTTCTCGACCTGCTGGTAATGCAGCGTACGGCCCTTCACGTCCAGGCGCTCCCAGACGTGATCCCGGGTAAGCACCAGGCGCTGCTTGCGCGAACGACCAATGATCATGATACCCAGTTCTGCCTCTAGCGCGCGTGCCTCGGCTTCCCAGTCATCGCCCAGCGGACGGTGATAGATCAGCGTCACTAGCGCCTCGCCGGAGAGCGTGGTTAAAAACTCGACCTGGAACAGTCGACGGCGCAGCTCATCGCTGGCCAGAAAGGCGTCGCGTAAGCGTGGCATCAGCCGGTTGATCGCCTCGCTGGCCACCGGAAACTGATCGAGCCGGATAACGCGCTTGCTCTTGGGATTCCCCGGAGTGACCTCGAACATGGCGTAGAAAAGATCGTCGCCCTCATGCCAGATACGAAACTCACAGCGCTGGCGATAGTGGCTGGGCGGCGAGGCAAACACCTCCAGGGTCGGCGGCTCGAAGGGCGCAAAAAGGTGTTCGACATAGGCCTGCTTGTCGGCGAGTTGTTCGGCATAGCGTTCGGGGTCAACGACAGGAATAGCCAAAACGGCTCCTTTTTATATTCGTAAACAATATTCGTAAATATCAAGGCGCAAGGGTTAAGGGCTGCGCGGGGTAAAAACCATAGCGTGACAGACCCTCCGTTAAGTGCGGGGCCGGTGCCGTGGTAAAGCAACGTCCGTCCGCCGCACTCGTTAACAGCGCCCCCGCCACCTGGCCGACGCGCCGGGCGATGGCATCGCCGGAATCGACCCAGTTGAGGGGCACGGGGGCAAGCTCGACCAGCCAGGGTTTCAACAGAGGGAAATGCGTGCAGCCCAGCACAATCGTATCCAGCGCGGGGGCATGCGGCCCAGACGTAGCCGGGGCGGGCGCGGTGAGCTCTGGCTGAGCAGCCTGCCAGAGCGGCGCCATCGCTGCCTGGAGGCGCGCTTCATCGGGGGGATGACCTGCCAGCCAAGCTTCGGCTTCGCTCACCAGAGCATCTGCTGCGACCCGGGTCACCACGCAGTCGCTGGCAAAGCGGTCGATCAATGCCTGGGTGTAGGGACGACCAACGGTGGCCCTGGTGGCCAGCAGCGCGATATGGCGGGTCTGGCTGAGCGCCGCCGCCGGCTTTATCGCCGGTACAGTGCCCACGACGGGAATCGTCAAATGCCAGCGCAGCCTTTCAAGGGCCAGGGTGCTGGCGGTATTGCAGGCGACGACCAGTACGCTGGGCCGGCAGGCCGCCACGGCCGCCAGGCAAACGGCCACAATGCGCTCGGCAAGCGTGGCGTCGTCACGCAGGCCATAGGGCAGCCATGCATTGTCGCAGACATAGCAAAAACCGGCGTGGGGGTAATGCTGTCGTAGCGCTTCTGCTACCGAAAGCCCGCCCACGCCGGAATCAAATATAAGAACAGGCCCCTGGCTCATCCTTTCACGCTACAGCCGTTGCGTATGCCCACTATCGCCCCTGCCTATTGACCCAGTCTGCGTTTCATCAAGGCGGCTAGTTTAACACGCAAGCGCTAGCTGATAAGCCATCTTAAGCCCGGTCAATTGACCAACTTAGACGTTGGGCACATCGGCACCGCGCAGCTCAGCGTAAAGCTCGGGGTACGCCAACTGCAACCGCTCGAGGGATTGTTGAGCCTCAGCCGGCAGCGACTGGCGCAACGCTTCCATGTCATCTTCGCTGAAATGCTTGTCGATTAACGGGAACAGCTCCTCACGCTCGTGGCGCAAGTAGGCCCGATGAGCCTCCAGATAGGCTTTCAAATCGTCGGCAAACCTATCCATCGGCAGGACGTTATCCATCAGTATCATATCGATATCATTGGATAGCTGCTGCAGACGCGGTGTCAGTTGACGATAATCCTCGGCCATTTTTTCGGTAAGCGAGGAGTATTCCGGGGCCACCTTACCCAGGCGTTCGACGCAGATCCGCTCCAGCGGCACGGCAAAGCCGTCCATATAGGACAGGATATAATCCACAACCTCGCGCATGAGTTGAAAGTTGGGACGTTCGCCCTGGGCCAGCGTCTTTTGCTTGAGCTGCAGGACGTGCAGCATCCTTGCCATGTTGGCATGATCCGAACGCAGTTGGTTTAACATTGGGCCATCTCCTTTATCGTCTTACGCCAAAGGTAGTCTGAGCAGACATGCTTTACCATACACCTTAAGATGACAAACCCAACAGATGGGTCAGCGATCAACGGAGCTTCCATGGATCTTTTCAGCCGCTCAAACCCAGCCGACGATGCCCCCTTAGCCTATCGGATGCGGCCGCGCCAGCTTAAGGACTTTATCGGCCAGCAAGCCCTCGTTGGCCCGGATAAACCGCTTCGCCGCATGGCGGAGTCGGGGGTTGTCCGCTCAATGATCCTGTGGGGGCCACCGGGCGTCGGGAAAACCACGCTGGCAGAACTGCTCGCGCATGCGTCAAACGCCCATCTGGAGCAGCTCAGCGCCGTCATGGCAGGGGTGAAGGATATTCGTCTGGTGGTCGACCGCGCACAACAAATCAACGCCTCGACCATATTATTTTTAGATGAAATTCATCGATTGAACAAGAGCCAGCAGGATGCCCTGCTTCCCCACGTGGAGTCTGGGCTTTTGACCCTGATTGGTGCGACGACCGAGAACCCGTCCTTTGAAGTCAACTCGGCACTGCTCTCCCGGGCAAGGGTATACGTCTTGAAATCACTTACCCAAGACGAGTTGGTCAGCGTGATGCGCCAGGCGCTGGATGACCCCGAACGCGGGCTGGGCAAGCGCGCCATAGAAGCGGACCCGCCGGTGCTGAGCGCCCTGGCCCATGCCAGCGCAGGCGATGCCCGTCGGGCATTGGGGCTACTGGAAACCGCCTGCGACTTCACCCTACAGGAGGCAGGCCGCGAAAGGCTGACGGAGAGGGTACTCGACGATGTGATTGGTCATCAGGCCAGCGCCTTCGACAAGCAGGGGGACGCCTATTACGACCTGCTTTCGGCGATCCACAAATCGGTACGCTCATCGCGGCCCGACGCTGCCCTGCTGTACATGGCGCGTTTTATTCAGGGCGGCGGCGACCCGCTTGATGTGGTGCGAAGGCTCAGCGCCATAGCCTCCGAGGACGTAGGCAACGCCGACCCTCGCGCGCTGCCACTGGTCATCGCCGCCTGGGATGCCTATTTACGCCTGGGCGACCACGAAGGCCAGCGGGCGATCGCCCACGCGGCCATACACCTCGCGGTGGCGCCCAAAAGCAATCGCATTGACCAGGCCTGGAACAAAGCCCAGCAGTTCGTCCGCCAACAGCCCCAGGTGGAAGTGCCGACCTACCTGCGCAACGCCCCCACCAAGCTGATGGAGCAGCTCGGCCATGGCGAAGGCTACCGCTACGCGCATAACGAACCCGACGGCTACCCGGCTGGCAGTGCTCACGACTGCTGGCCGGACGAGTTGCCTAAACAGGCGTTTTACCAACCCAGCGGGTTCGGCCAGGAAAAGCGTTTTGCCGAGATCATGGCCTGGCGCAACGCCCAAGACAAAGAGGCCGATCAGGGATCGGACGCCTGATCGGCCTCTGTTCAGGTGGTAAGGGGGAGGCTAGCGCCGGTCTTCGCGGATCACGTCCGTGCCATCGGGGATGTCGAACTCGAAGCGCGCGTCGTCGATGTCACCATTGCGTTCGGCGTTGCTGAAGGTAATCGCCGTGCGCTGGCCAGTGCTGTCGGTCATCCACAGTTCGGTGAGCATATTGCCATCGAAAATCAGCTGTAGCTGCTCAAACAAGGTGTCTGCCGACGTAGGCACCAGGGTAAAGACGTCATCGCCGCTGTCCTGCTCATATTCGACATCGTAGCTCTCCGTCAGCTCACTGACCTGACCTGAAAGCAACAGGGCAGGCGTGTGGGTAACGCGCTCATCCAATGCCTGAATGGTCACTTGTTCCAGATCCGGGTCATAGAGATAAACATCGTTACCGTCGGATACCACGGTTTGCGTATAAGGGGCTTCGACCTCCCAGCGCAACAGGCCGGGGCGAGACAGCCACATTTCGCCCCGCGCGTCCTGTAGCCGCTCGCCGCTGCCATCAAGAATCTGTTGCTCGAACGATGCATGATAGCTTTCCAGCGGGTCGAGGCGTTCGGTCAATCGTTCAGCTGCCTCATTGGCCATGGCGAGTGGCGCCATAAGCGTTAACCCCAGCGCGCTGGCTGCCAGCGCCAACGATGAAGGACGTCGAGTTTGCGTATCGCGCATGCGATCTCCCTAGGCAACCTTGCCAGATAAACATAACAGTGGATCAGTCGAACCACTCGGTCAGCCATTAAGACGCTTGTTTGATGACCAAGTTTCATCAATAGCCGGACTTTCACGCTTGTTGCACGTTTGACCGAACGGCCTACTGGCCGACCGGTGGCGGTGCCAGCACTTCACGGGCACCGTTGGTCCCCATTGAGGACACCACGCCCGCGCCTTCCATGGCTTCCACCAGGCGGGCCGCGCGGTTATAGCCAATTTTAAAGCGCCGCTGCACGGCGGAAATCGACGCTTTGCGCGTTTGCGTCACGAACTGTACGGCTTCATCGTAAAGCGCATCCTGCTCGGCATCGTCGCTGTCGCCACCCTCGGCTTCCAGCCCGGTCAAGGCATCTGCCGATACGCCGCCCGACAGGATCTCTTCGATATACTCCGGCTCGCCGCGGCGCTTCCAGTCTTCCACTATGCGGTGCACTTCGTCGTCGTCGACAAAGGCCCCGTGAATGCGATTGGGTGGGCCTGAACCGGCAGGCAGGTAGAGCATATCGCCATGCCCCAGCAGACTCTCCGCGCCGCCCTGATCAAGGATGGTGCGCGAATCAATCCGCGACGAGACCTGGAAGGCCATCCGTGAAGGAATATTGGCCTTGATCAAGCCCGTCACCACATCAACCGACGGGCGCTGAGTGGCGAGTATCAGATGGATGCCCGCCGCGCGGGCTTTCTGCGCCAGGCGGGCGATGAGCTCTTCCACCTTTTTGCCCACGATCATGAACATGTCGGCAAATTCGTCGATCACTACCACGATGTAGGGCAGTTTTTCGAGTATCGGCGGCGTCTGGTGCATCTCCCAGGGTTGCGGCTCCCAAAGCGGATCCGCAACCTGGGCACCGGCGCGCTCGGCCTCGTCCAGGCGGGCATTGAAGCCCGCGATATTTCGCACGCCCATGGCTGCCATCAGCTTATAGCGGCGTTCCATTTCGGCGACGCACCAGCGCAGACTGTTGGCCGCTTCTTTCATGTCGGTGACCACCGGCGCCAGCAAGTGCGGAATGCCATCGTAGACCGACAGCTCCAGCATCTTGGGGTCGACCATGATCAATTTCAGCTCGTCCGGCGTGGCCTTGAGCAGCATCGAAATCAGCATCGCGTTGACGCCCACCGACTTGCCCGACCCGGTGGTACCGGCCACCAGCAAATGCGGCATCTTGCCGAGGTTGGCCACCACGGGGCCACCGCCGATATCCTGGCCCAGGGCCATGGTCAGCGGTGATTTTTCCTGTTGATAGCGTTCGGAGTCGATCACCTCGCGCAGCCGGATCATCGCCCGGTGAGGGTTGGGAATCTCGATACCCACCGTCGGGCGTCCGGGAATCACCTCCACCACGCGCACGCTCTTGACCATCAGCGAGCGCGCCAAATCCTTGGCCAGATTGCTGATCTTGGAAACCTTCACACCGGCGGCAGGCTTGATTTCAAAGCGTGTAATCACCGGCCCCGGCCAGGTATCGACCACCTCGGCCTTCACGCCATACTCACGCAGGCGTACTTCCAGAAGCTCGGCCATATCCGCCAGCTGCTGGTCGGTGTAGTTGGGCTGATGAGGCTCCGCCGGGGTCAGCAAGCGCAAGCTCGGCACATCACCTTCAGGGTCAGGGATATGATCGAAGCTGGGACGCTGGTTCTGCAGGTGCTCAACGGTCCACAGCGTCGGCCCGCTATCGGACGCTTCCGCCTCGTCCGCGTCATCCGGGTTGAAGGTCGGCTCATGGCGCGCAGGCGCTGGTGTCGATGCCATAGGCTGTGACGCAAGCTCTTCATCCTCATCGTCCCAAACCGGCTCGGGCACGACTTCAGGCACGCGCTCTTGGGAACGATCGGCTGTCAGCGGCTGAGGCTGTTCGGTTCCTGAGGCGTCCGGCGCAGCGGGTTCGTCATCGGCAGTGGACAGCGGCGAGGTCGATGACGGCTCGACCTCAGCTTCCCGGCGTGAGGCGTGCAACGGAAACGGCTCGCTGGGCCCTTCTTCGCTGGTCGCTTCTTCACTGGCCTCTTTCTCGCTGGACAAGGGCGTCAACGGCGCGTCCCGATGGCTCGTCTGGCGATCAGCCGAAGACTCAGCGGTCGGCGTCTCATTCAGCGAGGCCGCCTTCGAGGTGTCAGGGGGCTCAGGTGTGCGTGTAGCGCTTTCCGCTGTGCTCTCCTCAGGGGCTGAGCGTGACTGAGGTTCTGCCTTGAAGGCCGTGGCCGACGGCGCTCGCGCAGCGGCCGTCCAGGGAATCGACGTATCCGTCGCATTATCCTGTGCTGTCGCATCGTTTTCCGGTGAAGGCGCGGATACGGCGGGCTCACGGCGCTTCTTCCCGACGCTGCTCCCGGCATCCTGCTCAGGCAATGGCGAACGCTTAACGGGTTCTGGAGCAGGCTGCGCCGCTGCACGCTGCTTGGCGCGCACACGCCGGGCCTCTTGACGCGCCTCACGGCGCGCTGACCACCAGCTTCCCAGGCGGCAGAGACGCCGCCCCACTTCGTCGGCAACCTGTAGCCACGACATCCCGCTGAACAGCGGAAAGCCACTCAGGATAAGCGCGGCGGCAATCAGCCCCACGCCGCCACTGCTGACCAGCGGACGCAGCGCGCCCACCAGGCCTTCACCGAGAATACCGCCCGAGGCGTAGGGCAGCGGGCTTTCGGGATTATAAAAATGCAGCGCGCCGAGCATGGTAGTGCCGAACATCAGCAGCATCATGCCACCGGCGCGTACCGCCACGGCCACTGGGTCAAGCTCGAAGCGCACCTGACGGGAACGCACCAACCACCAGGCCAGATAGCCCACCATGCCAGGCCACCACAGCGCACTGGCACCCAGCAGCGAATAGAGCACATCGGCAAGCCATGCGCCTACCGGGCCCATCCAGTTGCTGACGGCGGTTTCCGGGCCCTGAGACGACCAGCCGGGATCCGATGACGAGTAACTAAACAGTGCTAATAACAAAAACGTACATACCGCCAGCAGTGCTACGACCACGCCATCCCGCGCAGCCCCCTGCAGGCGTAACCCAAACCGACGCGCTTTGTCCTTGGCGGCGTTGACCCGCCCAGAAGACCCACTTTGGCGCGTGTTACGCTGTGTTCGCTTGTCGACCGCTTTATTCACTTTCAAGCGACTCTCCCTTTTGCACCTTCGGCGCCGTTAATCCACTTGCGAGTTTGTATCATACCGAGCATCCTGCTGCCGTCACAGGGCTTATCGATGCGGACTTGTGACCGTCGTTACCGATCGGAGCACGCAATGTTACCTTGGTTATCTTCGCCAATGCCTCACTTCCCTGCCGTCACCTCGGCACTGGACTCGCCTAACGGCCTGCTCGCGGCAGGCGGCGAATTAACCCCCGGGTGGCTGGTGGAGGCGTATCGGCGCGGCATCTTCCCCTGGTTCAGCGACAACGACCCCATCCTGTGGTGGAGTCCCGATCCCCGCATGATACTCCTACCGGAACATTTTAAGCAGCGCCGCAGCTTAACAAAAAAGCTGCGCAATGCGGGCTTCGAGATTACCGTTGATCAACATTTCGAGCAGGTGATCGACGCCTGCGCCGCCCCCAGGGACGACGAACCAGGCACCTGGATCACCCATGACATGGTTCATGCCTACTGTCAGCTTCAGGCGCATGGCATCGCCCACAGCATTGAAGTGCACCAGCATCAACGCTTGGTAGGGGGCCTTTACGGTATTGCCATGGGCCCGATGTTTTTCGGCGAGTCCATGTTTTCCCGGGTTCCGGACGCCTCCAAGGTGGCCCTGGCCCACCTTGCCAGTGCCATGCGCGAACATGGCGGCAAGCTCATCGACTGTCAGATGCATACGCCCCACCTGGCAAGCCTGGGCGCGACAACAGTCGCCCGGGCGGCATTCATCAGCTATCTTGAGAAGTGGTTGCCAGCGACTGATTTCAGCTTTTCAGCCTTACCGGAGACGGCACCCGTCGTGCCGCCCTCTCCGTGGCTGGATGCCATTGGCCGCTAGTTTTCCAGCCATGTTGACAGGCTAACGGCAATAACGTTGACCCCATCAGGAGGCAAATTGTGAGCAGCAACGCTCCCCGTCGGCTCGTACGCGACCTGCGCTTCTTTCTGACAGTGCCGCATGCCTGTAGCTATCTGCCCGACCAGGAAGCCACCACGCTGTTCCTGGATCCTCAGGAATCGCCCATTCCCGGCGTTTACGACTCGCTTTCCCTGCTCGGGTTTCGGCGTAGCGGCCGCCATTTATACCGCCCGCACTGCGAAGGCTGTAACGCCTGCCGCTCCGTGCGCGTGCCGGTGGAACGTTTTGCACCGAATCGTACCCAGCGACGAATCAGCCGGCGCAATGAGGACATCACCACGCGGATTACCCCGGCGTACTTTGATGCACGCCACTACGCGCTCTACGCCGACTATATCAAGCACCGCCACGCCGATGGCGACATGTATCCCCCCAGTCACGAACAGTACCGGACATTTTTGACCCTGGACGAACCCTATGCGCAATTGATGGAGCTTTACCTGGGGGACAGGCTAATTGGTGTGGCGGCCTTCGATGAGCTTGAGCACGGCCTCTCGGCCATCTATACCTTCTTTAGCGTCGATGAAAGCCTCGACAAGCGCTCGCTGGGCACCCTGGCCATTTTACGGCTTATCGAACTGACCCATGACAAGGGGCTCCCCCACCTCTACCTCGGTTACTGGATAGAAGCGTGCCGAAAAATGCGTTACAAGCAGAATTTTACGCCGCTTGAGGTACTTGACGGTCGCCAATGGCGAGAATTAATTCGGTAATTAGCCGCGCTTTTTTGCCTTGACGCCAGGCTTGCGGCACAATGTAGCGCTATTCGAAGTGGTGGCTAAAAACACCACCCGATGCCCAGTTGTTTTGAGCATACCCAGTACGTTAAACCTGTACTTTAAATTGAGTGAGGAATTGCCTATATGGCACGCGAAGATCATATTGAAATGGATGGCGTTATTGTCGACACCTTGCCCAACACCATGTTCCGTGTGGAACTGGAAAACGGTCACGTCGTCACCGCGCACATCTCCGGCAAAATGCGTAAAAACTACATCCGCATCCTGACCGGCGACAAAGTCAAGGTTGAGCTGACGCCTTACGATCTGTCCAAAGGCCGCATCGTTTACCGTTCGCGCTAAGGCGCCCAGCAGGCGTTACGGATCCTGCACTACCCCCAGCGCTTCGATGCCCGCTCGACCCAAACAGCTCGACCCAAACAACAACGCCCCGTCAATGACAGGGCGCTGCGTTGTTTGTCTCAACCTGCGCGCCCGTTAGGGCGCATCGGCCATTTCCGACTCGGTGGATAAGCGCAGCTCGCCTTCTTCCAGGCTGACGTGCACGATACCGCCTTGATCGGCAAGTTCGCCAAACAGGATCATCTCTGCCAGCGGCTTTTTGAGTTTCTCCTGAATCAGCCGCGCCATAGGGCGTGCGCCCATGTCCGGGTCATACCCCAGTTCCGCCAGCCAATCCCGGGCCGTATCATCGACTTCCAACTGAACGCGCTTCTCATCCAGCTGCGCTTGCAGTTCGATCAGGAACTTGTCGACCACGTTGCGCACAACGGAGGTTGGCAGCGAATGGAACTGGATGATGCCGTCCAGACGGTTGCGGAACTCCGGCGAGAAGGTACGGCGAATGACTTCCATCGCATCGGTCGAGTGATCCTGGCTTTGGAAGCCGATGGAGCGCCGTGCGGCCTGCTCTGCCCCGGCGTTGGAGGTCATGATCAGGATAACGTGGCGGAAGTCGGCTTCGCGGCCGTTGTTATCGGTCAGGCGACCGTGGTCCATCACCTGCAGCAGCAGGTTGAAGACTTCCGGGTGCGCTTTCTCGATTTCATCCAGCAGCAGTACGCAGTGTGGCTGTTTCGTCACCGCTTCGGTCAGCAGACCGCCCTGGTCGTAGCCCACATAACCCGGAGGTGCCCCGATCAGCCGGGAAACGGTATGCCGTTCCATGTACTCCGACATATCGAAGCGCACAAGCTCGATACCCATGATATGCGAGAGCTGCTTGGCCACCTCGGTTTTACCCACACCGGTCGGGCCGGCGAACAGGAAGCTGCCGACCGGCTTGTCAGGCGACTTCAGTCCGGCGCGAGACAGCTTGATGGCGGCGGACAGCGTATCGATGGCCTCGTCCTGTCCAAACACCAGCATTTTCAGGTCGCGGTCGAGCTTCTCAAGCAGCTTGCGATCCGAGCTGGACACGCTCTTCGGCGGAATCCGGGCAATCGATGCGACCACCGCCTCGACCTGTTCCACATCAATGGTGTCGACACGCACTTCTTCCGGCAGTAGACGCTGATGCGCCCCGGCTTCATCGATCACGTCGATGGCCTTGTCCGGAAGGTAGCGGTCGTTGATATAGCGGTCTGCCAGGCGGGCCGCGCTTTCCAGCGCCCCGTCGGTATACTTGAGAGCGTGGTGCTCCTCGAACCGTGACCGCAGCCCCTGCAGAATCTTGATGGTGTCTTCCACCGACGGCGCCATGACGTCGACTTTCTGGAAGCGGCGCGCCAGGGCACGATCCTTCTCGAAGATACCCCGGTATTCCTGGAAAGTGGTCGACCCAATGCAGCGCAACTCCCCCGAGGAAAGCAGCGGTTTGAGCAGGTTGGACGCATCCATCACACCACCCGACGCAGCCCCCGCACCGATCACGGTGTGAATCTCGTCGATAAACAGCACGGCATTGGGCTGCTTGCGCAACTCGGCCAGCAGGCTCTTCAGACGTTTCTCGAAGTCGCCGCGGTATTTGGTGCCCGCTAGCAGCGCGCCCATATCCAGCGAATACACCACGGCATCGGCAATCACTTCCGGGACATCTTCTTCGACGATACGCTTGGCCAAACCTTCGGCAACCGCCGTTTTACCCACACCGGCTTCACCCACCAGGAGCGGATTATTCTTGCGGCGACGGGCCAGAATCTGCACCACGCGCTCGAGTTCGTGGTCGCGGCCGATCAAGGGATCGATCTTGCCCAGCCGGGCCTGCTCGTTGAGGTTGGTGGCGTAGCCAGTGAGCGGATGAGCCGCGCCTTCGGCGCTGCCTTCCTCGGCTTCTTCACCTTCCTGCTGGGAAGGTGATGGCGATGGGCCGTGACCCGACACTTTGGAGATGCCATGCGCGATGTAGTTAACCGCATCGACCCGGGCAACATTCTGCTGCTTGAGGAAGTAAACGGCCTGACTTTCCTGCTCGGAAAAGATTGCCACCAGCACGTTGGCACCGGTCACTTCGCTCTTCCCGGAGGACTGCACGTGGAACACGGCGCGCTGCAGTACTCGCTGAAAGCCCAGCGTAGGCTGGGTTTCGCGGTCGCCCTGGCTTTCAGGAATCAGCGGCGTGGTCGAATTGATGAAGTCCTGCAAATCGGACCGCAGCTTGTCGAGGTTTGCCCCACAGGCTTTCAACACATCCATTGCTGAAGCGTTGTCCAGCAGCGCCAGCAAAAGGTGCTCGACGGTCATGAACTCGTGGCGCTTGGATCGCGCCACGGTGAAGGCCGTGTTCAGGGTCAGTTCAAGTTCTTTGCTCAGCATGGCAGTCCCCTTTTCGCTACACCCTAGGGCATATTGCCAACTAGGCTTGCGTCGGATCAGTTTAATCGACCAGCACCTTCAACATCGGGTACAAATCGTACAGTTGCAAGCCCACCTACCGATTTTTTTCAACGTTCTCAATCGGCGGCTTCGATATCACTCATTAGAGGATGCTCGCACTCTTGGGCGTACTCATTCACTTGGTAACTTTTGGTTTCAGCAATGTCACGGGTGAACACACCACAGGTCGCCTTGCCCTGGGTATGTACCGCCAACATTACCTGGACGGCTTTTTCACTGTCCATGTTAAAGAAGCCTTGCAGCACTTCGATGACGAACTCCATCGGCGTGAAGTCATCGTTATGCAGCACCACCTTGAAAAGCGGCGGCTGAGCCAGTTCAGGCTCGGCAGACTGCACCGTCAGGTCGTCGTCGTAATCAGGCATGTCGGGGCGCGTCATGCCCGCTTCAAGCGAAGACGTGGCCGGGTATGAACTGTCAGTGTTGGACATAAGCAGCAAGGTTTATCATCTCTCGGCTGACGGACAACATCTTGAATACATGGTGTGCTAAGTATAAGACGTGCGCAATCAGCAAGGGTTCATGGAAATATCAAAATTATCACACTGGGCCGGACAAAAAACCCCCGCCCGACGAGCGGACGAGGGCTTTACACAACGCTGGTCTGATGCGTCAGTCGGCGGCGACCATCGCCAGGGCGTTGTTCAGCGTCTTGCTTGGGCGCATGGCCTGGCTTGCCAGCTCACCGCTGGGACGGAAATAGCCGTCGATGGTCACCGGTTGGCCCTGAACGCTATTGAGCTCGTCCACGATAGTGGCTTCGTTGGCTTTCAGCGTTTCCGCCAGACGCGCAAACAGCTTTTTCATCTCGGCGTCGTCGTCTTGCGCGGCCAGTGCCTCAGCCCAGTATAGCGCCAAATAGAAGTGGCTGCCGCGGTTATCCAGCTCGCCCACCTTACGCGACGGCGACTTGTTGCTGTCGAGGAACTTGCCATTGGCCTCGTCCAGCGCATTGGCCAGCAGCTTGGCGCGGGCATTGCCAAAGGTGCTGCCCAGGTGCTCAAGCGACGCCGCCAGGGCCAGAAACTCGCCCAGCGAATCCCAGCGCAAGTGGTTCTCTTCGAGGAACTGCTGAACGTGTTTGGGCGCCGAGCCACCCGCGCCGGTTTCGAACAGCCCGCCGCCGTTCATCAGCGGCACGATGGACAGCATCTTGGCGCTGGTGCCCAGTTCCATGATCGGGAACAGGTCGGTCAGGTAGTCGCGCAGTACGTTACCGGTGACCGAGATGGTGTCCTCGCCCTTGCGGATACGCTCAAGGGATACTTTCATCGCCTCGACCGGCGGCAGGATGCGAATATCCAGGCCGCTGGTGTCGTGATCCTTGAGGTAGGTTTCGACCTTCTCGATCAGTTGAGCATCGTGGGCGCGGTTGGCATCGAGCCAGAAAATCGCCGGTGCACCGCTCTCCCGGGCACGGGTGACCGCCAGCTTGACCCAATCCTGGATCGGCGCGTCCTTGGTCTGGCACATGCGCCAGATATCGCCCGCCTCGACCTCGTGGCTGAACAGCGTATGGCCGTTTTCGTCAGTGACCACCACGGTACCATCGGCGGGTATCTGGAAGGTCTTGTCGTGAGAGCCATACTCTTCGGCTTTCTGGGCCATCAGGCCGACGTTGGGCACGCTGCCCATGGTGGTCGGATCGAAGGCACCATTTTTCTTGCAGTCTTCAATCACCGCCTGATAGATGGTCGCGTAGCAACGGTCCGGAATCACCGCCTTGGCATCCTGAAGCTCGTCGTTGGCGTTCCACATCTTGCCCGAATCACGAATCATGGCAGGCATGGAGGCGTCGATGATCACGTCGCTGGGCACGTGGAGGTTAGTGATGCCTTTGTGCGAATTGACCATCGCCATCGGCGGACGCTCTTTGTAAAGCGCCTCGATATCGGCCTTGATGGTTGCCTGCTGTTCGCCCGGCAGCTTTTCGATCGAGCTGTAAAGATCGCCGATACCGCTATTGGGATTGAAACCCGAAAGCTTGAGGGCCTCGGCGTGCTTTTCAAGCACGTCTTTATAGAACTCCTCGACAACCATGCCGAACATGATCGGGTCGGAAACCTTCATCATGGTGGCTTTTAAATGCAGCGAGAACAGCACGTCGTTTTTCTTGGCGTCCTTGATCTGGCTGTCGATAAAGTTGCGCAGGCGGCGGCTGCTCATGCAGGCCGCGTCGATCACCTCGCCTTCCTGCACGGCCAGGTCTTCTTTCAATACGGTGTGGGTGCCGTCTTTCTGAGCCAGGTCAATCTTGAGCTTGGTGGCCTGCTTGATCACCGTGGACTGTTCACTTCCGTAGAAGTCGCCTTCGCTCATGTGGGCCACGTGGGACTTGGAGTCGGCGCTCCACTCCCCCATGCGATGCGGGTACTTGCGTGCGTAGCTCTTGACGGACTTGGGGGCGCGACGGTCGGAGTTGCCCTCGCGCAGTACCGGGTTGACCGCACTGCCCTTGGCCTTGTCGTAACGCGCCTTGATAGACGCTTCTTCATCGTTTTTCGGCTCGTCCGGGTAGTCCGGCAGCGGGTAACCCTGACCTTGAAGCTCTTTGATGGTGGCCTTCAACTGCGGGCCTGACGCACTGATATTGGGCAGCTTGATGATATTGGCTTCAGGCGTGGTCGCCAGCTGGCCAAGCTCGGCAAGGTCGTCACTGACGCGTTGTTCGTCGTTCAACAGATCTGGGAACTGGGCCAATATGCGCGCGGCAAGCGAGATATCCCGCGTTTCAACGATAATGCCCGCCGAATCGGTAAAGGCATCAATAATCGGTAACAACGAATAGGTCGCAAGCGCAGGCGCCTCGTCGGTGAGCGTATAAATGATCTTCGGCGTATCGGACATTTTTGCGTTAACCTCTTTTATGTGTCGCTGTGATTATAAATTCGTAAGCTAAGCGGTTCATTAAGCAAGCAACCCTACCGCGAAGCGTGCGGAGCTTTTTTAAGTGGCTCCTTTTCACAAGGTGATTGATCGGTGGTGGTGACGACGACCCCAGCGGCCACGCAGAAGTATACCAGCGCTGCACTTAAACCGCATGAGCGATTGTCGACAAAACGAAGGGCAGCCCAGACGAGACGATGAGCAACCTCTACCTATTGCATAAACCCTACCGCATGCTCTCCCAGTTCACCGACCCCCAGGGCCGCGCCACCCTGGCGGATGTGATTGACGTACCCGGCGTTTACGCGGCCGGGCGGCTCGACTACGACTCCGAAGGCCTGCTACTGCTCAGCGATGACGGCAGCCTGATCCATCGCATTGCCCACCCGCGCCATAAACAACCCAAAACCTACTGGGTACAGGTCGAAGGGCACATAGACGATGCCGCGCTAACGGCCCTGAAAAACGGCGTGACCTTAAAGGATGGGCCTACGCTGCCCGCCAAGGCGCGGCGTATGGAAGCACCCGACCTCGCGCCGCGGAACCCGGCCATTGACCCCAAACGTCACCCGACAACCAGCTGGCTGGAGTTGACCCTCAGCGAGGGCCGCAACCGCCAGGTAAGACGCATGACCGCCCATGTCGGCTTCCCCACGCTGCGTCTCATTCGTGCCGCCATCGGCGCTTGGCGGCTTGGCGAACTGGCGCCCGGTGAGTGGCGCCGGGAAACCCTTCATGCGCCCCGAGGCACAACCAGGACCAGGCACTCCAGCCAGCGCAAAGGCCCCGCGACAGGACGCAAGCGACCATGACGCAAACGCTTCACAGCACCTGTGCCTGCGTCGTCCAGCGGGGCGAACGTTTCCTGATCGTCGAGGAGGAGCGCGGCGGCCCTGCCACGGTCTTCAATCAACCGGCCGGACATATCGAGCCCGGCGAAGGGCCCATGGCGGCCATTTTACGCGAGGTCGCCGAAGAAACCGCCTGGCAGGTCACGCTGACCGGCTACCTGGGGCTCTATATATTCCATACCCCCCAGGGCAAAACCTTTCACAGTCATGGGTTCATCGCCACCCCCACGACGTTTCTCGCCACACCGCTGGACACCGACATCACCGCGACCCACTGGCTGACGCTTGCCGAAATCCAGGCGCTCGATAGCGCGGGCCGACTGCGCAGCCCCCTGGTGCTCACCCGCATTGAAGATGCTCTGAAAGGCAACGGCTACCCCTTGGGCGTCATCCGCGAGTGAAGCACTCGAAGCAGCATGGCTGCATCGTGTATAATAAGCGCCCAATTGCTCACTCAACCGAGGATGGCGATGACATCCATCACTGGCACCACGATGCCTCAAAGTACGCCCGCTACGCCTGCCACCGGCAAGGTGATTGTCGGCATGTCCGGCGGCGTTGACTCCTCCGTCTCGGCCCTGCTGCTACTGCAACAGGGCTATGAGGTCGAAGGCCTGTTCATGAAGAACTGGGATGAAGACGACGGCACGGAGTACTGCACGGCGAAGGAAGACCTCGCCGACGCCGAGGCGGTGTGCGCCAAACTGGGCATCAAGCTGCACACGGCCAATTTTGCCGCCGAATACTGGGACAACGTTTTCGAGCATTTCCTGGCGGAGTACAAGGCAGGCCGCACGCCCAACCCGGATATCCTCTGCAACCGGGAAATCAAGTTCAAGGTGTTTCTCGAGTACGCAGAGATGCTTGGCGCGGACAAAATCGCTACCGGTCATTACGTCCGTCAAGGAACCCGGGAAGGTCGCCCGCGCCTGCTGAAAGGCCTGGACGCCAACAAGGACCAAAGCTACTTCCTGCACGCTGTGCCTGAAGCCGCCATTGCCCGCACGCTGTTCCCGGTCGGCGAGCTCGAGAAGCCCGCGGTGCGCGCGCTGGCCGAGCAGCACGACCTGGTGACCGCCAAGAAGAAAGACTCCACCGGTATCTGCTTTATCGGCGAACGGCGCTTCAGTGATTTTCTCAAGCAGTACCTGCCCGCCCAGCCCGGCATCATCGAAACCCCCGACGGCGACGTCATTGGCGAGCACATGGGGCTGATGTACTACACCCTTGGCCAACGCCAGGGGCTGGGTATCGGCGGCCTGGCCAACTACTCTGAAGACCCGTGGTACGTCGCCGAGAAAGACCTGGATCGCAACGTGCTGGTGGCCGTGCAAGGCAAGCACCATTCGCTGCTTTACAGCGATGCCCTGATCACCGAGCCAATGGACTGGGTGGCCGGTGAACCGCCGGTCGCCAGGGGACGCTTCACCGCCAAAGTCCGCTACCGCCAGAGCGACCGCGGCTGCGAGATCGCCACCCGGCCCGACGGCAGTGTCGAGGTGCATTTCGATGAGCCTCAGCGTGCCGTTACCCCAGGCCAGTCGCTGGTTCTTTACGACGGCGATATCTGCCTGGGCGGCGGCGTGATTCACTCCACATGGAAGGCAACCGAGGCAGCCGCATGAACCCAACGCCGATACACCGCGCGCCGGAAAACCCGACCGCGCGCCAAGCCCTTGCGCTCGCAGGGGTCTTTCAGGCCGCCAGCCTCGTGGACGAACTGGCCCGCACTGGCCAGGTAGAGCCGCGCGCCTGGGAAACGCTGATCGAAGCCACCAGCAACCCCAACCCGGAGAGCTTTGAAGCGATCTACGGCGGCCACCCCAACAACCTGCGCCAGGGGCTCGATACCCTCGAGATGCTGGTCGGCCGTGAACAGGCCAACCCGGTGGTGTTGCGCTATGGCTTCTCGCTGTTGCTGCTCATGAACAAGCTGCGCAACAACCGCAAAATGATGGATACCCTGGGGCAGAAAATGAGCCACATCCAGGACCAGGCGGAGCACTTCGGCGCTACCCATGAAAACGTGGTTGCAAGCCTGGGCGAAGCCTATCAGGAAACCATCTCGACGTTTAAAACCCGAATTGTGGTGCAGGGCGACCCATCGCTGCTTCAGACCCGCATGATGCCCGAGCGCGTACGTGCCTGCTTGATGGCCGGCATTCGCTTTGCGCTGCTGTGGCACCAGCAAGGCGGGCGCCGCTGGAAACTGATGTTCCAACGCAAAGCCCTGCGCCGCGCGCTGGATGACTTGAAATAACGCCTTTTACGCTCAACCGCTCTTACCTCTGGGAACCAAGCCATGCAACTCTCTGCCTTGACTGCTCTATCCCCCGTTGACGGCCGCTACGCCAGCAAAGCCGCCGCCCTGCGCGAACATTTCAGCGAATTCGGTCTGATTCGCGCCCGTGTCATTGTGGAAGTCCGCTGGCTGCAGCGCCTCGCCGAGCACAACCAGATCGTCGAAGTACCGCCGCTTTCCGCCCAGGCAACGGCGTTTCTTGAAGAGCTGATCCGCGACTTTTCCGTGGCCGACGCCGAGCGCATCAAGGACATCGAGCGCACTACCAACCATGACGTCAAGGCGGTAGAGTACTTCCTCAAGGAAAAAATCGCCGACAACAGCGAGCTGCATGCGGTCACC
Organism: Vreelandella subterranea; assembly: GCF_900111305.1. Lineage (GTDB taxonomy): Bacteria > Pseudomonadota > Gammaproteobacteria > Pseudomonadales > Halomonadaceae > Vreelandella > Vreelandella subterranea. Next base: position 457,760 of record NZ_FOGS01000002.1, read on the forward strand.
GAGTTCATTCACTTTGCCTGCACCTCGGAAGATATCAACAACCTTTCCTACGGCGTGATGCTGGCCGATGGTCTTCAGGCATTGCTGCCTGTCATGCACAACGTGGCCGACGACATTGCCGCGCTGGCCATTGCCCATGCCGGGCAACCGATGCTCTCGCGCACCCACGGGCAAACGGCCAGCCCCACGACGCTTGGCAAGGAAATGGCCAACGTGGCCTACCGCCTCAAGCGCCAGCTCAAGCAGATCGCAGGCGTCGAGATCCTGGGCAAGATCAACGGCGCGGTGGGCAACTACAACGCCCACCTGGCGACCTACCCCGAGATCGACTGGGAAGCCAACGCACGCACCTTCGTGGAAGGCCTGGGGCTGAGCTTCAACCCCTACACCACCCAGATCGAGCCCCACGACTACATCGCCGAGCTGTTCGATGCCGTATGCCGTTTCAATACCATCCTGATCGACTTTGACCGCGATGTCTGGGGCTATATTTCGCTGGGCTACTTCAAGCAGCGCACCGTGGAAGGCGAAATTGGCTCGTCGACCATGCCCCACAAGGTCAACCCCATCGACTTCGAAAACTCCGAGGGCAACCTTGGTCTGGCCAATGCGGTACTTGGTCACCTGGCGCAGAAGCTGCCGATCTCCCGCTGGCAGCGCGACCTGACCGACTCCACCGTATTGCGCAACCTGGGTGTCGGCTTGGCCTACGGCCTGATTGGCTACCATGCCAGCCTCAAGGGCATCAGCAAGCTGGAAGCCAACCCGGCGCGTTTGGCTCAGGACCTGGACAACAGCTGGGAAGTGCTCGCCGAGCCGATTCAAACCGTCATGCGTCGCTACGGTATTGAAAAGCCCTACGAAAAACTCAAGGAACTGACCCGGGGCAAGCGCATCGACCAGGCAGGCTTTGCCGCCTTCATCGACACCCTGGCGCTGCCCGACGACGCCAAGGCCGAGCTGAAAGCGATGTCACCGGCCAACTACATCGGCGATGCAAAAGCCCAGGCCGAAGCCATTCACCAGCGACTTGATGCACTATAATTACGATCTACTAAAGTTACGATTTACTAAAGTTATGATCTAGTTCAATCAAGGTCTACGCTAGTTAAGGTCTACTCTGGTTTGATTAGACCCACGGCTTTAAATGCCACGTTCGTTTAGGATACCACCATGCAACCTTCTGATAAGCCACTGACACTGCTCGGCGATTTGACCCCGGCGGAATTTCTGGCGAGCTATTGGCAACAAAAGCCGCTCCTGATTCGCGGGGCAATACCCGACTACATCAGCCCCATCGAACCCGATGAGCTGGCCGGGCTTGCCTGCGAACCCGGTATCGAAGCCCGCCTGGTAGAAGAAGACGGCCCCGACGGCGCGTGGCAGGTGTCCCACGGACCTTTTGACGAAGCCACTTTCGAGCGACTGCCGGAGCGCAACTGGAGCCTGCTGGTGCAGGCCGTGGATCACTACCTGCCCTCGGTGGCCGCCCTGCTCGAGGAATTCGACTTTCTGCCCCGCTGGCGGCTGGACGATATCATGGTCAGCTACGCACCGCCTGGAGGCAGCGTGGGTCCCCACGTCGACCAGTACGACGTTTTCCTGTTTCAAGCCAGCGGTCAGCGGCGTTGGCAACTGGGCGGCCAGACCCGTGATGACGCGCCGATCATCCAGGGTATCGACCTGCGCATTCTGGAAACCTTCGAAGTCGAAGAAGACTCCGACTGGGTGCTGGAGCCCGGCGACATGCTCTATCTGCCACCCGGCTGGGCGCATCACGGGGTTAGTCAGACCGACGACTGCATCACCATGTCAGTGGGCTTCCGGGCACCATCGGCGGATGAAGCGGTCACCTCCTACGCCGATTACCGTGGCGAACAGCTACCCGCCTCACTGCGTTACAGCGACGCCGGTCGGGCCCCTGCGGCTGACAGCGGCGAGCTGGACGATGTCTCGGTAGAACGCATGCGCCAGTTGATCCTGTCGACGCTGGATAACCCCCAGCAAATCGCCCAATGGTTCGGCCGCGCGATGACCCAGCCCAAGTACGTCGACCAGGTGGTCCCGCTGGATACGCCGATGAATGAAGCAAGTCTTGTCGCTCAGCTACAGGAAGATGGCCCGCTCTATCAGATGCCCGGCTCGCGCTTTGCCTGGCGCACCGAGAATGGCGCCACCACGCTATTTGTCGACGGCGAAGGCTACACCTGCACAGAAGCGCTCGCCCAGCGGCTGGCATCTCCAACACCGCTGCATGAAGACGTGCTGGAGCTACCGGGTGCCAAAGCGCTCATCACCCAGCTTGTTAACGCGGGCAGCCTGAGTTGGCTACAGGACGACGATGACGACGAGGAATAACATGCCCAGCGACAGCCTGCCGGTCATCCTTCAGGAAGGCGACTGGCAGGCGCTAGGCGACATCGCCAGCCATATCCGTCGCGTGGTGTTCATTGACGAGCAACAGGTGCCACAGGACGAGGAATGGGACGGCCAGGATCCCGCCTGCCATCATTTCCTGGCCTATCTGGACGGCAACCCGGTGGGCACTGCACGACTCCTGCCCGATGGCCATATTGGCCGCGTGGCGGTACTCGCCGAGGCGCGCGGAACCGGTATTGGCGGCCAGTTGATGGCCGCCGCCATCGCCACCGCCCAACGCGTCGGCCACCCCAAGGTGGCCCTTAGCTCACAGCTCCATGCCCTGCCCTTCTACGAACGGCTCGGCTTCGTCGCCCATGGCGAAGTCTTCATGGACGCCGGCATCCCCCACCGCGAAATGACGCTGACCTTCAGCTGATCGCTTTCCCGCTGATCACGAAATTCCACTACACAACTCACCCGCGTTGTCGCCTGGCTGTAGTCAAGCTACAACGCTGCCTGCCCCCAAGTGTCAATTGTTGCCCTCCTTCCCTTCAGGGATAGTGTCTTTACTGCAGTGCCGCAAGGACTGCCCTGAAAACCCGCTTACGACGTTCTATTAAGAGACTTATTTCTTAAAGACACGCCAAGCGAATTGAACGATGCTGAAAGCGACTTCGCAGGTGCAGCATAAGACACTGCTTACATGCGCATCGCCATTATAACCCCGGAGGGATTAGCTCATGACTGGACTGCTCGAAGATATCAAGGCACTGGCCCAACTACGTGAAGCGCAAGGCGGCAAGTGGGATAACATCAAACCCGAATACGCCGCGCGTATGCGTGCCCAGAACCGCTTCCACACCGGTCTGGATATCGCCCGCTACACCGCCAAGATCATGCGCGACGACATGGCCGCTTACGATGCCGACACCAGCAAGTACACCCAGTCACTGGGGTGCTGGCACGGCTTTATCGGCCAGCAGAAGATGCTTTCCATCAAGAAGCACTTCGGCACCACCAAGCGCAGCTACCTCTACCTGTCAGGCTGGATGGTCGCCGCCCTGCGTTCCGAGTTCGGCCCGCTGCCTGACCAGTCCATGCACGAGAAGACCTCGGTCGCCAACCTGATCGAAGAGCTCTACACCTTCCTCAAGCAGGCCGATGCGTGGGAGCTTAACCACCTGTTCCGCGCCCTGGACGACGCCAAAGAGGCAGGCGACAAGGCCAAGGAGCAGGAACTGATCAGCCAGATCGACAACCACGAAACCCACGTGGTGCCGATCATCGCCGACATCGACGCTGGTTTTGGTAACGCTGAAGCCACTTACCTGCTGGCCAAGAAATTCATCGAAGCGGGTGCCTGCTGTATCCAGCTTGAAAACCAGGTATCCGACGAGAAGCAGTGTGGCCACCAGGACGGTAAGGTCACCGTGCCCCAAGAGGACTTTATCGCCAAGATCAACGCCGTTCGCTACGCCTTCCTGGAGCTGGGCGTTGAAGATGGCGTCATCGTGGCGCGTACCGACTCACTGGGCGCGGGCCTGACCCAGAAGATTGCTGTCACCAACGAGCCGGGCGACCTGGGCGACCAGTACAACAGCTTCCTCGACGGCGACGAGATCACCTCGGCCACCGACATCAACAACGGCGACGTGGTCATCAAGCAGAACGGCAAGCTGGTCAAGCCCAAGCGCCTCGCCTCCGGCCTCTACCAGTTCAAGCCCGGTACCGGTGAAGACCGCGTGGTGCTCGACTGCATCACCAGCCTGCAAAACGGCGCTGACCTGCTGTGGATCGAGACCGAAAAGCCCCACGTCGGCCAGATCGCCGCCATGGTCAACCGTATCCGCGAAGTCTGCCCGGATGCCAAGCTGGTTTACAACAACTCACCGTCGTTCAACTGGACGCTCAACTTCCGCCAGCAAGTATTCGATGCCTGGGAAAAAGAAGGCAAGGACGTCTCGGCCTACGACCGCGACAAGCTGATGGGTATCGAGTACGACAACACCGAACTTGGCCAACTGGCCGACGAGTGGACGCGCAACTTCCAGCGCGACGGCGCACGCGAGGCGGGTATCTTCCATCACCTGATCACCCTGCCCACTTACCACACGGCGGCGCTGTCCACCGACAACCTGGCCAAGGGCTACTTCGGCGACGACGGCATGCTGGCCTATGTCAAGAAAGTCCAGCGCGAGGAAATCCGCCAGGGCATCGCTACCGTCAAGCACCAGGACATGGCAGGCTCGAACATCGGCGATGACCACAAGGAGTTCTTCCAGGGTGAGGCGGCCCTGAAAGCAGGCGGCAAGGACAACACCATGAACCAGTTTGGCTGATACTCGACGCCAAACGGCAGCCTAAGGCTCTAACGCCCGGAAGTTGGTCTTCCGGGCGTTTTTTGCTAACGGCTGCGCGATGTTTCACCTAAGCTTGCACACTCTTTTCTTAATCAAAAAATAGACTGTTTTACATGCTAATTTTGCACGATTAGCTTGCATCGCTGTCTTATATAGCTAGGTTACATAGTCAGTACTTCAAACGACCGCTGTTCAACGTCAGCATTCTCAGGTATCTTGTTAACGAACACTGTTCTAAAATTTAGTCGTGATGTTCCGTAAGCGGGATGGCTGAATCAATCACCTGGAGGTTTCCATGAAGCGTTTACTCCCTATCGCCGCACTCAGCGTTCTTACGCTTGCTGGCTGTGCCAACACGGCGGGCTACTCAGGCGACGTATATAGCGGTAACCAGGCCAAGACTACCCAAAATGTCAGAATCGGCACCGTTGCCGCGGTGCGCCCGGTACAGATTCAGGCGGATAGCCGCACTGGCGGCCTGCTCGGCGGCGGCGGCGGCGCCATTATCGGCGGTTTGTTGGGTAACCAGGTCGGCGGCGGCTCCGGGCGTCAACTGGCGACTGTTGCGGGCGCCTTGGGTGGCGCCGTTGCCGGCACCGCTGTTGAAGACCGCGCCAACCGCATTAATGCCCTGGAGATGGAAATCCGCCTGGACGACGGCAGTGATGTGGTGGTTGTTCAGCGCGCCGACCGCCAGTTCCAGCCCGGACAGCGTGTACGTCTTATTGGCAATGGTGCCAACGCGAGCGTCGCCCCCTACTGATTGTTAGACAATCACTACTTTCGGCAGACAAAACGCCCCGCCAGCATCTGCTGACGGGGCGTTTTTCGTTGTGTTGATGTTTGGGAGCGCTTAATGAGGCGCTTTACTGGACGCCCAACCAATCAGCTTGTAAATCACAACACCAATAATGCCCAAAAGAATAACCACCAGGAGGATATCCACCGGGCGAACCAGGGTGGTCGCACCTAGCACCGCAAGCGCCCCCACCCAAAGCCAGCGGTTGTCGCCGTGGGTCTTCAACGCCTCGGGCAACATCTTATCCAACCCGGCACTCACGGTTTGCCAGCGTTGATTAACAAAGTAGCCAATCAGCACAAGGGCGATCAACCAGATGATAAATATGGTCATGTCAGGCTCCGAAAAAGGTGCGGCGAGAAAAGTGTCCAGCTAGGGTAGCCCTGCACAATGCCGGGCGCAATACCGCAAAAAGCCAAGACATCGGAAAATCCGCCTCTACCCCCTGACAATCCAGTATTCACGCGTTACCATATTAGGGACATGCACTCACCGAAAGGTCATTTAATGCAAATTGCGCAAAACTCGGTTGTCGCGTTCCACTACACCTTAACCAATAATGAAGGTGAAGTGCTAGACAGTTCCGAAGGCCGCGAGCCCCTTACCTACCTCCACGGTTCAGGCAACATCATTCCTGGCCTGGAAAAAGAGCTGGAAGGACACGCTGCTGGCGAAAAGCTGAACGTCCAGGTTGCCCCGGAAGAGGGTTACGGCGAGATTCAGGAACAGCTGATGCAGGAAGTTCCGCGCGATGCGTTCCAGGGCGTTGAAAGCGTTGAGCCGGGCATGCAGTTCCAGGCCCAGACTCAAGGCGGCCCGCTGATGGTCACCGTGAAGAAAGTCGAAGGCGACACCGTCGTCGTTGATGGCAACCATCCGCTAGCCGGTCAGCACCTCAACTTTGACGTTGAAATCGCCGAAGTACGCGAAGCCAGCGAAGAAGAAGTTGAACACGGCCATGTACACGGCGAAGGTGACGAAGAGCAGCACTAAGCTCTTCTCCCTGGCTGTTTTTCAGCCACGTGTGATATGCGAAAAGGCGACCCAAGGGGTCGCCTTTTTTATGCTCATTCCTCAGGAATCAGCACCAAGCGACCGTGGCGGACGCTGCGCGACGAGGTGACTTCGGCGGCGAACCGCTTCAACTGGTCGCTTTGGCCCTTGAGCAGCGCGACTTCCATGCAGCTTTGCTCGTTCAGGTGGACATGCAGCGTCGAAAGGGTGAGGTCGTGGTGGGCGTGGGAATGGCGTGTCAGCCGTTTGGAGAGCTCCCTGGCCGCATGGTCGTAAACATACACCAGCGCGCCCATACATGGCGCCTGGGGTGCCGCTTCCTCGTGAACCTGTTGGAGCCCGCTGCGGGTCAAGTCGCGGATTGCCTCGGAACGGTTCTGATAACCACGCTCCCGCATCAGTTCATCCACGTCCGCCAGCAGTTCCTCATCAAGCGTGACCGTTACTCGCTGCATCGACTCCCCCTTTCAAAAATTGACCCCTGGCTGCCAGTATGATGATATTAAAAAAACATCATACCCGTCCCCCACAGGAAACGGCCATGGCGCTCGACTCAAGAACGATTCTACTCGGCTTGGCGCTCAGTTGCGTCACGCTTGCCAATGCCGCCGAAGCCAAAGACCAACTCGTGATGGCCATCGGCGGTGAGCCGGAACAGGGTTTCGACCCGCTACTCGGCTGGGGGCAATACGGCAATCCGTTATTTCAGTCGACGCTGCTTTCACGGGGTACCGACCTTGCCCCTCAGCCGCAGGTCGCCACCGACTGGTCACTCTCCGACGACCGCCTCACCTGGACACTGACGCTACGCGACGATGTCCGCTTTGCGGATGGCACCCGGCTCACCGCTGACGATGTCGCCTTTACCTTCAATGCCGCCGCCGAGGCAGGCGGGAGAGCCGACCTGAGCGTGCTTGACAATGCCGAGGCCATTGACCCGTACACCGTCACTCTCACCCTGCGCGAGCCGCGCATCACCTTTATCGACCAGCTGATGACCTTGGGGATTGTCCCCAGCGCCGCGCGTAAGAACGGCTACGACGACCACTACGGCCGTGCCCCACTGGGTTCCGGCCCCTATCGACTGGTGGAATGGCAGGAAGGCGAGCAATTGATCGTCGAGCGTAACCCGCACTTTTACGGCCCCACCCCGCCGTTTGAGCGGCTGGTGTTCTTGTTCACCGGTGAGGATACCACCCTTAACGCCGTACGCGCAGGTGACGTCGACCTGGCCGCCCTGCCCCCGGCGCTTGCCAGTGAGATCCCGTCAGACATGCAGCGCATTACGATGGAAAGCGTCGACAACCGCGGCATTCTGTTTCCCATGCCGCCGGATGAAGGCAAAACCGCCGACAATGGCGCGCCCATTGGCAACGATGTCACCGCCGATATCGCTATCCGCCAGGCAATCAACCTGGCACTCGATCGCGACACCCTGGTGGATGTGGCGCTTGAGAGCTACGGCCGCCCGGCGTTCGGCCCCGCCGACGGCCTGCCGTGGAGCGACCCCGACGAAACCCTGACGGCGCCTGACCTTGAGGGCGCCATTCAGCGCCTGGAAGACGCCGGCTGGCAGCAGCGCGACGATGGCCTGCGCGAAAAACACGGTCAAACGGCCCGCTTCCGGCTGACCTACCCCGCAGGCGACACCACCCGGCAACGGCTGGCCGAGGTCAGCGCACAAATGGTCCGTCCGCTGGGCATCGACATGCAGCCCACCGCCCGCCACTGGGATGAGATACAGCGCGAAGCCCTCCATCAGGATGCCGTCGTGATGGGTTTTGGCAGCCACAGCCCCCAGGAGATCTATTACCTGTTCCATAGCGCGCATAGCGGCAACGGCTTCTACAACAGCGGTTTTTACACCAATCCTGCCGTGGACGATCACCTCGACAACGCCCAGCGGGCCGCCAGCGCCGAACAGGCCAATCGCCATTGGCGCAATGCCCAATGGGACGGTGAGACCGGCTATGGCGTACGCGGCGACGCGACCTGGGCATGGATGGTCAACCTGGAGCACATCTATGCCGCCGACAGCTGCCTGGACCTGGGCACCCTCGGCGTTGCCCCCCATGGCCATGGCTGGCCGATTACCGCCAACCTGCTGGACTGGCGCTGGACGTGCAACTGATCGCGACCTTCGCCGTTCGGCTGCTGCGCCTTGCGCTGGTAATGGTGTGCGTTGCGGCCGTGTCGTTTGGTTTGATGATGCTGTCGCCCATCGACCCGATTGACGCCTACCTGGGGCCGCAAATGGCCCAGGTAAGCCCGGAGCAGCGGGACCTGATCGCCGAGCGCTGGGGGTTCAACGAACCGCCGGTGGTCCAGTTTGGCCACTGGCTTGGCCAGCTCATTCAGGGCGACCTGGGGGTTAGTCATGTATACAACCAGCCGGTGAGCGAGGTCATCGGCCAGCGTTTCAAGCGCTCCATCGTATTGCTGGGCAGCGCATGGCTGCTCACCACGCTGGTTGGCTTTGCCCTCGGGGTGGTTGCCGGGGCAAGAGAAGGCAGCCTGCTGGATAGCATCATCAGTACCTACGCCTACCTGACAGCCTCGACGCCCGCTTTCTGGCTGGCCATGCTCCTGCTGCTGTTATTTTCGGTGTACCTGGGCTGGACACCGGTATGTTGCGCAGGCCCCACCGGCACCCTAAGCCAGGATGTCGGCCTGGCCACCCGGCTGCATCATCTGATACTGCCCGTCATGACGCTCGCGCTGGTGGGCATCGCCACTATTACCCTGCACACCCGCACACGCATGATCGCGCTGATGAACTCCAACATCGCCACCCACGCCTTTGCACAAGGCGCCAGCCGTTGGGATATCGCCTGGCGGCACGGTATCCGCCATGCCAGCCTGCCCGCCCTGACGCTCTCGCTGGCCTCGCTGGGAGAGCTGTTTGGGGGCTCGGTGCTCGTCGAGCAGGTATTTGCCTACCCAGGTCTTGGTGAGGCAACGGTTGCGGCCGGGTTGCGCAGCGATGTGCCCCTGCTGTTGGGCATCGCGCTGTTTACCGCGCTATTCGTGAGCGTGGGCAATTTACTCGCCGATACCCTCTACGCGCTGATTGACCCCCGCATGCAGAAGGTGACGCCATGAGCCGCGCGCAGCCCAGGCGCGATGCGTTATGGATGGGTGCCGCCATCGCCGTACTGCTCGTCGCGCTACTCAGTAGCCGCTGGTGGCTCGGCGACACGCCAGGCCAGATGCACTTTGACGCCCGCCTCGCCGCCCCAAGCCTGGACCACTGGCTCGGCACCGATGCGCTGGGCCGCGACCTATGGGCGCGCACCCTGGCAGGGCTGAGCTTGAGCATCGGCGTCGGCAGCCTGGCCGCGCTGATCGGCACCTTCATCGCGCTGGGCATGGCGCTGCTGGCCATGCTGGGGCCACGCTTTGACGCGCTGGTCGCCCTGGTGATCGATACGCTGCTCAGCGTGCCGCATCTGATCCTGTTACTGCTGATTGCCTTTGCGCTCGGCGGCGGCACCCAGGCGGTGATTATCGCCGTGGCGGTCACCCACTGGCCCCGCCTGGCAAGATTACTGCGCGCCGAACTCCTCCAGCTTCGCCATGCCCCCTATATCGCCATGTCCAGAGCGCTCGGCAAGTCCCAATGCTTTGTGATGGTCTACCACTACCTGCCCCAGGTGCTGCCCCAATGCGTGGTCGGCGCCTTGCTGCTGTTTCCCCACGCCATATTGCACGAAGCCGCGCTGACCTTTCTGGGCGTCGGGCTGGACCCCAGCCAACCCGCCATTGGCCTGCTGCTGGCCGACGCCATGCGCTACTTGAGCAGCGGCGTCTGGTGGCTCGGCCTATTCCCCGGGCTGGGGCTGTTGCTGGTGGTACTCAGTCTCGAACGGCTGGCCAGTCACTGGCGTCATGCGCTTTAGGCCCTGCAAGGAGAAATGACATGCTGACCATTGAACACCTGACCCTGCAGCTGCCGTATTACGCCCCCTGGTGGCGGCGCCGCTGGGCCGAGGTATTGAGCGACGTATCACTCGAGCTTCACCCCGGCGAGGTGCATGCCGTGGTGGGCGCGTCGGGCGCGGGCAAGAGCCTGCTTGCCCATGCGCTGCTGGGCCTTCTGCCCGAGCCCAAGCGCCAGACCGGCCGACTGACCTTCCACCGCCAGGTGCTGACAGCCGCGCGCCAGCGTCAGCTTCGCGGCCGTGAACTGGCCTTGATTCCCCAGTCTCTCGATGCGCTCGATCCCCTGGTCCGCAGCCAGCGCCAGGTCAGTTGGGCGGCGAACCGCGCCGGGGATGCCAGAGCCAACGCCTGGCAGGCAGCCGGGCAAGCGCTCACTCACTACCAGTTGGATGAACGCAGCAAACAGGCCTTTCCCCATGAACTGTCCGGCGGTATGGCGCGGCGGGTACTCGTCGCCATGGCCCACGTGAGCCACGCGCAGTTGATCATCGCCGACGAACCCAGCGTCGGCCTCGACCCACAGCAGCGCGACCGGGTGCTTGACGCCCTGGCGGCGCTGGCCCGCCAAGGTAAAGCGGTGCTGCTGATCACCCACGACCTGCGCCATGCTTTGCCCATTGCCCAGCGTGTCACCCTCATGCGCCAGGGGCGATGTGTCGAAACCGCCTTCGCCAGCGCCTTCCAGGGCGACGGCGACACCTTGGCCACCGACTACGCTCAGGCGCTCTGGCAGGCGCTGCCGGACAATCATTTTGGCGTAACACCTACCGCACAGGCCCAGAACGTTGCTTAACGCCTATCGCCTACATCATGCTTTTGCCGATCAGACGGCCGTGCTGGATAACGTGTCCCTGTCGCTGGAGGCGGGCGAATGGCTGGGACTTAGCGGTCATTCCGGGGCGGGCAAGTCGACCCTCGGCCAACTGCTGGCGGGGCATCTTGCGCCCCAGGCGGGAACGATAGAAGTGGACGGCGAAGCGCTGCCGCGCAGCGGCTTGCAGCCCGTGCAATGGCTGCCCCAGGCGCCGGAGCTTTCGGTCAACCCGCGCTGGCGGGTCAAGCGTATACTGGAAGAAGCCTGGACGCCCCCGGCGGAGTTGCGTGAAGCCTTCGGGATCGAACCCGGCTGGTTGAACCGCTACCCCGGCGCGCTTTCCGGCGGCGAACTGCAGCGGGTATGCGTGCTACGCGCCCTGGCCCCCGGGGTGCGCTGCCTGGTGGCCGATGAAATCTCCAGCATGCTCGACCCCCTCACCCAGCTTGCCCTGTGGCAAGCGCTGCGCGAGGTAGTCGATGAGCGAAGGCTCGGCGTGCTGGTCATCAGCCACGATGCGGCCCTGCTTGAACGCCTCTGCCCCAGGCAATTGACGCTCAGCGAGGGGCGTCTGAGCCCGTCTGTACGGCACGGCGCTCAAAGCGCCTGAGACCCAGCGCCACAACCAGCGTCACGCCAAGCAGCAGCCACGACCCCAGTGCCACGCCCTGCCAGCCCGCCCATTGCCAGAACGGCTCCAGCCAGAAACCGCCAAGGCTGGCCCCCAGGTAGTAGAACACCAGATACAGCGCTGACGCGCTGCCCCGCGCACCCTGGGCATGGCGCCCCACCCAGCTTGAGGCCAGCGAATGGGCCAGGAAAAAGCCAAAGGCGTTGACGGTCAAGCCAAGAATAATCAGCCAAAGGGAATTCGCCAGCGTGATCGCCGTGCCCAGCATCAGGATCGCCACGCCCAGGCTCATGCAGGTCGCCGGTGAGAAGCGCTGGGCCAGCCGCCCAGACAGCGTTGAGCCGACGGTACCGCCCAGATAGGTCAGAAATACCAGCCCCAGGCTGCTCGCCGCCAATTGATAGGGCGCCCCGGCCAGGCGGAAGGTAATGTAGCTGAACTGGTTGATGAAGATCAGGAAGTTGATGCCGCCCAGTGCGTAGGCAGCAAGAAGAATAGGATTGCGCAAGTGCCCGGCAAGATCGCCCAAGGCGACACGCAGTTGAAAGCGCTGCGGCCGAAACGCCTGACTGTTGGGCAGCAGCCGCCAGAACACCGCGCAGCCCACCAGCGTCAGCACGCCAACGGTTAAAAACGCCGCCGTGGGCCCGCCGATATCCGCCGCCGCGCCACCCACCACACGCCCGCTGATGCCGCCCAGCGAGTTGGCCCCGATGTACAGCCCCACCGCGCTGAGCAGCGCCGGTTTATCGAACTCGTCACCCATCCAGGCGATCGCCACCGCCGGCAAACCACCCAACACAAAGCCTTGCACCAGCCGCAGCGCCAGCAGGGTTTCAAAAGTGGGCGCAAAGGCCAGCGCCAACGAACAGCCCCCCGCCAGCAGCAAGGTGGTGCGCATGATGCCTTCGCGGCCAATGGCATCGGAAAGCGGCCCGAATACCAGCAGCGCCAATGCCAACGACAGCGTGGCCACCGACATCAGCAGGCTCACGCCCAGGGTCGACACGCCATAGGTCTCTTTAAGCCCCGGGAGCAGCGGCTGAGGGGCATAAAGATTGATGAACACCAGAAAGGAGCCCAGGCACAGGGCAAAGGTCGCACGCCACCAGGCGCGGGTGTTGGCTTTGATCATGTGACGCTCAACGGTCGGGAGCGGCCGCTACATTGACCGTGAGGCGTTGAACGGCGACGTATCCTTGAGCTTGGCCATGTGTGAAGAAGCCAGCGGCCGCCGCGATTGCCAGTAGTAGCGATTCCAGTAGACATTGTCCAGGCTGGAGATAATCACTCCTTCGGAGGTAGACGCGTGCAGAAAATGTCCGTCGCCGACATAAATGCCCACATGGTTATAGGCCCCCGGCGGGCGGAAGAACACCAGATCGCCCGCCTGTAATTCCTGGCGATCGATCGGGCGTCCCTCATGGACTTGACCACGGGTGGAGCGCGGAAGCTCCAACTCAAAGGTATCGCGGAAGATGTTACGTACCAGGGCCGAACAGTCGATACCACGCTGGTTGGTGCCGCCAAGTCGATATGGTGTGCCGACCCACTGCTCATGCTGGGCCAGCAGGGCCTCGCGCACCTGCTCGGTCGGCGAGGCCTGCCAGTTGCCGAAGTCGTCGTATTGCCCATCGAAGGGCGACATCTGCGTCTTCCAGTCGTCGGGCAGCCCCGGCATCGAGCGGGCAAAATAATCATCGGGCGTATCATCCCGCGGCGCACTGGTAGCACAGCCGCTCAGCACAACGACCATGCAGCCAGCCATCGCCAGAGGCGCATGGCGTTCACGTAAGCGAACAGAATAAAGATTGATAAAACGAGCAGCGGTGACAGCAATAGTTGGCAACGCAACCATGCGCGATCCCTCGTCAATAATTGAATAAAATTACCAGATGCCAGACCTATGCTTGGCTGAGCTAATACTGGACAACCATGACTATAAGCCAAAATACCTACGTTAAGCGAGTCTCAATGCAAGGTACGTTGATCGCCGGGCAGCGTATCGATGTGCAGCGGCGCAAAATGACGCGGCTTGTTGCCGGGAAAATCCAGGCTCGCCCAGGGCCCTGCCAGTATCGGTGCTGCGCACAGCCAGGCGACCAGAGCCTGCCGAAAACTGGCCAGAAAGCTCTCCCGCTCGGGGGTTTCCCCCATGAAGAACGAGAAACCCGCGTACATGCCAGCCGCGTAATCCTGCCAGCCCGAATAGTGATCCGCCGCCAGTTGGTAGGCACGCCCCAGCACATCGGCAAAGGCCGTGGATGACAGCCAGCCCAACTGTCGACCGGCAATGGCCAGATCGACAAGCTGGGCAATATCCCAGGCCGCCATGTCGATCTCGTTGCAACCATCCTCGTTATCGCGCACGCGGCGCAGCCTCAGCAGATGATGGCGATCCTCCTCCGCACAATCACCTGACTCCAGAATGGCAATCTCGGCTTCCAGGCGCTGAGTATTGAGCGTGTAGGGCTCGTAATTGATCTGATATTCCTGGCGGTCACCCGCCTCCAACATGGACGTCAAAAAGGTCTGCATATCGTCGGCGCTGGCCAGGTGGTAATGGCTTTCCACCCATTCACGAATCTCCGCGCACTCGCGGGGACTTTCCTGCTGGGGCTCGCTCCAGACCGCACTGTTCAACGGTCCCACCAGTGACATCGCAGTAAACTGGCTGAGCGTCGGCCGCTCGCTGGGTTCGCGCCACGCATCAGCACGCCAGTCCAGCCAATGGAACAGACTGCCCGGGTCTTCCAGGTGCCAGGCAATTTCATTGCTCAGCGAGGCATGCTCGCTCTCCGGCAAGCAATGCTCCCAGGCAAGCCAGGCTTCCAGCATGCGTTTGGCGTTGGGATAAAAGCGGCACAAACAGCTGCGCAGCGAGCGCGCGTAATCCAGCAGCGCCTCCGTCTCGAGGAGTTCGCTGTTGAGGGCCATATGCAGGTAGAAGGCAAACTTCTCGGCCATGTGGATCGTGGCAGCATGACGACTGACGCCTTTCAACGCCTGGCGTTGGGCGTTAACCGGAAAATCCGGCTGACCAAACAGCGTCGCGGAAGGCGGCATGACCCCGTGGGCCGCATCGGCGGCGAGCTGATTCAGGTGATGCGCCTGAGCAGGCAGCCAGTAGCGCGCCATGGCCGCCGCTCCCTCGTCGGCATGCAACCCCAGGGAGCCATCCAGATACTCCCCCGCCTCGACGCGTTGCGCTTCGCTCAGCGGGGCCTCGGGATTGGCCAGCCGTAGCATGGCATCCGGCTCACGCACCCCTGCCATGGCCAGCAACCAGCGGTGTGGCGAGTTGCGCCACTGGCTGAGCATGTCGCGCGAGGCCGCCTGGGTCTCGGCGTCCAGCAGGTCGTCAACGGCGACCTGCCAGGGGCTGAACGAGCCGCTCAGCAGCAGCGTCTCGCGTTCGGGCGGCGTCATGTCGCGACGGTCAATACCGTCAAACAGGCTCTGCCCCCGCCGGTAGGCAACAATCACCGCCCGCCAGTCATGGTAGCGGCGCTGCATCAGCTCGGCGGCGTGCGCCGCAAAGGCATCCGCCTCGGCCTGGGTCAGCCAGCCGCTGCAGGCCCCCGCCCAGGCCAGTTCGACCAGCCGCAGCCAGTCCCAGGCGGCCCACTCAAGGGGCTCTCCCTGGTTGACAAAGCGGCATAGCACGCTGGCGTGGTGCGAATCAGGCTGGGCATTGCGCTGCCACTCCTGGCGCTGGGCCGCGTCCATGGCAAGCAGATCGCGTGCCTCAACGTCCCAGCGCTGGCGCTCCCCCTGGGCACCCAGCCATAACAGCCCGGTCAGCAGCTCGTCGCGACTGTCAATATCCCAGGCGGTACCCAACCAATTGACTGCATCCGGCCAATCCGCCTGGCTTGCCGGGTAATTGAGCAGCGGACGAAACAGCGCACACAGCCGCCAGGGCCGAGCGCCAGGCGATGTGGGCCACAAGGCGACGTCACCGTGATCGCGCAGCGCCGCCTCGAACATCTCCCAGGTGATCCCCGCGCCCTCGGCTTCCGAGTCCGCCAGCACCTGACAGGCATCGATAAAACGGTCATCGGCCCCGGTAGCCCAGCCACGCACGCCCAGCGAGCGGCGCACATCGCCCAGCCAACTGCGTAGATCGCGGTAGTCGTGGTGAATACGCTGCATCACGCAGCAGGCCCAGTCGCTGGCCTGCTCGGCGCTTATCCACCCCGCCGCACCGGCCAACGCCGCCCATTCCAGCGCCGCCAGCAGTTGATCCGCCTCGCCTGCCGGGGCATGCAGCGCAAGCCACCATTGCTCGGCCAGCTCACCCCGATGGGCAATCCCCTGGCCCAGCAAACGCTGTTCCGCCGCCCCCGCATCCACCGATAGGGGATGCGGCGTAAAATGCCAATCGCACAGCACCAACTGCTGCGCCCACCAAGCATGTAACGCGTCGCCCAAGAGACACCTCGACAAAAAACCACCCACTGCCCGCAGGCAAGTTCAAAGCCGCTTAGTGTAACGGAAACAGCCCCAAAGGCCGATAGATGTCGAGTACAGGTTTTCGTCAGAGTGCCATTCATTGCGCGATCAGCAGTGATCGAACCACCGAAGATTATCGCCTGTAGCAAGCCTGATCGCCCGACGAAGTCGGTCTCCTACAAGGGCTGAGAGGCACCACTAAAGCATGTGCCGGTGGGGTTCGTAGGAGCTTCATTGCGCGATCAGCAGTGATCCTGCCGCCGAAAATCATCGCTTGCATGAATGTAGTCGAAAAACTACACTTAACAGGTGCTTGAAATCAAACAAACAGATACGTACCGAAAGTGGGAACGCAAACGCCGCGATCAGCGTGCTAAAGCATTGATTGCCGCCCATATCTTTCGGCTGGCGAATGGCTTACCAGGGGACGTAAAACCTGTTGGGAACAGCGTTAGCGAATTACGTATTCACCACGGCCCTGGTTATCGCATTTATTTCAAGCAGCGTGGCAACGAGATCATCATCCTGTTATGCGGTGGCGATAAAAGTACCCAGCAAAGCGATATCGAAACAGCACATCGCTTAGCAGCACAGTGGGAGTCGTTATGAACGATAAAATCTATGATTACGACCCAGCAGCAGCCTTAGAGAGCGAGGAGCCAATTGCCGTGTTTCTTGCGGATGCACTAGAAACTGGCGATTCAGCGTATATCGCAAAAGCGATGGGCGTGATTGCGCGTGCCAAGGGCATGACTGAACTAGCCCGGGAAACAGGCCTGTCCCGCGAGCAGCTTTACCGCTCATTCAGTGAACAAGGCAACCCAACCTTGAAAACCATGCTCGCCGTAACGCGCGCACTTGGCGTTGACCTAACAGCACGCCCACACGAAAAACCGGCCGCATAACCAATACCGGCCTGTAAGAGCGCAATTCATTGCGCGATCAGCAATGATCCCGCCACTGAAGGCCATCGCCTGTAGAAGGTCTTATCGGCCGACATCGTCGGGCTTCTACAGGGGCTGGGAGGCACCAAAAAAGCATGTGCCGGTGGGGTTCGTAAGAGCGCAATTCATTGCGCGATCAGCAATGATCCCGCCGCTGAAGGCCATGGCCTGTAGAAGGCCTTATCGCCCGACATCGTCGGGCTGCTACAGCGGCTAGGAGGCACCACTAAAGCATGTGCCAGCGGGTGCGAAGCTTTCCGTTTACTCGGCACCGACCGCTAAGTTCGCTTCTCCAGAACGCCTATCACCTCCGGCACGGCCGCTGTTGTGTCGTCGATAGACGTATAAAGGGCATGAACAGCCTCGGCGACGCCACGCTCCACCCCCAATTCGTTGGTCATGGTGTGATAGTAACCAAGGTCTTTAGTGGCATTGGCAACGGTGAATTTGAAACCGGAGGGGTCATGGTCAACGATATAAGGACGCAGTCGCTCCAGTACAACGCCACCTCCGCCACCCGCTCCCAGCACTTCTAATAGTGCGCTATCGCTGATACCCGCCTTGCGAGACGCAGCGGTGGCCTCGGCCAGCACGGCCGAAAAGCCCAACGACACAAAGTTATGCAGTAGCTTTAGCGTATGCCCGGCGCCTACGTCCCCAGCATGGGCAATGTTTTCGGCAAACCCTTGCAGTAGTGGCAGGGTTTCATCGAATAACGCCGTCGGAGCGCCGACAATCAGATTAAGCCGCCCCTCTTCCGCTTCTTTAGGGGTGCGCGTCATCGCCGCATCCATAAAGCGGCCACCTGCCGCCACCACCCTGGCCGCCACAGTTTCTGTCGAACTGGGTAGTGCGGTAGAACAGTCGACGACGACACTACCGGCCTTTAAGCCTTCCAGAACGCCGTTGGGTTCAAAGAGCACCGCTTCTACTTGCGGCGATCCGGTGACGCACAAAATCACCACCTCTGCATTCTGTGCCACTTCCCGGCCCGAACTCAGCGGGGTGGCGCCGGCTGCCATGAGATCATCCACAGGCTGATTACCAGAATGTTCAAGAAAGCTGACCTCATGGCCTGCACGCAGCAGGCTATTGGCAATACCATGGCCCATCAGGCCCACACCGACAATGCCTACCTTTCGAGATGTTGTCATTGTTATCGCTCCATTTATATTGCTGACATCCTAGCTGTGCTTGATCGCGACGGTCTTGATCCGAGTATAGCTGCGCAAGCCTTCAAAGCCCTTTTCCCGGCCATGGCCAGAGCGGCCAACGCCGCCGAACGGCAGTTCTATGCCACCGGCTGCACCGTAGTTATTGACGAACACCTGGCCGCTACGAATGCCTTTTGCCAAGCGTAGCTGGCGGCCACCATCGCGCGTCCATATCCCAGCGCGAAGGCCAAAATCCGTGGCGTTGGCCAATTCGAGGGCTTCTGCTTCATCTTCAAACACCTGCACTACCAGCACGGGGCCGAACAACTCCTCGTGCAGCACTGCATGCCCTTTGGGAATGTCCGTAAGCAGCTGAGGAACGGCGAAATGACCGCCAGTGGGTGCATTGGGCGCTAGCTGCCCCTTTGCCGCCACGCGAATACCATCCGCTTCGGCGGCAGCCAGACGCGCGTCCAACTTGGCTTTCTGACGCGCATTGATCAGCGGGCCACAGTCGGCATCCGTCTCACCTGCATCACAGCGCAGGGCCGCGAAACGCTCACAAAGTTTCGCGACGACACTATCGGCGATTTCGCGCTGAACCAATAGGCGGCTGCCTGCTGAACACGTCTGCCCAGCATTTTGAATAATCCCTTTTATGACGGCGGGAAGCGCAGCGTCGAGATCCGCATCCGCGAACACCAATTGGGGTGATTTGCCGCCTAATTCCAATGTGACCGGAACGTGATGCTGCGCGGCCGCTTGGGCGACGTAAGTCCCCGTTTCAGGCGAGCCCGTAAAAGAGAGATGATCAATACCAGGGTGTGACGCCAACGCCGCACCCGCCTCAGAGCCAAGCCCTGGCACCACATTAAGCGCACCGGCGGGTAAACCATGATCCACAGCCAGCTCCGCCAAGCGCAGTACACTCAAACAGGCGTCTTCCGCCGGTTTGAGCACCACCGTGTTGCCTGCCGCCAACGCCGCTGCCACACAGCGCCCAAAAATCTGTGACGGGTAGTTCCAGGGAATAATCTGCGCACATACACCGTAAGGTTCGCGCAGCGTCATCACGGCGAAATCGGTTTCAAAAGGAATGGTTTCACCATGGAGCTTGTCAGCCGCACCACCATAAAAGCGAAAATAGCGGGCACAGGCCCCTATATCACCCTTGGCCTGGGTCATGGGCTTGCCGGTGTCGGCACACTCAAGCCGCGCCAGCTGTTCCTGATGGGCTTCGATAGTATCGGCAAAACGAAGTAACCATTCACTGCGCCTGCGGGCAGACCAACTGGCCCATTCACCCGACTGGTCGGAAAAAGCTTGCTTCGCTGCCTTTACCGCGGCGTCTATATGGTCGGATTGGCAGCGCGCAATACGTGCCAAGGGTTCGCCCGTGGCAGGTGCTTCTACCTCCAGCGTGGTGGCAGAGTTCACCCAACCACCACCAATGAGGGCCTGTTGGGGCGGTAAATCCGTCGTCTTCAACATGAAATACTCCTGTTATTGTCCTTGTTCGATTCGCTTCAAAGCCGCTCACCTAACCATAAAGAAAATCCACCAACCCAAGTGAAATCCACGGCATATAGGTAATCGCCATCAAACACGCCAATATCACCAGTACAAAACGAATCAACCAGGGCAGCATCTGATCGATCGATATCTTGGCCACCGCACAAGCCGCGAAGAGGTTCACGCCCAAGGGCGGTGTAATCATCCCAAGGGCCAGGTTAACCACCATCACAAGACCGAAATGAACGGGATGAATACCGAACTGCATCGCGATCGGGGTCAAAATGGGGGCCAGCACCAGAATGGCGGCGGACGTTTCAATAAACATACCGACGACTAACAGCAATCCATTGACCACCAGCAGGAACATCATGGGGTCACTGATCGTATTGGTGACCAGGGTGGCGATTTGCGCAGGGAGTCCCGTGCGGCTGAGAAGAAAACTGAATAGTGAGGCCGCCGCAATAATCAGCATGACGGCGGCGGTAGAAATCACGCTTTGGCGAAAAATCGGCCATAGATCGTCTATTTTCAATTCACGGTAGTAAAAGCCACCGACAATGAGGGCAAAGAATACGGCCACGGCGGATGCTTCGGTAGGCGTGAAAATACCACCGTAAATCCCACCGATGACGACCACCGGCATGAGCATGGCGACCCACGCACGCTTGACCGAGACCATAAAGCCGGTGCTGTCTTTATAGTCTTCTTTACCGAAGCCCCGCACCTTACAGAACAGATAAAGAAAGATGATAAGCGCGCTGCCAATCAATACGCCCGGCCCCACGCCTGCAAGAAACAGCTGCCCAATAGACGTATCGGTACTCACACCATACAAAATCAACGGAATGGAGGGCGGAATAAGCACCCCCAGCTCTGCCGATGTCGCTTGAATGGAAGCCGCCAACGGCTTGGGGTAACCATGTTTCACCATCGCTGGGATCAAGATGGCCCCGATCGCAAAGGTCGTGGCCACACTCGACCCCGAGACCGCTGCAAACATCATGCATGTCAGCACGCAGGACATCGCCAGCCCGCCCTGGACACGCCCCACGATGGACTTGGCCAGATCCACCAGACGTTGGGATATCCCCCCTGCCGCCATCAAGTTACCGGCAAGAATAAAGAAAGGAATGGCCATTAATGGAAATTTATCAATGCCAATAAACATCTGCTGAGGCACCAGCAGCAATGGCAGACGCGTGAAGAATTCAATGCCGATAATCGATGCCAGAAGGATTGAAATGGCAATCGGCACACCGACCGTAAACAGGATAATCAAGGACAGACCAATCACCATGTTCATGGCTGCGACCCTCCCTTGGGCAATTCACCCTCTTGGGGCAGTTCTGCCTCCGGTAGCGTCTCGCTATTTTCCGGCCCCACCTTTTCTCGATCACTCAACTGCGCTAACAGCCTTGCAATAGCCGCCACAATGGCAAAACTTGACCCGATGGGGATCGCCGCATACGCCCATGACATCGATATATTCATGCCTGACATCGTCTGGTTACTGACACGCATGGTCATCTGAATCCCGTAATGAATCAGCACGCCAAGCACCAACAGGCAACACACCACAATGACGACTTCCAGCAGCTTCATAAAACGCGGTGGTACGAGTTTATAAATGACCTCGACCGCCATCATGTAACCACCACGAAAGGTAGCCGCCGCGGCCATGAACACACACCAGATCATCGCCGTACGCGAGGCAACTTCAGACCAGGTAGAAGGCGCATTAAAAATGAAGCGAGTGAGGACCTGGTAAAAACTTAGCGTCACTGATATGGCTAGCATCACCACCGCAATGAGCAGGGCCAAGCGTGTTAACTGGCTTTCCAGACGAAGAAATACCGCTAGCATAGATGGTCACCGTGCAGAAACGGCCTCCAGAAGACCGGAGGCCGAAGTGGAGGAAGTGCTCAGCAGTTGCTGGCTTTTTCCTGAACGCGCTCAAGCATTTCGTTGCCGTACTCCGAGGTAAATATCTCGTAAGCTGGCTTTACCGCTTCCTGGAAAGGCGCAACGTCAATATCCGTTTTGACCGTCATGCCATTCTCTTCCAAGAGCGCTACCCCCTCGCGCTCCAAGCGAGAAACTTCCTCACGCGTGGCTTCCGCTGATGCCGCGGCGGCTTGCATGAACCAGCCCCGCTCCTCCTCGCTTAAACCATCCATGAGAATGGGCGAACCCAGCACGATGGCAGGCGAATAAACATGGCCTGTTAGCGACAGATAATCCTGCACTTCCCAGAAGTTCGTCGCCACGATGACGGTAATAGGGTTCTCTTGACCATCGACGGTACCCTGCTGAAGCGCGGTGAAAAGCTCAGGGAAAGCCATGGGTGTTGGCCGGGCACCCATTTGGCGGAAAGCCTCCTGGTGAACCCTGTTTTCCATGGTGCGAACGCGCAAACCTTCAGCGTCTGCGGGCGTGGCGATCTCCCGTTGGCTGTTGGTCATGTGTCGGAAACCATTTTCCGACCAGGCAAGCCCGACCAGGTCGTGGTCACTCATTTTTGCCAGCAGTTCATCACCGAGATCACTGTCCAGTACGCAGCGCGCTTGCTCGTAATCTTCAAATAGAAACGGCAAGTCAAGCACGTAGGTTTCCGGCACGAAGTTACCTAACGGCCCCGTTGACGTGATCACAAAATCGACCGTGCCGATTTGTAAGCCTTCAATCATTTCCCTTTCACCGCCCAGGGACCCCGACGGATGTTCGTTAACGGTATAGGCCCCGTCGGATAGCTCCTCCAGCGTCTCCTTGAAGGCGTCTGCACCTACCGAGTAATGCGACGAGGAAGACAGGGTGTGACCCAGATTGACTTCCGTTGCCGCATGAGCCTGCAGGGCAACGCCAGTGGTAGCAATGGCAGCGATAGCGGCCACGAGTGAGTGGCGAGCAAAGGTCTTAGTCATCATAAATCCCTCTTTTGTTATTTTGAGGGTGGGTTTTTTGGGCAAATCGCCAGATGTGCGAACTTGGCCCAGGCAATTACCTACGGCGGTTAGCCGCGTAGGAACTCAAGCGCGTTCTGTCACGAACGCATCAATAATCTGTTTGAAGTTTTCATCGCCCACAAAGCCAAGCCGTGTGGCTTTTGCCGTGTTAAAGCGCGCAGGCCAGCTCGCGACAATGGATTCGATCTGTGGGTCGGGCTCATGGCGTACTAATGAAAAGGCTTTCTCTCCCGCTGCGTCACGCAGCGCCTCCAGCATCTCGGCCACCGTGATGGTGATGCCCGGCAACATGAACGCCCGAAAAGCACCTAGCGCCTCACCCGGCACCTCTGCGCCGTGGACAAGCGCATCGACGACCTTACCCGGCGACATCACGAACATGGGCAGTTCCACCGGCACTGGGCAGATCGCTTCTTCGCCATTCAGCGGTTCGCGTAAAATACTGGAAGCAAAGCTGGACGCAGCGGCATTCGGCCGCCCGGGTCGAATGACAATCGTCGGCAAACGCAGCACAAGACCGTCGACCAAACCTCGGCGGCTGTAATCGTTGACCAACAGCTCCGACATGGCTTTCTGAGCGCCGTAAGAGTTTTGCGGGTGAAGCGCCGTCATATCATCCAGCACCTCGGGCAAGTCTCCGCCATAGGCCGCCACCGAACTGGCCATGATCAAGCGGGTGTCACTCAACTCCCGCTTGCGACAAGCTTCCAACAGCGCACGTGTCGCATCGAAATTGACCCTTAGCCCCAGGTCAAAATCCGCTTCTGCCGCCGAGCTCACAACGGCTGCCAGGTGGTAGATAACCTCCGGGCGTTGTTCAAAAACGCTATCCAGCGCGCCCGGCTGGGTAATATCCATCGCCATGGATGTCACCGCGATATTGCCGGCTTCGGGCTGCGGCGCTTCCACCTGATCAATCAGCGTTAATCGTGTAATGGGGTGCTGGCGAAGCTCACCACGCGCAAGCAGTTGCTTTACTAAACGCTGGCCGAGAAAACCGGCCGCACCGGTAATGGCGATATGCATCTTTATGCTCCTGATAGACGGCTATTTTTGTTCATGTATGTTGAAACCTGTCAGTGACTGGTCAGCCCCCACGGTTCGCCCCAGCCCAAACCCGTGTGCGTTTCGGCGCGTGGTCGATATTCGCAGCCAATCCAGCCGCGATAGCCCAATGCCCTCAAGCGGTCAAAAATAGCGGGATAGTGGACTTCACCCACATCCGGCTCGTGGCGCTCGGGCACGCCTGCGACTTGAATATGGCCAATGGCACTGAACTGGCGTTCAAGGTGGCGGATCAAGTCGCCATCCATGATCTGGCAGTGATAAAGATCAAACTGGAGCTTTAAATTTTCCGCGCCTACCTCTTTTATGACGGCCATGGCCTGGGCTTGGCGGGATAGAAAGAAGCCTGGCATATCGCGGGTGTTGATCGGCTCGATGAGAATCTCTCGCCCCACTTTGGCCGCCTCCCCCGCCGCAAAGCGAAGGTTGCGAACGTAGGTGGCATGATGCTCAGCCTGGGTGGCGTCATCAGCGCCCGCCGGAAGCAAACCGGCCATGGCATGGACGCGTGGGCAGTTGAGGGCTTCCGCGTAACGTAATGCCTCAACCACCGAGTAACGAAACTCCGACTCGCGGCCGGGCAGACTGGCCAGCCCACGCTCTCCGGCCTCCCAATCGCCTGGTGGAAGATTGAATAGCACCTGCTCCAGCTGGCATTCTTGCAATGCTTGGCGCAACGCTTCAGGAGAAAACGCGTAGGGAAACAAGTACTCCACGCCTTTGAACCCCGCATTCGCAGCGGCGGCGAAGCGATCTAGAAATCCGTACTCGTTAAACAGCATGCTGAGGTTGGCAGCCAGTCGAATCATGATGGAACTCTTGTTATTTACTGTTTATTACCCGCAAGATCGTTATTAATCTCGCGGAAACTTGGCTTCAAGCTCAGCCACCTGCTCCGGCGTTAGCCCCCGGGGGTTCTGGCCGCGTAACAGCAGGTAGAGCTTGGCCGTCTCTTCCAGCTCCTCGGTGGCATACACAGCAGCATCAAGGTTTTTCCCCGCCACCACCGGCCCATGGTTGGCCAGAAGCACCGCGCTGTGCTTACCCGCCAGGCCACGAACCGCGTCGCCAAGCTTGGGGTCCCCCGG
Organism: Vreelandella subterranea; assembly: GCF_900111305.1. Classification (GTDB taxonomy): domain Bacteria; phylum Pseudomonadota; class Gammaproteobacteria; order Pseudomonadales; family Halomonadaceae; genus Vreelandella; species Vreelandella subterranea. The sequence goes on from NZ_FOGS01000002.1 coordinate 482,865, forward strand.
CATGTGATAAGGAACGAGCGGCAGCTTGCCGACCCGCATCACGTAATAAGCCGTGAGCGGTGGAATACAGTCGCACTGATCTATTTCAGGCAGGCACGAAACGGCGACCGAGTGGGTGGAGTGCAGATGCACAATCGCGCCTGACTGTGGCCTCTCGGCATACATCGCCATGTGGAGGAACTGCTCTTTGGTGGGCTTATCGCCACCCAGCAACTGGCCTTTCCCATCCAGATGAGAAATGCGCGCTGGATCCAGTCGACCCAAGCAGGCGTTCGTGGGTGTCATCAGCCAGCCGCCATCATCCAGGCGGACGCTGATGTTGCCGCTGGATCCCATCGTCAGGCCGCGATCAAACAATGATTTGCCCAGGATGCTGATCTGCTCCCGCAGGCTGTTCTGGTCGTGAATGCTCATGCCAGCACCTCGAACGCTCTTGTGAAGAAATCGACACCGCCAAAATTCCCGGACTTCAGCGCCATGGAAAGCGGTGCTTCGCGCCCGGATAGCGGGGCCTGGGTCCAGGGCACGCCGGGGTCGATCTGCTCACCAATATGCAAGGCGGTAATCCCCAATGCCGACACCACGGCACCTGAGGTTTCGCCCCCGGCCACCAGCAACCGGCCCACACCCTCCTTGACCAGTGTGACCGCCAATTGGCTGAGCGCCTCTTCTACCAGGGCGCCAGCACGCGCAACGCCAAGCGCTTGCTGCGCTGCATTCACCTTTTCAGGCACCGCCGAGGCGTAGATCAGTAGAGGGGCCTGCTGAGACAGCCGCTGCCGAGCAAAGGCCAACGCCTTTTCCTGCTGCCCGCCTTCAGCCAACGCCAACGGATCAAGCGCAAAGCCACCATCGGGGTGTTTGGCCAGAAAATCCTCAACCTGGGCAAGCGTCGCACGGGAACAACTGCCGGAAAGCACCAACGCACTTCCCGTGGCGGGAGATAAACGCCCTGGCTCATTGATGGTATCCAGCCAGCCATGGGCCCGGTACTGGGCAGGCAGCGCCTGCCCCAGACCAGAGCCGCCCGTGACCAAGGGCATCAGAACGGTCGCTTCAGCGAGGACGTCCAGATCCTTTTCATCAAGGGAATCGCAAATGACGTGACGTACCTTCTTGTCGGCAAGTGCCGATAAATGCCGACGCGTTGCGTCAGCGCCCTGGGCGAGTAACGCATGGTTGGCCAACCCCACTTTGTGCGGTGTTTGCCGGGAGAGCACCCGCACCAGGTCCGCATCCCGCATGGGGTTCAAGGGATGGTCCTGCATGCCACTGTCGTTGAGCAAACGGTCGCCCACAAACAGATGGCCTTGATAAACCGTACGGCCATTAACCGGGAAGGCGGGCACCATCACGGTTTGAGAAGCGCCTAACGCATCAAGCAGTGCATCAGCGACCGGGCCGATATTGCCCTGATCAGTGGAATCAAAGGTGGAGCAGTACTTGAAGAACACCTGACGGGCCCCCTGCCGACGGAGCCAGTCCAGCGCCGCGAGGGAATCGGCCACGGCCTCATCCACCGGACAGGAACGGGACTTCAGCGCCACCACCACCGCATCGATATGCGTCAGGTCAATATCTTCCCGGGGCACACCGATGACCTGCAGGCAGCGCATGCCACCACGCACCAGGTTGTTGGCAAGATCGGTCGCCCCAGTGAAGTCATCGGCAATGGCGCCCAGTACGATGCGTGATCCCATCCCCATGGTTCAGGCTCCCTGGTGGTCGTTGGCGGCTTCGGGCAACTCGATACCTGATAGGCGCTGATAAACTTTAATCACCGACGAATCATCGTCGCGCCCAAAACCGGCACCGCTGGCGGCGGTAAACTGCTGCAGCGCACTGGCCGCTACCGGCGTTGATAGCGATAGCTCGCGCCCGGTTTGGTGGACGATATTGAGGTCTTTAACGAAGATATCCACGGCCGAAAGCGGCGTGTAGTCGCCACTCAGAATATGCGGCACCCGGTTTTCGAACATCCAGGAATTGCCTGCCGAGTGGGTAATCACCTCGTAGATAACGTCGGGGTCGAGCCCCATACGAATCCCCAGCGCCATGGCTTCAGCGGCGGTGGCAATATGCACGCCGGCCAAGAGTTGATTGACCAGCTTCATGCTGGAACCGACCCCAGGGGCATCGCCAAGGCGGTAGACCTTGGCGGCCATGGCGTCGAGCACTGGCTGGCCGTATGTAAAAGCGTCCTCAGCGCCGGACGCCATCACCGATAGTTCGCCGCTTTTGGCTTTCGCCGCACCGCCGCTGATCGGCGCATCGAGGAACATCACCCCCACGGCGGACAAACGTTCACCCAGCTGTTTTGCCTGGCTGGGCGCCACCGTCGCACACTGGATGATCAGGCTACCCGGCGCCAGATGGCTTACCACCCCCTGTTCACCGAACAGCACCTGTTCAGCCTGGGCCCCGTTAACGACAACCACCAACACGATATGGCAGTGAGCAAGTTCAGCAGGGGTTGCCACGCTTTTTCCCCCGGCTGCCGCAAAGGCATCACGCGCCTCGGCAGAAATATCACACCCGGTCACGTCAAAGCCCTGCTGATGCAGGGTCGACGCGGTTCCCATCCCCATGGCACCCAGGCCAATAACGCCTACTTGAAGTGATTGTTGATTGTCTTGACTCACTGGCTGCCACCTCACTTTTGTTGTGTTGGTTGCGATCGTTACGGATCCTTTCTCGTATTTATCTAAAGCTACTAGGCAAATGGTAGCGCTGTCATGATAGCGCTACCATACGTTTTAGATTATTGTTCGCGAGTCGACAAGCTGAATATCAAGGACGTTGGACCAATGTCTAAAGACACGCCCCCCACAGTTCCAACCCACACGACCAAGCAGCGCCGAAGCTCCGACCAAGTCACGCTGAGCCAGGTGGCAAAGGCCGCCGGGGTCTCCCCCATCACGGCCTCGCGGGCGTTGAATCATCCCGATAAAGTCAGTGACAGCGCCCGGGATAGTGTTCTGGCGGCCGTAGAAAAACTTGGTTACGTACCCAATCTATTGGCAGGCAGCCTTGCCTCATCCCGCTCACAACTGATTGCGGTGATCGTACCCTCTCTGATCAACACCGTGTTTGTGGAGGTTATTCAAGGTCTGCAAGAAACGTTAGAGGCCGAGGGGTACCAGATACTACTGGGTAACACCGACTACGACCTGGACCGCGAATATCAGTTAGTGCGCACCTTTCTGGGCTGGTCGTGTTCGGCACTGGTGACTGCCGGGCTGCGCCATAACAAAGCTTGCCATACGCTGTTGACCAACTGTGGCCACCCCATAATGGAAGTGATGGAACTGGGCGAGGGAATGGACTTGAATGTCGGCCTGGATCACGTGGCCGCTGGCCGCTGTATGGCCAACCACCTGATCGATAAAGGCTACCGCCATATCGTCTACGTGGGGGCTAGATTGTCCCAGGACTACCGCGCCAGCATGCGTTTTGAAGGTCATGAAGCCGTGCTGAAGGGTGCGGGGCTCGATGCCCCGCTAGTGGAGCTGGACACATTGGGTAGCCTGCAGGCAGGCGCAGAAGGACTGGCCCAGGTGCTAACCCAATACCCCGATACGCAGGCCATTCATTTCGCCAATGACGACCTGGCAGCAGGCGCCTTGCTTGCCGCCCAACGTCAAGGCCTTAACATACCGAATGATATCGCTATTGCCGGGTTTAACGGCCTGCCCCTTGGGCAACACTTGACGCCCCAGCTCACCACGATTCTCTCACCCCGAAAAGAGATGGGCCGCTTGGCGGCCAAAGAACTGATCCGGCGACTGAGCGGTAAAAACGTTTACCGCCGCCAGCATGATGTCGGTTTCAAGCTCCAACTGGGTGAAAGCACATAGCACAGCCATTAACTCCCACACTCGCCCATGGAAAAATCTGACAACACCGGAAAGTTCTCTGCTACGCATTATGGTAAAATTGTCAAGTGGCCAGGACTGGCTTTATGCGGCTAGGATTTCCGGTCAAGCTGCGCCATCATTTCGCAGTAAGTCGATTGGACGTGATGCAATGGTCTTCTTATCGATAACCTGATGGTTTGCTGAATAACGCGAAACAGGCAAGATTGATGAAGCCATTCGATATTAATTCAAGCTAAACGGGTGCCCGTCAGTAAATGATGCTATCAGTGTGTTTTTGGCAGAGAGGTTCACCATGAACCTTTCCTCCGAACTGCGTTTGCAGGCGATTATCGATGGCACAAGAGCTGGCACCTGGGAATGGAATGTCAAAACCGGGGAGGTGATTTTCAATGAACGCTGGGCCACCATGCTTGGCTACACATTGGAAGAAATTCAGCCGCTTTCCATCGAAACCTGGAATCGCGCCTGCCATCCCGACGACTTGAAGCGCTCCTACACGCTGATCAGGCAACATCTGGATAACGAGATCCCGTTCTATGAATGCCTGTGTCGAGTTCGTCGCAAAGACGGCGGCTGGTGCTGGATTCAAGACCGCGGCATGCTGGTCAGGGAACCGGATGGCACGCCCACCGACTGGATGATGGGCACACACATAGACGTTTCCATCGAGCAGGAATCCCGACAGCATCTTGACCACCTGGCCGCCTCCGTACCAGGCATACTCTTCTCCTTCGAGATGGTTTCTCCGGTGGCTTTGCGCTTCACCTACGTCAGCGAACGTTCTTACAGCTACTTTGGCCTTGATTGTAAAGCCATTGAAAAAGACCCTTGCTTATTTTTCGATGCCATTCATCCGCTTGATTCCGCAGCCGTCCAAGCCGCCGTCAGAGGTTGTTACACGTCCTTATCAGAGGGTGCCTGTCAATTTCGTATGTTCGTCAATGGCACAGAACGTTGGTTCCGGGCAGTCGCGTGCCCTATTCAAGACCCGCTCGGAAAACTCGTTTGGCATGGTATGCTGACCGATATCGATGACCAAAAACAACTGGAAAATACACTGGCCTACCTGTCCATTACCGACGAACTGACGGGACTGTTTAACCGGCGCTATCTGACTCAATCACTTAACGACGCCATGGCACTTTATCAGCGATACCAGACACCTTTTTCGCTGATCAGCCTGGATATCGACCATTTCAAGCAAATCAATGACTCACATGGCCATTTGGTGGGTGACCGGGTGCTGACCAAAATCAGCGAGCTGATGAAGCATCGCTTACGAGCGACCGACATCGTTGGTCGTATGGGCGGTGAGGAGTTTTTGGTCTTGTTACCCAACACCCTTGGGGAAGAAGCCGGGCAAGTGGCAGAAAACCTGCGTCTGGCGATCAATCAAAGCGAGTATTTAGCAGAAGACAACTCGCCCTTTGCGGTCTCCGTCAGTGGCGGCGTTCTGGAAATGACAGAAGCGATCACCTCCGTCGAAGACTTGCTCAGGCGCTCTGACCGACTGCTCTATGAAGCCAAAGAGGGTGGCCGAAACAGGGTTCTTGACGAGCAGACTACTTCAGCAAATCAAGGCCTGCCGACGTCCCTGGAATAGCCCAGACGTATGCTAGAGCCCCAGTTTCCAGCAACCGCACGGTAACGCCACTCCTCTAAGGTGCTTTAAAAATGTTACATCCGCCAGACTACAATGACCTCTTTACTGATCTACTGGAGGCACTAGAGACGGTCTGCGATGCCGTTTGTGCGGCGGTCATAGTTAAGGACGAAAATACGCCAAGCCATCGCATCGGTGACCCCGGCGCTGCACAGCTGCTTATGAACCTCGACAGTGTCCAGGCGACGCTGGCTGACGGCATTCCTCGATCGGAAATACCACCGCCTGACGCCTCGCTGAACGGCGCGGCTTTCATCGCAGTTGAAGCCCTGAGCACTCCCCATCAGGACACACAATCGACGGTGATTGTGTTTGCCGGTAAACATGCAGAGGATATCGAACGGGCCGTCCCACTCGTGCATGCCCTGACCACGGAAACCGCCAACGAGCTCATGTTCCTTCGGCAGACACCTCTTTTATCGGCGGCTTTTGCGGAAGTCGAATGCGGCGTGACGATTGCCGATCCCAACCTTTTCGACACACCGATCATCTATGCCAACGCCGCTTATGAGCGCATGACAGGATATCCCAGAGCCGAAATATTAGGCCGCAACTGTCGCTTCCTCCAGGGAGAGCATCGCGACCAACCTGGCCTCCAGATAATGCGCAACGCTCTAGCGCGGGGGACCGACTGCACCGCCACCGTGACCAATGTTCGCCGCAATGGCGAGCTGTTTGAAAATCAAGTCAAACTCCGCACCGTCCGGGCGGACGATGGCAGCATTTCCTACATTATTGGCATTCAGGTTGATGTCACCAAAGAGCAGTCGGCCCTAAATGCACTGGCCCAACAAAAGCGGCGCTTCAGAAGCCTGATTCAAACCCAGGCTGGCTACATCTGGCTGATGGATGCCGAGGGTGAGCTTATAGAAGCCCCCGAGCAATGGTTGGAAATAGCCGGTCTGTCATCTAGCGGCTCCCTCGATATGGCGACGATTCACAGTGCGATAGCGCCGGAAGCCGTGGAGGCCTTTCGCGACGGCTGGAGCGAGGCCCTCAGAAACAAGACCTCGTTTGAGGTGGTCTACCAGTTACCGGCTCAAAGCCCCTCACCTCGGTGGTTCATGGATCGCATCTCGCCGGTGCTGGATGAGGATCACCAGCTCGTCGAGTGGATTGGCACCTCTCAGGAAATCACCCAGCTAAAACGCGCTGAAAAAGACGTTGAAAATGCCGCTTATAAAGATCGACTGACCGGCCTTCTATCTCTGGAAGGCTTTGCCAGGCGCCTGGACGTTCAGCTAAGACAGAAAACGCTACACCCCGCCAGCCCAGTACTGGTGATCGACATCAAGGCGCTTAGAGAAATCAATAATACCCAGGGCCACGACGTCGGGGACGAGGTGCTGCAGGAGGTCGCCCAGCGCTTGACGGCAGAGATTGGTGAAAATGGTTTGATCGCGCGTACTGGCGGTGGTGAATTCACGGTTCTGGCGACGCACGAGCATCAGCGCACTCGACGCCAATTGCGCGAAAGCATGGCAGCCGTCTTTGATGTGCCGTTTGAAATCAGGGGATTCGCCTTTCACGTCGAGGCGTCGTTCGGCTATACACGTATCCGGACCACAGCCGACGATGCCAGAAAGCTGATGAACGACGCTACACTGGCCATGCATATCAGCCAGCATAATCCAACCTTGACCTGGACCCAGTACACCAAAACCCTCGAAGAGCAAACCCGCAAGAACGTGGACATCACCATGAAACTGCGCCACGCCCTTGCAGCCGACCAACTGACACTTTACTACCAACCCCAGGTTGACCTGGCGAGCGGCCGCATTGTCTCGACAGAAGCCTTGCTACGCTGGCAGCATCCCGAGATTGGCTTTATTCCGCCGGATCAGTTCATCCCCCTGGCAGAACAAAGCCAGCTGATTGGCCCAATCGGCGATTGGGTGATACGTCAGGCCTGCCGCGATATCAGGCGCTGGCATGACGCTGGGATCCCTGTCACCCCAGTATCCATCAATCTGTCGCTGATCCAGTTCCAGCTCGGCTCTGTGCCGGATACCGTTCAAAAGGCGCTATCCGACTACAACATCGCGCCGGAATGGCTGACGCTGGAAATTACGGAGAGTGTCTTCGAGCAACACTGCCAGGCATTGCAGCTTGACCTGAAAGCCTTGACCGCGATGGGCGTTCGCCTGTCGCTGGACGACTTCGGCACAGGCTATTCGTCGCTTGGGCATTTAAAGGACTACTTCTTCGACGAAATCAAAATCGACAAAAGCTTTATCCGTCAACTAGACGACAACCCTTACCGCCAGGCCATCGTCAAGGCCGTGATCATCATCGCTCAAGCGATTGGCGCTGATGTTGTCGCCGAAGGGCTGGAGTCAACAAGTCAGATAGCGATAGTCCGACAGCTTGGATGCAGCAAAGGCCAGGGGTATTACTACAGCCGCCCGGTACCCGAGCCTCGCTGGCGCCAATTACTGATCGAGCAAATGCCCCTCGGTGCAAATCATCAGTGATAAGGAGCACCCGCCCGTTATGACGGGTGCACCAGCATCGACCTCACTCGTAAGACATTTCTTCCAGCTCCTTGCCTTTGGTTTCCTTGACAACCTTTATCACGAAGAAGATCGATACCACCGCAAAGAAGGCGTAGATACTGTAGGCACCCGCTAAACCAATGGCAGCCAACATGATCGGGAAGCTCATTGTAATGGCAAAGTTTGAGACCCACTGGAACAGGCCCGAGATGGCAAGCCCTGAACCACGCATCTGGTTCGGGAACATCTCCCCGAGCATCACCCACATGATCGGCCCCCAGGACACATTGAAGAAAAGAACATAGGCATTAGCCGCCAAAAGTGCGATCACGCCCATGTTGTCAGATAGTCTCAAGGATCCATCGACCATGCTGGCAGTAGAAAAGGCATAGGCCATGGCAATCAAGGTCACGGCCATACCGGTTGAACCGATCCATAGAAGAGGTTTGCGTCCGATACGATCGACCAAGGCAATCGCAATGACCAAAGCCCCCAGGCTTACGGCGCCTGAAATAACGTTGATCAGCAATGCATCGTTTTCAGAAAACCCAACGGATTGCCACAACACGGCCCCGTAGTAGAAGACCACATTAATCCCGACAAGCTGCTGGAACACCGCCAGCCCGATGCCAACCCAGACGATGCCATGCACCTTGCCCGTCTGCCTGTTGATGACGTCACGCAGGCTCGGTTGATGATCCTCCGCCAGGGAGTCCTTAATCTCGGATACCTTGGTGTTAACCTCGTCATCCGAGAGCAGCTTGCTTAAAACTCGCCGAGCCTTGTCTTCCTTGCCTGCCGTCATCAGGAAACGAGGGCTTTCAGGAATAAACATAAGCGCGATAAGAAAGATAGCGGCTGGAAAAAGCTCGATCCAGAACATCCAGCGCCACGTCGCAAACCCCAGCCACAGCTCCGCGACCGATGAACCCGCCATATTGGCCAGGAGATAATTGCTCAGGAAAGCCACGAATAGCCCCAGGATGATGGCCACCTGCTGAATAGTGGCCAAGCGTCCACGATAGGCAGAAGGTGCCACCTCACTGATATAGGCAGGTGCCATCACGCTGGCGGCACCAACGGCCATCCCGCCCAAAATGCGATAAATCACAAACTCCAGGGAACTCCCGGCAATACCGGAGCCCCAGGCACTGATCAAAAAGAAGACAGCCGCGACAATCAACAGCGAACGGCGGCCAAAGTGATCCGCCAGCCGACCGGCAAAAAACGCACCTACGGCACAACCCAGCAGCATCGAGGCAACATTAAAGCCGGTACCCACACTTTCAGAGTTGAAGGCATTTTGAAGTCCATCGACAGTGCCGTTGATTACCCCACTGTCGAAACCGAATAAAAAACCACCGATGGCGGCAACACAGGAAATAGCAAACACATACAGGCTTCGCCTGCGAGTCATATCATTCGTCATGGTTGAATCCCAATTAAGTTGTATTTGTCTTGTGGAATTGTCATCTCAAGATGACGATTTACAGCCAGCCAGCATCGACCCAGTAATTGTGTGCGGTGCAAGCGGCAGCTGCGTCGGAAGCCAGGAACGTCACCATATTGGCAACGTGATGCGGATGAATGCGGACCTTGAGTTTCTGCTCATCGACGATCTTCTGTTCGTCGGCAGGGCTGTACCAACGCGACTGGCGGGGCGTCTTGACGTTGCCAGGAATGACACAATTGACGCGAATGTTGTCGCTGCCCAACTCCTGAGCCATGGCTCGGGTCATGCCCTCGATGCCAGCCTTCGCCGTTTCGTAGATCGCCAAATGCTCCTGACCGAGATGCCAACTGATCGACCCCATGTTGATCACCGCGCCCCCACCACGCTCTTTCATGCCCGGTGCCACCGCTTGCATGGCGAACATCACATGACGCAGGTTGACGGCGATCCGCTCATCCCAGTATCTGGGCGTTATCTCGCCTAGAGTATGGCGGTCATCATTGGCGGCATTGTTGACCAGTACATCAACAGCGCCGATGCGTTTGAACGTCGCCTCCAGCGCGTCGAGATCGGTAAGGTCGCAATGATAAAAGGCCACCTGACTGCCCAGTCGGTCGACCAGGGTTCGTGACTCCTCTGCGCAGATATCCAGGAAATGTACGTCGGCCTTTTGCTCGGCAAAAGCCTCGACCAAGGCGGCACCGATACCAGATCCCCCACCTGTGATTACGACACGCTTGCCTTCAAGCCCGGGATAGATTGCTGTTCCCATAAGAAAGGTCCATGGTCAGTAAAAATAAAAGCACGGCCCTGCATCCCCCTCTGATCTCTCTGAGTCAAGGGCCATCACAGCGGCCACTTTGTACGAACTACTTAGTATGTAGATCTTACTAAGTAGTCAGTATCGATCTCTCGAATCCGCATATCTATACGACATAGGTGTAACGACATAGGTTTAACGACATAGGTGTAACGCCACTACGTGCAACCCACCTCCAAAACCAGCCCGCAATCAGGCCAACTTAAAGGGAGAAACGACGCGCTTTTACTCAACGCCAGCAGGCACAGCACAGAAATTCCCGGCGAAACCAGATAAAATTACCGTTTAGCACCGGACAAGGTCGAAGAGGCTTCATTTTATTCATGTCAACCAGTTACCAGCATCAGAAAGCAGGCGACCTCAACTTCCTCAAGCACTTGAACCGCAGCGCGATTCTGGAAATGGTTCGCCGAGTCCCCGGGCTGACCCGCGCTGATATCGCCACCCAGGCACAACTGACCAAGGCCACCGTAGGCTCAGGGGTTCAATCGTTGCTGCAACAGGGATGGCTGAAAGAGGGTGATCTGCAGAAAAGCAGTGGCGGCCGACCAGGAAGAGCGCTACACCTCAACGATGACCGCCATTACCTGCTGGGTGCTGAAGTAGGGGTCCACCGGCTAAGACTTGTCGCTTGCGCCCCGTCAGGCAGGGTGCTCGCATCTCATCACGAACCCTATACCCCCTCGACACCCGAAGCCACGGCCGCACTCCTGGGCGGGGCATTACAGCAACTGATAAGTAGCCCTGAGGTCTCCAACCGTGAAAACCTGGGCCTGGGTGTTGCGCTACCCGGCCCCGTCGCCACTGGCGAGGCCATTCTCCGGCGAGCCCCCAACCTGGGCTGGCGCGATGTGCATTTCCTGGAATTGCTGCACCCCCACCTCCCTGAGCTGAAGGGTGTATGGCTGATGGACAATGAAGCCAAATCAGCAGCTTTCGGTGAGCTTTATTTACGCACCGGCAAGACGCCCGAATCGCTGCTGTACGTCAGCGCAGGAACCGGGATAGGCAGCGGTATGGCCGAAGGCAGTCATTCACCGTTGCTCACTCGCGGTGTACAGGGATTGGCCGGCGAAATTGGTCATACCATCCTGCAACCAGGCGGGCTCTACTGCCATTGCGGCAACCGGGGTTGCGCGGAAACCCTTGTCAGCGGCTGGTCTATCCGCGCCAGCTTGGGTATTGATGAGAAAAATGATCTTATTCAGGCGCTGGCGCCACGTTTGCAGGAGCCAGACGTCACACGCACATTACGCCGAGCCGGTGAAGCACTGGGCATGCTCCTGCTGAACCTTCACCACACCCAGAACCCTGCCGAAATTGTATTGGGAGGCTCACTTACTCAGCTTGGCAGCACATTCCTTGAGCCCGCATTGACATATTTTGAAACCCATCAGCAACGTTTATTGGGGACAACGCAGCGAGTGCCGTTGCGCGTTGTTGAGGACAGCACTTTCGTGGCCGCACGCGGTGCCGCCGCACAAGTCCTGGCCAGAGCGATTCATGGCCCATCGTCGCAGACGGCCCATCAATCTCCAATCCCCTGACACTGCTGGGCAGAACGGACCAGGCATCATGGCCGCTTCGGCAATGACTCACCAATACGAAAACCCCAAGCCCGACGAAAATTGGCGCCCACCACTAAGTCACCCCACCACTAAGTAAATAGCTCGAACATAGTATTCTGGTCTTTCAGTGTAGATACCCCATGTCCCCGGACTTACCCCGCGGATTCTCTATCAATGTTGACGCTGCTTTCTACCACAACATATATTCTAGAAAAGATAATCGATTTTTTAGAAGAAAAGATAACACCATCACCAGAATCAATTTTAGTGTTGAAACTCGACTGCCGACGCCAAAAGCAAGGAACCCATAATGCAATTCGATGCGCGTTATTACCCAAGTCCCTCCCGCCGTATGGCAACCTTTGGTCGTCGTGGCATGGTCGCCACCTCGCAGCCTCTGGGTGCCGAAGCCGGTATGCAGATCCTGCGTCAGGGTGGTAATGCCGTGGATGCGGCAATCGCCACCGCTGCCGCCCTCACCGTAGTGGAGCCGACGTCCAACGGCCTGGGGAGTGATGCGTTCGCCATCGTATGGATGAACGGCGAACTCCACGGCCTGAATGCCAGCGGCCCCGCGCCACAGTCGGCCACGATCGAGGCCGTCAAAGGAATGGGTCACGACGCCATGCCCGAGCACGGCCTCATTCCCGTGACGGTCCCCGGCGCTCCCGCTGCCTGGGCCTCGCTGTCCGAACGTTTTGGTCGCCTGCCGTTTGCAGACCTTCTGGCACCGGCCATTAGCCTGGCCGAAGAAGGCTTCCCGGTATCCCCCTTGGTCAGCCAGCTATGGGAAGACGGTTATCAGGCCTTCAGCTACCACGACGAAGCCGCTTTCAAGCCTTGGTTCGACACCTTCGCGCCCAAGGGGCACGCGCCCCGCCCAGGCGAGATGTGGGCGTCGCCTGATCATGCACAAAGCCTGCGCTTGATTGCAGACACCCACGCCCGGGCTTTCTATGAAGGCGAACTGGCCGACCGTATCGACGCCTTCTTCCGTGAGCACGGGGGACTGCTGCGCAAAGAGGACCTCGCGGCCTTTGCACCGGAGTGGGTAACCCCCATCAGTACGCGCTATCGCGATCACGAAATCTGGGAAATCCCGCCCAATGGCTGCGGCATGATTGCGCTTCAGGCACTCGGCATGCTCGAGCACCTTGGTGAGGAAGGAAGAGACCCCGTCGAGACACTGCATCGCCGCATCGAGGCCACCAAGCTCGCCTACGTGGACGGGCTGCATCACATCACGGACCCCGAGGCAATGAAGCCCAGCGTCGCTCAGATGCTGGATACTGACTACCTGAAGAACCGTGCTGCCACCATCGGTGAGAAAGCAATGGATCCCGTGCACGGCAATCCCATCACCGGGGGCACGGTCTATCTCGCCACAGCGGACGCCGAGGGCAACATGGTTTCCTTCATCCAGAGCAACTTCAAAGGCTTCGGCTCAGGCATCGTCGTCCCGGGCACGGGCATCAGCCTCCAGAACCGCGGCTGGTCCTTCAAGCTGGATGAGGGTCACACCAACGCTCTGGCACCTGGCAAACGCACCTACCACACCATCATTCCCGGGTTTATCACCCGTAACGGCCAGGCAGTGGGACCGTTTGGGGTCATGGGCGGCTTCATGCAACCCCAGGGCCATGTCCAGGTCATCACGGGGATGCTGGATGATGCCCTGAACCCACAGGCAGCGCTGGACACACCACGCTGGCAGTGGACGGGAGGGCGCACTGTCGAAGTCGAACCCCACTTTCCTGACCACCTTGCACAGGCTCTCGCGCGCCGAGGCCATCACATCGTCAAGAAAGCAGATTCCGTGAGTTTCGGTCGTGGGCAGATCATTCTGCGCGACGCGGAAACCGGGGTGCTCTGCGGCGGCACTGAGCCCCGCACCGACGCCGCGGTACTGCCCTGGTAACCGCCCGGGCATGAAGCCGAGCGGAACGGTGTTGCGGTCGGCAATGCAATCAAAAAGACAAGGAGATACACCATGCAAGCTGGACATTCTAAAGCCAATGACACCGCCTCACCCTGGTCGCGCCGCGTTCTTACCGCCGTGGCCAGTTCCGTCCTTGCCGTTGGCTGTGCCTCGGCGAGCGCACAGGAAGCCACCTACCCTGAAGACCCCGTCGAGTTCATCGTACCCTGGGGCCCGGGTGGCGGTAGCGACATTCTGATGCGTCTGGTATCCAACCACATTGAAGATCATCTGGGCCAACCGCTGCCGGTGATCAACATGCCTGGCGTCAGTGGTACCGTCGGCCTTGCTGACCTGGCAGAACGTCCCAACGACGGATACACGGTCGGCCAGGTCCATGATGGCTTTCTGGTTTCACACCATACCGGGCTGACACCGCTCAACTGGGATGATTTCGACCCCATTGGCTCGATCACCGCCTCACCGCAGTACCTCACTGTCAATCCGGATAATGGCTGGGAGACGATGCAAGACTTCGTCGACTATGCCAGCGAGAATCCCGGCGAGATTCGTTTCGGTGTGACCCTTGGCGGTGTTCCCCATCTCCACGCCGCGATGATCGCTGAAGCCGAGGACCTCGAGTTCCGTTTCGTCGGCTTTGAAGGCACCGGCGAGCGCATCCGCGCCCTGGTAGGCGGGCACATTGATGCCGCCATGGGTGATATCGCTTCCAGTAACCAGTTTGTCGAAAACGGTGACCTGTCGTTCCTGGCGGTGGGTCACACCGAACGCATGGCCCAGACGCCCGATGTGCCGACCATGATGGAACTGGGTTACGAAGACCTTCAGCTGTCAATCCTCAGAGGGCTTATCGCGCCGAAGGGTACCCCGGAAGATCGCATCGATGTACTGGCAGCAGCGCTGGAAGCCACCTCTAACGATGAGGACTTTGTCCGCGCCGTTAACAACTCGGGGGCTGAAGTTCAGTTCATGGGGCCCGACGAGTACCGTGCCCACCTGGAGCGACTCAATGCCACGGTTGAACGCCTAGCAGGGCAGCTGCAGCAATGAGTGGTACCAACCGCAACGCCCGGTCATTGGATGACCGGGCATCTATCGACGCCAAGCGAGCCAAGGCGTGGGGGCATATCCTTTTCAATGCCATCCTTGCCCTGCTGTTCGCGTTCATGTTTGTGCGCGCAGGCGAGCTTCCCTCTTCAATGTGGGAGCCCATGGGGGCAGGGACTTTCCCAAGGATTGTGCTTGCCCTACTGGTCGCTTTTAACGTGATGATCATCGTCAAGGAACTACCCAAGCTCAGACAGACATCACCACTCTCACCGGGAGCGGTTCGCACCTGGTTGACTGAGCACCGGCTCGCCTTTGGGGTACTGGTCCTGTTCGGACTGATGACCGCAGCCGTTCCTGTTCTTGGCTTTCGCTGGGCTAGCCTTCCGTTCCTGATCGGCTGCCAATATCTGCTGGGCGCACGCAGCACCAAGGCATTGGTCATCGCGACGGTGGTTGCACTGGCGTTGTCATTTGGCCTGGACAGCCTGTTCCGCCATGTTTTCACCATTTCGCTGCCGCGCGGCATGTGGTGACGAGCACCGTTATCGGTACATCGTTACAAGGAACCTCTCATGCTAGAAGCCATCTTTTTAGGGGCTGATCAGCTCTTTACCTTCACGACCATGCTCACCATGCTGGTGGGGGTAACGGTGGGCGTCATCGCCGCCGCCATTCCAGGCTTCACCATCACCATGGCGATTGTCCTGACCTTGCCGCTGACCTTCACCATGCCTCCGCTGCAAGGCGTGGCGACCATGCTGGCCGTGTACATCGGCGGCTACACCGGCGGCATGATCAGTGCCGCATTGCTTGGCATCCCCGGCACACCCTCTGCGGTGGCCACCACCTTTGATGCCTACCCCATGTCACGCAACGGCGAACCAGGGCGAGCCTTGGCCCTGGGCATCTGGGCCTCTTTCTTCGGCACCCTGGTCAGCACCCTGGTTCTCATTGTCGCGGCACCGCCGTTGGCGCTCATTGCCGTGAAGCTGGGCGCATGGGAGTACTTCTCACTCGTCATATTTGCCCTGACCATCGTGGCGAGTCTGGTAGGGCGCTCGATGATACGAGGCCTGCTGGCCGGTCTGTTGGGCCTGCTGATTGCCACCGTCGGCGCAGACCCGCTGATGGGCGTTACCCGGTTTACCTTTGACCTGCGCGTGCTCTCGGCAGGCATTCCCTTCCTGGTCGTGCTGATCGGCATCTATGCCGTGAGTCAACTGCTGAAGGAAGTGGAAAGCCCCGACCAGGTGCAACAGGGGCGCCAACTGATTACCGGGCGGATCGAATTTCACCCCTTTGCGGCCCTGCGCGAAGTCCTGATGAACCCCATCAACCTGCTACGCTCGTCCATGGTCGGGGTATTCATCGGTGCCGTACCGGGGGCGGGGGGCAGCATCGCCAACCTGCTCGCCTATGACCAGGCCAAGCGAGGCTCCCGTCGCCCTGAAGACTTCGGCAAGGGCAGCAGCGAAGGCGTCATTGCCTCAGAGTCCGGCAACTCGGCCACCTCCGGTGGCGGCCTGATTCCCATGATCGCCCTGGGGATTCCCGGCAGTGCCGTGGATGCCGTGCTGATGGCAGCCTTGATGGTACACGGCATCGGGGTCGGTCCTCGTCTTATCATGGACCACGCCGATACGGTCTATGGCATGTTCATGGCCATGTTCGTCGCCGGTGCCATGATGCTGGTCATCTGCCTTTGCAGCATGCGTTTGTTCCTCAAGGTCACCAGCATTCCAAAATCAATCATCGTCCCGGTGGTGCTGACCTGCTGCCTGGTGGGCGCCTTTACCCTGAATAACCGCGTCACTGACATCTACCTGCTGCTGGGCATCGGCGTGGTCGGCTACATCATGACCAAGCTCGATTATCCACTGGCACCACTGGTGCTTGGGGTGATTCTGGGTCCCATCGCCGAGACCAACCTGCGCCGCGCGTTGATGACCAATGAAGACTGGACGCTGTTCTTTACACGGCCGATCTCTGCGGTGCTCCTCGGGCTCGCGGTCATTTCTATCGTGCTGGCCATTCGCTACCACTTACGAGAGAACCGCCAAAAGCCGCAAGATGCTTAGCCTCAGACGCCATCTAAAAGGCCTGAACTCCTTGTGATAAGAGTTCAGGCCTTGGGATACCGCAAGCTGTTGACCACGACGTTATTCACCTGACATTCATTTATCACCGGGAAGATATTTAGAAGCCCTTCAGGCGGCCATGGTCATCTTCTGTTTCAATGATAGACACTGAAATAGTGCTGAACTATTCCTCATCGCCAGCAGCCAACCATTCATCAATCAAGTCACGATTTTCATCGATCCAGGTCTGGGCACCTTCCACCGGGTCGCCGGTTTGCTCGATTTCGGCCATCAAGCCACCCAATGAATCGTCGTCCATGTGCCAGTCATTGAGCACAGACGTTAGCCAGGGGTCATCGTCACCGAAATCTTTACGCGACATCCAATGAATATCATCACTTTCGCCGTAAACGCCTTTAGGATCTTCCAAATATTTGAGGTCGTACTCAGCAAAAGCCCAATGCGGGCTCCACAGTGTCACGACGATCGGCTCTTCGCGCTGATAGGCATCATCAAGCGCCGCCATCATCGCCGGTCCAGAGCTGTTAATTTGATTGAATGGCAATTCGTAGACGTCTATCGCATCGTCGGTAGAGCCTGCAATTGCCGAACCTGAATCAATGCCAAGAATCGTTGGACGCCCCTGGTACTCATAAGCGTCGGCGTTTTCGCCAATCTCGGGGATGGTGTCAATGTCGACGTAGCTCGGCACCACCAGGCCCAACCCAGTGCCTTCGTACCAGACATCGTGCACGTCGATCTCATCCTTGTGGGGCTCAAGGAAAGAAGCATCAGTGGTGGGTAGCCAGATCTCCATGGAAAGATCGATATCTTCGTTGGCCAGACCACTGTAAAGCACGCTCTTGCTGACGTCGGAGAGTTCGATGTCATACCCATGCTCTTCTTCCAGAATGATCTTCCACATGTTGGCGACGGCAATGTTCTCGGCCCAGTTGTTGGTGCCGATCACCAATGACTTGTGATCGTCTGCCTGAACGCCAGTTACCGCTGCCAAAAGCCCTACCATCAAGACCGATGATGACATTTTATTCATACCAAGTTCCTTCCTTTTGTTTTAGCCATTCTAAAAAGTCAATCGTAGCAGGTTATTATCGAATGACGATCGACATTACCGAATAGCTATCATGAGAAAAAAGAATGCAGTGCCGTTTCACTAGGTGTATCCCAGCAGCCTGGAATCGAAGGGGTAATCGGACAGTAGCTCCACTTTTCCGTCGTCGCGTACGTAGAGCTGTTCTTCAAGCTTGACGCCTTCACCACCCTCTTCGTGGCCGATAAAACTCTCCACGCAAAGCGTCATTCCGGGCTCTATAATTCCGTCGTAGCCCTTGTCGTCGATATCCTCACGATGAACGATGTAGGGATACTCGCCATTCATGCCAACGCCATGCGCCAGAGCGAAGTAACGGCGCGCCTTGTAGGCTTCTGGCAGTCGCCAGGCACGCTCGGCGTATTCCTTGAAACTGATGCCGGGCCGGATGTTTTCCATATTGGTACGGATCTGTTCATACGCCATGGCGTAGAGGTCCTTCTGGGCCTGGCTTGCCTGGCCATCGCCACACAGGAAAGTGCGAGAGAAATCAGCATAATAGCCGTAGCGCCCTACCACGTCGGTATCGAGCGCCACCAGCTCGCCATCCTGAATGATTCGGTCTGAGCACTCCTGGAACCATGGGTTGGTGCGCGGTCCCGAGTTCATCAATCGCGTCTCGACAAAGTCAGCGTCGGTTTCGATGATGTGCTGATGCAGCCGTGACCAGACGGCGTTCTCGCTAACACCCGGTTGAATGGCTGTTTCAAGCTTACGAACCCCATCTTCTACCGCACGCAGCGACGAACGAACCATCTTGATCTCATTGGGTACCTTGATGGCACGCGCCAATTCCAGTGGCGCCTGTGCATCCAATACCTCGAAGCCACTCGCCTGCAGCATGAAGGCCGCTTCCGGCGTGGCGCTTTCGATGCCGATACGCTTACCGCCCCCGCATTGCCGAACAAGGTCGATGATCTCGTCCGCCCAGGCGCGTGTGACCGCCTCTGTGTTTTTCTCATTGAAGTAATAAGAAATCGCTTTCGCTGGGCGAATCTCATCCACCGTTGGCAGATGCTTGGCCAGGTGCTCGCAGCCGGAAAACTCGAACAACACCACAGGCCCCTCGGCGGGCACGAACGCATAGCGTGCCGGGTTGCGCGAGCTGTAGACCTGCATGTTGCGCGACCCTGTCGCATAACGTACGTGTGCCGGATCGAAGAGCACGACCGCGGCCATGTCGCGTTTGACGAGTTCACGTCGAACCCGGCCAAGGCGGTCAAGTAATACCTGTTCAATCTCGGCTGGCGTCGGCTCGCAATCGCTGGGCTCATGGGTCGGCGGAAGAATGCCGAGGGTATCGAGATCCATCTTCATGGTCTCTCCTCTTCATTGAAAATATAGGGAGACGTGCTTAGTCGATCAGCCCGTCAGTACGCTCGGCATAGCGGGCTTCTGCCTGGATATGCTGCTCAGCGACACGCCCGTACAGTTGGCGTGTGCGTTCCAGCTTGCCGACCACGCCGGGCTGCTGCGAATAGGCGAAAATGGCCGTCAGTCTTGGCGTATCACCTTGCACCTCTGAGACGCGGTGCAGACTGAAGCGCCCCTTGAAAAGCTGGAGGTCCCCCGGACGCAGATCCAAACGCTTGACAGGTGTTGAGTCATCCTCACGAATCACCGCGCTGACACCGGTATAGTTTTCGTCCTGCGGTGTACGAATACCCGGGCAATACTCGAAAACGCCACCCGCTTCGGGCTGCTGCGTCATCATGGTGACGATGAATTCGTTGGTGTCGTAGTGCCACGGCTGCTGAGTACCATCGGGCAATACGTTGAGCACGAGGCCAGCAAAGGGGTCGGCATACTCGTAAATCTGCTCTTCGCCAAGACAGCGGGCCACCAGCGACTTCATGGCCCTGGAAACATAGAGCCGATGAATCAGGCTATCTGCCGTGATCATGTCCCGTGTAACAAAACCACTGGTACGCGTCATGAATATCCGGCGCGGATCATCATCCGGCAGCGAGGGGTCATCAGCCGTAAAGTAGGCGTTGACCTGACGCGTGTTGAAGAAGCTCTTCTCGGCCATGCGCGAGCTCTCCTCCCGCGCCTGCTCAAGTACGCTCGGGTGCAGAAAACCTCGCAGCACCGCACAGCCCTCACGGTCAAGATCACGCCGGGCAGACTCAATGACCTCAACCAGCGCCGGACTATCAGGGTCATCGAGTGGATAGCGCTCGGTATTGACGAAGGCAGATAGATCCAGGCGCTCGGCATCCGCCAACTGATCAGCGTTCAGCATTGCATTATCCTCCAGAAGCAAACAGGAACCGGGCTTGGCACCCGGGCTTATCTGGAGGCATAGTGGATAAACCTGCTCTATTGAGGAAACAATTCCTTGTGATGGATTCCATCGACTTTACCGATAGCTCGTCCCGCACGCCGTCACTCGACAATGAGCTGCTGAGTGCTTTCGTTGCCGTGGTGGACAACAATGGCTTTACTGCTGCCGCCAACCAGCTGCATAAGACGCAGTCGACAATCAGCCTGCGCATCCGCACCCTGGAAGAACGGCTCGGCACGCGTCTATTGCAGCGTACAAGCCGCCAACTGGCACTCACTCAAGATGGGGAAACGTTCCTGGTCTACGCCCGTCGCCTGTTGCAATTGCAACGTGAAGCGTTGAGCGTGCTTGGTCACGGCGACCACGACGGCATCATTCGTTTCGGTCTACCAGAAAATTATGCCGAAGCCTGGCTACCGGCACTATTGGGCCGCTTTGCCGAACGCCATCCTCGCATTCGGCCGCATATTCATTGCCGCATGTCGAGTGAGCTCATCGAGTCATTGGAAGCGGGAGAACTGGATCTCGTGCTGACCATTCAACACAAGAGCCAACGGCATGGGGTATCAATGGGCCACGAGGAAGTGGTCTGGGCAGCGCATCGAGATTATCGTGTCGACCCCAATACGCCGCTCGCACTGGCACTCTTCCCCGACCACTGCCCTTATCGAGAACGCGCCCTGGAAGCCCTTGCTCGCCTGGGCAGGCAATGGTCGCTGGAATATACCACCCAAAGCCCCACCGGGTTGCGTGTTGCCGTCAACCAGGGCAAGGCCGTCACGGTCACTGATCGACGCGCCATGCCTGAGAACTGGCGCATCCTTGATGAAGCGGACGGGTTCCCGGCGCTGCCACCTGCCGAGCTGACGGTTCGACAATCGCCGAGTTTTCAACATCCCGCGGGGGATACGCTCGTCGACTTACTGCGGGAACAACTTCTCTCTGATAGCAGCCTCCACGACGACGCCCAGCCCTTTGACGGTCTTCCGCAAATGGACATTTAACCAAGACGGCTATAGACCGGTGGGGGGATCTTCGATCTCTTGCGCCAGCCATTGGCGGAAAAGCTTGAGGTTGGCCGACTCCACCTGGTGCGGCCGGGTTGCCAACCAGTAGGAACGATGCCCGGTAACCTCGACATCAAGCCAAGATACAAGCTCCCCTCTATCCAGCTCACGGGCAACCATGTGCCGGTCAGCGATCGTCACCCCGACGGCGTTGACGGCGGCATGAATCGCCAATTCCAACAGATCAAACGCGATACCCCCGCTGGTCTTCACGCCTTCGATACCGGCCGCTGACAACCAGTGATCCCAGGTATGAAAGCGATCCTCACCCCACAGGACATGGAGCAGCACCTGGTGATTGAGGTCGAGCGCATCACGACGCATAGACCCCCTGAGCTTGGGTGCGCAGACGGCAATATGACTTTCTTGCATCAAGTGAACTATCTCGGCATCCGACCACTCACCGGTTCCAAAACGAATCGCTGCGTCCAGGTTTTCGTCGCCCACAAGGTCGTCATCGGCGCGCGTTGTCAGGGACAGTTCCAGATCCGGATGTAATGATTTCAAACGCCCCAGCCGCGGGATCAACCATCGGTTGGCAAAGGTCGGTGGCGCATTCAGGCGCAGGTGGGGAACAGCATCAGGCTCTTGCAAGCCTCTTACGGTCCAGGCAATGCGATCAAAGGACTGACGCAACACTGGTTGCAACCGGCGCCCCGCGTCGGTCAGTCGAAGGTGACCCGAACCACGTTGGAAAAGCGACACTCCCAGTTGCTCCTCCAGCAACTTGACTTGACGGCTGACCGCGCTCTGAGTCACGCAGAGCCGCTGTGCCGCCAGGGTAAAACTCGCACACTCGGCGGCGGCCTCGAAGGCCTTGAGAGAGTTGAGTGGGGGTAACGTGCGTGACATGCGCCGAAGCCTCATTGGGTGATTTTTTCGCAGTAACTTACCCGATAATGTCAGTAAACACCTGCCCAATACCAGCCTTGCATGAGTTATAGGAATACCCGGGGTTCGCTTTCGTCGTTTGTGGGGCCACAGCTGAGCGCCTAGCATCACGACGACATGCCAACTCACCGCCGAGGTTATTAAATGACGGACCGTTCCCACGCCGACTGGCAGAAACGTGCAAGCACGCTCCCGCTACCGCAACTGGCCTATATCGACGGCCAATTCGTCCACGCTCTCAGCGGCGCCACCTTTTCTGCAGAGAACCCGGCCACCGGTCAGGTACTTACGGATGTAGCAGCTTGCGACAACGCCGACGTCGACCTCGCCGTCGCCACTGCACGCCGCAGCTTCGAGAGTGGTGAATGGCGAGACCTGCCGCCCACCGAGCGCAAATCGCGCATGCTCGCCTGGGCGGATGCCATTGAGGCACAGCTTGACGACATTGCGTTGCTCGAGACCCTGGAAACCGGCAAGCCGATCGGCCAGACCACAACCGTGGATGTGCCCGGCCTGGTCGGAGGGCTGCGCTGGTATGCCGAGTCACTCGACAAGCTTTACGGTGAGACGGCACCTAACGGCTCAACGAGCGTCTGCCTGATAGACCGTGAGCCAATGGGCGTGGTGGCCGCCGTGGTGCCATGGAACTACCCCTTGATTATCGCCAGTTGGAAGATCGGCCCGGCACTCGGCGCTGGCAACTCGGTGATCCTTAAGCCCGCCGAGCAGTCTAGCCTGGCAACGCTCAAGGTGGCCGAGCTCGCCCAGGGTGCTGGCATTCCCGCGGGCGCCTTCCAGGTGGTCACAGGGCTTGGCCACATCGCTGGCAAGGCATTGGGCCTGCATGACGGCGTCGATGCTGTCGGTTTCACCGGCTCCACTGAGGTCGGGAAGGCTTTCCTTGAGTATTCCGCGCACTCCAACATGAAGCGCATCGGTCTGGAGTGCGGCGGCAAGAGCCCACACATCGTCACGCGCGATGTGGAAGATTTGGACACCATCGCCATGTCGGTCGCCTATGGCGTCTGGTACAACCAGGGCGAGACCTGCCACGCGGGTACCCGCCTGATCGTCGATCGAACGGTCAAGGAACCCCTTCTTGCCAAACTCCGCGGTTGGGCCGAGGCACTACAGCCCGGTGACCCGCTCGACCCATCGGTACAGATGGGGGCGATGATTGAACAGGCGCATATGGAAAAGGTGCAGGGGTATCTCGAGCAGGGCCAGCGCGAAGGGGCGCAACTGCTGTTTGGCGGCGAGCAGGTACGCAGCGAGAGCGGCGGGTACTACCTGACCCCGGCAGTACTCGACGATGTCACCAACGATATGCAGGTGGCCCGCGAAGAGATTTTCGGCCCTGTTCTGGTGGTGATTACCGTGGACGACCTGGATGAGGCGCTGGCCATCGCCAATGACACCGACTATGGCCTCGGAGCGGCGATCTGGACCGACCGGCTACGCGACGGCCACCGCGCCGCCCGCGCCCTGCGTGCAGGCACCGTTTGGGTCAACTGTTACGACCACACATCGATCAATGCGCCCTTTGGTGGCTACAAGCAATCCGGCCAGGGCCGCGACAAATCGCTCCATGCCTTTGATAAATACACAGAACTCAAGACCACCTGGATCGAGATTTGAGCCCTATGCCCCTGAACCATTTTCACACCGGACGTCAGACACCGATCATCGCAGGACCTGGCAGTCTTGAGCAGCTACCCGAGCTTCGCCGCCGCCTGGGCGCCAGCCGTTACATGATCATTAGTGACCAGGGCCTTGCCGCGACCGGCCTGGTCGATGCCCTGGTCGACGACCTGACGGCTGATGCCGAGGTAGATACCTTCCTGGCACCGACGGGCGAACCCAGCGTCGCTACCGCCGATGAGGCAGCCGCGGCGGTTCGCGCCCTGCCCGGCCGCCCTCTGGTGATAGGGCTGGGCGGCGGCACCGCGTTAGACATCGCCAAGCTGGTCGCCGCACTCGCAGAAAGCCAGGGTGACATGGAAAATTACCTGCTGGCCAGGACCCCCTGGGCAGGGCGCGTACCCGCCGTAATGGTGCCAACGACCTCGGGTACCGGCTCCGAGGTCACACGCACGTCGATCCTCACCGACGTTGAGGGACGCAAGCTTTGGGCCTGGGGCGACGAACTGCTACCCGACGCGGTCCTGCTTGACCCGGTGCTAACCCGTGGTCTGCCCGCCCCGCTCACCGCCACCACCGGCCTGGATGCCTTCGTCCACGCGCTGGAGGCCACTACCGGCCAAGGGCGACACACTTTCATTGAGGCCCCAGCGCTGCAGGCCATCCGCCAGGTAGGCCAGGCGCTGCCCACGGCGGTGACCACCCCGAATGACCTGGTGGCCCGCCAACGCATGCAGGAGGCCGCTTGCCTGGCGGGCCAGGCCATTGATAATGGCGGTACCGGCATCGCCCACAACATCGGCCATGCCCTGGGTAGCTGTTTTCATTTACCCCACGGTGTTGCCGTAACGCTGGCCCTGGAAGCGTCACTGGCGTGGTCGGTGGCAGACAATGAGGCATGTTTTGCGCCAGCGGCCCATGCCCTGAAAGCCGGGAGCAAGGCACAAGAGCTACCCAGGCTATTCCGCGAACTTGCTGATCAGACCCGCTTCAACCAGGCCCTTGCCCCCTTCGCCACGCTGACACTAGACACTGAGACGCTCGCCTTGACCATGCAAAAAGAGGAAAACGCGCCCATGGCCCGCAACGCGGCCCGCCGCCCAACGGGCGAGGACTGGCAATGGCTCGCTGACGCCACTGTGACTGTGTTCGATCGCCGTGTTGCCGAGCTTGCCACCCAGAACCGGGAGATCAGCGCATGAACGTGATCGAGCGCATCGAGATCAGCCAGCACCAGTGCGAGCTCGACCCACCCTTCCCGGCAGCCTGGGATAGCCAACCCAGGCACAAGTTTCCGGCTGCCATCGTTCGCGTGATCGACAGCGAAGGCCGTGAAGGCATCGGCTCGGGCGATGCCATGTATGGCTTCGACGACTTCCGGTCGCTATTCATTGGGCAAGACCCGTTAGCCATCGAACGCCACAGTACCGTGATAGACAACATCGGCTTTCATGCCGGGCGTTGCTGGCCACTGGAAGTCGCTCTATGGGACTTGATCGGCAAGATCAAGGCACAACCGTTATGGCAATTGTTGGGCGGCACCTCGTCGCGCCTGAAGGCGTACGCCTCCAGCGGTACTCATCGCCCTACGGAGCAGGTCGTTGCCCTCGCCGAGCAGATTCGCGACGCGGGCATCCCCGCCATGAAACTACGCTTTGGCCGTCACCGTCTCGACGATGATCTAGCGGTGCTCGCGGCGGTACGTAATGCCGTGGGAAAAGAGCTGGACCTGATGGTCGACTGCAACCAGGGTTGGCGGATGCCCTGGGATACCCAAGCCCCCTGGGACCTGGCCAAGGCAAGCGAGGTGGCTGAGGAGTTAATTCACCATCATGTGCTTTGGATGGAGGAGCCGCTCTATCGCGGCGATTATCCTGGGATGCGCGCCCTCAACGACCTGACCGGCGAACGGCTTAAAATCGCCGGTGGCGAGATGACCCGCGAACCCTACGAATTCCGCGAAATGCTGCGCCAGCAGTGTCTTGACGTCTACCAACCGGACGCCGTCTGCTCAATCGGGCTTCTCGGCTTATCCAGACTGGCGAAAGAGGTCACCACAGCAGGCAAGTGGTTCACCCCGCACACCTGGGGGAACGGCATCGGCCTTGCCGCCAATCTGCATCTCACCGCCGGAGCGGTTGGCCCGGCTGGCTGCCCTTATCTGGAGTACCCCTTCGACCCACCGGAATGGACACCCAAGGTTCGCGACTTTCCGCTGACCACCGCTATCAAGCCCGATGCCCAAGGCTGGCTGACACTCTCTGACGAACCTGGCCTCGGCATCACACTTGATGAAGCACGCCTCGCGGCCACTCGTGCGGACCAGGCAACTTGGCAATAGCGGCTGTCAATAAAGGCTTTTTGCGGCAATACGCGCCAAGCTCTGTTTCTGGTATTGCGGAGGTTTCAATGGCCACGGCGAGCTTGGCGTCAGACGAGTACTCGTTAGACAATAGTCGAAATTACTAGGTGGCCATTTGACAGGATGTCATTCGTTAATTATTAGTTATGCAAACGTTTTAAATTTTGCGGGAAGAAATACTTCTTTCATGTAGAAAAATAATATCTGTATCTATGCAAACGTTTGCAAAGATGGCGGTGCTGTTTGGAGACGCACATGACCGAAAGAATAAATATAAGTAATCTGTCCAAGCGTTATGGAGCCACTGTCGCCCTGAGCGGAGTCGATATGGGCATTTGGCCTGGCGAGGTGCATGCCGTCCTTGGTGAAAATGGTGCGGGCAAGTCCACTCTGGTTAAGATTTTATCGGGGGTCGTTAGCTCAAATGCCGGGAGCATATCGCTTGATGAAGAAATCATCCGGCCAAGCTCGATCATAGAGGCGAGACGCTGGGGAATTGCAACTGCATTCCAAGAGCTTAGCTTAATCCCCAACATGACTGTTGCTGAAAATCTTCTTTTGCCCCGGGCATCTTCGGGTCGCTTTTGGCCAGAATCCAAGGCTAGTATTTTCGAACGCGCCAATGAGGTGTTAATCGAATGGGAAATCGATGACATTTCCTCCCAGTCGATTGTTGCTGACCTGACCCTAGCCCAGCGACAGCGTATTGAACTCGTTCGTGCGCTCAGCCATGCGCATTGCCTATTAATTCTCGATGAGCCTACCGCCGCACTGCCTGATACCAGCTGGCTATTTCGTCAAATACGTCACGTCACGTCGCAAGGCGTGAGTGTTCTGTACATTTCCCACCGTCTCAATGAAGTAAGAGAAATATGTCAAAGGGCGACTATCCTGCGCAATGGCGCGACGATGGGAACAGTTGATCTGGAAGGTGTCGATGACGAAGACATTTTTTCAATGATGGTAGGACATGAATCGAGCCACAAGAACAAAGCGTCCCAGGAGAACGCTACCAACAAAGAGGTATTGCTCGAAACAGATCAACTAGCATCGAAAATGCTGAAAGGGATCAACCTTAAACTTCATGCTGGAGAGATACTCGGTGTTGCCGGGTTGGAAGGTCAGGGCCAGCAGGAACTCTTTCGTATATTTGGCGGATTGCATAAACCGAAATCAGGAGAAATAAAGGTCGGTAATAAGGTCACCTCGCTAAACTCACCTCGACAAGCCCTCCGGGTTAACCCTGGAATCGCTTTCGTGCCCGAAGAGCGGAAGACTGAAGGTATATTTCCCAGCTTAAGTGCAGCAGCGAATATTTCCATACCCAATTTTGCTACAACAGGTTGGGCGAAAATCGTCAATGGCCGTCTCGAACGTCATCTGGCCGCAGAGGCTGCAAGCCAGGTAGGCCTTTCAACACGCTATCTCGATTTCGAAGTTGGCAACCTCTCTGGGGGCAATCAACAGAAGGTATTATTGGCTCGTGCCCTTATGACAGGCGCTAAGATTCTGGTGCTATTTGATCCAACCAGAGGGGTGGATGTCGGCACCAAGCAATCCATCTACGCAATGATGCGCCATTTCGTGGATCAAGGGGGCGCTATTATTTTCTATTCTTCCGAGCTCTCCGAACTGGTGCAGCTCAGTTCGCGTTGCCTGGTTGTTTATGACGGCCTCATAACAGATGACGTTGCAGCAAATGAAATTTCCGAGGAACGGTTACTGGCTTCTGCACACGGCCCAGTAAATGCCAGGAAGGAAAGCATTCAGGAGGCCGTGTGAACCTTCAAACAATGCCAAAAAAAACACAGGGGCTACAGCATGACCATTAAGAAAATGGCCGATAGCGGCCTAATGATCATGGTGATTTATTTAATTATTTTTGCCATATACGCTGCCGTACAGCCTTCTGCACTCTCGGCTTATTCAATTCAAGGGTTGTTCAACAACTCCTTACCATTGATGTTAGCGGCTGCAGGCGCCACCTTTGTCATATTACAGGGAGGCTTCGACCTTTCTGTTGCCGGTACTATTTCGCTAGTGAATTCTATTGTAGCGGTATTGCAGTTCGATGGTGCTATCGGCGCTGTCGGCATTTTAGGGATCGCGCTGACTGTTGGCATATTAGTGGGTGCCATCAACGGATTTGTCGTGGCTTATTTGAAGATCCAGGCTATTGCGGCAACTCTAGCGACCATGATCATTTGCCAAGGTATAGCGCTGCTAATTCTTAGAGCACCAGGTGGCTATGTATCAGACTTCATGGCCTATGAACTTACTGGCAGTGTCTTGGAAGTTCCCGTCTCCATCATCGTCGCCTTTCTGGTGGCAATGCTGTGGTTTGTGTTCCGCAGGACTAATGCAGGTCGTAACCTGCTGGCTATTGGTCAAGATGCCAAAGCGTCTGAGCTTTCGGGTATTGATGTAGCGAGAACGAAGTTCTTCTCTTTCATATGGGCCGGCGCTTTTTATGCATTAGCGGCTTACTTCCTGGCGGCCCAGACATCAACGGGCAGCCCTTCGGCTGGAGAGCCCTTCCTATTGCTTACTTTTGCAGCCGTCGCTTTAGGGGGAACAGCCTTTGGCGGTGGTCGAGGTGGTGTTACAGCCTCACTCTTGGGCGCTGCGACCCTCGTGCTGATGCAGAAGTTTCTTTTCTCTATTGGCGTGTCCTCTTTTTACACCGGAATGGTTCAAGGCCTGATCATGATCTTGGCAGTTCTATTCTCAGGCGCTGTCCAGTTCGTCGTCGACAAGAGGAATATCACATGAATCCTTTCTATAGCGTAACCGACAAACAGGACACGCGTCAGGCTCAACGGCTCAATAGCACAACCATTGCGGTACTGACTATATACGGCTTGGTTGTACTCATGATCTTTGGTTCGCGTCTCGTTAGCCCATCGCTTGGTGGTATATCCCAGCTGATGAACGTCCTGTACCTCAGCAGCTTTCTGGTCATATGTGCCTTTGGCCAGGGGCTGGTGATATTGGTTCGTGGTTTGGACCTTTCTGTCGCATCGATGATTACTCTAGGTGGAGTACTGTCAACCACATTTATGCAGGGAACTAATGAGGGTCTCTACTTTATAATCCCTGGAATTCTGCTCATTAGTGCCTTGGTGGGTGTGATTAGCGGGCTTGGGGTAACGCACCTATCCATTCCTCCTTTTATCATGACCATGGCGATGGGATTGATTGTATATAGCGTGTGCCTGGGTTTCACCGAAGGTACTCCACGAGGATTTCCGGCGCCCATGCTAAATGCTTTCATGCAAAATAAAGTACTCGGTGTGGCATTACCGATACTACTCATGCTGGTATTTATTCTTATTTTCACCATCCTACAGTCCTATTCTGCGTTTGGCCGAAAATTGAATGCCGTGGGTAATAATCCTGATGCTGCTAATATCGCAGGCATTGCAGTAAAAAGAATGACCATCTCTGCGTATGCCATCTCAGCGGCCTGCAGTGCACTCGCCGGAGTGCTTCTGGCTGCATATGCCAACGGAGCAACCCTAAGAATGGGTGATGATTATTTACTACCATCTATTGCTGCCGTTGTTGTGGGTGGATCTTCCATACTCGGTGGCCGCGGCAGTTTTCTCGGGACAGTCGGTGGAGCATTATTGCTTACCACATTGAGCTCAATGCTTAGTGCATTGGGAGTTGGTCAAGGATGGAAAACAATTCTCGAAGGCATCGTCATTTTAGTCGCGTTAATAATGTTGCGTGAGCAAATATTTACTGGACTTCAGTCGATGCTTAAAAAACCCAATTAATGCCATGAGGCAGGAGGTTTTATAGACTTAAAAAATATCATAAAAAATGCAAACGTTTTAAATTTAATACAAAGCTCTAGCTATAATCTCAAGACAACTGACCCGGGGGTCAACATGTCATTAATTACAAAGAAAAAGCACATCACGCTAGCTACTGCTCTAGGCGTCTCCATGCTAGCCGCAGGAATGCAGCCCGCTGAAGCCAAGACCGAAGACGGGAAATGGTTGATTTACCTTTCCCTCAGCTACTCAGGTAACTCCTGGCAAAGTGAAGCGGCTAATATTGTCAAGGCACTCGCCAAGACCCCACCGTACGACGAGACCGTGGAACTCGTTGAGGTCATTTCTGGCACAGATCCACAATCGCAGATCTCCGACTACGAGAGCATGATCGCTAACGGGGCAGACGGCATCGTCAGCTTTCCCATATCCTCCAACGCACTGAATAGAACAGTTAGGCATGGCTGTGAACAAGGCGTGCTGTTCTTTATGTATGACGCGACAGTCACTGAACAGTGCGCCTATAACGTTAGCTATATCACCTCCGGATTTGGCGAGAATACGGCTCAGGCGTTGGTCAACGAACTGGGGGGTGAAGGAAAGATCTTCCTATCACGAGGAGTTCCGGGCAACTCGGTCGATGAGCGCCATACCAATGGGGCCATGCATATCTTCAATCAATACCCCGGAATTGAGATCGCTGCCGAGTACTACAGTAACTGGGATGACCGAACTACGCAGCAAGAAACCTCCAAAGCACTTGCAGCGCACCCAGATGTTGACGGCATCTGGGCACAGGCAGGTGAATACGGGGCCATTCAAGCGCTTCTACAGGCAGACGAGAACCGCCTGGTCCCCATGACGGGCGAAAATTCTAACGGCTTCCGCCTGGCGCTGGCCAATGAAGAATACCAGGCAAAAGGTCTCTCTGGCGTATCCGCCGGTTCCCCTCCTGCCCAATCCGGCCTTGCTTTTAAGCTGATGATGGAGATGCTGGAAGGCGAGCGTGATGAGCTTCCGGAAGATCAGCGAAATATACAATACCCACTCCCATGGGTTACAGCTGATGACGTCAAGCTTTGTGAAGGGGATACCTTCGAGGACGGCTGTAACACTTTCCCTGGAGACAAAGTCCCAAGCTCTTTCGTGACCGAAGTTTTCAATCCTGAACTGCTTCCTGAACTGTCACTGGCTTCAGCGCTAGAGGGAACACCCACTCCTGGCGCGACCATCCAGCCGCTACCAGCAGGTGTGATTGAAAACGCGCCTAATGAACCCGGCATCAACTGCCGAAACTGTGATGCTCCTGAGAACCTCTATGAATTAACCACTGTGGAACCAACTGTTTCACCTTAAGGCTATAAGCCATTGTCGCTTAGGCGACAATGGCTCTTAATCTAATTAAAACTGATAGACACATTTAAACTTTTGAGAGATAAACAATATGCCTATCGAATACTTAAAGCATGGTAAGGCTGAATCTGAAATTAGTGAGGACGACACAAAGATCCGCACAATTGTTGAGTCGACACTAAGTGAAATTGAATCACGCGGAGACGAAGCAGTGCGTGAGTTATCAGAAAAATTCGATAACTACACGCCACCCAGTTTCAAACTTACCCAAGATGAAATTAATAACTTGATCGATGAGTTATCACCTCAGGAACTGTCTGACATCAAGTTTGCCCAGGCGCAAGTCAAGCAATTTGCCCAGGCACAACGGGATACGATGCTCGACCTCGAAGTTGAGCCTTTACCAGGCGTTATTCTTGGCCACAAAAATATTCCGGTTCAGTCTGTAGGTTGTTACGTACCTGGAGGCAAGTTCCCCATGGTGGCCAGTGCGCATATGTCTGTGGCTACAGCATCTGTCGCCGGGGTACCCCGCATAGTCGCCTGTACGCCCCCATTTAAAGGCCGCCCTAATGCTGCGGTCATAGCCGCTATGCATTTTGGGGGCGCGCACGAAATTTATGTATTAGGTGGTATCCAGGCAGTCGGTGCCATGGCCCTCGGTACTGAAACATTGTCGCCGGTACACATGTTGGTAGGGCCAGGTAATGCCTTCGTGGCCGAAGCAAAGCGCCAGCTATTCGGTCGTGTAGGAATTGATCTGTTTGCCGGGCCGACTGAAACCATGGTAATCGCCGATGAAACCGTAGATGCCGAACTTTGTGCCACGGACCTCCTTGGGCAAGCAGAGCATGGGTATAACAGCCCAGCCGTTCTTGTGACCAACTCCCGTCAGTTGGCCGAGGCAACGTTGCTTGAAGTCGAACGGATTCTAAGCATTTTGCCCACCGCTGAAACAGCAGCAAAAAGCTGGGAAGATTACGGGGCAGTCGTCCTTTGTGATACGTACGAAGAAATGCTTGAAGTGGCCAACGATATAGCAAGTGAACACGTTCAGGTCATGACGGATAGAGATGACTGGTTCCTGGAGAACATGACCGCTTATGGCGCTCTGTTTCTTGGCGCTCGCACCAACGTCGCCAATGGTGACAAGGTTATCGGTACCAATCATACCCTGCCAACAAAGAAAGCAGGACGCTACACGGGAGGACTCTGGGTCGGCAAATTCCTCAAGACGCATAGTTACCAAAAGATTCTCACCGACGAAGCGGCCACTATGGTGGGTGAATACGGCTCCCGGCTTTGTATGCTGGAAGGTTTCGTGGGCCATGCAGAACAGTGCAATATTCGTGTGCGCCGTTATGGTGGCGTTGACGTGCCTTATGGCACCGCTGCCCCCGTTGTACACAAGTAACATCAACAGAACCTAAGGAAACGAGACATGGTAGACGCCGAACAAAAGAGCATTAAGCAATCCGATATCAGCCGTATTACGGTTAAAGATATCGCAGTTGAGGCAGGCGTCTCCGTCTCTACCGTTTCCCGAGCGCTTGCCAATGACCCTGTAATCGCGAAGGAAACCAGAGAGCGCGTCATGAGGAAAGCAAAGGAAATGGGCTATCGACCCAATTTCTTCGCTCGAGGCTTAATTCGTCAGCGCAGTGGTGTTGTGGCTCTGTTCGTAAACAATATTACCAACCCTTTCTACCCCGAGGTGCTCGTTAAGCTTTCACGTCGTTTGCAAAAGATGAAACTGCATACAATGATTTTCACTTCAGACGATGGAGTAGAAGATTCGGTACCTGCATTGCAGGAAATCAACCCGGATGTAGCAATCCTGCTTGCTGCCACTATGAAAGCAGATTATCTACAAGAATTTAATGACAGCAACACACCGGTCATCCTCTTCAATCGCTATGTTGCAGGAGCCAGCGCAAGTGCTATCTGCTGTGACAACACCGCCGGTGGCAGGCTGGTTGCCGAGCGTCTTGCCCAGTCCGGTTACCGGCATCTGGCTTTCATTGAGGGGCTGGCAACGGCAAGCACGAATGTGGACCGCTTAGCAGGTTATCTGGAGGGCATTGCTGCCTCTGGCCTACCTGATCCTGTTATCTATTCCGGGGGTGACTTCTCCTATGAAAACGGCTATGCCGGGATGCGGCAGCTTTATGCCAGGGATCAACGCATTGACGCAGTTTTCTGCGCCAACGATATCATTGCTGTCGGGGCCAGTGATTGTATCAGGCGTGAACTGGGACTCAGGGTCCCAGAGGACATTGCGATCGTAGGATTCGATGATATTGCGTTAGCGTCATGGCCTTCGCACGACTTAACCACTGTTCGTCAACCGATGGACGACATGATCGATTGTGTCATAACCGAAATACTGCGCTTTCAACAAAACCGTTCTGCGACGCCAAAGCAATACTTTATGCCGGGAGAGCTGATCATTCGTGGCTCGGCAAATCTAGCTGATGGGAGGGTTAATGAATAATACCAATATACATGCAGCGCAGTGTGATATCTGGGAAATCCAGGATAGTACCGACTCTTTAAATACGGTACCGCCGCCAGGTTATTCCCCCGAAACAGCGCATTACCTCACTGGCATAAGACCTGTCTATGACTCGCTAGGGCGCGTGATGGCGCAACTATCGGGAATCTTTCTATTGTACTTGTCGAGCCAGCAGCGAGAGTTGCCGTTGGATCACAGCATGTTCAATTTGGCAAAGAAGCAGCTTGACGACTGCGCAGAGCAACTACGCGCTATTCAGGTCCCTCATAAAGCGGTGCGTCACCACGGGGCGCTTTATGAGATGTGCCAACACCTCCAACAAGTCAGCAAAAGTATCGACCGCATCGGCACTCATCAACGCAACATATTCGACGATATAGACACCCGTCATGTAATGCGTCAATTAAACAAATCACAACAATGCTTTATCGCCACATCAGAACCTGGTGCAAACCTTAGTCCGGTTGATTTTAGCCACGCTTGCTGTAGCTGTGGCGTATCAAAGGGTGCTTAGCCCTGCCAAAACTCTATAAGGAGAACAACATGGCAAATTATTCAATTCACGTTCTGGAGTATAGCTACGTTGCCAATTACCACAAAAGTGGCGTGCTCTACGGCGCACATAACGAAGGCTATGTAAAACTACCTTATTGCTACGTGCTGATACGCAGCAATGATCACGTAGCGCTTGTCGATGTGGGTTATAACCATAAAGATTATGGTCAACATCTTGCCGAGAAGTTTGGTGTCGAAAACTGGCGCTCACCAAAAGTAGTTTTGTCAGAAATGGGGCTTACACCCGAGGATGTCGATACCATCTTTATCACGCATGCTCACTTTGACCATTTTGGAAGTGTCGAGGATTTCCCAAATGCCACCTTCTATATCCAGCGAGAAGAAATAGAAAAGTGGGTATGGGCGTTATCGTTGCCAGATCGGCTGCGCTGGCTGCTGATCGCGGTAGATCCCAGCGATATTCTGCGTGGGGTTAACCTTGCTGCCCAAGGAAAACTACGTACGGTTGATGGGTCAGTCGAAGATGTTCTCCCCGGCATCGACCTTCATTTGGCCAAGGACAGTCACACTTTTGGTTCCATGTGGGTCACGGTACGCAATGACGGCAAGCCGGACTCTAAGGACACATGGGTACTAGCCGGAGACCTTGTCTATCAATTCAGTAATATTAAAAACGATGGCTCTGTGGTCGGGGTGGATACCATGTATACGCCTGTGGGCCTGGCAACTGGCAGTCAAATGAACCTGTTATTGGCTACCGAAGAGATGATGAAACAAGCAGATTACGATGACACACGTGTCATTCCAATTCACGAAGAGGGCCTTGCTGACCGCTTCCCCTCACGTATCACAAAAGAGAACCTGCGCATCAGTGAGATTTGTCTGGCCGATAATATGTCGTCGGTGGTGTCATGAGCCAACATACTCAAACCGGGGGTATGACCATTGCCATAATAGGCACTGGTCTAGTGGGCCTGGGGTGGGCGATTGTATTCGCACGGGCAGGCTTGCCCGTGCGTCTTCATGACAAGAACCCTGAGCAACTTAAGGATGCGCCAATCCGGATGCAGCAGTCACTCAGGGATCTTGCTGAATATGGCCTGATCCAAGAATCTCCAGAGGAAGTGCTGGCGCGCTGCAGTTACCACAATGACCTTGCAGAAGCGCTAAAAGGCATTGATTACGTACAAGAGTCCGTACTTGAGCGTGTTGACGTCAAACAGGACATCTATAAAGCGATGGAACGCTGCCTTGCGCCGCATACTATAGTGGGCTCGTCATCGTCGGGTATCCCAGCTTCAGCCTTCACCCAAGATATCTCATTCCGCGCTCGTTGCCTGATTGCCCACCCCGTCAACCCCCCTTACCTCGCTCCCATTGTGGAGCTGGTCCCGGCCAGCTGGACAAGCACTGATACGGTGGAGGCTGTCCATCAGCTCATGAACCGCGTAGGGCAACATCCGATCCGAGTACATCGTGAGCTGGAAGGGTTCGTACTAAACCGCTTACAAGGGGTTCTCCTGCGTGAAGCATGGGCTCTATACGACGAAGGTTACTGCTCCCTTGAAGACATCGATGCAACCATTTCGAAGGGGCTAGGGTTGCGCTGGTCGTTCATGGGCCCTTTCGAAACGATTGATCTTAATGCACCCGGTGGCATTAGCGACTATGCCCAACGGCTGGGTGATCTCTACCTATCCATCGACAAGGAGCGGACCAATCCACAGCCCTGGAGTGATGAGCTGATTAGCAAGGTAGAGCATGAGCGTCGTCAACATTTGGCAGCGTCGAAACTCATAGAACGAAGCAATTGGCGCGACAGGCGAATGATGGCGTTAGCCGCCCATAAGCAGCATCAAGAGGGTCAATAATGACAACGGGTAAAGAGTTGAGCGGTTTGGTACCCAGCTTCCGCCTGGACGGACGACGTGCCCTGGTGACCGGTGCTGGCCGTGGCATAGGGAATGCGATTGCCAAAGCTTACGCAGCGTCGGGCGCCGAGGTAACACTGTGTGCACGTACCGCTACCGAGATAGAGGAAACGGCGGAACAACTATGCCAAGCGGGATACGCAGCCGACACGTTAGTCGCTGATGTAAGCGACGTGGAAGCGCTGGCACAGGCACTTGATCGTCGTTCCAGCTACGACATACTGGTTAATAATGCAGGTACCAATCGACCTAAACCCCTGCCAGACATTACCACTGCCGATTACGACACTGTGATGAACCTCAACGTTCGGGCCGTTTATTTCGCCACTCAAGTGGTAACTAACCGAATGCGCCAAGAAGGAAAGAATGGGGTTATCATCAACATGTCGTCCCAAATGGGTCATGTCGGGGCCACTAACCGCACCCTTTACTGTACTTCGAAGTGGGCACTGGAAGGGTTGAACAAAGCATTGGCTGTCGAACTCGCGCCCTATGGCATACGCACCAATGCGATCTGCCCCACTTTCGTTGATACCCCCATGACCAAGCCTATGTTTGAGGATCCCGAATTTCTCAGCAGCGTCCTGGCAAAAATTCCACTTGGCCGACTTGCTGAGGTAGGTGACATTGTCGGGGTAGCGGTATTTTTGGCTTCTGATGCCGCAGCCATGATGAATGGTAGCAGCATATTGGTGGATGGCGGTTGGACGGCTGAATAGCTTTATTCGGGAAATCTAATTGGAAACGCCTATTAACGACTTAGACAAACCGATGCTGTTGCACGAAACGAATTAGCACAATTTTCTTTTCTTGCAGCGCCGAGTCCCCAGCTATCGTTTAGGATCCAATATTGCGGGTATAACGTATATTCATCAATCGACAGAGCTAAGCGTGCTACTTTGAATTACCACGAAAGTTGTATTTCATAAAAAAATAGAGGTATGTCGCTGCTATGAAACATCTCATCATGACACTCTTGACCACCCTGGGACTGGGCCTTTCCGCCACCACCATGACGGCACACGCACAAGATGACCCCATTGTGGTCGGCGGCCTAAACTACACTGAGCATTTGATTCTCACCTCTGCCACCTTCCAGTTGCTGCAAGCCAACGGCTATGACGTCGACAAGCGCGAGGGGTTGGGCACCTCAGTGTTGCGCCAAGCGCAGGAAAACGGCCAAGTGGACCTCTATTGGGAATACACCGGTAACTCAGTCATCCTCTTCAATGACCAGCCACAACCCGATAATGCCGCCGAGACCTATGCCACTGCCAAGCGTCTGGACGCCGAGAAAGGCTTGGTCTGGCTGAATCCCTCAGACACAAACAATACCTATGCCCTCGCCATGCGCGAGGCCGAGGCCGAAAAACTCGGCATCCATACCCTTTCTGACCTAGCTGCGGCGATGAACGATGGTGCCGATCTGACGCTCGCCTCTAATGCCGAGTTCTATGCCCGCGAAGATGGTCTGCGGCCACTCCAGGAAGCTTATGGATTCGAGTTTCCCCGCTCGAGCGTCAAGCGCATGGATTCGGGGCTTACCTACAATGCGCTGCGTGAAGGCGAAGTCGATGTGGCGCTGGTATTCGCTACCGATGGCCGCAATGGCGCCTTCAACTTCGAGGTGCTCGACGATGACCAGCAGTTCTTCCCGGTCTACCAGTTGGCACCGGTGGTTCGCGAAGAAACGCTCGACGCCCACCCCGAACTGAGCACCCTGCTCAACGACATGTCCGCTGCCTTGAACGATCCGACGCTAATCGACCTCAACCGCCGAGTCGACGTCGATGATCAGAGCATTGAAAGGGTCGCGAAAGACTTCCTGAACGAAAACGACCTACTCTAAACTCTCCTCCGATCTCATCTTCTTTCCCGGGGGCGATGCTTGCATCGCCCCAAGTGACAGGACGACACATGTTTCCAAGTGGAAGCCAACCCGACTCCCGGGAAGTGCATGACTTCCCAAATCCGGTCGTAGAGGAACCAGCACTTTTCATCCCGCTGCCCGATGGCACCCACCTGGCAGCAAGGATGTGGAGGCCGACGGACGCCGAGTCCCATCCCGTGCCCGCGATCATCGAGTGCATCCCCTATCGCAAACGAGATGCCACCAGTGCCGACGACGAACGCATGCACCCCTACTTCGCGGGCCACGGCTATGCAGCGCTGCGAATCGATCTGCGCGGCAGCGGCGACTCCGACGGCGTGCTGGAAGACGAATACCTGGCGAGCGAGCAGGACGATATCGTCGCCGCGATCGCCTGGATAGCCGAACAGCCATGGTGCAGCGGCCGCGTGGGCATGATGGGCATTTCCTGGGGCGGCTTCAACTCATTGCAGGTGGCCACTCGCCAGCCACCGGCGCTCGGCGCAATCATTGCCGTCG
This sequence comes from Vreelandella subterranea, assembly GCF_900111305.1. Taxonomy (GTDB): domain Bacteria; phylum Pseudomonadota; class Gammaproteobacteria; order Pseudomonadales; family Halomonadaceae; genus Vreelandella; species Vreelandella subterranea. Next base: position 521,654 of record NZ_FOGS01000002.1, read on the forward strand.
GCGCCACCGTCGACCGCTATCACGACGACGTGCACTACAAGGGCGGCTGCGTGCTCAACGAGAACTTCGGCTGGGCTGCCTCGTCGCTTTCCTTCATGTCGCGGCCGCCAGACCCCGCCTTGCGCGACGACTGGCGCGAACTCTGGCAGCACCGGCTCGCCCACCAACCCTTCGTTGCCGAGAACTGGTTCGATCACCAGACGCGCGATACCTACTGGCGCCATGGCTCGGTGTGCGAGGATTATTCGCGCCTGACGACGCCGACCTTGGCCGTTACCGGCTGGGCCGACGCCTACGTCAACTTCGTCGCCGAAATTCTCGAGCATGCGCCCTGCCCCAGGCGTGGCATCGTTGGCCCCTGGCCGCATGCCTATCCGCACCTGGCGATGCCGGGGCCGACCATCGGCTTTCTCCAGGAAGCGCTGCGCTGGTGGGATCACTGGCTGAAAGATCATGACACAGGCATCATGGAAGAACCGCTATATCGCGTATTCTGTCCGTCCTTTTCCGAGGCCGATCCGCAACGGCGCGAAGTGCCCGGCGAATGGCTCGCCGAAACGCAGTGGCCAACCCCAAACGTCACCACGCGCTTCCTGGTGCTCGGCAATGGCGCGCTACACACGAACAGCGGGGCTATTCGCCCCAAGATGGCCAAACTGCGTGCGCCCGCCGACAACGGCCTGCAATGCGGTGAGTACATTCCCCACAGCAGCGGCCCCGAGATTGCTGGCGACCAGCGCGGCGACGACGCCCATTCACTGACCTACGACACCGAACCGTTGGAGTCCGACACGGTAATTCTGGGGCGCCCCACGCTATCCCTGCGTGTCAGCGTCGACCAGCCGCGCGCCAATTTGATTGTCCGCATTTGCGATGTCTCGCCCGAAGGCGTGTCGCAACGCGTTTCCTACGGCGTACTCAACCTTTGCCACCGCAATAGTCACGTCACGCCTTCCGATGTGCCACTCGATACACCACTCGACGTGGCAGTGCCACTGAATCAAACCTGCTACCGCTTCACCGCCGGGCACCGGCTTCGCGTCTCAGTGACCACTGCCTACTGGCCGCTGGTCTGGCCGAGCCCCTACCCGGTGACGCTGACCCTGCACGAGGCCAACTCTCAACTCACGCTGCCCCAGCGCGCCTCGCAAGACACGCCAACAGTACATTTCGAACCGGCGGTCTTTTCGGGGCCCCTACAACACCGAGTCGTACGCCCGGGCGAACAGTCCCGGGACGTCACTCACTCGCTGACCGACGGCTGGACCAGGCACGCCATCATCGACGACTTCGGAGAGATCGCCTACGACCATGGCCTGACCAACATCGCCTCGGCCGACGAGCGGTATGCTATCCATCCCGATGCACCAGCCACCGCGATCATGAGCAAGAGTTGGCGTCAGGATTTCAAACGCGACGGCTGGCACGTCCACACCGAAACCTGGGCGGAACTGAGCTGCGATGCCGAATGGTTCTACCTGGAAGCACGTCTGCAGGCCTTTGATGAGACCGAATGCTTCATCGACCGACGCTGGAAATCCCAACGCCGCCGGCGCTGGGTGTAAGCCACGCCCTCAGCCGTGACGCTCACGTTCCAGCCGCTGCGCCATCAGCGAAGCCACCAATGGCGTGTCAGCGTCCCGGTGGGTCGGCATCGCAAAACGGGCGGCGTCGATCTCGTCGGTGTCGATGTCGGCGCTGATGAGGGTCTCGCCGTCTCCGGCCCGCACCAGCACCTTGCCATCGACGCCGACGATGCAACTCCCTCCCCAGAACCAGGCGTCGCCCTCCGCTCCGTAGCGATGGGCCATGACCATGGGTGTGGCGTACATCATGGCGTAGAACTTAAGGCAAATCAGCCAATTGCCTTCGTCATCGAAATCGCCATCAACCATACCCGTCGCCGCGTTGACCGGAGCCAGCATTACGTCTGGGCGCTCCAGCATGGCCGCATGGGCCAAGCCGGGATTCCAGAGGTCGGCACAGATCATCACACCACAGGCAAGACCGTCGGCATCAGCGACGGTAAGCGACTGTCCCTTGCCGAAATGCTTGCCTTCCTCGTGCCCACCGTAGGTACAGAGATTGACCTTGCGGTGTACGGCGACGACCTGCCCAGCGCACAAGCACGCCATGGAATTGGCATATTCGCCACGACCGCAGCGCTCGACGAAACCCACTATTGTCAGCATGTTACCGACAGATTCAGCCAGTTGGACAAGACGCGGATCATCGCGATGCATGGCAACCTTCGGGACACGGACGCCCAGGTCATACCCCGTCAGGGAAAGTTCAGGGAAAACCAATACATCGATCTCCCGCTGACGGGCTTCCTCGATGACACGACGATGCGTCTCGAGATTGTGCGCGACATCAGCCAACGAGCATTGTATCTGGGCGGCAGCGAGCCGGTATTTCGTCCTGCAAATGCTCAAAATATTGCCTCCCGCAAGAAACACGAAAACACTGGATAATCCTCGAAGAGAATACGGTGAAACCTATGCATTTCCTATCGAATGCCTATTACCATCGCAAATAAATGGCATGACATATCCGAATAACGTAACCAGTTATATCTCTGAAGAGCGTGATATGCTCTTTACATTCAAGCTTATAAAAAGTGCCTTATATAGAAACGCCTAAGCGCTTCAACAAGACACTTTTCACGAATGCGCAGTCCATGCCAATGGATCGAGTTATAACTTTTTCAATGTTAACGAGTTTTAGAGTTCTTATCTTCGGACACATTATTTTAAGTAAGCTTCATACTATGTGTTTCAGCACATTGGCGGGGAGTGGACTTTTCCATCTATCAAGCGAGTCTGGGCCAAACACCAGCAACAAAGGACATTCACATGCACGATCACCCTTCCCTCTCCTGGATGCACGGGGTCGATCTATCTGCGCTGGACGACGCCCACCTGCATCAGGCCAAGCGATGCCTGCTTGACCTGCTCGGGGTGGCCGCCGGGGCCACTCGCACGTCCCTCGCCGAGAAAGCCACGCGCTTCGTCACCACCCAGCACGGCGGTGACCGTCCGCTATTATTCGCCAACGGCCAAGCCTCACCAACCGGCGTCGCTCTACACGGAGCCTGGCTTATCGATGCGCTCGACGCCCACGACGGCCAGGTACTCACCAAGGGACACGCCGGCGTCGCCTTGTTACCCGGGCTACTGGCGCTGCCCGAGGTCAACGGACTTTCCGGGCGCGATTTCCTCGCCTTGCTTGCCTACGGCTACGAGATTGCTACCCGCGCGGGGATCGCCCTGCACGCCACCAGTCCGGATTACCACACCTCCGGCGCCTGGAACGCCTTGGGTGTCGCTGCCGTTGCCGCTCGCCTGCGCGGGCTTGATGTCGAGACCATGCATCATGCCCTGGGTATCGCAGAGTTCTATGGCCCGCGCAGCCAGATGATGCGCTGCATCGACCACCCCACGATGCTCAAGGACGGCTCCGGCTGGGGGGCAATGACCGGGATCTCAGCGGCGCTGCTGGCCGAAGACGGCTTCACCGGTGCCCCGGCGCTGACTGTTACCGCACCGGACGTGACCGCGATCTGGCAAGACCTCGGCGAGCGCTGGTATCTCCACGAGCAGTACTTCAAAGCCTACCCGGTCTGCCGCTGGGCCCAGCCCGCCGTAGAAGCCGTGTTGTCGCTGCCTGCAGCGAAACGCGATCCCGCCACCATCACGCGCATCGAGATTATCACTTTTCACGAGGGCAAGCGCCTGCACGTGATGCACCCGACCACCACCGAGCAGGCTCAATACAGCCTACCCTGGTCAGTCGCATGCGCCCTCGGGCGGGGTACCGTGGATGTTGCGGGTGTCTGCGACGAGCTCGACGCGCCCGACCTCAAGGCGCTTGCAAGCCAAGTAGAGATTCATGAGGATGAGAACTTCAACGCCCGCTTTCCCGCTGAGCGCTGGGCATGTGCACGATTACACCTAAGCAACGGAGAGATCATCGAAAGTGCCAACTTCGAGGCGCGAGGTAATCCGGATAAGCCGCTGTCGGACGCGGAGTTGCTTGAGAAATATCAAACACTGGCCAAACCTGTCCTGGGCGATCGAGCTACACGAATTCACGAGGTAGTGATGAGTCTCGACACACGACCCGCGAGCGACCTTCTAGCCCTGCTTGGCAAGCCGTGAAACGATGACGGGCAATTTGATTATGGCCATTGCCAACGACGGCTTCTCGGCCAGTCCTCAGCAAAAGACAAAAGTGACTTTAGGTTCTTGTATTATCAACCCCTTCAGCCATCAAGCAAAGAAGCTCATACATGAGAGTGGCGCCCATCAGTGCCGTGATACCGCTGGGATCAAAGGGGGGTGATACTTCTACGACATCAGCCCCAATGAGCGGTAAACCACGGAAGCCACGGACGAGCTGGAGTGCTTGCAGGCTGGTGAGGCCGCCGACCTCGGGGGTACCGGTGCCAGGGGCGAACGCGGGGTCGATGCTGTCGATATCGAACGACAGATACACCGGCCCATCGCCGACGACGCGACGCGCTTCCGCGATGACCGCGTCAATACCCAACGCATCCACTTCTTCCATAAACATGACGCGCATGCCGGTGTCATGAGAATAGTCCCAGCCTTGCGTCGTGTTCTGGGCACCGCGAATGCCGATCTGCACGGTGCGCTTGGGGTCGATCAGGCCCTGTTCGCAGGCGAGGCGAAACGGACCGCCATGGTGAAATTTTGATCCCTGAAACTCGTCCCAGGTATCGGTGTGGGCGTCAATCTGGATCAAGCCGACGGGGCCGTCGGCCGCTAAGCCGCGTAAAATGGGAAACGTGATTGAATGATCGCCACCAGCGCTCAGCGGAATAACACCGGCGTTTCGAATGGCCGCGTAATAGGCAGCAATATCATCAGAGACTCTTTCAAGGTCATAGATTGAGGAAAATCGCACATCGCCGATGTCAGCGATGCGTGCCTGGGCAAAGGGATCCAGTCCGGTAACGTGATGCGCGCTACGCATCATGCTCGACTGGTTGCGAATTTCACGCGGTCCGTGGCGGGTGCCGGGACGATTGCTGACACCGCCATCAAACGGAATGCCCACCAAGGCAATATCCAGCGCTTCCAAGCTGTCGGCAAGCGGGGCCCGCAGGAAGCTTGCGATCTCTCGATAACGGGGTTCGTGGCGGGGTAGGTAAGGTTCGCCAGTGGCGGCATTTCGGCGGGTACCGTCTGTACCTTTTACCATTTTATGCTCCTTATCGGCTTAAGCGCGCCAAGCTGGCGGCTAGCAGTTGCGTGCCTACGACGGCGTCATCGAGTTCGGTATGTTCATCCGGGTGATGACTGAGACCATGGTGACAAGGCACGAACAGCATGGCGGTTGGGCAATGGTTGGCGAGATGAATGGCATCATGAAAGGCCCCCGATACCAAGCGAGGTGCTGTGATCCCAAGCTCACCTGCGGCGGCGTCAATCTGCGCCGTCAGGGCGTCAGGAAAGGCCACCGGCTCAATGCGCGATAACGCGGCAAGCGTTACCCGGCAACCTGCCCAGGTGTGTTGCGTGATGTCATTGAACGTGGCTTCCAATGCTTTGAGGGTTGCTGCCTCGGGGTGTCGTAAATCGATACTGAAGGTGACGCGGTCGGGAATTGTGTTCACCGAGCCAGGGCTGACATCGAATTTGCCGATGGTAAAGCGCACGCGGTCTTCGCTATCCCTTGCCGCTTCCCGTAGCGCGGTTGCCACCGCGCAGGCGCCCTCGAATGCATCGCGACGATGGGCACGCGGTGTGGTGCCCGCATGGTTGGCAGTACCCGTGACGGTGACTTCAAACCAACTAACGCCCTGAATGCCCTCGACGACCCCCACAGAGGCCCCCTCGCGCTCAAGGATGGGGCCTTGCTCAATGTGCAGCTCAATAAAGGCGTACATAGGCGTCGCCAACGAACGACGCGGCACGTTGGCCGCATCCATTTCGGCCAAGCACGTATCGAGGGCATGCCCCATCGTCACGCCCTCACTGTCTTGAATCAGCCTTGTTTCCTCAAGGCTTCGCACATGGCAGAAAACCGCTGACCCGGAGGTACCTGGGGAGAAACGCGCCCCTTCTTCGTTGGTCCAGCTCACCAGGGACAAAGGGTGGCGTGGGGTAAAGCCCGCCGCTTTGAGCGCGCGAAGTGCTTCAAGACCGGCTAATACCCCCAATGCACCATCGTACTTGCCACCTGCCGGTTGGCTGTCCAGATGACTGCCTGTCACGACAGGGGCTAACTCGGGGTCGCTGCCGGGTAGATCGAGAAATACGTTCCCCATCGCGTCGACGCTCGCTTGAGCGCCCAGCTCACTGGCCTGTTCAACAAGCCAGAGACGTGCCCTTGTGTCATTGTCATCCAACGCTAAACGCGCCACACCGCCATCTTCGCGAGCACCGATCATCGCAAGCGTCGCCAGGTCATTGGCCAGTCGCTGCGGGTTGACGGCGGCCGCAATCGCAGGCGAATCACAAGCGGCAGGATCGTTGGATGAGGCAGGCTCGTTGACCATTGGGCTCTCCATGGTTGCGTTTATTCGTGAACCTCGAAATGCACTTCTACCGGCTCGCAGTCTTCCCCATTGATCGGGATGATGTCCTGAGGGCAAGACGACATGGCCACGACACAGTCCATTTCAGCGCGCAGGTCGACGTAATCACCCGGCTTAGACACAGGCGGGCACCAGTCAACGTTCATCTGATCATTAACCGGGATGTTCATCCACAGATTGAACGGTTGCGGCACTTCGGGGGCATCAATGCCAATGGCTTTCATGGCCAGGCGCAGGTTATCAGCACAATTGTCGTGGTAATCCTTGACGCCTAATGTCATGTAGCGAAACAGGTCGCAGGCGGCCATTAGCGTATCGTGAATGCCCGGTGAGGTATCCGCCGTAAGGGTCATGATCGGACGGCGACGGTTGCTTATCAGCGGGTCGCCGACTTTGGGGATTAACCCGCTGAGCCAGGCACGGCCGTGCTCCCAGGACATGAATTCATTGAGATTGTGAGTGCTGAACGCCCAGGTATCGCACACCTGGGTTCCGTGCGTATTGATGATGCGGATAGTTTGTCCCGCTTTTAGGCGCACTGCTCGGCCACCCCGGGCAGCCACTTCATAACGCTCCCCCAAGACCGGCGTGCCGTCTGGAGAGATTGGCGTGTCCAGGGTGTGGTTATGTCCGCAGGGCTCAGTGTTGCTTTTGGGCAGTTGCTCAATACGCGCATGATCAAAGGGTGTCTCAGTATTCATGGGGTTCTCCAAGGATGTTGACCATCGCCTTTACGTTGTAAAAAGTGAATGGCACCGGTTGATAGACGCAGTACGTCCGTTAATCGATATGGCGCTCGCGCCAGGTGTTAAGAAATTGCTGAAGGCGTTCGCTTTGGGGGTGGCGGAATAGCTTGTCAGGCGCGCCGCTCTCCACCACGCGGCCTTGATCCATAAAGATCACCCGGTCGGCCACTTTTGCGGCAAAGCCCATTTCGTGAGTGACCACCACCATGGTCATGCCGTCGGCAGCCAGCTTGTTCATTACCTCCAGCACTTCCCCAACCAGCTCAGGGTCGAGCGCGGAAGTAGGTTCATCGAAAAACATCACTCTGGGTTTCATGGCCAGCGCTCTGGCAATGGCGACTCGCTGCTTCTGCCCGCCAGAAAGGCTCTCGGGAAAATGCCCGGCACGGTCGGCCAGGCCGACTTGCTCAAGCATAGCCATGCCCTCCTCGTCAGCCTCTCGGCGCGAGAGGCCGTTGACCAGTCGCAGCGCTTCGGTCACGTTCTCAAGCGCGGTACGATGGGGCCATAAATGGAAATGCTGAAACACCATGCCGACGGGAGCGCGCACTTCGTCCACGCGCTTCTCACTGGTGCGAACGCGTTTCCCACCGCTGTCTTCGTAGCCCAATAGCTGGCTGTCTATATAAACGCTGCCGTGGTCATAGGGCTCCAAGAAAGCCAGGCAACGCAACAGGGTCGATTTACCAGATCCTGAGGGCCCTATCACACACACCACCTCGGAAGGCGAAAGGCGGAAGTCGATATCGGTCAGCACTTCAAGGTCGCCAAATTGCTTGCTGACGCCCTGCGCCTCGACGATCGCTTTTTGTCGGGTAGACGTTGTTGAGTCAACCATGGGCATGGCGGGTACCTCCTCGTGGTTCGATGGGGCGTGGTTGACGGTTGGCCAAGCGCTTCTCCAGTGCATAGCCGCCTCGCGCAATCAGCTCAATGATCAGCCAGTAGAGCAAGGCAACCGCCAGGTAGGGCTCAATGACTTGAAACGTCTGATTGACGATAGACGTGGCATTTTTGGTCAGGTCATCCACCGAGATGATCGATATCAGGGCAGACTCCTTCACCAAAATGATTAGCTGGTTGGTGCTTGGCGGCACTATCAAGCGCGCCATTTGAGGAATCTGAATGCGGGTTAACACATGCCATGGAGAAATACCCAGCATGCGCGCCGCTTCCAGGTGCCCTTTGGGAACCGACTTGAAGCCTCCGCGGTAGATTTCAGCAAAATATCCCGCGCCATACAGGCCGATGCCGACAACGCCAGCGACGCTCGCGCTTAAGGTCAAGCCGATGCTGGGGCCGCCGTAATAGAGTAAAAACAGCAGAATCAGCAGGGGAATCCCGCGGCATAGCTCGACGTAGCAAGCCACCGGATAGCTGAATATCCGTGGGTTCGCGAGCCTGAGGGCGGCAAGCACCAACCCCAGCGAAAGGGCCAGCAAGCAGCCCAGAAAGCAGATCCAGACCGTGTTCCACAAGCCTTGTAGGATAAGTTCACGTGTTTCCCATAGGATGGTGATATCAAACATTCAGGCGCTCCCTTATTCGGTGGCCAGGCCGCCGACCATGCGGCGTTCCAGATAAGCGCTGACGCGGGCCAGCACCAGGTTCACGGCCAGATAAAGCAGCGCCGCCGCCAAGTACGTTTCCAGTGGCTGAAACGTGCGCGATGCAATCTGCTCACTAACCCGCATCAATTCCGTGACCGCAATTACCGAGATGAGCGATGAGTTTTTGAGGATAGTGATGATTTCATTGGTCAGGGGTGGCAACGTCAGGCGGAACACCTGAGGCATGATGATGCGCTTTCGGATTTGCCAGGTAGATATGCCTGCCATTCGGGCGGCTTCTATTTGACCCACAGGAATGTGGCTGATCCCGCTACGAAAAATTTCCGATTGAAACGCCGCCGTGTTCAAGGTGAGCGTCAGGATTGCGGCATAAATAGGCGCTATCTCGATGCCCACTTCCGGTAGCAGGTAGTAGACCAACAGCAACTGCAGCAGGATGGGCGTCCCTCGCCAAAAGCTCCGGTAAAGGCCGCATGGCCAGGCTAGTAGGCGATGACGGCTCATCAGCCCGAACGCCATCAAGACACCTAATACCAAGCCCAATGCGATGGCGGAAAGCGAGACCACCAGTGTGGTGGTCAAGCCTTCAGCAAGGGCCGGATAGTGATTGAGCAGAATCTCAAACATGTGGCACTCAGAGCGGTAGTGGCGGGTTATTCAGCGGAAGGCAGTTCGGCAGGCAGATCCATGGGAGAGCCGAACCATTTTTCCTGTAGCTCGGCGAGCGTACCGTCTTCATTGAGTCGCTGGATTTGCTCGTCCATAAAGGCATTAAGCGATGCGCTCTCTTCGTCATCACGGCCCGCCCATGAGAAGTAGACCGGATCCCCAAAGGTGCCGACCACCTCAAAGACCTCTGGGCGCGTACGCTCGGCTTCCAGCAGGTTAGGCAAGCTGTTGATGACCACATCGACACGGCCGGTTCCCAGCTCGGCATAGGCCTCATCGACGCCAGTGTAAGTGCGAATGTCCTCAACCGGCGTGCCGGCTGCCTCTAGCTCGGCGGCTAGCGCCTCCAGTGCTTCCAATTGCGCGGACCCCGACTGGGCTGCCGCCACTTTGCCCGCGATGTCTTCAGGGGCACTGATGTCGTCTTCACCGGTACGTTTGAGGATCGCCATGGTGGCATCGGCGATGGGGGCACTTAAGTGATAGCGCTCCATGCGTTCCGGGGTGGCGGTCACGGAGGTGATGACATAATCGAACCGCTCGCGCTCCAGACCAGGCAGAATGCCTTGCCAGGGCAAGTCCATGCGGATCAATTCCACGTCCTCACCAAGCTCAGGCATGATGTATTCCATGACGTCAGCCGAATAGCCGACGATTTCACCGTCTTCAATGTATTCAAACGGGGCAAAACGCGCTTCAGTGCCGACCGTAAACGTGCCCTCTGAGCGAATATCGTCGAGCAAATCGCTGTGGGCGGTGGAGGCAAAGCTGACGCTGAGCAGTAAACCAGCGGTAATAGCCGTTGTGGGATGCATGGGGATCTCCTCGGACAAGTGATGCTCGGATCTCAGTGGCGCAAGCCATCTGAGCAACAACCCCTTGAGTTAAGCAGGAACCATGCAACAATAAAATTGCTATCTTTCGATGTTCACTCCCACTTTATTGATGTTAAACGCACTAACGTAGAGCATTCTCATGAAGCTTTCAGCTGCCGATCTTAAAAGCCTTTCCGTCTTTCTGGCCGTTACCGAGCATCGTGGTTTTGCCGGTGCACAAACGGCGCTCCACATGAGCCAATCCGCGGTCAGCTTTCACATTCGAGCGCTTGAAGAACGCGTGGGGTTTACCGTCTGTCGACGGGGAAGGCAGGGGTTTGAGCTGACCGAACGGGGCGCCATTGTCTATGAGCGCGCCAAATTACTGCTGGCGTCGGTCGATGATTTTGACAGTGAGATGAGCGAGTTACGCAGCTCTGTCTATGGCACCCTGCGTTTAGGGGTGGTCGATAACACGATCATGGATGTCGACCTTGATCTGCAGGGCGTCATTGGTGAGTTTTTACGCAAAAACCCCAAGGCACGCCTGAATATCAATGTGAGTAGCCCCGACCGTTTGATCGGTGAAATCGCCAACGGAGAGGTGCAGCTCGGGATCTTGCCTGAAACCGCCCAAATGGAAGGCTTGCAGCATCGTCAGGTCTATACCGAGGTGCATGGCATCTATTGCGCGAAACGCCATCCGCTGTTTGAACGCGACAGTCGTCAACTTACGGTAGAAGAAGTGATTAAGCATGCCTTTGTGGTCAGGCCTTACGCCAACCTCCAGGAGCTCAAGAGCTTCCCCAATGCCCACGTTGGGGCGCATGCCTCCAACATGGAGGCCCAGGCATTGATGATATTGAGCGGCCACTTCATTGGCAATTTACCCCATTACTACGCCGCTCATTGGGTTGAGCGCGGTGAGCTCAAAGCGCTATTGCCTGATCAGGTGGAAATTGCTTCGCCCTTTTGTGTCGTTACGCGTGCAGGTCGGCGGCCCTCTCTTATCGTGCGGACCTTTATCCAGGAGCTCGTCTCCAGGCTTTGGCAACAATCGCACCTGATTGATGCCGATAAAGGCGAGGACTTCATGGTCGATGGGGATAGTTAGGCTGGGCATCACCGCTTTTACTGGCAGTGGAAACAGACCTTGCCGATCTGAACAATGACGGCCTGGATGCAGTGACTGGATCGTTTACAAGCCCATCAGGAACGCAACTTGTTGCGCGATCCGGATTACTCCCGCCACCAAACGTCACTCATACACCGAAGGCAAAACGACATTGACCAGCCGCCCGGCTTTATCGGCCATTGCTTCGATGGATTCTTTCAGCGCCTGACGTGCGTGGTCATCGCCGTGCACCAACCTCACCTCAGGCGGCCAGCGGCGCATCCGCTTGATGAAATTAAGCAAATCGCGCTGCCCGGCATGGGCCGAGTAGCCGCTGATGGAGGTGATTCCCGCACGAATATCGATGCGCTCGCCATCCAGTTCCACCCAGCCGCCTTCCGGCCCGTAACGCTGAATAGCCCGCCCTGGCGTACCGGCGCCTTGATAACCCACAAACAGCACCTGATGGCGCGGGTCGCCCAGCATCGCCTTCAGATAATTCACCACGCGCCCGCCCGCGCACATGCCACTGGCGGCAATCACCACCGCCGGGCGACCGCTTGCGGCCAGGTAGCGCACGGTTTGCTCATGGGTCTCGTGATCATCCACCGTGTACACATTCTCGAAACTCAGCGGGTGCCTGCCTAAGCGTAAACGGCGCTGCGCCTCGGCATCCCAGAACGGCTTCAATTGGCGATACACCCGCGTAAAGCGCGCCGCCAGCGGTGAGTCAACAATCACTTCCAGCGAGCGCCAGTCAGACGATGGCGGCGCGGCATGCACAATGGTTTCCAGCTCGTACAGCAGTTCCTGCGTGCGGCCAACACTGAACGCCGGAATAATCACGGTTCCCCGGTTAGTCAGCGCTTGCTCGATGGCGTTTTTCAGCGCCAGCCCGCGCTCGCGGCGGCCTTCATGGTTGCGGTTACCATAGGTGGACTCAAGCACCAGTACATCCGCCTGATACGGCGATTTCGGCGCAGGTAGCAGCGGCGTGTAAGGCGCACCCAGGTCGCCCGAGAACACCACCCGCTGTTTGATGCTTTTCAGCTTATCGTTCAGTGCCACCTCAACGTAGCTGGAGCCCAGAATATGCCCCGCCCGCTTGAGCTTCACCCGCATGGCAAGGGTGTGATCGTCCACTAGCGTGTGCCATTTACCATAGGGAAGCGGTACCAACTGCTTTTGAAGCTGCGCCTGGAACTGCTCGATCAACCGCGCATTGCGGGTAAAGCCAATCTTCAAGGCATCCTCGATCACCAGCGGCAACAGCACAGCAGAGGGCTCAGAGCATAGAATAGGCCCTCTGAACCCTGCGGCCAGCAAATAAGGCAAACGGCCCACGTGATCAATATGCACATGGGTAATCACCAACGCTTTCAGCGTGCTGATATCGAAGCCCACCTCAAGCTGCGCCAGGCTATCCTCGGCGGCGTCTTCCCCCTGGAACAACCCGCAGTCCACGAGTAGCGAGTGCTCACTGCTCGCCATCAGTTGATGACAGCTACCCGTTACCCCGCCTGCCCCACCGTGATGACGAATCTCCGGCCACATAGTCTGAGCGCCCATCTTTATATCCCTATTTAGCGATACCTAAATTAAAACGTATCACATTAATATAACAAGCGCCTGGCAAAGCCAAGCGCTTATAGCTAACCCAATCGCCCGACAAGTCTGGCTCCCACAGAGGCTGAAAGCCTCCTCAAAACCAAGTGCAGATGGGTCTCGTAGGAGCGAAACTTGTTGCGCGATCAGCAATGAGCGTATGCCGTAGACTAAGAACGCTATGATAAGCTTTACCCATAGAGACAGGAGCGTCCATGGTTAGCCATCCCCACCACCGCCACGACCATAGCTATAAGCTACTTTTCTCACATCCTGAGATGGTTAGGGATTTACTCACCGGCTTTGTAAAAGAAGCATGGGTGGAACAGCTTGATTTTTCGACGCTGGAAAAAGTAAACGGCTCTTACATTACCGATGAACTACGCGACCGCGAAGATGACATCATCTGGCGTGTACGCTGGGGTGATAACTGGCTCTATATTTACCTCCTGCTAGAATTCCAGTCCAGCGAAGACAAACACATGGCTGTGCGGATCATGAGCTACCTGGGGCTTCTTTATCAGGACCTGATACGCCAAAATGCCTTTGCGCCAAGCGGCAAATTACCTCCCGTTTTGCCCGTGGTACTCTATAATGGAGAACAACGCTGGACAGCGGCACAAAACGTGGCGGATTTGGTCGAAGAGGTACCAGGCGGGTTAGAGCGTTACCGCCCTAACCTGGAATACCTGCTGTTGGACGAAGGTGCCATCGTCAACGACCCTGAGTGGTCAGACCGAGTACGCAACGTGGCAGCCGCACTCTTTCGGTTAGAACACAATCGCGATGAGCAGGACATGCTGGAGGTGCTGGGCAGTTTGGTAGAATGGCTCAAAGCATCTGAGCAGACACCGCTTCGACGGGCTTTCGTGGTTTGGATACGCCGTGTATTGCTACCTAACCGAGCACCCGACATGGAACTGCCCGAGTTCAATGACTTACACGAGCTACATGAGGTACATCACATGTTGGCAGAACGCATTAAACAATGGCCTGAGCGCTGGGAAGAAAAAGGACGTCAAGAAGGGCTACAAGAAGGCCGTCAAGAAGGCCGTCAAGAAGGCCAGATAGAAGCACAAAGAACGACAGCACGTAACTTGCTCGCACTTGGCGTGCTCAGCACTGAGCAAATTGCTGAATCTACAGGGCTATCGATAGAAGTCGTCGCCCAATTACAGACAGGAAGTAAGGACTAATATAGCTAGTCCTACTCCGGCCGGTTCAGCCCCTGAAATAGCTGCAAGCCTCCTCAAAACCAAGTGCAGGTGGGTCTCGTAGCAGCGAAACTTGTTGCGAGATCATCCATCATCCCCGACAGACGCCAGAGACCTATTGATGGCTTCCCCTGCCATTGACGAAGTAATGCAATTGCATTATTTTTATTGCATTACTTTTGCATTGCTACTTAGCGGAGGCCAATCGTGAACACGGCCATTGAGGATGACTCCACCCTGACGGATCGCTACCAGACGACCATTCCGGCATCGGTTCGTCGTGCGCTGAAGCTGAATCGCCGCGATCGGATTCACTACATGATTCGCCCCAATGGGGAGGTGGTGCTAACTCGCGCCCGCGATGAGTCCACCCAAGATCCCGTAATGACCAGTTTCCTGGCCTTTCTGGAGCGCGATCTTCAGGGGCATCCGGAAAACATTCACCCTGTCACTGCCAGCACCTTTGCCAAGGCCGAAAGCCTGACGGCTGGCATTGAGGTAGATCTTGATGAGGAACTGCCGGAGGACGACGACGACACATGAGCCCTCTGGAGATAAACGGATGGACGATCTACGCACATCCGCTATTCCTGGAGCAGGTCGATGCGCTCACCAATAAGGTGAAGCAACACCAGGAAAAGGACCCACTCGGATATCGCAGTAGACCGGCCACCAAGCGTCTGGCGGCGATAGTAAAGCTGTCCAAGCACGACATCCCAAAGGACCCGGCTGGCCCTCAGTATCGTCAAGGAAACACCCTCGGGTCAGAGCACACCCATTGGTGCCGGGCAAAGTTCTATCAACAGTACCGGCTGTTCTTTCGCTACGACCTTGCGAGCAAGATCCTCATCTACGCCTGGGTCAACGACGAATCCACCAAGCGTGCCTATGACAGTAAACAGGACGCCTACACTATCTTCCGCAAGATGCTCAAGAACGGTAACCCACCGGATAGCTGGAATGAATTGTGGAGAGCGGCCATCAGTGATCGCGAACGCATCAAAGCAGCTCTGGGGGAAGAACCCAGATGAAAAGATAAAAAGGGGTCTCGTAAGAGCCCAATTCATTGGGCGATCACCAATCATCCCACCACAAAGAAAAACACCCGGCAAAAAGCCAGATGAAGGTGTGTCTCGTAGGAGCCCAATTCATTGGGCGATAACCAGTCATCCCGCCACAAAGAAAAACACCCGGCAAACGCCGGGTGCATACGGGTATCGTAAGAGCCCAATTCATTGCGCGATCAGCAAGGATCGAGCCACCGAAAATCGTTGCTTTTAGAAGGTTTGATCGCCCGACAGGGCGGGCGCCTGGTGCAGAAGAAAGCTCGCAGACGAGCAGTATTGCAATGCACTAAGCGGATAACCTATGAATTCCGTTACGCGCTACCACCTCACCGACTTGGCGCTTGTACTGCAGCAAATGGTAAACATGGGAGTCGACTTGACGTTCGTAGTGGTGAATATGAATCAAACCGCCACGGCCACGCATCGCACGGGATTTTATACCATAAGTGCGCAGCCGCCATTCGAGGTCGACCTCTTCAGCACCATAGCCTTCAAAATCGCTGTCAAAACCATTTACCGCCAACAGCTGCTCTCGCCACACCCCCATATTGGCCCCCAACAGCGCTAGCGGCTTGCGGCTCCAAAGCCGGGCCAACCAGCGCGGCAGGTGCAGGCCAAACTCAGCGCGGGAAAGGTTGCCACGCATTGACTCAACGACCAACCGTAGCGGACGCTCCAAGGACGCCAAGGCCAACTCCCCAAGCTTGATGCGAGCCGTCAACGCCTCGGCGGTATCTACACGCCGCCCAGACACCATATAGCCTGGACACGCCCAGTCTCGATGATCAGCAATGAAATGCCGCATCGGTACGCAGTCGCTATCACTAAACACGATATAGTCAGCCTGAGAGCCCGCAATCGCTCGATTGACGATCTGCGCCTTACGAAAGCCTTGGTCCTCATGCCACACATGGCGAATAGATAGACCCTGAGCACGATACCGCTCAATTACATCAAGCACCTCCGCGCCAGAGCCATCATCGGCCACACACAGTGCGAACTCACGAGAAGATTGACGCCGATACCCCTCGAGGGTCAGCGCCAACACCTCCGCATCGTTATACGCTGCAATAATAACTTCCAATGAAAAACGAAAGGTCATGGTCTCCTTACCCGGCCTATGGATGACAGCCCTAAGATACTCAACGCCTCAGGGAGCCATCATGGCCTCTGTGCCTAACGTGACAATAAGCCAACACCAGCCACTTAACCTGCATAAAATCATACACCGTCGTCGTCATTTCAAGGTTAAAGCGGCGTCAACGAGTCAGTAAATCGCGAACCCAGAGGTAAATACAAGCCCTGATCGTAGGCAAATGCCCCGCCAGGAGCACGTAGGAGCGCTATTCATTGCGTGATCAGCAACCATCCCGCCACAAAGCAAAACACCCGGCAATAAGCCAGGTGTAAGCGTTTCCAGTAGGAGCGCAATTCATTGCGCGATCAGCAACCATCCCGCCACAAAGCAAAAACACCCGGCAATAAGCCAGGTGTAAGCGTTTCCAGTAGGAGCGCAATTCATTGCGCGATCAACAACCATCCCGCCACAAAGCAAAACATCCGGCGATAGGCCGGGTGCAGGAACGGTTCGTAGCAGCGAAAATGCAGCGTAATCAATGACTCAATGCCTGGCGTCGTGAGAACCTCCCCCCAGCACAACGTGCTGTTGACGGCTGAGAGGCAATAGGTCACACACATCACCGCTATGGGCAAAGCCGCTTACTCCCCGCCTCAGCACGGCGCAGGCGCGGTGGCTATCCAGGCTCTGCTCCGCCTCAACGAGCTCTTCCAGTAATGCGGATAACTCCTCCTGCGGCAATACCTCCTCGTGGGCGCGGAGTATTTTGGGGTGCAGGGTGCCCACCACGTTATCGCCAATCAACAACTCCTCGTAGAGCTTCTCCCCCGGGCGCAAACCGCTAAAGACCACCTCGATATCACCGTCAGGATGGTCAGCATCCTTCACTTCCAAGCCGGTGAGTTGAACCATGCGCTTCGCCAGGTCGACGATTTTCACGGCATCGCCCATATCCAGCACAAACACATCCCCACCTTCCGCCATGGAGCCTGCCTGAATGACCAGCAGCGCCGCCTCGGGAATGGTCATGAAGTAGCGGGTGATATCCGGATGGGTAACGGTGATAGGCCCGCCCTGCTCTATCTGACGGCGGAAAAGCGGTACCACCGAGCCGCTGGAGCCAAGCACATTGCCAAAGCGCACCATGGAGAAGGTCGTGCCATGACACCCCTTCATGGCGTAGCGTGTCGCCAGATCCTGCAACACCAGCTCGGCCATAGGCTTGGTGGCCCCATCATGTTACTGCGGCTTGCTTCTGCGTAGCGAGGCAATGAGCCAACACCAACAGATTAACCTGCATGTAAGCATAAACTGCTGTCATCATTTCGTGGTGGATGGCCGCCTCGGTCAGGCAATAAATGGCAAAGCCCGTCGTAAAGACCAGCCCGGTTTGCGCATAGACGTTGTTTCGATCGAGGATAACCAAGCGTAGATGGTAGACCCCCGGCGCCAGCAGGTAACCAAAAATGGCCAATATACCAAGCAGTCCCCCTGATGCCAGCATCTCGAAGTACTGGCTGTGCGCATGACCGCGATCCACGCTCAATACCCAGTCAGTAACGACGCCCTGCTCCACCAGTTCCGCATTCAGGGCTTCGCGCTCCGGGTACGTCAGCCCCACCAGCGGGCGCTCCTTGAAGGCGTGGCTGGCCGCCATCCAAAGCTGTAAGCGACCACCGCTGGAGACTGCCTCGCTCACATCCCCGGCAAGAAGGCTATGTACTTCGTCAACGCTGTACGCCACGCGCTGCTGAACACTGTTTGAGGCCAGGTACGCCACCGCCGCCAGGCTCATCGCCAGGCCAACCACCATCAGCAGCCGTTTCCAGCCCAGCACATCCAGGTTTAGCACCAACAGCAGCAACAACAGCGGCGGCACCGCAATCACCGAGCCGCGGGTTAGCGTCAGCAGCATGGCCAACAACGCCGCCAGCCCGGCAACAACCAGCCACACCTTGCGTGGCGAGCCGCGCAACATGGCAAAACATATAAACGCCATGGCGCAGGCCAGGTAGCCGAAGTTGATGCTGAAAAGAAATCCGTCGGCGCGCTGCCAGCCCAGCCACTGGGTCTGATAAAGCGCAACGCCCGAGGCCCCCAGGCTACCCACAATAGCCCCCCATTCAAGCCAGCGACGATACGCACCCAGTTGGATCGCCGACCCCGCGTGACGCATCATCAAATAGATGGGAATAACTGCCGCCATATGCAAGCCAGGGCTAACATAACGCGAGCTGAAATCGTCCAGCACAAAGACCGGAAGCCGCGACACGGCATACGACGCCAACAGCGCGACCACGACCACATCGAACCGGTTAAAAACCAGCGAGGCGCGATTGACCCACAAGTAGCTCAGGGCGTACAGAAGCAGTAGTGCGATGACGATATGACTGCGTAGCGGGGTGGCAATCAGCAACACCAACACCAAAAACAGGGCTGCCAGGTTCAACCCAGCGGCGCGCTCAGGGGCAAAGAGACGGTACATGATCATCCTGATGCATGAGTGAGTTCACAGGGCAGTTGAGCCCAAAAAAAGAGCGCCCGGATGGGCGCTCTTTGTATTTTACCTTACTAAACCTTGCCAAGGCAGAGCATGTACGTTCTTTTTTAACACAATGGCGATACAAGTCGCCGACGCTCCAAAATGTTTGATGGTTAATGCCTGCCATCTTCATTTTGGCACGTAGATGCCGGTTAGGTGATAAGGAGTCCAACCCATTGCTTACACAGATACCCGATAGCGAGGATTGAGTAAGCCCTCATTTCATGGTGTAACCAGCAACTACCGCGCCCCAAACCCCGTACACAAAATACGCACCGTCTTAAGCACAATCAGCACGTCCAGCCACAGCGAGCAGTGCTTGATGTAGTAAAAATCGTATTGGAGCTTGCGTTTCATGCCTTCCACTTCGGCCGCATAGCCCTGCTCAACCTGGGCCCAACCGGTGATTCCCGGCCGCACCACATGGCGGTAGCTGAAGAACGGCACGTCCTTCTCATACCACTCAGAAAGCGACTCCGACTCAGGACGCGGCCCGATAAAGCTCATCTCGCCGCGCAGCACGTTAAATATCTGAGGCAACTCATCCAATCGATAACGCCGCAGAATACGCCCCAGCGGGGTAATACGGGGATCCTTGCCTGAAAGGGTAAAATCTTTGCCGCTCATATCATGGTACATGCTGCGGAACTTGAACATGTTGAACGAACGGCCACGATAGCCCACACGGGGCTGCATAAAAAACACCGGACCCGGGCTATCCCGTTTGATCAGCAAAGCCACCCCAAGCAAAACCGGCAATAAAAATGGCAGCAATATAACCGCCCCTAGAAAATCCATCACACGCTTGAAGCCAACGTAAAATAACGGCGGCAACAGGCTACCAAATTCGTTTTCTGACAGATGATCGATCTGCACACGGCCTGAAATCGTCTCGGATATTTGCCGATGGTGATAAACGGGAATGTGGCACAAGGTACAGGTGGCGAGAAACTTCTCCCACTCGGGCGGCAAATCTTGCGCGCGTAAATCCGCCACAACGCCATCAACCCGTAACCCCTTCATTTCAGGCGTTTCCAAAACCCTTAAATCGACATTGGCGTTACCGCTAAGCCGCGAAGCATCCCCGAATGGCACCACGGCAAACTTGAGCTTTCGAAACCGTCGCCCCAAAAAATAGCCCATGTAAAACCAGGCCAGGCTAACGAGGTAACCACTCAGCATCACTTGGCGGGTATAGCCCTCCCGGGTAAAAAACAGCACGGCCACGACCAGCAAAAACGCGATCGAAACCGTTGGCATGATATTCGCGCCAAGTTGCGCCCCCGGGAACCGTGACATACGCCGAAGCGTTAACGCCGAGGCCGTAAACGCCAGGCCAATGGCAATCAATGTATTGCTTCGCACATCCGGCATGTAATGCCAAAACCCCCACCCCCACCGTTCCAGGCTGGGAAGCAACAAAGCAAGCGACATGCCTACGACAAGGTGAAACGTCAGGCTCAATAGCAGAACTTCATACCACCGAGAATGACGCCGTTGATACTCACGCTTCATGGGTTACCATCACTTCCATCATTATCATCGTAACGGCAACTAAGAGATGCCTACTGCTTGGCGCCCTACCGAATAGTACACAAAGCCCTTTTGCGCTAACCGTACAGGTTCGAACATATTACGGCCATCAAAAATGACCGGCTGGCGAAGCTGCTGGTGAAGTAGCGCAAAATCCGGCGCACGGAAGCTCTGCCACTCAGTCACAATCACCAGTGCATCGGCTCCCTTCAGCGCGGCTTCTTTGGTGCCGCACAGGGTCAGGTCGTTGCGGTTACCATAAAGGCGCTGGGTCTCTTCCATCGCTTCCGGGTCGAACGCCTGCACCTTGGCCCCTGCATTCCAAAGCGCTTCCATCAATACACGGCTGGGCGCTTCGCGCATATCATCGGTGTTGGGTTTGAAAGAAAGCCCCCACAAGGCCAGGGTTTTGCCCGCTAACTCACCATTAAAATGCTGTGAAATTTTCTCGAACAACGTGGTTTTTTGCAGATAATTACGCGCTTCTACCGCTTTAAGCACTTTGGCATCAAAACCGATAGCGTCGGCAGCGCGCACCAGGGCCTGAACATCTTTGGGGAAGCACGAACCCCCATAGCCCACACCCGGGTAAATAAAATGGTAGCCGATGCGTGGATCTGAGCCGATACCCTGGCGCACCGCCTCAATATCTGCGCCTAACCGCTCCGATAGGTTGGCGATCTCATTCATAAAGCTGATTTTTGTCGCCAGCATGCAGTTAGCGGCATATTTGGTCAGCTCAGCGCTTCGTACATCCATCACGATGATTTTTTCATGCTGACGGCTAAACGGGGCATAGAGTTCGCGCATAACCTCAACGCTGTGCGCATTATCAGTGCCGATAATGATACGGTCAGGCTTTTGGCAATCGGCAACGGCACTACCCTCTTTCAAAAACTCAGGGTTTGACACCACATCAAACGTAAGTGAGTCTTTGCTACGGCTGGACAAGACCTCGGCCATCTTAGCTCGAACTTTGTCAGCGGTACCCACCGGCACGGTAGATTTATCCACCACAATACGGTGCGCCTGCATGTGCTCGGCGATGGTTTCTGCCACTTTCAACACGTATTTTAAATCAGCGCTGCCGTCCTCATCGGGCGGGGTTCCGACCGCTATAAACTGCACATCACCATGCGCTACCCCCGCTATCGCATCGGTGGTAAAGCTTAGTCGGCCTGCCTGAATATTTTCATTTACCAGGGCCTCTAACCCAGGTTCATAGATCGGGATAACACCCTGCGCTAGCTTCTCAACCTTTTCAGCATCGACATCAACACAGATAACCTGATGACCCACTTCTGCCAATATGGTCCCCTGTACCAAGCCAACGTAGCCGGTACCAAACACAGTGATATTCATGCCAATCCTTTATTCTCACCCACAGTCACGTAGCGCCCATACACAGCAATGGGCACTTTTCTTAATAACTAATACTTATACGTTGTAGAACTCACGGTACCAGCTAACAAACGCGGCCACACCCTGCTTTACCGGTGTTGCAGGCTTGTAGCCAACGGCCTTCTCAAGCTCGCTGGAGTCTGCGTAGGTATCCGGCACATCGCCTGGCTGCAATGGTAATAGCTGTTGATCGGCCTTTTTACCCAAGGCTTCTTCGATGGCCTCAATATAAGCGGAAAGTTTTACCGGGTCATTATTGCCAATGTTGAAGATGCGGTAAGGCGCGTTACTGGTGGCGGGGTCTGGTGAATCGCTGTTCCAATCGGGGTTGGGCTTGGCAATATCATCACTCGCCCGAATGACGCCCTCGACAATGTCATCCACGTAAGTGAAATCGCGGGTATGGTTGCCATGGTTAAACACCGGGATGGGCTCGCCCGCCAAGGTCTTCTTGGTAAACAAGAACAGTGCCATGTCAGGCCGGCCCCACGGACCGTAAACTGTAAAGAAGCGCAGCCCCGTGGTCGGCAGGCGGTACAAATGGCTGTAACTATGGGCCATCAACTCGTTGGCTTTTTTGGTGGCCGCGTAAAACTGCAGCGGGTGGTTGACGCTCTCATGCTCCGAAAACGGCATGGAGGTATTCGCTCCATATACACTGCTGGTGCTGGCATAGGTTAGATGCTCTACCTTATGGTGGCGGCAAGCTTCCAAGATATTGGTAAACGCCACCACATTGCTTTGCACATAGGCATGAGGGTTTTCCAACGAGTAGCGAACCCCCGCCTGGGCAGCCAGGTGAATGACCCGTTCCGGCTTGTGGGTCTCAAAGACGGTGGTCACTGCGTTAAGGTCAGCCAGGTCTTGCCGCACGAAGACATAGTCACTGCCGGTGCGGGCCGCTGTTTCTTTCAGTATGTTCAGCCGCGCTTCTTTAATGGTCGTGTCGTAGTAATCATTAACGACATCAAACCCCACCACGCTATCGCCGCTCTCTAAAAGTCGCTTGGCAGTGTGAAACCCAATAAAACCTGCATTACCCGTTACTAATACTTTCATATTAAATTCCTATACCTAGCACGCAATGCCAAGTCAATGTCAAACGCTGCTGTCCCAACCAAAATCAAAGGCGCATATCCACATCATGTTTGGGCAGCACATATTTCAAATCATACAGCACATGGTTAGCTTTGCCCCAAGCACGAATGCCATGCGAACCAAGCTCACGAAACTCGCGGTGGGCCACCGCCAGCACCATCGCATCATAAGTACCTGGTGCAGGCTCACTTACAGGCTGGATGGCATACTCCGCATCGGCTTCTTCGGGGTTTACTTGTGGGTCATACACATCAACGGTAATCCCATAATCCGCAAGCTCATGAACGATATCCACCACACGGGTATTACGCAGATCGGGGCAATTTTCTTTAAAGGTAAGCCCCATCACCAAGACGCGAGCGCCTTCAACATTAATACGCGACTTGATCATCTGCTTGATAAGCTGGCCTGCCACATAGGCACCCATACCATCGTTAATGCGCCGGCCCGATAGAATCACTTCAGGGTGATACCCCACCTGCTGCGCCTTGTGGGTAAGGTAATACGGGTCTACCCCAATGCAGTGTCCTCCCACCAAACCAGGGCGGAAAGGCAAGAAATTCCACTTGGTCCCCGCCGCCTGCAACACTTCCTCGGTGTCGATCCCCAAGCGGTTAAAAATCAACGTTAGCTCGTTGATCAGCGCAATGTTGACGTCCCTCTGGGTATTCTCGATAACCTTGGCGGCCTCTGCGACACGAATGCTGCTCGCTTTGTGGGTGCCTGCCACAATAATATCGCGGTACAAGGAATCAACAAGCTCAGCAATCTCCGGCGTGGAGCCAGAAGTTACCTTTTTAATAGAGGTGACTCGGTGTTCTTTATCACCAGGGTTGATACGCTCAGGGCTATACCCGCAGAAAAAATCCACGTTGAAGGTAAGACCAGAAACCTGCTCTAGTACCGGCACACAATCTTCTTCCGTTGCGCCTGGGTACACTGTGGATTCATAAATGACGATATCACCCTTATTGAGCACTTCGCCGAGCATTTCACTCGCCTTAATTAAAGGCGTTAAATCAGGGCGCTTGTAGTCGTCTATGGGAGTGGGGACGGTAACAATATAGCAATTACACCCGCGCAGTATTTCTACATCATTGGTGAAACTGAGATGCTCAGCTTCTTTAAGCTCATTTTTATCAACTTCAAGCGTATGGTCATGGCCTGCCTGTAACTCAGCAATACGAGGGCAATTAATATCAAAGCCGGCTACTGGGCGTTTTTTACCGAACTCAACGGCGAGAGGAAGGCCAACATAACCCAAACCGATAACGGCTAGTTTGAGAGCAGACGTTGAAGTCATAAAATCCCTATCGATTAACTAGTAGAAGTAAATCGTCAGCCAGCCCTTTCATGATTTCAGTACGGGCAAAACGCAAAGTGAAATCAGGACGGGGCTGAGTAACTAGTTTCAAATTTGAAAATGAGTCTATAGCAGCTTGTAGATCGCAGGGTGGAAAGACAGCCGCATTATCAATATTGTCTTGAATGAAGCTTGCAGAAAAACCACCCACCCCGGCCCAAAGAGGTTTGCCTACCGCGGCGTACTCAAATATTTTGGATGGTAGAACTTTTTTGAAAGCGTCATAATCATTCAAGTGCAGGAAAAGCACATCGGCATTCTGATAAATGGCGATCAGTTCTTTTCTGGAAACTGGCGGCATCAGTTCAACGTTGGGACAGCCGGCAGATTCTATCGCTTCCATCAGTTGCTTACGCCTTCCACCATCGCCCAAGAGTTTAAAACTCAGCTTACCTTCATAATGTTTGGCTAAGGAGGGAATAATATGGTGCAAGCCCTGCCCTTCCCCCATGTTGCCCGCATAGACGACTTCTGGAATGTCCCGGTTACAAGCATGGCTGACGGCTGGTTGCGCCTCCAAAAACGCCTCGTCAATACCGTTAGTAAAAAGGCTAAATCTCTTATTGGGATAACGTGCCTGAAAATAGGGCAGGAAACCACCTGACACCAGGTTAACCTTTATTGCTCTTCGGATAGTCCAGCGCTCAACTAAAGAAAAAACGGGCTTCATCAACCACACCAGTTTTTTGGAAAGCACATCCTTGATGGTATCAACGAAAATATCCCGAATATCCAGGTATAAAGGCAGATTCTTACGACGTGCAACCCAGGCGCCCAGTGCTGCGGTCATTAGGCGGGAACTGCTGGCATAGACTACATCATAGTCTTTATTTTTTATCAGTTTATTAACTTGAAAGGCATAACTTAAAAAAGCTTTTGATTGGTCCAACATACCGCTTTGATGAGAGGGTAAAGCAATTCGATGGACCGTTAATTGGGGCCTTTCTTCTTTTTTGGGTGCTTCTACACTAAAGCTGGCATAGCGATTAGGTAGCGTCGTCATCACCTCTATATGCGAGCCTTCAGGCAGTTTTTTTTGCAAAGCGTCAACCAGAGCAGTATTACGAAAAGAGCCTGCTGAAAGATCAGGTTGAAAATGAAAGCTCAGAATCAAAATTTTCAAACATCTCTCCATGAAATTTGCGTTTTAAGTTCGCTGGCCTGCAACGTCACCACCACACAGTTATTCGGCAGGGAAACACCGAAAGCTGGGTGCCAGCTTCCTGCTTGCGTTTCAACGATGCCACCCTCAAAGCTCAAATTAAAAACCTGGCACTGGGCCAGGTTTCCTTGCAAGTGATTTCCATCAACCTGTTCCAGACGCACATCAGGATGTAAGTGAAAATAGGCTTTTGCCTGTTTGAAATCACCACTCAGCTGATCTTCAATCACCAATTCGCTCGGTTTAGCCAGCCATTGCCGTTGATGCAGTACTTTCCCAGGTAAACGTTGATAGCCATCATGAGCAGCGTCCACCCTGATATAGCCCTCTTGCTGTCGTATGGCCAAATCTATTGGCTTAGCGCGCCTTGCAACCCTGAAACCCGCCCAGATTTCAGATGAGTTTTCGCCATCCACTTCAAGGGTGTTATGTGCAGCCGTAGAACGTTGCCTATGCCGCTCGGTATCTTCGCCGTACTGGGAAATACCAGAGTTAACAAACACTCTTTGGCCAAAAAGGCTAAGCTCAAAACTCAGGGTGTCAGCATGAGCGTGACCGGGTTGGTAGCCAGGACCGACCTTTGCCGCATCTAACAATGCACGGTGGCCTTCCGCCCAATCAATCACAACGTAACCGCTTGATTTAAGATGACACAACTGCAGAGGCGCGAAATCGGCATTTCGCGATATTGGCTCTGGCACGCAACCTAATTGCCCAGCATAGCCCTCTAACTGCTTCAAGGTGGGTGCTATACCCAGCGTGGCATCATTAAAAAAGGCAATATCACCGTCTGGGTGCACCATTTTCCGCAGCCAACTGATGCCATGAGTTATTACACGGCGCCACAACGTTTTACGTTGATCTAAAGCAACCAGGCGCGTTTGCTGCTGCAGCTGCACAAGGTCGCACATATCCCACAGAAGCGTGGCATGGTACATGGGTGAAAGCTCGTAATGGGCACCGTCTGCCAAAAATTGTTCCGGCACTTGCTGGTCGAGCAACCTTACCCCTCTTCCCAGCAAGGCATCGCCCTGCTTACCGCCTAGAAAGCTCCCAGCGAAAACCAGAGCCTTGGCATTGGCAAAAAGATGATTAGCCAGAATATGAAACTCTAATTGCTGCGCCAGTGCATTCGCCTGACAAGCTAACGAACTCAGCCAACGGGGATCGACTTCGTCAGCCTGTAATCTGCTCAACCACTTGACCCAATTCACGATGCGCAGAGAAAGGCAGTAAGGTTCCCAACCATTACCCTGCAAAGGGGGATTCGCATCTATCCAATTTTCAACCAATTGTTGGCACACTGCCGAGCGGCCATCTGCACCAACAGCGTTTAAATCATCCTGATAATGCAGGTTATACAGCCATAGCTTGGAAAAAGCGGGATTATTCCAGCCGTATTGTAAATACCCGGTTTCGCCCAAAAAGGTAAATGATTTGCCATCGTCGGTCGCGGGTAATATAAAGTTAGGCCCAGACCAAGCGGTGATGACACCGCGCATTTCAGGCGCAGGCCGCTTTTTCAGGCGAGGTTTGCTAAAGCGATAATAAACCCGATATACCAGTTGCTGAATTTTCAGGTAGCGTACGGTATGCAGTAATAGCAATAAGCGTCTCATTGGGCTTTCAAAAACTCCACAATGCGCTGGCAGGCACGACCATCACCGTAGGGGTTATGCGCCTGAGACATTTGCTGATAAATTACGGGGTCATCTAGTAACGCCTGCACAGCCTGACGAATCACGTCTGCCTCGGTACCTACCAATTTCACAGTTCCTGCTTCAACGGCTTCGGGCCGCTCGGTAGTATCTCGCATCACCAATACAGGTTTTCCCAGACCAGGCGCTTCTTCCTGAACCCCACCGCTGTCGGTTAATACCAGGTAAGCCTTCTGCATCAGGTACACAAAAGGTTCATAGCCTAACGGGGAAATCAAATGCACATTACTCAACCCACCAAGCAGGCGATTCACCGGCTCCTGGACATTAGGGTTAAGGTGTACCGGGTAGATGAAATGAGCCTGAGGGTTAGCTTCTGCAAGTGCACCGAGCGCCTTGCAGATATTCTCAAAGCCACTGCCAAAGTTTTCACGCCGGTGGCCCGTCACCAATACAAAACGTTGCTCCGTCACCTTTTCATCCAACCCAGCAGTGGTCATGGCATCACTGATTTGTTGCTGCAAATCGGGAGACGTTGCTATTTTTTCAACCACCCAGTGCAAGGCATCAATGACAGTATTGCCGGTTACCAGTACCTGGCCCTCAGCAACATCTTCAGCCAACAATGCCTGACGATTACGCTCTGTAGGCGCAAAATGCCAATACGCAAGCCTGCCCGTTAATTGGCGGTTGGCTTCTTCCGGCCAAGGGGAATAAATATCGCCAGTTCTTAAACCCGCTTCTACATGCCCAACAGGCGTTTGCTGGTAAAAAGCAGCCAGCGTGGCAGCAAACGTGGTCGCAGTATCGCCATGCACAAGCACAAGATCCGGCTTGAAATCATTGAGCACTTGGCGCAGCCCCAGCAGTACCTTGCTTGTCACATCGTATAGATCCTGGCCGGGCTGCATCACGTTCAGATCATAACTTGGCTGAAGAGAAAACAAAGCCAGTACCTGATCGAGCATTTCCCGGTGTTGTGCAGTAACGGCAACGCGAACATCAAAATAAGCGTCGGCTTGAAGAGCTTTGACTAAGGGCGCCATTTTTATCGCTTCGGGGCGGGTTCCAAAAACCAATAACACCTTCACGTCTGAGTTACCCCACAGAAATCCAATACGTTCCCCTGCACGACAAGCTTTTTGAATTCACGGTGAGCCACCAAATAAACCACCACGTCAGCTTTTTCTGCTGCTTCTTGCCAAGGCGTCAACGTTAAGCTGGCGTGTGTTTTCAGATTCGGCTCCACCGCCAAGGGTTGAATGCCCGCGGCCACCAGTTGCTGAAATACATAGAGGGCTGGCGACTCACGCAAATCATCAATATTGGGTTTAAAGGCCAGGCCCATACAAGCCACATGAGGCTCGCGGCCATGCGCTTGCTTAAAACGTTCAACCTCGGCCTGAACCTTCTCAACGACCCATTCAGTTTTGCGAGTGTTCACTTCACGGCCAGTGCGGATCAAACGAGCGTCTTCACCGCCCTCATGCACAATGAACCAAGGGTCTACCGCAATACAATGACCACCAACACCGGTACCCGGCTGTAAAATATTGACCCTGGGGTGTCGGTTAGCGAGGCGTATCAGTTCCCACACATCAATGCTAAATTTGTCACATAAGAGGGACAGCTCATTGGCAAACGCAATGTTGACGTCTCGAAAGCTGTTCTCCGTTAACTTGGCCATTTCAGCTGTTCTTGCATCTGTAACTAGCACCTCGCCCGTGACAAAGGTGCGATAAAAAGCCGCGACTTTCTCACTTGCCTCAGTTGAGATGCCGCCCACAATACGGTCATTCTCAACCAACTCACGCATTATGTGGCCAGGCAACACTCGTTCAGGGCAATGGGCAATATGCACGGCATCTGTGTTAACACCGCCCTGTCTCAACACTTCAGCGACTTTTTCCGTTGTGCCTACCGGGGAAGTGGATTCAAGTATCACTAAATCACCAGCCTTGACAACTGGCGCGATAACAGCCGCAGCAGCCAATACATAGTCAATATTAGGTACAAACCCTTCATGAAAAGGGGTGGGCACCGCTAGAATAAAAATATCAGCTGCCTCAGGTCTCAAAGAAGCCTTTAAACGGCCTGAATGGACAGCAGAATGCACAAAGGAGTCCAGATCCGGCTCCACAATATGAATCTCTCCCTGATTGATGGTATCCACTACCTCAGGTGAAATATCGACACCTTGTACCTGATAACCACGATTCGCCAGAAGAGCAGCAGAAGGCAGACCTATATAACCGAGACCCACTACACAAATCATAATATCTAAACGCATTGAACTATCTCATACTAGTAATTAATTTAATAAAGGCTTTCTAAGAGCAATTCACAATTCCTTTCTCTGTTATGGCGAATTTCGACCACTTTTAAAGCCTCTAGAGACTGCATTGCTATAGTAGAAGGGTTATTGATATAGCTTATCATAGCATTTCTAACTGATTCAGCAGATCGTGGCGGTATAATTGTGCCGTTAACTCCTGACCTTATACTTTCAGAAAGTGCTCCAACATCTGTTGTAATGACAGGTAAACCCTGAGCTAGCGCTTCTAAGACAGAATTAGGAAACCCTTCATAGTATGAAGGGAAAACAAATACATCAGATTCTTCCAACAAAGTTTTTACGGAGTGCGTCGCCAGACTTCCTACAAAAAAAACATTGTTTAAGCCTTTTTCATATACGATCTGTTTGCAACGGTTAACGTCGGGACCATCACCAGCAAAAACAAATTGACATCGATCAATAAGATCGGGATGGTCCAAAGCTTCTAAAATTTCAAAAATACCTTTATTTTCTACTAATCTTCCAGTGAACACGAACTTAACCAAGCCTTCCGGAGCATCTTTAGCTTTAACAGCCAACTTAAAACCAGGAGGAAGCCAATTAGGTATTATTACAATTTTCTCGATAGGAACTCCCATTTCAATAAGACGTTTCTCCCACTGCTGGCCTTGAACAAAAAAAGTAGAGTAAGGCCTCAGCATTAGCTGAACAGCTTTTTCTTTAAAGCTACCCGAACGAAGATGCAATATTTCGGAGTTACGAAAAAAAAGACAAACTTTAACACCACGAAAATCAAAAATAAGCGCAGGAAAAAAACGTTCAAACAAACCAAGCAAAGTACTTTTAAAAAAAAGTGCAGAGCTATATCTTTCAAAAATCGACTCTTTTAAAAGCAACAAAAAATTTTTAGCCTTAATAATTAAAAAGTCGTTTTTAAAAAATCCCAGACCATATACAGCCGTATCAAAAACATTGCACTTTACTTTTCTTATCTTTAAGAAATCGACAAGGCCATTTGCGGCAGTTACTT
This sequence comes from Vreelandella subterranea, assembly GCF_900111305.1. Lineage (GTDB taxonomy): Bacteria > Pseudomonadota > Gammaproteobacteria > Pseudomonadales > Halomonadaceae > Vreelandella > Vreelandella subterranea. The sequence continues at coordinate 552,181 of NZ_FOGS01000002.1, forward strand.
GACCACCCACTAAATCAGGGTTACGAAAAGAACAAGGCATGGCAAAAAATATAGCCTTAACAGTCACAATAAAGACTCCAGCAAGCTATTAGCATAATACTCATTATCGATATCAGCCCTTTTTAAACTTAAACATTTTAAAACGGCATCTTTTAATTTCTCAACATCATCAGGAGGCGTCAAAAAACCATTAACCCCAGGCAAAACTAAATCTTTTACAATTGGAACACATGTAGTCGCAACCATAGGCGTATTTAAATAATAATTTTCTATTAACACATTCGGGAACCCTTCCCACCTAGATGATAATATAAAAAGGTCACAATGAGCATAGTAATAATACGGGTTGTCTTGAAACCCCATGAAAGTAACATTATTAGAAAGATCAAGGTCGCAAACAAGTTTTTTAAGACGCCCCTCTTCACCATTATCATTTCCCAGAATATAAAGCACGAAATTAGGATGATTTTCAACTATTTCTGGTAAGGAAAAAATAAGGTTATCGAAGCCCTTAGCGTAAGCTAAACGTCCTGACGCAACAGCTGAGATCTGTCCGGGGGGAAAGGGCGAAAACTTATATTTTATACATTCGTCTATATATTTAGTATCAATTGGATTAGGCAAAACTTTAACAATTGCAGGGCTAATACGAAATATATCTATACCTTCCTTTTTCATAGCTTCAGTTTGACTTATAACTACATCTGCTCTTTGGAAAGCTAACGAATATATTTTTCTCTTAACTGGCCCATACGCACTAAACTTCTTCTCTAATGAGGGTGTATTTTGCATTCTCGCTACATGCTTAAATTTAGGACAGAAAGGCTTTAAAAATAACAACAAAGCTGCCACACGCGAATGAGTACTAAAAACCACTGATGGTTTGGTTTTACGAATTATGCTCAAAAGCTTAAAGTATGAGCGACTGGTGGATATTGTACCCAAATCAATTATATCGACATATTTTGGTACAAGAGAAAGCAACTGATCGGTTTCTTGAAAGACCACCAAAGTAATGTTGGAACTATCAACATCCAGTTGCCGCAAAAAGTTTAACGCTACGCGCTCAGCACCACCTGCATTTAAGTTTGGTAATATAAAGACAACTTTCTTCAAACAAGACCTCCAAAACTAAAGAGAATATTTTTATAAGAAGCAGCGCTACCTACTACGCTATAAAAAAGTAAAGTAGAGTATATAAGCAAAAACAAAATATAAAAAACTCTTTCTAAACCTTTAAAAAGGGAAGTAAGGCATGCGAGCAATACAATAACAGAATTGAAAGACAACAACTCAAAAACTCGTCCTGCGACTGGTGAAAAATCAAACATCAAGAAATAAAGAAAAACAGAAAAAAAGTGATACCCAAGCAACGAAAAGAGCCTTTCATCTAATTTTTCAAAAAAAGAACGAAAATACAAAAAAATTAATGAAAAAATAAAGAAAGACAAATTCAAAGGATGGTAGTACAAGAGTTGATTCCTATCAGAATAGTAATAACCTTTAACTTTATCTTTAATTTCCTCAGGGATAAACAAAGTATCTACTGCAAACAAAAAAAACTCACCAAACCCGCCTATCAATGAAACAAGAAATGAAAAAACCAAAAGAAAGTAGGGCAAATATTTTATCTTGAGAATTGGATATAACCAGTAAAACGGCAAGGCAATCACTGCAAAGATTTGGACAGCTGATGCACAAGTAATAACTAAAAAATACCTGAAAAAACTACGTTTATAGAGCGGACTTAGTCCGAACAGCAAAATAGCCGCAGCAAGTGAATTTCTAATCTGGCCAAGATCTTTAAAGAAACCTAAGGAAAAATACAAGAGCAAGCAAAGCAAAAAGTACGGTGAAAGTTTTTTAAAAAAATAAAACTTAATAGACAAAGAAACAAAAGATATAAAAAACAAAAAAAACTCAAAAGACAACCCGTAATACTTAAAAAAGGAAACGCTTGTTGCAAACAAAAACTCATTACCTGTAGTTCCACCTCCAGCTGTATAAAATGGAAAAGAAAAGACATCAAAACCTACGCGTTGCCAAATTTGATAATATCCACCGTAATCTACAGACTCAAACCTCAAACCAATAAAAAACAAGAACGCAAAAAAGAAAATAATATAAACCGCGAAACGTATCTTTTTGCTCGCCACAAGAAGAGAGGAAAAAGCAAAAAATAAATAAGATGTGTAAAATACCCAATACAGCATATATTTTTACCTGGTGCAAAACAAAAAAACAGAGCGCATACCTGAATTCAAGTAATAAGTGCATCACCTGCGGTGCCCAGGGCACCTGAGTACTCACTCAGAAACACCTGTGCCGGTGTTCGATAACCGAGCCGTTTTCTCGGAAGGTCATTCAGTTTTTATCGACCCTTCTTAGTTCGCCATCTGCCACTTGCCGGAAGTCAGTCCCCTTGGGGTAGTACAGCCAGATGAGACTATTCGTTTTCTTATTGGTCCCACGTTGGCCGGAACAGTAAGGATCACAGAAGTAAATCGAGGCGGTCACCGCTTTGGCCACTGCCTCATGGTGGCGAACTCCGAGCCATTGTCCAGCGTCACGGTTCTGACAGCGCCACGCCGAGGCGTCAGCAGTCGGATCATGGTCTTCTGTGTCCGCTCGGCAGTGATATGGGACAGCCGAGCTGCCAATAGGTAGCCACCGCGGCGCTCAACGAGGGTGACTGGTTCTGTCTGAAAAGTCGGCTCTCATGCATTGCTGGATACAAGCCAGGGTCACCATGGCCCTGAAGCTGTTGGCCAGCTTGTCATAGCGGGTATTTAGCCGACGCTTTTCTTTCAACCAGCCGAATAGGCGTTCTACCACATTGCGCTGACGGTATTCGGACGGTCGAACTGATACGGCGGGCCAGGACGCGGGGCCTATGCATTCGACGCCTGGGAATGATGGGCCGCATGCCATAACGCGTGCATTAGCGCCGAAGCTCATCACTATCGTAGCCCTTGTCAGCCACGACATAACGACTGCGTTTGCGAGGCCGACCGGAACGCCCTGGTAGTCGAACCTTCTCCAGCAACTCGATGAAATGCACGCTGGCCTGCTTAAAGGGAAAAGGTAAGTGGAAAACCCTGGCTATCGCACAGCAGGTGTATCTTGGTGATCAGGACGCCACGACTGTGGCCGAGAGCATGACCGGGCGGTTCTATCGATCACCCTTTTTACTGGCACCGCTAGCCGATCGTGTTGCTCTGATGGAGGTCGAATCGGGCATCCATGCGTCGAGATCCATAAAGCCGTCTTCCCGCAGACGCAGATGAAGACGCATCAGGATCCGGTCAAAAGTGCCGTCATCGCGCCACCGACGAAAGCGCTGGTAAACAGTCTTCCAGGGGCCGTAACGTTCTGGCAGATCGCGCCGAGCACAGAATCCAGAAGATCCTATTGAGCATCTGACAATCATCACGGCGTGGGCGACCCATGGTCTGTGAAGGAGAAACGATAATCCTCAATCATTTGCCAGCGCTGATCGGAAAGTTCGTAACGGCCCGCCATAGCTGCCTCCCGTTCGGTGAAAGGGAACAGCGTAGCAAACATGACTTTTCAGACAGAACCTAGAACAGTCATAGCAAAATAATCTATGGAATATTATATATAGCTGCTTAGAGTTAAGTACATTTACCAAATCCGGCGATAGGGAGAATATATATTATAGAGCTTGCTTAAAATTAATTCATATTGAAACAACAACTAAAATTAACCATTTAAAATAGCCAGCCATTCAGACATAATTCGATCTTGAGAAAATTCAGAGCGCACTTTAACTGCATTACCACCTAATGTAGCGCGTAATTTCTCATTCGTTATCAGTCGATTCATTTCAACACTAAGACAGTCCAAAGACTCGGGATGGACGAGCACACCATTAACTTCATTTTCAATTAAATCCCTAGGGCCAGTATCACAATCAAAAGCCAAACACGCACAGCCAGTTGCCATAGCCTCCAATAGTACATTTGGAAAACCTTCGTAACGTGAACTAAGAACAAATAGATCTGCCCGCTCGTACCAGTCCCCCACGTTACCAACTAGACCGGGAAAGTGAACGCGCTCGGACATTCCTTTTTTCTCGGCCTGTAACTGCAACTTGCCTCGAGCTCCGGTATTCTCATCTCGGGTGGATGCAAGACCGACAATAGCCAAGTCCCAATCTGGGTGGTCAGGAGCAATGCGAATGAACGCTTCAAGGAGAAGATCAAAGCCCTTTTGTTCGGACTTGGAACCAACCGCAAGGACAATGCGGCGCTCTGAGGATACGAAGGAAGTGGAGTCAACAAGAGGATGGTAATTGGGGATCGGCCAAGCTACAGCATTAGGTATAACCGCCACATTTCTGGCCGCAGCATGGCGGATGATCCAGTCTGCTCCCTCACGAGTTTGAGCGACGTGAGCATCGGCAAAACGATAAAACAAACGTCGCAGCAAACTCCAACTTGTTCCGATTGGCTTACGTCCGGGATAGTTGCGCTCGGAGCCCACCACTCTGGTACCTATCCCAAAGCAGGCCAGAATGCAGAGAATAGTAGCTGTTGGCGTCATGCCCACCACTACTTCCGGCTGCTCAGCGCGAATGACATGCCGCAGTGCACGTAGACGCTTCCAGTTAGCGATAAATTTGGCGAGCCCGCGATTTTCGCTAGCCAGATCGAGGCAAACCCGGTTTACAGCATTGTTAGGGATATAAAAATCACGGTCACTATCATGCATGGTTACTAAACTTGCTCGGTGACCGTTCCGGACTAGGTAATTGGCCAGCCCTACAGTGACACGCTCGGCGCCCCCACCCGTGAGAGAACCAATAAAAAATAATACGTTCAAGAACATAGCTCCTATTTATGAGAATTTCTCAATGATTACTGGTGGAATATCGCCATTGAACCCACAAAAACTTTGCGTGCCTAATTAGTAGATTAGTGTTGCAGAGCTATTTGCGTAAAATCTCATCATAAATAGCTAGAATGTGCTGTGCATGGATACTAGGTGCGTATTTTTCAGTAGCTTGCGACTTTGCTCTGGAGACCATTGCTTGCGTCCGGTTCTTACTGCTTAGCGTATCGGCCACTGCTTGTGCAAATTCTTCTGGGCTATTTTGATCAACTAAGCTGCCAGTAACATGATTTTCAATAATTTCCCGATGCCCACCATCTGATGTAGCAACTACCGGAACTCCTAATTGCATAGCCTCAATGAGAGTCCTTCCTAGACCCTCACGTACTGAGGTTGCGACGAGAACATCACTAGCAGCTATCCAGGGTTCTATAGGCGTTTTACTTCCCATAAATAAAATGTTTGCAGCAAGCCCTAACTCTTCAACCATTTGATAAACTCTGGAAGCAATCGGCTCTCTGGGGTCTCCAAACATGGCGAATACAACGGGAATGTCAGTCAAACCTACCAGTCTATGAGCCATTCTTAGAAAAAATAAAGGGCGTTTTTGTTCAGTCCAATTGGCAACAAAGGAGACAACATGTATATCAGAGTTGCCACCGGATTGAGCAACGATGATCTCTCTTGCATTAGCTACTAGTTTACTTGAAACCGAGCAATCAACTGGATCTTGCACAACCTGAATAGCATCACCCAACTGATTGGAAAAAGGTCTTGCGCAATACCTCGAAATAGTGACAAAAGCATCACTGAACTTGGCGTAATGCGCATAACGGCGGCTCGAAGAGGCCGTCCTGTGATGCCAAACATGTTTTTTTCTAGCGAATTTAGCAGCGAAAAGCCAAGTCAAATGCATTCGACGGTCATTAGTATGTACAATATCTATGCATTGTTTTTTAAGGAAAGAACGTAACGTCCAACTATTTAAAAACATCTGAGCCAGCTGTTTAGCTAGATCATTTTTTTTTACTAGGGTAGAGCGAGGCAATTGGATCCAATTAATTTTCTTCTCATCTAAATAATGTTGAAAAAAACCATTTTTATGGACACCAATTATTGGTTCAAAACTTGAGTCACGAAGCTCATCGATTAATAATAGCGTAGAAACATGACTGCCACCGAAAGTATCACCCACAAAAGGAAAAAGCACACGCGCTTTTCTTGACATTATAAAGCCTTAGCAGAAACCACAATTAACGACCTGGCATGCGATCTAAATCAGACGAAATATAAAGACTTAACAGGAAATATTATGGGCTCTTCGTCACTTCATGTGGATTTGGCCTGATCGAATAGCCGGCCCACCGGGCTGCCAATCAAGTGGATCATAGCGATGAAATTAGCCTCGTTTCGATAGCCACGTGCACGTGACCGAGCCGCTTGAAAAAGACCGTTCATCCCTTCCAGTCTCGCGTTCGTCAGTCCCGAGTGCCAGCGCCTGACCACCGCGTCGGCGTGCCGCTCAAGGGTCGCCAAGGCCTTTCCCATCGGCTTCAGTAGTGGCTTTTCAGACACCGCCGCCTGCATGACCTTGAGGTAATTAGTGATGCGCCATCGAGCCGCTCTGGGCGTCGGGGCCTTCTGGATCCAGCGTAGCTTTTCCTTG
>NZ_FOGS01000018.1 GCF_900111305.1 Vreelandella subterranea
GGGTAGATTCCTATGCGTTACTCACCCGTCCGCCGCTCGTCAGCATCCAGCAAGCTGGACCTGTTACCGCTCGACTTGCATGTGTTAGGCCTGCCGCCAGCGTTCAATCTGAGCCATGATCAAACTCTTCAGTTTACAATCATTGCGGTTCTTACCTGCCACCCGAAAGCGACAGAAGCGAACCAAACTTGGCTCAAGGTTTTCAAACGTTCTCTCAAGATCCGAAGACCTTGGACGAGTCGCTTGCCTTGATATTTGGTGATTTATCACCCTCATCGGCAAGCGCCCACATGAATTACCTGATCACATTATTAAAGAGCGTTTCGCTGTGCTGCTTGACTGACTAAAAAGTCAGTGAAAGCTTGGCCAACCGTTGAACTGCTTGGCCTCAGCGAGGAAGACGTATTCTACGCACTTCCCAATGCTTGTCAATGACTGATTGGCGAAAATCGCGGCGGCGTGACATGACACATGAACCACGCTCGCTTGCCTAACCTGCTGACAAACCTGAGGTTTTACACCTCATCTACCGCTGACAACGCTGGGCGTCCCCGGCAGCGGATGCGTACTTTACGGTGTTGCTGGCGGGGACGCAAGGGGCGTGCGAAAAAAATTCTGCCTGAACAGCCTTCAGGCTAATTCTCTCATCTTTGCGCGCTGACAGAGGGTCTGTGCCCTGCCTGACAGCTTGAGTTAATTACGTGATAAACCTATTATTGGTCTTACCAATTTTGAGGGCCATTCAATGAACTACCCTCCGCTACGCCAGCAGCGATTAGCCGATGTGATCACCGAGCGCCTGGAGGCCATGATATTAGAAGGTAGCTTGAAGCCCGGTCAGCGCCTGCCACCAGAGCGTGAGCTTGCTGAACGATTTGGTGTGTCACGGCCTTCATTAAGGGAAGCAATACAGAAACTATCGGCTCGCGGCTTGTTAACCAGCCGTCAGGGCGGAGGCACCTTTGTCGAAGAGTCGCTTAATAGCGGCTACACCGACCCTTTGCTGGAAATGCTTTCCCGACATAAAGAGTTTCATTTGGATCTACTTGAGTTTCGCGACGCCATGGAGGGCATTTCGGCTTATTATGCGGCGCTGCGCTCTACGCCAGCCGATAAAGCCGTTCTTATACAGCGCTTTGAAGAACTTGACGGCGGATTTGTCGGTGCCGACCCTGCCCAGGAAGCAAAGTTGGATGCGGCCTTTCACCTGGCCATTGCGGAAGCTGCTCATAATGTTCTGCTGTTACATACGATTCGCGGCATCTTCCATCTGCTTGAACAAAGTATCGTGGATAATTTGGCCCACCTCTTTGCCAAACCGGATTCACGCAGCCAACTGATGCAGCAACACCGGTCTCTGCTCGATGCCATCATTGAAGGCCGTCCTGAAGACGCACGTACACGCGCTCACGAACACCTGGTATTTGTCGAGGACGGTTTGCTGGAAGTGGCTCGCGCTGAAACACGTGCACAGCGCGCCTTGCGCCGTGCCCAGGGAACGAGCTCGGCTCCCGCATGAACATTTCTTTATTCCGCTGGCGGTATCTATGGTTGATGGCGGTAACGCTAGGGCTTTTCCTGTGCATGTGGCAAGCATCGCTCCTGGCCCGTGAACAGGCACTTAACAACCTTCAGCAAGAGGCGGAAAACGAACTTCGCCTGTCCGCCGCCAACCTCAATGGCTACCTGTTACGTTACGACTACCTTCCCCAGATGCTTGCCACGCGCGAGGGTGTCCAGCGTTTTCTCGCCTCGCCAGACAGCCAGGACCCGATGCCCCTCAATTTGTTGCTGGATCGGTTTCGTTTTACCTCTGGCGTTTCTGACGTTTATCTATTGGACCGCAATGCAGACACCATTGCGGCCAGCAACTGGCACCGTCCAAACACCTTCATCGGACAAAATTACGCATTTCGCAGCTATTACCAGGATGCTATCGCAGGAGGGCAGGGGCGCTTTTACGGGCTCGGCCTCCAGTCGCAAGAACGCGGCTATTACTTCTCGTCCCCGGTATGGCTCGATGACACCTCACCCGACGCGCGCCCCGATGGCGTCCTGGTCATTAAAGTACTGCTCAACGACGTGGAAGAAAGCTGGGCTGAACAGGAATCCACCCTGTTCGTTACCGATGATGACGACATCATCTTCCTCGCCAGCCAACCCGAACTGCGCATGAGTGCGCTTTATCCACTGACCGACGAACAGCGACAATCACTGCATGCAACAAAGCGCTACGGCCAAGAACCTTTACCCCCCTCGGGCATCCAGGTGCAAGACATCCTGAACGTGCATAGTCGCGTCGTGACGTTTGAAGAAGGCCCGCTCAGTAACGGACATTATCTGAACCTGACCCGGGAAATTCCTGAGTTTAACTGGCAAATGCATATACTCAAGCCGCTTAGCCCCGTGGTAAACGCCCAATGGATGGCCGCTTTAATGGCCGGTGGTCTCTATGGCATCGTTGCTCTGGCAGCAGGTATCGGCTGGCAACGGCTTCGCCTTCGCCGTGAGCGCGAGACATTTGCCGAGCGCGAGCGACAGACGCTGGCCCGGGTACGCGATGAACTGGAGATGAGCGTTGAGAGACGTACCCGCGATCTGGTTGCCAGTAACCAGCGCCTTTCTGATGAAATAGATGAGCGTCGCCGAGCAGAAGCCAACCTGCGTCAAACCCAGGACGAGCTCATCCAGGCGGCCAAACTCGCGGTTTTAGGCCAGCTCGCCGCCGGCATCAATCACGAGCTTAACCAGCCGCTAGCGGCTATTCGTGCCTACAGCGAAAACGCCCGGCGCTTTATCGAGCTGTCCCGGGTGGAGCAGGCAGATGCGAATCTGGAGCAGATTATCGAGCTTACCCACCGGATGGCCGACATTAGCGCCCAGCTACGCCAGTTTTCCCGTAAAAGCAGCGACCATCCGGAAACGGTTTCCGTTCAGGCGTGTGCCGATTACGCCTTGCGCCTCTTCCAGAGTCGCCTTCGCGATGATCGCATTGAGGTTGAACAGCAATGGCCCGAGGACACGCTTTGGGTAAAAGCCGACCTGGTGCGCCTGGAACAGGTACTGGTCAATTTAATCGGCAATGCCCTCCAGGCCATGAAAGAGACCCCTTCACCGACACTTACGCTTCGCGCTCAAGCCAGTAGCCAGCAGGTGATCATCCGGGTTGCTGATAACGGCCCGGGTATTCCAACTCAATACCTTGAACAGGTTTTCGAGCCGTTTTTTACTACCAAAGCACCCGGTAGCGGGCTAGGGTTAGGGCTTTCCATTTCATCGCGTATCATGGACGACCTAGGCGGCAAGTTGCAGGCAGCCAATCTGCCTGGCGGCGGCGCCTGCTTTACCATCACACTGCCTCTCGCTCCCGCCCCGCGGGCTACCCAGGAGACTGTTTCCGATGCATGAGCCGTCGACGCTGCCGGTCATGGTGATTGACGACGAACCGCATCTGCGTATCACCGCCAGCCAGACCCTTGAACTAGCCGGTTATACCCCACACTGCTTCGAATCCGCCGAAGCAGCTCTGGCCGCACTCCCCGCCAACTTTCCCGGCGTCATTGTCAGCGACATTCGCATGCCGGGTATGGATGGCATGACGTTGCTGCACGAACTCCATCGTCGCGACAGCACCCTGCCGATCATTTTGATTACCGGCCACGGTGATATTTCAACGGCCGTCGAGGCCATGCGCGCCGGAGCGTGGGATTTCCTGGAGAAGCCTTTTGCCGGTGACGAATTGCTCGACGTGGTGCGCCGGGGTATCGAAAAGCGCCAGCTCAGCCTGGAAAACAATCGCCTCAAGGCGGAACTCGAAGCTCAGCAGGCGGCGCTCGGCCCGCGCCTGGTGGGTCGCACGCCGGTAATCTCCCGCTTGGCGGCGATGATTCAACGCATCAGCCAGGTCGAAGCTGACGTACTGCTGTTCGGTGAAACCGGGACCGGCAAAGACCTGGTGGCTCGCGCCATTCACGAGCGCAGCGCCAGGCGCAACCACTCTTTCATGGCCATTAACTGTGGCGCCGTGCCTGAACACACCATCGAGTCTGAACTGTTTGGCCATGAGAAAGGCGCCTTTACCGGCGCGGTTGAACGGCGAATCGGCAAGTTTGAGCACGCTAACGGCGGTACCGTCTTCTTGGACGAAATCGAGTCCATGCCCCTCGCCCTGCAGGTCAAACTGTTGCGCGTACTGCAGGAGCGACATATTGAGCGACTGGGCGCCAACGATGTGATACCGCTCGACATCCGCGTGATTGCCGCTACAAAAATCGACCTCAAAGCCGCCGCCGAGGAGGGGCGCTTCCGCGAAGATCTTTATTACCGGCTGAACGTGGTGACCTTACCGCTACCGGCACTACGCGAAAGGCGTGAAGATATCCCCCTGCTTTTCCAGCATTTTGCCGTCGTGGCGGCCAACCGCAGCGGCCTGGAAGCGCCCACCGTCGACAGCCATGGCATTGCCAGCCTGCTTGCCCACGACTGGCCGGGTAACGTCCGTGAATTGCGCAACCTGGCCGAGCGCTACGTACTGCTTGGCGCGGCCTTCGACTATCGGCTGGATGCCCTGCTCGAGGGCGCTCAGGCAGATACCGAAGAGCCAACGCTTTCCCGCCAGGTCGAGCTGTTTGAAAAAAGCCTGATCAGCCAGTCACTTTCCCGTCATCATGGGCGCGTCACCGAAGTCTGCCACCACCTTGGCATCCCGCGCAAAACCTTCTATGACAAGCTGAAAAAACATGGGCTACACGCTGACGACTATCGCCATAGCAGCGATCCTTGATGGATCAACTCGCCCAACACCCCCCAGGGAGGCAGGCAGGGCCAGAGCGGCAACAAGGCAATCAGCATCAACATATTCGACAGTGGGCGGCGGCAATCGCCAAACTTCAGCGCCGTACCAAAGGACCGCTTGAGCCGAGCGCCTTCCAAGTCAACGCTGTAGATTTCGTCCAACAGCAAGTGAATAACAAACCCGGCCCATACCGCCACCCCATGCGACCAGGCCAGCCACGCTGGCTGGGAAAGCAGTTGAAAACTCACGGCCGTTGTCAGCAGCGCGCATAAAAGGCTCGCCAGCAGTGAATGCCAGATACCGCGGTGCACCGTAAAACGTGAAAAGGCGATCCCTGCAAGATAGCGCACCGCAACATAAACGCCACCGCAGGCCACTAACAACTGCCCAGAGGACAACCAGGGCTGTAATATAAGCACACCCAGCACCAGTGCCGGTATGGACAGGATATTGAAAATGAGCCGGATTGAGTGCGACCGGTCGGCATCGATATCGGGCAGAATACCCCCAAACGCGGTCAACACCACCACCAGCAACGCCTGGGAAGGCGCCCACCACTGAAGTTGCCAGCCAGCATAAGCCAGCAGCATACCGCCCGCAGAGGCCACCGTGATGTGGGTGCGAAAATTCGCCATGTCGCGCTCGACCAGAAAACTGTATAAATTAACAGATTTCTGGTCGACACAATACGATTTTTCAACAAAAAAAGAGGGGAATGAAGCGCTTAAGAAGGACTTGATTCGGCAAGAAAGCTGTCTTTCAATTTAACGTAATTACCAGCAGTGTAAGCAAAGAAAGCGCGTTCCTTATCTTTAAGGGGACGCAAGGCCTTGGCCGGATTACCCGCATAAACATGACCACTTTCCAGGTGTTTGCCCGGCGTCACGACTGCACCGGCGGCAATGATGACCTCATCGTCCACCACGGCACCATCCATGACAATCGCCCCCATGCCGACCAGAATACGGTTCCCCAGCGTGCAGCCATGAAGGATCGCTTTATGGCCAATGGTCACGTCGTCACCCACGGTCAGCGGGAAACCCTCGGGGTTGTAGTCACTGGCATGGGTGATATGCAGCACGCTGCCATCCTGAACGCTGGTACGGGCGCCAATTCGGATACGATGCATATCGCCGCGAATCACCGTCATCGGCCATACCGAACAGTCGTCACCCAGTTCGACGTCACCAATCACGACGCTTGCCGAATCAATATACACCCGCTCGCCCAGCCGCGGCGTCATGCTGTTGTAGCTTCTTAAGGCACTGCTCATTGTATGCTCCTCACTTACGATGCAGGGATAGCGCACCACTATAGCAACCCGCTAAGCAGAACCATAAGCGTCAGCGGAATCGACACCCAGCGAACCACATGGCGCCAGCATAGATAACCGCGCTCACCCACGCCCAATGCGGCGGCGGCCGTACCACGAGGCAGCACCCAGGCGGCAAAGATCGCGATTAACAGACCGCCTAACGGCAGGAATATATCCGGCGGAATACTGCTGACCAATTCGAATACGTTACGCCCGAGCAGCGGACGAAAGTCAACAATTGTTGAGAACGACAGCGCCGAGAGCAGGCCAATCGACCACACACTGAACGTCACGATAGCCGTTGAAACGCTACGCCGCCAGCCGAATCCCTGCAAGGTGGCCACCATCGGCTCGGCCAGGTTAATCGCCGATGTCCAGGTCGCCAACAACAACAGTAGAAAGAAGACGCTCAGCCACAGCGACCCCCAGGGCAGCTCCGAAAAGGCGATCGGCAGGGTCACAAACATCAGTCCCGGGCCATCAGCAGGATCCATTCCCTGGGAAAAGACCACCGAAAAGATTGCAATACCGGCCAGCAGCGCCACGCTGATGTCCAACACCGCAACCGCCATGGCCGCCCGCGGCAGGCTCTGCTCGTCAGGCATATAGGCACCATAAGCCATCAACGCACATGCTCCCACGGCGAGGGTAAAAAAGGCGTGCCCCATGGCATGCAGCACAACGCTGGGCGTTAGCGCCTCCCATGAGGGTAAAAAGAGCCAGGACAAGGCTGTACCGAAACCGCTGGTCGTAGCCGCATAGGCTGCCAGCAGCAGTAACAGGCCGTACAGCAGGGGCATTAACAGATTGTTCAACCGCTCAAGGCCTTTGGCCACACCCGCCGCCACAACCACCATGGTCATCAGCAGAAACAGTGTGTGGTTAAAAACCAGCAGGCCTGGATTGGCCAGAAAAGCATCAAAACCGGCACCAATATCAGCAGCACTGGCGCCCCTGAAGTTGCCGTTGATGGATGCCACCAGAAATTCGATGGACCAGCCGGACACCACCGAATAAAACGACAGGATGCAAAACACCGTGAAAGCACCGAAAAGGCCCAGCCAACGCCAGTGCCGTGAGGCACCCGCCTCCACCGCCAGCGCCCCCAGTGCCTGCATGGGCCCCCGGCGTCCGGCGCGGCCAATTAAAATTTCTGCCATCATCACGGGTATGCCGAGCAATATCACAAAGGCCACGTAAATCAATAAAAACGCTGCGCCGCCGTTCTCTCCGGCCACATAAGGGAAGCGCCAGATGTTACCCAGCCCCACCGCAGCCCCCGTTACCGCCAGGATAAAGGCCCGTTTTGACCCCCAGCGCTCTAGCGTTTTACTCATTGATGATTCGCCTTGATGGCCCTAGAAAGCCCGCAAGACTAACAGGCGAGGGGCTGAAGGCAAATCGCGGCAATCCCCCAGCATTGAAACAACTCACGTTTGCCCGCACTCTAACGTCATCACAGGGCTTGTCGCTCTCCATCCATACCCAACGAGGCACCTATGTCCCACAATCCGCTGCTCGAGACTCACTCGCTGCCCCCATTCACCGATATCCGCGCCGAACACGTGGTCCCAGCGGTTGAAACCCTGATCAGCGAAAGCCGTGACACGATTGACCGGCTCGCCCAACAGGCCAATGACACAGCGCCCACATGGGAGAACTTTGCCGAGCCCATCGAAGCTGTTAATGACCGGCTCACTCAAGCGTGGTCGCCGGTTTCGCACCTCAACGGGACCATGAATACACCCGAGCTCCGCGACGCCTACCAAACTTGCCTGGAACAGCTTTCCGAGTTCAGTACCTGGGTAGGGCAACACGAAGGGCTTTTCCATGGCTGGCAAGCGCTCAAGGCAGGGCCTGCGTGGGCTCAGTTGAGCCCGGCCCAGCAGCGCACTGTCGATAACGCGCTCCGCGATTTCCGCCTGGCGGGCGTCGACCTGCCCGCCGATAAAAAAGCCCGTTACGGTGATATTCAGGCGCGCCTCTCGGTACTGTCCAACCAGTTTTCCAATAACGTGCTCGACGCCACACAGGCCTGGCACAAGGATATCAGGCATGCCGACACGCTGGCGGGCTTGCCGCAAAGCGCGCTGGATACGCTGAAGGCAACGGCGGAGGCCAAGGGCATCGATGGATTTCGTATCACCCTCGATTTTCCCAGCTTCTTTCCCGTGGTCAGTTATGCCGATAACCGGGAACTGCGCCGGGAAGTGTATACCGCTTTCGTCACCCGCGCGTCCGACCAAGGGCCAGACGCCGGCAAATTCGACAATGCGCCCATTCTTGAAGAAATACTGGCGCTGCGCCAGGAGCTCGCTCACCTGCTGGGCTTTGATACCTACGCCGACTATTCGCTGGTCACCAAGATGGCCGACTCCCCTGAGCAAGTGCTTACCTTCCTGAGCGACCTGGCGAACCGCGCCGTCCCCCAAGCCCAGCAGGAAGTCGCCGAACTCAGCGAGTTTGCGCGTACTGAGCTGGGGATCGAGACGCTTGAACCCTGGGACGTCGCCTATGCCAGCGAAAAACTGCGCGAAGCACGCTACGCCATTTCGCAAGAACAGCTGCGCCCTTATTTTCCCGCACCCCAGGTCGTCGATGGGCTCTTTCAGGTGGTTGAACGGCTCTACAGCGTACGCTTTAAAGAAGATACTCACGTTGAGCACTACCACGACGATGTGCGCTTCTACTGGATCACCGACAATGATCAGCCGATTGCCGGTTTCTATCTCGACCTTTACGCCCGCGAAGGCAAGCGTGGCGGTGCCTGGATGGCGGATTGCCGGGTACGCCGCCAGACGCATGACGGCTTGCAGCTTCCCGTCGCTTTTCTTACCTGCAACTTCACCCCGCCAGTCAGCAACAAGCCCGCGCTGCTGACCCACGATGAAGTCACCACGCTGTTCCATGAGTTTGGCCATGGTTTGCACCATATGCTGACCAGGCAAACCATTGCGGATATTTCGGGCATTAATGGCGTCGCCTGGGATGCCGTCGAACTGCCGAGCCAGTTCATGGAAAACTATTGCTGGGAACGCGAAGGGCTCGACCTGATTGCCGGCCATGTCGACAGCGGCGACCCTCTGCCTGAAGCCTTGCTGGAGCGCCTACAGGCCGCCAAAAACTTCCAATCGGCCATGGGCATGGCACGTCAAATAGAGTTCTCGCTGTTCGACCTGCGCTTGCACCACGAGCTCGAATCCCCCAGCGCCAGCGATGTCCAGGCGCTACTCGACGAGGTACGCCAGCGCGTTTCCGTGGTCCCCACCGTTGCCTTCAACCGCTTTCAAAACAGCTTCGGGCACATTTTTGCAGGGGGCTACGCGGCGGGTTACTACAGCTACAAATGGGCAGAAGTGTTGTCGGCCGATGCCTGGAGCGCGTTTGAAGAAGCCGGTATCTTTGACCCTGCTACCGGCCAACGCTTCCGGCAAGAGATTCTCGAGCAAGGCGGCGCACGCGATGCTGCCGACATGTTCCGTGCCTTTCGCGGCCGCGAACCCAGCGTCGACCCGTTATTACGTCATAGCGGGATCCGTGCCGCTTAAACCCGCCCTACCTGAGCGCGCCCTCTCTGGGGGCGCGCCATTGGAGCCTGATGATGTCGAGCGTAAAACGTTTTATTGCAGGCGTGACCTGCCCACGGTGTGCTGCCATGGACCGCGTTCGTGCCTGGGAGCAAAACGGTATTCGTTACCGGGAGTGCGTTAGCTGTGATTTTTTCGAACAGCTGCCCATCGAGGATGAAGCCCCCGGGGAGCTGACCACCCGGGTCAATCAAGCCCGCCCGGAGCCCGCCCAGAATGAGATCCAGCCTGTGCGGATCATGGACCCTGACCACAAGCCGTCCAACTCATAGTGATTAAAAAATCGCAGCGGCGACACAATGTGTGCGGATTAACGCACACAAAACCATGCTTATCGTGCGCATCACCAGACACTTCGCGCTTTCCTCTATACGACTAACGTTGAAAAGGAAAATTTTAAGCCTTTGTTTTTTAAAACAAAGGCTTGTCTTGGCACAGCAATCGCTCTAACTTGTAGCTCACCGTTGGTGGCGTTGCCTCATCCGCATACCGCCAGCGTGTTAACAACCTCAATAAACAACTAGGGAAATTCGCCATGCGCAATTTTAAACCGACCACATTGGCCTTACTGACCAGCAGCGCGATTCTGGCGGCCGGTAGCGTCCAGGCCGACCGCGAAGACTGGCCGGACAACTTCACCGTCGGCACCGCGAGCCAAGGGGGCACTTACTTCGTTTATGGCTCCGGCTGGGCCAACTTTATTGCCGATGAGCTGGATATCTCTGGTGGTGGCGAGGTAACCGGCGGTCCCACCCAGAACCTGGCATTGGTACACAACGGCGATGCCGCCTTCGGTCTCGCGACCATGGGGCCAGCAGCCGATGCAGTGAGCGGTAACAGCCCTCTCGCCCCGGGCCTGGAAATGGATAACGTCTGCGCGATGTTCCCGATGTATGAAACGCCGTTCTCGATTACGGTACTTGCCAGCAGCGGCATTGAATCAATTTCCGATATTCCCGACGGCGCACGTATCGGTTTTGGCCCATCGGCTTCCACGTCTGACACCTACTTCCCGGCAATGCTGGAAGAGCTAGGCGTTGACTTTGAACGCCGCAACGGCGGCTGGTCAGACCTCGGTGGTCAGTTGCAGGACGGCTTGCTTGACGTGATCGCCTTCGCTGCCGGCATTCCGATCCCGGCAGTTAGCCAGCTTGAAGTACAAACCGATGTGAATATCATCGAGTTCAACGAAGAAGAGCTAGAAACGGTGATGAACGCCTTCCCTGTGGCGGAATTCTCCATCCCGGCTAGCACCTACGAGACGCTTGAAGAAGACGCCCGCGCCGTTTCCATGTGGAACTTTGCCATCGCCGGTTGCAACCTGCCGGAAGACTTCGTTTACGAAGTCACCAAAGCCACCATGGAAAACAACGACCGCATGCAGTCTGTTCACCGCAGCGCAGTCACCACCATTCCGGAAAACATCAAGCACAACACCGTGCTGCCTTTCCATCCCGGTGCTGCTCGCTGGTATGAAGAGAACGGCTACGAAATCGACGAAGACATGATCAAGTAAGCAACACTTGCTGTCGCCTGCCCCGCGCCAACCAAGGTTGGCCGGGGCAGTTTTCGCTAATGCCCCTTTGTTTGCTGTGAGGGTGAACTCTAATGAGTCACAAAATCGACCAAGAACCCAACGGCCTCAAGGATGATGCCCAGGATGTTGAATCGGTCCCTGAGTCTATTGCCGAGGGTGTCGATGAAGAGATTGTTGAATCCAACCGCCGTCTTTTCACCGGCTGGCAGTTCTTCTTGTTTGCGGCGTTAGCCATTGGCTATTCAAGCTTCCACCTGATTTCACTCAATGTGTTTCCGCTGGAAACCTGGTCGTTTCGTATCCTGCACATTGCCGGCGCGCTTATTCTCGGTTACGGCCTGTTTGCCGGTGCCCGTTTTGCCGAAGATGACCACCAGGCATCTGGCGCTGCCTTGAAGTGGGCCAGTTATGCGCTGCTTGCTCCCGCCACCTATACACTGGTGCAAGTGTTTCTGATGCACCAGACCCTCAGTGGCGAAGCAATGCGTATCGACCCCAGCGTCGAGAACTGGCATTACGGTTACCCGCTCATGGCGACCACAGCGGGTGCCATTGTACTGTCATGGTTTTATCGCCAGGCACGCCATCGTTTTAATCCGGCAGATCTGGTTCTCATGGTGTGCGCAGCCGCCAGTGCAGGCTACTTGCTGGTGGTGTTCAACACCAACATACGCATGTCGACCGGCACATCCTTTGCTCCGTCAGGAATCTCCTGGGCGGCTATTGCAGGCTCCATGCTGATTCTGGAGCTGACCCGTCGCGTCGCCGGATTGGCGCTGGTGGTCATCTCGGCGGTATTTTTGACCTATGTTTTTGCGGGTCCTGCGTTGCCCGGCTTTCTGGGCTACCCGGGCCTTTCACTGCAGCGCTTCTTCAGTCAGGTGTATACCGATACCGGCATTCTCGGGCCCACCACTGCCGTATCATCGACTTACATTATCCTGTTCATTATTTTCGCTGCCTTTCTGCAGGCCTCCAAAGTGGGCGATTATTTCGTCAACTTCGCCTTTGCGGCGGCGGGGCGGGCTCGCGGTGGCCCGGCCAAGGTATCTATCTTTGCGTCTGGCCTGATGGGCATGATCAACGGCACATCCGCCGGCAACGTCGTCTCGACCGGCTCGCTGACGATCCCGCTAATGAAAAAGGTGGGTTACCCAGCGCGCAGCGCCGGCGCGA
The DNA here is from genome assembly GCF_900111305.1 of Vreelandella subterranea. Taxonomy (GTDB): domain Bacteria; phylum Pseudomonadota; class Gammaproteobacteria; order Pseudomonadales; family Halomonadaceae; genus Vreelandella; species Vreelandella subterranea. Next base: position 12,411 of record NZ_FOGS01000018.1, read on the forward strand.
TTGAAGCGGCCGCCTCTACCGGCGGGCAGATCATGCCGCCGATCATGGGCGCGGGCGCCTTCATCATGGCCGAAGTAACCGGCATTCCGTATACCGAAATTGCCATTGCCGCCATCATTCCTGCCGTTCTCTACTTTGCATCCGTCTACTTCATGGTCGACTTTGAAGCGGCCCGCAAAGGCATGCGCGGCATGCGCAAAGATGAGATCCCGCTATTCTCCAGGCTGGTCAAGCAGGTCTACCTGTTCGCCCCCATTATCATCCTGATTGTCGCACTGTTCATGGGCTATTCGGTGATTCGTGCAGGGACTCTGGCAACGGCATCAGCGGCGGTTGTCAGCTGGATTTCACCTAACAAAATGGGGCTTCGCGCCATTTTAAGGGCGCTCCAGCTGGCGGGCACCATGTCAATCCAGATCATCGCCGTGTGTGCCTGTGCGGGTCTGATTGTCGGGGTTATCTCGCTGACCGGCGTAGGGGCTCGTTTCTCGTCGCTGCTGCTCGGTCTGGCGGGCGTGAGCCAGCTTCTGGCGCTGGTGTTTGCCATGCTGATCAGTATTCTGCTGGGGATGGGCATGCCCACTACGGCAGCCTATGCCGTAGCCGCATCGGTCGTCGCACCCGGCCTGATCAACATCGGCATCGAGCCGCTGGTTGCCCACTTCTTCGTGTTCTACTTTGCGGTGGTCTCCGCGATCACCCCGCCGGTGGCACTGGCCTCCTATGCGGCTGCGGGTATTTCCGGCGACAACCCCATGGGCACCTCGGTGGCCTCGTTCAAGATCGGGTTAGCCGCTTTCATCGTGCCGTTCATGTTCTTCTACAGCCCGGCCATGTTGATGGAAGGCTCGGCCATGCAGATCCTGCGCGTCGGGGTGACCGCAACACTGGGTATCGTATTGCTCTCGGGCATGGTCCAGAAATGGTTCTTCGGTCCGGTGAATACACTCCAGCGTATCGTCATGCTGGTAGGCGCGATCTTCATGATTTACGGCGGTATTTATACCGATGTAGCAGGCCTGGCCATTGGTGCCACCCTGTTTATCATGCAGCGTAAGCAGCACGGCGGCGGCAACAAGACGCCGCAAACGGGCTAATTGACGCCAGTCGCTAAACGCCAAGCCTAAAAAAAACCCCGCTCACGATTAACTAGGCGGGGTTTTCGTATTTCAGGGTTCTTCTAGCCACTCAGATTATCGACAATCTTCAGCACCGGCTTGGATTGATTAAGCGTGTAAAAGTGCAGACCCGGCGCACCACCATCCAGCAAACGCTGGCAGAGTCGACTGACGACATCGGTGCCGAAATCGGCAATGGCCTCGCTGTCGTCACCGTAGGATTCCAGCTGCTTGCGAATCCAACGCGGGATCTCGGCACCACAGGCGTCAGAAAAACGCGCCAGCTTGGTGTAGTTGGTAATTGGCATAATGCCGGGAATAATCGGCTGCTCGACGCCTAACGCGCGTGCTTTGTCGACAAAATGGAAGTACGCATCGGCGGTAAAGAAATACTGGGTGATGGCCATATTGGCACCCGCTTTCATCTTGCGGGCAAAGTTTTCCACATCTCGGTCGAGGCTGGGGGCCTGTGGATGAGATTCGGGATACGCAGCCACGGCGATATCAAAGTGATTGCCGGTTTCATCACGAATGAACTCCACCAGCTCGTTGGCATAGCGCAGCTCGCCGATGCTGGCCATACCGGACGGCATATCGCCGCGCAGAGCCACCAGGCTGTCGACACCTTCTTCTCGGTACTGGGCCAGCAGATCGCGTAGCAGGGCTTTTTCGCTCCCGATGCAGGACAGGTGTGGGGCAGTAGTCACACCGCTCTGACTCACCTTGCGAACAATCTCGCGAGTACGCGCCTGAGTCGAACCACCGGCACCGTAAGTAACCGAGAAAAACCGCGGGTTGCGGGCGGCCAGCTCATCGCGAGTCTGGATTAGCTTGTCGCGCCCGGCATCAGTGCCCGGTGGAAAGAATTCAAAGCTAATACCTAGCGGATGCTCGTGGCGACTCATGGGATTTCCTCACAATGTGTCAATAGTCATGATATTTTGCGGTATTCTCGCTGTTCCGTTGCGCTGAGGCTAATGAAAGATTCCACGCTCGGCCTTTAATTCGACTCATGTTCATCGATGACACACGTATGATGGGGGGCGTAAATGGATCTTTCACCTGGCGCATTGGTTGGGCCGCTGCTCATGTTACTCAGCTATGTGGGGTTAGGCTGGCTGGCCGCCCAACGGCTCAAGCTGGACCCTCGCCCGATTGCAACGCTGCTGATTTACCTGATTGCCCCCTTTACCATTTTTCGCGCGCTGATGAACGGCGGGCCCACGCCTGATTACTTACTGCTCACATTAGCGCTGTTCATTATCGCGAGTCTGATGGCGCTAGTGGTACAACGCTTCACGCGCCACCGCTTTGGCGAACAGGAAGCCGCCCTGCTGGCGTTCTCCTCGGGAACCGGCAATACCGGCTACTTTGGCTTGCCGATTGCGTTGATATTGCTGCCCCCCGAGGGCGTTACGCTTTACCTGTTCTGCATGCTGGGGATCAATATCTATGAATTTACCGTGGGTTTTTACCTCAGCGCTCGCGGACGCTTTTCGATACGCGAAAGCCTGATCAAGATTTCCCGCTTACCGCTTATCTACGCCTTCCTGTCAGCGTTACTACTGAGTGCCCTTGAAATCACCGTCCCCGCCGCGGTCATGAGTTCACTACAGGTGTTCCCCGCCACCTACACCCTGCTGGGCATGATGATTATCGGCATGACCCTAAGCCAAGTGACGCTTGCCGCCTGGGATACGCGCTTTGTGGCCACCTGCCTGGGCCTTCGCTACCTGCTCTGGCCGCTGGTCATGCTGGGGGCCGCTTTAATGCTGCAGTGGGCGGCGCCGCTTTCCACGGAACTGGCCATGGCGCTGTTGCTGATAGGCGTGGTGCCCATGGCCTCCAACGTCGTGGTGGTCGCCATGGAATTGGGCATCCAGCCACAAAAAGGCGCGTTAGCGGTGCTGGTCACGACGCTGCTTGCGCCGCTGCTGATTCCGCTCTATCTCGGTTTAATGCTGCGCCTCACCGGGTTGGGCTAAAAACCAGCAACCCCCGCTTGGTTAAGCTGTGCGGCCATGCGCTGCACTTGCGGGTGGCTGAAAAACGCGACCAGCGCCTCAGCACGCACCGGGCCAACGCCTGGAACGGCTTGCCACTGTTCGCGCTGGTAACTCGCTAACTCATACCAGTCCCCGCGAACCACCTCACTCCCCGGCGGCGCGCCCAGCGCCCTTAGCCAAGCCGGAAACGGCTGACTACGGGCGACTTGAAATTGCTCAGTGAGCGAGGCGGCGGTGGCCTCGCCAATACCGTAGGCCTCGCGCAGTTGGCGTGGTTCAACGTCCAGCCAGTCGAGTAACTGGGTGACGACACCCGCCTCTACCAGCGCTTGCCAGGTACCCTCCCCGATACCCTGCATACCTAACTGCTCGCCCAGGTAGCTAAGCCGCGCCAGCAGTTGGCTTTCACAGCCGGGGGTTAACTCAAAACAGCTCAGCAGATGGTAGCGCTGGGGTGGCGGCGGGGACAGCGGCGAGCGCTCCTGGGTGTGCCACACCACTTCGCTTAGCTGGGGGATCGTTAGTCCCGCTAGCGTAATCGCTACTTGGTCGCCGGGACGAACATCCAGCGACTCCCAGCGCTCCAGGGAGCCTAGCGAGACGCGGCTGATGCGCCGCCCTTCTAACACCACTGGGTTAAGCCATACCAGCGGCGTTACCCGCCCGGTGCGCCCGACGCGAAACTCGATACCGCGCACCTCTGCCAGCGCCTGCTGGGCCGGATATTTCCAGGCCACTGCCCACTCCGGTGGCGACGATGACCAGCGGCGTACGCCGGGGCGCTCGGCCTGCTTGAGCACGACGCCGTCAGTGGCAAACGGCAGCGGGCCGTTGAACCACTTATCCCGCCAATAAGCCGCATTGTGATGATCATCCAGTCGGTGGGTATAGTCGGCGGTATCAAACCCCAGCGCACTCAGTTGGGCTAAGCGGCTGTCCATGTCGGTCGGGCCGTCAGGCCAGCCCCAGATAAACAGGCCAATACGCTCAAGGGTGGCCGCTTCAGGCGAAGACTGTGCCATGGCGCCGGCCACCGCACCCCGGGCACCCGAAGCGGGTGAGCGCGACTGAATGTGCGCTTCCATCCGCCAGTACAGCTCGCCTTGGAGTAGCGCAGAAATCGGCTCGGGTAGCGTATTGGGAATGGCGGGGAGTTGCCGTGCTCGAGTCGTCCAGTCCTGGCCCCGTTCGCCGTCCCCGCGGCTGACGGCTTCGACCAGCTCACCATCGGCATAGCGCAGGGTAATCGCCACGCCGTCGACTTTGGGTTGAATCCACAGGTCTTCACGACGGCTGGTAAAGCGCCTGACACCCTCGTCATCGGTTTTATTGAGACCGCGCTGGGCCGCTGGGTGCGCTAGGGTGCCGCTGCTGCTGGTCACCCGCGTCAGCGGGCGATGATCCGGTTCTGCGCCCAAACAGCGCTGCCAGCTGGCCAGGCGCTCCACGGTCTGATCGTAGAGCGCATCGTCGATCAGCGTGACGCCCTCGTCGTGGTAGGCGGTGTCCCAACGCTGCACCTGCTCGGCCAGCGCCTGGCTTTCCTGCGCCAGCCGCTCAGCGGGCCAATCGGGGCACTCCTCTCCCTGCGCCGTTAGCGCCACGGCTAAAAGCCCGCCCAGCCATACTGCTTTCAGGATCCATCGCCCGCCCTGCATACCCGCCCTCGCATGATTGCCAGAAAGACACGGCGCCTGCTCACGCACCCGTTAAGTTTAATTTACCTTAAATGGGCCGTGTTGCAATGCGTGGAAATAAAGATGGGCACCTAGCTCCTAGCGCGCGAACTGAATATGCGGTCGAGCATGGTGGGGCGAGGTCTCCACATGGGCGTCTACCAAGAAAACATCACGCAACAGTCGCTGGGTCAGCACCTCTTCGGGCGTACCGGTGGCGACGATCCTGCCCTCCTGCATGACCAGCAACCGATCGCAATACATGGCGGCGTGGTTGAGGTCATGAAGGGCCATGATGCTGGTCATCGGCAGGCTGGAGACCAGCCGCAACAGGTTGATCTGATGCTGCACATCCAGATGGTTGGTGGGTTCGTCAAGGATGAGCTCCTGGGGCGATTGGGCCAGGGCCCGCGCCACATGGGTGCGTTGTTTCTCGCCGCCGGACAGGCTATGCCAGGCATCGTCCCGTTTTACGCTCATGCCGGTACGCGCCAGCGCCTCGTTGACCGCCGTATCGTCCTCCCGCGTCCAGCCCGATAGCATCGAACGGTGCGGGAAGCGGCCCAGCTTGACCACATCGATCACCTTGAGATTGGCATTGGTCGTGGCGTGCTGCTCGATGAAGGCCACGCGCTTGGCAATGGCCCGGCGGCGAAAGGTGGCAAGATCCTGTCCTCCCAGCACGACCCGTCCGGCATGCGGTCGCTTGAGCCTGGCCAGCAGCCGTAGCAGCGAGGTCTTGCCAGAGCCGTTGGGGCCCAGCACGCCCAGCAGCTTACCCGGTTCGGCCTCGAATGAGACGCCGTCGATCACCGTCTTGGTGCCGATTTTCCAGATCAGGTTCTCGGCCTTGATACTCATGATGCACGCTGCAACCGATAAAGAATGACAGAGAAGAAGGGGACGCCTACCAGCGCCGTGACCACGCCAATCGGCAGGGACTGCTGCGGAATCAGTACGCGGGAGGCGATATCCGCCAGCACCATGAAGATTGCCCCCACGATGGCGCAGGCAGGCAGCAGGACGGCATGGCGAGGGCCCACCACGAAACGCGCCGCGTGGGGAACCACCAGGCCAACGAAGCCAATGGTGCCGACCATGCTGACGATAGTGGCCGTTATGACAGCCGTCAGCGCAAACAGGATGATCCGTGTTTGTGCCACATTGACCCCCAACGAAGCTGCGGCTTCATCACCAAAGGCAAACGCGTCCAGTACCCGCGCGTAGCACAGGCATGCGACCAGCCCGAGGCCCACGACCGCCAGGGCCAGATAGAACTCGGGCCAGCGCACGCCGCCAAAGCTGCCGAGCAGCCAGAACATCACATCCCTTGCCTGCTGTGCATTACCCGCCGTCGTGACGATATAGGAGGTCACGGCGTTGAACAGCTGCGATGCCGCGACCCCAGCCAGAATGGTCCGGTCGGCCCCGCCGCGCGCACCGTTCGACAGCAGCGCCACAAACAGAAAAGCGGCAAAGGCGCCGATAAAGGCCCCCGAGGAGAGCGATACCGCGCCGGCGCCGAGCCCCAAGATGACGATCAGAACAGCGCCCGTCGATGCACCGGCCGAAATACCCAGCACATACGGCTCTGCCAGAGGGTTGCGCAGGATCGACTGCATGATGGCACCGGCCAGCGCCAGCCCGGCGCCACACAAGGCGGCGAACAGCGCCCGGCTCAAGCGGTAATCCCAGATAATGGTTGCGTGGATACGGTTGAGCTCGAAGGAGGTCCAGCCGAGCTTGTTGGTGATCACCGCATAGGTCGTAGAGAGCGGGATCGGCATATCGCCGATCCCGACACTGATGCCCACCACCAACCCAATGATCAGCAGTGATGCCAACAGCAGCCCAGACCTCCCTACCAGACGCGGCAAACGCTCGGCGGCCTGCGGCATGCTCATCGTCACACTCATCTCAGCCCCATCGCCTCAAGCTGTTCGGCCACCTGCTCGGCGCCGAAAATCGTCCTGAGCGTGGGGTTCATTGCTTGGCCGTCCATGACCACGATGGCCTCGTTCTTGACCGCTTTCATCTCACGTGTCGCCGGATCCGATTTGAGGAACTCGATCTTCGCGTTGGCGTCGTCCAGTTCCCAGCGATCGCGCTCAACACGCGCCACCACGATCACATCCGGTTCAGTGGCGATAATGCTTTCCCAGCCCAGTGTTGGCCATTCCGCCTCGGACTCGATGGCGTTAGTGCCCCCCAGCACGTCGGCGATAAAGCCGGATGCGCTGTACTTGCCGCCCAGGTGGGCATCCGCCGCGGGAGAAGAGCTGGAGAACCAGAATAGATAGGAGAGCGGCTCGTCGCTGTCAGGAGACGCTGCCCGCAGCGCGGCTTCACGCTGCTTCAGGTCGTCGATCAAGGCATCGCCGCGATCGTTGACATCGAAAATCCGGGCGAGGTCTTCAATCTCGTGATACAGGGCGTCCATATTCCAAAGCTGGGCGCGATCGCCGTAGCCGTACTTGTCCCGGGCCATGCCCTCAGCGACACACGTACCGGGCGACAGGTAGGTCGGTATGCCCATCTTGCGGAAGTCGTCGCGTGTCGCCACCCGGCTGGACTCCCCCATCAGGCTGGGGAGCGCCGCCGCCACGAAGTCCGGCTGTTCGGCCAGAATCGACTCGAAGGTCGGGAACTCCACCGTCAGTACTTTCACCTGTTCGTTGGCATCGGCCAGTTGGGGCAAGACACTATTGGGCCAGAAGGCCGTGCCCGCCATTCTGTCTTCCAGGCCGAGCATCAGCATCAGCTCAGCGCTGTTTTGACCGAGGCCAATCGCTCGTTCGGGCGCCTGTTCGAAGGTCACTTCTACCCCGCAGTTGTTCAGCGTCAAGGGGTATTGCGTGTCGCCCGCCAGGGCCGAGGACGAAGCCAGGCCCAGCAGGGTGCAGAATCCGGTCACAGCAAGAAGACGTTTCATGGATCACCCGTCACTATTCGTAGAGGTGTAAAGGTTGCAATGCCGGGCCAACTAGCGCCTTCGTTGACCAGGCAATTGATAGCACTGATACGCATTTACCAGCGAGCGCAATATAATCGCAAATTATTCTCATCGCAACCTTCGCCCCTAATCTTCGCCCCTGCACACCCCAATAAAAACGTCCCCGGCATGCGCCAAAGGGACGTTTTCTTACACCACAGCGAGCAAATATCTTACAAAGCAGCTGCCTGACGGAGCGCATCGGCCTTGTCGGTGCGCTCCCAAGGGAAGGCGATAAACGTCTCTTGTTGGGTATGGCCTTTATCATCGACCCAATGGTAGCTGTGCTCAAATGGCTCGCGGCCGAAGTGTCCGTAGGCGGCGGTCAGCTGGTACATCGGGTGTAGCAGATCGAGCATTCGGGTAATCGCGAAAGGACGCAGATCAAAATGCTCACGCACCAGTTTGACGATCTGGGCATCACTCACCTTGCCGGTACCGAAGGTATCGATGGACACGGAGGTCGGTTCGGCCACGCCGATCGCGTAGGAGATCTGGATTTCACATTTGTCGGCGAGGCCCGCCGCCACGATGTTTTTCGCCACATAGCGCCCCGCATAGGCCGCGCTGCGGTCAACCTTGGACGGGTCCTTGCCCGAGAAGGCGCCGCCGCCATGGCGTGCCATGCCACCGTAGGTATCGACAATGATCTTGCGGCCGGTCAAGCCACAGTCGCCCACCGGGCCGCCAATCACGAACTTGCCGGTCGGATTGATGTGGTATTGGGTATCTTCATCGAGCCATTCGGCGGGGATCACCTGCTCGATAATTTCCCGTTTGACCATGGTACGCAGGTCTTCCTGGTCGATATCCGGATCGTGCTGGGTGGAGAGCACCACGGCATCGACGCCACAGGGTTGACCTTGCTCATTATAACGGAAGGTCACCTGGCTCTTGGCATCCGGGCGCAGCCAAGGCAGCAGGCCATTCTTGCGCAGCTCGGCCTGGCGTTCCACCAGACGATGCGAGTAGTGGATCGGCGCCGGCATGAAGGAGTCGGTCTCGTTGGTGGCGTAGCCAAACATCAACCCCTGATCGCCCGCGCCCTGATCTTCCGGCTTGCTACGGTCAACGCCCTGGGCAATATCGACGCTCTGTTTACCGATCAGGTTGACCACGCCACAGGTGGCGCCATCGAAGCCTACATCCGATGAGGTATAGCCAATCTCGGTAATCACATCACGTACCAGGGTCTCAAGGTCCACCCAGGCATTCGTGCTGATTTCACCGGCAATGATCGCGACACCGGTCTTGACCAGGGTTTCACAGGCAACGCGCGCCTGTTTGTCACGGGCGATAATGGCATCCAGCACCGCATCGGAAATCTGGTCGGCAATTTTATCCGGATGGCCTTCGGAGACGGACTCGGAGGTAAACAGGGAATATTCGCTCATCGCGCACTCTACCCTCGGTGTGACGGCGGCAAGTCGCCGCAGCATCATCAGGAAATCATGGCAGGAAGTTCCCTGCCCACCTATTAAAGAAGCAACACTGCGCTTCGGGGGCCAAAGTTTACACGCTGTTGGAAGTTCTTCCCAGAACGAGGCCATAGAATTTGCCGACGCCCGGGAAGTCAGCGACAATAGCGCTTTTATTATTCACGTTTTCAGGCGAGGAGCACCCCATGCCGTCCCGTTTTGAGCTGGCCAATGCCATTCGCGCCCTTTCCATGGATGCCGTCCAGAAGGCCAAGTCCGGCCATCCGGGCGCGCCCATGGGGATGGCGGATATTGCCGAAGTGCTGTGGAATGACCACCTCAAGCACAACCCCGAAGACCCCAAATGGGCCGATCGTGACCGGTTCGTGCTGTCCAACGGACACGGTTCCATGCTGCTCTATTCGCTCCTCCACCTGACCGGTTACGAGCTGAGCCTGGAACAACTGCAGAACTTCCGCCAGCTGCATTCGCCGACCGCCGGGCATCCGGAATATGGCTACGCGCCGGGCATTGAAACCACCACGGGCCCGCTGGGGCAGGGCTTTGCCAACGCGGTGGGCTTTGCCATCGCGGAAAAAACCCTGGCGGCACAATTCAACCGGCCTGGTCACACCATCGTCGACCACCACACCTGGTGCTTCCTGGGTGACGGTTGCTTGATGGAGGGCATTTCCCACGAAGCGGCCTCGCTGGCCGGCACCCAGCAGCTCGGCAAGCTGATCGCGGTGTATGACGATAACGGCATCTCCATCGACGGCGAAGTAAAAGGCTGGTTTACCGACGATACCGCCAAGCGCTTCGAAGCCTACGGTTGGCACGTGGTGCCCAATGTGGATGGCCACAAGCCGGAAGAGGTCAACGCGGCCATTGAACTGGCCAAAAGCCACGATGACAAACCCAGCCTGATCATCTGCAAAACCATCATCGGCTTCGGTGCCCCTAACAAGCAGGGCAAAGAAGAAGCCCATGGGGCGGCACTGGGTGATGACGAAGTGGCGGCTGCGCGCGAGCAACTGGGCTGGCCCCATGCGCCCTTCCACATACCGGAGCCGATTTATTCGGCCTGGGATGCCCGCGAGGCCGGTCGCGCACGCCAGCAGGCGTGGAATGCCCGGTTTGAGCGCTACGCGGAGGCGTTCCCCGCCGAAGCACGCGAATTCCAGCGCCGCATGAAGGCCCAATTGCCGGCCGAACTGCCCACCGAAGCGCTGCTTGAGCAAACCCAGGAAAAGGGCGACAGCATTGCCTCACGCAAGGCCTCATTTGAAACCTTGAACGTGATTGGCCCGCAGATGCCGGAGCTATTGGGTGGCAGTGCCGACCTGGCCCCGTCGAACCTGACGTTCTGGAACGGCGCCAAAGCGATCACGCCGGAAGACGCCAGTGGCAACTACCTGCACTATGGCGTGCGCGAGTTTGGCATGGGCGCAGTCATGAACGGGATTGGCCTGCATGGCGGTTTTGTGCCGTTCGGGGCGACCTTCCTGATCTTCATGGAGTACATGCGTAATTCAGTGCGCATGGCGTCGTTGATGGGGCAGCAGGCGATTTATGTCTTCACCCATGACTCCATTGGCCTTGGCGAAGATGGCCCGACCCACCAGCCGATCGAGCAGCTGACCAGCCTGCGCACCACGCCCAACCTGAACACCTGGCGCCCCTGCGATGCGGTGGAAACCGTGGCCGCCTGGGACGCCGCCCTCAAACGCCACTCCGGCCCCACCGCGCTGGTTCTCTCGCGCCAGGGCCTGCCCCATCAGCCGCGCACCAAGGCGCAACTGGCGTCGATTCAAAACGGGGCGTACGTGCTTAAAGACCCTGTTCTCAAGGACAGTGAAGGCACGCCCGTAACGCCCGAGCTTATTCTGATTGCCACCGGCTCAGAAGTGTCCTTGGCGATGGACGCCGCCGCCGAGCTCGAACAGCAGGGCAAGGCCGTACGCGTCGTGTCCATGCCCTCGGCCTACCGCTTTAACGGCCAGGATGCCGAGTACCGTGAAAGCGTACTGCCCAAGGCGGTGACCAAGCGTATCGCCATCGAAGCCGGGCATGCGGACTACTGGTACAAGTACGTGGGCCTTGATGGCCGCGTGATCGGCATGACCACCTACGGCGAGTCAGCCCCCGCAGGCGACCTGTTCAAGCACTTTGGCTTTACTGTCGAGAATGTCGTCAAACAGGCCAATGAGCTACTCGGCTAGGCGAGCGAGGTAGGCCATGCCCGCGTTGAACGGCTTGCTATGGCTGATTAGCTACTGGCTGATCGGCGAAGTGGTCATCCATTTCTCCGGTCTGCCCATTTCCTCCGGTGTGGTCGGCATGCTGTTGATGGGCGTCACCCTTTCCGTCATCGGCCGCGTGCCGTCGAGCATCTCGGCCGCGGCCCAGCCGCTGATTGGGCTGCTCGCCATGCTCATCATGCCCGGCGTTGTGGGCGTCTTCTTTATTCTCGATGAACTGGCAGGCCAATGGCTTGCCATTCTCGTAGCGCTGTCACTCGGGACGCTGCTGAGCGTGGTCACGACACTCTGGCTTCTGAAACGCCTCATGGGGCATCATGCCCACTGACGTATTAGCAACGCTCACGGCGACGCCGCTGTTTGCCGTCGGGCTGACACTGGCAGCCTTCTTGGTGGGCAGCGCGCTATTCAATCGTCTAAAACAGCCTTCTTGGCTGCCCGCCATCCTGATCGCCGCATTACTGTTGGCCGGGGCATTAGCGCTGATAGGGATGCCTTATGCCACCTATCAGCAGGGTGCTGCTTGGCTGACGGTCCTGTTAGGCCCGGCGACGGTTGCCCTGGGAATGCCGCTTTACCAGCAACTGCCACGTATTCGCGCACTCTGGCGCCCGTTAGCGGTATGCCTGCCCATCTCTGCGGCACTGGCAACCTTCTATGCGTTGGGTATTGCCTGGTTAATGGGCAGCCCCGGTCAGATATTGGCCTCTATCGCCGCCAAATCCGTTACTGCGCCCATCGCCATTGGCATTACCGAACAGTTGGGTGGCAACGTGGCCCTGCTGATGGGCGCCCTGCTGGTGACGGGGGTCGTCACCATCCCGTGTGTGAGCCTTTGCGCAAGGGTTTTACACATCGACGACGAGCGCATTATCGGCTTTGCTCTGGGGCTGAATGGTCACGCGATTGGCACCGTGCGCGCCTTTGAGCTAAGCCATACCGCCGGTGCCTTTGCCTCATTGGGGATGAGCCTGACCGGCATTTTTACTGCTCTATTACTACCACTGGCGTGGGAGCTGATAGGCGTGGGCAGTGGATAAGCATCACCCGCTGAAATACGTTATCATCGCACCTACTTTCATGCCCATCGTGGCCCCTGCTCCACTTTCAAGAGCCGCTTCGCGACATGGCTGACTCCAAAAGGTATCGCATCGCCATCAATGGCTACGGACGCATAGGTCAATGCATCCTGCGCGCGCTGGTTGAGCGTGACCACCCCGAGATTGAGGTGGTGGCGATCAATGAACTTTCCGACCTGGCGACCATTACCTATCTTACCCGTTACGATACCACTCACGGCCGTTTTCCAGGTGAGGTGGATAACGATGGCGAAGCGCTGCTGATCAAGGGTCAGCGCATTCATGTGCTCTGCGAACAGGACCCAGGGTCACTTCCCTGGGCCGCCCTGGATATTGATCTGGTACTGGAGTGCTCGGGCAGCTTCAAGGATCGCGCCACCGCAGAGCGTCATCTGGACGCCGGCGCCAAGCGTCTGCTGTTTTCTCAACCCGCGGAAAGCGATGTCGATGCCACCATCGTATGGGGTATTAACCAGGACGAGCTGACGCACTCTCAGCGCATTATCTCGGCGGCCTCGTGTACCACCAATTGCCTGGTACCCTTATTGACCGTTCTGGACAACGCACTGGGACTGGAACACGGCGTGACCACCACGATTCATTCGGCCATGAATGATCAGCCGGTCATTGACGCCTACCATCAGACCGATCTGCGCCTGACGCGCTCGGCGATGCAATCCATCGTGCCGGTGGACACCGGCCTGGCGTTGGGCATCAGCCGCCTGATGCCAAGCCTTGCCGGTCGTTTTGAGTGCCTGCATGTGCGCGTCCCCACCATTAACGTATCCGCCATGGATGCGGCGCTGACGGTGAACCAGGACACCGATGCCGACCAGGTGAATGCGCTGCTGCGGGAAGCCAGCCAGCAGCGATTGGCGGGGGTATTAGGTTATACCGAAGCCCCCATGGCATCGATCGATTTTAATCACGACCCGCGCTCTGGCATCCTAGACGCCACACAGACACGGGTGGCAGGCAGGCGCCTGGTCAAACTGCTTTGCTGGTTTGATAACGAATGGGGGTTTGCCAATCGCATGCTGGACATCACCCAGCGCCTGGCCACGCTGACGGATGGCAGCGCACGCTGACTTGCAGGGCCGCATCATGACTTTTCACCCGCTTGAACACGAGGAAATACTCGCATGAACGTGCAAAAAATGACCGACCTGCCCTTGAAAGGGCAGCGCGTACTGATTCGTGAAGACCTCAACGTACCGATCAAGCACGGGCGTGTGTCCAGCGATGCGCGTCTGCGGGCGGCGCTTGCGACTATCCAGGCGGCCGCCGAGGCCGGAGCCAAGGTCCTGCTGATGAGCCACCTGGGTCGCCCGGCGGAAGGCGAATCCGCCGACGAATTTTCCCTGGCCCCCGTGGCGGCACACCTGGGTGAACTGCTGGGCCGCCCTGTCAAGCTGGTTACCGACTATCTTGACCGTGCACCGACAATGGCCGACGGCGACGTTGTGCTGCTGGAAAACGTGCGCTTCAACACCGGCGAGAAGAAGGACGACGAACAGCTGGCCAAACAGTATGCCAGCTTGTGCGATATCTTCGTGATGGATGCCTTCGGCACTGCCCACCGCGCTCAGGCATCGACCCACGGCGTTGCGCGCTTTGCCCCGAAGGCGTGCGCAGGCCCGCTGCTCGCCCAGGAACTTGATGCGCTGGAAAAGGCCCTGGCTCACCCCGCTCGGCCCATGGCGGCGATTGTTGGCGGCTCCAAAGTGTCGACCAAATTGGACGTGCTGACCGCGCTTTCCGACAAGTGCGACCAACTGATTGTTGGCGGCGGCATCGCCAATACGTTCATTGCCGCCGCAGGCTACAATGTCGGCAAGTCGCTCCATGAGGCGGATTTAATCGGCCAGGCAAAAGCGCTGATGGAAAAAGTCACTATACCGCTACCCACCGATGTGGTGGTGGCGACCGAATTCTCCGAATCTGCCGACGCGGTGGTCAAGCCGGTCGACCAGGTGGCCGATGACGAAATGATCCTGGACATCGGCCCCGATACCGCCGCGCATCTGGCCAGCCTGTTGAAAAACGCCGGTACCATTTTATGGAATGGCCCGGTCGGCGTGTTTGAAATTGATCAGTTTGGCAAAGGCACCGAAGTAATCGCCCATGCCATCGCCGCAAGCAGCGCTTTCTCAATCGCTGGTGGCGGTGATACCTTGGCGGCCATCGATAAATACGCCATTGAAGATCGTGTGTCCTACATCTCAACCGGCGGCGGCGCCTTTCTTGAATACGTCGAAGGCAAACAGCTACCTGCCGTGGCAGCGCTTGAAGCCGCCGCCCAACGCGGATAATCGTTAACATTTTAGCGGGCGCTCGCTGCGCCCGTTGACTCCGATACCAGCATTAACCTCACAGATAAGGTGACTCAATGGCTTTGATCAGCATGCGCCAAATGCTCGACCATGCCGCCGAATACGGCTACGGCGTTCCGGCATTCAACGTTAATAACCTGGAGCAGATGCGCGCCATCATGGAAGCCGCCGATGCGACTGACTCACCGGTCATCGTCCAGGCGTCCGCTGGTGCCCGCAAGTACGCGGGCGCCCCTTTTCTGCGCCACTTGATTCTGGCGGCCGTTGAAGAGTTTCCGCATATCCCTGTCGTCATGCACCAGGATCATGGAACCAGCCCGGCCGTCTGCCAGCGCTCTATCCAGCTCGGCTTCTCATCGGTAATGATGGATGGCTCGCTGGGCGAAGACGGCAAGACCCCCACAGATTACGCGTACAACGTTGATGTGACGCGCCGCGCCGTCGACATGGCGCATGCCTGCGGCGTTTCCGTCGAGGGCGAACTGGGCTGCCTGGGTAGCCTGGAAACCGGCATGGCCGGCGAGGAAGACGGCATCGGTGCCGAAGGCAAACTCGGCATGGAGCAACTGCTCACCGACCCGGAAGAAGCCGCCGAGTTCGTCAAGGCTACCCACGTAGACGCCCTGGCGATTGCCATCGGTACCAGCCACGGCGCCTACAAGTTTACCCAGCCGCCGACAGGCGACACGCTGTCGATCCAGCGTATCAAGGAGATCCACGCACGCATTCCCGATACCCATCTGGTGATGCACGGTTCGTCCTCCGTTCCCCAGGAATGGCTCGATGTCATCAATCAGTACGGTGGCCAGATCCCTGAAACCTACGGGGTGCCCGTCGAGGAGATCGTTGAGGGCATCAAGCACGGTGTGCGCAAGGTCAACATTGATACCGACCTGCGTCTGGCGTCCACCGGGGCAGTGCGTCGCTTCCTGGCGGAGAATCCGTCAGAATTCGACCCGCGCAAATTCCTCAAGGAAACGGTATCGGCCATGCGCGAGCTGTGTATTGCGCGTTATGAAGCCTTTGGTACCGCGGGCAATGCCAGCAAGATCAAACCGATCAACCTGGAAACCATGTACCAGCGCTACGAGCGTGGCGAGCTGGCCCCCAAGGTAACGTAACGCCAACGCCATATAGCCCCGATCAAAAAAGACGGCCAACTTGGCCGTCTTTTTAATGGACACTTATTGGATGGGACACTTACTCTTCGTCTTCGGCGTCGCTTTCGCTGTCATCACTTTCTCCGTTATCCGCATTCGCATCGCCGCTGCCGCCAGTACCCGCTGAGGTTTCTTCATCTTCTGCCTCTTCTTCCTCAGCACCATTGCTCTCGGCGTCAGAGGTATCGCTGCTGCGGTCTTCCGCGTCCCGCTTAACAGCACCTGCTTTAATACCATATTCTTCCTCGAGCGCTGCATCGTCGAGAGGTTCGTGCTCATGTTCGTCAGCGGTGGCCGCACTAGTGGCGGCCAG
Organism: Vreelandella subterranea; assembly: GCF_900111305.1. GTDB lineage: Bacteria > Pseudomonadota > Gammaproteobacteria > Pseudomonadales > Halomonadaceae > Vreelandella > Vreelandella subterranea. Next base: position 28,767 of record NZ_FOGS01000018.1, read on the forward strand.
CATGGCGGCAGCAAGCACAAATGGCATGATCCAAGGGGGTAGTCGCATCGTCACAGTCTCCTCTTGTTAGGGTTTCGAAAGCTTAGCACGTAACTCCGTGCCCTGCGTGCGCCTCGTACAACGTAGAAATGGCGCTCAATCAACGGCCTGGAACGCCATCATTGCCGCGCATTTTGATTAATCTGAATCAGCTCAACCGTCCAGGCAAGCAAAAAATTACAGAACACTGTTCACAAATACGCTAAAATCTCGTTCAATGGGCCTATGATTAATTATCGTGTTTGTCACTGCAGTTGCTAAGTCTCTGCTAGGAAATTTACCATGCCGCTCCCCCTGTTATTATTTGATTGCGATGGCACCTTGGTTGACAGTGAACCCCTCCTTGCCGAAGAGATGTCGACAGGGCTGAATAGCGTGGGACTTCCTTTCGTACCGTCTGACTATATGGGTGAATTTAGAGGTTCACGCTTTCGTAATATCGTTGCTCAGCTGCAGTTACGCCATGGCGACGTCTGCAACGATCAGCTCAAAAGCATGGAAAGCGCAATGCGTGCCAGCCTGGCTGAACGGCTCGCCAATGAACTCACCACGATTCCCGGCGCTAAAGAAGCCCTTGAGCAGCTATCCGCTTACCCGAGCGCTGTGGTTTCCAACGGCCCTGAAGGCAAAATTCGCACTGCGCTCAAAGCAACGGGGCTTGATGGCTATTTCGCAGAACGCCTTTTCAGTGGCTACACCGCCAACTGCTGGAAACCAGAACCCTGTTTGCATCTCTATGCCGCGAGTATCATGGGGTTCAACGCAGCTAACTGTATTGCCATTGATGATGCATTGGTTGGCGTACGGGCGGCCCTTGAAGCTGGCATGAAGGTCATTCACTTGAATCGCTTTCCCGACGCGGAAACCACACCGGAAAATGCCATCATGATCAGCAGCATGCTTCAGCTACCTGCCGTGGTCAGGCAGTTAAGCCAGTCAATGAGCCAGGCAGCCGAGCCTTATTACTCTGAAGGAAAATAACGCGATGGCTTCACTACGCGACCAGCTTGGTGGGCTGGTATATTCCACCGAAAAAGGCAACACCTGCCTCTCTTGCCGCGAACCCCTGGAATCCTGTCGCTGTGATACCGATAGCGAACAAGCGCGTATTGCGGCACTTGATGGCATCGTCCGTATTCGTCGCGAAACCAGTGGCCGTAAAGGCAAAGGGGTCACGACGATCAGTGGTATCCCGCTAACCACCGCAGAGCTCAAAGATCTTGCCAAAGCGCTGAAAAAACGCTGTGGCACAGGCGGCGCTGTTAAAGAGGGCATCATTGAAATTCAAGGTGATCACCGTGATAGCCTGAGGCAGGAACTAACCGCACGCGGCTATCAAGTCAAACTGGCTGGTGGCTAATCCATGCGTCCCAGGACGAACCGTCACTGTGCAGTCACGCCGCACTAGGACTTTGCAATGATCTGGCTAGAATATCTGCTACCGCTGATTTTTCTCTTTCCCTTGGCGGCGATGGCAAGCATTGTTTTGGTACTTCGCAGTCTGCATGACGCTCGTGTCCAATCTCCCTTCGACACCCCGCTACGCGAGCCCGGTCAGGCATTGCGCTATCGGCTCGATCAAGCGTTCTCAAGCCTGTTTCTCAATGGCGCGTTAGGCCCCTTAATCAGTCTTTCCCCATTGGTCTATGGCATGGGGCGAATGCTGTTTGTCGATAAGCAGGACTGGGTGGAATGGGCACTCTATGGCTTGCTTAGTACGCTGCTTGTTCTGGCATTCTCACTGCTGTTAGTGCGCGACTACCAGCGCATTCGGCGGTTGAAGCTGGGGCTGGCCTGCGAGCTGGCTGTCGGCCAGGAACTTGAGCGGCTTATCCGTCCTGATGCGCACCCTTACTATGTTTTTCACGACGTGCCGACGGATAGCTTTACGATTGACCATGTGGTGGTGACCCCGCACGGCGTTTTCGTGGTCGAAACACGCGCACGCACCGTGCCCATCAGTAATTCAGGGCGTGGGCAAAATACCGTTGCCGTCGAGCGTGAGCGCCTTCGCTTTCCCTACTGGCAAGAAAGGCGTCCGTTGCATAAAACACGCCAAGGGGTTGATTGGCTTAGCCAGTGGCTAGAACAACAATGCGGCGTTTCGGTACCGGTACGAGGTGTGCTGGTGTTACCCGGTTGGCACATTGATACCGATGACGCGGCACCTGACATTTTGGTCGTTAGTGGCGATATGCTGGCAAGCCAACTGACCGCGCTCATGCCGGGTCAGATCAGCGATCCCATCCACGATAAAATCATCAATATCCTGCTGGAACGTGCCAAACTCGTGGAGCTGACGCATCTTCGCCAGCCTTCGGTATGATGGCACCTAATCGCCTCGCAAACGCCCGCCCATTTCCTGGGCCAGGTCGACAGCATAGTGATCCGTCATCCCACCGATAAAGTCCAGCATTCGTCGATAGCTATCATAGAGCGGCCAGGAGGCCAGCGGCGTGTTCTCGCCTATCAAGGCGAGAACACGCTGATGCTTGAACGAGCTGCGCCCGGTGTGGTGCAGTTCGTGCGCAGCACCAATAAAAGCTTCAAGCAAAATGCCCAGCGTTGTATAAGCGCCAATTTCCAGCTTTGCCTTCCGCTCATTCTGAAAAATACGCTCCCGGGCCAGCTGCTTTGCCGCCTTAACGCCCCAGCCTAAATCCGGATGACACAGCTCAAGCAGGTCATCCTTAAGCGTGCCGTTCAGCAGGGCCTGTTCGTGCTGAACGAACACGGCGCCAACATCGTTCACGGCGCGCTCCATCGCTGCACCTCGCAGCAGTGCAATACGGCGGCGCTGGGATACGTTGCGCGCCTGCATCTCGGCATACTCGGGCGGGAATTCTCCGGCAATCTGACGCAGCACCTCCACCACTTCTTCGTAGCGCAGAATACCCATCTCCAGGCCGTCTTCCAGGTCCAGCAGGGCGTAACAGATATCATCAGCCGCTTCCACCAGCCAGGCCAAAGGGTGGCGACACCAGCGCTGCTCCCCCTGTGGGAGCAGCCCCACGGCGTCGGCCACTTCCTTGAGCAGCCCCTGCTCTGACTGATAAGCCCCAAACTTGCCCGCCCGTCCGCTATAGCGCACGGTCCAGGGGTATTTGAGCAGCGCACCCAGTGTGGCCGCTGATAGCCGCATACCGCCATTGAACTGGTTATATTCGATCTGGGTAATCACCCGGAAACCCTGGGCGTTGCCTTCATAGGTCAACAGGTCTTCGCGCTCAGCGTCTGAAAGGCCTTCTAACAAACCACTGCTTTGAGCACGCTGAAACCAATCACGGATTGCATACTCACCGGCGTGTCCAAAAGGAGGGTTACCAATATCATGACCCAGGCATGCAGTTTGAACGATCACCCCCAAATCAGCAGGTGTTATCCATTCCGGCAACCTATCGCGCAACAGCTCGCCTACAATCATTCCCAAAGAGCGTCCCACACAGCCGACTTCCAACGAGTGGGTCAAGCGGGTGTGGATATGATCGTTTTCAGTCAGGGGATGGACCTGCGTTTTGCGCCCAAGACGTCTGAAGGAACCGGAAAAGACAATGCGGTCGTGATCTTTGTGAAACGGGCTACGCCCTATTTCGCGGGTGCTGGCCGAGCGTTGGTCGTGGAGCCGTTTAGGGGAAAGTAACTCTTCCCAGCGCATTTGTATCATGACATTCCTCCTTGGAGGCGGTATTTTGACACAAAAACCAGCCAGATAAATAAACACTCCCGGGTATAATGCGGTTAAAAAGACTGGCAAAAAAAAATCCCCCAAGGCGCAAGCCTCGGGGGATTTTTGGTATAGGTGCCTGACGATGACCTACTCTCGCATGGGGAGACCCCACACTACCATCGGCGCGAAGCGGTTTCACTGCTGAGTTCGGCAAGGGATCAGGTGGTTCACGCTTGCTATGGTCGTCAGGCATAACTTTAAATGCATACCATGCTGACTGTTTACAACGTGTTTCGTGTCGTCTCTCACTGGCTGATACTCATCAGCTCAGTGCGTATCCGGCTTCATCGTTATCATCACGACCAGACCCCTTGGGTGTTATAGGGTCAAGCCTCACGGGCCATTAGTACACGTTAGCTCAACGCCTTGCAGCGCGTCCACACCGTGCCTATCAACCAGCTGGTCTCGCTGGGCCCTTCAGGAGGCTCTCGGCCTCAGGGATGTCTCATCTTGAAGGGGGCTTCCCGCTTAGATGCTTTCAGCGGTTATCCCGTCCGCACATAGCTACCCGGCAATGCCACTGGCGTGACAACCGGAACACCAGAGGTGCGTCCACTCCGGTCCTCTCGTACTAGGAGCAGCCCTTCTCAAA
>NZ_FOGS01000014.1 GCF_900111305.1 Vreelandella subterranea
TAGTAGAACCGGTGTTCGGTAATATTGGCACGACGAAGAGGCTGAGCCGCTTCAGCCTACGGGGCAAGAAGAAGGTGCAAGGTCAGTGGAAGCTCTACTGTATGGTGCACAATATTGAGAAGTTAGCGAATTATGGTCACTTGGCCGCTTCATGAGGGGCTTTGAGCGGGTGATGTTGCTTTGTGAGCGCAAAATACAGTATTTAACGCGCTTTGGCTGGGCGCTCAAGTGGCTGAATGCCAATATTAGTATGACTCAGCCAGGTGGCTGGTTGAGCCAAAAAATTAGGACGCCAGGCGATAGAAGTGCTCGAAATCGGGTTTTTCTACAGCCTCGTTATGGGGTAATCCGTTTCCGCCAAAAGCCTGGTTTTCTTGAGTGGTGGGCAAAAGCAACGACGATGAAAGTTTGGTTTCTTTCGATGGTTATGAGCGAGAAAGGGAATCTATAAAGAATGAGCTGTTTTGCTCCGGATTCTGCCGCTTTGTGGGGGACTGGAACCAGCGGGGGATTTGGTTCCTCAAGCAGCCTTATTGCTTGCTCAAATGCATCAATCAGGCGTTCTCCGAGCCCAACTTCCTCCTGCTCATACCAGGCAGCGGCTTCTTCCAATTCCGCAGCAGCTTCCCTGCTGACACTTACTCTCAAAATTATCAGCCTCTGATTCGATCTCTGGCGCGGGACAGGACTTCCTCTGCATCAAGCAGCTCTGCTTCTCCCGAATCAATCTTTTGGATTCTTCGGCGAATTTCACGGTCCCACGCTTCTGCAACACCTTCATCTGCAGGGCCGTCCAAGCTTGCCACCAGATCTTTGGCCAAAGCGGCACGCTCCTGTTCGGAGAGCGTCATGGCAGCATTTCTGAGGGTTTCGAGTTCGAGCGCAGTCATTTGATACCCCGCGGAGATAGACACGAGTAAATGATGCAGGATGTTTCAACCCATAACAAGTGGCAGCACTGTGACCGCTTTTCCGCCGCGCTGCGGCTCCAAACCGGCACGTGTGACGTCGGGTTGAGTCAAAAAATTAGGACGCCAGGCGATAGAAGTGCTCGAAATCGGGTTTTTCTACAGCCTCGTTATGCAGAACGTTCGTCTTGACGTACGTTCCCTAAGGCGTACACTTGGTGAAAAGTTGAACACGCAAGAGGTGCGTCATGACCGGAATCACAGCAACAGAGGCGCGCAGCAACCTTTATCGGTTGATTGATGAAACTGCCGAGTCCCACCAGCCAATCGTCATCATGGGAAAGCGGAACAAAGCTGTCTTGGTATCCGAGGAAGACTGGTCGGCCATTCAGGAAACACTTTACCTGCTCGCCGTACCGGGCATGCGTGAGTCTATTCGTGAGGGGATGGATACCCCCGTGGATAAATGCGATGAGGAGCTGGACTGGTGACATGGAAGTTGGTTTACACCAAGCAAGCTCAGAAAGATGCAAAGAAACTGGCCTTCAGCGGTCTCAAGCCAAAAGCCCAGGAATTGTTGGCACTGATAGAAGAAGATCCATACCGCAAGCCGCCTCCGTTTGAGAAGCTCATTGGTGATCTTGCGGGGGCCTATTCACGCCGCATCAATATTCAGCATCGTCTGGTTTACCAAGTGCTCGACGACGAACGGGTGGTGAAAGTTCTCAGGCTTTGGAGCCACTACGAATAATGCATAACCAGCCGCTGTTGCCGGACAATTTTTCCACCGCTGCGCGGTTCCAAAATTGCCGCAAAGCTCCGCGTTATGCAGTCATTCCCATACCTCATTAACAAGCGTCACGTGACGCAATACGCTTTGTTTCATGATCAAATCCTTTGCTGACAAAAGAACCCAAGAACTTTACTCCAAAGGCAAGTCAAAGAAATTTCCTGCGGATGTTGCGCCGAGAGCAGCTGGAAAACTTGAATACGTGGATCTGGTCGTACAGCTGGAGGATTTGAAAGTGCCGCCCAGCAATCGACTTCCCCTATTGTCCGGAAACAGGCAGGGGCAGCACGCAATTTCAATCAATGATCAGTGGCGTATCTGTTTTCGTTTTGAAGATGGTGATGCGTACGAAGTCGAAGTGTGTGACTACCACTGAGTGAGGTGATGATATGGCGATTCTTAACACTACCGGTATGCAGCGCAAGCCCACCCATCCTGGTGAGATGCTGAGAGAGGATTTCTTGCCGGACTATGACCTGACAGTTGCAAGACTGGCTGAGTCTCTGGGTGTCTCGCGCCAGTCAGTTAATGAGCTATTGCGAGAACGTCGTGCTGTCAGCCCTGAAATGGCGCTCCGGCTTGCGCGTTTGTTTGGTAACTCTCCGGAGTTTTGGCTGAATGCACAGCGCGCTATTGATCTATGGACGGCAGCCCAGTCGGTGAAGGAAGAAGTTGATCGGATTAAGCCATTAAACGTTGCATAACCATGCCATGCACCGGATGTCAGACCCTCCGCTCCGCCGCGGTTTTGTCACCGGTGATGGCGGGCCACTCACCACTCATTGCCTCACAAAATGGAGATGGTCACAAAATCAATGACTCTGATTCCATTGATTTAATTTCCGTTTGCGATATTAACCGACTCTTCGATCTCCATTTTGAGACGACCGACCTTGTCGGTGGCCCACTCCTGTGCATCGTCACCAAAGACGAAACGGGCGGGTGGCTCGTTCGACATGCCGAGGGAGACGATTTGTTCTGCGAGCATGACCGGATCACCAGGCTGGTTATGATTGGCGGCGGCGATAAACGAGCGGAACTGTCGGGTCGCTTCTGCATAATCGGGAACGTCGATATCACCGTGCTCGGCTGATTTGTCGTCAAGGAAATCGGTTCGCAGCATGCCCGGCTCAACCACCATCGATGTGATATTGAGGGGTGCCAGTTCCTGTGCAAATCCCTCGATCCAGCCCTCAACTGCAAATTTTGACGATGCGTAGATGGATCCTCCTGGGTTGGCGAGCAGCCCGTTAACGGAGGAGATGGTGATGAGGAGGCCTGATTGGCGCGCACGCATGTGTAGCACCACAGCACGGGTTACGTTCATCGTGCCGAAGACATTCACCTCGAACTGACGCCGCACTTGTGCGCTGCTGATCGTCTCGAACCAGCCGAGCTGTGCTTGGCCAGCATTGTTGACCAACACGTCGATCGTGCCAACCCGATCCGCTGCCTCCTGTACCACGGCGACGGCCGCATCTTCGTCCGTAATATCGAGTGCTAGCGCGTGAAGTCTGCTGTTGGGTCCAAGTGCTTCCGTAACGTCGTTGGCAGACCGAGCCGTAGCGACGACGGTTTCACCAGCAGCAAGCGCCGCCCGGGCGATCTCCAGACCTAACCCACGACTTGCGCCCGTGATGAGCCAGTTTCTAGCCATGAGGTGCTCCCTATCTATAATGTTGTTACATAGTAGGCCCTCTAATAAATCATGATAATCTGCTTATTAGTTATAGGGTCTATAAGGAGAGCTAACGAATGCGCCCAAGCCTGCTCGGCGATCTGGAAATTTTCCGCATCATCGCTGCTGAAGGCAGTTTTACGCGCGCCGCTAAGCGGTTGGGCGTTACTCAGTCGGCGCTCAGCCAAACGCTCAAGCGGTTGGAGGAAGACATTGGGATCAGGCTGCTGGCGCGCACGACGCGCAGTGTTTCGCCGACCCATGCCGGCGCCCGTCTGCTGACAAAACTGTCGCCGGCGCTTGATGAACTGACCAACGAAATCGAGTTGCTCGCCAGCCTGCGCGATGAACCGATCGGTACGGTCAGGGTGAGTGCCGGGAAACACGCGGCCGACACGATTCTCTGGCCAGCGCTGAGTTCTTTGATTCGACAGCATCCGGGTATTGACGTTGAGGTCTCCGTCGAAAACGATTTCGTGGACCTCATCGCGGGCAGGTTTGACGCTGGCATCCGACTGGGCGAACGGCTTGAGAACGATATGGTGGCACTGCCAATTGGCCTTCAAATGCGGGTCGCTGTTGTCGCTGCGCCCTCTTATCTCTCGCAACACGGTACACCCAAACAACCTTCCGAACTGTCCCAGCATGCCTGCATCAGCTTCAGAAATCGCAGCGGGGAGTTATCACCCTGGGATTTCGAAAAGGATGGCCGCAGCCTCACGGTCAAGCCTGGCCGAGGCCCCATTTTCAACGACAGCGATTTGATGGTTGCCGCGGCAGCCGAGGGGTACGGCGTTGCTTACATCCTTGAGGACATCGTTAGCAGGCAAATAGCGTCTGGTGCGCTGGTGCGTGTGCTGGAAGAGTGGTGTGAGCCGTTCGCTGGTTACTACCTCTACTACCCGAGTCGCCGACAGCAAACGTCCGCCTTCACACACTTCAAGAATGCACTGCGGGACGTGGTTTCGTTGAGTTAATAGGGTAAGGTTAGCGCGGGATGATGAGCCACAGGATGTGCCTATGACGACGATTGATACCATCAGATTTCCGCGACTCAAGCTCGGCTTGCTCCTGTTCCTTGCAGGCATACTCGGTGTAGTTGCCTTAACCGTTACGGTGCTTCCCCAGGTGTTGGGCGACGCGTCACTCCCTTTACCCTTGTGGTTGGTGTTGGCGGCGAGCATCGCGCAGAGCGGGCTCCTTGTCGCGCTTGTCGTGTGGTTGGGCGTGTTGCTGGCACCGAAGGTCGGCCTCAGTGCGCCCGCGTTTGAGGCAGCGGTAACCCGTCAGCCGGTAGCCGCAGCACTCCGACCCCAACTGTTCCCCGGGCTTCTTTGCGGGTTGCTGGGAGGGCTTGGGCTCTTTGCGATTGGCGGCTACGCCCCTGCGGAGCTTGCTGACGTGGAGCAGCCGTTTACCGTGCCACTCGTCGCCCGGGTTCTCTATGGCGGTATCACGGAGGAACTGCTTTTACGGTGGGGGCTAATGACGGTGCTGGTTTGGATGGCGTGGCGACTCTTGCAACGTCGAAAAGGGACACCACAGATCGTCTATATCTGGTTCGCCATTGTCGTAAGCGCACTCTTATTTGGCGCAGGCCACCTGCCCGCTGCTGCAGCCCAGGTCGGCGAGTTGACGGCTGACCTGGCAGTGTTCGTCGTCGGCGCGAACGCTGTCTTTGGGGTACTTTTCGGCTACCTGTTCTGGCGATACGGCTTGGAGGCGGCGATTGTCGCTCACGCCTTTGCGCATATGGTGAGCCATGTCGTTAGCATTGTAGTGGCATGAGAATGCAGGGGGCGCCAGAAAGCGTCACACCTTTCGTTTTCACAAAAGGTGCACCGCTATCCGGCACCGCTGAACGCCGATGTTAAAGACGAACCGTTGTCCGCTCTGAGTCGATGACCGAAGCGCTTCTATCTCCAGATAGAAGCACTTTTTTTACAACAAAAACTTACCTGCCGTAACCGAATCTTCCTTGTTATCGAACGTCGACGGTAACCTAGGCGATGCTAGCGTTGATCTTGAAAATCAGGACGGTACCGATCCGGTCTATGGTGTCGGTGCGCAGCTCAACTTCGACCCCTTCCTGGTCCGTGCCGAATACGAGCGCTACGACTTTGACAGCGACTACAAGATCGATACCTTTACCGCGTCAGCCGGTTTCCGCTTCTAACCGTCAATTTGTTTTGCCATGAACGATATCAGCGCCGGGGTTCGCCCCGGCGCTTCCGTTTTATCTCACGCAACCCTCCTATACTTCCAGGCGGTACGCTGTCAGCGCGTTAAGGCGCTGGTCTAGCTCAGGCTCATAACCAATATCGGCCGCGTTACGATGCAACTTGCACTGATCGTGCTGTTATGAATGCCAACGTCTCTGGCAAATTGTCGCTGGCACATACAGTAAACAAGGGAGCGCCTATGAACCTTCTATTCATCTGCAGCGAAAATAGGCTACGCAGCCCAACGGCGGAAAATGTCTTTTCAGCTTATCCCGGTATCCGGGCAATCGGCGCTGGCACAGGGGCACATGCGCAAACGCCCGTTTCCCGGGGCTTGATAGAGTGGGCTGATATCATCCTGGTGATGGAAAAGCACCACCAGGATGAGGTCGCCAGGAGGTACAAGGACGCTTTGAAGGGGAAGAGGTTAGTCTGTCTGGATATTCCTGATCACTATGAATTAATGCAGCCCGAACTCATCAAATTGCTCAAGGAAAGGGTGCCAGAGTATGTGCGATTATCTTCCGTCGAAACATAGCTGGGGCTAGGCTGGGCGCGGCTATCACCACTTTGGCATCGATGATGTCGAATCTGGTTTGGCCTGAAATTGAGCTAGAGCATGCTGCATCGCTTAGGGCTGCGGAGAAAGCCCACTTTCATAGTTTTGAAGCCGTTGAACTCCATGCTCGTTCGGAGCGCTTGAACTGATTGCTATCGGCGCACTGGGAAACACTGCATAATCATTATTAACACTCACAAGGCTCGTGGGTTTTCCAATGCAATGGAAGGCAATATGGAAAATATCTCCAATAAAAAGAGGTCTATTATGAAAAAGATAATTGCTGTCCTGTTCGCTTCAATGATGATTGTTGGCGTCGCTCATGGCCACTCTGGCGGTACTGATAAAAACGGTTGTCACGCCGGTTCTAAGCCTTATCACTGCCATTAACCAGTAGTTAGCTGCACTGTGGACAAGGTTTCTCCTCGGTTCAGTGTTACCCCGTTGGTCATGGTTGGTCATGCGGACGACGCTGAAAGACTATGGCTTAGACGCTATGCTCTTCCAAACTATCCCTAACAGCGCAATCACCAACACGGCGAACAGCGTTGTTGCGCCCGCCGAACCCAACACCTGCAGGGTCAGGCCAGAAATGAGCAGCCAGAGCGCGGGGATGATGACGGCGATCCAGAGGGCGACACCCCGCAACATGATTAGCACCAGCCCCAGCGTGGTCACCGCCGTGGGGTCGGCGTGGATGCCGAATACTTCCGCCTGGTACCAGGGACCGCCGCTCAGCGGTGCCATCAGCGGCATAATGATCAGGCCGTAGAGGGCGATGGCGATGCCTATCGCAACCGGTGGGTTTGTTGCGCGTGGTGCGTTATCCATGCTCCATCCCGTTAGCGCCATCAGTATCAGCAGCATGGCCTGGGCGATGAAGGCATAGCCAACATAGCCCCCGGCCCAGTTGAGTTCTGCATAGCGCTGAAAGAAAAACGCCACGGCGACAAAGGCCCAGAGCGGGGCGGGCAGCAGGCAGGCGAGTCGCGTGCGGTGTCTTAGCGCCAGTGCCAGGGTGGCGCCGCCGAGGGTGAGGGTCAGCAGGTGCAGCGGCCAGAAGGTTTCGCCCATGCGCTCCAGCAGGCGGAAGTACACCTCCGCCGTGAAGGGAATAAAGTCCTGTAGCCGGTAACTGGTCCAGGCGTTCATAGCGACTCGATATAATCAGCCATCCGCTGCCGGGCATCGGCCGAGGGCATAAGAGAGTGGCCGGCGCACATGTTCTCGCGCATGTGTTCGACCTGGGTGGTGGCGGGTATCGCGCAGGTGATCGCCGGGTGGCTGACGATGAATTTCAGCAGGAAGTCCGCCCAGGTTGTGCAGCCGCATTCCTCGTTGGCCCACTCGGGCAATGCCGCGTTACGCTGCTTGAGATGCTTGATCAGGTTGCCGCCATCGTAAGGACGGTTGGCGATCACGCCGATGCCGCGTTCTTCCGCCAGGGGCAGTAGCCGGTTTTCGGCCTCGCGGTGGGTGATGTTGTAGGTGAGCTGAACGAAGTCGATATCCTCTGACGACATGATCTGCTCCACCTTGTCGTGGCGGCGCCCGTGGGAGGTGGTAATGCCGACATGGCCGATAACGCCTTCGGCCTTCATTTCCTGCAGCGCGGCCAGGTGCTCGCGCCAGTCGGTCAGGTTGTGCACCTGCACCAAGTCGAAGTGATGCACCGTCCAGCGGTCTTTCAACTCCGCCACCTGCTCGCGGGCCGAGCCACCGGCAGGGCTCCAGACTTTCTCGGCGGAAAATAGGCTCTCGGGCGTGCCAAGTTGTTGCAGGGCATAGCCCATCACATCCGGCGCCGAGCCGTACATGGGTGAAGAGTCGATCAGGCCGCCGCCATGCTCGAAAAAGGCCTTCACCACCTCGGTGCGCGCATCAAGCAACGTCGGGTCACTGCCAACGTTGAATGTTCGCCAGGTGCCCATGCCGATCACGGGCAGCGTTTTATCAGTACCTGCAAACGCCTTCTGATGCATCCCACCCGTGTTGGCAAACAGCGGCACGCTTGGCAACATCGTGGCGGCCAGCGTGGCGCCGATGAGCGTAAGGCTTTCTCGGCGCGTGATGCGATGCTTGATGAGATAGCTCATAGCGGTCGCTCCTTCCATTTTTTGGGGATCGGCACCGTGGCCGCCAACACCAGCACAAAGCAGGTCAGCACAAACACCTTATTCACAAACCAGTTGGTACGCCATATCGACCACTCGGGGTCATTGAGAAAGCGCACGAACAGGGTGCCAATGATGAGGATTTCAATGATGGACATGCCCACCGCCAATGCGCGCGTGTAGCGGGGCTGTTTGAGCAGCGCCCAGCCTAGCCAGACATGGGCCACTGGCCAGAGATCCCAATAGATATACCGCGCCCAGGGCTCGCCGTATGCCAGCGCATAGCCAACGGGAAACAGGTATTTGATGAACAGCGTCCACGCCGCGAGGATAAACAGCAGGTGGGCGAGAAAGCGTATCCAGGCATTGGGTTGTGGGGCGGGCAGTGGCATGACATCGCTCCATTAAAGGGGGAGCCTGATGTTGAATGCGCGGCTGTAAAGCCGCCTAGCGAGTATCAACGGGTCGCCCGGAAACCCCAGGCGACCCTTGGCAACGTGGTACTCATATCAGAGTGCATTGCACAACATCTCACTTTTCAAAGATCAGCGCGTCCGGGTTGGCGCCCAGCTCTTTCAAGGCTGCCATGATGCTCTCGTTGAACGGGTCCGGGCCGCACACGTAGAAGGCTTGGCTCATGTCCTTGATATGCGATGTCAGAAAGGCCTTGTCGATGACGCCATCGGTGACGACATGGTCGCCGGACGGCTTTTCGTCGGTGATGACGTTGATGAACTGGTCTCCCAGCATCGTCTCGAATTCTTCCTTGAGGATGATATCGCGCTCGGTCTTGTTGGAGAAGATCAACTGGTTGTTGCCGATCTCGCCCTTGCGATGCAGGTCGCGCAGAATGGCGATAAACGGCGTTACGCCCGCACCGCCTGCCAGGAACACACCTTCGTCCTTGTATTCGATGGTGCCCCAGGGCTCGCCAACGATCAGCGAGTCCCCCTCCTTGAGCTGGCCGATCTGCTGGGTGACGCCCTCGTGGTCCGGATAGATCTTGATGACGAACTCCAGCCACGGATCAGACACCAGCGAAGAGAACGTGAACGGCCGTTTCTCGTCGGTCCACCCTTCACGATTGACGGCGACCTCGGTCGCCTGGCCAGGCGTAAAGGTGTATCCCTCAGGCTTGGCAAGCCGTATCTGTTTGACATCATGAGTGAGATTGCGGATTTCCTGGATTTCGAGTGTATGGTCCATACTTCGCCTTATGCCTCTCATCGTTAGGTTGCAATACGTCATGTTGGCCGTGGGAGCGTCGGGTTGCAAAGCCGGGCATTAAACGCAAGGAGACACCATGGATAACGCAGTGTATTGGTACGCGGTTGTGTCAGTGCTGCTTTTTTTGAAGATGTTCGCGATTGCCGTGTATCAAGGGTTTCATCGCATCACCAAGATGACTTTCAAGACCCCCGAAGATGCCGCCTTTGTCGGCAGAGACGCTGCGAAAGAGGAATTGCCCCAGGTGCAAAGGGCCGCTCGTGCCTGGTCAAACGATGTCGAAAATATCCCCATCTTTCTGGCGCTTGGGGTTGCCTATGTGTGGGTGGGCGCTGCGCCAGGCTTGGCGGCCTGGCTTTTTTTGACGTTTACCGGCGCCCGTTACGTGCACACCTTGTGCCTGCTGGCAGGCCTTCAGCCATGGCGAACGGTCGCTTATTTCGTCGGCGTGGGGTGCATGTTTGTGATGTGTGGCCTGATTATGTCGGCACTTCATTGAAACGACCCAAAACAGAGCACCCACGCTTTCCCAGCGCCCTGTTGTAACCGATAAGGGGTATGCAATACCTCAGGCAGGCTCGGGCGCTGCTCTGGCCCCTCGCAAGTAGCTGACGTCAGCCCGTGGCGGCGAGCCGAACATGCGGCTATATTCGCGGCTGAACTGGGAGGGGCTTTCATAGCCAACCCGGTAGCTGGTGGTGGCTGCTTCCAGCCCTTCGGCCAGCATGAGTCGTCGGGCTTCGTGGAGGCGCAGCCTCTGTCGGATAACAAGCATGATCCGTTCAAATCTATGAAATAGCCTGTTCATGGGCCATTATGATGGCAAGAAATAAATAGATAACCGAGACCCCGCAATGTTTAAAAACCGTTTACTAAGCCGTACATGGCGCTGGGTGGCGATTGGGGCCATGCTACTGATGGTCAGCTATGTGTGGATGTGGCATCCGCCTGAAGTGCTCAACCTGCGGCGCTGGGTGGGTGAGGCCCCGAACCATCCCTTAGTGATTGGCTCGGTGATTTTGATCATGGCGGTGACGTTGGGTATTGGCCTGCCGGGCGGTATCGGACTGTGGCTGATTGCCCCCTTTTACGCGCCATTGGCGGCGACACCGATGCTGATTGTCGGCAGCGTAGCGGGGGCGCTTGGCGCGTACTACTTATCGACTCGCTTCGGTGACCGCTGGACGCTCTCTGGGCGGGCTTATGGTGTCTTGAAGCAATTAGAGACACGTAGCGATTTTTTAACACAGTGCGCCTTGCGTGTTTTGCCTGGTTTTCCTCACGCGATCATCAATTTTGCTGGTGGCCTGTTGCGCTTGCCGCTGATGACTTTTGTGATGGCGGCTCTCATCGGCCTGGGGATGAAGTGGGCTGTTTACGCCAGTGCTATTTACGGGACATTGGAAACGGTAGAAAAGGACAAGGCTATCGGCCCCAGCGTGGTCCTGCCATTAATTGCACTAACGTTGCTGCTCCTCGCCGGGGCATGGTTCAGACGCAAAAGTTATGTACGTCATGATTCTGGCTGAACTTCATCAGGCTATTCGGGACAATGATCTATGTGTCAGAGTCATTAAAACCCTGCCATCCATTCCCAAAGCTGATGATAGAGCGGAATACCTATCAGCACATTGAAGGGGAAGGTGAGTCCTAACGACGCCAGCATGGCAAGGCCAATGTTGGCGTCTGGAATTGCGGCGCGAATGGCGACGGGGGCGGCAATGTAGGAGGCGCTGGCGGTAAGACTCGCCAGAATCACCGCGGAGCCAGCGGGCAGCCCAAGCCAGTACGCCATCATCAAACCCAGGCAGGAGAGCGCAACGGGCGCTGCCAGGGCAAAGATGATCAGGCGGCTGTGTCCCCAGCGCAGGCTGCGCAGCGTCTCTGCTGCCACCAGGCCCATTTCCAGCAGGAACAGCGCCAGTATGCCCTGGAAAGCATTGGTGTAAAGGCTGGTCACCGATTCGCCGGCATTCGGCCCGTATAGCCAGCCGATCAAAACGCCGCCGACCAGCAGGATGACGCCGCGATTGGTCAGCGTCTCGTGCCACAGGCTCGACATGCTAGTGGCAGAACCTGCCTGGCTAAAGCGACGATAGAGCAAAATCCCGAGCATAATCGCCGGCAGTTCAAGCAGCACCAGATAAAGCGTTACCTGCCCGCCGGTTATCAGGCTGTGCGCTTCGGTATACGCCAGAGCGACGGCGAAGGTGCCGGCGCTAACCGAACCGTAGTGGGCAGCAAGGCTGGCGCTGTCTGCCAAAGATAGCCGCACCAGATAGCGAACAACGGGGAAGATGATCAACGGGATTAAAATGCCCAGCAGGGTAACCCCGGCAAGCTCGATGAGCAGGGCAATATTCAGGCTCCCATGCAGTGCCATGCCCCCCTTGAGGCCAATGGTCAGCATCAGCAGCAGGCTCAAGATGTCGTAAGCGGCTTTGGGAATGCTGAGATCGGAGCGCACCACACCGGCGACAACACCTAATATAAAGAACATGACCACAATATCCGGCACGGCAAATCTCCTTGAAAAGCTGGGGTGAATGAACAGTGAGACTACCTTAGCGATCCTAACGGATTGATGAAAGCAAATAAGCTTTATATAGTCATAGAGGATTATCTATGGTGTAAGCGATGAAAGTACGACAACTGACCTTCCGCCTGCTGCAGGTCTATGCCGATGTGGTGCGCACAGGCTCGATTACCGCCACTGCCAATCGGCTGCATCTGACCCAGCCGACGGTGTCTCAGCAGCTGAAACGGCTGCGGGAAATTGTCGGCGAACCCATCGTGCGCCAAGTAGAGGGGCGCGTAGTCCCCACCGAGGTTGGTCAGGCGCTCTATCAGCTAAGTCAGGACTTGCTCAGCCGCACCGATGTGTTCAGCCAGTATCTGGACGAATACAACCGCGGCGGCCGCGGCCATTTCAGTATTGGTTTAGTGAATACCGCCCAGTACGTACTGCCGCGGCTGTTGGGGCCCTTCAGTCAGGCTAACCCCCAGGTAGATGTCACGGTGGAGATCGGTAACCGTCAGCAGATGCTCAATCGCTTCGAGCGCCACGAAGACGACCTCTACGTATTTAGCCACCCGCCTTCAGAGGCTAATGTGATGGCCGCGCCTTTTCTGAGCAATCCGCTGGTGGTGGTAGGGCCTGAAAATAGCCGCTGGGCTAATGTAAAAGACCTCACCATGGAGTCGTTGAAAGACGAGCGTTTCCTGCTGCGTGAACCGGGCTCGGCGACCCGGCATACCTTTGATGCCTGGCTATACAGCGCAGGCATTGAGCTGCGCGCTACCCAACAGATTGCCAGTAACGAGGCGATCCGCCTGGCGGTGGCCTCTGGCATGGGGCTGGCGGTGTTGTCGCGCCATGTGGTGGCGGATTCGCCCAAAGGCGTTCAGGAGCTGCCCTTGCAGGGGTTTCCGCTGAAAAGCCGCTGGCACTTCGTGGTGCGTCGAGAGCGCCGTCTACCGCCTGCCGCCTATCGCTTTTTAAGCTTTGTACAGGCGTGGCTGGCGCTCGAGTTTAATGAGCCCGAGGGAGAACTTGCCGTCGCTGAACTGTTGCGAACCCTGGACACCGAGAGGCGTTAGCTTACTTATTCGACGCGTCACGGGCTGCCTGCAACAACTCAAGGACATCGTCATCGCTGGTCTGGGTAAAGTCCCGGTAGTGCTCGCCCACGGCGTTGAAGGGCTCGGGGGTTGCCAGGCAAATTACATCGTCGACATCGCCAGCCAGTTCATCCAGTGTCGAGGCCGGGGCAACGGGCACGGCCAAAGTGACAGTGGCAGCCCCCGCCTGCTGCAGTGCCCTGACGGCTGCCTTTGCCGTGCCACCGGTGGCGATACCGTCATCTATCAGTAGTACCCGGCGTCCGCTCACGTTCACCGGCGCTCGGTCGCCTCTGTAGACGTGGCGACGGCGGATAATCTCGCGCTTTTGTCGTTGTATTTCCTCTTCAATATAGCGCTCGGGTACCTGCAGCATCTCCACCGTCTGCGAATTCATCACCACCTGAGATGGATCGCCATCCACCACCGCGCCGATGCCGAACTCGGCATGCCCCGGTGCACCCAGCTTGCGTACCACCAGGATATCCAGCGGCAGTTGAAGATGCATGGCCACTTCGTAGGCCACGGGCACACCGCCGCGCGGTAGGGAGAGAACGACGTCGTGGTGTTGGCCGGTCAGTGCGTTGGCGAGTTGACGTCCTGCGTCATGTCGATTTTCGAAGCGCTCTTGACGGTTAGGCATGAGTAACTCCTGAATACCCTATCGGTGGGCGCCCGCCACGCTATAGACGGGGCTGGGTGTCATCACACGATGGATTAACGCTCCTTAGACTATAGTAAGAGGTAGTGGCTTATCCAAGCCGGGTCGGTTCTTCATCGACCACTAGTGCGGTAACCCTTGTGAAGGAGGCCAGACGAGCGTCTGGCCGAATGGCATCAACGCCTCGGGCTGGAGCAGTGATGCAGGCAGGTAGGCGCTACCGGGCGTGTGCCTGCCGGTATAGCCACCACGTATCTACCCCAAACGAATAGGCTAAAGACAGTAGGGCGCTTAATGCCAGCATTTCCGCAACGTCGGAGGAGGTCAGCGGCGTCAACGCCAGCAGCAGCGCCACCACCTGCCAGACGCATACGGTTTTGCGGCGCATGCTGGCAAACAGCGGTTGGGTCAGCCAGGTGAACCGCCAGCCAGCGGCCACAAACAGGTAGCGCATCCCACCAATCAGCACTACCCACCCGCTGATCGATTCAAGCCACAAGCCCACGCAGAGCAGCATGATCAGCAGGGCATCCAGCTCCATATCAAAACGCGCGCCGAACGGTGAAGCGCTTTGCGTGCGGCGTGCCAACCAGCCGTCAACGCCGTCCAGCAACAGAGCGAGTATGGCAATGGCCAGCCAGAGCCATATGGCAGCCATGAACGCCTGGTTGGCCAGTGCCCCCGCCACCAGCGCGACCAGCACCGCCCGGGCCAGTGTCACCCGGTTCGCCCAGCCCAGCAGGCCATGAGGCCAGTAAGTCGTCACTAACCCACCGATTAGCGCATAACAAAAAAGGGCAACGCCCCAGTTAAGCGGTCCGGCTAACAAACCAGGCAATAACCATCCTGAAAGAACCAGTGCGATGACGCCCAGAAAGACTTCCGTGGCCGTTTGCCAGCGCCTGGTGGTTGTAACAGTCGGTGTGTTGGTGAACAAATACATGGCACTCCTGCCATCACGATCGTTGCATCGATAAAATAATTCGATGCAAATATTTTTATATGTACCATTCTTGTAGAAGAAGGTAGGGTTGTCTAGTCTGCAACATCGAATATCCGATTGTTTAACGCTACGCTAGAAAGGTGCTGTCAGTGAACACAATTCGACACCAGCTTGATCTAACTGGTTCGTCATTGCACATCGGCATACCCCAGGAGAAGCGAGCGGCACAAGGAAGGAGTGCTGATGAGCAACAGCAATAACGCGACGGCGTTCTGGGTGACCCACCCAGGCCGTGGTGAACTCAGGCATGAGACATTGCCAGCGGCGGGTGAGGATGACGTTCTTGTGCGTACCCTCTATACCGGGATCAGCCGTGGTACCGAATCGCTGGTATTCAATGCCCGCGTGCCGGAAAGCGAGTTTGCCCGCATGCGAGCCCCCTTCCAGGCGGGTGATTTTCCCGCGCCGGTCAAATACGGTTACGCCAATGTGGGCCATGTTCTGCAGGGTCCGCCCAAGCTACTGAACCAGCGCGTATTTTGTTTGTATCCCCATCAAGACCACTTCGTGGTGCCCGCGTCGGCGGTGCTACCGCTTCCAGATGCCTTACCGGCCGAGCGCGCCGTGCTGGCCGCCAACATGGAAACCGCGATCAACGGTGTCTGGGATGCCGAACCTGTACTGGGCGAACGGATCAGTGTCATTGGTGCGGGCGTCGTTGGCGCGCTGGTAGCCTATCTATGCGCCCGGATACCCGGCGTCGAGGTGCAGTTGATCGATATCAACCCCGACCGCGAATCGCTGGCAGCGGCGCTTGGCGTGCCGTTCAGCCTGCCTGAAGCGGCCAGTGCCGAACGGGACTGCGTGATTCACGCCAGCGGCCACGCAGACGGCCTGCGTCAAGCGCTGAGCCTGGTGGGTAATGAGGGGCGCATCATCGAAATGAGCTGGTTTGGTGAAGGCGAGGTAGCGGTGCCACTTGGTGGTGCTTTTCATTCCCGGCGGCTTACCCTGCGTGCGAGTCAAGTGGGTCAATTGCCGCCTCGCTTGCAGCCACGCTGGGATTATCAACGGCGGCTCCGCCTGGCACTGAACCTGCTGGTGGATGATCGCCTGGATGCCCTGATCAGCGGGGAAAGCGACTTTACCCGCATGCCTGACCTGGCTCCCGCGCTGTTTGCATCCAGCAGCACCGAGCTGTGCCATCGTCTGCGCTATTCCCACTAACGCTAAATATGACAGGAGTGTCTATGTACCGCTTATGTGTCCGTGATCATTTTATGATTGCCCATAGCTTCAAGGGTGACGTCTTTGGCCCAGCCCAGCGCACCCACGGCGCGACCTACGTGGTGGATGTCATCTTCCAGCGACCCGAGCTGGATGATGACGGTCTGGTCATTGATATCGGCTTGGCGGGTGAGACGCTTAAAGCGGTCCTGGCAGGCTACAACTACCAGAACCTGGATGAGGTGAATGAACTGCAGGGTCACAATACCACCACTGAATTCATGGCCAAGGTGATCTATGACCAGCTTGCTGCCGCGATCAATGCAGGCGAGATGGGCAAGACGGCCCGAGGACTGACCCATCTCGAGGTCAAACTGCATGAGTCGCACGTGGCGTGGGCGAGCTACGAAGGCGCACTATGAACCAGCGCTTTAGCCTGATAGTGGCTGGCGACCCAGGCCAACGCACCGGCGGCTACCTTTACGATGCCCACATCGTTTCGGCGCTGCGGGCACAGGGTTGGGTAATCGAGGTGATCGGGCTGGACGGAGCGTTTCCGGATGCCGACGCCGCCGCGAACCAGGCATTGGCGGGCGCATTGGCGGCCCAGCCCGATGGCGCGACGGTCGTCATCGACGGTCTGGCCATGGGCGCATTGCCCGAGGTGGTGAACCGCCACGTGGACCGCCTGGCCATTACGGCACTGGTGCATCACCCGCTGGGCGATGAACTGGGCCTGGACGCGGATGACCAGCAGCGGCTTCACCAAAGCGAGTTGCGCGCCCTGGCGGCTGTCCCGCGGATTATCGTGACCAGCCACTTTACCGCCCGCCGATTATCGGCGCTGGCGGACGAATACAGCCTACCGCTGGTCGCCGCTGTCAGCGTTGTCGAACCCGGCGTTGAGCAGGCGCCGGTGAGCCCTGCCTGCGCGCCGGGTGAGCCACTGAACTTGTTGTGCGTGGCGACCTTGACGCCCCGCAAAGGGCAGGACGTGCTGATTGAAGCCTTGGCCGGGCTCAAGGCGAGCCGCTGGCGCTGCGACTGCTTCGGTGGCGCACGGGATGCTGAGTTCACCCTCCGCTTGCAGTATCTGATTGAATTTCATGGCCTGGAGAGGCAGGCCACCCTGCATGGCGAGTGCGACAGCGACACCCTCGAAGCCGCCTACCATAACGCTCATGCCCTGGTGCTGCCTTCCTGGTACGAAGGTTATGGCATGGTGGTGACCGAGGCGCTGGCCCACGGCCTGCCCGTCATCACCACGACCGGAGGGGCACTACGCGATACCTTGCCCGCCGGTGCCGGTTTAAGCGTTGAACCCGGCGATGTCGAGGCCTTGCAAAGCGCTATCGAGCGGTTCTGTGACGATGCCGACCTGCGTGCCTCACTGCGCCAGGGAGCCATTGAGGCCCGCCAGACACTCAAGGACTGGCCCGCCGCGGCCGAGGCATTTGCCCATGCGCTGGCGGCAACACCGGCGCCCCTGGTGTCGGGTAGCGAATTTCCTGCCTCTTGGTTGGCGCTGCGCGAGCCGGTGGACCACGACTCACGCTCCCAACGCCTTGTCACGCTTGCCAATGACTGGCTGTCTGCCTGTCCCACGCCTCATCGGCTGGTGGACCTGGGCTGTGGCCGGGGCAGCAATGTGCATTACCTGGCACCTCGTCTAGCTGGCCCGCAAACCTGGACCCTGATCGACCACGACGCCACCTTGCTTGGCGACGCCCGGGCGCGGGTGATGACGTTGCGGGATGCAAACGGACAGACCATCGCTGCCGACACCGAGACGGCCTCTTTCGCCCGTCTCGACACCCCGGTGTTGAACGGCGCGCACCTTATCACCGCCTCGGCACTGCTCGATCTGGTTTCGAAGTCCTGGATTGACCAACTGGTTGCCCACTGCACTGCGCATCGTCAGGGAGTGCTCATGGCGCTCAGCGTTACCGGTGACTGGTGGTTTACCGACCGCCATCAACGACCGATTGCCGATGACGACGATCAATGGGTGCTCGATCTTTTTCGTGCCCATCAGCAGCGCGATAAAGGCCTTGGCGGTGCCCTTGGTGGTCGCGCGCATGCCACCCTTGCGGCTGCTTTTAAGGTGGTGAATTACCGCGTTGAAGAAGCGGATACGCCGTGGCAGTTATCGGCGGGTAATCCTGTCCATCAGCCACTGATGGCGTCATTGATCGAGGGCTGGGCGTCGGCGGCCAATGAACACGCGCCCCACGCCACCGGCCGCATTGCCGACTGGGCCGCCCAGCGCCGCCAGGCCGTCGCCAGCGGTGAGCTTGGCATCTGGGTAGGCCACCGTGATCTGCTGGCCTTGCCCCAGGAAGCACAACCCCAGGGGGAGGCGTAACACCATGGTCAATGCGCAGTGGTGGCACTCCCCGTGGCTGCGCCGCGTGGTCGTCAGCGGCTTGCTGCTGGGGGCCGTTGCACTGTGGGTCGATCCTCGGGCGATTGTCGCGCAAGTGCAGCGATTCTCCCTTGGCTGGGTGCTGTTGGCACTACTGATCAGCGTCGGTCAGGTCGCTCTTAGCGCCTGGCGGTGGCAGCTAACCGCCAGGTTGATCCAGGTGCCCATGCGTTTCGGTTATGCGCTGCGCGAGTATTACCTGGCCTTGCTGGTGAACCAGCTATTGCCGGGCGGCGTCTTGGGTGATGCGGGGCGTGCTCACCGGCATGCCAGCCAATCCGCCTCAAGGGGGCGGGCGTGGCGCGCGGTGATTATCGAGCGGGTCTCCGGCCAGGTGGCCATGGGGTTGCTGACGCTCGTGGCGCTTGCGCTGTCGCCGCTGTGGCATGCAGCGCTTGGCTGGTCGGTGTGGTTATCCATCGGTGTTGCCGGGGCGCTGTGTGTGGGAGGTATCTCGGCGCTCGTCGGTCTGGCACGTAAAGGGTCGATCAACGTGCCTGGCTGGTGTCTGTCCGTTGGCCGGGATATCCAGCGCGGCCTGTTAACGGCGGGTGTCTGGCCTCTTCAGTTGCTGTCCTCGCTGACCATTGTACTCAGTTATGGCCTGGTCATGGTTTGTGCGGCGCGGGCGATCGGCGTTGAGCTGCCGGTGTCGAGCCTGTTGGCTCTGGCACCGGTGGTGCTACTTGCCATGCTGGTGCCTTTGTCGGTGGCCGGTTGGGGCGTGCGTGAAGGCGCCGCAGCAGGCGTCTGGATGTGGGTGGGCTTGCCCGTCGCCCAGGGCGTGGCGGTGTCGCTGGCCTACGGTGTCGTCGTGCTGCTCGCCAGTTTGCCGGGCCTTTGGGTGGCCATCGGCCGCCGCCATGCGGCACTACCCCCCGAAAGTGGCCGGGCGCAGCAGGACGTCGAACAGGGTGTCTTCGCCACAACGGAAGGTTCGCAGCGCGGGGCGCAGCGCAGTGTCCAGCGTTTCAATCGGTGTCATCTGCAACCCAGGGCGCCCCGAGCCAATCAGCAGCGGCGCAACAAGCAAGTGCAGCCGGTCGACCACGCCTGCCTCGATAAACTGAGAGACGGTAATCCCGCCGCCCTCGACCAGGATCCGGCGCAATTGGTGCGCGTCGAGCAGTTCAATGACATCACGGGGTTCGAATTGGCCTCGGTCATTCAGCGGCAGCACGCAGCGCGTCACGTTGGCAGACGGGGCGGGAGGCGTGGCATCCGGCCCGATCACATGCAGGGTGGGCGCCACGCGGGTCTGAAACAGTTGCCGGTCCATCGACACGCGGCCACGCGGGTCGAGTACAACGCGAGTGGGGTTAACGCCGCTAACGTGGCGCACGGTCAACTGCGGATCATCCGCATCGGCGGTACCGGCACCGATAACCACGGCATCGGCAAGCCCCCTCAGTCGGTGCAGATGCACAAGGCTCGCCCGCCCGTTGATGTAGTGGGAATGACCGCTCTGGGTGGCAATGCGTCCGTCCAGGCTTTGTCCCAACTGCGCCACCACCCACGACGCCGTCGTTGCCAGGGGGGCCAGGCAGCTCGCCAGCTCGCTGGCTTCAGTGGCCATCGGGTTCCCATCATCCGGGAGTTGGCCTGCCAGCAGGCGCTGCCAGGTGGCGTCCGGGATGACGTCAGTGTCGGGGCTCAATCGATTCGTACGTTCCATGGAGTCGGGCATGACGCCTCCGTTCGGGATCAATCGTTGCATCATGCGGTGCACGGCGACCCGGCGCAAGCGCCACTCGCCCGTCACGCCAGTCAGCCAGGAGGCTTCTATGTATCACATTGAACGCGCCATCTTTGATATTCGACGAGGGCTCCCCGTGGTGGTGAAGTCGGGCGATCAGCAACTGCTGGTTCAGGCCCTGGAGGGCGGCGAGTCGGTGAATGAGCTGACCCGGCTCTCAGGCTCGCGGCCTTCGCTGGTTTTGACGCGCCACCGTCTGGAAGCCATGGGGGTGTCGATCACCTCCGATGCTGCCTACCTGCCCCTGGCAGCCCAGATGGACGAGGGTGCCCTGCATACGCTGGCCGTCGCCCAGGTGGCGCCAGGTGATGCGCCGACCCTGCTGAGCGGCTTGCAGCCAGCGGGTACTGCCGAGCGGGCTGCCCTGGCGCTGATGCGTCGAGCCCTGCTGATCCCTGCCGCCCTGATTGCCGTGGTGGGCGACAAGGCCGCTGAAGGAATCGCGCAACAGTTGGCGAAGGGGGAGCTGCTGGCCGTTGATGCCAGCGATGCTGAGTCCTGCCTGAATGGGGCACCGGGCATGCTCAAGCGGGTCAGCGAAGCTCGCATTCCGTTAGAAGATGCCGCCGAGAGTCGGTTTGTGCTGTTTCGTGAGCCGGATGGCCTGCGTGAGCATGTGGCCGTGGTCATCGGCCGACCCGAGGCGCACACCGAGGCCGTGCCGCTGCGCATGCACTCGGCGTGCCTGACCGGTGACCTGTTTGGTAGCCTGCGGTGTGACTGTGGCGAGCAATTGCGTAACGCCGTCGCCGATATCGAGGCGATGGGGGGCGGGGTGCTGCTGTATCTGGCTCAGGAAGGCCGGGGAATCGGCCTGGCCAACAAGCTTCGCGCCTATACCCTGCAGGATGATGGTCTGGACACTGTCGATGCCGACCAGATGCTGGGCTTTGGCGATGATGAACGCGATTACGCCGTGGCGGTGGATATGCTGCATGCGCTGGATATTTCCCGCGTGCAGCTGCTCACCAATAACCCGTTGAAAATGCAGGCACTCAGTGAAGGCGGGATTGAAGTGGTCGCTCGTCAGGCACTGTACGGCCGCTTGACCGATCAGAACCATCGTTACCTCAATGCCAAGGCCACCCGAGCCGGGCACTTTTTGGAAGAGGTGTTAAGTAGTAAGTAGTAAGAGATAAGTAGTGAGAGATAAGAGGTAAGTTGTAATAAGTTGTAAGAGGTAAGTCGCTATCGCTAAGCCTTTTCAAGTGGTGGCAGGTTGGCGGTTTCCGCCACGACCTTGGCGAGTAGACGGGCGTAATGATGAACCAAACGTGCGCCCAGTTCGGCCGTCGCCAGGCGGGCATCGCCCGCTACACCCTGGTGGCTTAGATCTTCCGCCAGCCAGGCGAAGGCCGCAGCACCCTCTGGCCCAATTAGGGCATCGTCTTGAGCAGCAGCCAGAGAGGGCGCTTGATAGCCCTGCAACTGCACCAGCGTAGGTGCCAAATGCAGCATCATGGCGGTTTCCAGCGCGCCACCGTGCAAGCCTTTGCGCAATTCATCGGCGTCAATGGCCCCTTCAAGGGGCGGCAGGCGGGTGTAAGTCGCCTTGACCACACGCATTCCGTGGCGGCGGCGCAGCGTCAGCGAGGCCAGATCCATCACCGCCTTGTTGCCGCCGTGGCTGTTGATCAATACCAGGCGCTCTATCCCCGTGCGGGCCAGGCTATCGCCGTAGGCTTCGAGGGTGGCAATGGCTACGGGGGCGGGCAGACTGAGCGTGCCGGGATAGCTGGCATGTTCATCGCTTGCGCCAACGCTGATCGGCGGCAGACAGATGACTTCCAGCGATGGCGATAGCTGCTCGAGCATCGCGCTTTGCAGGCCTTCGCCAATCATAATATCTGTGGCTAACGGGAGGTGGGTGCCGTGCTGTTCAACGGCGCCGAGGACCAATACGGCTACCGGGTCGCGTTCGGCGACTTCGGCTAGCTGGGGGGCGGTAAGTTGCTGCCAGTGGTGGATCATGGGGTTAAACGTGCCTATGGGGTGTTCAGGAGGTGCGGGTGGTCCGAGCGGCAGGCATAAAGGTCGCCAGAGGGCAGGGCGTCTGCCCCCTCGTTAAGCCATTGGCGAGTCGCCTCCGGTGTCTGCCATTCTTTCCAGCGAAAATGGCGCTGCTCGCCGACGACGACATTGTAGCGATAATCGCCCAGGTGGCTTAACCGGTCGATGCATTCATGGCTGACCTTGAGAGCGCCGGTTACGAATTCCACCGATAGTGCTGCCACGGGATAGCTTAGCCCGGCCAATACCTCGGCTTCAAAGCCTTCCACATCGATCTTGATGAAACTGGGCTCGCCGTAGTCGGTAATGAGTCGATCGAGCGTGATGACGGGAACGCTCAGGCGTTGCTCCCAGCGCACCTGGCTAAAGCCCGCGTTGTGTTGGCCGATCTGCTCGCGCCATTCGCTGGCGAGGGTCGAGAGCGTGGGGTTGGCGCTGCTGATGGCAATTTCGGCAACGCCCTCGGTGGAGCCTGCCGCCACCGGCAGCAGGGTGACGGAGGGCGTTTTTACGATGCGCTTGAACCACAGCGCGAGAACGGGCTGCGGCTCCAGGGCGATCACCCGGGCGCCCAGCGCGTAAAAGGCGGCGCTTCGGTCACCCAGGTGGGCACCAATATCAAATGCGGGTTTGCCCGGCACAATGAACGGCCGGTAAAGCTGCTTAAGCCCCCGCTGGCGTCCTGGACGCCAGTAGATGAACAGCGAGCGGGCAAGTCCGCTCGCTTGACGCAGCCGTTGTCCATACCCGAACGGCATTAGTGGGGCTCCTTGAAGGTGGCTGACGAAGCAGTGAGCGCCTTTTGAGCAAAGTGACTGAAGGACTGGTCAGGCATCTCTCCACTGCGCTCCGCGGGTAATGGTGCCAGCGGCAACGGCTGTTGGGAGGCCGGGTCCAGCGGACAAGGATCGCTATTGGCGACCAGGCTTTCAAAGGCATCCAGTAACGGTGGCTTGAACGTGCAGCTGGGGGTGTTGAGCAGTCCCAGTTGACTGATAAAACCGCCCCAGGTGGCACTGCTGGAATATTTGACCAAGGGGGCAGCGCCTACCAGCCCAAGCCAGGCAGGCGTCAGCCAGCCGAATGCCGTGGGTGAGAAGGCGGCCATGATGCCTGCCCAGAGCAGTCCGCTCAGGGTCATCCAGCCGGTGTGCTGCCAGGTTTCCCGCCAACTGAGCGAGCGTTCGCCGCGTGTTTGGGTTTGCCACTCGATGGCACGGCCCAGCAGGACGCTGATAATGAACAGGCTATGCCAGGCCATCATCAGTGGCGCGATCAAGGCGGCGAACAGCATTTCCAGACAGGTACTCACCAGCAAACGTAGCCGACCGCCGAAGGCATGGGGGGTTTGACCCAAGGCCAACAGGCAACCCAGCAGCTTGGGGGCCAGCAGCATGCCCAGGGTAATCGACAGCAGCCCGAGCGAGAGCGGCTGGGGAAGCGTCCTGGCGGTGACATCGCCAAATACCTGGTAGGTCACTAATACGCTGGTGCAGATCAACAAGCCCAGCCATACCAGCGAGGATAAAAAGGCAAAGGCACCGTAGAAAAAATGCAGTCGGCTAAGCGGGTGCAGACCTGACCCGCCGAGTAAGCGAAGGTGTTGGAGATTCCCTTGCAGCCAGCGTCGGTCGCGTTTGGCAAAGTCCAGCAAGTTACTCGGCATGGCTTCAAAGCTATTGTGGGAGGCGCTGACGTAAGGGTCGTGCCGCGAAACGGCCGTGGTCACGGTGGTGTCCAGCAACACCTGCCAGCCACCGCGTTTAAGCAGGGCAGCCTCGACAAAGTCATGGCTGAGTATCTCACCGCCCAGCGGCGGCTTGCCGGGCAGCGTGGGCAGGCCTGCATGGTTCATGAACGCTCGGGTGCGAATAATGGCGTTATGGCCCCAGTAGTTGGCCGTATCGCCCTGCCAGAAGCTCTGACCGGCCGCGAGCATGGGGCTGTACAGCGCTGAGGCAAACTGGGTGAAGCGGCCGAACAGCGTCTTCTGGCCCACCGGCATTGGCACCGTCTGGATCAGGCCAATGCCGGGCTGGCGCTGCATGCGCTGAACCATGCGTAACAGTGTCGCGCCACTCATCAGGCTATCGGCATCCAGCACGACCATAAAATCATAATGCCGCCCCCAGCGGCGGCAGAATTCGGCAATGTTGCCCGCTTTGCGGCCTTGGTTGTTGAGCCGCCGCCGGTAATGGATGGCAAGCTCACCCGCAAAACGGTGCTGCAAAGCCGCGACGTGAGCCTCCTCTATCTGGGCCTGATCAGCGTCCTGGGTGTCGCTTAGAACAAAAATATCAAAATGCTCGCCGAGTGGGCGTGCCGCCTCGCTGGCGTCTTTATCGTCAAGCGAGTGCTGCATAAGCGAACGGCAGGTGGCTTCCAGGCCAGCAAAGGTGGGCACTGGCGGCTCGGCGTAAATCGGCATGACCACGGCCGTCCGACTGACCAGTAACCGTGCGTTGGGGACTTCGTGATTGAGCCTGCGCAGGCTTAGTGGGTCAAGTCTTAGTGCGCATACCACAAAGCCGCATAGGGCGTTCCAGAATGCCAGCGCGACCCAGGTGAACGTCAGTGCGAACAACACAAGCATCGATACCTGCCAGCCCAATGCAAGGCTCGATGTGACCTGGTACATGGCAACACACCCAGCAACACTCGATGCCAGTACCGCGATGGCCAACAGCGCACGGCGCGTTTTCAGCCAGGGAATTGCGGGGGCCAGCGGATCTGTATCAATCATCGGGATACCACACATAGTTCCAGGTCTCGCTGACGGGCTTGCCTTCATGAGTTAGCCGTAGGCGAATATCGCTGGGTTGGTCGCTTGCGGGTAGCCGGAAGCTCGCCCGCCAGCCGCCATTGGGCAGCGCAGTGACCTGGGGCAGTGTCACTTCGCCTTGTTGAAGGCTGATGTCCAGTTGGACGGGCTGGTCGGCAGCGATGTCGTCAAGCGCACCGCCCTGGAAATCGACAATGAACTGGCGTTCGCCTTCAGTGATCTCCCCGGTTTGTCCTGGCACTTCGGCGCGGCCGTTACGAGTGCGCACCACGTGCCCTAATGTGTGGTGTTCGGGCGGCGAGTTGAGCGTATAGGTCTGGTAGTGCAGGCGGCGGGAATCGCCAGCTTGGAGTGGTTCCTCGGCGACCCAGTAGGCAACGATATTGTCGTGGGTTTCGTCCGGCGTGGGGATTTCCACCAGCTCAACGTGGCCCTCACCCCAGTCTTCGAGGGGGGCGACCCACTGGCTGGGGCGTCGGTGATATTGCGCTTCCGTATCCAGATAGCGGTTGAAATCACGCTCGCGCTGCATCAGTCCAAACCCTTGGGGGTTATCATCGAAGAAGGATGAAATGCGCACGCTGTCTGGGTTGCTCAGCGGCCGCCAGATCCACTCGTCGGTGCCGGTCTGTATCAGTAGCCCATCGGAGTCGTGAACCTGTGGGCGATAGTCATCCGGGCGTTCGCGACTGGCTTCACCAAAGGTAAACATGCTGGTCAGCGGGGCAACCCCCAGCTTGGCGATGTCGTCACGCGCAAACAGAGCCGCTTCGACCTCTACTTGCGTCCTGTCACCGGGCTGGATCACAAACCGGTAGGCGCCGCTAAGCGAAGGGCTATTCATCAGGGCAAGTACCTCGACCTGGCGGGCGTCCGCGTCGGGTTTGTGTAGCCAGAACTCGCGAAACGCTGGAAACTCTTCGCCATCGCTTGACGCGGTATCAATGGCTAATCCCCGAGACGATAAGCCGTAAACCTGGTCGCGGCCGACCAGCCGGAAATAGCTGGCACCTAGAAACACGGCAAATTCATCGGCATAGTCATCGCTATTAAGGGGGTAATGCAGGCGAAACCCTGCGTGGCCGCTGCCGGTCAGGTCGTGGTCGAGTAACTTACTCGCCTCGTTATCATAGGAGAAGTCATCTGTCGAAAAGGGCAAAGGGGCAACGTTGCCGTTTTCAATGACATTGATACGAACAGGCGTCCCGAACAAAAAACCGCTGTGAAACAGTTGCACGCTGAAGGGGCTTTCATCACGCCAGTAGGCGTTTGCAGGATCGAAGCGAATTTGCCGGTAGGTGTCATAGTCGATATTGCGCAGCGGTGCGGGGAGCTCGGCCTCTGACGATTGGTAAGGCGCGTCGGCCAGTTCTCGTGCCTGTTCGACCACGGCTGGATAGTGGGAGTGTTGATCCGCCATGGCTGGCACAGTGGCCAGCGAGATGATCGTGACGAGCAACCTTCCTTTTGTGTAGCGCATAACGGTGATGTCCTTTCAGCGGCGTGTGCTATCTGCCCTCTACCTCGGCCTATCTTCTACTCGGTCTATCTTCTACCACTTCGTGCAATTTTTAAACAATAGTTATACATTTAGTCAGTAAAGTACATGTCGAGTTCGTTTACCAGCATTGTCGTGATCGTGCGACGATAGGGCGCTCGACCACTTCAATGGCAACGGATGGCAAGCCTGCAATGCGGCGATTATGGATAGGAGCGGTAGCGCTCAATATAGGTTTGGTGGCCCCACTTTGGTGGCGCTTTGGCGATATTTCAGGGAGCCTGGTCGCCTGGGAGGCTTGGCTGGTCATGCCTCTCATGCTGCTCATGCCCCGGGGGAACTTGCGCTTGGGGCTTGGCATTGTACTAGCAAGCTGGCTCATCCTGGCCACGTTGATCAACCTTGGGGATGCGGCGACTTACACCGCCTTTGGTCGACCGTTAAACCTGTATCTCGACATGCCGCTGCTGGGCTCCATTGTCGACTTGCTAGTGGGTAATGTAGGCCAGGTCTGGGCAGTTTGCACAATAGTCGTGGCGGCTTCATTGCTTCTGCTATTGGCCTTTGGCGTTTTCAGGCTGCTATTACCGGGTAAGAGTTACCCGCTAAGGGGAAGTTCGAGAGGATGGGCACTGGCATTGCTGGCGTTCTCAAGCCTGGGGGCGGGACTGACCCTGGGTGGCATGTCGATCATTGAGCGTACCAGCCTGCCGGTGGTTAACGCGACCCATGTTCAGTGGTGGCAACTGGTCACGACCCATCAGGCCAAACAGGCGTTTGCACGAACGCTTGAGGCAGCGCCGATCGAGCAGCGCTCGCTCAATGGTTTGGCGGGTCGCCGGGTGCTGCTGACGTTTATCGAATCCTATGGTGTTACGGCGCTGGAGGACGATCGCTATCGCCCTGTCCTGGCACCTACCTTGGACGAGATCGAACGGCGGCTCGCCGAGCGGGAGATCAGTGTGGTATCGGGCCTGCTCGAATCGCCGATCCGTGGTGGTCAATCCTGGCTGGCCCACGCCACGGCGTTGAGCGGTTACACCATCGATAACCAGCTGTGGTATCAGCTATTGCTAGACAGCGATGCGACTACGCTGGTGGATGACTTTCGGGCTACCGGGCAGCGCACGCTGGTCGTGATGCCAGCGATTACCCAGCCCTGGCCGGAAGGCGCGGCCTACGGTTTTGATGAATTGGTGGCGGAGAAAGATATTGACTATCGGGGACCAGCGCTGAACTGGGTGACGATGCCGGACCAGTTTACCCTGGCCTATACCCAGCGCGAATTGCTGGATGAGTCACCTGTCTTTGCGCAGTTGGCGCTGATTTCGAGTCACGCACCATGGACGCCGATTTTGCCGGTACTGGATGACTGGTACAGCATTGGTGATGGCAGGATTTTTGCGCCTTGGGAAGACGCGGGGGATCCACCGGAAGTCCTGTGGCAGGACATCGAGCGTATTCGCGAGCACTATGCCTGGTCGGTGGACTACTCGGTCAGGACGGTTGGCCGCTGGGCCGAGCGCGTGGCGGACGACAATACATTGCTGATTGTGCTGGGCGACCATCAGCCGGCCCCGTTGATTACCGGCGACGACGCCAGCGGTGCCGTCCCCGTCCATATTATCAGCGGCGACCCCGACTTGCTGGTGCCGTTTCAGGCCCGGGGCTTTGTACCCGGCATGTGGCCGACGCCGGAAAGCCAGGCGCCCGCGGCTGAGCTGCGCCAGTTGCGACGCTGGCTGCACGCTGATTTTACCGCGGACGCTACCCGCTGACACCACGAACCAGCCGATGTTGCGGCCTACGCCCGCTAGTAAATCCGGTAATCGTGGAAATTGGCCAGCTTCTGCTGTTCTTGGATGGTTTTGCGGTAGCGCTTGTATTCCCACTGATACTGGGCCGGAGCAAGGGCAATGGCGGCCTCGACGCTGGCATTGACGCCGGTGGCTGACTGCAGGTCGTCTGGGTCGTAGACGCGCTCGTCGGCGTCGAGGAAGTG
This sequence comes from Vreelandella subterranea, assembly GCF_900111305.1. Classification (GTDB taxonomy): domain Bacteria; phylum Pseudomonadota; class Gammaproteobacteria; order Pseudomonadales; family Halomonadaceae; genus Vreelandella; species Vreelandella subterranea. Next base: position 28,424 of record NZ_FOGS01000014.1, read on the forward strand.
AATCTCAAACCCTTTCCCGGGCACGCGCAGGGCGACTCCTGTCACCACGCGGGCCTGGGTGCGTGCTACCAGTTTAGGCAACAGCGTGGCCGTGTAGGCATCGCGGCCGAAGAACGGTGCGAATACGCCACTGCCCCAGTCAGGCTCCTGGTCGGGCAGGATACCGATGGCTTCGCTGCGTTTGAGCGCCTTGAGCAGTGCCGCCACCCCGCGGGGGTTGGTAGGCACCAACTGCGCGCCCATGCGCTCGCGGCCCTGGCGGATAATCGGGTCAAGTGCGGCCATCTTGGGGGGCTCGTACATGGCAGTGAATGGAAAATGGCTCGACAGCCAGAAATTCAGCACTTCCCAGTTGCCGAAATGCGGCGCCAGTACAATCGCGCCGCGTCCTTCCGCCCTGGCGTTGTCCAGTTTGTCGCGGCCATGCACCGCTAAAATGCTGGCATCCACTTTATGAGGTTCCGCCATCCATGCATGGCCCAGTTCCAGCATGGTGGCGGTCGAGTGACGCAAACTGTGTTGGGCAAGTGTTTTACGTTTTAAAGCAGACAGGCGGGGATACACAACGTCCAGGTTGCGCTCCGTCACCTCGCGCTCTCGCTTGTTAAAGCGGTAAACCAGTGGACCCAGTCGTGAAGAGAGTCGCCACAGTCGCGCGAGCGGCCAGCTTGATAACGTACGCCATAACCAACTGATCGCACTGGCTTTCAAGCGCCGCACGCTGGCTCCACCCCGGTGTTGAGCCATGCTTAAAACAGCCAGGTGTCTACATTAGAGGGTGCACGTTGCTCCTGAAGCCCTTTAAAGCCTTTGACACAGCGCACGATGAGCCACACGGCCAGTGCCAGCATGAGCAGGAACCCAATGCCGATGACGGCCAGGACCAGGCAAAGGAGCCCGTAAACCATGCCCATCCAGAAAGTACGAATCTGGTAGCGGTAGTGTTCGTCCAGCCATTCAGGGCCTTTGCCTTTGTAGACGTAAGCGATGACGACACCGACAATCGACGTGAAGCCGAGGATAAAGCTTGCGAGATAGAGCGCATAGACCACCATCGCCATGGTGGTATCAGGTTTGCGCTGGTTTTCAGCCGCGCGCTCGGGCTCTCCGTTGACAACCGTTCCTTCAGTCGGCTTGTCCTGGCTGCTGTCTTGCATAACGTTTCCCTTTACGTGTTTTCGGAGTGATACTGTAACAATAAAAGATTTTTCTATCTTACTTCAGCGACCGCTATTATAGCGTGCCTGGTCAGCCTTGGCATTAACGTGCCGCCGGGCGGCAAATCTCGAGCAGGTTGCCGTCCGGGTCGCGTAAGTAAATCGACTCGATGGGCCCATTGGCGCCCTGGCGGGCCACCGGGCCCAGTTCGATATCAATGCCCAGGACGTCCAGGTGCTGTTTGAACTCGTCCAACGGTAGCTGGCAGCGCAGGCAGAGGTCCAGACTGCCAGGGGTGGGCGTCGCGGAAATGGGGGCGATATCGGTGTCGGTCTGGTGCAGACGCAATGCGGTATCGCCGAGCAGCAAATCCACCCGTTGAGCGTCTCGGTAGCGTACCTCCAGTCCCAGAACACGTGAGTAAAAATCCACCGCGCGACCCATGTCGGTCACGGTCACAACCAGATGGTCCAGACCTGAGAGCATGCCACTTTCCTTAATACAAAACAGTGAGCCAATGAAGACGACGACGCGGCGTTGCCCGCTATGTGATGAGGACGATGCCACCTTCTACCATCACGATCGTCGCCGAGACTATTTCCAGTGTGCTACCTGTGCACTGGTCTTCGTGCCACCAGAGCAGCATTTGAGCGCAGCCGCCGAAAAGGCAGAATACGACAAGCACCGGAACTCGCAGTATGATACGGGATATCGACGCTTTTTAGGGCGTTTATTTACCCCGCTGGCCGCTAAACTGACCCCCGGGGCCCGTGGGCTTGATTTTGGCTCTGGCCCAGGGCCCACGCTGTCGGTGATGTTCGCAGAGCAGGGCTACCCCATGTCAATTTATGACCCCTTTTATGCGCCAGAACAGCGGGTGCTTACGCATGAGTACGATTTTATCACCGCGACAGAAGTGGTCGAGCACCTGGCGCGGCCCGGCCCGGTGCTGGCTCAATTGGCTGGACTGCTCACGCCCGGAGGCTACCTCGGGTTGATGACCAAGCGGGTCACTTCCCCGGAAGCATTTGCCTGCTGGCACTATATTAGCGACCCTACGCATATCAGTTTTTTTAGTGAGGAGACCTTTCGCTGGTGGGCGCAAAAGAATAATTTAGTAGTGGAATTTCCTGGGCCAGACGTGGTTCTTCTATATAAAACGCTAACGTGAATAATTGTAACGTTAGAAAAGCATTGACTTTGCTCCCTTGAGGGTAATAATTGCGCGCCGCTATCCCGGCCTGACTCGATGCGCCAGGTGAGATAACGGTTTCTGTGAACCCATGTATTCGCGTTTTCACACCTGTTTTTCACCCCTTTAGGCAAGACGAGGTTTTCATGTCGCGGCAACTGCTGGCCATGGCGCTGGCCCCCCTGTTAGGGCTGTTCATTCTCGGGATCGGTAACGGCTTTCTCGCTACCTTGATCACCATCCGCCTGGATGCAGCGGGGGAGTCGGCCACGTTAATCGGTATTGTCTCGTCCGCCTACTTCATTGGCCTGGCACTGGGTGCCATGGTGAATGATCGCCTGTTGCTGCGTATCGGTCATATCCGTGCCTATGGTAGCTTTGCCTCGCTGGTGGCCGTGACGGTACTCCTACAGGGGCTATTCTTTGATCCCTGGGCCTGGTTCGTGCTGCGCTTGATCGGTGGCTGGGCCACGGTGGGCGTGTATCTGGTCATTGAAAGCTGGCTGTTGACCTCTGGCGACCAGAAGGTGCGCGGTCGTCTGCTCGCGCTGTATATGATCTCGTTGTATGCCGCCGGCGTGTTGGGCCAATTGCTGCTGGGCGTGACCGATGCCATGGGCATGACGGCACCGTTCATGGTAATCGGGCTTCTGGCGTCACTCTCGGTATTGCCGATGGCCATGATTCCCCGCGTATCACCGCTTATCGAGCATGCCGAACCGCTTCCTCCTCTGCGCCTGATTACCATGACGCCGACCGGTGTCATGGGCAGTCTGGGGTCGGGCATGGTGGTTGCGGCGGCATATACGCTGCTGCCGCTCTATTTACAGCGAATTGGCATGACGGTCAGCCAGGTCGGCCAGATGATGGCCGTGGTGATTATGGGCGCCATGCTGCTGCAGTATCCCATTGGTCGCTGGTCGGACCGCCACGACCGCCAGATGGTATTGATCGCGATCAGCGCTTTCTGCGTGCTGATCTCGGCGGCCATGCTGTGGTTGCCGCTCTCCACGCCAATGCTGGCGGTGCTGCTCTTCCTGCTGGGGGGCGGGGTATTTGCGCTTTATCCGGTAGCAGTCAGCCATGCGGCTGACCGTGCCCCGGCCGGTGCCCTGGTGCGTATGAGCCAGGGGCTGCTGTTGATCAACTCCATCGGGGCGACGATCAGCCCCTTGATGATCTCCCCGGTCATGACCGCCATGGGGGATGCCGGGCTGTTCTGGGCTTTCGGGGCGTTGAGTCTGTTCTTTGTGGTGTTCTTCAGCTGGCGTCGACGTGTCCGCCCCGCGCCTGTACCGGTGGCGCCGTTTACCGCCACGGCGCCGATGAGTTCTGCGGGTGCCGAGCTGGTGGTCACCGAGGAGTTGATGCAGGGAGCGCTGGAGCACGAGCATCTGGAGGATCTATCCGACCTGGTGCCCGATGTGGACGTGGCGGAACCTATTGTCGGGCCACCGCCTGAAGACGAAAGCCACATCGTTTATTACGATGATATCAAACAGACTGGTGAGCGGCATTGAAGGGCCTTCATTGCCTGGATGACGCCTTGTTGAGACCTTGGGCTAATGGTGTGTAGTGGCGAGGATTACTAGTATCCACTGCAGACTTTCAAACAATTGTTTAAAATCTCAGCCCGAGGTCTCGTTATGAACTATTACGCCGCGCCGGTACGCGATTTGCGCTTTGTACTTGAGGAACTGCTGGCGCATCGCTCGCTGAACCTGCCGGGCTTTGAAGAAGCCACCCCTGACCTGGTCGAGGCCGTGCTTGAAGAAGCAGCCAAGCTGGCCGGTGATGTCTGGGGGCCGCTGAACGATGTTGGCGATAAGCAGGGGGCGATGCGCCAAGCGGATGGCAGTGTAACGACGCCTGATGGCTTCGCGGCGGCTTACCAGGCATATGTGGAAGGGGGCTGGAACGGCATTGGCGTCTCTGAATCCCTGGGCGGACAAAATCTGCCGGAAGTGGTGGCCAGCGCCGTTCAGGAAATGCTTCACGGTGCCAATATGGCGTTGGGCCTGTGCCCCATGCTGACGGCCGGTGCCATCGAGGCCTTGGCCCACCATGGTAACGACGACCAAAAAGCGGTCTATCTCCCCAAGCTGGTAGAAGGTACCTGGACTGGCACCATGAACCTGACCGAGCCCCAGGCGGGCTCGGATCTTTCGAAAGTCCGAACCAAAGCCATTCCCGAAGGCGGTCATTACCGCATCAGCGGCCAGAAAATCTACATTACCTGGGGCGAGCACGACGCCGCCGAGAACATTATTCACCTGGTGCTGGCCCGCAAACCCGACGCCCCGGAAGGCAACAAAGGCATTTCGCTGTTTCTGGTGCCCAAATTTCTGGTCAACGACGACGGTTCCCTGGGGGAGCGCAACGACGTCACCTGCGCCTCCATTGAGCACAAGCTGGGTATTCATGGTTCGCCCACCTGCACCCTGAGCTTTGGCGAAAACGGCGGTGCAGTTGGTTATCTGGTCGGCGAGGAGGGGCGTGGCCTCAACCATATGTTCACCATGATGAACGAGGCGCGCCACAAGGTCGGCATTCAGGGCATTGGCGTGGCCGAGCGCGCCTGCCAGCATGCCTTTGCCTACGCCCTGGAGCGCACTCAGGGGCGTTCCACTAAAGCCCGGGGGGGTAAGGACTGCACCATCAGCGACCACCTTGATGTGCGCCGTATGCTGCTCTCCATGCGTTCACGTACCGATGCGCTGCGCGCCCTGGCGCTGTACTGCGCCGCCGAACTGGACACCGCTCGCCATGCGGAAAACAGCGATGCCCGCCAAACCGCCCAGGCCCGCGCCGATATTTTGATTCCCGTCATCAAGAGCTTCTCCACGGATCAGGCCGTGGATATTGCCTCCATGGGCATTCAGGTACACGGCGGCATGGGCTATGTGGAAGAGACTGGCGCCGCCCAGCTGCTGCGCGATGCCCGCATTGCACCGATTTACGAAGGCACCAACGGTATCCAGGCGCTCGATCTGGCGGGGCGGAAGCTCCAGCGTGACAACGGCGAAGCGCTCACCGCGCTCTTGAAAGAGGTCGCCGCGACGGTGGAGCAGCTCAACGCCGACCCCGCCTTGGCAGCATTGGGCCGCGGCTTGGCCGCCGGGCTTGACGATTTAAAGACCGCCCAGGCCATTGTGCTGGCAGAAGGTCAAGACCCCGATAGCGGCGCAGATGCCGTTCAGGCTTACGCGACTCCGTTTCTGAATCTGGCCGGGCATGTGTTGTGCGCGTGGCAGATGGGCCAGTCGGCGTTGAGTGCCAAAGCCGCCATTGATAATGGCAGCAATGATCCCTTCTATACTGCCAAGATGCGCAGCGCTGAATTTGCCATCACCCAGTGGCTGCCGGTAGGCAGGGCCCAGCGGGCGGTGATCGAGGCTGGTGTACAGTGTTTAAGCGACTTTGAGGTTCACTGACGCTAGCAGTTAGTTAGGCACCGCCGCCCTCAGAGGCGGCGGTGCTGTTTCTACGCGATCAATACAGTTATTTAAAACGGGCGCTTTTGAACAGCAATTCGCTCAGCAGTTTCAGCGAACTGCCAAAAACCTTGAAGGGCAAGATTCAGAAAATCGTATTGCGCGAAGGTGCCAAACAGCATCAATAATCGCCAATGGCGTTAGTCATCGACAGGGGAGAGAGTGTATGAGTAATCAGAATATCGGTGTCGTCGGCGCAGGCACCATGGGGCAGGGGATCGCCCAGGTGGCGGTTGCCAGTGGTTTTAATGTGCACCTTTACGATGTGGCCGAGGAGCCGCTCGGCCGTGCCAAGGCGAATATCAATAAAGGTTTGGGCAAGCTGGTCACGAAAGAAAAAATCAGCGAGGCGGATAAAGACGCCGCGCTGGCGCGCCTTGCTACCACGACTACACTGGACGCGCTAAGCAGCTGCGCGGTGATTATCGAAGCCGCTCCTGAACAGCCTGAACTAAAAGAGAAGCTGCTCCGTGACCTGAGTCAGCTGAGCAGCACCGCGATACTGGCCTCCAACACCTCGTCGCTATCGCTCACCCGTCTGGCAGCGGTGTGCGAACGGCCCGAGCGCGTGGTGGGCATGCACTTCTTCAACCCGGTGCCGGTACTCAAGCTGGTGGAAGTGATTCGCGCCGAGCAGACCGCCGATGCCACCGTGGCCGAGATTGAAAAACTCGCCAAGGCCCTTGGCAAAACCGCCGTGCCGGTGGGTGACGCACCTGGTTTTGCGGTCAATCGCTTACTCGTACCGATGATCAACGAAGCAGCCTTTATCGTCCAGGAAGGCACTGCAACGCCAGAAGCAGTGGACGACGCCATGAAGCTAGGGGCGGCTCATCCCATGGGGCCGCTAGCGCTGGCGGACCTGATTGGCCTGGATGTTTGTCTGGCGATTATGGATGTGCTCCAGGAGGGCTTTGGCGACCCCAAATACCGTCCCTGTCCGCTGCTCAAGCGCATGGTCGCGGCGGGCTATCTAGGCCGTAAGAGCGGTCGCGGTTTTTATCATTACGATTAGCTTGCACTGACTTGCAGAGCGCGGCATAAATAAGTGATTGCCACTCAACCAAGCGTTCGCTAGGGTTGATGGGTATTCATTTTAAAATTCCATAACAAATCAAATAAGGAGCCCATCATGAGCGAAGCAGTGATCGAAAAGATTGATAACGATGGGATGGTGCGCCTCACCATCAATCGTCCCAAAGCGCTGAATGCGTTGAATAGCGATGTACTCCTAGCGTTGGAAACGCATTTGGTGGAGCTTGAAGCCCACCCGAATTTGCGCGGCGTACTGCTTACCGGTGCCGGGGAGAAAGCCTTCGTGGCCGGTGCCGATATCACCGAAATGCGTGATAAAACACCTGAGGAAGCGCGGGACTTTGCCAGTCAAGCGCTGCGTACCATTAAACGCCTGGAGACGTTACCCGTGCCGGTGGTCGCGCTGGTGAACGGGTTTTGCCTTGGCGGCGGCTGCGAACTGGCACTGGCCTGCGACTGGGCGGTAGCCAGCGACAACGCCGTGTTCGGCCAACCGGAAGTGCTGCTGGGGGTCATCCCCGGCTTTGGCGGTACCCAGCGGCTGCCACGCCGCGTTGGCCCCGCCATGGCGATTGACCTGGTCACCACTGGACGCAAGATCGACGCCCAGGAGGCGCTGCGTATCGGCCTGGTGAACCGGGTCATGCCGCAAGCCGAGCTTGAGGGCTACGTTGAAGAGCTCACCAAACAGCTTAAAGGTAATGGCGCACAGGCGGTGCGCGGTGCCAAGCAGGCGGTCCACGACGGTTTGGATCAAGATCTGGACAGCGCGCTGGCGCTGGAAACCAGTCTGTTCGCCTTCTGCTTTGCCGGTAGTGAGCAGAAAGAGGGTATGTCCGCCTTTGTCGAGAAGCGCAAACCGAACTTTTAAGCGTTTGCTCATTCAATATTTGCTGATTTAGGGGGTGGCGCTTGCGTCACCCCCGTTTTATGCTCGGAGCAACATGGTGAAGCATTTCGTTCGATTAACGTCTGTGTTACCAGCACTGCAAGGAGCGCTGCATGTTTGATTTGTATATCGCCAACAAGAATTACTCTTCCTGGTCGCTGCGTCCTTGGATGTTGATGAAAGCGTTGGAAATTCCGTTTAACGAACATCTCATGCCGTTCGAGGGTGGCTTTGGTGCTAGTCATGAGGCGTTCAGGCGTTTTTCCCCTTCGGGGTTGGTTCCTTGCTTGGTGGATGGCGAGCTGGCCGTTTGGGATTCTCTGGCGATTGTCGAGTACCTGGCCGAGCAAAACACCAACGTATGGCCTGCAGATAAGGTAGCCCGTGCCTGGGCACGCTCAGCCGCTGCCGAAATGCACAGTGGCTTTGGCGCCTTACGCGACGAGTGCTCCATGAACTGCGGTGTGCGGGTTGAGTTAAACGGCTTGTCGGATAAGTTGAAGGCTGATGTGTACCGTCTGGATGCCCTATGGCAGCAGGGACTTGAGCGATTCGGCGGGCCCTTCCTGGCAGGCAAGCACTTCAGCGCTGTCGATGCGTTTTATGCGCCCGTGGCGTTCCGTGCGCAGACGTTCAACCTACCGCTCAGTGCACCGTCTCAGGCTTATGTGGAGCGCCTGCTGGCGCTGCCTGCCATGCAGGCCTGGTATCAAGCCGCCCTCGAAGAGCCGTGGCGCGAGCCGATGCACGAGGCCGAAACGCTAAAGAACGGCACCCTTAAAGCGGATCTCCGCCTGTCATGACCTGTCTATACCCTGTATCAGGTACACTGGCGTAAATTTTCGTTTGGAAACTGCAATGGCCCTTAGTGCAACGCCCTACAAAGTGGATATCAATCTGACCGATCTGGATCGCGGGGTGTATGAGACGCTGCGTTTTACCGTGGCACGTCATCCGTCAGAGACCGAAGAGCGCATGACCGCGCGCTTGCTTGCCTTTGTGCTTTGGTATGACGAAGCCCTTGCCTTCGGGCGTGGCCTTTCCGACGTCGATGAGCCCGCTTTGTGGGAAAAGAGCCTGGATGGCCGTGTGCTGCACTGGATTGAAGTCGGCCTGCCGGATGCTGAGCGCCTTACCTGGTGTTCCAGGCGGGCTGAGCGCGTATCGCTGCTTGCCTACGGTCGCGTAGATATGTGGGAGAGCAAGGTGCTGCCGAATGTGGCATCGTTGAAAAATGTGCATGTGGCGGGGCTGCCGCAGGAAGCACTCGCGACCATTGCCAAGGATCTGCCAAGGGCGATTAACTGGGCCGTGATGATCAGCGAAGGATCGATGTTCATTACCGATGAAAACGGCCAGCACGAGATTACCCCGCAATGGCTACTGCGCGACCGGTAACCTTTTTCTGTCTTAGGCCAATCCCCAGGCTTGCTATCATTCTGTACAATTACATACAATCAACAATGTTTGTTGGTGATTGATACTTGATGACCTGCTCTCCCCTCCTCAACTCAAGGAATGAGCGATGAAAGGATATTTCTCTTTGCGCTGGTCACTTGCCAGCTTGTTGGCCTGTATCAGCCTGTTGCCGGGGTTGGCCATTGCCGCCGATGATGCATTATCAGTCAAGTTTGAAAACGACAGTCTGGCCAGCAGTGACGATGGACACTTCACCAGCGGTTTTCAGCTTGACTGGGCATATGAACCCGACGCGGACAGCTGGCCCCAGCGCCTGGCCACTGCACTGCCCGATAGTCTGATCGGTAGGGCTGATAAAGCCGCCTATCGATTGGTGCATCAGATATATACGCCAAATAACATCGCAAGAAGCGAACTGATTGAAGACGATCGCCCCTATGCGGGGCTTGTCTACGGCGGCATATCGCTTTACGAAGATGTGCCGATGGGCAGCTGGCAGCAGTCGACGGACCTGCATCTGGACGTTGGCCTGGTAGGGCCGTCCTCGCTTGCCGATAGCATCCAGCGTGAAGTACATCGCTTCACCGAGAGTGACCGCCCTAATGGCTGGGACAGCCAGCTAGGTGATGAGGCAATTTTGAATGCTGCCATGCGACGCCAGTGGTGGCACAGCACGCCGTTGGGTGGCAAGCAGTTTGCCCATGGCCCCAGCGTAAGCGGTGCCCTGGGTAACCTCTATACCTACGCCAGCGCGGGTTACAGCGTGCGCTGGGGCGATCAAGCCTCAGGCACTCCCACGCTGACGCCTAGTCCGGGCAGCCGTCATCACCTAACCGGCAAGGAGGGCTGGCAGTGGTACCTGTTTGCCAGCGTAGACGGCTATTACATGGCCCAAAACCTGACCCTGGACGGCAATAGTTTCCGTAATAGCCATTCGGTCGACCGCAAGGAGTGGGTGGGCGATATCTCGGGTGGCCTGGCGCTGGCCTGGGAAGATTGGCAGCTGACCTACGCTGCCGTGGCGCGCTCGCGGGAATTTGATGGCCAGGAAGAGCAGGATAAATTCGGCGCGTTGACGCTCTCGAAACGTTTTTGATGGCAAAACGCGCTAGGCTTGTTGAGCGACGGATAGCCGAGGAGGGCGTTCATGGTCAGGAAAGCGTATCCCCGCACGCCTGATGGCCGCTATTTCGTGGCTAAAGACCGACTTTGGCGCTGCACCGATCCACGCTTGAGTGAGGATGAAAAGCGCAAGCATATCAAAGCACTGATGAAAGCGCGCCGTGCGGTAAGAACCTCTCAGCAGCAAGAAGATGAAAACGCGCTGCGCAAGGCCCGCGACGCGGTGCAAGCTGCCAAGGAAGCGCTGGGGGAGCGCGGTCCTGTGTGGTGGGATGACGATGCACCTGATGAAAGCGGCTTAGCACCCCGCAATAGCTCTTATGCCAAGTGGTGGGAGCGTCACGACCCTTCATTGCAAGAATAGCTTTTTTGAGTTCCCAGCCAGTAGTCGTCTACCCAGACGCTGCTGGCTTTTTTGTTTTGCCCCTCACCTTAGCCGTATTGACAGGTCATGTGCTGGTCGTTATGTTTAATAACAAATAAAAATCACTATCATTGTTATTAATATTAGCTCCAGGATCAATTTCTCATGCATTACTCAGCATTTCACCTGCGCAAGCTATCCAGCGCAGTTGCGCTTGCGTCTGTTTTCGGTTCACCCACAATTGCCTTTGCTCAGCAAACCGACGCCACCAGTGACGTCGAGCTGGAGGCCATGCAGGTTGTGGGCACCGCCATGGACACGATGGGCTATATCGAAGCCGAAAGGCAGCCCGATGTGGGCAAGCTGGACGTGCCGCTAAACGAGCAGCCATTCTCCATGTCGGTGGTCGATGAGCAGTTTATGCAGGATACCGGCAGTAAAACGATTCAGGATGCGCTGTTGTACACCCCCGGCGTTTACGCCGGTAACTTCGGCTTCGATACGCGTATAGACGGTGCCTCGGTACGTGGTATTTCGGCGGGCCGATATCTGGATGGCCTGCGCCAGCTATACGGCTCTTACAATTCAGTGCGCACCAACCCCTATGCGTTAGAAAGCCTGGAAGTGCTGAAAGGGCCGTCTTCCATGTTGTACGGCCAGGCAGATTTAGGTGGCATTATCAATGGCCTTTCCAAGCTGCCAGAGGAGGAGCGTAGCGGCGAGGTTTGGGCGCAATATGGTTCCCATAACCGCAAGCAACTGGCCGTGGATGTAACGGGGGCTGCTGACGAGGACGGTGAGCTACTCTACCGTCTGGTAGCCCTGAAGCGCGATAGCGATACCCAGGTGGACCACGTCGAGGACGATGGCTATGTGGTATCGCCCTCGCTGACATGGCGGCCCAGTAATGACACCGAGATAACCCTCCTGGTTAACCGCCAAGAGAATAAAGGCCAGGTATCCGCGCAGTTCCTGCCCCAGGCGGGTACATTAGAACCGGGTTCCCAGGGCTTTATCGGTTCGGAGCGCTTTGTCGGCGAGCCGGGCTGGGATCGTTACGACCGCGAGAAAACCGAAACGACCGTGTTTTTCGACCATCAGATCAATCACGACTGGGCGTTTTCTGCCACGGCGCGCTACACCGACTCAAGCACCGAAACCCGCGAGCACTGGGTCACTATTCCCAGCCAGCCGGATGCCAACGGCGAGGTGCCACGGACGATCTTTACCGCCGATGCCGCCACGCAAATATTTAATGTTGACGCCCGTTTGGAAGGGGAGTTTGCACTGGGCAATACCCAACATTCCCTGATTGCCGGTATCGACCGTCAGGATGCCCATTGGGAGCAGGATAATTACTACTACGGGTATGGGGAGGGTGGCACGATTGATGTCTACAACCCTGAATACGGTAATCTACAACTCGACTCGCTGAACCCTACAGACCGGCCCGATAATGAAATCGAGCAGGTGGGTATTTACCTCGCTGATCACATTGAAGTTGGCCCAGTGGTAGTTTCCGCTGGGTTGCGCCATGACTGGGCAGAAAATCGAGAGTTAGCCGTTAATGGGGCTGATACGGTCAGTGATGAAGAAGCGACGACGGGTCGTTTGGGGCTAATGTATCGGTTTGATAACGGCATCTCGCCTTATATCAGCTATTCAGAAGCCTTCAGCATGAACTTAGGCACCGACGGCACCGCAAGTCAAAGTACACTAAAGCCCACTACCGGCGAGCAGGAAGAGGCAGGAATCAAGTATCTGTCGCCGGATAAATCGCTGGCGATTAGCGCGGCGTATTTTGATATTACCCAGGAAAACCGGGTTAATGATGGATCTACGCCAGGCGGTGTTGAGCAAACTGGTGCGGTCATCGATGGCTGGGAATTGCAGTTCAACAAGCGTTGGCAGGACTTTGAAACCCAGCTGGGCTATACCCACATGAATGCCAATGATGCAAGCTCTGGCGAGCGGCTACCCTACGTTGCGGAAAAACAGGCCTCCTGGTGGAACAAGCTTTATCTGGGGAATAACTGGCGATTTGGTGCCGGGGTTCGCTACATCGGTGACAACGTAGGCTCGGGTGGTGCGCCCAAGGTGCCGTCCGAGACCCTGGTTGACGCCATGATCGGGTATACCGTCGGACAGTGGGATCTAAGCCTGGATGCCAAAAACCTGACTGACGAAGAGTTTATCTCCTGGTGCCGTTATGAAGGCGGCGACTGTGGCTATGGCGAGAGACGCAACGTGACAGCCAACGTACGTTACCAATTTTAATTCCTGACGTTCAGCGCATTGAAAGGACAAAAGGGACGGCGTAGCCGTCCCTTTTGCGTTAGCCATGAGGCTTTTTAACCAGAATGACCACCAACCTGCGCACAATGGGTAACACCAGGTTAATGACCGGCAGCGCGACGGCAAAGGCAAACAGCCACGCTTTGAGCCAGATCATCACAATCCCGCCAATAAAGCCGATGTTGTATAGCGTAATCACCAGCGACATCACACATGACATGAACAGCGCCATCAAAAAGGTAAACAGCAACTGGCTATATTTTGGGTCAATCATCGTGCGCCCCTTCACACTGCGTATCCTGCAAGGACTCAACTCAAAACGGCCCGCGTGGGCCGTTCGTGATTAAGTTGGAGTACTATTATTGCTTGTCTTGGGTACGCAGTTCAAAGTCGCTGGCGTCGTGGCGCTCATGTAACTGCTCATGGGGTTCGCCCCAGGTGCGGTTGACCATGCGGCCCCGTTTGACGGCCGGGCGCTCATCGATCTCTTCGGTCCAGCGAATGACATTTTTGTAGGTGTGGGCTTCAAGGAACTCAGCCGCCTCGTAAACCCGGTTTTTGACCAGTGCGCCGTACCAGGGGTATATCGCCATGTCGGCAATGGTGTACTCATCGCCTGCCATGAAGCGGTTTTCGGCCAGGTGGCGGTCGAGTACATCAAGCTGGCGCTTTACTTCCATGGTGTAGCGATCGATCGGATACTGATAGCTCTCCGGCGCGTACGCATAAAAGTGGCCGAAGCCGCCACCGAGTAGCGGCGCGCTGCCCATTTGCCAGAATAACCAGGACAAGCACTCGGTGCGTTTTGCCGGGTCAGTGGGCAGGAAGGCGTTAAACTTCTCGGCCAGGTAAAGCAGGATGGCGCCGGATTCAAATACGCGCTGGGGCGGGTTAACGCTGTGATCCATTAACGCGGGAATTTTCGAGTTGGGATTCACTTCGACAAAACCGCTGCTGAATTGGTCGCCTTCACCAATCTGGATCAGGTGGGCATCGTACTCAACGCCCTCAATGCCTTTCTCCAGCAGCTCTTCGAGCATCACGGTGACTTTTACCCCGTTGGGGGTTGCCAGTGAATAAAGCTGTAGGGGATGTTTACCAACCGGCAACGGTTTGTCATGCGTTGCGCCCGCAACAGGGCGGTTAATGTTGGCAAATTTGCCGCCGTTGCCGGGTTCCCATTGCCAGACGCGTGGTGGGGTGTAGGTGTCTTCGCTCATCGTTCCCTCCTGTTAAAGGAAGCCACCGCACCCAATGATGCGGTGGCTGATGGTTCGCTGACTATCGACCTTATACCACTGTCAGTGTGACGTCGATATTACCGCGCGTTGCATTGGAGTAGGGGCAGACAACGTGGGCCTTATCGACCAGCATTTGCGCCACGTCTTTTTCAAGGCCGGGCAGGCTGATTTCGAGTTCAACTTCAATGCCAAAACCGGTCGGAATGGCCCCAATGCCAACGTGGCCGTTAATTTGGGCATCGTCTGGCAGCTTAACTTTTTCTTGGCTGGCAACGTGTTTAAGGGCGCCTAAAAAACAGGCTGAGTAACCTGCTGCAAAAAGCTGTTCGGGATTGGTGCCGTCGCCGCCGGGGCCGCCCAGTTCTTTGGGCGTGCTTAGCTTGACGCTCAACGCGCCGTCCGACGATTTGGCATGACCCTCGCGACCGCCGGTGGCGGTGGCGTGGGCACGGTAGGCAATGGTTTCAATCGACATCGTCAATACTCCCTGAATAATTCGATAAGTAGGGTTTACCCAGCTTGTACACATCATGGACGTGATCAACAGGTTAGTGCAGCTTTAGTTTGTGCGCAAGGTAAATGAGGGCGCTGTGTAGCCGGACTGGCGATAGGCTGATTACTGGGACTGCTGCAGTTTATCTCGGAGTTTGACCAGGTCGTCTTTGAGCTGGGTGAGTGCCTCAATGGACTGCTCGCTAGCATTGACCACGCAGCTGGGGATATGGCGCGCCTGCTCGCGCATTGCGCGTCCTCGATCAGTTAGAAAAAGCTCCACGACCCGCTCATCCTGGCAGCTACGCTGCCTGATCAGCAGCTGATCGGCTTCCAGCCGTTTAAGCAGCGGCGTGACCGAGCCAGGGTCAGTGAGCAAGCGCTTGCTCAATGTGCTGACGGTAATGCCGTCTTCCTGCCAGAGCACCAGCATTGCAAGGTATTGGGGGTAGGTAAGCCCCAGTTCTTTAAGCAGCGGCTTATAGACCTTGGTCATCATCAAGGACGTGGAGTAAAGCGCGAAACAAAGCTGGTTATCGAGTTCCAGTTCGCTACAGGTCGGGTCGTCGGCCATGAAGGCTCCGTAACAAAATGCGTGACTTTAATGTAGCGTGATCCACCGTGAAGTGGCTAGCGCTCTATACCTTGGTCGCAATTTATCTGTTTCGCTTTGACACCGTGATGGCAGATGGCTAGCCTTCGCTTAATCAATGTTACCGGTAACAAGGCGTCGATAATCGTCGTGGCCGGCAACGTTCACTCGGTGGCGATGCCATTCATCCGCTATCAATCATCATTATCAACAACAACGATCTGTATGGAGATACGTCATGACTGCAATTTGGCGCAACACACTGACTCTGGTTGGCGCGACAACCCTGACGCTGGGCATGGCCCATGCCCAAAGCCCCGAACTTTCCGATCCGCCTGAAATCGATGGCGATATCGTTGGTGACCACGGTACCCACACGCTGCGTATGGGTATCGGCCTCTCTGAAAACTCGCCGCAGTACATTTCCAGCCAGTATTTTGGAGAGATTCTCGAAAAGCGCACAGATGGGCGTATCACCGTCAATGTCTTCCCCAACAGCCAGTTGGGCGATGACGTGCAAATGATGGAAATGCTGCAAACCGGCACGCTGGACATGACCTACCCATCCAGCTCGGCGGCCACTGGCTATGTTGAAGAGCTCGCCGTGTTTGACCTGCCGTTTTTGCTGCCCAGCCGTGAAGCGGCGATTGAGGTCCTGCAAAGCGATGTGGCACTGGAACTGCTGGAAGGCTTTGAAGGTTCCGGCCTGAAGCCGCTGGCTTTTTCTGAGAATGGCTATCGCCAGCTTTCCAACAGCGCTCGCCCGATTGAAACGCCGGAAGATGTTGCTGGCCTTGATGTGCGTGGCCTGAGTGTCCGCACCATGGAAAACCCGGTGCATCTGGACATCTGGGAAACGCTGGGTGCCAACCCTACGCCCATGGCCTTTGGCGAGCTTTTCTCGGCGATGGAGCAAGGCGTTGTCGATGGCCAGGAAAACCCCTGGAGCACCATCCTGACGTCCAACTTTCACGAAGTGCAGGATTACGGCACCGAAACCCGTCACGTTTACACGCCGTTTATCATGATGCTTTCCGAACGTACCTGGGACAGGATGGCACCTGAGTACCAGGAACTGGTGATGGAAGCGGCGCGTCAATCGGCCGAGTACGAAATGCAGCTGTCGGCGGAGTACGATACGTGGTCGCGGGAGCAGCTTGAAGAGCGTGGTATGCAAATCACTCGCCTCAATGACGAGCAACTGGAAGCTTTCCAGGAAGCGGTACAGCCGGTGTACGAAAAATGGGCGCCGCGCATTGGCGAAGAGCTGATTCAAGACATTCAAGCGATTGTCGACGGCAGTTCCGAATAACCCCTGCCTTTGTCGGTGATCGGGCAGGCCCATTGGCCTGCCCGAATTGTCAGTATCTCCGGAGTTATCATGACCACTTCCCAGACAACCGCGCTTAACGACCCCGTGATCGAAGACCCTTCGGTGTATCTGGATGATCCCAATCGCAAACAGTTAGAACTTCACACTGACACCGCTCAAGGCCCCGCTGTGTTTCGCTGGCTAACCCTGGGCATGGAGTATCTGATCGGCGCTATTCTGGTCGCGCTGATTGCGTCTGTTTCCTGCAACGTAGTGGGTCGCGCGGTGTTTAATCATTCGCTGCCCTGGGCGGATGAACTGGCGCGTATGCTCTTTATCTGGTTGGTGTTCATCGGGGCCGCAGCCGCCTTTGCGCGCTATGAACATATTGCGGTAGACGCCTTGGTGCGCCGTCTACCCATGCGTTTTGCCCATCTGCTTTATTTTATTCAGCATTTGATCATTACCATCTTGATGGGCGTGATGTTGGCTGGCGGATACCAAGTCATCGCGAACTCCAGTGGCCGCTCGGCGATTTTGAAGGTGCCATTGAGTCTGTTGAGTTTGTCACTGGTGCTGTGCGTTTTATTTATCGCCGTGGTGTCGCTATGGCGGATGTGGGTGAGTCTTTGCATCATTCGCCAGCCAGAAAAGGGGGCCTGAGCCATGTTGTGGATTTTTTTAGGTATCTTATTGATGTCTATCGTGCTGGGCCTGCCGATTGCCTTTGGCCTAGGGGTAGCCGCGGTGGTAATGGCGGTGCTCTCGGATATTCCCCTGTCGATCATGATCGAGCAGTCGGTGAGGGGGGTGAACAGCTTTCCGCTGCTGGCGATTCCCTTCTTTATTCTGGTAGGGGAGGTGATGAGCCAGGGGGGTATCGCACGTCGTCTGATGGAGTTGGCCGGGGCGCTGGTCGGCTTTATGCGCGGTGGCCTGGGCCAGGTCGCGATCACCGGCTCGATGTTCTTTGGCGGTATCAGCGGTTCGGCTGTGGCCGATACGGCCGCCACAGGGGCCATGATGATCCCGTCGATGAAACAGCAGGGCTACACTGCTGCTAACGCCACGGCGATTAACACCGTGTCTTCGGTAATCGGCATTATCATCCCACCCTCCATTCCGTTGATTCTCTACGGTATTGTGACCGAAACCTCGATCAGCCGCCTGTTCATTGCCGGCATTGTCCCGGGGATGATGATCGGCTTTGCACTCATGGTGACCACTTTCATTCTGGCGAGTAAGCAGGGCGGTGGGGTGCGCAAGTTCCGTTGGGATGCCCTCTGGAAGGCCTTTAAAGATGCCTGGCTGGCGCTGGTACTTCCGGTCATTGTGATTGGCGGTATTATTGGCGGTATCTTTACGGCCACTGAAGCAGCCGTTGCCGCATTACTCTACGCGCTGGCGATTTCCCTGCTGGTGTATCGTGAGTTCAGCATCAAGGCATTGGGCGGCATGTTGATCCGCACGGCTCGTCTTACCGGCATGGTGATGATGCTGCTGGCGTTTGCCACCGTGATTGCCTGGTTCCTGACCATCAACATGGTCCCGCAAACCCTGGTGTCTCAAGTGCAGTCGATCACCCAGGATCCTTTCTTGCTATTGTTGATTGTGGCTGCTTTGCTGTTGGTGGTGGGATTTGTGATGGATCTGACGCCCGCCATGGTGATCATGGCGCCGATGCTGGCACCCATTGTCACCTCCGTAGGGGTGGATGAGGTCTACTTCGGCGTGCTGATGGCCTTTATTCTCGGGGTGGGCCTGCTGACACCGCCGGTTGGCACCTGCCTGTATGTAGGGTGCGGGGTTGGTAAGGTATCCATGGAGTCATTAGTGCGTGCGATGCTGCCGTATTATGCTGCGCTACTGGTGGTGCTGGTAATATTAATCGCTTTCCCGGGCGTGGTTACCTGGTTACCGGATCTCACCGCTGTGCGCGGCAATTAAACAGGAGCGTCAGTATGGAAAGTGCTTCTCAGCGCATTTTGGTGATGGGCGTGTCCGGTTCGGGTAAGTCTCATATTGGACAGGCGTTGGCGGCCTCCCTGGGGGCGACCTTCATAGACGGCGATGATCATCATTCACCCACCAATGTGGCCAAGATGGCCAGCGGGACCCCGCTTGACGATGATGATCGCCGGGAATGGCTGGACACGCTTGCTGGCCTGTTTGCCGAGTACTACCGAGCGGACCGCTCGGTAGTGATTGCCTGTTCGGGCCTTAAAAAACGCTACCGTGACCGCCTGCGTGTGGGAGATCCGGGGCTGCGTATACTCTACCTGGAAGGCAGCCGTGATCTTCTGCGTGAGCGGCTCACCACACGGGCGGGTCACTTTTTCAAGGGCGATACAATGCTGGCAAGCCAGTTGGCCGACCTGGAACCTCCGGATCCGTCAGAGGCGGTTAGCCTCTCGATTGCGTTAAACCCTCATCAGATTGTGCACGAATTTATCGCGACACTGCCTGCATCGGTCAGGCCCCCCTACTAAGCGGGCATCGTCTTCGGGCCAAGGTTTCGTTAGGCTAAGGCCCCTGACATCTGTTGTAGAAGGCCTTCGATTGAAAAAAAAGCGACCCACCTTGCAGGATATCGCGGATCGCGTTGGCGCCACCAAGATGACGGTGAGCCGCTGCCTGCGCGACCCTGAAACGGTGTCTGAAGGCTTGCGCGAGCGAATCTTTTCGACGGCGGAAGACATCGGCTATATCCCCAACCGTGCGCCCGACTTGCTCTCCAGGGCCACCAGCCACTCGATAGGCGTGCTGGTGCCCTCGCTCACCAACCAGGTGTTTGCCGACGTTATCGTCGGCATTGAAACCCTGACGGAACCCGCCGGCTACCATCTGATGCTGTCCCACTATGGCTATAGCCCCGAGCTTGAAGAGCGCAGCCTGGCGTCGTTTCTTTCCTACAATGTCGATGGTGTGATTCTCTCCGACCGGGATCATACCGACCGCAGCCTGCGGATGCTGGAAACCGCAGGCATTCCGATTGTTGAAATCATGGACACTCACCGTGCGCCACTTCAGCAGGCGGTGGGCTATGACAACGTCCGAGCGGCTTTCGACATGGTCAGCGAGATGATTCGCCGCGGTCGGCGGCAGGTCATTTACCTGGCGGTGCGGCTTGACGAGCGTACCCGGCAGCGCGAGCAGGGCTATCGCGATGCCATGGAGGCCCATGGCCTGCCACCCGTGACGCTGTACAGCACCCTGCGCTCTTCGTATACCGTGGGGGCGGCGCTGCTCGAACAGATCATGTTCGAGTATCCCGGCGCCGACGGGGTCTTCTGTACCAATGATGACGTGGCAGTAGGGGCCTTTTTTGAATGCCAGCGGCGTGGCATCAAGGTCCCTGAACAAATGGCGATTGCCGGTTTTCACGGCCACGACGTTGGCCAGGCAATGACCCCTCGGCTCGCCAGTGTGATCACACCCCGCCAAGCGATCGGCAAGGCGGCCGCCCAGGCGCTGCTAGCACGTATCGAAGGCGCCCCGGTAACGCACAAGGTGGTCGATCTGGGCTACGCCATTGAAGCAGGTAGCACCCTGTGAACCTTGCACGTCTGGCGAAGCGGCAGGCAACTGGCTAAAGTAGGCCTTTTCTTTGAAGGGGGCCGCCATGAAGATTGTCGAGCTGAACGTTTACCCGGTTAAATCACTGCAGGGAATCCCCCTGGAGCAAACCCGGTTACATGCGCATGGGCTTGCCTGGGATCGCCGCTGGATGCTGGTCGACGACCGGCAGCGGTTTGTGACCCAGCGCCAGTTGCCCGCCCTGGCGACGATTGGCGTTGCACTGACCGACGACCACTTGGTGCTCTCACATCCCGACGTCGAGCCACTGAGCGTACCGCTGGCAGAGCCGGAAGGTAATCTACGCCTGGTTAGCGTCTGGGGTGACCACTGCAAAGCGCTTCCGGAAGGCCCTGAGGTCACACACTGGCTCGAAGCCGCGCTGGGCGAGCAGGCCCGGGGGATGAGCCTGGTGCGCTTTGCCACCGAGTTTACCCGTGCCGTTGAGGATGATTTTCTCGACGGCGGGGCGGCACATACCTATTTTTCCGACGGCTACCCCTTTTTATTGACCACCACCGGCTCGCTCGACGCCTTGAACGATGCCTTGACAGCGGGTGGCCATGCGCCGGTGCCCATGAGCCGCTTTCGCCCCAACGTGGTGATCGAGTGTGATACCCCCTGGGCGGAAGACCGCTGGGCCACGTTAAGTGATTCCACGGGGACGTTTCAGTTTACGCTGCGTAAACCCTGCCAGCGCTGCAAGATCACCACCATTGACCAGCAGACAGCGTCGGTTCCTGAGCCGGGCGAGCCGCTGAAAACGCTGCTGGCGCTGAATACCCAGCCTGCCTTGAAAGGCGCCCACTTTGGACAGAATGCCACCTTGACCAGCGGCGACGGTGCGATTATCCGGGTGGGGGCGGCGCTTGAGGCAAGCGAACGCGACGCCTGAAACGCAATAGGCGCGTGGCAATCGCGGTGCCGAGTAGCGTGATCAACATGCCTGCGATAATTTGCAGGCTGAGCGTCTCGCCAAGTAGCAGGTAGCCCCAAAGCAAGGCGCTGACCGGTACCAGAAAGGTGACGGTGGACGTCGCCGTGGCGCCTGCGCTGGCAAGCAAACCGAAGTAAAGCAAAAACGCCAGCGTGGTGCTGAGTACCGCCAGGGCCAGCGCGTTACCCCATGCCAGCGGTGAAATAGGCTCGCCAGGCCACAGTACAATACCGGGTATCAACAGCACGGTGGCCGACATTGCACAGCTGCCGGCCGCCAGTACACGGCTGGGTAGATGGCTCAAGCGGGTTTTTGAATAGTTACCGGCAATGCCATAGCAGAATGTCGCCCCCAGTACCGCCAGGATAAACCAGCCGTCACCGCCTAATGCAAAGTCGAGGCGATTGGCCGACAGCACATAAACGCCCACCAGTGCGAGTGCCAGTCCCAGGTATTGCTGGCGAATGATCGGCGTGGCGAAAAATAATGCCCCGATAAGCGCGGTAAAAATCGGCGTGGTGGCATTGATCAGCGAGGTGAACCCCGCTTCCAGGCGCGTTGTCGCCAGGGCCAGCAGCGAGAAGGGCAGGACGTGGTTGATAATGCCAAGCAGCAGGAGCGGTCCCTTGTGCTGCCATATCAGATGCAAGTAGCGGGCGCTGAGCAGAAACGGCAGTAACAGTAATGCGCCTATCCCCATACGTACCAATATCAGCGGAATCGGACCAAACTCGGGCACGGCGACGCGCATAAAAATAAACGATAATCCCCAGAGGGAGGAAAGCAGCATTAATTTCAGCGCATCTGCCGACGACATGGCGAATCCTTGCACAAAAAGGTGGGCATTGAGTCATTAGCTTACGACCGTCTGGGCATCAATGGAACCTGGGCTGTCGGCAGGGCGATAAAAATCAGCTACGCTGGTGAGGTAGCTGTCGTTATCGACGGCTCCATCAGTAACCTGACATTTGACGCGAAAGGAGCTATCCATGGATCGTAAAGCAAGCGCACGTTGGGAAGGTGGACTGAAAGATGGCCGTGGCCATGTTGCCACGGAAAGCGGTGTCCTCGACGCCAGCTATTCATTCAAGAAGCGCTTTGAAGACGAGAAAGGCACCAACCCTGAAGAACTGATCGGCGCCGCCCACGCCAGCTGTTTTTCCATGGCCCTGTCGATGGTGCTGGGTGAAAAAGATCTAACCGCCACCTCTATCGAGACCAGTGCCAATGTAACGCTCTCCCAGAGCGACGCCGGGTTCGATATCTCGAAAATTCATCTGGACGTTGAAGCGCAGGTGGACGGTGCCGATGAGGCAACCTTCAAGGAAGCGGCAGAAACGGCCAAGGCCAATTGCCCCGTCTCCAAGGTGCTTAATGCCGATATCAGCATGACGGCCAAGCTCAAGCACTAAGCCTTCGCTGACCAAGCTCGAACAACGAGCTTGTCTAGGTTGTTGACGCCTTGGCATTTGCCAGGGCGTTTTTGGATTCGTACATTGCCTAGCGTGCCGGGTCCAATATGCCGCCCAGCGAGGCATTGCGCCGGAACCAGCCGGCGATACTGGCCCGTGCATGTCGGGTGGGGAGCACTTCGTGGGGGATGCTTTCCGACATGAAGCAGGCAAAGGTACCCGCTTCCGGTATCACGCGGGCGGTTTCCTGATTCGGTGCGTCGGGATTGTAAAGCACCATTTCGCCGCCGCCATCGGCGGGCCAGTCAGGGTTCAGGTAGCCCACCGTTGAGATCACGCGGTTGGCCCGACCGCGAAAGCTGTCCAAATGGCGTTGATAAAATGCCCCCGGCGGGTAGTGGGCAAAATGGGCTTCGTACTCGAATAGCCCAAGGAACAGCGCCTGGTTGAGCACCTGCTGTAACGCTTCCATTGCCATTAAATAGCGCCGCTGGGCTTCGCTTTCGCGGTCGAGCCAATGGATGGCGTCGCCACGCACGTCTTTGCGCAGGTGGTGTTGCTGACCACGGCCGATACCCGCTTCATCCAGCGCATTATGAGCGGCCATATAATGCAGCTCCTGATGAAGGGAATGGCACAGATCAAGGTCGATGACGCCTTGGCCGACATACCAGCCTTGTTCAACCAGTGCATCCACCAGCTCGACCTGGGTGGCGGCTGACAGCAGGGAGGACGATAAACGCATGCTTGGAATCATTCGTTGGGTCTCAGGGAACGGGAAGACGCGCTGTTGCTGGCCGACGATGGGGCGCTTTTACGTTCTGGGTAATGGCGCAGGGCACCCGCCGGACGCTGGTAAAGGTCTATCGGCATGGCAAACCCCTCGGCCAGCAGTTCCACCAGCATCATGGCGGACAGGCCCCAAATGACATGGCCGTCGACCTGGTAGCTGGGCACGTAGTGGGCGACGCCATCCACGGTAATCACATCGGTATGCGTTCGCCGGTCGTCCAGAAAGTGGCTTAACGGCACCTCAAAAATGGCGTCCAGCTCACCGGGGTCGGCCACCAGCGGCAGGTCGGGCGGAATAATGCCCACCCAGGGGGTTACCCGGATGCCGTGCAGCGATATCACATCGGATAAACGACCCAGTGCCGTGACGTGCCCCGGGTCGAGGGCAACCTCTTCCTGGGCCTCACGCAGCGCCGTGGCATAGAGATCGCGGTCGTACGGCTCGCGCATGCCGCCGGGGAAGGCCACCTGACCACTATGGGTGCTGAGGTGGCGGGCGCGCCGGGTAAACAGCAGGGTCGGGTCCGGGCGCTCGACGATGGGCAGCAAGACAGCCGCCTCGGGCAACCCAGCGTGGTCTAGCCGTTGAGGGGAGAGTTGTTGCAGCCGGTTGCGAAGTGTCTCTAACATGTGGCATCCATAAGCATTGTTACCTTTTCCCAGCAGCCGTAGAGAAATCGCGATGAACTTTTGCAGCCAGTGTGGCAATACCGTCCGTTTTGCCGTTCCTGAAGGCGATGATCGCCCGCGCTATCTGTGCGATGCCTGCGGCACCATCCATTATCAGAATCCCCGTATTGTGGCGGGCACCTTGCCCGTCAGCGGTACCAAGATCTTGCTATGCAAGCGCGCCATTTCGCCGCGTAGAGGGTACTGGACCTTGCCGGCCGGCTATATGGAAAATGCCGAAACCACCGAGCAGGCCGCCACTCGCGAAACCCGTGAAGAAGCCTGCGCTGAGGTGGCGCTGGCCAATCTCTACACGCTGATCGATTTACCGCATATCAACCAAGTTTATATGATTTTTCGGGCAGAGCTGACCGGCGGCTTCAACGCCGGGCCGGAAAGCCTCGAAGTGGCGCTATTCGAGGAAGACGAAATTCCCTGGGATGAGCTTGCGTTTCCCACCATTGAGCAAACGCTCCGGCACTTCTATGCCGACCGCGTCCGTCATGAATACCCGCTGCATATCAGCGCCATCAACCCCGAAGACCGTGAGCGCTACGCCGGTAGTGCCTGAGAGGCCCTAGAGATCGGCCAGTGCCCAGACATCATAGGCAACTTCTTCATAGGGGTGCGCCAGTTTCAACGCGGCAATAGCGGCTTGAATATGGTCGTCGTCGCAAACCAGCTCAACCTTGAGTTCGTCCACGAACTCAAGCGCGCCTACCTTGCCAATATGCGGGTCTGCTCCGTCAAGCGGGCGGAACTGACCCGTCCCTGGCGTTTGGAAACAGCAGGCCTCGTAGTCGCCAATACGCCCTGCGCCGGTTTCAAATACCGCTTCCTTGACAGTTTCCGCGTCCTCAACGGGGACAAAAAATGCCAGCTTATACATAGGTTAACGCCTCCAGGTTCCACCATGGTGTAGGGTTGCGCTATCGTCATATTAGCGAATAGGCGACTTCTGGTCTTCCCGTTGACTTTGTATGATGCAATTTAACCACCTGGGTAGCGAGCCGGTGAATGGATAAATTTGAGGTAAAAATAGATCAGGCGGCCAGGGCTGCCTGGATGTCTTACGTCGGCGGTATGACGCAGGATGACATTGCCGCTCAACTGGGTGTCTCAAGGCCCGGGGTACAACGGCTGCTGGCTCTGGCCCGGCAGGAAGGCCTGGTAAAGGTACATATCGATCACCCGATTTCCACCTGCATGGCGCTGGGGAATGCATTGCGCGAGCGCTTTGGGTTGGCTTACTGCGATGTGGTACCCGCTGACAACCAGGCCCCTGAAAGTGCTGCTTATTATCTGGCCGTGGCTGGGGCGGAACGGCTTTCCCGGCTCGTGGAGCGTAGCGAACCGCTGACGTTGTCATTGGGTACAGGCCGCTCGGTGCGCGCGGCGGTAGAAGCGCTGAGCCGCGTTGAGCGCCCTCAGCACCGTTTCGTTTCGCTGGTGGGCAATGTGGCCCGGGATGGCTCGGCAAACCGCTACGACGCGGTGATGGTGCTGGCGGATAAAACCGGTGGCGAGCGCTTCTTGCTGCCTGCCCCGGTAGTGGCCGAGTCGCTTGATGAGAAACAGGCCATGCTCTCGCAGCGCCTGTTCAAGGCGATTGCCGATGTGGCCAGAGAGTCCGAGGCAGCCTTTATTGGTGTGGGCCGTATCGATCGTCAGGCGACATTGTTCCAGGATCATTTCATCAGCGAAGAAGAGCTCGATGAGCTGCTGGGCTTGGAGGCCGTGGGCGAACTGCTGGGCTGGCCGCTCAATCGACAGGGAGAGGTGATCGACTGCTCGATTACCCGCCGCGTCACCAGCCTGCCCCTTGAACGCTTTGGCAAACACATGATGGTGGCGATAGCGGGTGGGCGTGACAAAGCCCCCGCCATTCATGCGGCTCTGAAAGGTGGTTGGTTGAAAGGCTTGATTACCGATGAGATGGCAGCCCGGCACATAGTCAATACGGAAGAACTGGGCGCGCTCTGAGGCAGGCATGTGGCGGCGCAACATGCTGTTTTGCTGATCGATTAGCGTAAAGTCTAAGTGTCTTGGCTTTGCTTTTTTTGGGCTTTCGTACGATCATTTGCTCGATGGTTGATCAAAAAGATCAAATTGAAAGATGCATCTGGCGATAACAATGCCAATACAAGCCCACAGGAGTGCCTTATGCGACTCGCACGTCACTTGCCCCTTACCAGCCTAGCGGCGGCCATCGCCTTCGCTGGTCAGGCCCAGGCAGAAACCGAACTGACCGTTGCAACGGTCAACAATAACGACATGGTCATCATGCAAAGCCTCACGGATGTCTTTGAGGCGGCGCATCCCGACATTACTCTGGACTGGGTGGTGTTAGAGGAAAATGTGCTGCGCCAGCGCATGACGACCGATATCGCCACGGGAGGTGGCCAGTTCGATGTGATGACCATTGGTACCTATGAAGTACCGATCTGGGCAGAGCGGGGCTGGCTGTCACCACTGGATAACCTGCCTGACGCTTATAACGAAGACGATTTGCTGGCCTCGGTCCGCGACGGCCTGAGCCATGACGATACGCTTCACGCGTTACCGTTTTATGCCGAAAGCTCGATGATGTACTACCGTACGGACCTGTTCGAGGAAGCGGGTATCGAGATGACCGAGCAGCCTACCTGGCAGGAAGTGCGCCAGTGGGCCGGTGAACTGCACGGCATGGAAGATGGCCTGGCGGGTATCTGTTTGCGCGGCAAGCCCGGTTGGGGCGAGAACATGGCGTTTGTCTCCACCCTGGTCAACACCTTTGGCGGGCGCTGGTTTGACGAAGACTGGAACCCTGAGCTGAATTCTGAGGAATGGACGAATGCCGTCCAGTTCTACGTTGACCTGCTCAATGATTATGGCCCACCGGGAGCAAGTTCCAACGGCTTTAATGAAAACCTGGCGCTGTTCTCGCGGGGCAATTGCGGCATGTGGGTGGATGCCACCTCCGCGGCTGGCAAGCTCTACGACGGGGATGAGTCCGATGTGGCCGACAGCCTGGGCTTCGCACCTGCCCCGATTGCCGAAACGCCGAAAGGCTCGCACTGGCTGTGGTCCTGGGCGCTAGCCATTCCGGCTTCCTCTGATAACCAGGAGGCCGCTCGCGAGTTCATTACCTGGGCGACCTCGCAAGATTACGTTGAGCTTGTCGGTGAAACCGAGGGCTGGACCAGCGTACCTCCCGGCACGCGGCAATCCACCTACGCAGACGAGCGCTATATCGAGGCGGCCCCGTTTGCCGATTTCGTGCTGAAGGCAATTCAGGATGCTGATCCCACCGACTCGACGCTCGAACCCAATCCCTACATTGGCGTACAGTTCGTCGGTATTCCGGAGTTCCAATCGATCGGTACCCAGGTTGGCCAGACCATTGCGTCTGCACTGACGGGGGACGCCACGGTCGAGGAAGCACTCGACACTGCCCAGCGAGCGACCGAACGTGCCATGCAACGGGCGGGTTACTTAGACTGATGCGGTCAACGCCCGAGCCTTGTGCTCGGGTGTTTTTTTCTAGTGCATTCTGGTAGGTACTTCCATGAATAAGAAACGTGCTTCCGGCCGCACCGTTGGCGGGCTGAGAACGCTGTCGCTTCAAGCACCCGCTGTCACGCTATTGCTGCTGTGGATGGTAGTGCCGTTGGGCATGACCATCTGGTTCTCGCTGCAGCGCTATAACCTGTTGATGCCGGAAGTGACTGGCTTTGCCGGCTTCGAGAACTATCAGTACCTGTTAACAGACCCAGCGCTATGGGCGGCCATGGGCAATACCCTGCTGATGGTGGGATGGGTACTGGTGATTACCGTGGTAGGCGGTACGCTGCTCGCAGTGCTGTTTCAGCAGGAGTTTGCCGGACGCGGCATTGCCCGCGTGCTGGCCATTTCACCGTTTTTCGTGATGCCCACCGTCAGTGCCTTGGTGTGGAAAAACATGATGATGCATCCGTCCAATGGGGTGCTGGCATGGCTGGCCGAGTCGTTTGGTCTGCCCGCATTGGATTGGTTCTCGTCGCTACCGCTGACCTCCATCGTGATTATCGTGGCCTGGCAATGGACACCGTTCGCGCTCTTGATCCTGCTCACGGCCATGCAGTCGCTGGATGAGGATCAGGTCGAAGCCGCCCGCATGGATGGCGCGGGGCCGGTCGCTATTTTCTTCTTCATCACGCTGCCGCACCTTAAGCGCGCCATCAGCGTGGTGATCATGATCGAGATGATTTTTCTGCTGACCATTTTTGCGGAAATTTTTGTCACCACCTCCGGCGGGCCAGGTCTTGCCACGACGAATCTGGCCTATCTGGTCTATATCCGTGCGCTGTTGGATTTCGATGTCGGCACTGCCTCCGCCGGTGGGGTGATCGCGATCATTCTTGCCAATATCGTCGCCATCTTCCTGGTCCGCATGGTTGCCAAAAACCTGGAAGAGTAACCGGCACGTAAGTGTCCTGGGAGTGTTGTGATGACAAGCTTACGTTCCACTAACAGCAAAAAGCTACTGCTGACGGTTTTTGGCTGGTCGGTGGCCTTGGTGATTTTCTTCCCCATCCTGTGGATGGTCCTGACCGGTTTTAAAACCGAGACGGCGGCGATTGCCGACCCGTCGTTTATTTTTTCACCTACCCTGGAAAGCTATCAAGCGGTTCAGGCGCGTTCTGGCTATTTACGGTTTGCCCTCAATAGCGTCGCGGTGGCCTTTGGCTCGACGCTGCTGGCATTGCTGATTGCGATTCCTTCGGCATACTCGATGGCATTTTTGCCAACCAAGCGGACCAAAGGCACCTTGCTGTGGATGCTGTCTACCAAGATGCTGCCACCGGTCGGCGTGCTGGTGCCGATCTATCTCATCTTCCGCGATGTGGGGCTGCTGGATACCCGCACTGGGCTGATCATCATCTACACGCTGATGAACCTGCCGATCGTGGTGTGGATGCTGTACACCTTCTTCAAGGACATGCCCAAGGACATCCTCGAAGCCGGCCGCATGGACGGCGCCACGACCTTCCAGGAGGTGTTCTTTCTTCTCTTGCCACTGACGCTGCCGGGGATTGCCTCGACGGGCTTGCTGTCGGTCATTCTGAGTTGGAATGAAGCGTTCTGGAGCCTCAATCTCACGTCCTCCAAGGCGGCGCCGCTGACCGCCTACATCGCCTCGTTCTCAAGCCCCGAAGGGTTGTTCTGGGCCAAGTTGTCGGCGGCCTCCACGATGGCTATTGCGCCCATCCTGATCTTTGGCTGGATGACCCAGAAGCAAATGGTGCGCGGCCTGACCTTTGGTGCCGTCAAGTAAAGGAGTTTTTCCATGGCAACCTTGCAACTTAACAATATTACCAAGCGGTTTGGCGACACCGAGGTCATCAAAGGGATTGATCTTGAAGTAGAAGACCGGGAATTTGTGGTCTTTGTCGGCCCTTCAGGCTGCGGCAAATCCACCCTGATGCGCATGATCGCCGGGCTGGAAAGTGCCACGGGCGGCGATATCCTGATTGACGGGCAGCGGATGAACGATGTCGGTCCGGCCGATCGCGGTCTCGCCATGGTGTTCCAGAGCTACGCGCTTTACCCGCACATGACGGTGGAAGGCAACATGGGGTTCAGCATGCGGCTGGCAGGTGTTTCCAAAGAGGAGCGGCGTGCCAAGGTGTTGGAGGCGGCCAAGATTCTGCAGCTCGAACCGCTGCTGGATCGCAAGCCCAAGGCGTTGTCCGGGGGGCAGCGCCAACGCGTCGCCATTGGCCGCGCGATTGTCCGCAACCCGAGTATTTTCCTGTTCGATGAACCGCTTTCCAACCTGGATGCGGCATTGCGTGTGCAAATGCGTATCGAGCTGGCGCGTCTGCATGATGAGCTCGACGCCACCATGATCTACGTCACCCATGACCAGATCGAAGCCATGACCATGGCGGATAAAATCGTTGTGCTGCGCGATGGGGTGGTCGAGCAGGTCGGTTCGCCGATGGCGCTGTATCACCATCCCCAAAACCGCTTTGTAGCGGGCTTTATCGGCTCTCCGAAGATGAACTTTCTTGACGTGACGCTGGTGGGCGTCAAGCCCGACGGGGTGGGTATCCGAATGCCAGGCGGCGGCGAGCGCCATGTGCCGGTTGACGGGCAGCACCTGGGCGCCAACGCGACGCTGGAGCTGGGGATTCGGCCCGAGCACCTGGTCCTGGAAGAGCAGGGACCCTTGGTCGGGAAAATACAGGTACTGGAACGTCTTGGCGGCCAAACCTCGCTTTACGTGCAGATGGCTGACCAACTCGTCACCATCATGGCCGACGGCGATGTGGCCTACCGGGTCAATGATACGGTGCATTTTGGTTTTGCCCCCGAGCGGGCGCATCTGTTCGATGCTGACGGTCAGGCCCTGCCGAGTTTGCAGCAGCACCCGCTGGCGCGGCTCACACGCGAGGACAATCGCGCCAACGGGGACAATGCCTCTTCCGAGGCGTCGGTATGACGGCGCTTATTTTCGACTGTGACGGTGTTCTCGTCGATAGCGAAGCCTTGGCCGAAGGCACCCTGGCCGAACACCTTGGCCGCTGGCTGCCGGACATTGATATTGAACAATCGCTTGGCCAGGCGTTGGGCATGACCACGGCCAATATTCTGCGTCACGCCGAGCAGTTAAGCGTCTATCCGTTACCCCCGAATGCGGCGGAGCGGGTCGATACCGCCATCGAGGCGAGGTTGGCCCGTGAGCTCATTGCCATCGACGGTGCTGAAGCCGCTGTGGCCGCGGTGTCACTGCCCAAGGCGGTGGTTTCCAACAGCCGCCGCTGTCGAGTGTTGGCATCGCTTACGGGTACCGGGCTGGATGCCGTTCTCGGCGATGTGCCGATCTTTACCGCCGAACAAGTGGCGCGTCCCAAGCCAGATCCCGCGCTCTATCAACTGGCGGCCGCGACCCTTGGAGAAGCCCCCAGTGACTGTCTGGTCGTGGAGGACAGTGTGGCCGGTGTCACGGCGGCCACTGCGGCAGGTATGTGGGTGATTGGCTTTGTGGGGGCCAGCCATGTCGATGAGGGCCAATCGGAGCGACTTCGTCAGGCGGGTGCCTGGCGAATCTTGCCGCACATGCAGGGGCTAAATGACCTGGTTCACGAATGGCAGGGGATCATCAGCCTGGGAGGAGCCCATGAAGCTAACCAATAAAGTGGCCGTGGTGACCGGTGGTGCCAAGGGAATCGGGCTGGCGATTGCCAAGCGCTACCTGGCTGAAGGAGCCAGCGTAGTGGTGGCCGATATCGATGCGGCGGCGATTGACGAGGCGGTCAGCCAACTGCGTCAGGGAGTGGCTGCCGAGCGGGTGCTGGGCGTTGAGCTCAACGTCTGCGATATGGCGTCCATCGACGCCATGGTGGCCCAGGTGCAGGCGCGCTTCGAACGCATCGATATCCTGGTCAATAACGCCGCCGTCTTCGATCTGGCCCCGGTGCTCGAGGTGACCGAGGCAAGCTTTGACCAGCAGTTTGCGGTCAATACCAAGGGGCTGTTCTTTACCCTGCAGGCGGTTGCCAAAGCGATGGTGAACCAGGGGCAGGGTGGCAAGATCATCAATATGGCTTCCCAGGCGGGGCGCCGTGGTGAAGCGCTTGTGAGCGTTTACTGCGCCAGTAAGGCGGCCGTGATCAGCCTTACCCAGTCCTGTGGACTGGACCTGATCAAGCACGGCATCAATGTGAATGGCATTGCCCCCGGCGTGGTGGATACGCCGATGTGGGAAACCGTGGATGCGCTGTTCGCCCGCTATGAAAACCGCCCCTTGGGCGAGAAAAAACGCCTGGTCGGCGAGGCTGTACCGTTCGGCCGCATGGGGCGGCCGGAAGACCATACCGGGGCGGCGGTCTTTTTGGCCAGCCAGGACAGTGACTATGTGGTTGCCCAGACGCTCAACGTCGACGGCGGCAATTGGATGAGCTGATTTGCCATGGCACCGGATATCGACCACATCAGCCGTCAGATCATCCAGGCGGCAACCGGCATGCCCCGCTATATCGTCGCCCTGGCGGGGCCGCCAGGTGCAGGCAAGTCCTACCGCAGCGAACGGCTGTGTACCGCAATCAACGAACAGCTGCCCGGTCAGGCCGGTGTGGTGCCGATGGATGGCTACCACTTCGATAATGCCGTGCTTGGCGAGGCGCAACTGCCGCTCAAGGGCGCACCGCATACCTTCGATGTGGAGGGGTTGCGTGTCGACCTGGAGCGCCTTCGCCGCGCCGACCAACCGGTCGCGGTCCCCGTGTTTGATCGTCCGCTGGACCTGGCGCGCGCCGGTGGGCGACTCATCAGCCTTGAGCAACGCATCGTGATTGTCGAGGGCAACTATTTGCTGCTCGACCGCCCGGTATGGCGCGACCTGCGGTCCTTGTTTGACTGGTCGCTGATGCTGGATGTCGACGATGACGTCTTGGCGCAGCGCCTGGTGGCCCGCTGGTTAGCCATGGGCCAGGACCACACAGGCGCCATGGAGCGCACACACCAGAAAGATATGCTCAACGCCCAGCTGGTGAAAACAGCCAGTTTCTCACCGGATCAATACTGGCGTTAGCCCGTCATACCCCGCGACTAACCTGGAGAGCGATAATGACCCAGCTCAATAATCACAATGTGGGCAAACTAGGCTCCCCCATTGCGACCCCGCAATATGACCGCAGCGCCGTTACCCCTGGCATCGTGCATATCGGCGTAGGCGGTTTTCACCGTGCCCATCAAGCGATGTATCTGGACGCCCTGATGAACCGCGGCGAAGCGCTGGATTGGGGCATTGTCGGAGTGGGGGTAATGTCGGATGATAAACGCATGGAGCAGGCGTTAGCCGCGCAGGACCACCTTTACACCCTGGTCGTCAAGCACCCGGATGGTCGCTTTGAACCGCGGGTCATCGGCAGCATGGTGGATTACCTTTTTGCACCGGCGGCGACGGAAGCGGTGATCGAACAGATGGCCGATCCACAGATTCGCATCGTGTCGTTGACGGTCACCGAAGGCGGTTACAACTTCCACCCGGTGACTGGCGAGTTCGATCTGGATAATCCACAAATACGCGACGACCTGGCCCATCCCACCCAGCCTTCATCCAGCTTCGGTCTGGTGGTGGAGGCGCTGGTACGCCGCCGCGAGCGGGGTATCGCCCCCTTTACGGTCATGTCGTGCGATAACATTCAAGGCAATGGTGAAGTGGCCAAGCGCATGTTCGGCGCTTACGCAAAAGCCCGTGATACCGCGTTGGGTGCCTGGCTGGCCGAGGAGGTGGCGTTCCCCAATGCCATGGTGGATCGCATTACCCCCGTGACGTCGGCGGCGGATATTAGCGAGCTTTCACAGCGTTTCGACATTGAAGATGCCTGGCCGGTGGTGTGCGAGCCGTTCACGCAGTGGGTGCTGGAAGATCATTTCCCGCTGGGGCGTCCGGCGCTGGAAAAGGTGGGCGTACAGCTGGTCGATGACGTTGAGCCCTACGAGCTGATGAAGCTGCGCCTGCTCAACGCGAGCCACCAGGCGTTGACGTATTTTGGCTATCTGGCGGGTTACCGTTACGCTCATGAGGTCTGCCAGGACCCGCTTTTTGTGGACTTTTTGCTCGGCTACATGCGCGAAGAGGGGTCGCCGATGCTGGCGCCGGTGCCTGGCGTCGACCTGGAAGACTATCGAATGACGCTGATCGAACGCTTTGCCAACCCCCAAATCAAGGACACCCTGGCGCGGCTGTGCGCAGAAAGCTCTGACCGCATACCCAAGTGGCTGGTGCCGGTGATTCGTCAGCAGTTGGCCGATGGCGGCGAGATCAAACGCAGTGCGGCGGTTGTGGCCAGCTGGGCACGCTATGCTGAAGGGATCGACGAACAGGGTGAACCGATCGAGATCGTTGACCG
This sequence comes from Vreelandella subterranea, assembly GCF_900111305.1. Taxonomy (GTDB): domain Bacteria; phylum Pseudomonadota; class Gammaproteobacteria; order Pseudomonadales; family Halomonadaceae; genus Vreelandella; species Vreelandella subterranea. The sequence goes on from NZ_FOGS01000014.1 coordinate 62,296, forward strand.
TCTGAAAGCATCGCTTATGCAAATTGCCGCCCGTAACCGCACCCAGCCAACGGCGTTTGTTGAAAACCGTGAGGTGTTTGGGGACCTGGCCGACCAGCCGCGTTTTCTGGCGGCCTATCTTGCGGCGCTGACATCGCTGCACGAACGCGGCGCACGCGCTACGCTTGAGGATCTGGTCTCGTCCAAAGGAACTCAGTAATGTATATCGGTGTCGACTGCGGAACGCAGAGTACCAAAGTGGTGGTCGTGGATGTTGAGCAAGGCCTTATCCGCGGGGAGGCAAGCCGCCCCCATCACCTTGACGAAGGTGAAAATGGTCGCCGTGAGCAGGCCCCCAGCGAATGGCTGGCAGCGCTGAAAGGCGCCTTCTTCGAGGCCCTTGAGCGCGCCGACGTTGACGCCCGCCAGGTGCGCGGTATCGGCGTCTCAGGTCAACAGCATGGCATGGTGGCACTGGACGCCGAGGGCGAGCCGGTGTATCCCGCCAAATTGTGGTGTGATACTGAAACCAGCGCCCATAACAGCGACCTGATGGCACGTCTTGGCGGTGAAACAGGCTGCCTGGAAAAGCTCGGTCTGGTGCTGCAAACCGGCTATACCGCCTCCAAGGTGGCGTGGCTGCGCGACCATCATCCTGACGCTTATCGGCGTATCGATAGCCTGTTGTTGCCTCACGATTACCTGAATTTCTGGCTCACCGGCAACCGCGTGACCGAGGCGGGCGATGCCTCCGGCACGGGTTATTTCGATACCCAAAGGCGGCGCTGGCGGCTGGATGTGTTTGCCGAGATAGCCCCTGAGCTGGATGCCCAGCGTGTACTTCCCCGCTTACTTGAGGCGCATGAGCCTGCCGGTGTTGTGCAAAGTGCCGTGGCCGCCGAGCTGGGCTTGGCGGACGATGTCGTGGTGTCCTCCGGCGGGGGGGATAATATGCTGGGTGCAATTGGCACCGGCAATATAACGCCCGGGCTGATTACGTTAAGCTTGGGGACATCAGGAACCGTGTGTGCTTATTCACCGGCGCCGGTGGTTTGCGATAACGCCATGGTGGCCAATTTCTGTTCGAGCACCGGCGGGTGGCTGCCGCTGATCTGCACCATGAATGTGACGTCGGCGACTACCCGGGTTCGGGAGCTGTTCGGTCTTGACCTCGACGCCTTTGGCGAGTGCGTGGCCAGTGCGCCCATTGGCGCGGAAGGCGTGACCGTGCTGCCGTTTTTCAACGGCGAGCGAGTGCCCATGCTGCCGGAAGCCTCGGCGGATTTTCTCGGCCTGACCAGCCTCAACACCACCCAGGCCAATCTATGCCGCGCGGTGATGGAAGGGGCAACCTTTGGACTGCGGTATGGGCTGGAACTGCTCGGTGACTTAACCGCGGGAGCCAGCCAAATCCGTCTGATTGGCGGCGGTGCCAAGAGCGCGGTTTGGCGGCAGATGGTGGCGGATATCACCAATACTCAGGTGATCTGCCCTGAAATCACCGATGCCGCGGCCCTGGGTGGGGCGCTACAGGCCGCGTGGTGCGACCAGCGGGAAGTCGGGGTTACCCTGGACGCGCTATGTGAACGGTTGGTTACCTTGGATGCCCAATCCCAGGCGGACCCTGACCCAGCGCGGGTGGCCGCTTACCAGACGGCGTATTCGCGGTACTATCGTGCGCTGAACCAACGCCACGGCCAAACAGATTAAACCCAGTTACACGGTCTATAAGGAGATTGATAGATGACTGATCAATTACAGCAGTTAAAACAACACTCACTGGTGGTGGCCGATACCGGGGACCTGGAAGCGATTCGCCGCTACCAGCCGCAGGACGCCACCACCAATCCGTCGCTACTGCTCAAGGCGTTCAGTCTGCCGGGCTATCAGGCGATGATCGACGAAGAACTGAGCCAGGTGAAAGCCGCGGGCGGGGCGCGCGAGCAGCAGGTACCCCATGCCGTTGACCGGTTGGCGGTGGCGGTAGGCAGCGAAATCGCCGCCGTGGTGCCAGGGCGTGTGTCCACCGAAGTGGCGGCCCGGCTGTCGTTTGACACCCAGGCGAGCATCGCCAAGGCCCATGAGCTGATCGAGCTTTATGAAGCCCGAGGTGTCACCCGCGACCGCGTGCTGATCAAACTGGCGTCCACCTGGGAAGGCATTCGCGCCGCTGAAGTCCTGGAACGCGAAGGCATTCAGTGCAACCTGACGCTGCTGTTCAGCGACGCCCAGGCGCAGGCCTGTTTTGATGCAGGCGTGTTTCTTGTCTCGCCGTTTGTGGGCCGTGTGACCGATTGGTACAAGAATGCCACCGGCAACGACTACACGCCGGAAAACGACCCGGGCGTCGCGTTTGTACGCGGGGTTTGTGAGCGGGCCAACCAGGGCGGCTACGACACCGTCGTGATGGGCGCCAGTTTCCGCACCACCGGCCAGGTGCTGGCGTTGGCGGGGTGCCCAAGGTTGACCATTTCCCCGGCGCTGCTTGAAGAGCTGGCTTCCACAGAGGGGGAGGTAACACCCCAGATTGCTGCACCTGCGGGCAACGGTCAGCCATTGGCCGCCCTCAATGAAGCCGATTTCCGCTGGGGCCACAATCAGGATGCCATGGCCAACGACAAGCTGGCTGAAGGTATTCGTCGGTTCCATGATGACCAGCTCGAGCTGGAAAAGCTCATTCATCAGCGGCTGGGGTGAGTCGACGTCGCCGCCAGCTGGCCGTCATAATAGACTGACATTCAGCGCAAAGGAGCATGCAATGGACTCAGCCCTAGACGCGTTACTGGAAACCCTCGACCTTACACCCAAGGGCGCATTAACGCCGCTTGGCGGTGGCGATATTGCGGCCGTCTATCAGCTTGATACCGAACAGGGCCGTGTCGTCGTCAAGCATGACGACGCGCAGCGGCTGCGCGGCGAAGCCGAGGCATTACGGGCGTTAAAGGGCGCATGTTCCATACTGATTGTCCCTCAGGTGCTGGGCCTTTCCGAAAGCTGGCTGGTAATGGAGACGCTTGAAGCCTCGGGGCGACGCGATAATGCGAGGCTGGGTGAAGGCCTCAAAGAGCTTCACGCAAGCGTCGGTCAGCAACATGGCTGGCACTGGGATAACGCCTGTGGCAGGACGCCTCAACCCAATGCGCCGTTGGGCGATGGGCGTGTTTTTCAGCGCGAGCGACGGCTATTGCCTCTCGGCGATGCCTGCTATCAGCGCGGTTTGCTCGATAAAAAGCTTTATGAGCGCATCGCCCGCCAGGCGCATGAGTTGGAAAGCTGGCTGCCCGACAGGCCCGCAAGCCTGGTGCATGGCGATCTGTGGTCGGGCAATGTGATGTTCACGCCGCGTGGCCCTGCGATTATCGACCCGGCGATATATCGTCACTACCCGGAAGTCGATATTGCCATGTTGACGCTCTTTGGCTCGCTGGATGAACGCTTTTTCGAGGCCTACTGGAACGGCGACGCCCCGGCCGATTGGCCGAGGCGTGAAGCGTTATTTCAACTTTATCCGCTGCTCAATCATTTGCTGCTCTTTGGAGCGAGCTATCGCAGCGGCGTTGAGCGCATCGTTGCCGCGCTTGAGGCCTATCAGGGTTAAGCGTTACCAAGACTTGTAGGGCAAGAACTTGCCGTTCAGGGTAAGCAGCACCCGGTCGCCTTTGGGGTCTTCGACCTTATCGACTTCCATGGTGAAATCGATAGCGCTCATGATGCCGTCGCCAAACTGCTCTTGCACCACATCCTTGAGCGTCTCGCCATATACACCGACGACTTCATAGAGGCGATAAATGAAGGGATCCTGGGGGATGGCTTCATCCCACACCTTGGTCGGGAATGCCACCAGGGCATCGGCGACATCGCTCTCGACATCCAGCGTCTTGCAGATCTTTTGGGCGATATCGGGGCTGGCGCTGTTCATGCCGTAGCAGGCCGATGCTACCCATACCGGCGACATTCCGACGGCGCTGGCAATATCGTCCCAGCTCATCTTCTTGCGCGCTTTGGCGGCAAGCAGGGTGTGGCGCATTTCAAGTTTATCCACGAGATTTCTCCTGTCAGTTGAAGGGCGCTTTGACGCCCTGTTGTTGTTAGCAGCTTTCGGTGAATGGATCTCGATCAAGATAGGTCTTTCTTGGGCTGGGTGCGGACATGGGTGGTGTACAGCACAAGGCCCACCAGTGTCAGGCCGCCGACCAGATTACCCAGTACCGTGGGGATCTCATTCCACATGATGTATTGATACAGCGTGAATTCAGCGCCCATCATCAGGCCGATCGGGAACAGGAACATGTTGACCACGGAGTGCTCGAAGCCAAGGTAGAAGAAAACGATGATCGGCATCCACATGGCCATGATCTTGCCGGATACCGTTGTCGAGATAGCGGCACCCACGACCCCCATGGACACCATCCAGTTGCAGAACATGCCCCTGAGAAACAGCACAATCCAGCCAGCAAGCCCGGCCTCCTGGTAACCCACGGTTCGGCTTTCACCGACTTCCATCATGGTATGGCCGACGGCGTTGATTTCCTCGGTGCCGCCCATGGTGAAGTTCATGTAGCCAAAAATGGCAATAAACAGGGCACCCGCGAGGTTGCCGAGCCCTACCAACCCCCAGCACTTGAGCATCCGTGGAAGGGTGACGCCGGGTCGCTTGTCGAGCCAGGCGATCGGAACGAGTGTAAAAACCCCAGTGAGCAGGTCATACCCCATCAAATAAAGCATGACGAAGCCCACAGGGAAAAGCAGTGCCCCAATCAGGAAATTACCTGTTTGAGTGGCGATAGTAATGGCAAAAATAACCGCCAACGCCAGGGTGGCCCCCGCCATGAAGGCGCGAATAAGCGTATCCCGGGTACCCATATAGACTTTAGCTTCACCCTGGTCTACCAGCTTGGTAACAAACTCACTGGGCATTAGATATGACATTAATAGGTTTTCCTGTGTCATTTTCGGTTAATTGACGCCGCGCCTGAATATCCAGTGCCAGTTCCTTTGCTTCTGAGTTAGTTCGTCGTGTCAGCGTTTTGATTCAATCCAGGCATTGCAGGCGCTTAGCTCGCCAACAGAGTGGTGCATTTGGCATGCCAATTTATTCATTGGAAGACTGGGAAAGTTATAAAATCGATTTATTTCATTGATTTATTTTTTCGGTGATCAAATATTACATTTGCCAGTTGAGGGCTGATAATCGATCGCCGCAAGGGTGCTTGATAAAGGCTGCACCATTGATAGGCAGTTCTTTGGTGTGTGCACAATATTGTTGCAAGACCTTTTTCCGTTCAGGCGTTGACTGCCCCTGTAATAAGCGTTGACTCGGTGGAGGAAGGGGAATTGACGGAGATGAAGGCGAGTGCTAGCTTACATTCATAAATGTATGTTACGGCGCCTTTTTGCGCCATACGAATCGTCGATTCCAGCGCAGTTGGCCATGTCAGCGATGTCTTTTTCGTTGATTGCTTGCGTCAAGGAAGACAGTCTTTGGTTGGTTATGGCATTGCTTCCAAACCTTCATGACAACAGTGGGTTTTAACCATGAGCTCAAGACTATCGGTTATGCCATATTTCGCGCTGTCCACGTTGCTGATGATGGCATCGGGTAGCGCGTTGGCGCAGTGGCAAGGCAGCGTTGGTGCGGGGGTGTTCAGCGTGCCCGAATATCTGGGCAGCGATGAAAATGAAACGCGTGGCTGGCCAAGTGCCAGTATCACGTATGGCGATACCTTTTACGCCAGCGTGCGTGATGGGATTGGCTGGAATTTGCTTCGCCATGGCAACTGGATGGTTTCGCCTTTTATCACTTACTTGCCGGGCCGTGATGACGACGGTGAGCTAAGGGGGCTCGACAAGGTTGAGGATGGCGCAGCGGCAGGTGTACGTGCCCGTTATTCAAACGGCCCGTGGGGGCTGGAAGCCGCCACTAAAGTCCCTTTAGGCGGCGATGTAGATGGTTATGAAGCAGACCTGAAAGCCAACTGGCGCGCCATGCTGTCGGAGCAGATGGCGTTTTCGATCGGCCCTGAGTTGACCTATTCAAGCGATGACTGGACTCGTGACATGTTCGGTATTTCGCCCCCAGAAAGCGCTCGCTCGGGGCTTGCCGTCTACCGCCCGAACGATGGCTATTTACGTTATGGACTGAACAGCAGCCTGAGCTATTACCTGACCCGTGACTGGTCGGTAACAGGGCTAGTCGGTGTTACCCGATTAACAGGTGACGCCGCCGACAGTCCGATCGTGGATGACGTGGGTGACAAGACCCAGGTCATGGGCGGTGCGTTGATCAACTATCACTTTTAGCCACGAGGGGGGATCAGACGTTGCCACCACCGTCTGATCAGTTGTCCTGGGTTTTCTGCTTGAGTAGAGGCAGCAAAGCCGTTTTGGTTCAGAAAGCGCTTTAGGGGAGCCACTTGCTGGTCATCGTTGAGCATGGGGGCATGGCCACATCCCGTCGCTTCAAGCACTTCCATGTGCGGCTGGTCGACCTGCATGCGTTCTACGCTCTCGGCACGTAACAACGTGGAATGTTCACCCCGAATAACCATCAGCGGGCAGCGTATCTGCTGCCAGTCGCGCCATGTATCGCGAGGCGTATCGTTGACGAATTGCTCACTTATGCGCGGATCGTAATGAAAGCTCCAACTGCCATCAGGCAGTCGACGTCCACTGCTCAGTGCCATCTGCTGCCACTCAAAACGACTGAGGGTACCAAACCCCTGATAATGTTGTTCAAGCGCCTGTTGCAGTTCACTGAGGGTCGAAAAACGTTTGAGCACGCTAAAGTAGGTTGCCATTTCAGCCAGGGCCTGGCCGTCAAGCTCAGGACCTACGTCATTGAGAACCAAGCAGTGAATTCGCCTGGCGGTGTTTTCATCAGCGGCCAGCAGCATGCCAAGCAAGCCGCCCATCGAGGTGCCGACCCAGTTAGCGCTCTCGATGTGGAAATGGTCGAGTACGGCCAACGCGATCGTCACATAGTGGCTGTATAAGTAATCATTGGCAGGGTAAAGCGACCAGCTGGAAAGTCCGCGTCCCGGCGTATCGGGCGCTATGACTCGCCATTGGGGGCCAAGCTTTCGGGCCAGGGATTCAAAGTCACCGCCGTGACGGGCCAGCCCGTGCCAGGCGATCACGGTGTTGGGGGCATCGGGATGCCAGATACGAACGGCGATTTCGAGCTGACGTACGCGAATATATTCAATGCGGTCCATGGCATGCCTCAGTGAGTCGTTTGCTGCTTTGCAGCATGGTGACGTACAGGATAGTCGATTAAAGCCATCCTGTAAGGCATAGCGGTGCGGTTGTCATTGGGCGGAGGAAAAAACCCATAGGAATAACGGCTAAGCAGACACTGCCAGAGATATAGTAAAGAAAAGTGAAATATAAGCCGATTATTTGACCAATGTCTGGTATCGCCCAAAAAACATGCGACAATGTATGTAAGCATTCAGACGGATATTAATGAGGAAAACGCTATGCTGCGACTCCCTTCCACGTTGGCTTTCAAGACCTCTCGCCCTCTTACGGCACAGCGCATGCTGCTTCCGGCGTTGTTGCTTTCCGTATGGGCGGTTCCTGCTTGGTCAGCGGATCTACTCACCATCACCCGCGATGCATTGGAAAATAACGCCGAGTTGAGCTCAGCGCGTTCCCAAACCCAGAGCGTCAAGGCGGGGCGGGATGTTGCCCGTGGCGATTTGTTGCCCCAGCTGAATGCGTCAGGGAATGTGGCGCATAACCGCACCTATGAAAGCCAAACCGGCACTCAGGCAGGAGAAGTGGGGCCTGGTACTGGCAACACTAGGGGCAATGACGACCCCTTCAATAGCGTCAGTCTGACGCTGGAAGCCTCGCAAGCACTTTTTGATGCCCGTAACAGCCGCGAGATTGAACGAGCCGAGCGGGAAATCGATCAGCAAATTTACGCACTGGCATCGACCGAGCAGCAAGTGCTGATCGATGTGGCGACGGCTTACTTCGATATTCTGCGGGCCAACGACATTCTCGATGCCCGCCTGGCTCAGGAACGTGCTATTGGGCGTCAGTTGGAACAGGCGGAAGAACAGTTCGAGGTCGGGCTGATTGCGATTACCGAGGTGGAAGAGGCACAGGCCAGTTTCGATCAGTCGCGTGCCGAACGCATTGCCGCGCAGAGTGATCTGCAGGTGAGTTTTGAGGCCCTTGAGCGTTTGACCGGCCGGCGCTATGCCAGCATTGACGCATTGAGCGACGACTACCCCATCCAGCAGCCGACGCCTAGCGACCGCGATCACTGGGTGGATCTCGCCGTTGAGAACAACCCTCTGGTGCTCGCCGAACAGGCGGGTGTCGAGGTATCTCGCAGCGCTGTGGGCGTGGCCCAGGCCCAGCGCTTACCCACTCTGGAAGCGTTCGCGAGTTATCAGTATGCCGATAACGACATCGATGGCATTCGAGGGCACGATGAATCCAGCCAGATAGGGTTGAGCGCCAACTGGCCGCTATACACGGGCGGCAGCACCCAGGCCAGCATCCGTCAAAGCACCTACCAGTTGGAAGCCAGTCAGTTCGACTTTGAGGCCCAGCGCCGCGATACCGTTCAGCAGGTGCGCTCGCTGTATACCCAGGTCAGCAATGACGTCTCTACCGTGGATGCCCGCGCGCAGGCCATCGTTTCCAACCAGAGCGCGCTGGATGCCACACGTGCAGGCTATGAAGTGGGTACCCGCAACATTGTCGACGTGTTGAATGCCGAGCAAAACCTCTACAACGCGATTTCCAACTATGCTCAGGCCCGTTACGACTATGTCGTCAATCTGTTATCGCTACGCCAACAGGCTGGTCGTTTGGACGTTGAGGCCGTCGAGGAGATCAATGCGTGGCTACAGGGCGAAGAAGTGACCTTTACATTGCCTGAAGACGCTGACTCCAGCAGCGTAACCAACATCGGTGAGCGCCCGGTACTTGAGCAGTAACAACCCTCCGGCGGCGCTTAAGGCCGCCAAACATTTACATTCATACATGTATGGTTGTAGTCTGTGTCGGTTTTATAGGCGCCTCAAGGGAAAAAGTAATGAAGAACATGTTTTACGGCGTTCGTAGCGTGCTGATGGTGATAGGTGCTAGCGCGCTGCTTGTTGCCTGTGGCCAGGAAGAGCAAGCCGATCAAGCACAGGGACAGCAACAAGAACCGCCTCCGCACCCTGTTGAAGTGACCGAGGCGACCCGGCAGGATTTACCGCTGGAAAAATCATACTCTTCGCTGCTGCGCAGCGACGATGAAGTCACGCTGGTGGCCCGCGTCACCGGCTATCTACAGGAACGTCATTTCGAGCCCGGCGAGTTTGTCGAGGAAGGCCAGCTTCTCTACTCCATCGAGCCTGATGTCTACCGCGCCACGGTGAACCAGCGCGAAGCCGATCTGCAAAGCGCCCGCGCGGAGTTTGCCCGCGCTCAGCGCGATGCAGAGCGCTTTGAGCGGCTGCTGAACCAGAATTCGGTGAGTCGTCAGGACTATGACCAGGCGCGTGCGGACCTGGGTGTCGCCCAGGCCAATGTGGCCCAGGCCGAGGCAGCACTGGAGAGCGCTCAGATTGACCTGAATTACGCTGAAGTGACGGCACCTGTCGCCGGTATGATCAGCTTGAGCGAGATTAATGTGGGTAATCTGGTGCAGTCCGGCACCGAGCTTGCCACCGTCACGCCACTTGACCCTCTGGAAGTGCGCTTCCAGATGCCGCAAAACGATGCCTTTGCACTGCGTCGACAGCTGCGTGAAGGGATGGCGGTAGAGGATATCCGTGCCACCCTGGCGCTACCGGGTCGCGATGGCAGGGATGATCAGACGCTTGAAGGACGCCTTGACTACCTGGGGTCGCGAGTCAGTGACCGCACCAGCACGGTGCAGGCCAGTGCCACCTTTGATAACCCAGATGGAGAAATCCTGCCTGGGCAGTTTGTCCGTGTCAGCATTGAAGGCTTGAAGCGCTATGGTGTCTATGCCGTCCCTGAAATTGCTGTCACCCAGGGGTTAATGGGACCTCAAGTCTTCGTTCTGGATGAAGATGACCGGGCGCGTTCACGAACCGTCAGCCTGGGTGAAGTCGCCGGTGCCTGGCAGATCCTGCGCGAGGGTCTAGAAGAAGGTGACCGTGTTGTAGTGGGTGACCCGTCCGGTATCGAACCAGGTACCGCTATCGACCCGCAACCCTTTGGAGGCGATGCCGAAGCCGTGGTCGAAAACGTCGAAGAAGCGCAGCAGGCGCAAGAAGAGCAGGCCGCTGAGCAGGCCCAAGGCGCTGTTGGTGAGCAGGAAGGCGATGAGGAAGGAGACTCTTCGCAATGAATTTCTCCAACTTCTTCATTAGCCGACCCATTTTTGCAACGGTTCTGGCGATCATCCTGACCATTGTGGGGGTCGTCAGCATGCGGGTGCTGCCCATTGAACAGTACCCGAGTGTCGTTCCACCGACAGTAACCGTGCAGGCGCGGTTCCCGGGGGCTGATGCGGAAACCGTTGCTCAGACTGTGGCTGCGCCGATCGCGGAAGCCATCAACGGCGTTGAGGACATGCTTTACATGACCTCAAACAGCAGTGACAACGGCTCTATGTCACTCAATGTCGCTTTTGATATCGGTACCGAAGGTGACATCAATACGATCAACGTCAATAACCGGGTCCAGGGCGCTCTCTCGCAATTGCCCGAGGCCGTGCAGGCGCAAGGCGTTACCGTTGAGCTGCGCTCAAGCTCGATCTTGATGTTCGTCGCACTGACCTCGCCGGATGGCGACTACAGCAACGTCTTCATGCAGAACTACGCCACCCTTAATATCATCGATGAGCTTCGCCAGGTACCGGGTGTCGGTGAAGCCGAAGTGCTGGGTGGTGGTGAGTTCGCCATGCGTATCTGGATGGACCCTGAAAAACTGTCGCAGTACGACCTTACGCCCAACGAACTGGCCAGCGCCATCCGCGCGCAAAATACCGAGGTGCCTGCCGGGAACCTGGCTGCGACACCGCAGAGTGAGCCCCGTGCCTATACCTATACCATTACGGCGGGTGGTCGTTTAAACGACGTTGAAGATTTTCGTAATATCGCGCTGCGCACCAATCCCGATGGTTCAACATTACGGCTGGATGACGTTGCGCGCATCGAGCTAGGGGCTTCGTCGTATGGGGTGGACGCGCGTCTGAACGGCAATACCATGACGCCGATCATTATCAACCAGCAGCCGGGCGCAAATGCGCTGGAAACCGCTCGGGCGGTTAATGAAACCATGGTGGAGCTGGGTGATCGTTTTCCGCCGGGGCTTGAGTATGTCGTCCCTTACGATACGACGCTGTTTATCGATGCATCGGTCAACACGGTCACCACCGTCTTTATTGAAGCCTTTCTGATTGTTGGCGTCATTCTGTTTATCTTTCTGCAGAACTGGCGATTCACGGTCATTGCCATGTCGGTGGTGCCCGTTTCCGTCCTGGCGACCTTCGCTGGCTTTTACATGTTCGGGTTTTCGATCAATCTGCTGACCCTGTTTGCATTGGTGCTGTCGATAGGGATTGTGGTGGATGACGCGATACTGGTGGTCGAAAACGTCGAGCGGGTGCTCAGCGAGGAAGACGATATCAGCGTGAAGGACGCCACCATCCGTGCCATGAAAGAAGTCGGTGGGCCCGTCATTGCCACCTCGTTGATCATGGGCGCGGTCTTTGTTCCCGTTGCGTTTCTGGGTGGCTTTACCGGGCAAATCTATCAGCAGTTTGCCTTGACGGTCGCGATATCCGTCGCGTTCTCGGCGTTGATGGCACTGACCTTCACGCCGGCACTGTCGGCCCTCTTCATCAAGCACAAGCCCAAGCAGAGCGAGTCCAAGTTCATGCGCGCGGTGAACACACCGCTGCGCCTGTTTGACCGACTGTTTGCCGCGATTACCGCAGGCTTCATGGTGATTGTAAAAGTCCTCGTGCGGTTTTGGGTGCTGGCGCTGGTGTTGACGGGGGTGGTGATTGGCGGATCATGGTGGCTTTATCAAAACACGCCCTCCAGCCTGGTGCCGGAAACCGATCAGGGAATCGTGCTTGCCAGTGTGCAATTACCCGATGCTGCCTCTCTGGAGCGGACGGAAAATTACATGGCGGCACTAAGCGAGCGTATTGAAGCCATTCCAGGCGTGCGCTACTCATCAGCCGTCGCGGGTTACGACATCCTGTCGAGTTCGGTCAATACTGCCCGTGGTGTGATGTTTATCAATCTTGCTCCCTGGTCCGAGCGTGACATCACGGCCACTCAGCTGGTGGGGCAAATCATGCAGATTGGCGCCGAAATACCCGGCGGCTCAGCCATGGCATTTAACGCGCCGCCCATTCAGGGCTTGTCGACAACCGGCGGTTTTACAGGCTATTTGCAGTCGTTCGGTGGGGCAGATGCTCAAGAGCTTTACGAAGCCTCGCTCCAGGTCATGCAAGAGGCTAACCAACACCCGGCGCTTGAACAGGTCTTTTCGACTTTCAGTGTCAACGTGCCCGGCTACCGTGCCGATATCGATCAGCAAAAGGCGCTGAGCTACGGCGTGTCGCTTGAAGATCTGAACTCGACGCTCTCTAACACCTTTGGCACGGGCTTTGTTAACTACTTCAGTTACCAAAACCGTAACTTCCAGGTCTACCTGCAAAATGAGGATGAGTTCCGCCTCACGCCGGATGACTTCAGCCATGTGTATGTGCGCGGTGGCGATGGCGAGCGTATTCCGCTGTCTGAGTTTGTCACCCTGGAGCGGGAAGCCAAACCTGCGGTGGTATCGCGCTTTGGCGTATACTTGGGCGCGCAGTTCCAGGGCGGCCCGGCAGAAGGCTACAGCTCGGCGCAGGCCATTGAAGCAATGGATGAAATCGTCGCCGATACCCTGGGCAGTAACTGGGGGATGGGTTGGACAGGTACCGCCTATCAGGAAGCCGAGATGGGCAATGCAGCCTTGATGGCGATTGTCTTCGGCATTCTGATGGTGTTTCTTATCTTGGCCGCCCAGTACGAAAGCTGGTCGTTACCCCTGGCGGTACTGACAGCCACGCCGTTTGCCTTCCTGGGTGGCGTTGGTGGTATTGTGCTGCGCGGGCTCGATACCAGTGTCTATGTTGAGATCGGCCTGTTGGTGGTGGTGGGCCTGGCAGCCAAAAATGCCATTCTGATCGTCGAATTTGCCGAGCTGCAGCGCAAAGAGCAGGGCAAGGCTATCAAGGAGGCCGCGATTACGGCAGCTGAGCTGCGTTTCCGCCCCATCGTCATGACGTCTCTGGCGTTCATACTGGGCACATTGCCGTTGGCGCTGGCGACCGGTGCAAGCGATGTCAGCAGTCATCACATTGGTACGACGGTGACAGTTGGCATGGGCTCGGTGGCGATTCTGGGCAGCCTGTTTGTACCTAGCTACTATTCAATGATTGCGCATGTTTCAGACTGGATGGGACGCAAGTTCCGGGATAACCCAGAGGAAAGTGAGCAGCCTACCTTGGAGCAGCGAGGATAATAGGTATCGCTGATTGAGGAAAACCTTGACGGGCATCATCGTTGGCGTTGGTGCCCGTTTTTTATGCTGCGCTGCTGCATGCTATTGCCTGACTATAACGCTAAGCTGAAAGAACAATAGCTCAATAAACTGAGCATAAGCGTAGGAGGGCTCACGATGGATACTGTACGCCAGCTGCTAGTCAGTTTTCCGTTTATTCTGTTCAGCATTCTGCTGCCGCTAGTCGGGTGTTATTGGCTATCGGTTCTACTGCGGTTAGCCCCTGTGGAGCTTTTCGAACGAGACAGTCTGCGGGATGACCACCTGGCGAGCGCACTGGTTGCTCTCGGGTTTGCCGGTGTTCCCACGACTGTCGCCCTGAGTTGGCTGATCGTTTTGGCCGCGGGTATTACATTAGCAGTAGAACTGCTGGTACTGAGGTGGCTGTCGGTCGGGCTGTTTATCGTGCCGATTGGCGTGGTGCTGCTGTGGGCAAGCTTTGCCCTGGCATCGCCAATTGCGGAAAGTCTGTGTCGGCAGGTAGGGCCATGGTTTCATCGCCACCATGCCCGCCGCAGCTTGTTGGGCAAGTGTGTGCAAGTGACCCAGGCAAGCAGTGAAGGAAAACCGGGTCGCGGGATTCTCACCGACGACCCTTCCTGCGAGGTGCAGTTGCTTGGTAAGCATAAGCCAGCAGAAAACACAGGGGAATACCGTATACTGGTCAAATACCTACCCAAAGAGGATGCGTTCCGCAGCGTCGCTCAGGATGCCTTTCTCGAAACCCGCACGCGCTTGCGCCGGCTTAAAGGCAAGTCCGGAGCGGGTGGGCCTTTAGCGCATCATTAGTGGTCAGTTTGTCTCGCTGGTATCCGGTGAACGCCGCATCATGCTGATCAGCTGGTTCACTAGCGGGACCCCCCGTTCATAGATAGAAAACCGAGAAGGGTCCCTGATCCAATCATGAAACAGGCCAGCGAGGGTTGCCTGGAGTAGGTCGGTGGCAACCTCGGGTGATAGGCCCTGAACGAGCATATGCTGCTCTTTGGAAATCAGCAGGTGCTGGTAGAGCGATTCACGGCATTCGTCGACGATTTCCTGCTGCATGGCGATAGGATCGATGTCGCTGAAAAATTCGCAGCGATGGATCAGGATAGCGTGAACCCGGCGCGAGCGGGGATTCTGCTCGAAGCGTTCCAAGCCTTGCAGGCAGGCGAGCCGAATTGCTTCCAGTGAGGAGACGTCGTGCTCCAGCGCCTCGATTTCGTCCACTAGATCCTGAAACGGCATGTGTACGCGCTCCAGCATGGCGCGAAACATATCGCCCTTGTTCTTGAAATGCCAGTAGACCGCGCCCCGCGTCATACCGGCATGGCGGGCGATTTGCTCCAGCGAGGTACGGGCGACACCGTGTTCCATGAACATATCTTCCGCAGCATCAAGTAGCGCCTCGCGCGTGGCCGCTGCTTCAGCCTTTGTTTTTCTTGCCATGGACACCCAGCCTCGTCGACGTTATTTGTGCACACATCTTATCTGATTCTGCAATTATTTTACATTCAATTGTGTATGGAAACGGCGTTCGAAAATGTATGGGTAAGCACTCACATATTCAGGGGGCTGATATTTCAGCGCGAGGCGGGTATAAAGAATAATTGGAAACGCTGTTTTTAAATGTCGTGGCAGTGCAAGCTATACGACCCGCAAAGCGAGACAATCCATAATGGCACGAGCCTCTTTTCAACTCGCCGGACACAGTATCGCGCCCGGCAAGCGCTTACAGATCGATGTGCCGGTCGCCCGGCTGTATACCCATACGCCTTTGCACATTCCCGTCGAGGTGGTGCACGGACGGCGCAGCGGGCCGGTAATGCTGGTATGCGGCGGCATTCACGGCGATGAAATCAACGGGGTGGAAATCGTCCGCCGCGTATTACGTGCAAAAACCATCAATAGCCTGAAGGGCACCTTGATTGCCGTGCCGGTCGTCAATGTGTTCGCCTTCCTGCAGCAAACCCGCTACTTGCCTGATCGGCGGGATCTCAACCGCTGCTTTCCGGGCAGCGAATCCGGTTCCCTGGGTGGGCGTGTGGCGGCGTTGTTCCGCGAAGAAATCGTCGATCACGCCACGCACATCATCGATCTGCACACCGGGGCGATCCACCGCACGAACCTGCCGCAAATCCGCGCCCAGTTGAGCCCGGAAAGCGAAACCGAGCGCATGGCCGATGCCTTTGGCGCGCCGGTGGTGCTCAACGCCGAGTTGCGCGAGGGCAGCCTGCGCCACTACGCACAAAGTCGCGGTATTCCGGTGCTCACCTATGAAGCCGGGGAAGCGCTGCGCTTTGATGAATGGGCCATTGCCCCGGGAGTGCGCGGGGTGCTGCGAGTCATGCGCCGTCTGGGCATGCTCAGCGGCGAGCAGCGCCGCCGTTCGCCGGCCCCGGCGGAAGTCGCCAACGGGTCAAGCTGGGCACGGGCACCGATCGACGGCATTCTGCGACCCAAGGTGCGCCTGGGTGCCCGCGTTGCCAAAGGCGAAGTGCTGGGCAAGGTGGCCGATCCATTCGGCAACGATGAGGGTGATGTGCGCGCCATGGCCGATGGCATCGTGATCGGCATGAGCCGCTTACCGCTGGCCAACGAAGGCGAAGCCCTGTTCCACATCGCCCGTTTTGATGCCATCGAGGAAGCAGAAACGGCGATCGAAAGCTTTCAATCGAGCCTGACGCCACCCCCTGATGCGATTTACTGACGGTGAGAAAAAACAACACGCCTGCCATAAGAGGGAGGGAACTGCTTTGTTTAACCATTATGGTTCAGACAATCGCTTCGTCCTGGCCCGCCATTGCTTAGGAGATGGCAGGCTGTTTTGCGTCGGCAGGTTGGGATGAAGGCTCGCGGACCAGGCTCAGGGCTTCGTCAAACAGGCGCAGTCCAGCGCCTTCTGTGTGCGCATTTTCCGACAGATGACGACGGAAGCGCCGCCCACCCGGGCAGCCCTGAAACAGACCCAGCAAATGGCGCGTGATGTGGTTGAGCTTGGCACCTTCGTCAAGCCGACGCTGTAGGTAGGGGCGAAATGCCCGTGCAGCGTCCAGTCGGCTGGCGGCGGGGCCTGGCGTGCCGAACAGTTGCTCATCCACGCCCGCCAGCAGCCACGGGTTTTGATAGGCCTCACGACCCACCATCACGCTGTCAACGTGTTCAAGCTGCGCCTGGCATTCCTCAAGCGTTTTAATGCCGCCGTTGATCCCGATGTGCAGTTCGGGATGCTGCTGCTTCAAACGATGCACACGCGGGTAATTCAGAGGAGGCACATCGCGGTTTTCCTTGGGCGATAAGCCTTGCAGCCAGGCTTTACGAGCATGAACGGTAAACGTCTGGCAGCCCGCATCCGCCACGGTGTCAATAAAACGAGCCAGGTCAATATCTTCATCCTGATCATCAACGCCGATACGGCATTTTACCGTCACGGGGATCGACACCGCCGCCTGCATGGCACGCACAGCCGCCGCGACTTTATCCGGGTAGCCCATCAGGCAGGCGCCAATCATATTGTTCTGCACCCGATCGCTCGGGCAGCCGACGTTCAGGTTGACCTCGTCATACCCCCACGCCTCGGCAATCGCCGCGCACTCAGCAAGCTCAGCGGCATCGCTGCCACCCAGCTGCAAGGCAATCGGGTGCTCAACGTCGTCAAAACCCAAAAAACGCGCACGCGGCGAACCGTGCAAGATAGCCCCGGTGGTCACCATCTCGGTATACAGCAACGCACGCTTGCTCAAGGTGCGTGCGAAGGCTCTGTAGTCTCTCGTAGTCCAGTCCATCATAGGCGCCACGGAGAAAGTCCTGTCCAGCTCAGGGCGGACAATGCCAGACTTCATGCGGGTTTGCGCAGCTGTGGTATCATTCATAACTGTTCATATTTACAGTGGTTGAGCGGCGTTTTTCATGGTCCGTTGGTACATATTTGGTACGTCAGCCGCTTTCGATTTGGTACATCTGAGAGGCTATTATGGCAACGATTCGCAAGCGCCGTAAAAAGGACGGCAGTTTCTCATATATGGTGCAGATTCGCATCGCCAGGCGTGGCCAACCTGACCACGCAGAGACGAAAACATTCCCCAGAAAGGCCATGGCCGAGGAGTGGGCGAAGCGGCGCGAGCTCGAACTGGCGTCACCAGGTGGCGTCCTTACCGCTAAATGGAAAGGCGTTACTTTAAACGATGCCATTGAACGGTACCTACACGAATTTGCAGAAGGGGCTGGGCGTAGCAAGCGCGCCACGATCGAGCAGTTGCAGCGCTTTCCGATCGCCCGCGTCAAAATCACCGAGCTCAGTAGTGAGCAAATCATTGACCATGCGCAAATGCGCAGGCGTAGCGGTGTGATGGCATCGACCACATCGCAAGATATCACCTGGATTGGCATTATCTTAAAAACGGCGGTGGCTGCCTGGCG
Source organism: Vreelandella subterranea (assembly GCF_900111305.1). GTDB lineage: Bacteria > Pseudomonadota > Gammaproteobacteria > Pseudomonadales > Halomonadaceae > Vreelandella > Vreelandella subterranea. The sequence continues at coordinate 80,221 of NZ_FOGS01000014.1, forward strand.
AATGCCCGTGGATTTAAACGAGTTCGAGTCTGCCAAGCTGCTATTGAGAAGCAAAGGCCTCATCAGTCGCCCAGGATCTCGCGACCGGCGGCCCACCGTTGAAGAAATAGAAAAACTGCGGGCTTACTTTGTGCGATCTCAGAAGATCCGGCCGAGCGCGATTATTCCCATGGAAGACATCATGGATTTTGCAATCGCCTCAGCGCGTCGGCAGGCTGAGATTACCCGGCTGACCTGGGACGACCTGGATACTGAAGCGATGACCTGCTGGGTGCGTGATGCCAAGCATCCACGCCAGAAGTGGGGCAACCACAAACGCTTTAAGCTCACCCATGAAGCCATGGCCATCATCCAGCGGCAACCGCGCATCCAGGGAGAGCCCCGGATTTTTCCCTACGGTCCCAAATCCATTGGCACACGCTGGCGAGCCGCCACAATCGCCAAGCGTATTGACGATCTTCGCTTTCATGACCTGCGCCATGAGGGCACGTCGCGGCTATTTGAGGCAGGTTATGAGATCGTGGAGGTGCAGCAGTTTACGCTGCACGAAAGCTGGGATGTGCTGAAACGATATACTCATTTAAGGCCTGAAAAGCTTAAGCTACGTTAAGTTTATGCCATTAGGTTATATCTATGATGCATGATTTAAACTTCATGGTGCATCTGAATGGAAAGCCTGATCTTAAGAAAATCAAGTTGCGCAAAAATTATGTTCTGGTAACCCTTCGGGTGTAATGTAATAAAATGTTGTGAATGATAAGAAAATGACCAGCGATAATATAAAGCCTGGATGTCTTATTTTTATTAAAAAATGGTCTTTTGAAATAGGGTTCTTATTCAATATGAAAAAAGGGAGGGTTGTAAATGTTATAAAAGCCAAGCTAAAAAATATAGCCATGAAGGTTAAAAGTGTTGAAAGGTCTTTCCAGAGTATGCCCTTATCTATAAAGTTTAATATAATAAGTGTTATGACCATGCCGCTAAGAAATATGCACATAAGTTGTATTGCAGCTTCGTAAAAAAGAGCGGATAATATTGAAAATTTTTCTGATATTATTGTAGAGCTGTGAAAAATAGCAGCTAAAGTAGCAGTAAAGAACATAAGATTAGGTGAGAACAAACTGTTTAGTGCATTACAGAAAGATTCATGAAATTGATGCAAAGGGGTAAGAAATAGTGCTAATAAAGCCCCCATTGACAAGGGACGTAGAGTTAAGTGATGAAATTTGGCAAAGGTTTTTAATTTTTTTAAAAAAGCCGCTAAGTCACTTTTTATCTTTTTGGTAAGAGTCATTTTTCTAATTTCCCCGCCGCATTGTTAAAAACGGCGAGGATACATTAATACTTACTCATTAACCATCTTCCACTGTTCCCTAGCCTCAGCCCGTTTCTCATCAATGTACTGTGCCAGGTCGATTGCGCTGACCAACCATGGACTTTTTTGTGAGTCGCCGGCGCGGTAGGCGGGTACCGGCAGGGCTTGTGCACCGGCGCGAAAACCAGCGGTTCGTGGGGTGATGCCGAAAAAGCGCGGGGCGACTTCTTCCAGCGGTAGCTCGGTGCGGCCGTCGAATTCGGCGAGTAATCCGAAGTATGTGTTCATTGTTGCCTCCCTGGGCGCTGCTTCCACTTCATAAAACGTTGGCGAATGCGGCGGAACGTGGCCGCTGCGGTTGGGTTGTGGTCTAACTCCGCTCGGCTTTGGATCTGGCAGGCGGCGCAGAGCCAGTCGCGGGCGTCGTCCTGGTTGTGGGTGCCGTCGGGCAGTGTGCTTTCTGTCATACCGAATTTTGCGCGCTTGCGGCGGTCGAGGTAGAGCTGAAAGGCGCGATCCTGGCAGAGCATGGCCGCTTGCCGGGCCAAGGCACCGCCCTTGGTTGGCGACGTTGTTTGTTGGCTCATATCACCCCCCAATATTTCAGTAAGTGCTCAACTGCCAAATACCAGGCATAGGGAAATAGCGTTATCGAAAAGAACGTGGACCAAAAGCCCTTCGCCACCACTACTCCGAAGATCCAAAGTCCGATCGTCAGTACCCCATTAAGATTGGCGAACATGTTTCCTCCTCATTTCACGCAACCCCTGGCACTCAATGCAGGTAGTGGCCCAGGGCGCGGCCTTACGGCGCTGGGCTGGGATCTCGTTGCCACAGTCAACGCACTCATCGTGAGTTGCCCGGGTGGCAAGCGTGGCTCGGCGAGCCAGCGTGGCTTCCAGGCTTTGTTGGATGGTGACCGCAGCGCGGTCGGCGTTATCTGCCATCATGCTTCCTTCTGTTAACAAAGTTCAGTCGGGAAATATTCTTCCTGCTGCGTGGGAGGTGGCGGCGCGAACAGATTTCGGGCCGCTTCTCTGGCTTCCTGGGCCTCGTGGAAGGAGTCTTCCATCTCAGCCCGGTAAATTTCTGAGCGCTTCCACTCTTCGAGACGTTCGCGCTGGGCTTTTTTCTCTTCCGGTGTGGGCTCTCGGGGCTGGATATCCGGCCCCTGCGTACAGTTAGTGACACGAGTCCAAGGGGAAGCGGCTTCGCCGCTTCCCGAACCCCCCTGGTCGCTCAGCGACCTACCGCGCACCTGCCAGCGGTAAAAGCGGGTTAGATATTCGTGCTCATTGCCCCGGCCATCGGTGACGACGATGCCGAACGTACCTATCTTGCTTTCACCGTGGCGGCCTAGCGCCTCGACGCCTTCGCGCTCTTCGCCGGTGGCGTGGCTGAACTCGGCACGGCTGAGGTCGACGCGGGGCATTGTCCACGGCTTCACCGGACGGTATTTGCGGGGCAGGTTGGGGCCACCCATGAGGCGTAAGAACTGATCCCACTGGCCGGAATTGGCGGCCTTGCGGATTTGCTCGAAGCGGGCGGCGATGCGTGCTTCTGGGCGGGTCGCCTTTTCCCAGTTGTCCAGCTCATCGAGGTGCTTATCGTTCAGGCGGCGAATCTCTCGCCACACCGTCACGCTAGGCAGGCCGACAAACTGGAATTGGCGAATGCCCCACACGGCCGCCCATGACTCGATGCGCGGCGCGCTGCTGTTGAGGTCGTGGCCGTAGCTGTCCTTGTCGTCGTCTTTCATGCCATCGCGGGCGAACTGCTCGCCGTTGATGTTTTTCGAGATGTACTTGGCCACGTAGCCCGCAGCGGTCCCGCGCGTGTAGTCGATGGGCTCGACCTTAAAGCGGGCGGTTGATTTGTGGCCGCGCCGGTCGTAGAGCTCTTCTGGGGTATCCGCCTCGGCATGGCAGCCGAGTATTTCGGTCACGGTGTCGGCGTGCTCGGGGGCGGTCCAGACCAACAGGTGCCAGTGGGGCGTGCCGTCGTGGTGGGGCTCGACCACACGAATGCCGTAAACGCCGATATCCTCGCGGGCCAGCTTGGCGCGGGTGCGCGCCCACACCTGTTGCAAGTAGGCCTGGGCATCGCGGGGTGTGCTGCCGTCGTACTTGGTATTACGGGCGCCGCTTTTGGCATGCACCGGGTGGAATCGGCTAGGCGCGGTGATGGTGTAGAACATGCCGACATGCCCCAGACGACGGGCCTCGACCTCGGTGTCGCGAATGCGCAGCATCAACTCAGCCCGGCGGTGGTCGGGGTTCGACAAACCCAGCTCGGCCAACTCGGCCAAGGTGTACACCTGGCCTTCCTGGTTGATGGCTTCCAGCGCATCGAGCAGGGCGTGGTTACGGTTTTTCTGGGCGCGACGGCGCTCCAAGGTCACATCACTGCAGTAAATACCGGCGCGCTTATGCACGCGGTGGGCTTCGCGCTGCACCTGCTCCAAACGACGGCCACCCAGGCGGCGCAGCTGGCGACGCCACCAAAGCGGGTCAGTGAGCTTGGCCAGTTGCACCGCGCTTTTCATTTTCAAGCTGGGCGGGTTGATGCCGTGCAGGCGTGCCCGATGGCGGGCTTTTTGGAGCGCCATTTCATTGACGACAGGCAGGCTCATGACAGGCGCGCGGTGCCATTTAAAGACTGCCATCAATGGAATGATGCCCAGCGGTGGGCTCAATGGATTGCGAGAGTCGGCGATTTGGAGGGCGATCTCGCGTGCCTGGCCGGAAAGGGTGCGGGCCTTGGGCGTTTTGAGGTTGAGGGGTGGTGGCAGCAGGCCAAGTCGCAGGCGGCGGTTATGCTCGGCAATGCCGCCGATCAGCTTGCTACGCTCTCGCTCCAACGCGGAGGCCTGGGCCTCGGCGTGGTTGATGGCCGCTTCGTCGTCGTGCGTGACGTTATAGCCATTGAGCACCAGTCGTTCTTCCACGCTGGCCAGCCACCGGCAGCCGATCTGCAAACCCTCAATCGTTGTGGGCGCCCGCTTCACCAGCGATTGAAAGCCCCGTTCCAGGTCGCTGGCGATGGGCGTAAAGCGACGGTAGACGCTAGCCGGGTCGATAAGCTCGGCGGCGTTGCGGCGCAACCAACGGTTAGCGGCGGCATGGCCGTGCTGTTTAGACACATGGATATAGCCGCCCGCCAGTTGCTCTGCGATAGACGGCAGGCGCTTCCAGTGTTCATCCAGGAAGCGACGGCAATCCCGCGTGCGGGAGCTGTACTCAAAGGCTAATTCCAACGTGCTCACGCCGTCACCTCTTTGAAGCAAGTGTGATCACCTTCAGGCTTGCCCCAATCCACGCCGATGACGCGGGGCGGGTTTTCGCTAAGAGCCGCCGCCAGCGTGGCGCCGATGGCGAGGCTGTTATCGTCTAAAGTGGCTTCGATTTGTGTTATCTGGCAGCCAAGTTTCTCAACTTCGCGCATTAGCTCTTCGCCCGCCGTCTGGCTGTTTTGTGTGGGCTGCGCCTGCAGCTCGGCGGCAAGGTTTTTTAGTTGCAGATGCGCTTCATAGAGCGCGAGCATTGTTTTATCAGTGTTCATACAACCCCCTTCTCAATAAGTGACAACCAGTGCAGCGCCGCCTTGGTGTTGCCTTCTGCCAGTGCTTCGCGGGCGTGACTCGCCAGTTCGGCACTTGGGTGTGGGCGGTGGCCGTTGAGCGTTCCTTTCAGTCGACTGGCGTAGCCGCTCATGCGATGGATGGCACCGCGCAGCGCGTCGCGCTCAGCTTTGTTGAGCTGGCTGATTTGCTGGGTGGTGTCGTTTTTTAAGTCGGCGGATTTGAGCAGCACACGGCGTTCGGCATGGGGCAGCTCGGCCCATAGCTCGACTAAATCCAGGTCGTCGGCGCGGCGGTGCAGCTCGGCGCGCAGGTCGCCAAAGCCTGCCCGATCGGGCTGGACGGCGGGCGCCTGCGCGGGTGCTGGTAAAGGGGTAACGTTACTCATATACGTAAGCCTCTTGCGTGCTGCTAACTAAGAACGAAAGCGAAGTAGCTGGGCCGGTCAGGCGTTTACGATGCCTGTTGCGCCTGCTTGATTGCCTGTTGAAGCAACCTGGGCGTAAACGGCAGATCCACCGTGGGGTTGGGGCTGTCGCTGGGGGTCAGCGTGTTGCACACCTCGATGCGCGCTTTGCCCCGAAACCCACAGTCTTCATTGCGGCATTCCACCACCAACTCGCGGTACACCGGCGTTAGCCCCTGGCTTTTGCGGATGCGCAGGTTCTGGCTGCAGTGCGGGCAGGGAAGGCGGTGTTTGCTGGTCATCGTCATCAGTGTTTTCTCTCAATGGGGTAAAGGGCGCGGCCTCGGCCGGTGAGTCCTTGGGTGCCTTTGCGCAAGCGGCGACGCATCAGCCACTCGGCGGCTTCGTCCAGGTTCGATAAGTTCTGCTGTTCGCATACCTGCTGCAGTACGGCCTCTAGCTGTTCATTCAGCGGAAGGCGTAATTCGCCATGGGCCGGTTGGTCAGCCATACATCAGTGCTCCTTGGGGGCCTCAAAAAGCCCTGCCTTTACGACGCCTGTTCAGGCACATTGCTAACAGAGAGATCAGCAACGCCCAGCGTTTCCAGTGCTTCTTTCAGCACCAGTTGACGCAGCAGTGAGGCTCGGTCGATGCCGGTGTAATCCACCAGCGCATCGATCAACTGGGCCTCGTACTGATCCAGATTGAGAGCGGCGTAACGAGAGCGCACACGTTTGGGGTCCTGGTACATGGCAAACATCCTTATGCAGGCAGGGTCATTCGGCATTCAGCGTGTCTTGGTCGTACTCGGCGATGCCGCGCAGCATCAGCATGCGGGCCGTGGCCGAGAGGGTGCGCATTTCCAGCTCGGCGATGCGCTTCAGGTCGTCCCGCTCGGCCTCGGTTACGTGGGCCATGATTGGGCAGTTACACCCCTTGGGGGCATAAATTGGCTTTGGGGTAATGGTGTTAGCGGTGGCCATGGGTTAGGCTTCCTTAATAGAGTGAAAGACATAAGGCGCAGTGGCTTAGCGCTCGTAAAGGCGCACCAGCTTGCGCTGCAGGAAGTGCTCATCCAGATGGGCGTTCAGGCTGCTCAAGGCATCCTCGACGGCTTCGTCGCTTTTGCCCGCGGCCAACATCGAGGTCGCCAGCTGGCCGACCGCCTCGGCGGTGGTGCGCTCTTCCAGCGCTTCGATATCCGCCAGCGGGTTGGGCGTTTGGGTACCGCGCTTCAGCGCCGTTTCGATATCGCGGCGGGTGCCTTCAGCGCAGCGCTCCAGTTCCACGTCGACACCTCGGAACAGGGTGGTCTGGGTTTTAGGTACGAACATCGTGAGAGTGAGGGTGGCCATAGCAGTGGCTCCTTTAAGTTTTCAATTACGTCCGATGGAGGACTTGGGTTATGTCTGAACGGCCTTTACAAGATCCAAAGCAATATCCGGTTGATGCCGCCCATGAAGTGGTGATTGAGCTCATCAGGTCAGAGGCATTAATTTGCTCAAGCAATAATTCTTACGGAACGACGAGAGGTGAGCAGCTCGCAGATGCCGCTATCACTGCTCACAAGAAGCTGGTCGAGTACTACAAGTCGTTGGATTGAGTTGGCTAAACCCAGCCTGAAGCGAAGTAGCAAGGTTTAATGCGCGCTCGTTTAGGTCTTGGCCTTTCCGACCTTGTTTCGCTAATTCGCCGACGCTTTTAGCCAGAACACGATCAGCGAGCGCTTGCTGATATGGAGTTAATGAAGCTGGTGGGTTCTCAGGTTTGGGAGCTGCTTTTAAAGCGCCAGTGGTCTCAACAGTAAGTGTCCACGTGAGCTTTTTAGTGTCTGGGTTACCGATTTTGAGATGGGCAGTCAGGCTTGTGGCGCCAAAGCCTTGAGCGATAAGCATGACGTTCACCAGCTCATCAAACGGCATGGGTTGCTCTTGGCAATTGGCATTGAAGCCTTTAATGCCTTCCCGAGCGGCCTCTAGAGACAGAATGCCTTGGGTCTGGTGGATGATCAGTTTTTCCACCGTGATAAGCGGTGATTTAGTGGCAGATGTAGCCATGGCAGTGGCTCCTCTTGCTATGTGTTGTGAAGTGAAAGACATAAATAGATTGGTGTAAATATTACATGTCGTCAAGCGTTGATGTGGAAAAAATGCTGTCTCGGTTGCGTGAAGCTATCCAAAACGCAGGGTTTGAGACTCTAGCTGATGCCTCACGGGCAATTGGCGACACTACGCCGCAAGGCCTCAGAGACGTTGTTACAGGCCGGAAAAGGGCATCTGTAGAATTTATGATGCGCTTAAAATCTGTTGGTGTAGATATTACATATGTGATGGGTGGGACAGATGAGTTAGCACCGTCTAAAGATCAGACGCCTATCAGGATGTATGACATTGAAGCCGCCGCTGGGGCTGGGCGCAGTTTTGAAGGCGAGCCGATTAAAACCACGCTGTATTTTTCCACCGCCGAGCTGGCCGATCAGGGGCTAGATCCTGCCCATGTTGTGGGGGTGAAAGTGCGCGGCGATTCGATGCTTGGCACGTTGGACGACGGTGACTGGGTATTGGTGGACCGCAGCAACCGCGACCCCAAGCAGGAAGGCGTGTTTTTGCTGCTGGTGAGCGGCGAGCGAAGAATCAAGCGGGTGCAGCGCCTGGCGGGCGGCGCGCTGTTCCTGATCAGCGACAACGACCACTACCAGCCGGAAATGATCAAACCGCAGGATATGCATGATGTGGAGATTCTGGGGCGGTGTGAGATTCGGATTGGGCGGGTTGTGTAGCTGCAGCACATCAATATAAAACGGTGGTTTTGAGACTGCTGATAATATAGGGAATTTGATGGATGGAAGATTTTTCACCAATAGCACGTTTAGAAGCCATCATCTTAAAAGCTAATAGCATGGATGGTACTGCAGCAACAAAAAAGGTGTGGGGAAAGGTTTTTAACTACAATACCCAAGATCGATTGAGTGTCGCAGATTACGCTTTTGAATACCTTCGCTTAGTTGAGCGTGTTGAAGTGTACCTTAGCGTGGTAGTTAAAAATTATGCTACCAGCGAGATAAATAAAAGTTCTATGATATCTTTGAAAGAGCTGGTTTTTACCTTTACAAGCTCTTCCCAATGGAATGCGCATAATTCTAAAATCAATGACTCTGTTCTGGTTTTGTTAGAAATGGGTAAAGCCCTTTATCATGCAAATTATCCAGAATCAGAAGCTAAAATTGAAAATGAGTATATTGAAGAGCTGAGAGAGAGCCTTGATGCCCTTTTTCAAAGTGTTTTTAATAGCGATTTGTCTCGCGAGCTTAGGTTAAAGCTTTCTGCAGATATAGTTCAAATGATGAATTCACTGAAATTCTATGAGGTTCGAGGTTCTGACGGTTTACAAGAAAGCATGTCCATGCTTGTTGGTCGCTATGCATTTAACTCTGCTGAACTGAAAAAAGATGAAGCTGAAGATGTACGTAATAAATTCAATAACGTTTTCAGTAAATTTTTCGCAGCAATGAGTCATGCAAATACTCTGCACCAGTTTTTGGATAATGCTCCTGACATTATGAAACAGTTGGTTGAAAAATTATGAGTGATAACAAGGAAAGTCCGAAAAAGAAATGCTCTAAATGGTTAGATGTTTTTGGAAGAGAAATTGATCTTCCTAGTTGGACATCCATGTTAAAAGCTTGTGCGGTATGTGTCATAGTACTATTTTTTATCTATTTAATCAGGTTGATAGTTGGGGAGAGTGGCGCTGTTGATCTGCTTACTTCTCTTTTATGGCCTGTCGCTACAGTTTTTATAGCTATGATTTTCAAAGAACCAATCGAAGGATTTGCTGCTAGAATGACTGAGATAACAGCTCCTGGTTTCTCAGCTAGAGCACATTCAGAAGATGCTGCGCTTTCAGCTTTAAGTATTGATAATGATGAGAATGGAGAGACAGATAGTGAAAATGAAGTGACAGATAGTGAAAATGAAGTGACAGATAGTGAAGTGATAGAGGTCACTTCTGGGGATGGTGAGTATTGCACTGATTCAGTGCATAATGAAGAAATTAAAAGAGAGGGCAATGAAAAGCCTGCTTCTAAATTGAATGAAGACATACAAGAAAGTCAGTCTTCTTTTGAAGGTTATAAGGATAGTGTGAATAAAAAGAATGCTCGTGATTACAATGAGCTTAGAAGCCGCTTAAGAGCATTGGGTCTTCAGCGATCTCGTGCGCAAGTTGTTAGGAGCGAGCGTGAAAAGTTAAATCTGAGAAGGTCGGTGGCTAGTTTTCAAAATGAGTTATTAGTATCTCGTTGGAACAAGCTTGTCTCTGTAGTTGATGATTTATATACTGAATATTTTCATGACAAGAATAACTTAAATGATTTTCAGAAAATGAAGCGCTTGTTAATAAAAGGAGTTATTACAAATGAGCAGTACGTAACTTTCAAGAAATTGTTTGAAGCGGAAGAGCTTTTCAATGGGTTTTTGAGTGTTAATGTGGCAAATAATTATCTTTATACTATTGATCGGCTGCAAGATAGTCTTCTTAAAGTTATCAAGATAAAGTGATTCTCCTTACCTGTTGGAAACTGATTTTCATGATGACTTGTAACGTTTGAAAAAGTTTAAAGTTTGTGAGAGCTTCTGTTTTTTGACCTGTGGTTTTTATTGGTGTTATCGATTTTAGGTAAACGCCTCGCCGCCCCCTCATCCGTATACGCCCGCAACAACTCATCCCAGTGCGTGGTATAGCGCGGGCTGCGGTGGGCGCAGCGTAGGTGCCAGGGGGCGTTCTTTTCCGGTAGGCCCAGGCGTACCGTTCCCTTTCCCATTTTCTCGTTCAGCGCGTCCATGGTGGCCATGAGCTTTTCGCTGCGCTGGCGTTCCTCTTCCGTTTGCGGTGTGTCCATCAGGCTGAGCTGTTGGCGGTTTACGTCGGTCAGGTCGAGCATCATCACACCGGCTTTCTTGTAGCCGTACTTGGGCCGGTAGATCTTCTTCAGCGCTTCCTGGGCGGCGTGGAGAATATCGCGGGTGTCCTGGCTGGGGCGTTCCAGCTCTACCACCAGGCTGGGTGAGTACTGGGGCAAGTCGGGCCGGAAACGGTCGGTTTTGAGGAAGACCAGCACGGCGCGGGCGAGGCTGTTCTGCTGGCGTAGTTTTTCAGCGCCGCGTTGGGCGTGCTGGCGAACCGCGCCCTGCAGGTCGTAGAGGTGCTGAGTGGGGCGACCGAAGGATCGGCTGGTCATGATGCGCTGCTTGGGTTCGTGCAGGTCGTTCATTTCCAGGCAGCTGATGCCGCGTAGCTCCAGCACCGTGCGTTCCATGTTCACCGAGAACTTGCGCCGCAGGCGTTTGGCGTCCGCTTCGCGGAGATCCCAGGCGGTTTTGATACCCAGTATCTGCAGACGCTCGTTCAGGCGTCGGCCAATGCCCCACACATCGCCCACGTCGATTTGCTGCAGCAGGTGCCGGGCTTCGTCGCTTTCCGCGTGGAGGATGCACACACCCGGGTAGCCAGGGTGCTTTTTGGCGATACGGTTGGCCAGCTTGGCCAGCGTGTGAGTCGCGGCCACGCCCACACAGACCGGAATGCCGGTGTATTGGCCAATCTTCTGGCGCAGGCTGGTGGCGTGCTCCTGAAGGCCTTCCGGCGTGAAGCCGTCCATGTGCACGAACATTTCATCGATGGAGTAGGGCTCAACGCCTGCTGTTTCCTGCTCGAGTATGCCTTGCACCCGGTGAGACATGTCGCCGTAGAGCTCGTAGTTGGAGGAGTAGAGAATCACCTCGCCGCGGTCCACCAGGTGGCGTACATGGTGGGCGGGCGTGCCCATCTCTACGCCCAGGGCTTTCAGCTCGTTGGAGCGGGCGACAATGCAGCCGTCGTTGTTGGACATGATGCCCACCGCGCGCCGGTTCAGCTTGGGATTGAACACCCGCTCGCAGCTCACGTAGAAGTTGTTGCAGTCCACTAGCCCGATCATTTTCGCCTCCTGCCCCTTGTGTAAGACTGTTAATTTATACAGTATTATTGCCAGGGAACGCGACAGGCAAACGCTAATGTACGTCGCGGAAAATCAAACAGGCACAGGGGGAGCGGATGCGAGTGAATTACTTAGGGCCAGCGTTGGTGGGCGTGGATCACCCGGCGGTCGCGGAAATGGACAGACGAAAATTTACCCCCAGCTGTTTTCTGGTGGAGATCAGCGAGGACGCGCGCCCGGGTGGGCCGATGATGGAAGGCGACGTGCTGGTGGTGGATGAAGCGCGCACGTATGGCCACGCGGATCTGGTGGTGGCTGAAATTGAAGGCGAGTACCGGCTATTCAAAGCCCACCGCGCTGGTAGCCGCTGCCGGTTACTGCCGCCCAACGGTGGGCAGGGCTACTTTGTGAACGCGCAGCAGTTCAAGGGTGTGGTTGTCAGGCAGGCACGGTGCTGGGCGGTGTAAGCCTTTTCTTACATGAACTGTGGGCAATGGCTTACATCAAACTGAGCAAAAATTTGCCAAGCTGAGAATGTCGCCTTGAAGCACGCGGGGTGGATTCCGGCTCGCCAGAAGGATGCGGCATGAAACCCCCGGCCATGGAATGGCTGGGGGTTTTTGTGTTTAGCTATGTTGAAATAAACAGATTACAACATGAATGGATATACAAAATATGGAAGAAACACCAGCAGGCAAGAAAATTGCTAAAGCTTTATTATTGCTGTTTATGTTTTTACAATTTTTGTCATTGTTGAGGTTTTATGTTTACTGGAATTTAATTGGTGTTGACCCGTCGGGATATTTTTCAATACAAGACGTTTTGGTCTTGTCTTTAGGGAAAAGCTTACTTTTATTTTTTCTTTTAATAACGCTATGCGCCTTTGGTTTTATTCTATATACAGAGGACGACGAGCATATAAGTAATAAAGGCGATTGGGTTAAAGGGATTTTTTGGCTTGGGATAATTTCATTCGTATCTATTTTGGCTTCTTATAAGGTCCCTTTAGAATGGGAAAATGTTCATATGTTGGTAGTGCTCCTGGCAAGCAATTTTTTAAGGTATGGAGTTGGATACCTGATAGTTCCTCTTAGATTAGAAGATGTTTTTGGGTCTAAGAAAAATGCCTTCATCTACACAAATATTATTCTGCTTGGATTGTTTATGGCATTTCCGATAGCTGTATGGGATGCCCGCAACGACATAAATAGTACGGATGAAAAAGCTTTGGTATATCTTATTGATGAGTCAAATAAATATTTTTTGGTAGGTAAAATTGGTGAGTATCATGTTGTCACGCCCAGTATGAAAAAAATGATAGTAGTGCCAAATAGTAGAGTAGATAAGGTTATTTATTATCCCTGATTATTAAGTTAGTTAGTGGTTTAATCCTGGATTCATAGAATAACTGCAGCACTTTGGACCACCCGGTAGAAGCAGGAGGGCCAGCGCCGGTACCCTCCCTGCTTTACCGACCAAAGTGAAGCAGAGCATGGGATACCGACAACTGACCCAGACCCAACGATACCAGATTCACGCTTGTATTGGGGTGGGGATGAGCCAGCGACAGGCCGCTAAAAACCTTGGCGTTCATAACAGCACGATAAGCCGTGAGTTGCGTCGTAACGCGACAGACAACGGTTATGAGCCTGAGATGGCTCAGTGCCGTAGTAATGACCGGCGACGTACCGCCTGGAAATGGACAAAGCGCCTGCCCAGCATGATCAACATCGTCGCC
>NZ_FOGS01000011.1 GCF_900111305.1 Vreelandella subterranea
TCGCAACACCATTGCATCTCGCGGCTGGAGGTGATGCCTTTTGAGTAAGCAAACAGGATGATCTTCAACAAGATGGCCGGATCATAGGCCAGCCGACCGGTCGCGTCGTTTCGATACTTGGGATGGAAAACGGATAAATCGAGCTTGTGCTCGATCAGGTAGTGTACGGCGTGTTCGAAGGTGCCTGGCTGGAGCTGATCTTGGTAATTGATCACCACCATGGCGTTCTGATCGTAGTTATAAGCCTTGAAGCGCGGCATGCTGACCACTCCTCGTCTGTTTCCTCGATCCTATCAAAACTTAGGGGCCAGCGGGGTTTTTCTACAGCCTCAACGCTTGCAGCATGCGCGCCCATGGAATGGAGCCGAAGGCGCAATGTAATGAGCGTCGCTGTGCCTGCACTGGTTAGGAATTTTAAGCACCGTTTTCTGGCCGTGCCCCACGAGCCCACATGGCTTCGTCAGCCTCGGTCTTGAAAGTTTTATGTATCACAAAGTCTAGGAAAACTTTGGTCTTCAAAAGGTCATCATGTGATATTTCGGCCTGCTCGTTCTGCGAGTGTGCCACTTGACTAGATCGAATACGATATACGGTCCGAAGCTCTTCTATGAGTTCCTCATCTCTGGTCAATGTGCGAATTGCTCTTTGCAAATCGCGGAGCTCATTGGAGAGTTTTCGAACCTTTAGAATACGATTGGCTACAAAGTGCTCTAATGCACGGTAAAAACAAAGGAATGACTCTCGGCGAAAGTTCAGCTCTAAGATGTTCAATCGCATAAGCAGCAAGCCTCGTAGATATTCCCCTACGAGAACTGGGGTTCGCTCACGAGCGATAATGCCAAATATCAGAGCCGAATTCTCAATATGAAGATCATTGATTTGCTGACGTTCTGGATACTCCGTCTCTGGATTGACAACGAGCGCAGCTTTTCGCCAGTTCAAACCATCCAAGTCATCTGCTACGGTTAGAATCGGGTGAGCCCACGGATCTTCGTCAAGCGTAAAAGTCCCCATAGCCCCTACATTGAGAGCGATCAGCATTGCATTGATAACATGGTTACAGTCATGAATTTGCTTAGATTCGGGGGCATCTTCAGCAGCCGGACGCACCGATAAAACGAAATCTTGCTCGCGCACGGTATGGATGCGAATATTTGATTCTGGAAGTTGAAACAGCCGAAAAGCATCAGGCGTGAGCGTATGCGAATCGGTGCGAATTCTACTTGAGACCCACATAAGTATTCCTAACGCCCGCAGCACGCGCGGCTTTGTAGTGATGGCGAAACCGCAACGAAAAAGCCGTCGCTGTGGCTGCGATTGTTATGCGCTTAGAAGCTGGCATAGGCTTTTAAAACACTCTGCCCAAGGACATTTGCAGTTGCCAAGTACAAAAACTGCTTTGGTTGAGTTCCCAGAAACTCACTCATTAACCACTGCTCTTTATCAGAGAATATCTTGTCAAACATATATGGGTGATAACGAGTAATAGACCCCAAGTAAAACATCATCATGTAAATAATAGACTCTTGGCTATATCGATTATCCGGACAGGTCGATAGGTACATCGTATAACCGCTATTTCCTATAAAATACCAAATTCCCTTGTTTTTTATCTGTGCTGACAAGTTTGCATAATCAGCTCTTTTAGGCTGATAGCTATTCATGTTTATTGACTCCGTATATATGGTATTTCCATCTTCATCTATGGATATACTGTAGCCTCTGGCGATTAAATCCGTTGATTGTGCAGAGCTACATTGGAGCATTGCTTTAAAGATGAGCGCCTTGCCATGCTTATACAGGTGATATTTTCTTATTCTAACGAAAATTTCTGACTGACTATAGATTTCACTATATGCGCGGTGAACACCGACACAATGATTAAGTATATTTTTAGTATTGAGAGTCAAGTCGCTAGTAGTTATTCCTGGATCAAATAACGAAACCAACTCATGCGCCACCTGCACTATTTGTTGCTTCTGTCTTTGCTTTACTATTTCGGAGTTTATGAACTTGTGTTTATGATCTTCTTTCATTCCATGCATGTACATTCTGGAGGGCCCGAATGTACCGCGAATGTTGATCATAATTTTAGAAAGGTTTAGAAAAGAATAATAATAGAGGAGCGGCTGACTTTTTACTGGGCTACCTTCTGCGCTCTGGTAAAAGTGCTTTGCCTGCTCGAGCAAAGACCTGAGAAACTCTTCTTTCTTTCGGTCTGACGATGCCTTCTTGATGACATAGTCCCAAAAAGACCATATATCTGAAATAACCAACTTTTCATTTTTACCTAAATTTACTACAGATGACTGCCTAGCAAACAAAGGAAATCCATATTTTTCTTCAACTTCTACCATGAATACGTCTCAATGAAATAGTTACTGTAAGATACTGATATCAGATGGCCACGCATAACGCCACCCATAACCAGCAGTAAAAAATGGCGCGACAAAGGAGCGCCGCTTTTACTGTCTGAGTTGATGGGATTGTTAAAAGTCATCATGCCAACATTCGTCGCAAAGCGGGAGAAACATTATAAATATGAACGCCGCCACCAACAGTTTTTGATAAGTCTAAGTGACCATTGATATCGAGCAAATCCAATATGTGGTCAATGAGTCTCTGAGAACAATTCGTTTCTTCTATTATTTTTGCATTTAATTTCATGTCTTTATTAACTATAAGCGAAATAACATCTCTGATTAAGCTTTGATACTCTGTCAAGTATGCGTTTAAATACGACTCCATGCCGTGTGTTGTGATCTGGTAATGTGAAAAACCTTCGCCGATGGTTCTAGATAATTTTACAAATCCATTTCTATCTAACATTTCCAGTGAATCTTTCAATTCGTTCTCTGGAACAATCAGCTTGTCGTTCTCAATAAACAACTTGCCTGGGTTTATGATGTGGGCGTTATTTTCAAGATCATAATCACATGACTTTTTCAGTACAAGGTTATCTATTTGTGTAAGCCCAGGTATATCTGCTAATGCATGCTGTGTGTACGATGGAGGGGAGCCAAGAGAAGGCTTGGTCGAATGACCAAAGACTGATGCAATTATTCTATCGAGATTATCTTGGTAGTTATTGGTATCTTGCACTCTTTCCCATACTGTAGATTTTAAACTTTCGGGTATATCACATTGGTCTATAACTACAGGAATAATCTTTGTGCCATTTGATATTTTATTAACAATACTCGTATTTAATTCTTCTTTCACCCAAGGCTTCGAGATACTATAGCTAGACAAAACAACAATTACAGCTTGAGCTTCTTTTAGGCCTTCCTCAAATATCTTTTCCACCAGACTGTCACCAGGGAGCATTTCCCACTTATCTAGCCATGCATCAACCCCGTTTTGTCGCAACTTTTCAGCAAAACCCAAGACGAATCGTTCTTTATCTTCGCTTGCATGACTTACAAATACCTTAGGTGCCATAATTAATCCTCTAACTTCCTTGCTGACTTCTAACGCCCATGTACAGCTGCGCGAGCTTGCGAGCGTCCGGCACCCGAAGGGTGCGAACTGGTACGCATGGTTATAGTGCAATTTCCACAACCCTGCAAAGGCACTTTGCGAAGCGCTAGCGGAGCCACACTTGGTACGTGACGGCAAGAAGAAGACAGTTGCCTACACCCCTAAATTTGCTTACTGGCACGCCGGAAAAGACACGCTGAAATTCCCGGCGCCACATAGCTTTCTTACGACGGAACGAAACCACTGAATTAAATGATGCCACGTTCCTTAATACCAGTTTTCTTGATGCTTACGAAGCGCCAGCTATAGGCACACCACTTGAAGACCCACTCCATTGCACCTATAACAGTGATTATACGCCCGGCTGCATAATATCAATGAATGTGCCGACGCGTTTATTGACATTATCTAGCCAGCCACATACTCATAACCCATTGTTTTATAATGTATCAACCTGCTTACTTGGCAGCATAGACAAAATTCGCGTGCGCGCTTGTTTTGCTCTGTTAAACCATACTCTATTCATAAAATTAGCTTAGGTCACGTGTCGGGAAGGTAAATTTTGTCGGTGGTGTGTTCAGGGTTGGAAAGGTGAGGAAGGAAACTCTGTACAAGTGATTGTTTTCGTTGGCTGATTTAATGCTGATCGCCCAATGAATTGGGCTCCTACAACCCCCTCGACGCGGGCATTGATGACGTGATTATTTCTAGAATGGCAATGTATGGTCCGTTGCAAGCCCATTGTAATGGGCTTCTGTAAGAGCCCGACTTCGTCGGGCGATCGTTTTTGGTGGCTGATTAAGCGCTGATTGCCCAATGAATTGGGCTCCTACACGCCCCGTCAACGCGGGCTTGGTGGCACGATGGCTGCTGAATCGCGCGATGAATTGCGCTTCTGCAGGCCACCGTACACTTCGCTGGATGGGCGTATCAGGCTTTTAGGACGTAGCGGAGGGTTTCGACGACTTGATCGGTAGTGGTGCACCAGGCTTGGGCGCCTGCGTCGACTTCTTTCAGCGGGTGGACGATGTCTTCGCTGTGCAGGGTGATGTAGGGCTTGGCGAGGGCGGCGCAGTAGCCTGCGTCGAAGGCGGCGTTCCACTGTTTGTATTTATCGCCAAAGCGTACGACGACCAGGTCGGCCTGTTCGATCATGGTGCGGGTGCGGATGGCGTTGACCTTGGAGGACTGGTGGTCGCGCCAGAAGCTATTTTCGGGTTTGCCGAGGTGGTCGCCGGCGGCGTCCGAGGCGTCGTGGTCGGTCACCGGGGCGGTGAAGACGATATCCAGGCCTGCCGCGTCGGCGCCGCGTTGGATTTCGTCGCGCCAGTCGGTGTGGATCTCGCCGGATAGATAAACGTAAAAGCTCATGGTCGCTCCTGATAACGCAGTCATTTAGTCGATGCAGTTATTTTATGGAAAAACATTCCATATTGATACCGGCGTCAAATCAGCGGCTGTTTGGCCAGCAGGTAGATATCCATGATCCAGCCGTGCTGTTCGCGCAGGCTTGAGCGGCGCTGGATGATCTCGTCGCTGACCTCGCTTAGCCAGCCTTTGATCAGGCACTGTTTTTCCATGCCCAGGTAGGCGCCCCACCAGATGTAGGTATCGTCGGCGGGCAACGCGGTAAAGGCCCCGCCGCTGTCGAGCATGACGGCGACGGTGCCGGCGTCGCTTGGCCAGCCGCGTTCGCGCAGGCGGCGGCCGGTGGTGATCTGGATGGGCTCGGCGAGCGCATTCAGCGGTATGCGGTGTTCGGCGGTGAGTACCTGCAGGCTGGTGATGCCCGGCACCACCTCGACGTCGACCTCTCGCCCGGCAGCGCCCAGGCGTTCGGCGATGCGCAGGCTGCTGTCGTAAAGCGAGGGGTCGCCCCAGATCAGCAAGCCGACCCGCCCGCCTTCGGGCAGGTGGTGCGCCATCAGCGATGCCCACACTTCAGCGATGGCGTGGTGCCATTCATCGACGGCGCCAAGGTAATCGCCCTGCTCGCCGCGCTTAGGCAAGTCGAATTCGACGATTTGAGCCTGCTCGGGCTCGCGCAGCAGGGTTTGGCACAGCAGGCGGCGCAGGTCGACCAGGTCGCTTTTGGCTTCGCCTTTGCGCGGCAGCAGGATCAGGTCGGCGTCGTTGAGGGCGCGCACGGCGGCAAGCGTGACGTGGTCAGGGTTGCCCGTGCCGATGCCGATCAGCGAAAGCGTCGTCATCTGTCGCGGCCCTCCTCGTCTGGCAGGTTGGCAAACGGCGAATCCGCGGTCTGTGGCCGAAAGCGGCGGTCGTAGCCCACGGCGTACAGCGCGCTTTCCTGGAAGTCCTGGCTCTCGAGCACCGGCCCGACCAGAATCAGCGCCGTCCGCTGCAGCGTGTTGGTAGCCAACGCCTCAATGGTGGACAGGCGCCCTCTGATGATTTTTTCATCGGGCCAGCTGGCGCGCCATACAATGGCCACGGGGCAGTCACTGCCGTAGTAAGGAACCAGCGAGGCCACCACGCTTGCGAGGTTATGAACCGACAGGTGAATCGCCAGCGTTGCGCCGGTTTGGGCAAAGTTGGTCAGGGTTTCGTTGTCCGGCATGGCGCTGGCGCGCCCGGAGGTACGCGTTAGCACCACCGATTGCGCCACGCCCGGCAGGGTCAGTTCCTGACCCAAACTGGCCGCAGCGGCGGCAAAGGCGGGCACGCCGGGGGTGATGGTGTAGGGAATTTCAAGCTCGCGCAGGCGACGGGTCTGCTCGCCTACCGCCGACCATACCGAAAGATCCCCCGAGTGCAGCCGCACGACATCCTGCTCAGCCGCGTGGGCGGCCTGGATTTCCTCAATGATTTCGTCCAGCGATAGCGGCGCAGTGTTGACGATACGCGCCCCTGCCGGGCAATGCGCCAGCAGTTCTTGCGGCACCAGCGAGCCTGCGTAGAGGCACACCGGGCTCGCGGCAATCAGGTCGCGGCCGCGCAGCGTGATCAGGTCCGGGGCGCCTGGCCCGGCGCCGATGAAGTGTACGGTCATAATGATGTTCCTATGGCGATGGCCGCCGTTGCCTGCCGGTCAGCGGAAATGTGCCGTGGGCCGAGCAGCTGCGCCCCTGGCCCGGCGGCCAATAACGCCACCGCTTCGGCCACGCTGCCCGTGCCCCGCGCCTGTAGGCTTTGCGCGGATTGCGTGAGAGTGGTGACGCCTGGCAGGTGCGCATCGGCGACCAGAATGACATTGAGGCAGCGTGCCTGGCCCAGGCTTTGCACCAGCGGGCGCATGGATTGCGTAGCCGCCAGGGCGTCGATGGTCCCAAAGCGCTGGATCAGCGTATCGAGTAACGCCGCCAGCGAGGCGAGCGACGCACCGCGACGAAAACCAAAGCCCACGACTTTTAGCTCCCGCCCGTTCATCGAACGCCCCGCCACTGCACGATGGGGTAGCTGGCCTTCCAGCCCCGGCGGGAGCCAAGCGGCGCGGCGCTGGCAAGCTCCAGGCGCAGCAGTTCGCCGCCTGCCTGTTTGTGCCAGTGGGCCAGCAGCGCCTCGGACTCCAGCGTCACCGCATTGGCGACGATGCGCACGCCGCTCGGCAGAATTTGCCATAACGATTCCAACAGCGCCTGGGATAGCCCGCCGCCGATAAACACCGCATCCGGCGGCGCTGCATCGCTTAAGCGCTCAACCGCGCTGCCCTCTTTTACCTCAAGCCAGTCGACGCCCAGCTGCCGGGCGTTATGGGCGGCGCGGGCGGCGCGGGCGGCGTTCTGCTCAAAGCCTACCGCCTGATTGTCGGGGTGCGCCAGCAGCCACTCGATGGCAATCGATCCCGAGCCGGTGCCGATATCCCATAGCCGTTCGCCAGGCTTGGGGGCCAGCGCAGCCAGGGTCATGGCGCGAATGGGTTGTTTGGTGATCTGGCCGTCGTGGTCAAAAAAATCATCGGCAAGCCCGGGCGTCAGCGGCAATGCGGGCCCCTCGCCTGCAACCTCAAGCGCTACCGCGACCGGGTGCGCGATGTCATCGGGCAGTGTGGCGGCGGCCTGAAAAGTGCGCACCCGCTCGTGCTCGCCGCCCAGGGCTTCCAGCACGGTTAGCGTTGAATCCGCAAAGCCAAAGCTTTCGACCAGCGCTGCCAGCTCAGCCACCGCGTCGCCGCCGCGTACCAGCACCAGCAAACGCCTGCCGGGATGCAGGTGGGGGCGAACGCGGGTTAACGGCTTGGCGTGCAGGCCCAGGCAGGTGCAGTCCTGAAGCGGCCAGCCCAGGCGGGAAGCCGCCAGGCTGAACGTGGAGGGCGACGGCAGCGCCTGCCATTCATGGGGCTCAAGGTGGCTAACGATGGAAGTGCCCGCTCCAAACCAGAAGGGGTCGCCGGAGGCCAGCATCACCACACGGCGGCCGCGCTCGGCGAGCAGTTGGGGGATGCCGTCGGCAAACGGCACCGGCCATTCACGCAGCTTGGTTTTCAAGTCGGTTCTCAAGTCGGCTTTCAGGTCGGCGCTTTGGTCAGTGCTCAGGGGTTCGAGCAGGCGCAGGTGTCGGCGGGCGCCAAACACCACCTCGGCACGCTCGAGCGCCTCGCGGCTTGCCGCCGTGAGACCCTGTGTGCCACTCTCCCCCCAGCCTATTATCGTCAGCCAGGGAACCTCGTTACCGTTAACCACTATGAACATCCTGATTCTTGGCGGAACCTCAGAGGCCAGCGCCCTGGCCAGCCTGCTGGCCGAGCTTTCGATCCCGGCCGTCTATAGTTATGCGGGGCGTGTCAGCACCCCCAAGCCGCAACCCTTGCCGACGCGTGTTGGCGGTTTTGGCGGCGTGGCTGGCCTGGTTGCGTACCTTCAGCAAGCGGGCATTACCCACCTGGTTGACGCGACCCACCCTTTCGCCGAGCAGATGAGCCGCCACGCGCTGGCCGCAGCCGAACAGTGTAACGTCCCCCTGATGGCGTTCACCCGCCCGGCCTGGCACCCCCAACCCGGCGATCACTGGGCGAGGGCTGCCAGCATCGACGAGGCAGTGAGCCAGTTGGACGGCCCGCCCCAGCGCATCATGCTGGCCATCGGGCGTCAGCACCTGGAGGCCTTTGCCGCGATGCCGCAGCATCACTATTTACTGCGGCTGGTCGATCACCCCGAGCAGCCGATACCACTGCCCCACCAGACTATCACCGTCGCGCGCGGCCCGTTTACCACGGAGGACGACTTGGCCTTGCTCAAAGACCACGCCATTGAGCGCCTGGTGTGTAAAAACGCCGGCGGCGACGGCGCGGTATCCAAACTCACCGCTGCCCGCACGCTTAGCCTGCCGGTGGTGATGATCGAGCGGCCCACGCTGCCCTCACGCCGGGAGTGTCACACCGCGGATGACGTGCTGGCCTGGCTTTTTGCGCCCACCGAGCGAGGGGTATAAACCCAGGGTTCGTTCTGTTCAGAGTTTTGTCTTTCAATGCGCCGCGTCTGGCTGGAACCCACAATGACCAGGGTGCGCATGTCTGCCATCTCCGGCGTCGCCTCGCCAAGGGTGGTCACGCGGATGACTTCGTCAGGGGTCGAGACAGCGCGGGCGAAAACGATCAGC
Organism: Vreelandella subterranea; assembly: GCF_900111305.1. GTDB lineage: Bacteria > Pseudomonadota > Gammaproteobacteria > Pseudomonadales > Halomonadaceae > Vreelandella > Vreelandella subterranea. The sequence goes on from NZ_FOGS01000011.1 coordinate 9,037, forward strand.
CTTTCCGGCCCGCAGGCGTCAAGCAGCACCTCAAGCGTACGCGCAAAGCCCTCCGGCCGCGCCCTGGAGCGCGGGTTGTAGAACGCCATGGCAAAGTCGGCCTCGGCGGCCAGGCGCAGGCGCTTTTCAATCAGCGCCCAGGGCTTGAGGTTGTCGGATAGATTAATGCAGCAGAAGTCGTGCCCCAGCGGCGCGCCGACGCTGGCACTGGCGGCCAGCATGGCGGAAATCCCCGGCAGCACCTGAACGTCCAGCGAGCGCCAATGGGCATCGCCTGCTTCCAAGGCTTCAAACACCGCCGAGGCCATGGCAAACACGCCAGGGTCGCCGGAGGACACCACCGCCACGCGGCGGCCCTCGGCGGCCATCATCAGCGCTTGCTCGGCCCGCTGGATTTCTTCGCGGTTGTCCGAGCCGTGGCGCACAAGCCCGGCCCTGGGCGCGACCCGTTCAACGTAGGGCACATAGCCCACCACATCCGTGGCCTCGGCGAGCACCACCGACACCTCGGGCGTCACCAACTGGTCACTGCCCGGCCCCAAACCGACGATTTTCAGCCAGCCGCTCATGGGCGCCTCCCGTGGCCGTGAATCAGCACAATCGAGAAGTACGGCACGCTTTCGCCTGCGTCCTTGAAGGGCTGCACGCGCTCCTGGCGCATGGCGGCGTATTCGATCAGCCAGGCGTCGTCCTCGCGCCCGGCGTGGGCCAGCGCCCGGCGCAGTTTGTCCAGGTTGCGGCCGATTTTCATCACCACCAGGGCATCGGTCTCGGCGATGCGCTCGGCCAGGGAGGCCTCCGGCAGCGTGGCCATGACCACGGTGAGGATATCGTCGCCCCAGGTGATCGGCTGGCCGGTGGCGGTCCAGGCCGCCGACATCCCGGTGATCCCCGGCACCACGGAGACCGGCACGTGATCCAGTAGCCGGGTATAGAGATGCATGAAGGAACCGTAGAAGAACGGGTCGCCTTCGCAAAGCACCACCACATCGCGCCCCGCCTCGGCCAGTTCGATCAACAGCGCCACGCTGCGCTCATAGAAGTTGGCCAGCAACTCGTTATAACGCGGGTCGTCGAAGGGGATTTCCGTGGTCACCGGGTATTCCATTGCGAGCTCGGTGACCTCGGGGGCCAGCATGCCCTCGACGATGCTGCGCGCATGGCCGGTACGCCCCTTCTTGCGAAAATAGGCCACGTGCGAGGCGCCGCGGATCAGCCGATCGGCGCGCACGCTCATCAGGTCCTGGCTTCCCGGGCCAAGGCCGACCCCGTAGATGGTTCCCTGGGTCATTCTGTTCGGTCCGCGATGGCATTGAGGGCGGCGACGGTCACGGCGCTGCCGCCCAGGCGGCCCTGCACCGTGCAGCAGGGGCTCACCTGGCTCTCCCAGAGCGCCTGCTTGGACTCGGCCGCACCGACAAAGCCCACCGGGCAGCCGATAATCGCCGCAGGCCGGGGGCAGTCGGGGTCTTCGAGCATATTGAGCAGATGAAACAGCGCCGTGGGCGCGTTGCCAATTGCCACTACCGCGCCTTCCAGGTGTGGGCGCCATAGCTCCAGCGCCGCCGCCGAGCGGGTGTTGGCCATTTCTTTGGCCAGCGTCGGCGTGCGCTCGTCATTCAGCGTGCAGATGACTTGGTTATCCGCAGGCAGCCGTTTGCGGGTAATGCCTTCCGAGACCATCCGTGCATCGCAAAGAATCGGGGCACCCTGCTCCAATGCGGCGCGGGCTTTATTGACCACATCGTTTTGAAAGTGAATATGCGCGGCCAACTCCACAAGACCGGCGGCGTGAATCATACGTACCGCAACCGCTTCTTCCTCCACTGAAAAGCGGGCAAGCTCAGCCTCGCTGCGGATAATGGCAAATGACTCGCGGTAAATCGCCGGGCCGCTTGTTTCGTACTTATGAGGCACCCAAATTCTCCAAATAAACTAATTCGCAGTTGGTCGTCTGCAAGGCAACCGTGCCAGTGCAGGTTTCCGCGAGGGCGCTGTGAACCCATCCTTGGGCGCTACTTTTTCCATCCATGGAAAAAGACCCTCGCTACAACCTGCCCTGTCACTCAGCTACCGAGTATGTAAGCCAAAATTTTAACTTCGATAAACCTAACTGCTTTCTCTGAGCTTTCTTACTAAATCCAACACCTCACTCTCGGTGAGGCCTGTTTTAAACGGCGTGCTATCGGCACGGCCGTTAACAATCAGATTAAACCGGCCTGCCTCGCCAACCAGGCAAACGTCAGCCGATGAGCGGCGGGCGCAGCCCTTGGCGCAGCCGGATACATGCACTGCACCCTGGGTAACCCCACGCAGGCGTTCGGCCAGCGGCTGGGTGGCGACACTGGCCTGCTCGCAATAGGGCGCGCCGGGGCAGGCATCAATCCGCAAGCGGGCGTCCTGTTCGTCGCTGATCAACCCGTCGATGGCCTCGGCGCTGGCTCCCGCGACCCAGATGCGCCGCCAGGGGGTCACCTGCAGGGCGGTAACGTCGGCAGGCATCACCGCAGCGCGCAACACCCTGGCGGGCACCCGCCCAAACGGCAGGCCATACACCGCGCCGTGGGCGTACTTGCCCAGGGGCAATTGGCTGCCGGTTGCCGCGGGCCGTGCGTTGGCCGTGGCCCAGTCAGGCAGCGGCACATGATGGCGCCGCATACGCTTGGAGTCCCAGCCGCCACTTTCGACAAACCACGCCAGCAGGCGAATAAGCTGCGCCACGGCGGCGTCAATCGAGTCAACAGCGGTGCCTAACGAATAACCGTCGGCGCGCACCAGCAGGCCGCCCGACTCGGCGCGCTCGATACGAAAGTCCGCCGAGGCATCGCCCAGTACCGGTGCCTTGCCTGCATCAATGGCGATCCCAACCTTGGCGGGCACCACCGGCAATTCTTGCCAGCGGTCGTTAAGCGCGCTGGCGATTTTATGGGTATCGTCCCCCGCTTGCCAGCCGGGAGCCAATAGAATTTGCGGGCGACGCTCCGCTTCCGGGTCGGCATCGATCAAGTCGTGGGCGACCAGGGTCTCCATCAGGGCTGGCCAACTCGCCTCTGTGACGCCGCGCAACTGCAGATTGGCGCGGCTGGTGAGTTCGATCAAGCCGCTGCCGTAGGCCTCCGCCGCATCGCACAGCGTAAGCACCTGGCCACGCTCGAGCTGGCCCAGCCGTGGGCGCACGCGCACCAGTAAGCCATCGCCGGTTGCCATCGGTTGCCAGGCACCGGGGCACCAGCCTTTGATGCGAGGCTCAGCCGACATCCGCCGCGACCTCCTTGGCCTCGTCCATGTCCAGCAGCAGGTCTTTCAGCGCCTCGCCCTGCTCACCGGGCGACTGCCACATGCCGCGCTGGGCGGCTTCGAGCAGGCGTTCGGCCATTTCTTCCAGCGCCGAGGGGTTATGCTCACGCAGGAACTGCTGATTGGCGTCGTCCAGCACCAGGGCATCGGTGACCTGGGCGTACTGGTAGTCGGCGACCAGGTCGGTGGTGGCATCGTAGGCGAATAGATAGTCGACCGTGGCGGCCATCTCGAAGCCGCCTTTGTAGCCGTGCTCGCGCATGGCGTTAATCCACTTGGGATTGAGCACCCGCGAGCGAATCACCTTGGCCAGTTCCTCTTTCAGCGTGCGAATCTTGGGCTGAGCCGGGTTGGCGTGGTCGGCGTGGTAGATCACCGGGGTTTGCCCGCTCAGCGACCGGCTGGCGTTGGCCATGCCGCCCTGGAAGGCGTAGTAGCTGTTGGAATCGAGGATATCGTGCTCGCGGTTATCCTGATTCTGCATCACCGCTTCCAGGCCTTTAAGCTGCTGCTCGAAGGCATCCGGGGCGGCGGTGCCGGACTCGGCAAACTGCCCGTAGGCGTAGGCGCCGTTGTCCAGGTAGGCCTGTGCCAGGTCATCGGCATTTTCCCAGGCGCCGTTGTCGATCAGCCGGTTCAGGCCGGTGCCGTACTCCCCCGGCTTGCTGCCAAAGATCCGATAGCCTGCCTGCTGGGCGGCCATCTCGGGGCTCAGCCCTTGGTTTTCCAGCACCTGCTGGCGGGCCATTACCGCCTCGCGGATGGTATTGCTGTTGCCCGGTTCGGCGTAGCTCGCCACCGCCTGTACCGCCGCATCGAACAGCCGGATCACGTTGGGAAACGCATCGCGGAAGAAGCCGGAAACCCGCAGCGTGACGTCCACCCGCGGGCGGTTGAGCAGCATCGAGGGGATCACCTCGATATCGATCACCCGCTGCGAGCCCAGCGACCAGATGGGGCGCACGCCCATCAGCGCAAAGGCCTGGGCAATGTCATCGCCGCCGGTGCGCATGGTGGCGGTGCCCCAGATGGAGAGTCCCAGGCGGCGTGGGTAGTCGCCGTTATCCTGCAGGTAGCGCTCAACGAACGCCTGGGCGGATTTTTCGCCCAGCGTCCAGGCGGCGGGGGATGGAATCGAGCGGTTGTCCACGCTGAAGAAGTTGCGCCCGGTGGGCAGCGTATCCAGCCGCCCACGGCTGGGGGCGCCACTCGGCCCCGGCGGCACAAACAGGCCGCCAAGCCCATCCAGCAGGGAGCTGATTTCCAACTCAGCGCTCTGCTGAAGTGCCACCCACAGCTGATCCCGGGCGTAGCGCAGCTGCTCGGCGGTGGCGGTATAGTGGGCGGCCAACGCCTCCAGGCTGCCCGGCGCGACCACGTACGCCTCGACCAGCTGGTGGGCCAGCGCTTCCAGCCGCTCGCGGGTGTCGTTGCCGCTGCGCCAGGCGGCGCTATCCAGCTCGCGCAGCACGCTCGGCCGCGGCCCCGTCCAGGGCTCGGCGTCGGCCTTCAGTGGGTCAAAGGGCGTCTGGCTTTCGCCCTGCAGGGCCAGGTCATCGGCCAGGTTATGCAGCAGGCCGCGCTGGGCAATGCTTTCACCCCTGGGCAAGCGCAGCACCGCCACCAGGGTGCCGACCACTTTATCCTGGGGCGGCAGCGTGCCAAGAATGTGCAAACCGTGACGAATCTGCGATTCCTTGATGTCGCAAAGGAAAGTATCCAGCTCGTTCAGGATCAGCGCCTCGTCCTGGCTGTCGACCGCCTTGGTCAATTCCTGGTCGATGCCAGTCTCACGCAGGTGATCGAGAATCTGCTCGCGGATTAACGCCTCGCGCCGGGGGTCCATATCCAGCGCCTGGTAATATTCGTCGGTGAGCGTTTCCAGTTTAGCCATGTCGCCATAAAGCTCGGCGCGGGCCAGCGGCGGCATCAGGTGGTCGATAATCACCGCTTGGCTGCGCCGCTTGGCCTGGGCGCCCTCGCCCGGGTCATTGACGATGAACGGGTAGAAATGTGGCACCGGACCCAGCGCAATATCCGGCCAGCAGTCGGCGCTAAGCGCGCTGCTTTTGCCCGGCAGCCACTCGAGGTTGCCGTGCTTGCCCACGTGAATCACCGCTTCCACCTGGTAGTGCTCGCGCAGCCAGAAGTAGAACGCCAGGTAGCTGTGCGGCGGCGCCAGCTGCATATCGTGGTAGGACTGGGTCAGGTCCTCGATAAAGTCACGCTCGGGCTGGATACCCACGAAGGTCTCCCCCAGCCGGATCCCCGAGATCATCAGCCGCCCCTGGCGGCATTTGGGGTCATCAGCGGGCGCGCCCCAGCGCGTCCACACCGTTTCCTGAAGTTCGGCGGGCAGGGTTTGAAACCAGGCCAAGTAGTCATCAACGCTAATGCTTTGCCAGCACATGCGCTGGTCGATGGCATTGCGGTCGTTGGTCACCGCCCCCTGCAGCAGGCGGATCAGGTCATCGCCACTGTCGGGCAGGTCGCTGACCGGGTAACCCGCGGATTGCAGCGCGGTTAATATCTGCAGCGTCGAGGCGGGCGTATCCAGCCCCACGCCGTTGCCAATCCGGCCATCGCGGTTGGGGTAATTCGCCAGCACCAGCGCCAGCCGTTTGGCGTGATTGGGGGTGGTGCGCAAGTGGCAGAACCGGCGCGCCAGCTTGGCGACAAACTCAGCGCGCTCCGGGTGCAGCGCGTGGTGAGTTACCGACAGCTGGCTGCGTTCGTTATACAGCGCTTCGGCCTTGAAGCCCACCGCCCGGGTGATCACCCGGCCATCCATTTCGGGCAGTACAATCTGCATCGCCACATCCCGGCTTCTCAGCCCGGCGGCCGAGGCCTGCCAGTCTTCGACGGTGCTGCTGGAAAGAATCGCCTGCAGGATCACCGGCTGGCCGACGAAGACGCTCTCGGGAATCGCCCCGCCCAGCGGGTAGGTGTCATCGGAATTGCGGTTGATCGAGAAGCTGGTGGTGTTGACCACCAGCATGGCGCCGGTCTGCTCGATGAGGTGATTGATAAAGGCGATGCAGTCGGCCTCTTTCAAGGAGGCGACGGCGATGGCGAGTGGCTCAAGCCCCTGCTCTTTAAGCGCCTCGATCATGCCGTCGACGACCAGGGTATTGGCGCCCTGCAAGTGGCTGCGGTAGAACAGCAGCAGGCACACCGGCCTTTCCGGCTGCTGGTTGGCCCGCCATTCGCTCAGGCTCATCACCTGGCGGCCCGTCTGGCTTGCGGCATCACTTGGCGCATAGATCACCGCCGCGGGCACCACCTTGGGTTCCTTCCAGGTGGTGGGCAACGCCAGGCACTCGCTGCCCAGGTAGCGCAGCAGCTGTTCGGCGTTATCCACGCCGCCTTCGCGCAGATAGCGCCATACCCGGTAGGCGCTGTCATAGTCGACGCTCGAGGCTTCCAGCAGCGCATCGTCCGGGGCGTCGCAGCCCGGCACCAGAATCAGTTGGCGGCCGGGCTTGGCATTCCGCCAGGCCAGCAGGCGTTCGTAGCCGTATTGCCAGTAGGCCTGGCCGCCCAGCATCGACACGACCACCAGCTGCGCCTTTTCAAGCACCCGGTCTTCGTAGAGGTCGTAGGCGGCGGGCTTGACCAGGTTCATCCAGTTGGCCAGACGCACCGACGGATAGCGCTCGCCCAGGCGATCAATCGCCTGGGCCAAGGCCGAGAGGTTGCTGTCGGCGGCCGAGAGAATCACGACATCCGCGGGGCTTTGTTGAAGATCGACAATGCCTTCATCATCAACAAAGCCGCCGGGTTTGGCGGCAAAAAGGTGCATTAGGCGGCTGTTGTTACCTCTGCTTCGGCAAGCGCGTCGCGCAGCGCGTCGCTGTCCAGCGACTTGCCAATGATGACCAGTTGGGTTTGACGGGTTTCACCTTCTGCCCAGAGGCGGTCGAAGTAGCCATCCAGACGTTCGCCCACGGCCTGGATCACCCGGCGCATCGGCTTGCCGGGAATCGCCGCGAAGCCTTTGGCGCGGTAGATCTCCTGGGTTTTGACAATGTGCTGCAGCTTGGCCGCCAGCAGGTCGCCGTCGACTTCGCCCAGGCTGATCACGCAGGAATCAAAGTTGTCGTGGGCATGGTCGTGATGCGCACCCTCAGCGTGATGCTTGTCGTGGTGATTGGTGATCAGGTCAATACTCGCTTCGCTGGCCGCCCCGATGCCCATCAGGGCTTCGAGTTGCACGGTGTTGGTGGCCAGGGTTTGATCGACAAACAGGTACTTCACTGATTCCGGCACACGCGCCTGGATCAGCGCTTCGACCCGCGCCTTCTCGTCCGGGCTTAACAGGTCGGTCTTGCTGACCAGCACCAGGTCGGCGGCGCTAAGCTGGTCGTCGAGCAGCTCCTGCAGGCTGGGGTCGTGATCCAGGCTTTCGTCGGCCTGGCGCTGGGCTTCTACCTTGGCAACATCGCTGGCATAGCGGCCAGAGGCCACGGCGGGGCCATCGATCACGGTAATGATGGCATCGACGGTGCAGTGCTGACGCACCTCCGGCCAGTTGAAGGCCTGCACCAGCGGTTTGGGCAGCGCCAGGCCGCTGGTTTCGATCAGAATATGGTCGATATCGTCGCGGCGGGCGACCAGCTTTTTCATCACCGGTAGAAATTCCTCTTCTACGGTGCAGCAGATACAGCCGTTGGCCAGCTCGAAAATACCGCTGTCGTCGCCTTCCACCGCCTGACCGTCTTCGCAGTCGAGGGCACAGCCGCGCAGCAGGCTTGAGTCGATGTCCTGCTCGCCGAATTCATTGACGATCACGGCAATTCGCTTGCCGGTCACCTGGCGCAGGATGCTTGCCAGCAGGGTGGTTTTACCGCTGCCCAAAAAGCCGGTGACCACGGTGGCGGGTATCTTATTTAACTGCATGGGTCTCGTCCTCTGAATCGATAGGCTGACGCGCTGGCGACGCTTTGCCGCTAAACAGCAGCGCGATCGCGGCAGGGTTGTTGGCAAAAAACAGGTGCAAGTAGGTGGCCGTCAATCCACGCTCACGAAAAATGGCTTCCCCCGGCGCGGGGTGGCGCTGGCGTTCGCCATGGGCAATGGGCTCAGGCGTTCCCTCGGCCATGGAACGGTGGTGGGCATGGCCGCGCACCGGGCCTTCGGGCAACGCGGCGGTTTGCATCCCCTGGCAGCCCCGACGCCCGCGCATGGCACCGTGCCCCGGCAGCAGGCCGAGCATGGTGTGAGCGGTGTCGTCGTAGTCGGTCAGGGTTTCCAGGCAATACAGCAGCCCGCCGCACTCGGCAAGAATCGGCTTGTCGTCGGCAAAAAACTGCCTGATCGCCGCGTGCATGGCCGTATTGGCCGCCAGGGTCGCGGCATGAATTTCCGGGTAGCCGCCGGGGAGCCACAGCGCATCGCAACTCGGCAAGGTGCTGTCGGTGAGCGGCGAGAAAAAGCGCAGCTGCGCGCCCATCTGCTCGAGCAGGTCCAGGTTGGCCTGGTAAATGAAGCTGAATGCGGCGTCTTTGGCCACGCCGATGGTGCACCCGGCAAGCGACGGCAAGTCGGCGGTCACGACGTCTGCCGGGGCAGTAAAGGTCACCGGCGGCAGCGCAAGCAGCGTCTGGGGCAGGTTTTCCGCCTCGATAACGCTTGCGCCCTTTTCAAAGCGCACTTCCAGATCGTCACGAATCTCGTCGGCCTGCACCAGGCCTAAATGGCGCTCGGGCAGCGACAGCTCCGGGTTGCGGGCGATGGCAGCGAGCAGCGGGATACCCTGCGGCAGGGTGGTCTCGATCAGCTCGCGATGGCGCTGGGAGCCGCAACTGTTGGCGATAAGCCCGACAATGCGGATATCGTCACGAAAGCCCGCCAGCCCCGCCAGCAGCGCGCCCGCGGTCTGCGCCATGCCCTTGACGTCCATCACCACCACCATGGGCAAGCCAAACCGCGCGGCCAGGTCGGCACTGGAAGGCTCGCCGTCAAACAGCCCCATGGCGCCTTCGACCAGGATCATGTCCGCCGTCTGGGCGGCTTCGTAAAAGCGCTGGCGGCAGTAGGCGTCGCCGGCCATCCAGAGGTCAAGCTGGTCGACCGGCTGGCCGGCGGCTTGCGCCAGCACCTGGGGGTCCAGGTAGTCGGGGCCGGTTTTAAACACGCGCACCACCTTGCCCTGGTTGCGCAGCGCCCGGGCCAGCGCGGCGGTAAAGGTGGTCTTGCCCTGCCCGGAAGAAGGCGCGGCGATAAACAGCGCCGGGCAGCTTGCAGTGGGTGTGCTCATCAGTATTCGATCCCCGCCTGGGCTTTAACACCGCCACGAAAGGCGTGACGCTCGTCCTGCACCGTGCTGATGGTGTCCGCGATTTCCTGAAGCGGCGTCGCCATGGTGCGCCCGGTGATGATCACGTTTTGATGCGCGGGCCGTTGGTTAAGCGCTTCGACCACCGGCAGCGGGTCGAGGTAGCCATACTTGAACATGTAGCTCATTTCATCGAGGACGATGAGGTGGTAGTCAGGGTTCTCGAGCAGCCCCTTGGCCACCGCCCAGGCCGACTGGGCGGCTTCAATATCGCGCTCGCGATCCTGGGTTTCCCAGGTAAACCCCTGACCCATGATATGCCAGTCTAGGTTGGGCTGATCGCGGAAGAACAGGTACTCGCCGGTTTCACGACGCCCCTTGATAAACTGTATCACCGCGCAGCGCTGCCCGTGGCCCAGCGCCCGCGCCATGGTGCCCAGCGCCGAGCTGCTTTTGCCCTTGCCGTTGCCTTTCAGCAGGATCAACACCCCGCGCTCTTCCGTGGCGCGGCTGATGCGCTCGTCGACCACGTCCTTTTTGCGCTGCATGCGGTGGGTATGGCGATCGTCAGTCATGGGGTTTCCTGTCCAGAAAAAGGTGTCGCGTAGCGCGCCCCCAGTTGCTGGGCGATGCGTGCGCCCTGGCCGCGCTTGATTTTCGATGACTCGGTATCCAGCAGGACACAGTCGCCCAGCGGGCCGAGGTCGGCGACGGATTCGCGGGTACGGCCGTCGGTAATCAGATAGGTGCGGATGTGCAGCCCGGGCTCGCGTCGCTGCCACTGATGGATCAGGCGTTTGGCCTCAATCACTGCCTCGCGCAGCGGCGTGCCGCCGCCTCCCGTCGCAGCTTCGAGCGCATCTTGTACCCGCTTGGGCGCACGTTGCCGGGATAGTAGCGGCACCACGCCGCCGTTGCCGAACCCGACGACGGCGACCTGTTCACGTGCCGCGTAGGCCTGGCGCACCAGCGATTCCACGAGCCCCTTCGCCTGGCCCAGCAGGCGCTGCCCCAGGGTGGAGCCCGAGGTATCCAGCAGCACCAGGTGCGCCCTTGGCTGCCCGGCCTGTGTCTTGCGCATTTTAAGCGTTCGCCAGGGCCACTGGCCGCGGTTGGCGATCAGGGTGCCAAAGCCGTCCAGGCGAGAAGTCTCAGTCCGCGAGCGTCCCTTGCCTGATACCTGCCCTTTTTCACCGGACGCCGGAGTCATCGCCGTTTTCGCCTGACCAACACCGTTTGGCGTATTCGCCAGTTCAGGCGCTGCCTGCTGAATGGTTGACTGAGCCTGGGGCGGCATGGCGCCCCACTGCCCCTGTTCGCCGCGCTGATCGGATGATCCGCCGGTCGACGCACCAGTCGTTGATGACGAACCACCCTCACCTCCCGAAGGTGGTGACTTCGGCGGCGAAGACGGCGGGGTTTGCTCGGGCGATTGGGTGCGCCGATGGTCCAGCACCCACGGCTCGACGGCATCGATATCCTGCTGTGCCACCTCGCTTGCACCGCGCCATGCGGCGTGGGCGCGGGCGGCGCGGTGCCAGGTCACGTCGGCTCGCAACCCTTCCACACCGGCGGTTTCACAGCGCGAGGCGATGGTGTGATACACCCATGACGGGGTAATGACATCCACCAGTTGACGCTGGGCCTGATGAATCCGCTCGGTCAGTGCGGCCTGGGCCTCCTCGAAGCCACGGGCCGCTCCGGCTGGGTCGCGGTCGAAGGCTTCGCGCTGCTGGACGATGGCGATACGTTCTTCCACGCTGATGTTCGCGGCCTGGTCGATACACAGCCCAAAACGATCCAGCAATTGCGGGCGTAGCTCGCCTTCATCCGGGTTCATGGTGCCAATCAGGCTGAAGCGCGCCGGGTGGGAGTGGCTGATACCGTCGCGCTCGACGATGTTCGTTCCGCTGGCGGCCACATCCAGCAGCAAATCGACCAGGGTATCCGGCAGCAGATTGACCTCGTCCACATACAGCACGCCGCCGTCGGCTTTAGCGAGCAGCCCGGCATGAAAGGTGGCTTCGCCATTGGCCAGCACCTTTTGCAGATCCAGACTGCCGACCAGCCTGTCTTCACTGGCGCCCAGGGGCAGCGTCACAAAAGGAGCACGCTGCCCGTCGCTATCGCCAGGTAAAATAGCGGCCAGAGCTCGTGCCAAGGTCGACTTGGCGCTACCTCTTGGCCCACTAACCAGCACCCCGCCGATACGCGGATTAATGGCATTAAGGATCAGCGCGGTTTTCAGCGCTTCCTGGCCAACCACCGCCGCAAAGGGAAACTCACTCACCGGCACCTCCCGTGCTGGCCAAGCCCGTCAATCGAGCAATCCTTTTCAACTGAAACGCTGCCAACTGATTTGACCACCGTCGATCTTGAATCTTATTCATGGTAACTAGCTGAATGATAATAAACTACTCATAAATAAGTGGGAACAGAAAAGGCGTTCAGTATAGAGTAAGGGGTAGCGGCGAGGCCAATTTGTTACAAGCTATTAACTTTGCGAAGGCGTATATCAGCTGACACTATGCATGCCGCTGGATTTTTACACGCCTTTTAAATATTATGTTATAACATTGCTATAATGGCGAGGTTTCATAAGATCCTTAGGCTTTGTGTTGTTCGCTATCCCCCTGCCACCTAGAATGGCCAGTGTCGGTGTTCCCCACGGAACTTAATAGAGAATCCGCCGCGGCTTGCCGCGAAACGGAACTGCCCCCGCAACTGTAGGCGGCGAGCGATGCTCTTTGATGCCACTGGACACAGCGTCTGGGAAGGCGAGCTAGCCATGACCCGTCAGTCAGGAGAACTGCCGACATATGACTAACATTGAGCGAAGTGGCTCGGTCACTATTTGCTGGCCGAATGCGGAGCTCATCATGCACGGGAGTGTACATGATGTTGAGATTGACCACGGCCATCGCCGCGAGCGCTGTTGGCCTTGCCCAGGCGGCTTACGCCTCCACCGACTACCCGCTTACGCTAACCAATTGCGGTGTTGAGATCAGCGTGGCGTCGCCCCCAGAACGAACGGTGACGGTAGGCCAGTCAGCCACGGAGATTCTCTATTCGCTGGGGCTCGCTGACCGAGTGAATGGCACCTCGGTGTGGTTCACCCCGGTCCTTCCCCAGTTTGCTGAGGTCAATGAAGCGATCGAGCGGATCGCCAACGACGACCCAAGCTTTGAGGCCGTGGTCAATAAACGGCCTGACCTGGTGGCGGTACAGTACGAGTGGCACGTAGGCCCCACCGGCAGCGTCGCCACCCGGGAACAGTTTCATGAGCTGGGTATTAACACCTATATTATGCCCGCCGACTGCGACACCAAGGATAACTCTACCGGCGGCGATGGCACCCGCACGGCCGCTTTCTCCACGGATTCGGTCTATAAGGGAATCACCGAACTAGCCCAGATTTATGATGTGCAAGACGCTGGCGAGACGCTGGTAGCCGACCTTATCGACCGCGAAGAGCGCGCAATAGCTCTGGCGAACAGCCTGGACTTACCGGACGATTTATCCGCGGCATTCTGGTTCTCATCGACAGACCTGGGGGTTAGCCCCTTCGTTGCGGGTCAACTCGGCGCACCGGGCTATATGATGGACAAGCTCGGTATTCGCAATGTGATCGAGTCCGATGAGGAGTGGCCCACGGTGGGCTGGGAGAGCATCGCCAGGGCTGACCCCGATGTGCTCGTGATCGCCAGAATGGATCGCCGCCGCTTTCCCGCCGACGACATTGAAGCCAAGCGTGAGTTTCTGCGCAGCGACCCGGTTACCCGCGAAATGATGGCGGTTAAAAACGACCACATCATAGAGATGGATGCCCACGCCATGAGCGCTACGATGCGCACTATTTACGGTCTTGAAACACTGGCCGAGGCGCTAGCGACAATGGCATTTGACGAATGAGCATTGCGTTAACGCGGCGATCTACGGCAGGTTTTGCACTGCGCTGGCTATGGATCACGCCGCTGGTGCTCGTGGCGGCGCTGATCGCGGGCACCGCCATCGGCGAGACACCGATTCCCGTTGATACCATTCTCAAAGTGCTCGCCAATCAGCTCCTGGGCGCGGATTATGCGGTAGACCGGATCGATGCAGGCATTATCTGGAACTACCGGCTTAGCCGCGCCGTGGTCGCTGCCTGTTGTGGTACTAGCCTGGCGCTGGCAGGGGTGGTGCTTCAGGCGCTGCTGCGCAACCCCTTGGCCGACCCCTACTTGATGGGCATTTCCGCTGGGGCCTCTACCGGCGCGGTGGCCGTGGCCGTCGCGGGCCTTGGCGCAGGGGCGCTTTCGCTTTCCCTGGGTGCCTTTGTGGGCGCCCTTCTCGCCTTTGGTATCGTGGTGATGCTCGCCCATGCGGCCAACAGCGGCGTCGGTGGTGGCCGCGGCGTTCAGGCAGCGGGGGCGATTATTCTGGCAGGCATCGCAGGCTCACAGCTGTTCAATGCGCTCACCGCTTTTATCATTACCAAGTCGGCGAGCGCCGAGCAGGCCCGCGGCATCATGTTTTGGCTGATGGGCAATCTGTCTGGTGTGCGCTGGGCCGATGTAACCTTGGCGGTGCCTGCCGCGCTGTTTGGGGTACTGGTTTGCCTATGGCACCGCCGCTCCCTGGATGCGTTTACCTTCGGTGCCGACAGCGCCGCCTCCATGGGCATCGCAGTGCGCCCGGTGCGTGGCATGCTGATTATCGCCATGGCGCTGGTCACGGCGGTGATGGTGTCTATTGTGGGGGCGATTGGCTTTGTTGGGCTGGTGATTCCCCATGCCATGCGTTTTATCGTAGGCAGCCAACACACGCGTTTGGTTCCAGCCACGGCGCTTGCTGGGGCGGTCTTTTTGATTGGCTCAGATATTCTTTCGCGCACTCTGATCCCCGGCCAAGTGCTACCGATCGGGGTGATTACTTCACTGATTGGCGCACCTGCCTTTGCGCTCATTCTCGTGCGCGGCAAGAGGTCTTAATGCAGTTAACCGCTCAAAAACTCGATTGGTCAGTGCATGGCACGCCTCTACTGATTGACATTAACCTAACCGTCGAGCCCGGCCAAACCTTTGGCCTGGTGGGGCCGAACGGCTCGGGTAAAACGTCGCTACTTCGCCTGTTGGCAGGCTTGAACAAACCCAAAGCAGGACAGGTGCTAATGGGTAGCCAGCCTCTACACGCGCTGAAGCAGCGGGCGATTGCTCAGTCTATTGCCTTAGTCGAGCAGCAGGCCGATACCACCGATAGAATTAGCGTGCGTGACGTAGTGGCGCTGGGCCGGACGCCCTTTCTTACCGCGTTGCGCCCCTGGTCAACGGAAGATGATGCCATCGTGGTTCAGGCGCTGGTAGATGTCGATATGGTGCATATGGCCGACCGGCTTTGGCACACGCTTTCCGGCGGTGAGCGCCAGCGCGTGCATATTGCCCGCGCACTGGCGCAGCAACCCAAGATTCTGCTGCTCGATGAGCCCACCAACCATCTGGATATTCGCCATCAGCTGTCGATCCTTGAGCTGGTCAGGCAGCTTCCGGTTACGGTGATTATCTCGCTGCACGACCTGAACCACGCCATGGAGTGTGACCGCATCGGTGTCATGGATGGCGGCCGCCTGGTGGATAGTGGCCCGCCTAAAGAGGTACTGACGGCATTCCGGCTACGCCAGACCTTTGGTGTCTACGCCGATATCTTCGCCGACCCCATCGACGGCAGCCAGATGATGCGTTTTCGCAATGCTATTTAAGCATGACACGCACAGCCAGGTGATCAATCAGCGGGGTTAGCCGTTGTTTGCTAAGGTGATGTGGTGCTTTCCATTAATTAGGGGATACCTATGCGACTTCTATTCACCGGTGGCAGTGGCAAGGCGGGCCGCCATGCGACCGCCTATCTTCGTGACCAGGGTCACCGCGTCACCAACCTGGACTGGGCAACCTCCGACGTGCCCGGCAT
Source organism: Vreelandella subterranea (assembly GCF_900111305.1). Classification (GTDB taxonomy): domain Bacteria; phylum Pseudomonadota; class Gammaproteobacteria; order Pseudomonadales; family Halomonadaceae; genus Vreelandella; species Vreelandella subterranea. The sequence continues at coordinate 24,557 of NZ_FOGS01000011.1, forward strand.
TCCCACTCTGAAGACAGACCTCACCGATGCTGGCCAGGTGTTCAACGCCTGCCATGCCTACGCCGGGATGGACGAGCTGGAACCGGGCACCGGCGTGCCGCGTTACGATGCCATTGTCCACTTTGCGGCGATACCCGCCATCCTGCACCGGCCGGACAACGAGACCTATCGCATCAACACCTTGAGCACTTACAACGTACTGGATGCCGCCACCAAGCTGGGTATTCCCAAGGTGATTTTTGCCTCCAGCGAGACGACCTATGGCGTATGTTTTGCCGACGGCGAGGTGCAACCGGATTACCTGCCGGTCGATGAAGAGCACCCCACCGTACCTCAGGACAGCTACGCCATGAGCAAGGTGGTCAACGAAGTCACCGCCCGCTCCTTCCAGGCACGCTCGGGTATCGATATCTATGGCCTGCGCATCAATAACGTTATCGAGCCCCACGAGTACCGCCAGCATTTCCCGGCCTACATGGACAACCCGGCGCTGCGCCGCCGCAATATCTTCGCCTACATCGACGCCCGCGACCTGGGCCAGATGGTCGATTGCTGCCTGAAGACAGACGGCCTGGGCTACCAGGTGTTCAACGTCGCCAATGACGATCTATCGGTGGGGCTGACCAACGCCCAGGTGATTGAACGCTTCTACGCAGGGGTACCGATCAAGCGCGAAATGGGCGAATACGAGACCTTCTATAGTATTGAGAAAGCGCGTCGTCTGGTCGGTTTCACGCCACGCCACTCCTGGAGGGATGAGCTGGAAAAGTAAGGGTGCCATGAACTAGCGACGTTGATTTGTCTAGCTAACAAGGAGACGACCATGGCCGATTCCCCGGTAGCGGGTGTACCTCGCTGGCTGAAGCTGGCCTTTTCGCTGTGGATCCTGATCTGGGCACCGAGCTATGCAGTGCTGCTGGGGCCCCAGAATTTCTTCTGGCTATGCAACGTGGCAAACTTCCTGTTGCTGGTGGCGCTTTGGACAGAGCATCGTACCCTGATGTCGATGCAGTGGCTGGCGGTGGCGCTGGTCGGCAGCTTGTGGACGTTTGACGTCACGACGGCAGCGCTCACCGGCGTCCACCCCATCGGTGGCACCGAGTACATGTTCAACCCCGAGCACCCACCCATGACGCGGGCCATGTCGCTCTACCACGCCGTACTGCCGCTGGTGGCAGGCATCGGCGTGGCGAAACTGGGCTACGCGCGCCGCGCCCTGCTGTGGCAGACCCTGCTGACCTGGATCGTGGTGCCGTTGTCCTACCTGCTCACCGACCCAGACCGTAATATCAACTGGGCACACGGGCCCTTCGGCCAACCCCAAGACAGCCTCGACCCTCTGCTTTATCTGTTCCTACTGACGCTGATATGGCCCGTAGTCGTCTACCTGCCGCTACACCTGGTGATGGTTGGCGGGCAGCGTTGGCGGCGCCAAGATTAACTAACTACTTGATCAACTGCACCAACCCATGGCGCACATACCACACCTGCTCGGCCTGGGCGGTGGCGTCTTGAGCGAACCAGCCATTGAGGTCGCGCAGGCGGCGCTGCTCGGGTGGCATGGGCACAATACCCCGACCGACTTCATTAGCGATAATGATAAGCGGCGCCTTAAGTTCGTCAGCACGCTGGCAGAGCCGTGTCATATCGCCCTGCCACTGTTGGCGAAGGGGGTCGTTTTCCGCGTTTGTTAAAGCGGCTTCTAGCCACTCGAGCACGCTGGTTATCACCAGCGGGGTGTCGGCAACCAGCGCTTGCTGGCACTCTTCCAGCCGCTGACCCGGTGCGAGGCGATGCCATACGGCGTCGGGAAAGCGAGCCGTTACGGCGTCGCGTTTACCAGCGCAGGCACCGCCGATGAAGAGCTGCATTGCCAATCTCCTTTGCCATTCGCATCGGTTTGATAAGTGAGTGTCCAGCGCCTGCCCTGGGCCTGGCTCACTGAGCCATCCCAGAAGTGAAGAGTTTCAAAACGACGGCGCAGTTCGCGAATCACACCGCCGTGAGTGACCGCTAGAATCTTTCGGTGGCCGTCTTGCCGGGCATTCACGGCTACATCATGCAACCAGGCCTCCAGGCGCGTGCGCAGCTGGGCGGCGGATTCACCGCCAGGGATTTGCAGCTCGCCGACGCTGTCGATCCAGGCGCGGTAATGGGGCAAATCTTTTAGCTCGTCGTAAACCTTGCCTTCATATTCGCCAAAATCGAGTTCGCGCAGACGCGGCTCAAGCGCAACCGGCACGCCCTCTTTCGCGGCCTGGATCCACTCAAGCGTCTGTTGGCAGCGGTTCAAGTCGCTTGAATAAATGGCATCAAAACGCTCACCCGCCAGCGCTTCGCGCAGCGCCAGCAACCCTGCCTCAGCATCGGGAAACAGCAGCGGGATATCGCGCTGGCCCTGGTAGCGGCGCTCTAGATTCCAGGCGGTGATACCGTGGCGAACTGCCACCAGCTCCACACTAAGATCAGTAGCCAAAGCTCTCCTCCTTCGATGGTGGCACCGACCATATCGCCGTTGATGCCGTTAAACAGTCGCAACATGAACACGCGTGAAAGCGCCACAAAGACCGCCGCCGCAAGCCCAATCAGCGTAAGCGAAGGTGCCAGCAGCGCAATCAGCGCCAGCGGTACCAGCGCCAGGGCCACATCCTGGCCGCTGAGCGACTGCTGCCAACTCCAGGCCAGGCCCTTTTGCTGGGCACAGGGGGTCAGCACCAGCAATGCCACACCCGTCCAGCGCCCGAGCGCGGGCACCACCAGCAGCCACCAGAGCGGTGCTTGATAGGTAAGTAATGCCCACAGTAGAACGCCCTTCCAGGCCAGTAGAAACACAAGCGTCAGCATGCCGAAACTGCCGATTTGCGGGTCCTTCATGATCGCCCAGCGGCGTTCCAACGCTTGATTGCTGCCCAGCGCATCGGCGATGTCCATGACGCCATCCAGGTGGAGCCCACCGGAAAGCGCGACCCAAAGGCTCAGCAGCGCCAGCGCGGTGATCGGCGTGGGGACGTCTTGCATGGCGAATGCCAACAGCACCAACACGCTGCCAATGAGCAGGCCGACCAAGGGATAGGCACGCAACGCCCAGCGCCGGGTTGCAGGCGTCCATGGGCAAGCGACAGGGATGGGGATTCTTGTCAAAAACTGTAGCGCGAGCAGGAGACCGAACAAAGCGTTTTTCACGGCGTCTTCTTTTACAGCATCTTCTTTCACAGCGACTTCCCGTCGTTTTTCCATTCGATGGCACAGCCCGCGACCACTTCCAGCACCGAGTCCGCCTCGGCGGCTAGCCAGCGGTGGGCACGCTGAAGAAAGCTCAGGTAGCGCCAGGTTTCGGCATCACCGGGAGGTAACGTTTCGTTGATATCGTTAGAGACAATCACTAGATGCACGCTGCGTGCGTGGGCATCTGCGAGGGTGTCTGCCAGTAACGCCAAGCTTTGGTCTTCGCTAAGCTCGCTGGCGTACAGCACCTGGCTGGCCCACAGCGTCAGGCAGTCCAGTAGCACGGCGCTCCCTTCTGGCACTCGGGAAATCGCCTGATCAATGGCCAGCGGCGCTTCCAGTGTCAGCCACTGCGCGCTTCTGGATTGCCGATGGCGAGCAACACGTGCGGCCATCTCGTCGTCGTACACGTCTGCGGTGGCCAAATAGTAACAGGGGGAACCGGCCGCCGCGCCAAGCACCCGCTGCTCGGCGATGTCACTTTTGCCGGAACGCGCCCCGCCACTAACGAAGACAATCATGCAGTGCCTTTTTCAGCTCATTGACTAGCCGCCGGTTAGCCGCTTCATCGCGCAGCGCCACCCTTAGCCATTCCCCCTCAAGCCCGGCAAAATTGTGGGTATGGCGTACCAGTACGCCTTGCTGCAGCAGCCGCTCAAATAACACATCACTGGTGGTGCCTGCGGCGCGCTGCGCGGCACCAGGCCGGATAAGAAAAAAGCAGGCCTGGCTGGGTACAACGTCCAGACCCAACTCGCTAAGTGCTTGATGCAGGCGTGGCCGCTCGCTGGCTAACCAGCGCTGGGTGCGCCGGGTAAAGGCACCGTCCGCCAGCAGCGGCGCTACCAGCTCCGCCGCCAGGTGATTCACGCTCCAGGGCGGCTGGTGGGTCTGTGCCGCTTGAATCGTGGCTACATCCGCCAGCAGGTAGCCTAGCCGTAGCCCTGGCAGCGTATAAAACTTGGTCATCGAGCGCAGCAGAATCAGATGCGGGTAGCGATCCAGCAGCGGTACCAGCGACACCGCATCATGCGTATCGCCGACCATATCCACAAAGGCCTCATCCACCACCACCCGGCAACCCGCCCAAGCCGTGTAATCCAGCAGTACCTCCATGGCCGAGGTATCGATAAGGGTCGCTGTGGGATTATTGGGCCGACACAGAAACAGCACATCGATATCATTAAGCCTTGCCAACAGCGTATCAACATCCAGGGCAAAGTCCGGCGCGGGCAGCGCGATCTCAACGATTGAGAGCCGGTGGGCGCAGCAAGCACGGGCATACTCGCCAAAGCTTGGCGTCATAATCGCCGCGCGCTGCCAGGCATGTAGCGCGGCGGCAAGAAAAATCGCCTCGGCGCCGCCGTTGGTCAGCAGCACCTGTTCGGGCTGCAGTTGGTGATGGTTGGCGATGGCCTGGCGGGCCGCGGAATAATCCGGCGCTGGATAACGCTCAAGGCCGACCAGATGTTGCGTTAACCAGTCGCGTACCCAGGCGGGTGGCCCCAGGGGATTCAGATTGGCGCTGAAATCGTCCAGACGATGCCCGGAGGGCAGGCCGAAGTGGGCTAATAGCGCCTCGGCTTGGCCGCCGTGGCTGGGCCATTCAGGTGTACTCATATAAGCCTCGGAAAAATCATACCCAACCCAACCATCAGGACAGCGGACAGCAAAATGAATAGCATCCAGCCACCGTGCATCAAGCGAATCGTGGCGTCGATATGATCAACCCGAAGTGGCTCCAGCGGCTTGCCTAGCGTCGCACGACAGGAAGCCACACCTTCATAGTAATTGGTACCGCCCAACTGCACACCGAGCAATCGCGCCACCATGGCTTCCGGCCAGCCAGCGTTAGGGCTCGGGTGACGGGGTGCATCGCACAAGGTACCGCGCAGCGCGCCTCGCCAGTGCAGGCGCATCCCCCAAAAAACGCTCAACAGCAGACCCGCTAGCCACAGACAAAAAGCCGTTAAGCGAGCTGGCAGCCAGTTGGCCGCATCGTCCAACCTGGCGGAGGCATAACCAAACTCGTTATAGCGTGCGTTGCGATAACCGACCATCGAATCCAGAGTATTCACCGCCTTGTACGCCAGCGCCAGCGGCGCGCCGCCGATCAGGGCAAAAAACAGTGGCGCGGTAATCCCATCCACTGTGTTTTCCGCCACGGTTTCCACCGCACCGCGGGTAATCTCGGCTTCATCCAGGCCATAGGTATCGCGCCCGACAATCATGCCGAGGGCTTGCCGAGCAGCGGGCAGGTTGCCTTTGGCAAGCGGCACGGCAATCGCGCGCCCCGCATCCGCCAACCCTTTGATGGCAAGCGTGGTGGACAACAGCCAGAGCTCCGCGATGAGTGCAAGCCCGGGATGCAAACGCGCCAAGATCGCCAGCACCAACACGCTACCCCCCCATACGCCACCCACCACAATGACGGTGAGCAGCACGCCACTCAGCCGCCGCTGCTTGGGCGAGCCGCGGTTCCAGAGCCGCTCGTAGTGGCTGATAAAACGGCCGATGATCACCACTGGGTGCGGCAGCGAGCGTGGGTCACCGACGATCAGATCAATCATGATCGCCACGGCGATCCACACCAGGATCATGAGTGCGTCGTCGTTGAAGGGCATCATTGGCGGGCGCTATCGCTTACGCCCGCATCGGCGAAGGTTGCCATCTCATTGAGCATTGCGACAGCCGCCTGAAGCAGCGGGAATGCCAATGCCGCCCCGCTGCCCTCGCCCAGGCGCATGCCCAGCGCCAGCAGCGGCTTGGCGTCCAACGCGTCAAGTGCCGTGGCATGGCCTGGTTCCTCCGAGCGGTGACCAAATACAAGATAGCCGCGCACCGCGGGGCATAAACGACATGCCACCAGCGCCGCCACCGTGGCGATAAAGCCATCGACGATAGCGGGCAGCCGGTGTGCCGCCGAAGCCAGGTAGGCCCCGGTCATGGCGGCGATTTCCAGGCCGCCCACCTTAACAAGCACGTCCAGAGGGTCATTGGGGTCGGCCTGGCGCGCCTGAATGGCGCGCTCGATCACCGCTACTTTATGAGCTTGCTGTGCGCTATCGATACCGGTCCCGGCGCCAACCACCTGAGCCACTGGGGTCGCGGTCAACACCGCCAGCATGGCGCTGCTGGCGGTGGTATTGGCAATCCCCATTTCGCCAACGATGATGCACCTAGCCCCGGCGTGGCTGGCGCGCTCCACGGCGGCAACGCCTGCATTGATCGCTGCGTGGGCTTCAGCGCCTTGCATGGCGTTTTCGAGCACCATATTGGCCGTGCCTGGGCGCACCTTGGCATGCGTCACGCCCGCCACGGTCAAGGGTGCCACCACCCCCACATCGACGACGTCGATTCTCGCGCCAATCTGCCGGGCAAAGACATTGATGGCGGCACCGCCGCTTGCGAAGTTGGCAACCATTTGCGCCGTTACGGCCTGAGGAAACGCGGACACGCCCTCTTCGGCCACACCGTGATCGGCGGCAAATACCAGCACACTGGCTGGCGTCACATTGGGCGTTTGCCCACCGGTGATGGCACTCAACTGTATGGCGAGTGTCTCCAAGCGACCAAGGCTGCCCGGGGGTTTGGTCAACGTATCAAGATAGGCGCGGGTACGTTCGCCGGCGCAAGCATCTACCGGCGCAATACGCTCGATAATAGACGGGGCAACATCGATAGGCATGGCGGCTCCAGAGCGTTCAACATCACAAGAGGGGGGATGGTAGCAAAAGCAGGCCTGCTATACTTGCGATTTACGCTTTGCAAGCGGGCGATTACCGCTATCGCAATCCATCGTTAGCCCTGATCGCCCAAGGCGATAGCTGTCATCAATTAGGGTAATAAAACTACAATTAGCGCTTTTATTGCCGTAAGGTCTCTCCTATCGCCATCAAAAAATGTAAAATAACTACAGGTCTGACTCACCGTCTCTACCATGCAGAGGTCCCTATGCCGAGCTCAACACACGCCCCTTTAAACCCCACCGTTGCCGAGGTTACCCAGCGCATACGTGAGCGTTCTGCCGAGCGGCGCGCGCTATACGAGCGTCGCATGGCCGACCAGCACAAACGCGGCGTGCATCGCGGCGAGCTCTCATGCGGTAACCTCGCCCATGGGTTTGCGGCCTGCAATCCGCAGGAAAAGGATTCCCTCAAGCTGATGAACAGCGCCAACCTGGGGATCATCTCCGCCTATAATGACATGCTCTCGGCTCACCAGCCGTTTGAGACCTTCCCGGAAACCATCAAGGGGGCTGCCCGCGCCATGGGCTCTACCGCCCAGTTTGCCGGTGGCGTACCGGCGATGTGCGATGGTGTGACCCAGGGCCAGCCAGGCATGGAGTTGTCGCTGTTCTCTCGGGATGTGATTGCCATGGCCACCGCCGTGGGCCTGTCCCACAACATGTTCGACGCAGCCTTGTACCTTGGCGTGTGCGACAAGATCGTGCCAGGGCTGTTCATCGCCGCAGCACGCTTTGGCCACCTGCCCGCGATGTTCGTGCCAGCGGGCCCAATGCCCAGCGGCCTGCCCAACAAGGAAAAGGCCCGCATCCGCCAGCTGTACGCTGAAGGCAAGGTCGGCCGCGATGCGCTGCTGGAAGCCGAGTCCGAGTCGTACCATAGCCCCGGCACCTGCACCTTCTACGGCACTGCCAACTCCAACCAGTTGATGATGGAAGTGATGGGCCTGCACCTGCCGGGCACCTCCTTCGTCAATCCTGGCACCGAGATGCGCGAGGCCCTGACCCGCTACGCCACCGAGCAGGCAATCCGCAACACCGAGCCTGGCGGTGACTATCGCCCGTTCTACAAGCAGATCGACGAACGTGCGATCGTCAATGCGGTGGTTGGCCTGCTGGCGTCGGGCGGCTCCACCAACCATACCATGCACCTGATCGCCATGGCGGCCGCCGCTGGCATTACGCTCAACTGGGACGACTTCACCGATCTGTCCGCGGTCACTCCAAGCCTGATGCGGGTCTACCCCAACGGCCAGGCGGATATCAACCACTTCCAGGCGGCGGGCGGCATGAGCTTCCTGTTCCGCGAATTGCTGGGCGCAGGCCTGCTCCACGGCGATATTCCCACCGTCTTCGGCACCGACCTGACCGCCTACACCCAGGAGCCTTTCCTGGAAGACGGCAAGGTGGTCTGGCACGAAGGTCCCGAGAAGAGCCTCGACGAAGCCGTGCTGAGCACCGTCGCCAACCCGTTCGCGCCCACCGGCGGCCTGACGGTGATGAAAGGCAACCTGGGCCGGGGTGTGATCAAGGTCTCGGCGGTTACCGAAGAGCACCGCATCGTCGAAGCGCCGGTGAAGATCTTCGAAGACCAGAACGAGATGAAGGCCGCCTTCGAATCCGGCGACCTGGATCGCGACGTGATCGTGGTCGTGCGCTTCCAGGGCCCCAAGGCCAACGGCATGCCGGAACTGCACAAGCTGACGCCGTACCTGGGTGTCCTTCAGGACCGTGGCTACAAGGTCGCGCTGGTCACCGACGGCCGTATGTCGGGCGCCTCGGGTAAGGTACCCGCCTCTATCCATATGAGCCCGGAAGCCCTGGACGGCGGCCCGCTGGCCAAACTGCGCGATGGCGATATCGTGCGCCTGGACGCCAACGCCGGCACCCTCGACGCCAAGGTAGACCCTGTCACCTGGGGGCAGCGTGAACTGGCCATCGGCAATCTTGACCACTACCACGTAGGCCTGGGTCGCGAGCTGTTCTCTGGGTTCCGCCACCTGGCCATGCGCGGCGAAGAAGGCGCCGGGGTGTTTGGTGGCTTTGAAGCCGACGACCTGGCCCGCCAGGAAGGACAGATTTTCGAAGAGGATGCCTGATGCGACCGGCCTTGATCGGCGATATCGGCGGGACCAATGCACGCCTGGCGCTGGTGACGCCAGGCGACATTACCCCGCACGATATCATCAACCTGCCCTGCGCCGACTACCCGGGCGTCATTGAGGCGATTCAGGACTACCTGACCCGGGTGGGTGCGACCGGCGACAACGCCCCTCGCGAGGCCTGCCTGGCGTTTGCCTGCCCGGTTCACGCCGAGCGGGTCAAGATGACCAACAACCACTGGGATTTCATGAAGCGCGATGTTCGCGAAACGCTGAACCTATCGCTATTCAAGGTTATCAACGACTTTACCGCTCAGGCCCTGGGCGTGCCCCATGTGACCGCCGATGACCTCGTCGAGGTTCAGGCCGGTGACGGCCAGGCACATTCCACCCGCCTGGTGATTGGCCCTGGCACAGGGCTTGGCGTGGCCGGGGTCTTCCCTGGCCAGCACGCCTGGATACCACTGCCTACCGAGGGCGGCCATGTCACTTTTGCGCCCACCGACGACACCGAGCGCGCGCTGCTCGACGTCTTTCTGCAACACCACAAGCGGGTCAGCGTGGAGCGCATCCTGTGCGGCCAAGGCTTACTCGAGCTTTATCAGGCCCATTGCGCGCTTGACGATCAGGCGCCGCGCTGCGCCTCCCCTGCCGAGGTGACCCAGGCCGCCAACCAGGGCGACCCGATCGCCACGGCCACGCTGTTGCGGTTCCTGAAAATTCTCGGCGATGTGTGTGGCGATGCCACGCTGACCATGGGTGCCCGTGGCGGAGTTTACCTGTGCGGCGGGATCTTGCCGCGCCTGCTTGACTGGCTGCCCAAAAGCCAGATGCGCGACGGCTTCGTCAACAAGGGCCGCATGGGGGCGTATAACGCTGACATTCCCGTCTGGGTGGTCACCCACCCGTGGACGGGACTACTGGGCGCCGCTGAGGCGTTGCATAACGAAGAAGTGTTTTAGGGCCTGTTGACGTTTCACTCACGGCCGCGCTGGAGCCCGTTTTTATTCGCGGCAAGGCAGGAGGAGAGAAGTTTGGTTATTCCAAATGAACGACGACTAACGCCGCCGCGGGTAAAAACGGGCCCAGCCCTGCGGGTTGCGCCACAAAGCGCGCCATACGGCGTTGCAAAACTTGAAAAGGGAACCACCCTTCCCTGCGTTTTGCGCCTTGTCTGGCGAGCTTTGTGGTGCAACGCGGTTCGCGATGAAACGTCAACAGGCCCTACCAACCGACAGGAAGCTCCCTATGCCCGCGCCAACCTTTGACGTGCCCTTTGTCCTCGGCATGATGCGTCTCCACGAGACCGCCGAAATGCACCAGGCCAACCACCTGGCTGACTGGATCGAGGCGCGACTCGCGCAGGGGCTGCACTGGTTCGACCACGCCGATATCTACGGCAAGGGAGCTGGCGAGACGCTGTTTGGTCAGGCACTGCGCGCCCGCCCGGCGCTTGCCAAGCGGCTCAAGGTGGTGACCAAGGCCAGCATTGCCAACGACAACCCCGCCCCTGGCTCAGGCAAGGTCAAGCACTACAACGCCAGCCCGGCGTACCTGAGTCAAGCCATTGATGACGCGCTAAACCGCCTGAGCGTTGAGCGGATCGATCACTTTCTGATTCACCGCCCTGACCTGCTGATGGACGCCGAGGCCACCGGGCGCGCCCTGGACAGCGCCATCGAGGCAGGAAAAATTGGCGCCGCAGGCGTTTCCAACCACCTGCCCGGCCAGTGGCGCAGGTTGCAAAGCGCCATGCACTACCCGCTGCGCGCCAATCAGATCGAGCTGTCCATCGCCCATAGCACACCGCTGTTTGACGGCAGCTTCGACGATTTATGCGCCGACGGCCACGCGCCGATGGCCTGGTCGCCGCTGGCAGGCGGTCACCTGATGCAGGGCGCAGTGCATAAGGTGCTTGACCGTTTGGCAAGCGAGTACAACAGCACGCCCGGCGCACTTGCCCTGGCATGGCTACGCACGCTGCCCAATCGCCCTGCGCCCGTGGTAGGTAGCGTGAAGCCCGAACGGATTGCCGATATGCTGGCAGGCCCAGATACCCTCCCAAGGGAAGCCTGGTATGAACTGTTGGAAGCCGCCCGGGGCCATTGCGTGGCCTAGTTCAAGGCTTCTCTTCTGATCAATAATGACAAGGAACCGATCATGACACCGATCATTGCGTTTGGTGAAGCCCTGGTGGATATGCTCTCCAGCCGCCTGGGTAACGACGACACAGGACCCGAGACCTTTACCCCCTACGCCGGGGGTGCTCCCGCCAATGTGGCGGTTGCCTGCGCCCGGCTCGGCGTGCCCAGCCAGTTTCTGGGCATGGTCGGCGACGATACCTTCGGGCATTTTCTAATCCGCGAATTACAACACCATGGCGTGGACACACAGGGCGTGATCCTCACCCAAGAGGCACGCACGGCGCTGGCGTTTGTCTCCCGGGATAGCCAGGGCGAGCGCACCTTCGATTTTTACCGGCCACCGGCCGCCGACCTGCTATACCGTCTTGAACACCTCCCCCAGGGCGTTTTCGAGAACCCCGCGATTCTTCACTTCTGCAGTAACAGCCTGACCGACCCGGAAATCGCCGACGTGACGCTTGCCATGGCGTCCATGGCGAAACGCACAGGCTGCCTGATCAGCGTTGATGCCAACCTGCGTCACAACCTCTGGCCAGAGGGTGAAGCGGATATGGGCCTGGTGACGCAACTGCTGGATAGCGCCGAGCTGGTCAAGGTATCGCTCGACGAACTTGATTACCTGCGCGGCGATCACCCCCAAGACGCCTGGATAGCAGAGCGCCTTGCCGCAGGCGTGAAGGTCATGCTGGTGACCGATGGGCCCAATAGCGTGGCGGTGAAAGGCGTGGGTATTGATCAAACCATCGCGCCGCCCAAGGTTGAGGCCGTGGACACCACCGCGGGTGGCGACGCCTTCATCGGCGGGCTGCTGGCCGAGCTGTCACATCACGGCATTGAGGAAGGCTGGCACCAGGACGCCGACTTTCTTACCCGTGCGGTGAAAACGGCCTGCCGCTGCGGCGCTCACGCCGTAACGCGCCCCGGCGCCTACTCAGCGCTGCCCACCCATGCCGATATCGAAGCGTTGCGCAACGCTTTCTAAATACCGTTCCCTAAATAATATTCCCTAAATAACAGCCATTTGCCCAGGGCGTACCGATATGCGCCCTGCATTGCCGACAAAGGTCGTACCGCTCCGGCTTGTCTAAATGTCAGACATTTACTACCATACCGGCACTATCGTTAATAAGTGACCGCTATGACGCTGGAAACCCTTCCCCGCCATAAAGGGGGTGCGGACGAGTTAGCCCGCCTGCTGGCAAGGGCATTACTGGCAGGCCACTGGCAGCCGGGTGACGCCTTCCCCAAAGAAATGGACATCGGCACACACTTCGATGTGAGCCGTAACCAGGTGCGCAATGCGCTGACCCGCTTGACCGCCGCAGGGCTTTTAGACCGCACCGCCGGGCGTGGCACCCACGTACGTGAAATGAGCGACTGGCACCTGCTGGATCCGCTGATGAGCGAATGGATGACGGGGCTTACCGATCTCGACCCGCAGCTCACGCGCGCTATCTATGCGTTTCGCTTTTCGGCCGAGCCCGTCGTGGCGGGCCTTGCCGCCGACGCAGCCGATGCGAACGATATCGCTCGGCTTGAAGCCGCCTTTGAAGGCATGCAGAAAACGGCCCGGTCACCCGCCGCTCGCGCCCAGCACGCCGAGTATGACGTGATGTTTCACGATGCTACCTATCAAGCCAGCCATAACCTGGTGTGGCGGCAAATGGGACACTTGTTGCGCCCTTCGATCATGGCCCTGGTTCATGGCTCTCAGCACCGAACCGACACCTTCGACGACAGCCTGTCACGGCATCGCCGCGTGCTTGAAGCCATTATGCGCCGGGATGCCGAGGCGGCGTCTCGCGCCGCACGGGAAGTGCTTCGCCGCACGGCGATCGACCTGGGTATCGTCAATTAACCGGCCATCGACAACTGACTAGGATCTGACCCTATGAAAATTACCCGACTGAAAACCTGGCAAGTACCGCCCCGCTGGCTGTTTCTCAAAATCGAAACCGACGAAGGCTGCTACGGCTGGGGCGAGCCGGTCATCGAAGGCCGCTCGGCGACTGTCGAGGCTGCCGTTCATGAGCTTTCCGACTACCTGATTGGCCAGGACCCGCATCGCATCGAACACCTGTGGAATACGCTGTATCGCGCCGGGTTTTACCGCGGCGGGCCAATCTTGATGAGTGCCATTGCGGGTATCGACCAGGCGCTGTGGGACCTTAAGGGTCGCGACCTGGGTGTGCCCGTGCACCAGCTTCTGGGCGGCGCGGTGCGCGATAAAATGCGCATGTACGCCTGGACCGGCGGCGACCGGCCAAGCGACGTGGGCGCGGGCGCCAAGGCACTGGCTGACAAGGGCTTTACCGCCTTCAAGATGAACGGCACACCGGAGCTGCAGATCGTCGACTCCCACCGCAAAGTGGATGAGGCGGTCGCCCGGGTGGCCGAAGCGCGCCATGCGGTGGGCCCGGATGTGGGCATTGGTATCGATTTTCATGGCCGCGTGCATCGCCCCATGGCCAAGGCGCTGCTGCGCGAGCTGGAGCCCTACCACCCGATGTTCGTCGAGGAACCGGTTGCCCCCGAGCACTTGCCCTGCCTGAAAGACATTGCCGGTGGCCTTGGGTACCCGCTCGCCACCGGCGAACGGCTGCATACCCGCTTTGAGTTCCGCGACCTGCTCAAGGACGGCATGATCGACATTATTCAGCCAGATATCTCCCACTGTGGCGGTATCAGCGAGGGGCTTAAAATCGCCGCCTTGGCATCCGCCTACGATGTGGCCCTGGCGCCCCACTGCCCGCTCGGCCCGCTGACCCTGGCCGCGTCATTACAGCTGGATGCCGTTAGCCACAACGCCTTTATCCAGGAACAGAGCATGGGCATTCACTACAATCAGGGCAACGATGTTCTCGACTACCTGGTCGACAAATCGGCGCTCAGTATTGAAGACGGCTTCTGTGCGATTCCCCAGGGCCCAGGGCTAGGTGTGGAGATTGACGAGGCCTTCGTTGAAGAGCGCGCCAAGGTCGGCCACCGCTGGCGCAACCCCGTCTGGACCCATGAAGATGGCTCGATTGCCGAGTGGTAAACCCTCTCATCAACGGGAGACGTCCCTATGGGCGCAAGTGAACTGACACGTCCTTTAGCGTGGATTGCGGTGGACTGGGGGTCGAGCAACCTGCGCGCCTGGGCAATGGATGCCCAGCATCACGTCATGGCGAGTGCCTCCAGCCCTCGCGGCATGCTGTCGCTGACCCCCGCCGAGTACGAGGCCGAGCTGCTTGGAATCGTCGACGACTGGTTACCCGACAGCGGCCAAACGCCCGTGATGGTATGCGGTATGGCGGGCGCGCGGCAGGGTTGGCAGGAAGCCGCCTATCTGGCGACGCCCACGCGTCTCGATCAACTCTCTCGTGGCGCGGTGATGCCGCCCCTCGCCGACCCTCGCCTGCGGGTTTATTTACTGCCAGGATTAAGCCAGACCGGCAGCACAAACCACGACTATGATGTCATGCGCGGGGAGGAAACCCAGCTGGCTGGCCTGTTGGCGGATACATCGCGTTTTAGCGGCCTTGTCTGCCTGCCCGGCACCCATGCCAAATGGGCACGCTTAACCGATGGTGCCGTCACCGAGTTTGCGACCTATTTGACTGGCGAGCTGTATCAACTGCTCGCTCATCAATCCGTACTGAAGCACTCCGTAGGGCAGGATGACCTGCAACACGACGGCTGTCGCCAGGCGTTTACCCAGGCGGTCAAGGCAACCTATCAGGCGCCCGAACGCTTCAGCCAGCGGCTATTCGGCGTCCGCGCTCAGGACTTGCTGGCTAATACCTTGCCGAGCGGTGATGCCCGAAGTGCCGTGCTTGCCGCACATCTCTCGGGATTGACGATCGGCCTGGAACTGGCCGGTGCCTGCCACGAGCTGACGCCAGGAGAAAACGTGACCCTGATCGGCAACGAGGCGCTCAGCCACCGCTACGCACTCGCCCTGGAAACCCTCGGCATCGACACCCAGCGCGTTGACGGTGACACAGCGGTATTGGCAGGGCTGACCCTCGCCTACCAAAGTACCCGGCAATAAGCACCAGCTAAACAAGGAGAGCGCTATGACACTGCCTTTAATTGGCATTTTACGTGGGGTAACGCCCGATGACGCGGTGGCCGTTGGCGGCGCCTTGCTTGAGGCGGGCATCACGCAAATCGAGGTGCCGCTCAACTCCCCCGACCCATTGACCAGTATCCAACGCCTGGCGGAGGCCTTTGGCGACCAGGCGCTGATCGGTGCGGGAACGGTATTAAGCGCTGAGCAGGTACGCGACGTTCATGCCGCAGGCGGTCGATTGATCGTCTCGCCCAATTGCCGCCCTGCCGTCATCGAAGCATCCTGTCGCCTCTCCATGGCCAGTTGGCCGGGCATTGTGACGCCTTCCGAAGCCTTTGATGCCCTGGATGCGGGGGCCACCGGGCTCAAGCTCTTCCCGGCGGTCCAGGTGGGCATCGCGGGCATGAAGGCTGTCCGCGCCGTGCTGCCCCTTAACACATTGCTATATGCGGTTGGGGGTATCGGTATCGACAATTTCGCCGCCTGGCGCGCCGCGGGCGTGGATGGCGCAGGCCTTGGCAGCGCACTTTACCAACCGGGGCAAACGCCCCAGCAAGTCGGCAAGCAGGCCCATGCACTGGTAGACGCCTGGCAAGCCGCAGGAGACCGTTTATGAATCACGACAACATGGCCGAACTGGCGGTGGATTGCCGCTGCGAGCTGGGCGAAGGCCCCCAGTGGGACGCCGAAAGCGGACGGCTTTACTGGTGCGATATTCTGGGCAAATGCCTTCACTGGCTGTCACCTGAAAACGGCGACCACGGCCATTACCCGCTTGAGCAAATGGTATCGCTCGCCACCCCACTGAACGATGGCCGGTTAATGCTGGTCGGCGAACACAGCCTGAGCCTGTTGAATCCGGCCACGCAACACCTTGAGCATTTTGCCGACTTCGAAGCCGAAAACCCCGTTACGCGCAGCAACGATGCCCGCGTGGACCGCCACGGCAGCCTGTGGCTTTCCACCATGGGCAAGACCGCCGAACCCGGCGCGGGCAGCCTTTACCGCCTGCATCGCGGCGAGCTGACCCGAGTGCGCAGCGGGCTCACCATTCCCAACGCCATCTGCTTTTCACCTCAAGGCGACGCGGCATATTTTACCGACACAGCCGCCGGGGTCGTGATGCGCTGGGCGTTGGACGACCAGGGCTGGCCTGTCGGCGAACCGGTTGCCTGGGCAGATTTCACGGGGGTTGAAGGCAACCCGGACGGCGCCGTGATCGATAGCGAAGGCTGCCTGTGGCTCGCCTTGTGGGGCGCTGGCAAAGTGGTGCGGCTGAACCGCGATGGCCAGGTGATTGATAGCGTTCAGCTCCCCGTTAGCCAACCCTCCTGCCCAGCCTTCGCGGGCGAGAATCTGGACCGGCTTTACATCACCACCGCTCAGGAAGGATTCACTGCCGACCAGCGCCGGGAACAGCCCCAGGCGGGCGGCCTGTTCACCTGCGACGTTGGCGTGCGCGGGCTTGCCGACCCGCTATTGCGCCTGACTTAGCCACAGCAAAAAAACCCCGGACCATGTCCGGGGCAATCCACTTGCACAAACGACCCTGTTTGCGTGAGGCAAGTGGCGAGAGTGCACCTTAGATTACACCACCTTTAGTGGTGAAAGCGCTCGGCAGCCTGGCGGGCCAGCTCCCGAATACCGTCCCAGTCTTCTTCCTCGACCATTGCCTTCGGCGTCAGCCAGGAACCGCCCACGCACATGACGTTGGGCAGCGACAGGTAATCCTCGGCGTTGTCGACGGTGATGCCGCCCGTGGGGCAGAAACGCGCTTCCGGAATCGGCGCGCCAAACGCCTTGAGCGCTTTGGCCCCGCCGCTGGATTCTGCTGGAAAGAACTTGAACCGGCGGTAGCCGTACTGCCAGCCGGTCATCAGTTCCGAAATGGTGGATACGCCGGGCAGCATCGGCACCGGGCTTTCCACGCCATAGCGATAAAGCGCATCGGTCGCCCCTGGGGTGACCACGAAGTCGGCGCCGACCTGCTCGGCCTGGCGATACTGGGCAGGGGTCAACACCGTGCCGACGCCAATGCTCGCCCCCGGCAGCGCTTCTTTCATGCGCTTGATGGCTTCCAGCGCGCAATCGGTACGCAGGGTGATTTCCAGCACCGTCAAGCCGCCATCTACCAGCGCACGCCCCATCGGTACGGCATCTTCCAGGCGATCAATGGTAATCACCGGAATCACCTCGGCCTTGAGGCAAATGCTGTCTAGCTCCGCGGTACGTGTCGACGGTAGCTGCTTATCAATGGTCATGTGAGTCTCCAAGCAAATTATTATTGACGAAAGCGGCGTTAAGGCGCCCAGTAAATCGCCAAGGGGCAGGATAAGAAAGCGCGGATGGGCAGTTGACGCATGTCGTCCCCGCTCAGAGCCTTGGCCAACACTGCTCTCTTATCGTCACCGGTAATATGTAAAATGTGGCGGCGCGCCTGATGCAGCCGGTCTGCCGAAAAGGTGATGCGCGGCTGCGGCTGGCTGGGCGTTCGCACGGCGACCAGCGGCTCTTCCGTGGCGAGCGCCAAGCCAAGTTCCAGGCTGTCAGGAAACAGCGAGGCCGTGTGGCCATCGCCACCCATGCCCAAAATCACGACGCTTGCCGGCCAGCTAAGTGATAGCGCACGCTCACTGACGTCGGACACACCTTCTTCAGGTGTCCCGGCCTCGCTGGTCAAGGGTTCAAAATGAGCCGCCGCTGCCGCCCCCTGAAGCAAGTGCTCGCGAACCAATTTTGCGTTGCTGTCGTCACTTTGATCATCCACCCAGCGCTCGTCCGCCAGCGTGATTTCCACCCGTTCCCAGGGTAGCGGCTTGGCCGCCAGCGCTTTGAAAAAGGGGACGGGCGTCGAGCCGCCGGAGACCACCAACAAGGCGTTTTCCTGGTGTTCCAGGTCGTCGTTCAAGGCCTGAAAAACGGCCTCTGCCAGCTGTTCGGCAAGCTGTGTGCGTGCATCGCTCATATCAATAATCCTCGTACCAGCTGCGACCATCCTGGGTAATCATGGCAATGGAGGCGACCGGCCCCCAGGACCCGGCCGGATAACGGCGCGGCGGCGTTTCCCGGGCTTTCCAGCCATCAATCAGCTGATCACACCAGCGCCAGGCATGCTCGACTTCGTCACGGCGCACGAACAGGTACTGCTGGCCTTTCATGACTTCCAGCAGCAACCGTTCGTAGGCATCAGGGATGCGCGACTTGGGGAAGGCGTTATTGAAATCCAGGTGCAGCGGGCCGGGGCGCAGGCGCATGCCTTTATCGAGACCGCTGTCTTTGGTGAGTACCTGGAGCGCAATGCCCTCTTCCGGCTGCAGGCGAATGATCAGCTTGTTGGCCGCGATATTGCGCTGATCCGGATCGAAGATGTAGTGCGGCTGCTGGCGGAAGTGGATCACGATCTGCGACAGCTTCTCCGGCATCCGTTTGCCGGTACGCAGGTAGAAAGGTACGCCCGCCCAGCGCCAGTTGGCCACCTCGGTCTTCATTGCGACGAAGGTTTCCGTCTGGCTCTCCGTGTTGGCGCCCTCCTCTTCCAGGTAGCCCGGCACCTGTTGGCCGTCGCTGGTGCCCGCCGTGTACTGGCCGCGCACCACGTCCTTGTCCAGGGCTTCACCGGTGAACGGCTTGAGCGCCTTCAGCACCTTGACCTTTTCGTCGCGAATGGCGTCGGCGTCGAGATTGGAGGGCGGGTCCATGGCAATCAGACAAAGCAACTGCAGCAAGTGGTTCTGCACCATGTCGCGCAGTTGGCCCGCTTCATCGAAATAGCCCCAGCGGCCCTCGATGCCGACCTTTTCCGCCACGGTAATTTCCACATGGGAGATATGGTTCTGATTCCACTGGGTGCCGAACAGCGGGTTGGCAAAGCGCAGCGCGATCAGGTTCTGAACGGTTTCCTTGCCCAGATAGTGGTCAATGCGATACACCCGCGACTCGGGAAAGACATCGCCAATGGCGTCGTTGATTTCCTCGGAAGACGTCAGGTCGAAACCGATGGGCTTTTCCACCACGACGCGCGTGGCATCGTCCAGACTGCCGCTCTGCTGAAGGTTTCGACAGATATCGCCGTAGATTTTGGCGCCCACCGACAGATAGACCACCATCGGGCGCGGCGACCCTTCGCGCCATTGACGCACGGCATCAAACCCCTCGACGCTGGTAAAATCCAGCTTCAAGTAATCGAGGCGGTCCAGAAAGCGCTCCAGGCTGGCTTTATCCTGCTCGTCCTTTTTGAGACGCTTGTGCAGCGCGCCGCTTACCAATTGACGAAACTCGGCCGTATCGTGCTCCTGGCGCGCCAACCCCAGAATGCGCGTGCTCTCGGGCATCAGGCCTTCTCGGTCCAGTTGATAGAGCGCGGGAAACAGCTTGCGCAGCGCCAAATCGCCAAGCGCGCCAAACAGCGCTAAGTCGATGGCGTTATTCGGATCGCCCAATGGGGCACCCTGGGAGGCAGGTGACGGGCTCATCTCAGCTCCTGATGTAGTTAGATTACCTAAAATCTACCTGAAAAAGGTCATTATATGCAATATTGCTTGTAATTTTACTACAAAATAGCACCAAATATTCATTTTTTAGGTGCCATTACGTCTTATTCTCGATAAAGAAATTTCCACTTTCACTCTCTAGACCTTCATATGCTCCACTGCTACACCTACTCAATGAGAAGGCTAGCTATATTAGTAACTAATCAAGTACCCTTTACTGCTCCGGGCCGTGGATAAGTCGCTAGATTCGACTGATGCCAATGAAGAAGTATCATATTAGGTTTATGTTTTTATGAATTATTTTTGCCAAAGAGAAGCCAATAGCGGCGCCTGTTAATTTTGCATAGGTGACAAAACCAAAATAGATCAGCTCTGTTTGAGTGTAAATTGTCGCATAACTCGCAGACATAGCAGACAGTGTTGCCAAAGCTGCAACTAAGAAGCCCCACCCAACACCATATACCCATGCAATCAAGGCGACGGGTATGAGATATGGAAATATAGATATAACTGGTTCTTCTGATTGATAATTATATATCCACAGACCACATAGCCAAGTGAGCAAAACTAAAATGCGAACAAACGGATTGAGATTTTTTTGAAACAACCCCATAGCATTATCGTCCTACTAAGAAAATATTTATCCATTATTTAACCATAAGCAGGTACATTCGACTTATTTCAAGCAATTTTTACGCAATTTTTACGCCTGCTGGCTTAGGGTTAATGAGCTATTGTGTAATGGACCTACAGCATATAAATTTACGCAATCCAAAGCTGTGGAACTCCCCTTTATCATGATTGAAAAACAGCAATTTATCGTCATAGGCCTAGGGATCTTCGGTGCTACTATTGCCCGTGAATTGACTCAACTCGGACACGAAGTGTTGGGTATCGATGCTGACGAACAGCGTGTCAACCGCTTGGCCGACGAAATCACTCACGCGGTCATTGCCGACGTAACCGATGAAAATACGCTGATCGAGCTAAATGCTGGCAGCTACGACGCAGCGGTCGTTGCAATAGGCAGAAACGTCGAGGCTGCCATGTTAGCAACCCTTAAGCTGCATGAATTAGGGCTTCCCAAGGTATGGACAAAAGCGCTGACGAATCAACATCACCGTGTTCTCGAGCGGCTTGGTGCAACGCGTATTATTGCCCCTGAATACGAAATGGGTGTGCGAATCTCTCAAGAACTCAACTACCCAATGGTGCATGATTATCTGAACCTGGGAAAAGATTATGTTGTCGTGGAGTTTCACACGACAGATGATTTGATTGGCAAAACGATTGGTGAGGTCATCAAGAACGTTGATGTAGCGGCGTTAATATTTAAAAGGAACCAAGAAGTCCACGCACACCCTGACGATGCCTGGAAGATACGCAGTGGTGATCGCTTGGTGCTTGGTGGCTGGCTTGATGAATTAAGAAAGCTTGTTAAAGAGTTATGAAAACAAGCTTACAAGATCAAACGTCCCACCAACCCATTGCCAAAGGGCCGAAGCGTAGACGGAGCATCAAACCTCCTTTGCTATTGCTCGAGTCCTTTCTAGTGCTGATTTTCATTGGAACATGCCTGCTTAAGCTGCCATTTGCCACCGTCACGCCGGTTACCTGGATGGAAGCTGCGTTTACCGCCACTTCCGCAATGACCGTAACCGGTTTAGTGGTTGTCGATACAGGCAGTCAATACACGGTCTTCGGCCAACTCGTTATCTTATGTTTGATTCAATTAGGTGGGCTAGGGTTAATGACCTTTGCGGTTTTGACCGCTCTAGCACTCGGGTTCAAGTTACGCCTCAAGCAACAGCTAGTAGCACAAGAAGCTTTTAATGAAGTATCTCTGCAAACGGCCAGAAAAGCAGGAAGCTCCATTGCGCTCTTTGCCCTTGTCAGTGAAGCCATAGGATTTATTATCCTAAGCTATTTTTTTATCCCCGAGCTCGGCTGGGATGAGGGCCTATATAACGCCCTCTTTTATACTATCTCCGCATTTAACAACGCGGGCTTTGCACTATCTTCCAACAGCTTGTCCGACTATGTTTCCCACCCAGGCATCACGCTTTCTGTAACAGGGCTTTTTATTACGGGAGGGCTTGGCTATATCGTCATCATGGAAGTATTGGAGAAGCGCTCGTGGTCGAAACTTTCAGTTTATGTAAAGATTATTTTAAGCACAACGCTGTTCCTTAATTTGTTTGCCACTGCGGCGATTTTGTTCCTGGAATTTAGCAATCCCAGTACGCTAGGCACGCTGGAAGGGTTTTGGAACAAACTGCTGGCCGCCTGGTTTCAAGGCGTAACGCCAAGAACCGCTGGCTTCAACACCCTCGACATTGGGGCCCTGACAGCCGCTAGTAGCGTATTACTACTCCTGCTGATGTTTATTGGAGGGGCACCTAACTCCACCGCTAGTGGAATTAAAATTTCCACTTTCTTCATATTAATTACGGCTACAAAGTCTTTTCTGCAAGGTAATTTGAATGTGAATTTTTTTGGTCGCTCATTAAGCAGAGAAACTCTCCTTAAAGCGCTCGCGACGACAACCATTGGCATGATAACTATTTTCCTAGCCATTTTTATGCTTACAACTCTGGTAAAAGATGACTTCTTAGACATCGCTTTTGAGGCTGTCTCTGCTTTTGGCACCGTGGGATTATCCCGTGGAACAACGTCTGAACTGGGTACTGCAGGTCAGTTAATCATCATGGCGGTCATGCTCATTGGCCGTCTAGGCCCCCTGACCCTTGGTTACACACTCACAATCCGCCACAAGGCACATGTTAAATATGCAACGACCGAATTTCCTGTTGGCTAACCTTCCGTGACTTTTTCTACTCATTTTCCGGGCTGGACACGATGACTCTGAACCTACCTTGTGCCTCCGGTGAAGTCCGTAGCCATTCTTCGGGGGGCAGTGCGATTTTTTTAGGAGAATTTTACAGACTTTTGCCAGTTGCCATGATGAGATACCACGATGAACACTAGGGCAATTTAAGAGCGACGCTATGACCATTTTCCCCGGCGCACTTTACTATCGGGACGCTTACCGTAACTGGGCACAAATCTTTAAAATCATGTCAGTGCTGTGGCTGGTACTCGCGATGTTCATGGCGCTACCCTTGGTTGTTCTCCTGGTAGAAAAAGATCCTGATGCTCCTGCTTTCGGGGTGTCTTTATTTATTGTACTTGGTGCCGCCCTCACTACATGGCTACTTACCCGCAGGGTGTCATTGCAACTCAAACCCTGGCAAATGTTCGTGCTCACCTCTGCCAGTTGGGCGAGTATTACCGGCTTTGCAAGTCTGCCACTGATTTTGGGGGCTCCCCAGCTAAGCATAACCAATGCAGTGTTTGAATCTGTCTCTGCGATTACCACGACTGGGTCGACGATATTGGTGGGCATCGAGGACCTCTCCGACGGGCTTAAACTCTGGCGGGGCATCATGCAATGGATGGGGGGTATCGGCATTATCGTCATGGGGATCGCCATCCTGCCGTTTCTGAAAGTCGGCGGGATGCGGCTTTTCCATACGGAATCCTCAGACTGGTCAGACAAGGTCATGCCCCGTACGGGAGGCATCGCCAAGGCAACGCTGAGCATCTACGTAACAATGACGCTGATGGCCATGCTCAGCTACTGGTTAGGAGGCATGGATCTTCTGGATGCTGTTGTCCACGGCATGACATCGCTTGCGACCGGCGGTTTCGCGAATTCAGACGCGTCGTTTGGTGCCTACGACGATCAGCCATGGATACTCTGGATGGCTAGTCTGTTCATGCTCAGCGGGGCGTTGCCGTTTGTGCTTTATATCCGCTTTCTTCGCGGTTATCGTAGCGCCCTGTGGAAAGACCAGCAGGTTCGGGGGCTGTTGGGCGTCCTCGCCATCGCGATTGCCCTGCTCACCTTCTGGCGGGTAATGAAGGGCGACTCTGGGCTTGAATCGCTTACTCACGTCACTTTCAACGTCATCTCTGTTGTCACAACCACCGGCTACGCATCCGACGACTATACGCAATGGGGTGCACTGGCCATTGTCGCATTTTTCTACCTGACCTTCGTGGGTGGCTGCAGCGGCTCCACCAGCGGCGGCATGAAAATTTTTCGCTTCCAGATCGCCATGCTGATGCTGCGTGACCAACTCCGCTACCTGATTCATGCCAACGGTGTCTTTTCTGCTCGTTACAATCAGCAGCCGGTGACCAGCGATATCTCAAGAAGTGTGGTGGCTTTCTCATTTTTCTTTTTCATTACCATTGCCGTGCTAGCGTTGGGGCTTTCGGTGCTGGGCCTAGATATAGTTACCGCCCTGTCGGGTGCAGCAACAGCCGTTGCCAACGTGGGCCCCGGTCTTGGCGATACCATTGGCCCATCCGGCAACTTTGCAACGTTACCGGACGCAGCAAAGTGGCTACTTTGTATCGGTATGCTGATGGGCCGCCTGGAAATTTTGACGGTGGTGGTACTATTGACGCCGATGTTCTGGCGTCGCTAGCGTCTTTACGATCATTACGATGTTGCAGGTCGCTGTGCTGGCTCTACCAACAGTCGATAGCCGACTCCTGCTTCTGTTTGAAGTAACACAGGCGTTTGGGGATCATCGCCAAGCTTTTGACGCAGGCGACTAACTACAATACGCAGGTAATGGGAGTCGTCTACATGGGTCGGCCCCCATACTTCCTTGAGTAGCTGGGTCTGTGTCATCACTCGCCCGGCGTAGCGGCACAGTCGGGCAAGGACGGCAAATTCCTTGCGCGTCAAATGCACGTCTCTTTGATGCAGCATTACCCGTCTTAGCTCAAGATCAATCGCCAATCCCTGACTGACATAATAACTCGATGCCATTTCCCCTCTCGCTTGCTGAGCCTGACGCTGGACCGATCTTATGCGGGCGAGTAGCTCCTGAATGCCAAAAGGCTTGGTCACGTAGTCGTTGGCGCCGTTATCCAGCGAGAAGACCTTTTCTTCTTCCCTGTCGCGCACAGAGACCACAATGACCGGCACTGCGCTTTGCTCACGGATACCTCGCAGCACGTCATGGCCCTCCATGTCCGGCAGGCCAAGGTCGAGTAACACTACGTCCGGCGCTTGCGTGTATACCGCAGCCAACGCCTGCTCACCGTTCTCTGCTTCTAATACTCCATAGCCCTGGGACGCCAGACTGATGCGCAGAAAACGGCGAATTTGCTGCTCATCATCGACAATTAAAATGCGTCCACCAACCTCACTCTTCATCTTCACTCCTAATGTCTGCCCCTAATAGCGGCAGCGTAATAATGATCGCCGTACCTCGTCCGCTCTCGCCAGCATCAGCGTTAATCGTGCCACCGTGAGCGCCAATCATACCGCGACAAATAGCCAAGCCGAGGCCGCTGCCATGGGCACTGCGGTCTCCGTCGCCGCCACTGTAGAACATGTCAAACACCTGCTCGCGTAGTTCAGGAGAAATCCCTGGCCCCTGGTCTTCTATCGTGATTACCAGCGTGGATGGCTCACCTTCACCCAGTTGAGCTTTGATGAGTAGCTCACCGCCAGGCGGGGAAAAACGCTGTGCATTATCCAGAACATTGACCAGCGCCTGCTCAACCAACGCCGGGTGGACATAGAGCAACGGCAGCGTCGTGGGCCAGGATCTTCGCACCACGACATGCTTGAGCGACTGGCCCAGGCGCTGAAGCGCTGAATTGATGACATCGTCAAACGACACCCAGTCGCGCTCAATCTTCAAGGTGCCGTGTCCCAGGCGCGTCATGTCCAGCAGATTCTGGATATAACGATTGAGCCTTTCGCTCTCGGATAAAATGCCATCCAGCAGCTCGCGCTGATCATCTTCACTGAGCTGGGCTTTTAGCTCGATCAACGAACTGGTGGCACCAATGATGGATGACAGCGGCGTGCGCAAGTCGTGAGACACCGACGACAGTAGCGCTGAGCGTAGCCGCTCGTTCTCTTCTGATACACGAGTTGCGTTCAATTCGGCCACCAGGCGTGTGCGCTCTAGCGCCATGCTGAGCTGGCGCACTAGTGTGTCGATCAACGACTCCTGCTCATGATTGAGCCCATTGGGGTTTTCCGACAGTTTGAGCGCCAGCATGCCGACTTTTTGATTCTGCACTGATAGCGGTATCAGACGCCACGCCTGCTGGCTCAGCGTTTCGGTGCCTTGACCACTGGGTTTCTGATGTTGCCAGCTCCACACGGCGGCCTGTTTGGCGGTCATATCCAAATGCTCGGAATCGGGCAAGGCATGAAGTACCCGCACCTCACTGGCTGTTTCAGCGGTTTCTATAAACAGGACGGGTACCGTCAAGCATTTAGCGAGCGTATCGACCCCCACCTTTGCAGCGCTTGCACTATCGGTCGCCGTTGAAAGCTGTTCGGCGTAGTGCAGCAGCAACTGGGTCTGATCACGACTTGCTCGCAAGGCAATCAGGCGCTGACGCCCACGCCCCGCCAACTGTCCGACCACAAGTGCTACCAGAAAGAAAAACACCACGGTCAGCAGTTGCCCCCGCTCCACCATGGCAAAGGTCAAACGCGGCTCTGTAAAAAAGAAATTGAACACCAAAAAGCCCGCCACGGCACTCAACATGGCCATGGTCGTGCCCGCCCATACGGCGCTGAATAATACGGCGGCCAGAAACACCAGCGACAGGTTGGCCAGCTCCAGCCAGGGTTCTAATAAATGAGCCACGCCAAGGGACGCCATCACCGCCAGGCTGGTAACAATTAACTGAGGAGAACGCAGCCTAAGGCGACGCTGACGCTTTCCCCAACGTTGTTTCATTGCGCCCTGGGCAACGATCACAATGTCGAAATCTTCTCCATGATCCATCAATCGCTGAGGTAACGGTCTTGTCCACGACCACCAGCGCCGTTTTACGGGCCGCCCCACG
The DNA here is from genome assembly GCF_900111305.1 of Vreelandella subterranea. GTDB lineage: Bacteria > Pseudomonadota > Gammaproteobacteria > Pseudomonadales > Halomonadaceae > Vreelandella > Vreelandella subterranea. The sequence goes on from NZ_FOGS01000011.1 coordinate 51,217, forward strand.
ACAATGGTGGTGGCGTTTATCGAACGGGCGTAGTTGAGTACTTCGCCATGCTGACTGTGCCCCTGTAAGCGTAAGGAGTCACCACCTAGTCGAGTCACAAGGCTAAAGGTTTGCTCGACGGCAAGCTGTTGCTCAGGGGAGGCAATGCCTTTATCGACATAGACCGCCCGCCAAACAGCCAGACGACGTTCGGCCATACGGTGGGCAGCACGCACAAGCGACACATCGTCTGCATCGCCGCTGATCACCACCAGCAGGTGTGGCCTGACAGGCCAAGGGCCCGCGCGCCCTCCGGCATCCATTGCCACCTTGACATCGGCATCGACCCTTTCAGCCATGGTTTGAATCGCCAGCTCGCGCAACGCATTGAGGTTCGACTCGTTGAAATAACCTTCCATGGCCGCTCGCGCCTGTTCGGGCACATATACCTTGCCTCGCCTTAAGCGCTCGAGCAGTTCTTCGGGGGTTAAATCCACAAGAGACACGTCGCGTGCACGTTCAAGCAAGGCATCCGGCACGGTTTCACGCATGCGGATGCCAGTTATTCTAGCTACATCGTCATTGAGACTCTCCAGATGCTGAACGTTGACCGTTGTCCATACATCGATGCCGGCATCCAGTAATTCTTCGATATCCTGATAACGCCTTGGATGCCGACTGCCGGGGATATTGCGGTGGGCCAATTCATCGACCAGCAAAATACCGGGACGTCGTGCCAACGCCTCGTCAATATCGAATTCGTAAAATGTTCGGCCATGATGCTGTAAAGGGGCCAGCGGTATACGCGAAAGCCCCTCGCAAAGCATCTCAGTATCAGCTCGTCCGTGGGATTCCACCACGCCAATGACGATATCCTCACCCTCTTCAGCGCGCTCCCGAGCGGTACGCAGCATGGTGTAAGTCTTGCCCACACCGGGAGCGGCTCCCAAAAATACTCGCAAACAACCGCGCGCTTCCCGGCGCGCGGCTTTAAGCAATGCATTGGGATCGGGTCGCTGATCCGCTGAGTACATTGGCCTACTCCATGGCGGTTGTGGAGGCTGGGAAACGCTCATCCAAACTGACGTTCAGCCGCAGTACATTGACCACCGGCGAACCTAGCCAGCCTGTATTTTCAAGCGCTTTATCAATCATTTCGATCACACTAGCTTCGTCGATTTCGCGTGCCTGCGCTACCCTTGAGGCCTGTAATTCAGCGGCTGCTGGAGAAATGTGCGGATCGACTCCTGAACCGGAGGCAGTGATCAGATCAACCGGTATCTGATCGACGCTGACACCTTCACGCTCGGCGATGGCTTCCGCATCCGCCTGAGCTCGCTCGCGCAACGCTTTATTACTGGGTGCCAAGTTGGACCCCGAAACACCGCCCGCATCGTTGCCCGCTGCTGAAGGGCGGCCGATAAAATATTTGTCGCTGACAAAGGTTTGCGACACCAAGTAGGAACCTACTATCCGCCCACCGCCGTCGCGTACCAAACTGCCTTGGGCCTGCTCTGGAAATAGCCAACCGCCTACTGTTGTGGTGACCAAGGGGTAAACAAGCCCGAGCAGCACCGCCATCACCCCCATAAAGCGAAGCGCATGTTGCCATGAGGCCTTGACTGTCTGCTGCGCTTCGTCACTGGAAGCAACGTGGCTTTTCATATCCATGTTCATGACGTTTCTCCTAGATAAATAACGCAATTAGCATGTCGAACAGCTTGATCGCAGGGAACGGTAGCAGCAGCCCGCCGAGGCCATATATGAGCAGATTGCGGCGCAACAATACCGTTGCCGATGCAGCCTTTACCGACACCCCACGCAGGGCAAAGGGTATCAAGGCCGGTATGATCAAGGCGTTAAACAGAACCGCCGCAAGCACCGCTGACGTCGGCGAATGCAGATTCATGACATCGAGCACGCCCAACGCCGGGAAGCTGGCGGCAAACAGGGCAGGCAAAATCACGAAGTACTTCGCGACATCATTCGCCAGGGAGAACGTGGTTAGTGCGCCCCGCGTCACCAACAGCTGCTTACCGATTTCTACCGCGCTGATCAGTTTGCCAGGGTCGGAGTCTAGGTCGACCATATTCCCCGCTTCGCGAGCGGCTTGGGTGCCGGAGTTCATGGCCAAGCCAAGGTCGGCCTGAGCCAGCGCCGGAGCGTCATTGGTACCGTCGCCTACCATGGCAACCAGACGACCACTGGCTTGCTCTTCGCGAATCAGCGAAAGCTTACGCTCGGGGGTGGCTTCGGCAATGTAATCGTCGACCCCGGCCGTGGCAGCGATTGACGAGGCAGTTATAGGGTTGTCGCCGGTGATCATCACGGTTTTGATGCCCATGGCGCGCAGCTCGGCAAACTTCTCTGCGATACCGCTTTTAATCACGTCAGACAGCGCCACCACACCCAAGACTTGCTTGTCTTCTGCCACGGCAATAGGCGTCGCGCCATCTCGCGATATACGCTCAATGACCTGGTGATAATCGCTGGGGACCTCACCCCCCTGTGCCTTGACCCACTCTGTGATGGCATTAGGCGCGCCCTTGCGTATTTTTCTACCGCTGGCCAGATCCACACCCGACAGGCGCGTTTCAGCGCTGAAGGCTTCAAAAGTGGCGCCATCGGCTTCTTCACTGAGCTGCACATCCACACCCTGCTCGTTAGCGAGCGTCACAATCGACTTACCCTCCGGTGTAGGGTCTTCCAGCGAGGTCAGGAACGCCGCGTCGCGCACCTTGTTACGTGGCACCTGCTGGCAGGGGGCAAACTCCGTCGCGCGCCGGTCGCCCAGCGTAATCGTGCCGGTTTTATCCAGGAGCAGCGTGTCGATACTGCCTGCGATTTCTACTGCCTTGCCAGACTTGGCAACCAGGTTCGCTCGCATGGCGCGCTCCATTCCGGCGATGCCGATGGCTGGCAAGAGACCACCTATCGTCGTGGGAATCAGACACACCAAAAGGGCTACCAGCATGACCGTCGAGGTTTCTACCCCAACAAAAGCCGCCATGGGTACCAGCGTGACCACCACGATCAGGAACACCAGGGTAAGCATCGCCAGCAGCACCGAAAGCGCCAGCTCGGAAGGCGTTTTCTGACGGCTCGCGCCCTCTACCAAGGCGATCATACGATCCAGCAGGGACTCACCGGGGTTGGCGCTGACTTCAATAATCAGCTGATCCGAGAGCACTTTGGTGCCCGCGCTGACGCCGCTGTTATCGGTACCCGCCTCACGCAGCACCGGCGCGGACTCACCGGTTACCGCCGACTCGTTGATAGATGCGGCACCCTCGACGATATCGCCATCTGCAGGAATCAGCTCACCTGCCACAACTTTTACTCGGTCGCCTTTGCGCAGTGAGTCGGCGGTCACGTCGCTGGTGGTGCCATCAGCGTTTAGCTTAGCCGCCTTGAGTTCCCCTTTGGTTTTGCGCAGCGCGCCCGCGTGGGCCTTACCCCGGGACTCCGCCAGTGACTCCGCACCGGTGGCAAACAGCACGGTAGCAAGCAGCAGTAGCGCAATGGTGAGTGCAAAACCGCCGTTTTCACCCTGCGCGAAGGCAATGGGCGTTAGCCCGAAACACACCACCGTACCAATGGCGACCACCGCCATAACCGGGTTGCGCGCCAGTAGATGGGGCGCAAGCCCTTTCACCGCGCCGGTGACAACTTGGCCAATGGGTAGCGAACGACGCGTCTGTTTAGCAAGCTCTGTATGTGACATCTCTTTTCTCCTAGAAGCCTTGCACGACGGATTCTGCAATCGGGCCAAGTACTAACGCCGGTAAGAAGCCAAGCAGGTTGACGATCACAATCACCCCTGCGGTCAGGCCCATAAAAGCCGGGCTGTCCATGGGCAGCGTGCCACGCCCCGCCGGAGCCGTGCGCTTAGCGGCCAACCAGCCAGCGACGGCTAATGGCACTAGCATAGGTAAGAAGCGGCCAATCAATAGGGCAACCACACAGGCGATATTCCACCACGGCGTATCATCGCCAAGCCCTTCAAAACCAGAGCCGTTATTGGCGAAGGCCGAGGTAAATTCGTAAAGCACTTGAGATAAACCGTGGAAACCAGGGTTTGAGTTGCCCGCGGCGCCGGGCATTGCAACCGTAAGCGCAGATAAACCAAGAATGACCAGCGGCTGAGCAAGAATGGCCAACGAGATCCAACGCATTTCGCGGGTTTCAAGCGGCTTGCCAAAAAGCTCGGGCGCCCTTCCCACCATCAAAGAGCCGACGAAGGCCGCCAACATAAGATACAGAAAGAAACCAATCAGCCCGACGCCCACCCCGCCGAAGGTCACGTTCACGAACATATCCATCAGCAGCATCATGCCGCCCATGGGGTTGAAGCTGTCGTGCATGGCGTTAACCGAGCCATTGGAGGTTTGCGTCGTCCAACTGCCCCACAGAGCGGAAAGGTCCGTACCAAAGCGCAGCTCTTTACCCTCTAAATTCGCCCCGGCCTGGGACAGCTCGACAAGGGCAGCATTGGGCATACGTTCCGAATAGACTACTACGGAGGTGGAAATAAGCGAGAACGCGATCATCACGACACCAATGCCCATCATTAATCGGCGTCGACCGCTGATCAGCGCAATCGCGATAAGCAGCGCCACGGGGATAAGTGTGATTGAGGCGGTTTCGATGACGTTGGCCAGCGGGGTGGGGTTCTCAAGGGGCACGGTGGAGTTGGGTCCATACCAGCCGCCACCGTTGGTGCCCAGCTGCTTGATCGCCACCATGGAAGCCACTGGCCCCAATGGGATTAACTGAACTTCCTCGACTTGCGCGTCGAGCATGTCTACCTGATGCGCTGCCTGATAGCTGGAGGGTACGCCCTGCGAGGTTAGCAATAAAGCCACTACCGTTGCCAGTGGCAGCATGACGCGCACGACGGTGCGGGTAAGATCGTGGTAGTAATTGCCGACGCCTTTGATCAGGCCAGCGGGCCGAGCAACCAACAACGTGCGTGCGATAGCAACCAATACCGCTAACCCTGTGGCAGGTGTCAAAAACTGCAGGGTGACAATGGCCAGGGTCTGACTCAGGTGAGAAAGCTGCGCCTGACCTGAGTAGTGCTGCTGGTTGGTGTTGGTGGCAAATGACACCGCGGTATGCAACGCCGTGTCCCAAGGCATACCGGGTATGCCGTCAGGATTGAGTGGCAGCATGCTCTGACACATAAACACGAGCCATGCCAGCAGAATCAAGCCCACATGCAGCTTGAGAATAGCTAACGCATACGCCTGCCAAGTCATGGTTTGTTGGCTGTTAATGCCTGCCAGCCGATAGATAGGCTTTTCTATCACACTAAACAGCGTGTCGATTCGGCTAGGCTGGGTGCTTAACGCTCGGGCGATATAGATGCCTAATGGGACGCTGAGCAAGGCCACCAAGGCGTAAATGGCGATCATATCGTTCATGGCGATCTCCTAAAAACGCTCGGGGCAAACCAGCGCGTAAAACAGATACGCCGCCGTGCCAGTCGCGATGATTAACAATGCAATATTCATGATAAGTGCCTCCTGTTATTGGCACTTTGAGAATAGGGATTGCCCGCGTAAAAATTCGATGGCGTTTAAAGCGTTAATCGTCAAAAAGACGTAAAAAAGTGTTTTTCGTCACTTTGAGGAAAGGTCAGCCTCGACAGCTTCCCCTTGGATGGGTGACTATCTTCACCAACACACTGTCGGAGTAACCTGCCACCGATGAAGATCATTATTTTGGGCGCCGGCCAGGTCGGCGGCACCCTTGCGGAATACCTGGCCCGTGAGGAAAACGACATCACCGTCGTCGATACCGATGCCAAGAAACTGCGCGAACTGCACACTAAAATCGACATCCGCACGGTCACCGGCGCGGGTTCCTACCCCATCGTGCTGCGTCAGGCGGGCGGCGAAGACGCCGACATGCTGATTGCCGTCACCAGCAGCGACGAAATCAACATGATCGCCTGCCAGGTGGCGCATACCCTGTTCCGCACCCCGACCAAGATCGCCCGGGTGCGCTCCTCGGCGTACCTGACCCGCAAGGGGCTGTTCGCCCACGAAGCGATTCCCATCGACGTGCTGATCAGCCCCGAGCAGGTGGTCACCGACCACGTGCGCCGCCTGATCGAGCATCCTGGCGCGCTGCAGGTGTTGGAATTCGCTGGTGGGCTTGTGCAACTGGTCGCCGTCAAGGCGTTCTACGGTGGCCCGCTGGTGGGCCAGGACCTGGCCTTTCTGCGCCGCCACATGCCCAATGTGGACACCCGGGTGGCGGCGATCTACCGCCGCAACCGGCCGATCATCCCCCGCGGCGATACGGTCATCGAAGCCGACGACGAAGTCTTCTTCCTGGCGGCACGCCGCGATATTCGCGCGGTAATGAGCGAACTGCGCCGGGTCGAACGGGATTTCCGCCGGGTGGTGATCGCCGGGGGCGGCAACATCGGCGAGCGCCTGGCCGAGCACCTGGAGCACAGCCACCAGGTCAAGATCATCGAGCACAGCCTGGAACGTTGCACCACGCTCTCCGAGCGGCTCGACCGCACCGTGGTGCTCCACGGCAGCGCCACCAGCAAGCGGCTGCTGGAAGAAGAGAACATCGAGGACTGCGATATTTTCTGCACGCTGACCAACGACGACGAGGTCAATATCATGTCGTCGCTGCTGGCCAAGCGGATGGGCGCCAAAAAGGTGCTGACACTGATCAACAACGCCGCCTATGTGGACCTGGTCCAGGGCGGCGAGATCGATATTGCCATATCCCCCCAGCAGGCAACCATCGGCAGCCTGCTGACCCATGTGCGCCGTGGCGATATCGTCAACGTCCACTCGCTGCGCCGGGGCGCCGCCGAGGCCATCGAGGCCATCGCTCATGGCGACAAGCAGTCGTCCAGGGTGGTCGGGCGCACCATTCGCGAGATCGACCTGCCCGACGGCACCACCATCGGCGCGATCGTGCGCGGCAAGGAGGTGATGATCGCCCACGACCACATCGTCATCGAAAGCGGTGACCACGTCATCCTGTTCGTTATCGACAAGCGGCGCATCCGTGACGTGGAGCGCCTCTTCCAGGTGGGGCTGACATTTTTCTAGATTTCCACCGCGCGGCCAATGAACTGGATGGGGCCCGTCGGCAGGCCGGTGGGCGAGCCGGTGTCATCTTCCAGAGTGAGCTCAAAAAGCTGGTTATCCTGAAGCGGCGGCAGCTCATCCAGGCGCAGGCGGATGGGCTGACCTGGCTCGACCAGGCCAAGCGATACCGGCGCCTGCCATTCGTCAGCCTTGGTCCAGAACTCAAGCGCCTTGCCATCCGGCACTTCAAAGGTACCCAACGGTATCAACTCAATTTGCTGTTGATTTGAGGCCTGAACGACCCACCCCGCGGACTGGCTTTGTGGCGCGAGCAATACCACCATGTACTCTGGCGTTGTAGGCGCGGTGGATACCTGGCTCAACATCACGCCCATGACTAACGCGGCAGCCATTCCAATACCGGCAGCTCCCTGCCAAAACGGCAACTGGGTGACCCAGCGACGGCGTGGCGGCGTTGTAACGCTGGCACTTTGTGAGTCATGCAAAGCATTAAGGCTGCGTTCGATACGTGGCCATAAAGAGTCAGAAGGCCTTACTGGCTGAGTCAGCGCGGTATAGGGCACGAAGCGTTCTTCCCATGCCATCACCGCTCTGAGCAATTCCGGCTCGTGTTTGAGTCGCGCTTCTACTGCCTTGCGCTGTGCCAACGACAGTGTTCCCAGTACGTATTCACCCGCCAGGGCGTAGTCGTCTTGATCAAGGGGACCGGTCATGCCATACACTCCCTTAGGCGCAGCAGGCTGCGTTTTATCCAGGCTTTGACGGTACCCAGCGGTGCCCCCGTGTGGGCGGAAATTTCCGCATGACTGAGACCATCCACATAGGCATGGAGCACACAGTTACGCCGCTCGGTCTCTAACTGATGCAGGCAGTCATCCATGCGCTGGCCGGTCTGCCAATCGAAGGCATCTTCGACAACGGACGAATGCTGGAAATGTTCGTCGAGGTCTATGTCGGTGGGGTCGTTACTATCAAACGTGATTTCACGATCACGGTAACGGATGGCGTTTAATGCCTGATGGCGCGCCACACTGAATATCCATGTTCGCGCCGACCCTTTGGCTGGGTCGAAGCTATTGGCGCGTTGCCAAATATTAAGGCAGGCATCGTGGACAATGTCTTCGGCCATGCCGCGATCCTTGACGATTCTTAGGACAACGCCTAACAGCCGGGCACCTTCATAAACATAAAGTTGGTGCAAGGCGTCATGCTCGCCGCGGGCACACTTGGCTAATACCGAAGCATGATCAAACTCTAAAGACTCGTCAGTCAAACCCCTAGCTCCCTGGTGACGGCGCCGACGTCGGTCGTCGTTCCCAAAGACAGCATAGCCGCTGGAGGCTCGACAAACGAGACCCCAGCGGAATTAGCGCTCTCGTCGACTTATTCAGCCGACCAGAAGATATAATCGGCTTGGTAGGTAACGACGGCGGTGGCACCGTCATGATCCATATCGCAGGCCACATCCGGAGCAACGCCACCCTGGGTGTTCAGCCGCTGGATGTAGCTGACGCCGGTCATAGCGCCTTCGCCTTCAGCGGGGTTGGCTTCAACAAGCTGGAGTGGAATGTTGCCATCACCATTGGCGGCGGTTGCCAGTTGGGTACCGGTGACTTTCGAGCCATCCAGTGCTTCCCAGGTGGCGGGCGGGCCGTAGTAACTGCCGACCTGGCTGCCGTCGCTATCATTAAGCGCGGCGTGTGGGCCTTTAAATACCCAAGCCATGGTGTCTTCGTCGTTCATTTCACACATATAAGTGATTGCGCCAACACCGACGGTTTCGAGCGCAACGGCATTGCCGTCCGGTACCTGGACGTCCGCGGGCGTCATGTCGGCAAGCGCAGCGTGACTGAAGGATGCAATCAGAGTGGCGGCCAAGGTAGCGCGCGTTAGATGATGAAGGGTCATTTTCAGTCTCCTAAAGGTTTAATATCAGCTGCCTTAAATAGCGGCTGTATAGGGAATACCCGCGAGGAGACGTTTTGGATGCAGCCAATTCATAATATTTCTAAAAAACGTAAAAAAGCCCGCGACGTGTCGCGGGCAATCAGAAACGGGTAAACAGTAAGCGGCCTGGCCTCTTACCAGGCCTACTGGCTTAGAACCAGACTTCGCTTTGAATGCCAAAGGTCCATTGGCTGCCGGTAAATTCATCAGAGCCAAAGGAGTCGGTCGCCGAATAATCGTTAAGTTCGTCGTCCCAATCACTCCAGGTTGCGAACAGGCGAATTTCAGGCCGCTGCCAGAAACCACCTACTTCCGGCTTGAAAGTCGGCGCAACGGTGAACTTGGTGTAGTCCCCGTCAACTTCGTTGCGACTTGAATAGCCCTGGGGGTCGATGTCGATCATCTGGTAGCTGGCTTCGTACTGCATTTCGAAGTTTTCAGTCAGCTCGTTGGCCAAACGTACGTTGAGCGTGGCCCAGTCATACGAATCGCCTTCCGCAAAACGGTCTTCGCTGGTTTCTGCCAGTACGGAAGGCGCAATACGCCATTTGGGTGCGAGATAGGTAGTCCCATAAAGCGCTAGACGGGTTGAGCTGGCATCATCGGTCAAATCACCGTTGGCGCCGATGTTTTTCGTCTCGGCGCCCAGCCCCTGGCCATGCAGCACCGCCGCTTTATAACTGCCCTCGCCCATGCCGAAGAAGCTGTCGCCGTGATACGCCACCATGGTGTGGAAACCGTTTTCGGCGGCTTCCTGCCCGGCGCCGATATCACGGGTGTCGTTATCGGCGGCGGACATGCCGTTGACCATCCACTGCCAGTTACCAAAGTAGTTATTGGAGGTCAGGATCAGGTTATCGGTATTGCCCTCAAGGCCGGGGTCTTCACTACTGACCACGTCAAAATCGGCAAAGCTGCGACCGTAAATCGACAGGTTGGATTTCCAGTTATCGGCCAGTTGCATGTCGTAAATACCGCCACCGGTACCGGCGAGGAAGACCACGTCGCTATCCAGCCAGTGGATGTCGAAGTTGTCGCGGTCAAAACGCTTACCGGCCCAGATGGAAGCGTTTTCAAACGCCCCGGTAAAGCTCGGTAGATCGCTGAATTCAGCATATACCTGACGGACGTTGATATCCGACTCGCCGCCAGTCCAGTCATTGCTCGAGGTGGTGCCGTCGGCAATCATGGTGCGGTATAGCGCTTTGGCGCCGTTATCGAACCGCATGCGGTAGTTCAGAATCGCTTCGGCATAGGTATCGGGCTCGTTACCCAAGCGACCCACCGCGCCGCCTTCAGGGCCTGCAGGTGTGACGTAAGGGCCACCCTCTGCACTTTTGCCATCTTCACCGATCAACAGGCCCGAGCGTGCATAAACATTGAATGAAAACCCTTCTTCGCCGTCAGCATAGCGCTCTACCCTTGCCAGACGCTCTTCAATTTCAGCATCGCTTTCAATATCGGCGGTCGCGGCGCGTTGCTGTTCAGCCTCGGCAGCACGCTGCTCGGCGGCGTCGGCTCGCTGCTCAGCGGCGATAATCCGCGCTTCCAACTCGGCAAGCCGCTCTTCCATGGTGGTATCGGCCATGGCCGCACCGCTGACACCCAAGCTGGCGGCGGCGATGGCAATCGCCAGCGGTGTTTTGAACGTCATTTTATCCATTGTTTTAAACCCTATTGTTGTTCGACGCCCGCCCGTCACTGCGTTGCAATCCGATGCGCATGAAAGCGGTCGTGTTTGAGTCGATTGTTGTAAATCGTATTTGCCCCAACAGTTGGTAAAGCAACCACCGCTACCAACCAAAACGCTGGAACAAGTGAAACTTAATCGATTAAGACTACGTAAACCAACCAGTAATTACTAATTGTCGACCAATGTCTAAACAGCAGGCATCGTGTTAGCAAAATCTGAATAAATAATTAGACAAAAGTCGCTATTGAACTTGCTGACAAGAGGCGGCTAACTAGGCGCACCAACTTAATCGTTTAAGTCCACGTTCCACGGGCTTGAACGATGCGCTACCCGACAACAACAAACGCCGAGGAACCATCATGAAAAAAACGCTTTTAACGACCGCCATTGCGCTTGCCAGCACTACTGGTGGCATCAGCCAGGCTCAGGCGGCTGACCTGACCATTTCATGCGGTGCCGTAGGTGCCGAACTGACGCTTTGCCAGGAAGGCGTGGCCGCCTGGGAAGCAAAGACCGGCCACGAGGTCGATGTGGTCTCGACGCCCAATTCGTCCACCGAGCGGCTTTCGCTGTATCAGCAGATCCTGTCCGCCAATTCCAGCGATATCGACGTCATGCAGATTGACGTTGTCTGGCCGGGGCTGCTGGCCAACCACCTGCTCGATCTGCGCGAGGTGCTGGGCGACGACGCTGCTGCCGGACATTTCGAGACCATCGTGACCAACAACACCATCGACGATCGGTTGGTCGCCATGCCGTGGTTTACCGATGCAGGCGTGCTGTATTACCGCGAAGACCTGCTCGAAAAACATGGCTTTGAAGTACCCACCACCTGGCAGGAACTGACCGAAACTGCCCGCGCGATCAAGCAGTCAGAGCGCGAAGCAGGCAACGACCGCATGCAGGGCTATGTCTTCCAGGGCCGCGCCTATGAAGGCTTGACGGTGAATGCCCTTGAATGGGTGGCAAGCCACGGTGGCGGTAATGTTGTTGAGGCTGACGGCGAGGTCAGCATCAATAACCCGCAGGCGGCCGAAGCGCTTGACCTGGCGGCCTCATGGATCGGCGATATCTCGCCCAATGGCGTGCTCAATTACACCGAGGAAGAAGCCCGCGGTGTCTTCCAGGGTGGCAATTCCGTCTTCATGCGCAACTGGCCTTACGCCTGGGCGCTGGCGCAAAGCGAAGACAGCGACGTCCGTGGCAATGTCGGCGTCACCCAACTGCCGGCGGGCGGCGAAGACGGTGAAAGCGCTGCTGGCCTTGGCGGCTGGAACCTGGCGGTATCCCGCTACACCGAGAACCCCGAGCTTGCCGCCGACCTGGTGGCCTTCCTGACCGGCGAGGAAGAGCAGAAGCGTCGCGCCATCGAAGCCTCCTACAACCCGACCATTGACGCGCTCTATCAGGATGACGAGGTGCTGGATGCCGTGCCCTTCTTCGGCACCCTTTACGACACCTTCACCAACGCCGTTGCCCGTCCTTCTGCGCCAACCGGCGATGCCTACGGCCGGGTCAGCAACGCCTTCTTCAGCGCTACCCACGAAGTGCTCTCGGGTACCAAGGATGGCGCCCAGGCCGTTGAGGACCTGGAAAACGAGCTTCTGCGTTTGAAGCGTCGTAACTGGTAACGCTGGAGAGCCTGATGACGACTTCTCACTCAAGCGCGCCCGTTGGGGCGCGCACCGCCCCATTGACGGCGCGGCGCTCGCGCGGCACCAAGGTGCGCCGTCAGCGGGTCAAGGCGGCTTGGTTATTTTTGACCCCCATGCTGGTGGCGCTAGCGCTGGTGGCTGGCTGGCCTTTATTTCGCACCTTCTTTTTAAGTTTTACCGACGCCTCACTGTCTGACCTGGGCACCGCCAACTTCATCGGCTTCGAGAACTACCTGGTTCACGATAACGGCCGCTGGTTTGGCATCATGGCCGACCCCGTGTGGTGGCAGTCGGTATGGAATACCGTCTACTTCTCGGTGGTGGCCGTATCACTAAAGGTTAAATTTGGCGTCATCGTTGCGCTGATTCTCAATGCAGAGTTTAAAGGGCGCACCATTGTGCGTGCCGCCGTACTGATTCCCTGGGCCATCCCCACCATTGTCTCGGCGCAGATGTGGGCATGGATGCTCAACGACCAGTTCGGCATCATCAACCACATGCTGATGGGGGTTGGCGTCATCGATGACCCCATTGCCTGGACCGCCAGCGCCACCTACTCGATGTGGGCGGTGATCATGGTCGACGTCTGGAAAACCATCCCGTTTGTTGCCCTGCTGGTGCTTGCCGCCCTGCAGATGCTGCCCAAGGACTGTTACGAAGCTGCCGAAGTCGACGGCATTCATCCGGTGCGGGTGTTTTTCAAGGTGACGCTGCCGCTGGTTACCCCTGCCTTGATGGTGGCGGTGATTTTCCGCCTTCTCGACGCACTGCGGGTGTTCGATGTCATCTACGTGCTGACCTCGAATTCCACCAGCACCATGTCCATGTCGGTCTACGCTCGCCAGCAACTGGTCGAATTCCAGGACGTCGGCTATGGCAGCGCGGCGTCCACCCTGCTGTTCCTGATTATCGCCCTGGCAACCGTTGCCTACATTTATGCCGGTCGCAAGCAACTGCAACTGGGAGGTGACGCATGACCGCACGTCAGCTGAGCAAAATAGCCAAACGGGTCGGCTTCTGGGCGCTGATCGTGCTGATCATGGTCTACGCCGTGTTCCCGTTTTATTACGCCGTGATCACTTCGTTCAAACCTTCAAGCGAATTGTTCCGCGTGGAGCTCTGGCCGTCTACCTGGCACCTGGGTAACTACGCCCAGGTGCTCACCCAGTCGAGCTTTCTGCGGGCGATCTTCAATTCCATCGTGGTCGCCGTGAGCGTGGTGTTCATCGCCCTACTGCTGGGCATTACGGCCTCCTACGCGCTGGGTCGCGTCCGTTTTCGCGGGCGCTCAACGGTATTGCTGGTCATTCTGGGAGTATCGATGTTTCCCCAGGTGGCAGTGCTCTCCGGGCTGTTTGAAGTCATCCGCACGCTCAACCTCTACAACAACCCGGCAGGGCTGATCTTGAGTTACACCATCTTCACCGTGCCCTTCACGGTGTGGGTGCTGACCACCTTCATGAAGCAGCTCCCCATGGAACTTGAAGAAGCCGCCATCATGGACGGCGCTACACCGTGGATCACCATTACCAAGGTGTTTTTACCCCTGATGTGGCCCGCCATGGCGACCACCGGGCTGCTCGCCTTCATTGCCGCGTGGAACGAGTTTCTGTTCGCGCTTACCTTCACCCTGACCGACACCCAGCGCACCGTGCCGGTGGCGATCGCCCTGCTGTCCGGCGGCAGCGCCTACGAATTGCCCTGGGGGCCCATCATGGCGGCCTCGGTGGTGGTGACTGTCCCACTGGTGGTGCTGGTGATTATCTTCCAGCGACGCATCGTCTCTGGACTCACCGCTGGCGCCGTCAAAGGCTAAGGATTTTTAATGTCATCAACGGACTCACTCATGCAAGATACCCAAGACACAAACGCCTGGTGGCGCGGCGGCGTTATCTATCAGATTTACCCGCGCAGCTTCATGGACAGCCGCGGGGATGGTATCGGTGATTTACCCGGCGTTACTGAAAAGCTCGATTATGTGGCATCGCTCAATGTCGACGGTATCTGGCTATCGCCTTTCTTTACTTCGCCAATGCTCGATTTCGGCTACGACATCAGCAACTACCGCGACGTGGACCCGATGTTCGGCACGCTGGACGACTTCAAGGCGCTGCTGGCCAAAGCCCACAGGCTGGGCCTGAAAGTGATGATCGACCAGGTCATCAGCCATACCTCTGATCAGCACGCCTGGTTTCAGGAAAGCCGCCAGAATCGCACCAATCCCAAGGCTGACTGGTTTGTATGGGCTGACCCCAAGCCAGACGGCACGCCACCCAACAACTGGCTGTCGATTTTTGGCGGCCCGGCATGGACCTTTGAGCCACGCCGCCAGCAGTATTACATGCATAACTTTCTAACCAGTCAGCCGGACGTCAACTTCCATAACCCGGAAGCGCGTCAGGCCCAGTTGGATAATATGCGCTTCTGGCTGGAGCTGGGTGTCGATGGTTTCCGCCTGGACACGGTCAACTTTTTCTTTCATGACACCAAGTTACGCGACAACCCACCCGTTCCCAAAGGCGAAGCCAAAACCCTGGGCGCCCCGGACAGCAATCCGTATACCTGGCAGCGCCATGTCTATGACCTCAGCCGCCCGGAGAACCTGGACTTTCTCAAGGATCTGCGCGCGCTGATGGATGAATACCCCGGCACCACGACCGTGGGTGAAATCGGCGATGACAACCCGCTGGAGCGTATGGCCGAGTACACCGCCGGGGGCGACAAGCTGCACATGGCCTACACCTTCGACCTGCTCAACAAGCCGCATTCCGCTGCCTATCTACGTGAGGTCATCGAGCGCTTCCAGCGGCTGGCGGGCGATGCCTGGCCGTGCTGGGCCACCTCGAATCACGATGTTGAGCGCAGCGCCTCGCGCTGGGGCGCCGACGAAGACCCAACGGCCTATCCTAAAGTGGCCCTGGCAATGCTGTTTTCACTACGTGGCAGCGTCTGCCTTTATCAGGGCGAAGAGCTTGGGCTACCCGAAGCCGAGGTTCCCTTTGAACGCATTCAGGACCCTTACGGCAAGGTGCTCTGGCCCGAATTCAAGGGCCGCGACGGCTGTCGCACGCCCATGCCCTGGGATGATTCGTCCCAGGCGGGCTTTTCAAGCGCTGAACCATGGCTGCCGGTCTCGCCACGACATCGCGAGCTTGCCGTGAGCCAGCAACAGGGCGACTCGGCCTCAACCCTCAATGCCACACGCCACTTGCTGGCATTTCGGCGCCAGCACGCCGCGCTGTTTGACGGTGACTTGACGCTGGTCGACGTGGGCGACGACCTGCTGGGCTTTACCCGCCAAAACGGCGACGAATCCCTGCTGTGCGTTTTCAATCTGACCGGCCTGCCGCAAGAGGTTACGCTCCCCGTTACGGTGACCGCCGATCTCGACGGCCACGGCTTCAACTATCAACGCGACGGCGACCGACTGACGCTCCCCGCTTACCAGGCGGCCTTTATGCGCACCGCCTAAACCGTTTCAAACAACAACAGGCCAACCCGGGGCACAGGCCTTGAGGTTGGCAAGGAGTCACCCATGGCAAGTGTTACGCTTGAAAAAATTAACAAGGTGTTTGGCCGCGACCACATCATCGACGATGTCGATCTGGAAATCGGCGACGGCGAATTCGTGGTGTTTGTCGGCCCATCGGGCTGCGGCAAATCCACCCTGCTGCGCCTGATTGCCGGTCTGGAATCCATCACCGATGGCGATTTGCGTATTGATGACACTGTGGTCAACGATTTACCGCCACGTGAACGCGGTGTCGGCATGGTGTTCCAGTCCTATGCGCTCTACCCGCACATGACCGTATACGACAACATGGCGTTTGGTCTTAAGCTGGCCAAACAGTCGGATGAGACGATCAATGATCGGGTGATGAGCACAGCCAGGATTCTTCAGTTGGAAGAGTTGCTGCACCGCAAGCCCAAGGCACTTTCCGGTGGCCAGCGCCAGCGGGTAGCCATGGGCCGTGCCATGGCCCGGGAACCGCGCATTCTGCTGTTTGACGAACCGCTCTCCAACCTGGACGCCTCACTCCGGGTGCAGATGCGCAACGAAATCGCCCGGCTGCATAATCGTCTCGGCTCCACCATGATCTACGTGACCCATGATCAGGTAGAGGCCATGACGCTTGCCGACAAGATCGTGGTCCTCAACGGCGGCCACGTCGAGCAGGTGGGCAGCCCTCAAGCGCTTTATCAGCGCCCCGCTACCAAGTTCGTTGCCGGGTTTATCGGCTCACCCACCATGAATTTCATGCCCGCCCAACTGCTGGCAAAGGATGACCATGGCTGCCGGGTACTCGCTGCAGGCGTGGGCGAACTTGCCTTACCACAGGATGCAAGTGCGCAGCCGCAAAGCGCCGGGCTCAGTATTGGCGTGCGCCCGGAACACCTCCGCCTGGCAGAGCCGTCTGGAGATAACCGTTTCGAGATCGTCAACGTTGAATACCTGGGTAACGAAGTCTACGTTTACCTGGATCCCAAAGAAGGGGATACACTGCTGATCCATCGCAGCGAAGCGCCTAGTCAATGGGAAGAAGGGCAACACGTCGCGCTAGTACCGGACACGCAACATGTCCATCTGTTCGATGACCGCGGTGCCGCGCTGGATTTGCCTGCTCAACGGCAAGCCGCCTGACTCGTGCTTTGACCACGATTATCCACCGACCCGCGCAGATCGCGACGAGCCGTATGATGCAGGGCTTGTCGGGTGGCTGCGGGGGTCGGTATTCTTGCGGATGGACGCCTGACATTAGCCTGCATAGGAAACCCCGTGACACCACCCCGCCGAATGACGCTCAAGGACCTTGCCCGTGAACTCGGCGTCTCCACTGCCACCATTTCCAACGCCTTCAACCGGCCCGACCAACTGTCTCCCACACTGCGCGAACGCATCTTGAGTGAAGCGGCCCGCCTGGGATACAGCGGTCCGGATGCCAAGGCCCGCAGCCTGCGCACCGGCCGTTCACGAATTGTTGCCGTGGTACTGGCAGAGAGCCTTACCTACAGCTTGAATGATGCCGTGGCCAGCGAGTTTCTCTCCGGCGTCGCCGAAGTTCTCGACGCCCATGGGCATACGCTGTTGCTGCTGCCGGGGCGTGGACACGATTCGCAACCAGCGGGCTCGGCTAATATCGCCGATGGCTTCATCGTCTATGGTTTGATGCCCAATAACCAGCTGTTGCAGCGGCTGCCAACCCATCGTCCGCTCGTCTCGGTCGATTTTGACGTAGAAGGCTGCCCAACGGTTCATATCGACGATACCGAGGCTAGCTACCACATCGCCTGCCATGCCCTCAAGCAGCCATCAAAGCGACCAGCGATTATTAACCTGCGCTTGACCAAGGAACCCTGCAACGGGCGCGTGACGCCCGAGCACACCCTGCTGCCCAACACCAGTACGATCAGCCGCGCACGGCTGGAAGGTTTCCATACCGCGCTCAGCGAACACGGCGTGGATGCACAACAGGTACCGCTGTGGAATATCGAGGAGAATACGTTCGAGGTGTGTCGCCCGGTATTGGCAGAAATACTCGATCAACCTGAGCACCAGCGTCCCGACCTGCTGTTGTGCATGTCGGATCGCATTGCCTTGACGGCCCTGACGCTGGCCGAGCAGCGCGGCATCCGGGTACCCGAGGAGCTGCGTATCACCGGCTTTGACGGGATTGCGGAAGGCCAGTACCGAGCCCCCCGTTTGACGACGGTTAGGCAGGATAGCGAAGGCAAAGGGCGGGTGGCGGCGCAGATGATTCTCGGCCTGAAGCCCGCCGAGCAACAACGGTTGAAAACGGAGTTATTGCTCGGCGATACCTGCCCCTGACCAGTTGAATTACTTGGCGGCGGCCTGCATGGCTTCCGCGGTATCCAGCATGCGGTTGGAGAAGCCCCACTCATTGTCGTACCAGGCCATGATTTTCACCAGCCGCCCGTTAACACGGGTATGGTTGGTATCGAAAGTGGACGAGTTGGCGTCGTGGTTGAAATCGATAGACACCAATGGCTGGGCGTTGACCGCCAAGACCGGTGAATTGACTGCCGCTTTTTCAACGACCGCGTTGATCTCTTCTGCGGTGGTGTCACGGCCCGCAGTAAAGGTCAGATCCACCAGCGAGACGTTGATCACCGGCACGCGCACTGCCAGACCATCGAACTTACCCTCAAGCTCGGGCAGCACCTTGCCGACGGCAGCCGCGGCACCCGTCTTGGTCGGAATCATCGACTGGGTCGCACTGCGCGCCCGGTAGGGGTCAGTGTGATAGACATCCGACAGGTTCTGGTCATTGGTATAGGCATGCACCGTCGTCATCAGGCCATTCTCGATACCCACTGCATCGTTCAAGGCTTTGGCAACCGGCGCCAGGCAGTTTGTTGTGCAGGAGGCATTCGAGACCACTTTATGGTCAGCGGTGAGTGTTTCTTCATTGACGCCGTATACAATCATGGCATCGGCATCAGAACTGGGTGCTGAAATCAGCACACGCTTGGCCCCCGCCTCGATATGCTTGGCGGCCGCTTCGCGCTTGGTGAACAAGCCGGTGCATTCCATGACGATATCGATGTCCATCGACGCCCAGGGCAATTTAGCGGGATCCCGCTCGGAGGAGATCGCGATGCGGTCGCCGTCGACGCTGATGCTTTCCGCGTCATGATCGACCGAATACGGAAAGTGACCGTGGACGGTGTCATGGCGAAGCAGGTGGGAGTTAAGCGACGGATCGCCGAGGTCGTTGATCGCGACGACCTGCATACGATCACGGTAGCCGTTTTCGTAAAGGGCACGCAGTACGTTACGGCCAATGCGACCGAAGCCGTTGATAGCGACTCTTATTGTCATGGAGCACCTCACCTTTGCAGAGAACGTTTGTAACAAAAATACATAGCGGATCTTTGCTACGCAACCGGTTCTATATTCTGTAAAAAGTTACTAAAAATACGTATTTAAGCACCCTAATGAGACGCTTTGCGGAGCCAAAGTCCTCAAAAAGGCTGCCTTTCAATCAATATGTAGTAAAATTACTATATAGACGCTATCGTAGTCCACAACTTAATAGCCTGCAATTTCAATATCCGCGCAGCGCCAACAATAACCATGGCCGACCCAGGAGAATGTGCAATGACGAGCCAAATCCTCTCACTCCCCTTACGCCGCACCAAGATTGTCGCCACGCTAGGCCCCGCAAGCGACCGACCCGGTGTACTGGAAGCCATGCTGAAAGCCGGTGTCGATGTCGTTCGCCTGAACTTTTCCCATGGCGCCGCGGACGACCATCGCCGCCGCCTGCAGGACGTTCGCGAGATCGCCCAGCGACTGGGGCGTAGCGTCGCCGTACTGGGCGACCTTCAAGGGCCTAAAATTCGCATTTCACGCTTTCAGGATGGTGCCATCCACCTCACCCACGGCCAGCCGTTCATCCTCGACATGGCGCTCGGCACTGACCAGGGCAACCAGGAACGGGTCGGCTGTGACTACAAGTCGCTGATCGATGACGTCACCGCCGGCGACCGCCTGCTGCTCGACGACGGTCGCGTGGTCCTGGATGTCACTCAAGTGGTTGACCAGGAAGTGCACACACGGGTTCACGTGGGCGGCAAGCTGTCCAACAACAAAGGCATCAACAAGCAAGGCGGGGGCCTCTCCGCCCCGGCGCTCACTGAAAAGGACAAGGCCGACCTGGTCACCGCTCTGGATATCGGCGTGGACTACCTGGCGGTTTCCTTCCCGCGTAGCGCCGCCGATATGCAGGAGGCACGCACCCTCCTGGGTGAGGCTGGCAAGGACATCGGCCTGGTTGCCAAACTCGAGCGCGCCGAAGCCGTGGCCAACGACGAAACCCTGGATGGCATCATCCAGGCCTCGGAGGCCGTGATGGTGGCGCGTGGCGACCTGGGCGTGGAAATTGGCGATGAAGCACTGATCGGCACCCAGAAGCGCATCATCAAGCACGCCCGCACCCTGAACCGTGCGGTGATTACCGCGACCCAGATGATGGAGTCGATGATCGAGTCGCCGCTGCCCACCCGGGCCGAGGTGTTTGACGTGGCCAACGCGGTGCTGGATGCCACCGACGCGGTGATGCTCTCCGCCGAAACCGCCGCGGGGGATTATCCGGTGGAGACCATCGAGGCGATGAACCGCGTCTGCCTGGGCGCCGAACGCGAGCGCATTGCCCAGGAGTCGAGCCACCGCATTCACGAAGGCTTCGAGCGCATTGACGAGACCATTGCGCTGTCTGCCATGTACGCGGCCAACCATCTCGAGGGTGTCAGCGTGATTGCCTGCATGACCGCCACGGGCTATACGCCACTGATTGCATCGCGCATTCGCTCCAAGCTGCCGATTGTCGGCCTGGCCCATAGCCCCATCGCTCAGCGCCGCATGGCGTTGTACCGGGGCGTGGTCTCGATACCCTTCGACACGACCCACATGCAGGCAGAAGACGTCAACGGCGAGGCGCTGAGATTATTAAAAGCCCACGGCTTGGCGGACCCCGGCGAGCATGTCATTCTCACTCGAGGCGACCATATGAACGCCCATGGCGGCACCAACACCATGAAGGTGTTAGCCGTTGCGTCCGAGTCGCCATGATCCTGCTTTGGAGATCCATACCATGAACGATGCGCGCCCCCCTCGTCAGGCAATTCGCAAGCTCCAGGCCCGCAAGCGGATTGCGCTGATTGCCCACGACGGCAAGAAAACCGAAATGCTTGAGTGGGCGACGCGCTGGAAGGACACGCTGAGCCGCCACGAACTGCTTGGCACCGGCACCACGGCAAAACGCTTGCACGACGCACTGGGACTGCCTATCGAAGGATTGATGAGCGGGCCGCTTGGCGGTGACCAGCAGATTGGCGCACGCATTGCCGAGCAGGCGCTCGACGTGCTGATCTTTTTCTGGGACCCGTTCGCGCCCCAGCCCCACGACCCGGATGTCAAAGCGCTACTGCGCCTTGCGGCACTTTGGAACATCCCGGTAGCGTGCAATGCCGCCAGCGCCGACTTTGTGCTTTCCTCGCCTTATCTGGATGAAAGCTACGACATGTCGATACCCGACGCAGATGCTTGGGCCGAAGCCCGCAAGGATTGACTGACCAGCGGCGAGTCGTTGGCCGCTTGATTTCAGGCCATCATTTGCGCACCGGGATGACGGGTGCGCATATGGCGTGCCACCACCTGCTGACCGCATTGGGGCTCGCCCTCTGTCGCGGCCAGGGCACAGCGTAGCGTCAACTCCGCGATGCGGTCGTAATCCTGCGGTGCCGAGTTGATCGGCTGAGGCAAAAAATCCAGCAGGCGATGATCACCAAAGGTGGCCAACCGCATCCCTTCCGGCAACCCTCCTCGCTCCAGAAAGACGTCAAACACACCTTCCAGCAGCGTATAGGACGCGGTAACCAACGCATCGGCTCCCCCCTCTTCATCCAGCAGCTTGACCGCCAGGCGGGCGCCTTCGCTACGCTCATAGTGCGTACCGCATAAATACAGCGGCGTTATGGACGTGCCCGCTAGCGCCTGCTGAAACCCGGCCCGGCGCTCACGGCTGATGGAAAGGTCTGGCATTGCCTCGAGCCATGCAACGCGCTGGGTAGCCGGGTCAATCACCGAGTGGGTCAGCGCCAGCGATGCCTGACGGTCGTTACTGACCACGCTGGCAAAGTGTTCAGGGTCCAGCCCCCGGTCCATTCCCACCACGCTCCAGCCTTCTTTTACCAGGTCCGCGTAAAACGGATCGTCGCTGGCCAGACAACTCGCCGTGATAAGCACTTCACAGCGCTGGGCGCGCAACGCGAGCGCCAGCGCCCGCTCGCTTTCCGGGCAATCGTCGGAGCTCACCACCAGCAGTTGATAGCCGCGTTCGCGAGCGCCCCGCTCTATACGCTTGGCAAGCCGCGCGTAACTGATGTTTTCCAGGTCAGGTACGATCAACCCCAGTAAACGACTGGCCCCCCGGCGCAGGGCGGCGGCCTGGGGGTCGATGTGATAACGGTGCTGGCGAACGACCGCCATCACCTTGTCGATGGTCGCTTGGCTAATGCGGCGTTTTTCGGCCTGGCCATTAATCACATAGCTGGCGGTGGTACGTGATACCCCGGCAAGCCGGGCAATATCGGCAAGTGTCATGAATTTCCCCTCTGATTGCCGCCAGTTTAACAGTCGACAGACGCCCATCAGACCAAAGTCTAGGCGCGAACCTCTTGTGTCCCGAAGTGAATCGATTCAGCATAGCCAACTATACACAGATGACACGATTCATCCAGCTCACTTCGGTGCGCTACGACCATGGTTCTACACGGAGACACCTATGCTGACGCTCGGCTCTGATGACATATTGCTGGACTGCCATGCTGACGACTGGCGAGCAGCTCTCAACAGCGCCGCCGATGCGCTGGTGGCGGCGGGGTTTGTCGAACCCGACTATCGTGACGGCTTGCTCGACCGGGAAGCCCAGTCCTCGACGTTTTTGGGCAATGCCATCGCTATCCCCCACGGCACCCCGGAAAGCCGCCAATACGTCAAGCAAACCGGGGTACGCGTTTTACAGTTTCCCCACGGGGTTCAATGGCACGATGGGCAGCAGGTGCACGTGCTGGTGACCATTGCCGCACAAAACGACGAGCACCTCGACATCCTGCGCCAGTTGACCCATGTACTGGATCGCGAGGGCGTCGCTGAGCAGCTGGCTGACGCCACCTCCGCCGCCGATGTGGCGCGCCTGCTTTCCAAGCCAGCCGTGATGCCACGTCTGGATAACGACACCCTGTGCGTTAGCTTCCCCGCCAAGGACTTGCAGGAATTGACGTTAGCCGCTGCCGCACGACTGCGCCAAAGCGGCTGCGTCGATAATACGTTTATCAGCGCCATTGCCTCCGCTGAGCCCACCTGGCTGGGTAACGGCCTGTGGCTGGCAAGCCACGCTCACGGGGTTACCCAGCCCGCTCTGGGTGTTGCAACCCCGGCGGATACATCACTGAATCATCACGGCCATCCCGTTCATGCCTTGTTCTGCCTGGCGGCCAGCGGTGAAAGCCATCGTTCACTGCTCGAGCAATTATTGCCTCTGCTGGACCACAACGACAGCGAGAGCCTGGTCAACAACACCAGTGCCCAGTGGCTGGCCACCCTGGCGGGTGAAACCGCCAGCACGCAAACCCAGCGCGCCCGCGTATTGAACCCTCACGGCCTCCACGCTCGCCCGGCCAAGCAACTGGTCCAGAACGCCCGCGCCCAGGCGGTGCCGATCAACGTTCGCCTTGAAGAAGGCAGCGCCACGCCGGTTTCCGCCGCCAGTCTGACCAAGGTGATTGGTTTGGGCGCACGGCGGGGCCAATGGCTGGTATTTTCTGCCGAAGGCGAGCAGGCAGGCCAGGCACTCGCGGCCGTCAGCGAGGCCGTCGAGTCCGGCCTGGGCGAGAAAGTTGCCGCCTTTGACGGCGGCCGGGAAAGCGTCTCTCCCGCTACCGACAGCACCAAGCCCGCCGTGGAACCGCTGGCTGACGATACGCCGCATACCGGCGTGGCCGCCTCGCCGGGGCTTGCCATCGCGCCGGTGTTCGTCATCCGCCCGCCGAGCTTTGAATACCCGCAGCACGCCGACGACCCCGAGCATGAAGTGACGCGCCTGCGCGAGGCGCTGAAAGAAGGCGCCGACCAGCTGGAAACGCTGGTACACAACGCGCCGGGCGGTGAAGTCGCTGACATTCTCTCCATGCACGAAGAAATGCTCGACGACCCGGAGCTGCACCAGGCCGCCATCGACGCCATCCGCGAAGGGGCCTCGGCAGAGGCTGGCTGGTGGGAAGCCATCGACACCGCCGCCCACGCCCAGGAAATGCTTGCCGACCGGCTACTGGCCGAACGCGCCGCCGACCTGCGCGACGTGGGCCGCCGAGTCCTCGGCGTACTGTGCGACGTCAAGCTGCCCGCGCCGCCCGACCATCCGTATATTCTGGTGATGGACGATATTGGCCCCTCTGATGTCGCACGGCTGGATACCTCGCGAGTGCGTGGTCTGCTCACCGTTCGCGGCGGCGCTACTGCGCATAGCGCGATTCTGGCCCGCGCGTTAGGCATCCCGGCGGTTGTCGGTGCCGGTGACGCCGTCATGGCGCTACCTGACGGCGGCATGATGATTCTCGATGGCGAACGCGGGCGGGTCACTCACAAGCCTTCGGAAGACCGCCTGCAGCGCGCCGAGCAGCAGTTGCTTGACCAGCAGCAGCGCGAAGCCGACGCCTGGGAAACGCGCTTTGAAACGGCTCAAACCCAGGATGGTCACCGGGTCGAAGTCGCCGCCAACCTGGGCAACACCGCGCATGCCGAAGACGCCGTCGAGCGTGGCGCCGAAGGTGTTGGCCTGCTGCGCACCGAGTTCCTGTTCATGGCCCACGCCAGCGCGCCGGATCTGGCGACCCAGATCGACGAATACCGCCAGGCGATTGACGCCCTCGGCGGCCGCCCGCTGGTGGCCCGCACGCTGGACGTCGGCGGCGACAAGCCGCTGCCCTACTGGCCGGTACCGCAGGAAGACAATCCCTTCCTTGGCCTGCGCGGCATTCGCCTGGCGCTGACCCAGCCGGAAGTGCTCGAAACCCAGTTACGCGCGCTGTTGATGGCCGGTAAGGATAGCCCTCTGCGCATCATGCTGCCCATGGTCAAGGACATCGCCGAGTTCCGTGCCGCCAAGGCGATTTATGACCGGCTACTGAGCGAGATCGCCCCGTCTCAGCGGGCCACCGACGTCCAGCTCGGCGTGATGATCGAGGTGCCTTCCAGTGCCCTGCTGGCGCCGTCGCTGGCCGCCGAGGTGGACTTCTTCTCGGTGGGCACCAACGATTTGACCCAGTACACCCTGGCCATCGACCGCGGTCATCCGGAGCTATCCGCCCAGGCCGACGGCCTGCATCCGGCGGTGCTGCGTTTGATCCAGATGACCGTTGATGCCGCCCATGCCCAGGGCAAATGGGTGGGTGTCTGTGGCGAGCTAGCCTCTGACGCCATGGCAGTGCCCGTGTTGGTGGGCCTGGGCGTTGACGAGCTTTCTGTCAGCGCCCGGCAGATCCCGCTGGTCAAGGCGCGGCTGCGCGAGTTTGATCTGGCGGATGCCCAGGCCAGCGCTCAATTGGCACTGGCCCAGGCCACCAGCGATGACGTACGCGACGCGCTGGAGGCTCGCTGATGGCCCGTGTGCTATGCATTACCCTCAACCCGGCATTGGACCTGGCGTTCAGCCTTGACCAGCTCACGCCAGGGGCAGTTAACCGCCCCCATAGCGCCCAGCTGGAGGCCGCGGGTAAAGGCGTCAATGTTGCCCGGGTACTGGCAGGGTTAGGCCATGACGTGACCGTGAGCGGCTTTCTGGGTGCTGATAACGACGCCCCTTTCGCACTGGCCTTTCAGCACGCCACCTTGCATGACGACTTCGTGCGTGTTGCGGGTGAAACACGCATCAATGCCAAGCTTGCTGAACAAAGCGGCCGGGTCACCGACATCAACGGCCCCGGCACGCCGATCACTTCAAACGATCTGCAACGTTTAACGGCAAGGCTGGATGCACATTTATACGGCGCCGCGCCGCCTCACGCGGTCGTGGTGGCGGGCAGCTTACCGCCGGGGCTCAGTCTCGATGACTTTCGCGCTTTTCTCCAGCACATGAAGGCCAGCGGTGTTCCTCTCTGGGTGGATACCAGCGGCGCGGCGCTTAGCGCCGCCATTGAGATACAGCCCACCGCCGTCAAGCCCAACGAGCTTGAGCTTGCACACTGGCTCGGTGAGCCGCTTGAAACCCGTCATGCGCTGACCCAGGCGACACGTCGTCTGCATCAAGGCGGCGTGGAACAGGCGCTGGTCTCTGCCGGTGCCGATGGTGTGCTTTGGGTTAACGCCCAGGGCAGTTGGCAGGCAACGCCACCCTTAGTCACCGCCGTCAACACCGTGTGCGCCGGCGATACGTTCGTCGCGGGCATGCTCCACGGCCTGCTCAGCGGCCACGACCCCGAGAAAACCCTTCGTTTCGCCACGGCATTATCCGCCGATGCGGTTCGCCATGTGGGCGTGGGCAACCCCCAGGCCGACGACTTCGACTCACTCCAACAACAGACCCGGGTACGGCGTCTTGATGACACCACCACCGAGGGAGCTACGCTATGAATGTAATTCTGATTACCGCCTGCCCCAGCGGCATGGCGACCACCTTCCTCGCCGCCAAGCGGCTGGAGCAAGCCGCCGAACGCCAAGGCTGGCACGTTCATGTGGAAATGCACGGTGAGCTGGCACCGCTTCAGGCGGCCACCGCCGAGCAGATTGCCAACGCCGATCTGATCGTCGTCGCCGCGGATCACGTGCCAGCCCCCGAGCGCTTTGAAGGCAAGCGGCTCTATCAAGCGCCGATTGCCGACGCGCTCCCTGACCCCAGTGGCTTTTTGGCCACCGCGAAACGCGATGCGCCGCTCTATCAAGCGCCCACGGATGCACCCGCTGCCAACTCTACGGCGCCAACCGCCGCTGAAGGGCAGAATATTGTCGCCGTGACCGCCTGCCCGACAGGCGTTGCCCATACCTTTATGGCTGCCGAAGCGCTAGCGGAAGCAGGCAAGGCCATGGGTCATGCGATCCGCGTTGAAACCCAGGGCTCGGTAGGCGCCCAGGATCAACTGAAAGAACAAGAGATCGCCGACGCCGATGTAGTCGTGCTGGCCTGCGATATCGACGTTGACCCTACCCGCTTTGCGGGCAAACGCATTTATCGCACCTCTACCGGCAGTGCCCTGAAAAAACCACGCCCAACCCTGGAAGCCGCCCTTGTCCACGCCAGTGTCGAAAACGGCAACCAGGCCAGTACCAGCAGTGAAGGCAAAAGCGTCAAGGAGAAAGGCGTCTACAAGCACCTGCTGACCGGCGTATCCTTCATGCTGCCGATGGTGGTGGCGGGTGGTTTGCTGATCGCGCTGTCGTTTGTGTTCGGTATCAACGCCGCCGAGGAAGAAGGCTCGCTGGCCGCCGCGC
Organism: Vreelandella subterranea; assembly: GCF_900111305.1. GTDB lineage: Bacteria > Pseudomonadota > Gammaproteobacteria > Pseudomonadales > Halomonadaceae > Vreelandella > Vreelandella subterranea. The sequence goes on from NZ_FOGS01000011.1 coordinate 78,583, forward strand.
TGATGAAAATCGGCGGCGGCACCGCCTTCGCGCTGATGATCCCGGTACTCGCGGGGTATATTGCCTACTCGATTGCCGACCGCCCCGGTATCGCGCCGGGCATGATTGGCGGCATGTTGGCCGCCGATATTGGCGCTGGTTTTATCGGCGGTATTCTGGCCGGCTTCCTGGCCGGTTACGTCGCCCTGGCGGTTACCCGTTATGTCAAGCTGCCTTCGAGTATCGAGTCACTCAAACCGATTCTGATTATTCCACTGATCGCCAGCCTGGTCACCGGCCTGGTAATGATCTATATCGTCGGCGAGCCAGTGGCGGGCATTCTCAACACGCTGACCAACTTCCTTGAGACCATGGGCTCTGCCAACGCGGTATTGCTGGGTATTCTGCTGGGCGCCATGATGTGTTTCGACCTGGGCGGCCCGGTCAATAAAGCCGCCTATACCTTTGGCGTCGGGCTTCTGGCCTCGGAAACCTATGGTCCCATGGCGGCGATCATGGCCGCTGGCATGGTACCTGCCATCGGTATGGGCATTGCCAGTCTGGTGGCGCGCAACAAATTCTCGGCGCCCGAGCGCGAGGCAGGCAAGGCCTCCTTTGTGCTGGGTATGTGTTTTATCAGCGAAGGGGCGATTCCGTTTGCCGCCAAAGACCCCCTGCGGGTAATCCCTGCCTGCATGCTGGGCGGTGCCGTTACCGGCGCACTTTCCATGCTGGTAGGCGCTAAACTGATGGCACCCCACGGTGGTATCTTCGTACTGCTTATCCCCAATGCCATCACCCCGGTCTTTCTCTACCTGGGCGCCATTGTGGTGGGCTCACTGATTACCGGCCTGAGCTATGCCATGATCAAACGTGGCGCCACCCAGGTGGCCATTGCCAGCTAAGCCATACCAGGCGGGCCAAGGCCCGCCTTTTTCTTGAGACAGTTATTGGTTTTATTACCGCGCAACACGCTTTTGTTTACGGTGGTTTGCCACAGTGCGCGTTTTATGTAGTATTTTTACACACATAACATCAAGACAACTTGCCGATCTACAACAACGGACACCGCTATGTTTCAGTTAACCCGCAGTGTGACGTGGCAGGCACTCGAACGCCTGCGCGACAAAACCGCTAACGACCGCATTCGTGACTACTTCACCAATGACCCGCAGCGCTTTGAAAAAATGAGCCTGCGGGTGGGCGGCCTTTTCCTCGACTACTCGAAGCACCACGTATCCGACGAGGTCAAGGCCAAGCTGATCGAGCTGGCCGACCACTCCGCCCTGGTGCAGCGCCGAGCGCAGATGTTCTCGGGCGATATCATCAACGTCACCGAAGACCGCCCGGTACTTCACACTGCGCTGCGCCACCTGGGCGACGAGCCGGTGTTTGTCGATGGCAAGGATGTAATGCCCGAGATCACCCGCACCCGCGAGCAGATCAAGCAGTTTTCCGAGGCGGTGCGTAGCGGTGAGTGGAAAGGCTATAGCGGCAAACGCATCAAGGACGTGGTCAACATTGGCATCGGCGGGTCGGACCTGGGCCCCAACATGGCCGTCCGTGCGCTATTGAAGTACCGCCACCCGGAGCTGCACTTCCACTTCGTTTCCAACGTGGACGGCACCCATATCCAGAAGGTGCTTTCGCGTCTCGACCCGGCCACCACGCTGTTCATCGTCTCGACCAAGACCTTCTCCACCCAGGAAACCCTGCTCAACGCCAAGACCGCGCGGCGCTGGTTCCTGGAGAACGCGGGCGAAGATGCCGATGTGGGCGCACACTTTATTGCTGCCTCCACCAATCGCCGCGCGGCGATGGAGTTCGGTATTCGTGAAGAGAATGTGTTCGAGTTCTGGGCCTGGGTCGGCGGGCGTTACTCCATGTGGTCATCCATTGGCCTTCCCATCGCCCTTTCGATTGGCTTTGAAGGCTTTATCGAGCTGCTGGAAGGCGCTCACGAGATGGACAATCACTTCATTGAAGCGCCCTTCTCCGAGAACATGCCGGTACTGATGGCGCTGATTGGCATCTGGTATATCAATTTCATTGGTGCGGAAACCCAGGCCATCGTGCCCTACGACCAGGCCCTGCACCAGTTGCCTTCGTTTCTCCAGCAGCTGGATATGGAGTCCAACGGCAAGTCAGTGGACATCTTCGGCCATCCGGTGAATTACAAGACCGGCCCGATTGTCTGGGGCCAGACCGGCTCCAACGGTCAGCACGCTTTCTTCCAACTGCTGCACCAGGGCACGCGCTACGTGCCCATCGACTTTATCGCCTCACTCAAGCCCGAGCCGGGTGTCGAAGACCACCACTTCGCGCTGCTGACCAACATGCTCGCCCAGGCCAACGCCTTTATGGAAGGCAGCCAGGGAGACAGCAAGGAGCTCAGCCAGCACGATCCCTACAGCTGCCCCGGCAACCGCCCATCAAGCACCCTGCTGCTGGACGAGCTGACGCCGAAAAACCTAGGTGCCCTGATCGCGCTTTACGAACACAAGGTGTTCGTACAGGGCGTTATCTGGAACATCAACTCCTTCGACCAGTGGGGCGTTCAGCTAGGCAAGCGCATCGCCGGCGAAATCAGCGAACGCATCGACACCAACGCCGCCGACTTCGACGCCTCGACCCAGGGACTGCTGGAGCTGCTGCGCGGGCACTTCCCCGGCAATGGGAGAAGTGAAGAGAGCGCCGAAAAAGCCAACGACGATAAAAAAACCACACGGAAAAAACGCTAAGCGCTAGCGCGTAACGTGCTGGATAACGCGAAACGCCTTGGCTTGAGAGAGCCAAGGCGTTTTTCTTGCCATTGCACGACTGACTTGGTCGTAGCGACGCTATTCAATCTCTACCTGCCGCCGGATCTTTGGCCAGTCAGCTTTGAGCTCAATTCATGGCTTATCTTCCACCACCTGCGTACTTACTCTTCTTAGAATGTCTGATTTAACTTCCTGGTTTTATAGTTGTGCTGTAGAACGCTCACTGACATTCTCTTTCGCTAATTCGATGACCGCATGCCCCAGTTGAACCAAGGTGGCGAAATTGGGGGTGGTTTCTGGCTTTAGAGAACGATAGGCGCTGGTACGGCTTTTGATACCTGCTTTGGCAATGACCTGGCTATGCCCGAACTGCTCCACGTAGGAACGAATAGCCGCCTGTAAAATGTCGGGACGCCCTTCCTGCATAGAGTCCCATGAGGCTTGCTTGATAACGTCTTCCATTTCCTGCACGTTGAAGTGAGTGGCTGCTGTTTTCTGCACGCCTTTTGTCACTGCACGCAGGGTGCTCGCAGAAAGCTCATTGCCATGCCAGTTGAGCGACCCATCCGCGGTTAGTGAGAACTTTTGGAAGTCTTTAATCCCTGAAAAAGGCGCCTTGCTAAAATAGCCTGATAGATCAGCAACACCATGAAAACCATCGCTAAAAACCAGTTCAAGCGTATATGGCCCAACCAGATCCACATCAATGATTTTTAACATATGTCACCTAATTTGCCTGGGTTTTCACCATTGACTGCTTTCTGCCACATATGCATTAGCTGCTCCCGATGCTCAGCAATGTGGTTTTCTGCCCGCTTACGATGCTTATTGGGCAGATATCCCTCCAAGCACTCACCTGACTCAATCGCGATTATCAGTTCATAGCCACCATATTTGACGTGCAGGTGAGGAAGCTTGTGCTGCTTGTTATCAAAAAAATACATACAAAATGAAAGCCCGAGCAGAGCATCAATCTCTGGCATGCCCCCTCCTTGAATGGCACTCTGAAGATAGAATAGCACCGTATCCTAAAAGAGACAAAATAACCATCATTTTTCGACCTCATCCGGAATCATCGCCAGCAGAGCGGTAACGCCAATATCCACACCGGCTTTAGAGAATTAAGGCGGCCACCTGTCCTCGGTGATGGGGTTGGTGATTGAAGAAGTAAAAATTTAGCACTTAAGCCCTTTTCCCTCGCCTTGCGTCTTTTTACAAACGCCATATACTGTATATATAACCATATATTAACGGGGGTGGCAGATGACGGCTTTTCATTACGCTGATGGCAGCTCCTCTGTACGCAAAGGACGCGGGGCTACCTACGACCCGCACAATCGGTTTGCGCCCAGTCATAGCGTTGCGGAAGACGATGGCTGGTGGCGGGAGGAAGCATCCACCACCATCGCCACCGAGGTACGCGAAGAGGTGAGTAAAAGCGCCCTGTCGTGGAACACCTCGCCGGATTTGCCGTTTGACCGCTCACTGAATCCTTATCGCGGCTGTGAGCACGGCTGCGTTTACTGCTATGCCCGCCCCTCCCACGCCTACTGGGATTTATCGCCAGGGCTGGATTTCGAAACCAGGCTGATTGCCCGCAGCGGTTTGGTGGAGCGGTTAACCGACGAGCTTTGCCACCCTAATTACGTATGCCGTCCGATTAACCTTTCCGGCAATACCGACTGTTACCAGCCACTTGAGGCAAAACACCAAACCACCCGCCGCTTGCTTGAGTTGTTATTGGAATGTCGACATCCGGTCACCATCGTGACCAAAAGCAGCCTGATACTGAGAGACCTTGAGTTACTTTCGGAAATGGCCGAACACCGTCTGGTGCGAGTGTTTATCAGCCTTACCAGCCTGGATGCCAACCTGAAACGCACCCTGGAGCCGCGCACGGCGTCGCCTCAGGCCCGCCTGAAAGTCATCCGCGAGCTGAACACCGCGGGTATTCCTGTGGGCACCCTGGTTTCGCCGATCATCCCTGGGCTGACCGATCATGAGATCGAGCGGATTCTGGAAGCCGCCAGTCGCGCAGGGGCGCGCACCGCCACCTGGATGCTGTTGCGCCTGCCCCATGAAGTGGCGCCATTGTTCGAGGCATGGCTGGAAGCCCACTACCCTGAACGGGCAGCCAAAGTGATGAGCTTGATTCGCCAGTGCCGCGGCGGAAAGGATTACGACGCCCGCTTTGGCAAGCGTTTCCGCGGTGAAGGGGTGTTTGCCGAAATGATTGGCCAGCGGTTCAATCGTGCCAGTCGCCAGTGGAAATTGCAGTCCCGCACCGAGCAGGGATTGAATACCCGCGATTTCCGCCCGCCGCGCGCGCAAGGGGATTTATTCTATTAGACTGGGCGGCGTTACTCTCGACACCCATAAAAGGATGCGCCATGCCCGCGCCGTTAAGCAAAACCAAATCGAGCTTTTACCGCCGCCTTTATGTGGCGTACCTGATTGACCAGGGCGCTGCCAGCGTCCCCGCCTTGATCGAGGCGACAGGCATGCCAAGGCGCACCGCGCAAGACACCATTACCTCGCTTGCCGAATTGGATATCGAATGTGTGTTCGAAAAGGATGAAGGTGAGCGGCACAACATCGGCCGCTATCAGATACGCGATTGGGGGGCGATTGACCCACACTGGGTGACAAGTCACGCCCAGTACCTGCAAAAGGCACTGGGCTACGGTAACCCCTAAGCGGTATTAAGCAACGCTTACCTCGTAACCGGTAAACTTACGCAGATTGATCACGCCGGTATCCAGCATCAAGTACTGGCCTTTGATGCCTTGCAAAATGCCGCTGACTTCAGGCTGCTTATCAAAGTTATGCGACACGATTTTGCGCGGGAAGGCCTCAACTGGATAGTGAAAGGCATGGTGTTGACCATCCAGCTCGCGAATGGCGTCCTCCCCGTATTCGCTTTTCAGTTGTCCAAGGCCGCTGGCCGTCGCGGCCATCAGGCGATCACGTTCGGCTTTCAGATCAAGCTCCGCCACCTCGCCTTTGAGCATGGCCCGCCAGTTGGTGCGGTCACCAACGTGCTCCTTGAACAGCATCTCTACAAAGCCTGATTGCTGACGGGTATCGACCTCGAGAATCGGCAAGGCCTGAATGGCGCCCTGATCCAGCCAGCGGGTGGGCATTTGCGTTTTACGGGTAATCCCTACTTTCAACCCCGACGAGTTGGCCAGGTAAACAATATGCGGCTGAAAGCAATGCTGCTCCCCCCATGCGGGGTCGCGGCAGGTGCCCTGATAGTAATGACACGTTTCCGGCTTCATGATGCAGGTATCGCACTGGGCCAGGCGCTTGAAGCAGGGATAGCAGTAGCCCTGGGCAAAGCTTTTTTTGGTGGCACGGCCGCAATGGGTGCAGGCGATAGCACCGCTCCAACGCAGCTTTAACGGCGACCCCAACCGCGCGTTCAAATCAATACGATGCTCACCGGCGCGCAGCTGATAGCTGACGGGTTGCGCCTGGGTCGGGCCCGGTTCCACCGCCATTTTCCGCAGGCACCCCTGCACTAAGCCATCAGTCACGCGACGCATCCTTGGCAAGGCCGGCCATTTCCGGTGAAACGCCCTGCCCCGTGGCGCCAGCACCGCAGGTGCGCTGTTCCAGGTACCCGACGCGGTTCGCTTCGGGCACGTTGTTTTCCACCTCATAGCGCATCACGGCTTCAAGGCACAATTCGGTCTGCTCGGCAGTGAGGTAGCGACCATCGGGCCACTTGCGCAGCGATACGGCCTGCTTGAGGCTCTCGTAGATCGCCGGGGTCATCTGGTTGATCATTTTATCGAAGGTCATATCGCTCATGCCAAACTCCTCAGTTAAGACCGTAAACGCCGCGCACTATAATACCAGCCTGTTACCAGGCCGACGATCAGCCCGCCAAGATGCGCCTCGTTGGCAACATTGCCAAAGCCTACCAGCCCGGCCATGTCGGTCATGGTAAAAACCATCCAGCCCAGCATGAACACGACGAGCATTTGCGGTACAAAAAAGCCGCTTCCCGGCACCCGACGCGACATCAGCCACACATGCCCCAGCAAGGCGTAAACGACACCCGACATGCCGCCGAACAGCACGGTGCCGGTGGCGTACTGCGCCAGGTTCGCCAGTACGCCCGCGACGACCAGCAGCAGGAGCAGCGTCCGTCCGCCCTGAAATGCTTCGACCTGACGCCCGAAATACCAGACCCACATCAGGTTGAAGATCAGGTGCATCCAGCCAAAATGCAGAAAAGCTGGCGACAGCAGACGCCATACCTGGCCGCTGGCCAGCGTACCTGCCAGCGACCCGTAGCTTAACTCACCGCCCACGAAGCCGATCGGCACAATGGTAAGGGCCACGACCAACAGATCACCGAACACCCCCATCAGGGCGAAGACAACCAGGCTCACTACCACCATGGCCACGGTAACCGGCAACTGCTTTAGCGTTGGGAGCACCCCCAAGGAATCCGCCTTTGAGACCTGCTCAGCTAATTCAAGGGGCTCCCCCTTCTGCCAGCGGGCTACCAGCGCAAGAAGTGCTTCACGCTGATCTGGATCGGCGACCCAGAGCACCAGGGCATCGTCTTCAGCGGTAATCCGGTGCCCTATGCGATAACGCCAAAGCGCTTTGCGAAGTGCCTGGGTATCTGCTTCAGGGGGTAAACGCATTACGGGGTGCATAGGCTTCCTTCATGGTAACGACATAGGCTTTTCATACAAACGCCAAGCTTGGCAACCATTTGATAGAACACGCCAGAGCGTGACAAGACAGTGGTTATTATTTCCACAAAAAAAACCGGCGGGGGGGCCGCCGGGTAAATAGCAAGGGATCATTCAAGGGAACACCTATTCTGACGAGCAGCGACAACGTTAGTTCATATGTTTTGCAAAAATTATGTAACCTAATGTAACAGCAACAATTCGGATCAATCATCGTCATCCTGCACGGTGTTTAAAACACTCTGCTCTTCTTTTGCAACCCGAATCCAGACAAACTGATCGGCATTCAAGTTTTGTTCGCCATTCCAACGATAGGCAACCAGACGGCCATACTTCACCGCACTGTAATCAAGACAGGCAATGTTCGCCGTGGGCAACGCAGGAATGCCTTCACACCAGTAATGGCCAACAAACAAGGGCGGCTCGTCAGGGCCATAATAAGTTAGTGTCTCGCGTTCTTTCTGGCTGAGCGGTCGCTGCTCTAGATCGCCGGGTAAGTTATCAGGCTGGAAGGCGACATCGCCCCAGCACTGCGGCGATGCTGCCCAGAAATGAGTGCGGAAACTGCGCCGCGTAAACCCATCCCCCGAGTGAATGGCAACATTGTCGGGAAGCGGTAGATGGCTGCCCCGCGTCAGGCGATCCAGAATCTGAAACGCCTGAGTCGATGGATCGGTAGACGCGACCAGAAAATCGTCATCCAGGCAGCCATCCGGGTAATCCTGCTTGAATTGCGTAATCAACTGGTGGTCCCAGCAGGCATGGACCACCCGCAAGCCATCCTGCTCGAGAAACAACGGCAGCGTTTTAAACCACGCCAGCGTGTCTTCCCATTCATTGGTGTGGTCGCGGTACTGTTCCAGCGTATCCTGAATAATCCGGTTGTGACGCGGTGTGTGCTCGCGTAACCAGCGCTGTTGGCTATTCGGCGGTGCCGGGTGGGTATACGCCAAGGCGTTATATTCATGGTTGCCCATGACAATCTGGGCCTCGCCCGACTCGACCATACGACGGGCGATCGTCACGGCAAGCCGGATGCGTGGCCCCCGGTCGATAAGATCACCAAGAAAGATCACCCGGCGGCGCGGATGGCGATAGACACCACTGCGCTGGCGATAGCCGAGCTTTTCGAGGAGCGCCACGAGCGTGGCCCCGCACCCGTGCACGTCCCCAATCAGATCGTAGCCTTCAAACACCGACTTGGTGGCGATTTGGTGGACCATCTTCAGTCTCCCAACCGGTTGCTCCAGCCGAGTTTGCTGCGCAGCACCTCGTAGAAATTATGCCCAATGGGATGCACCAGTTGGACGCGTTCTGGCTTGCGCGTAATGACCACCACATCATCCGGCTTGGCGACCGAGCGTGTTTGCCCATCGCAGCTGACATGGGGGTAGGACAGGTTGGTCTCACCGATGTGCAGGCGAATCTCGCTGGCCGCATCAATGACAATGGGGCGGCTTGAAAGCGTATGCGGAAACATCGGCACCAGAGTAACCACATCCAGCTTGGGGTGCATGATCGGTCCACCGCCGGATAAGGCGTAAGCAGTAGAGCCCGTGGGCGTGGCGATAATCAGCCCGTCGCTTCGCTGGCTGTAAACGAACTGGCCATCGATGAACAGTTCGAACTCGATCATGCGCACCGCTTTGCCAGGATGAACGACGATTTCATTGAGCGCTTCGCCCGACCCCACCATGACACCGTTGCGATATAGCGCCATATCCAGCAGAAAGCGTTCCTCGCGTTCGAACTCACCGGCCAGCACTTCGCTAACGCGGCTTTCCAGCTCATCCGGGGAGATGTCGGTCAAAAAGCCCAAGCGACCTCGATTAACCCCTAAAATCAGCGTCCCGCTATGGCAAAGAGTTCGGGCCGCGCCTAACAGGCTGCCATCGCCACCGACCACAATCACCAGGTCACACATCTCCCCCAGGGCACGTCGACTGGCCTCGGGCTGGCCATGATGGGGGACCACCGTTGCGGTGCGATCTTCGACCAGTACGCGGTAGCGATGCTCAACCAGGTAATTGACTAAGCGCTGCAGCGAGTCAACGACTTTATCGCTGCCCAGGCGGCCAATTAGCCCGATGGTACTAAATGGCCGCCCTGACTCCTTGGGTGTATTCGATGGCACAGCAGCTTCCTGAACATGATGGGTCGTGGGTCGACTCAAGTAATATCAGTCCATTATGGCCAGAGCAGGCAGCGCGGGCAAATGGACTTACGTGAGTGAAACGTCAACCGGCCCTAGGCAGGGTGTGCCTGCTGACGTTGCAGCCACCAATGGTTCAACCATAGCGACGCCGCCATGATGCCCGCGCCGAGCAGTAGCCGAGCCACATCGGCTTCACGGTTCCAGATCAGCAGGTTGACGACCAGCCCTGCGGGTACCAGCGCATTGTTCATGACCGCAAGCGTCCCTGCATCGACCCGGGTCGCCCCCTGGTTCCAGGCAAAATACCCCACGCCCGAAGCGACCAGTCCAAGCCAGGCCAACACGCCCCACTGCACGCCGGTTGTTGGCAAGGCGGCGCTATTGCCGAACAGCAGGAAGACCGGCAGCGCAACCACCATGGCACCGATAAAAAACCAGCCAAATACATTGTGCCAGGGCAAGTCCGCGGGCAGGTCAGCCGCTAGACGCCGGTAGCCTACCTGGCCAATGGCAAAACACAGATTGGCCCCCTGAACGACTAAAAAGCCTGCCCAGAAACCACTATCCACCCCATCGTAGCGGATAACCGCCGCGCCCAGCACAGCCAAGCCAGCGCTTAACAGGTAGATCGGCGTAAACCGTCCAAACAGCAGGTCATCCAGCAGTGCGATATAAATGGGCGTGAAGATAGTAAACAGTAGAACTTCGGGCACCGACAGCAATATAAATGACTGATAGAAGAAGGTGTACATAATGCCAAGCTGAATGGCGCCCAGCGCCATCAGCGCCAAACGCTGCTTGCCTTTTAACAGGCTCGGCCGCAGGAACGGCAAGAACACCAGGGCGGCAAGCCCTACCCGGAGGAGGACCGCAAAATAGCTGTCCACCTGGCCCGCCAGATAAACGCCAATCAGCGAGAAAGAGAACGCCCACAGCGCGGTGACACCGACGAGATACGCCATTGTAAACCTCAGACATTATAAAAGTTGACATGGATTATACGTAGCGTTTCGTCAATGCCAATGGCTGGTAGGCAAAAACATCGCTTGAATGTTGACCTGCCTGGGAATTGGGGCGCCTTATTGTCGGCGAAGCCAGACAAAAGCAAAAACGACCCCAGGTAGCCAGACGCATAACGTCAGCAAGGTCGTAATGGCGACGCGTCGCGCGCCCCCATCCGTCAGCGCTACCGCCAATGGAGGGAATAGCACAGCCAATGCATAGTACGCGGCCTTCACCGATGAAGGCATGTCTGTCAGCGGCGGTGGCTGCGTCGCCGATTCGCCAACGGATGGTTTTTCAGGAGTGTAATATTCAACGCTTTTATCAACTGCGGGCGTCGCTTCAGCCTTGGTGGACTCGTTAACCTTCGTCTTGCGGTGTGCTTCCTTGTCGATTTTCTGTGTCAGAGCGTCAGCGTCATGCGCCAGATCATCGTGATAGCGCTCCCACTCTTCCCAATCGTGGGGTGTTCCCACCTTGGGGGGTTGATGCCCGGCTTCACGCGCACGCTCCCAGGATTTCTCTTCCAGCGTGTTGGGGCGGTCGGCATCACGGTCGAGCGGCACCCCTTTGCGATTCAAATATTCACGTGCGTCCATAATGTTTCCTCACGCCAAGTCATTGGGGTCTGTTGCGGCCAGCCCCTTGGGTTATTCGACCAGATAAGAATAACAATTGCGACGCCCCCGGCCCTTTACAAGCGCTTTTAAAGCGTTGAATGCTCCAGCGGGATGATCATCGCATCTGTATGTAAATCTTCTAAAGTGAATGGAGTGACAGGTAACTAAACGTTCGCCATGCTCATGCACAAGGAGAACCACAATGTCAAAACCCACGCCTCACACAGTCCGCGATATCATGTCTCGTGACTGTTATCGTGTCTCGCCGGAAATGTCGATCACCACGCTGGCCCAGGGGCTCGCACTGCACCGACTGCCGGGGGCGCCGGTGGTCGACCGGCATGACAATCTGATCGGCTTCATCTCAGAGCAGGATGTGTTGGGCCGCGTTCTCGACAGCGTGTACCATGACGATGAGGCCCCCTTGGTCAAAGAGTTGATGCGCAATGAAGTACTCAGCGTTACTCCAGTAAAAAGCATTACCGATCTGGCTCAGGAAATGCTGGGCGCAAAACCCAAAATATATCCGGTGGTTGAACAACGCCGCCTGGTTGGGATTGTCACACGGCGGGATATCCTTGTCGCCTTGCTCACCATTCGTCGCCACTGAGGAGGCTGTCGCCGAACATTGCGAACCATGCCGCCTTGACGCCATAAACGTCAGGCAAAAAAAACCGCTGCTCATGGAGCAGCGGAAGCAAGGGATCAAAACAATAGCGAGACAACACCATTAGCGACTGCTATCACTACGTTGCCTATACTTACTCAGACACGCTTTTCTGAAAAAGTTCGGCAATCCGCAAAATTTTCGTTTCAAAAAATGTGAGCGGTATAATGACCTGTACCGTCATTTCGCACTCAACCCCAAAGGGAGTACTGCATGGCACTTTATCTTTTGGTATTCGGGGTGTGTTTTCTGGTGATTGGCAGTGTCGTCGCCGTGTTGCTGACCTCACGCACGCCAAGGTACCGCACCGAGCCGAAAGATTTGCTGGCACTTTTTGACAAAGCGCTGGCCAGCCAGGTGAGCGAGACGGAATGGAACGCCCTGATTGGCTACCCCATCCGGCATAACGAGTACCTGGAAGGCGTGCGGAGGCGGGCATCCCACTTGATGGACCAATATGGGAGGCGCTGGCAACTGGCGCAAGGAAAGCCTCTGCTTAACGCAGAGGGTCAGGCGGAGCTGAAAGCCCTGCGCGACCATTTGGCAGCCCATACCGAACTCCATGCACATTAACGCAGGTGGCGACGGAGATTCCTATGCCCAGCACGATTCGCCGAATTCCTCTGGAAAGCGCCACGCGTCACCACGCTCATGATTTTCATCAAATCGTGATCACTCTGTGCGGTGCCTCGGAGTTTGAGATCGAGGGACTGGGCGGCCGTGTCAATGCGTTTTCGGGCTGCATCGTGCCCGCGAATCATGAGCATTACTACTCGGGCAGCGGCTACAACCGACAGCTGATTCTGGACCTGCCGGAGGATGCGCCAGCGCTTACCGGTGAGCAGCGCGAGCTGGTCGCCCTGTTCGATGCGCCGCGTTTTTTTGCCCTCGATGCCTCACTGCGCCACTATCTGGCCTTCATGGAATGCGAGCTTGGCCAGACCGACTCCCTTGGCCTGCCGCCCTTTCAACATGACCGGCTGGCTGCCACTTTTCTGGGGGCTCTCAAGGGACGCCTGGGCAATGTCACTGCCCCACCCTCGCGCCTGGATATTCGCCACCTTGACCGTTTTATTCAACAGCATATGGCCGACAATCTGCGTGTCGCCGACCTGGCGAAACTGGTGTGCCTGAGCGAGGCACATTTTTCGGAACGTTTTCGTCAACAGACAGGGCTCTCTCCCTGGCAATACGTTAAGCGCCAGCGACTCCATGCTGCCCATCAGCTTGTGGTACAGAGCCAATTGTCGTTGACCGATATTGCGCTGCAAACCGGTTTTGCCAACCAGAGTGCACTATCGCATGCGTTTCGCCGCGGCTACGGCCTCTCACCCCGCCAGCTTCGTCAATCCCGCAGACTCTCCAGCCCGTTGACTAGCCGTCCAGTTAATCCGTTGGCAGAGCCCGCCAAACTAAACTAACGTCTTATAAGTGATCGACTTACCTCGAATCTGACACATTTTCCCGCGGAAATGGCATACACCGACAGCCACTCCGCTCTACATTCGAGCGTTAGCTCAGGCTTGACGCCCGCCCTGTTACCAATATTACCGTTTTACTGGGCGGAAACGCGCCGTTTCGACGCAGGGCGATGAGCAAGCAGCTCATCATCGACAAACCAAAACTCATGAACAGGGAACTCTCTTATGGTCGAAAATAATGCTGGGATCACTGCTGATAAAGGTGCCATCAACCTGTCTGGCACTATCTATAGCAGGCGTTCTTTAAGCCCCATGGCATGAATGACAAACGGGTCAATAAAAATAATGCGGATCACTACCGGGCACTTCCCGGTAACCGCACAAACCGGGCGGAATTGACGCCGTCCCGAAGAATTGGAGAAGTTACATGGCTATAGGTGTTTGGATCAGTCTCATCGCGTACTTTGCGCTAATGATCGCCATCGGCGTTTATGCGATGCGCAAAGCTACCTCTTCCTCGGAAGATTACATGCTGGGTGGCCGTAACCTCAGCCCCAAAGTGGCCGCCTTGTCGGCTGGCGCGTCAGACATGAGCGGCTGGCTGCTGCTGGGCTTGCCCGGGGCGATGTTCGTTTCCGGCCTGGGGTCGGCCTGGATAGGTATTGGCCTGCTCGTCGGGGCATTATTCAACTGGATTCTGGTCGCTCCGCGCCTGCGTGAACAGACGGTTCACTATGGCAATGCGATCACCATTCCGGCTTTCCTGGCGAACCGCTTTCCGACACGGTCGCTTTCCCTGCGCACGGTGTCTGCCATCGTGATCGTCATCTTCTTTGCGGTCTACACCGCATCGGGCCTGGTGGCTGGCGGCAAGCTGTTCGAAAGCGCGTTTTCCGGCATTTATAACTTCGGCGACATGAGCAACTACGGCATGGGCGTCATGGTCACCCTGGGCGTGGTATTGATTTACACGGTCGTTGGCGGGTTCCTCGCGGTGAGCATGACCGACTTTGTGCAAGGCTGCATCATGATGCTGGCACTGGTGATCATGCCCCTCGTCGTTCTCTTTGGCGAAGGGGGTGGCGGTTTCGGCCAGGCGTCGCAAACCCTGAATGAAGTCGACCCCACGCTGCTGTCCTGGACGTCGGGATTAACCTTTATCGGCTGGCTGTCCGCCGTGACGTGGGGTCTGGGTTACTTCGGCCAGCCCCACATCATTGTGCGTTTCATGGCGATCCGGACACTCAAGGATGTCCCGGTGGCACGCAACATTGGTATGGGCTGGATGCTTATCTCACTGATCGGCGCCGTTTCCCTGGGCATCTTTGGCCGCGCCTATGCGGTCCGTAATGGCATGGACATCCAGGATCCAGAAACCATCTTTATCGTCCTGGCGGATCTGCTGTTCCATCCGTTGATTACCGGCTTCCTCTATGCGGCACTGCTTGCAGCAGTGATGAGTACCGTTTCCAGCCAATTGCTGGTGGCGTCTTCATCACTGACGGAGGACTTCTATCGCCTGTACCTGCACAAGAAAGCCTCGGAGCAGCAGTGTGTCGCCGTCGGCCGTGTCTGCGTGGTCCTGGTGGGCATCGTGGCCGCGATTATTGCTTCTGACGAAAACTCCCAGGTGCTGGGGCTGGTCAGTAACGCCTGGGCAGGCTTCGGTGCGGCCTTTGGTCCGCTGATCATCCTGTCACTGATGTGGTCACGCACCAACGGCAATGGTGCCATCGCTGGCATGGTCGTGGGTGCCGTCACTGTCATGGCCTGGATTTCACTGGGTTGGAACGCTGAGTTCATGGGCGGCCCCGGTGTGTACGAAATTATTCCAGGCTTCATCGCGTCCTTCATTGCCATCATGGTCGTGAGTAGCGCGACGGCCGATGCCGGTGAATATCAGCATATTACCCGCTAGCAAGAGCGCGCAGGATACATTCAACGTATCAAGAGGGCTCCCCCAGGAGCCCTCTGTTGGTTTGATCTTTTGTGTTTGCTGCCAAAAGACCGACTAAACCCTAACCGACGCAGTAACGTTACGTGTCGGCTAGCAAGGAGAGACCCCTATGAACGAAGCCAACCCTCATCTGCAGAGCGACGTGAGTGATCTGCGCTCACGCATTCGCAACAATTACGATGCCAATGAGGCAGATGTACTGCACGGGCTTATCGAGCGTATCAAGCTGTCGGAGGATGACCGCAAGCAAGTCGCCGACGTTGGTGCCAACTACGTAGCGCGTGTGCGTAAGGAAAGGTCGCCCTCGATGATGGAGGCGTTCCTGGCCGAGTACGGGCTCTCGACCACCGAGGGCGTTGGCCTGATGTGCCTGGCAGAGGCGTTGCTGCGCGTGCCCGATGCGGAAACCATCGACGACCTGATCCATGACAAGATCGAGCCCTCCGACTGGGGCGCCCACCTTGGCAAGTCCTCGTCATCAATGGTCAATGCCTCGACCTGGGCACTGCTGCTAACCGGCAAGGTGCTGGAAGAGGACCCCAAAGGGCCCACTCGAGCGCTGCGCGGCCTGGTGCGCCGTATGGGCGAACCGGTGGTTCGCAAGGCAGTTGGCCAGTCGATGAAGATTCTCGGCCGTCAGTTCGTGCTCGGCCAGACCATCGAAGAAGGCATGAAGAATGCCCGCGAGCTTGAGAAACAGGGCTACACCTACTCCTACGACATGCTGGGGGAAGCGGCGCGCACCGATGAAGATGCCGTCCGCTATCACCAGGCGTATGCCAAGGCGATCTCGGCCATCGCCGAACAGGCCAAGGGCGACGTGCGCGGCAGCCCCGGCATCTCAGTAAAACTCTCGGCGCTGCATCCGCGCTATGAATACACCCACCGTGACACGGTGATGGCAGAGCTATTACCCCGAGCCAAAGAGCTGGTGCAGCAGGCAGCCAAGGCCAATATCGGTTTCAATATCGATGCCGAAGAGCAGGACCGGCTGGATCTCTCCCTCGACGTGATCGAGGCGCTAATGGCCGACCCCAGCCTGGACGGTTGGGATGGTTTCGGGGTGGTCGTGCAAGCCTACGGGCGCCGCGCCGCGCCGATGATCGAGACGCTCTACGAACTCGCCGAGCGCTTCGATCGCAAAATCATGGTCCGCCTGGTGAAAGGCGCTTACTGGGATACCGAGATCAAGCTCTCCCAGGAGATGGGCGTCAAGACCTTCCCGGTCTTCACCCGCAAGGTCAACACCGATGTCAGCTACATGGCCTGCGCCCAGATGCTGCTCGACCGGCGTGATCGCATCTATCCGCAGTTCGCCACCCACAATGCCCACACCTGCGCTGCCGTTGTCGAGATGGCGGGCGACGACAAGGACAGCTACGAGTTTCAGCGCCTGCATGGCATGGGCGAGTCGCTGCACCACATCGTCAAGGAATCGGAAGGCACTCATTGCCGCATTTACGCCCCGGTTGGTGCGCACCGCGACCTGCTAGCCTATCTGGTTCGCCGCCTGCTGGAGAACGGCGCCAACTCCTCGTTCGTCAACCAGGTAGTGGATAGCTCGATTCCGCCAAGCGAGGTCTCGAAGGATCCCATTGAAGGCTTTAAGCAGCTCGGCAACGACGTTTCAAGCCCCCTGATCCGCCAGCCCGGCGAGCTGTTCGAGCCTGAGCGCAAGAACTCCAAGGGCTACCGCATCAACGAGCCCGCTTCGATCCTGCCGCTGCTCGATGCGCGGGAAACCTTTGCCGACGCCACCTGGACCGCAGGCCCCATGCTGGTAGGCAACCCGGCTCCCAAGGGCCCGGCGCGTGATGCGGTCTCCCCCGCCGACGGCTCTCGGGTAATCGGCAAAGTGCATGAAGCCACCCCGGAAGAGGTCGCTACTGCCCTCGACGCCGCCGAGGAAGGCTTCAAAGAGTGGTCGGCGCGCCCTGTGGCAGAACGCGCCGCGGTACTGCGCCGCACTGCCGACCTCTACGAAAAACACATCGCCGAACTGACCGTAATCACCACCCGCGAAGCGGGCAAGATGATGTTCGACGGTATCGCCGAAGTGCGTGAGGCAGTGGACTTCCTGCGCTACTACGCCAACGAAGGCGAGCGGCTTGAAGCGGAAGAGCCGGGCAGCGCCCGCGGTATCTTCGTCTGCATCAGCCCGTGGAACTTCCCCCTGGCCATCACCACCGGGCAGATCGCGGCCGCCCTGGTGGCCGGTAACGCGGTACTCGCCAAGCCCGCCGAGCAGACGCCCCTGATCGCGGCCCGTGCCGTCGAGTTGATGCGCGAAGCCGGTTTGCCCGAAGCGGCGCTGCAGCTGCTACCGGGCGATGGCCCGACGGTAGGTGGCCCGTTGACCAGCGATCCGCGTATTGCCGGTGTCTGCTTTACCGGCTCGACCCCGGTGGCACAGATCATCCACAAGGCGCTGACCGAGAACGCGGGGCCTGATGCCGTGCTGATCGCCGAAACCGGCGGGCTCAACTCCATGATCGTCGACTCCACGGCGCTCACCGAGCAAGCGGTGCGCGATATCCTGATCTCCTCCTTCCAGTCGGCCGGTCAGCGCTGTTCCGCGCTGCGCATGCTGTATGTCCAGGAAGAGGCCCGGGACCGGTTGCTCAACATGCTCTACGGTGCCATGGACGCGCTGACCATCGGCGATCCCTGGAATACCGATACCGACGTATCGCCGGTGATTGATGCCGATGCCCAACAGGAAATCAGCGATTATGTGGCGGCGCAGGAGAAGGCTGGCAAGGTGCTGAAGAAGCTTTCAGCGCCGGAGACCGGCACCTTCGTTACCCCGGCGGTGATCGATGTTGGCGGCATCGAGGATCTCGAACGTGAAATCTTTGGCCCGGTGTTGCACGTGGCCACCTTCAAGGCGCGGGATATCGACAAGGTGGTCGACGACATCAACGGCAAGGGCTACGGGCTGACCTTCGGCCTGCATACCCGTATCGATGACCGCGTGCAGCAGATCGTCGAGCGCATTCATGTCGGCAACGTCTACGTCAACCGCAACCAGATCGGTGCCATCGTCGGCTCCCAGCCGTTCGGCGGCGAGGGCCTCTCAGGCACTGGACCCAAGGCCGGTGGCCCACTCTACGTCACGCGCTTCCGCCGCACCGCTGACCCCGAACGCACTGAGGCGCCACACGAAAAAACCGTATCACTGGACAACCTCCAATCCGCCTTCGACGGGCTGGATGCGCGCAACTGGGCGGTACGCCCCAATCGCATCGAGGTACTGCGTAAGGCGCTTTCCGGCAAAGGCGGCGTGATCCGCAAGGCGCTCAATGAGACGGCAGCACTGGATATGACCCCGCAGACACTGCCTGGGCCAACGGGTGAAAGCAATCGTCTGGCGATGTATCCCAAGGGCATGGTGCTGTGCCTAGGGCCAAGCCTGGATGTTGCCATTGCTCAGGCCGCACAGGCTCTAGGCACTGGCTGTGCGGCCGTCGTGGTCGCGCCAGGCGCCGAACAGGCGGTGAAGCCGCTGATCGATGCCGGTGCGCCAGTCGCGGGGCTCGACGGAAGTGTCTCGGCCGAGACGTTGAGTGAGGTCAAAGGCATTGCGGCGGTCGCCGCCGCGGGTAGCAGCGACTGGACCCGCGAACTGCGCACTGCCCTGGCCAAGCGCGACGGCGCCATCATCCCCCTCGAGACCCAGACCATCTCGCCGGAACGCTACGTGGTGGAACGCCATCTGTGCATCGACACCACCGCAGCGGGCGGCAACGCCAGCCTGCTGGCCACCGCCGAATAACTCGGTATTGAGTGGTTGGCGCTTAGGAGGTGAGCGGCGGCTTTATGCCGCTCACCCTCCTCCCAGACTGTCTCAGCAATCAATCGTTAGCCACTACTCGTTAGTGGCTTTTTTAATTGGCAACAACGTTTTTCTGGATTAGCCAATTGACCGGTGGGCCGCCCCTGAATCAGGCCACTCCGGGTATCCCTCCTCCTAAATAACGCCTGTCTAACAACCCTTGCCCTGGATCAATAATCCACTCCCTGGATCTCGTTACACTGGTCACATCGTTAAGCGGCTATCGAATAGCCGCCCAGCGTTGCAACGAGTCGTTTGAAACTGTCTGTTTTAACATCAGGAGTGCTCCCATGCGTAAAGCCGCCCTGCCTACCCTACTTGTATCCACCGTTGCCGCTTCTGCGTTGATGAACAGCAGCCAGGCATTCGCTTACGGCGCGGGTGATTTCTTTACCCGCGTGGGTGTTGCCAAAGTCGCCCCTAAAAGCGATAACGGCTCACTGGCCAACGGTGTGCTGGCCGTGGATGTACAGGATGAAACCGATTTCGCGTTCACCCTGGGCTATCGCTTCCTCGATAACGTCGGCGTGGAGCTATTGGCCGCACTGCCGTTCGAGCACGATATCCATCTGAACGGCGGTAATATCGCCTCCACCAAGCACTTGCCGCCAACCCTGACAATGCAGTATTACCCGCTGGGCGGCACACAGTCCCGGGTACAGCCTTATGTCGGCGCGGGTATCAACTACACCCATTTCTCCGATGAAGAGCTCACGATTGGCGATTTAGATCTGGATGACTCCTGGGGTGCAGCGGGGCAAGTAGGCGTCGACCTGCTGATTGATGACCACTGGGCGTTGAACGCCGCGGCCTGGTACATCGACATTGATACCGATGCCAGCGTTGACGGTGCGGCGGCAGGTACCTTTGAGATCGACCCTGTCGTGGTCATGGGGGGCCTCAGCTATCGCTTCTAGGCTGACGGTCAACACCCCTTCAGACGTTATCCACAAAGCCTGCCTTGCGGCGGGCTTTGTTGTTACAACAGGCTTCAGTTTTCAGTGACGACCTTATCCACCCTTTCCACAGCCCGCACAACGAGCAACTGGTGATGGGCGGGTGTTTGCTCCTGCTGCAAATAGGCCGCCACGGCGGGCGCCACCTCGCATTTGGCGGGCATTGGCCCACCGGCTTCAGCCAGCGACGCCAGGCGCGCGATAAACACAAAGCGCAGCCACTGGAGCAGCGACATGGTATCGACACAGAACGGCTGCTGGCTGGAAAAAGCCCTTGCCTCCGGGGTTGGCATACGCCATAGGTCAGCGGCCTTTAGCGTCGCTTCAAGGTCAAGAAGCGCGGTATGAAGCTCGCGATGTGCACCCATAAACCACCTATGTTAAATCAGATATTTAAACAAGCATTATCCCTACTCTAAGGCTGATTTGCCACTCATCCACCGGGATCTTCGTTATTCACAGATTCACAGAAAACCTGCAAGAGACTGTGGATAAGCTATGGAAAGGTATCGCATCCGCGTTCCCCATGCGGGTTGGCGATGACTGTTTAATTTTTAACCAGACAGTAAAAAAGGCGTGATATTATGGGTGCCTACGGCTGACAGGCTGCTATCCGCAAGGTAGAGTGCAGGCTTGCAATGGGAAAGGACGTTATGCAACCAATTCGCACCCTAGACGAGTTTTTTCAGCGCAGCGGAGCCAGTGTGTCGCTTTATCATATGGGACGGCGCGTCAATCCGTGCCCCATTGATGCACTGCGCCAGTTGGAAAATGCCCAAAGCCCATGGCCTGAACCCTGGCAAGGCCAGGCGCGCGTGGCCATTGTGTTTCGTCTGGGTGATATGCCCGAACCGGCGATCTGGTTTCTGGCCCTGCCGCTGGACGAAGAGGGCCACCTGGTGCCCGCCCAGCGCGATGCGTTTCTGAATCGGCTGCTTGAAACCCTCGGCCGCAACGTCTCGCAGTTGGGCCAGGCGCACGGCTCAGAAGTTGACAACCTGATGAAGGACAACCCACTCGCCTTTACCCCGAGCGCCCCTTTTCAGGCAATGCTTAATGCCCGGGCAACCCATGCGCTTGACTTGCCTGCCAGTCGGTATTTTGAACCCGTCGACGCTTACCTCCGCGACCCACAGGCGCTAGACTGGCAACAGTTAGGGTTACAGGGTATCGCCGACGTGGTAGTCCGCCTCAATGAAGAGACGGCAGAACGATTAGCCACCCAGTTCGCCCGTTTGCCCACAGAGGTTGCTCAGGCCTTTTGCCTGTGTCTGGAGCATCAGCCTTTGCCCAGCAGCCTGGTCGCCGCATTGCGCCAGCGGGGTGAAAAAGCCATCATTGCAGGTGATCTTGAAATGCTATGTGCCTGCGTGCGGGCCGTCGGCGCGACGGACACCGACGAAGCAGGCAATTGGTATACTCAGTTGCTCCACGATGAAACCACCAGTGGCCCCGACGTACTGGCGGCGATGGCGGGCAGGGGCTGGTCACATCTGGAAGACGGCGAACGCCTGCCGCTTTTCCTGTCGCGCCTGGCTGATGACGAACGCACCGATTTTATTGCGATGGTAAAAGACTTGGCACTGATTCCCCGGCTACGTTTGCCATTACTGATGGCGCTGCGTGATGCACCGGAAGGCTCAAGGATCCACGCCCGCGTGGCTGAATTGTCGGCCGATAGCGGCCAGGGTTGATTACTGATGTTGCTAAGGAACGCCCGATGAACGTGAAGAAGGCTATCGTCAATCGTCGGCTTCCTAAGGAGTGGTTTTGAAAGAACTCCCTTACCAGGCCAAAGCAGTGATTGGCCGTCGTGAAATGGTCTATTTGCCAGATCTGGGACTTCATCTGTGCTGCAAAGCAGACACAGGGGCGCGTACCTCGGCGTTGCACGCCGAGGAGATCCAGACCCATGAAGATGAAGAAGGTCAGCTATGGGTCAGCTTTATTACCCATAGCGGTGGGCCTGAAACCCCGGCTCACCGCCTGAAGGTGCATTTACACGACCGCCGACGGGTGACCAGCTCGAACGGACACGCTGAATGGCGTTATGTGATCCGCACTCCAATGCGCCTGGGTGACCTCAACTTTCCGGTTGAGCTGAGCCTTGCGGACCGCAGTAATATGCGACACCCCATGCTATTGGGGCGGCGTGCAATGCGCCGTTTGCTGGTGGCACCGGGGGCTGCGTTTTTACACGGCGAACCTTAAGTTTGTTAGCATTCCACGCTGGCTTTCCACTTCCTCTTTCACTACGCCCCTTCGACTAGGCTTGGAGTTTCGCATGCACATCGCTTTGCTTTCCCGTAATCGCAACCTCTACTCCACGCGCCGCCTGGTGGAAGCCGCTGAAAGTCGTGGACACACTGCGCGAGTGGTTGACACCCTGCGCTGCTATATGAGCATTGCCTCACACCACCCGTCGATTCACTATAAGGGGCAGGAAATCGAGCCTTTCGACGCGGTCATCCCGCGGATTGGTTCATCCGTCACCTTTTATGGCTGCGCGGTGCTCCGTCAATTCGAAATGATGGGTACCTACGTTATCAACGATAACGTCTCGATCACGCGTTCAAGGGATAAGCTGCGCTCGCTTCAATTGCTGTCACGCAAAGGGTTGGGGCTTCCCATTACCGGCTTTGCCCACTCGCCGGATGACATTCCCGACCTGATCACCATGGTAAAGAGTGCCCCGCTGGTCATTAAGCTGCTGGAGGGCACCCAGGGCATTGGCGTGGTATTGGCTGAAACCAATCAGGCGGCGGAGTCGGTCATTCAGGCCTTCATGGGCATGAAAGCCAACATTATGGTGCAGGAGTACATCAAGGAAGCACGCGGTGCTGATATTCGCTGTTTCGTGATCGGTGATAAAGTCGTGGCCTCTATGAAGCGTCAGGCGGCCGACGGTGAATTCCGCTCGAACCTGCACCGCGGCGGCACCGCCAGCGTCATCCGGATTACGCCTGAAGAGCGCTCCACCGCCATCCGCGCGGCCAAGGCCATGGGGCTGCGGGTTGCAGGTGTCGACTTGTTGCGCTCCAATCATGGCCCGGTGATCATGGAGGTGAACTCCTCTCCCGGTTTGCATGGCATCGAAAGTGCCACGGGCAAAGACATCGCCAGCATGATTATTGAACACATCGAAAAAAATGCCATGCCGGCGCGTAAAGCACCACCCAAGCCGAAAGGCTAACCGGTCTGCGCAAAAATAATTCGTCAAGGGGGTGGCAAATCTAGCGCGCCCCCGCCACAATCTGCGTCACCGAAGGAGGTAGACGCTCATGTTTCTCGACAATCGCCAAGTGGCGATGGACAGCGCATTGGAAGCGCTGGCCGATAGCATTGATTATTTCCAGGACAATATAGAACGCCTGCGCCCTTCCCTGCGCGAAGCATTGAAGCCGCATTACGCTGCACGCCTAGAATCCATGCACCAGTTGCAGGACCTGGCACGGACGCATCTGAAGATGCTGCCCCGGGACGCTGACGTTGAGCGCGACGACTTTCTATGGCTCTGGAGCCGTCTGAAAAGTTTTGTCGGCAACGACAGTCAAGTGCTGATCAACGAGCTGCTGGAGCAGGAGCGCGTCTTGATGCAGGCGTTGTCAACGCTCTTCACTCATCCGCTACCTGCCCCCATCGAGCCGGTTATCGAAGATTGCATGAAGGGCTGTCGTCAGCTGATCCGCGAGCTATACGAACTGCAAAAACGCAAAACAAGCCGCTAATCCGTGCGCTCGGGTAAGGTTTGAATAGGCTCCGGCGGGCCTAGAAAGTAAGGCTCGCGCCCCCAGATATACAAATCACCGAGCGTGGCCACCCTGGCCGCCCACTCGCGCATCAGCACGTGCCAGCCACCGACTCCATCGCGCTCTTCAGCAACACAGCCAGTCACCTCCATGCCCAATGCATGGGCAATGTATATCGCCCTGGGCAAGTGCCAGTCCTGGGTAATCAATACCGCCTGGTCCAACTGAAAAACGTCGCGCGCTCTTGCCAGGGTGTCGTAGGTGCTGAAACCGGCAAAGTCCATTGTCAGCTGCTCAGGGGCAACGCCTCGGCGCGTCAAGTCTCGCCACATGGCGCGGGGTTCATTATAGGCCTGAGTACGATTATCGCCCGACAGCAGCAGATGCTGTACTTTTTGGTGGTCAACCAGTCGGGCGGCGGTGCGCATTCGCGCATGGAAATGAGGGTTGCGCATGCCGCTGCGTGTCCAGTTCGAGGTGCCAAAGACGATGCCTACCTCGGTGGGTACACACTGGGGAAGTTGTTCATGGATATAAGCGCTTGTTCGCCCCAGAATCCATAGATTGGCACCTACAAATAGCAATGTCGCCAGGAGCAGCAAGGCTCCCAGCGACATTAACAGACGCGATATCCATCTGATCAGCGGTATACGCATTTAGCGTGCCGTCCCGCCGTTAGAACATACCCAGCTCAAGCTTCGCCTCTTCGCTCATCATGTCACGGCTCCAGGGCGGGCTGAAGACAATCTCGGTATGCACCTTGCTGATCTGCGGCGCGCCAAGGATCTTGTTACGCGCGTCGGCAGCAATCACATCGCCCATGCCACAACCAGGGGCGGTGAGCGTCATACGAATGGTCACCATCCGTTCACCACTGATCAGTCGCTCGATCCGGCAGCCGTAAACCAGCCCCAGGTCGACGATATTGACAGGTATCTCAGGGTCAAAGCATGTCCGCAGTTGATCCCAGACGAACTGCTCGATTTCGTCTTCCGTGGCATCTTCGTGCAGCGTTGGTCGCGGCAATGGAGGAAGCCCCAGCGCATCCAGGTTGCTGCCTTCAATCAAGAACAACCGCCCCTCAAAGCCGACACTAACCGTACTGCCCTTGGCCTGCATGACGCTTACAACGCTATCTTCAGGCAACTGCTCGGTGCTGCCAAACGGTATCGCGATCGCTTCCACATCACGCTGAAGCGGTAAACTTTGTCCACGCTGCAAACTGGCTACTTGCTCGATATCCATAAGCTCCCTTAGCGCACCATTCCGATAACGCGGTTGAGCGCCGCTACAAAGGTGTCTACCTCTTCAAGGGTATTATACGCAGCAAATGAGGCCCGACACGTTGCTTCTACCCCAAAGTGATGCAGGAGCGGTTGAGCGCAGTGATGCCCCGTACGGATCGCTACGCCCAACTGGTCGATCAACAGGCCAATATCCTGGGCATGCACCCCGTCAACCACGAAGGATAGCACGCCTGCCTTGTTCGGTGCGGTACCCAGAATACGCAGCCCGTCCACTTGGCTGACCGCCTGGGTGGCGTGATCAAGCAATACGCCTTCCCAGGCACTGATCGCCTCGACCCCGACACCTTCCATCCACTCAAGGGCGCGACCCAAGGCAATGACTTCGGCAATTGCCGGTGTACCCGCCTCGAACTTGTGCGGAATAGCAGCAAAGGTAGTGCCCGCGTCAAAGGAAACGGTGTCGATCATCTCACCGCCACCCTGCCAGGGAGGCATTGCTTCCAGCAGCGCTTTTTTGCCATACAGCACACCAACGCCGGTAGGCCCGTAGACCTTATGCCCCGAGAAGGCATAGAAATCGGCATCGATGTCCTGTACGTCAACCCGTTGATGCGGCGCGGCCTGGGCGCCATCGACAAGGGTCAAGGCGCCAAACTGATGCGCCAGCGACGTCATCTCTTTAACGGGATTGATGGTACCTAACGCATTGGACACGTGATTGACCGCGACCAGCTTGGTACGCTCGCTCAACAGTTCCCGATAGGCGTCCATATCCAGCGCGCCATTTGCGTCCACGGGAATGACCTTGATGGTAAACCCGCGCTCGGCTGCCAGCAGTTGCCAGGGCACGATGTTGGAATGGTGCTCCAGCATCGATATCAGCACCTCATCGCCAGGATGCAGTTGGGTGCGCCCCCAGCTTTGAGCCACCAGGTTAATCGCCTCGGTGGTGCCTCGGGTAAAGATAATCTGACGCGCGTCTTCCGCATTGAGAAACCCTTTCACCCGCTGACGCGTGCCCTCAAACGCCGCGGTGGCCTCATCGGCCAGGGTGTGCAGACCACGGTGAATGTTGGCGTTATAGCGCGAGTAGTAATCGCTGAATACGTCTATCACTGGCTGCGGCGTCTGGCTGGTCGCCGCATTGTCCAGGTAGATCAGCGGCTTGCCGTTAACCTCGCGGCTAAGCACCGGGAATTCCCGGCGCAGCGCGGCCACGTCATAGCGCGCGCTGTCTTGCTCCAAGGGCGTCTCAATCACGGTATGGGGCATCGATAGCTCCTTGATTAGTCGTTGAGCGAAACCGCTGCTTCTACCAACCCGGCAAGGTTGAAACGCTCTGGCAATTTACCGGCGACGGCAAGCTCCACGCGCTCGGCCACGGCATCCAGCGCCACCTGCTCCAGCACTTCACCGGCAAACGCCAGTGTCAGCAAACCGCGAGCGGTCGCTTCGTCGATTCCCCGGGTGCGCAATGCGTAGATGGCTTCTTCATCGAGCTGGCCGGTGGTCGTGCCGTGGGAGCACTTGACGTCGTCCGCGTAGATTTCGAGCTCAGGCTTGGCGTCGATGTGAGCACGGTCGGAAAGCAACAGGTTCTGGTTGCTCTGGAAACCTTCTATCTTCTGGCTGTCGCGTTTGACATATACCTTGCCGTTAAACACGCCGTGGGCACGGTCATCCAGAATGCCCTTGTAGTTCTCGTTGGAGAACGTCAGCGGCGCATTATGATTGACCTTGGTGTGATTATCGACGTGCTGGCGACCCTGGCCGAAGAACAGCCCGAGGAAATTGGTTTCAGCCCCCTGGCCGTTCAAATCACTGATCAGGTCGTTACGCACCAGCGCACCGCCCAGATTCAAGTTGTAGGAGCTATACCGGGTATCGCGGCCTTGCTCGACATGGATACTGGCCACGTGCATATCGCCCAGCGGTGCTTCCTGAAGCTTGTAGTGGTTCAGAATCGCACCACGGTCCAGCATCAGCTCAGCCACCACGTTGGTGAAATTCGTGGCATCGGTTTGACCGGCGTAATGTTCGATCAGCGTCGCTTCGCTGCGGCTACCCGCTTCTACCAGAATACGCGGATGGCTCATCACTGGCGTACCGGCACGGGAAAGGAATTGCAGCAGAATGGGCTTTTCAACCACTGTCCCCGGCGCGATGCGTACCACGGCACCTTCTTCCATAAACGCCGTATTGAGTGCCGCGAAGGCGGAAAAATCCACGCTTGTCAGACGACCCAACGGCCCGCCAACGGCTTCATGATTGTCGGTCAGCGCCTTGGACAGCGGCAGCACCTGAACGCTATCGGGCAGTGCCTCCAGATCAGACAGCGCTGATGAAAACACGCCGTCGACAAACGTCAGCCGGTAGGCATCCAGGGGCAGCGTCAATGCGGCTGCCTGGGCCTGGGAGAACTCGGCACTTTCCGCCAGGGCAAAATTGCCCTGGGCAATAGAGCGAACATCGGTGTATTTCCACTCTTCATCACGGCGCGTGGGAAAGCCAACGGCCTCGAAGCGTGCCGCGCCAGCCTGACGGCGAGCCGCGATCCAGGTCGGCTCAGCGTCGCGCTGTTGGCTACGCGCGTTCAGCGTGTCCAAAAACGTTTGCGTATCGCTCATGCCGCAGACTCCTCAATGCCTTCGTACCCGTTGGCTTCCAGCTCTTTGGCAAGCTCTGCATCGCCGGTTTTGACAATGCGCCCGTCGACCAGAACGTGAACCTTGTCCGGGACGATGTAATCGAGCAGGCGCTGGTAGTGGGTCACCAGCAGAATCGCGCGGTCTTGGGCGCGCAGGCTGTTGACCCCGTCGGCAACGACTTTCATGGCGTCGATATCAAGCCCCGAGTCAATCTCGTCAAGCATGGCGAGCTTGGGTTGCAGCACCAGCATTTGCAGAATTTCGTTGCGCTTCTTCTCGCCGCCAGAAAAGCCTTCGTTGACCGCACGCTGCAAAAAGCTGGCATCCATCTTCATCAGGCCAAGCTTCTCTTTCACCAGCTTCATGAACTCAGGTGCAGGCAACTCGTCTTCACCACGCGCGGCACGCTGGGCGTTGAGGGCGGCTTTGAGCAGGTAGATATTTTTTACCCCGGGAATTTCGACCGGGTACTGGAAACCCAACAGCAGGCCTGCCTGGGCACGCTCTTCGATTTCCATTTCCAGCACGTCCTGACCCTTGAAGGTAATGCTGCCCTGGGTGACCTCGTAGCCATCCTTGCCCGCA
Organism: Vreelandella subterranea; assembly: GCF_900111305.1. Taxonomy (GTDB): domain Bacteria; phylum Pseudomonadota; class Gammaproteobacteria; order Pseudomonadales; family Halomonadaceae; genus Vreelandella; species Vreelandella subterranea. The sequence continues at coordinate 106,881 of NZ_FOGS01000011.1, forward strand.
ATTACCGCCGACAGCGTGGATTTACCCGCGCCGTTAGGGCCCATCAGCGCATGCACTTCGCCCTCGTTGATTGTCAGGCTGAGGCCTTTGAGAATCTCGCTGCCTTCGACGGTGACGTGTAAATCTTTAACTTCCAACATAGTAAAAACCCTTCAAATGCTTACAGATCGCTTACGCGACGCTCATAAAAGTTGTCTGGTACCGTGGCGCGCTTAGCCTACCGCGCCTTCCAGTGTCACGTTCAGGAGCGCTTCGGCCTCGACCGCGAACTCCATCGGCAATTCCTGGAACACGTCCTTGCAGAAGCCGTTAACGATCATGCTGACCGCGTCTTCCTCGGTGATACCCCGGCTCTGGCAGTAGAACAGCTGGTCTTCACCAATTTTGGACGTGGTCGCTTCGTGTTCAATCTTGGCCGTGCTGTTACCTATTTCCTGGTACGGGAAGGTATGCGCACCTGACTTGTCACCTATCAGCAGCGAGTCGCACTGGGTAAAGTTACGGGCTCCTTTGGCGCGCGGGCCGATTTTCACCAGACCCCGGTAGGACTGGTCGCTCTTACCGGCAGAGATACCCTTGGCGACGATATAGGACCGGGTGCCCTCGCCGATGTGGATCATCTTGGTACCGGTATCGGCCTGCTGGCGGCCGTTAGTCACGGCGACAGAATAGAACTCGCCGATACTGTCTTTACCGCGTAGCACGCAGGAGGGGTACTTCCAGGTGATGGCTGATCCGGTTTCAACCTGGGTCCAGCTGATCCGCGAACGCGCGCCGCGGCATTCGCCACGCTTGGTCACGAAGTTGTAAATACCGCCCTTGCCGTCTTCATCGCCGGGATACCAGTTCTGGACCGTGGAATACTTGATATAGGCATCGTCCAGTGCGACAAGCTCTACCACCGCCGCGTGCAGCTGGTTTTCGTCGCGCATCGGCGCGGTGCAGCCTTCCAGATAGGAAACCTGAGCCCGGCTTTCACAGATGATCAGCGTACGCTCGAACTGGCCGGTGTTGGCCGCATTGATACGGAAGTAGGTCGACAGCTCCATCGGGCAGGTCACGCCTTCCGGCACGAAGACAAAGGACCCGTCGGTGAACACGGCAGAGTTCAACGCCGCAAAATAGTTGTCGTTTTGTGGCACCACGGTCCCCAGGTACTGTTTAACCAGTTCCGGGTAGTCACGGATCGCCTCAGAGATCGAACAGAAGATGACACCGGCCTCGGCGAGCTGCTTCTTGAAGGTGGTGGCCACCGATACCGAGTCGAACACGGCATCTACCGCAACACCGGCAAGCGCTGCCCGCTCATGCAGCGGAATGCCCAGTTTCTCGTAGGTTTCCAGTAGCTTGGGATCGACTTCGTCGAGGCTCTGGGGACGATCTTCGGGACGCTTCGGTGCACTGAAGTAGGAAATCGACTGGTAATCGATCGGCGGATAATTCAGGTGCGCCCAGGAAGGCTCTTTCATTTCCTGCCATTTGTGGAACGCCTCCAAGCGCCACTCCAGCATCCACTCCGGCTCACCTTTCTTTTTGGAGATAAAGGCGATGGTGTTTTCGTCCAGGCCAGGTGGCAGGGTGTCGCTTTCGATATCTGTTACAAAGCCTTCTTTGTAATCGCGACGAACCAACTGTTCCATTTCTTCGGTTGCCATGGTCATACCCTCCGGGCAGTTGGGTGGCGAGGTTAGCTCGCCGTCAATAAGAGATAAGTGCCTGTATCGGTCATGCTGATCATGCGGTAGCTGCCGATAGACTTATGCTTTGAATTGGTAGCTGTACGGGTAGCTTGATCGGTGTGGTGTCGGCCAAATGTGCAAGCGTCACGCTTTCAAGCAGTGTGCGAATGGCGAGCGATACGCGCTGCCAGTTGTCCGCCACACCACAGGTGGCCACGAGCTCGCAGTCACCTTCCGCCTGGCTGCACTCGGTCATTGCCACAGGGCCTTCAATGGCAGAGATAATGTCTGCCGCCGAAATCTGGGAGGCAGGCCGGGCAAGCCGGTAGCCGCCCTGGGCGCCGCGCTGTGACTCAAGAAGTCCTGCTTTCACCAGCATTTTGAGCGTTTTGCTTACCGTCGGATGAGGCAGCTGCACCGCATCGGCCAGGTCTGCCGCCGCATGTGACGCCTGTGACTGACGGGCAATCTGCGCCATGACCACGGCGGCATAGTCTGTCAGCCGGGAAAGCTTAAGCATGTCGACTCCCATTAGCCATTGCATTTGGCCTATCCACTCAATTGAGTACCATTTTAGTCCTGTATAAATTTGATGTGAAGCCCTTCTGCAAATTCCTTATCAAATAGCGCAATTTCCTGACACGTTCGCCGCTGATAACATCAAAAAAGCTAATCATTATCATTCAATGAAACTATCAGACTGCTGGGCGAGATGCTGCGCGAAAAAACCCGCGAGGATTTCGCGGGTTTCATCAGAGAACGAGGGGAAAATGATCGTCCCCTGTTGCCGTGGCAGCGTCAATCGCGCTGATAGGTGCCGACCAGTCGGTTCATGCCTAACAGGTTTGGCTCGATTTCACGCAGCAACTCGTTGAGTGTCAGCCCTTCGGGCAAGGCCGTTTGATGGTCAAGCGCCAGCACCCAAAAATAATAATAATGCGTACCATGGCCTTCTGGCGGCATGGGGCCACCATACCCCTGGTTGCCGAAGTCATTGGCACCGGCGGTGCCCAGCGCCGTATTTTCACTCAGCTCGTTGAGATCGCCCGGCAGGTTATACAGCACCCAATGAACAAACCCGTAGGTGCCGTCTTTAACCAGCGGCGCATCGGGGTCGTGGCAAACAACGGCGAAACCCTTGGTACCCTCGGGTGCGCCCTGCCAAGCCAGTGCAGGCGATACATCATCTTGCTCGGCACTATGCTTTGCGGGAATCGCTTGATGATTCGCAAAGGCACTGCTGGTTACCTGCATTGAAGATAGAGCAAACGCCATATTTCTCTCCTTGATCTTCCAGTGAGAAGTGCCAAAAGCCTTGTCGAAAAGCGCAGCGTTGTCAATGTCATCAGGTGACAAGCCCTTTACTGGGGCGGCCAGCGACCTTCACGCTTCAAGCGTTTCTCCACCCAGTGATCGTAGTAACGGCGCAACGCCTGCTTGATGCCAGGCAAACCGATCAACCATGCCGCGGGATAAAATAACGGTATCCGCTGCATGAGTAACCGATAGGCATCAATACCCTCAATCATGCGCCCGTCACTCAGCTCAATATGCAGCGATCGCAAGGCAGCTTCCGGCGCTATTCCCTTGTCGCGCAGGCGTTGCTGATGCTCGGTCACACCGAACCAGTCAATATCCCTGGCGCGCTTACCTGCCCAGCGCTCAAAGCGCCGTCGATCTTTGCGGCAGCCAGGGCAGATCGCATCGTAATACACGTTGATCATGGCATTCGTGGGCATATAGGCTCTTGGAACAGGTGGATAGTTAGTGTGGCATGTTGCTGCAACGACGCAAACCTCATCCCCACAGGTTACCTCATGAAACAGCTACTCATCGTTGCCCATACTCCTTCATCGAACACCCAGGCGCTCAGCGATGCAGCTTATCGTGGTGCGACACACACCGACCTTGAAAACGTGCGCTGCGTGGTCAAGACCCCTTTCGAGGCTGGTCCTGACGATGTACTGGCCTGCGATGGCATCCTGCTTGGCACTACGGAAAACCTGGGTTATATGAGCGGTGCGCTCAAGGATTTTTTCGATCGCAGCTACTACGGCGTCATAGAGGAAAAACAGGGCCTACCTTGTGCCCTATACATTCGTGCCGGGCTTGACGGGACCGGCACACGACGAGCGGTGGAAAGCATCGTTTCCGGCCTGCGCTGGCGGTGGGTACAGCCACCCCTCATCCTGCAGGGAAGATGGCAGGAGGACTTTGCCGCTCAGGTGGAGGAGTTGGGGCTCTATTTAGCGTTCAGCCTGGATAATGGCATTGTATAACGCTGCAAAGCCTGCCTTACTATAAAAAAGCATGTCATGCTGGTCGTATCATATAGATACCTTCACCACCGCCGGTGTGCTTACCATTACAATGTCTACATTCAGGTAGCTACTATGCACAACGTCATCGCCTTTTATGATGATCGTGTACTTGCCCACGAACCCAACATCGACGCCGATTTTTTACCTGACAGGATCGACAAGCGAATACGCAACCTACTCGACGGACTGCCAGTTCCCTGGAAATACCCCGAACATCCAGGGCGGCTAGGCGCTATTCAACAGTTGCTTAAAAAATCCCCCATTGATGGGCTGATAATCGAAGGCGGCAAAGCCGCCACCCATGAGCAGTTAGCACGGGTACACACGACCTCCTACCTAAGCGACATTTTTAGCTTACGGGGTAAAAATGCCTGGCTGGATGTGGATACCACAGCGGTATCACCCGGCAGCGTCGATGCGGCAGAAGTGGCAGCCGGAACAGCCATTGCCGCTGTCGAAGCCGTCATGGAAAAACGCACCAAGAGCGCGTTTGCCCTCATCAGACCGCCTGGCCACCATGCTGAACCCGTTCGTGCTCGAGGCTTTTGTTTATTTAACAATGTCGCGGTTGCTGCAGCCCATGCGCGAAGCGCCCTGGGCTGTGAACGCGTACTGATCGTTGATTGGGATGCTCACCACGGCAATGGCACCCAGGATATTTTTTGGGCCGAGCCCGATGTCATGTTTTTCGACATACACCGCGCCGCGCCTTTTTACCCTGGTTCAGGCCACCTGGATGAGGTTGGTGCCGGCCTCGGCGAAGGCACCACCATCAATGTTCCACTGCCTGCCGGCGCCGGCGACGAGGCCTTCCTCAAGGCGTTCCGCGACATTCTGGCACCGGCGGCTGCGTGGTTTAAACCGGATATTATTCTCGTCTCCGCCGGGTTTGATCCGCACTGGCACGACTTGGCACTCAATGTCTCCTACGACGGGTTTGGCGCACTAACCGGCTTTCTACAACAGTTGGCTGAGCAACACTGCGATGGCCGCCTGGTCTTCGTACTGGAAGGGGGTTATAACCTGGAATCGCTGGCTAACGGCACGCGAGCCGTCCTTGCGGTACTCGCAGGCAATACCGTACCGGTGCCCGATACCTGCGGTATTGCCGAAGTCCAAGCGGCAGCGGATTTTCACCGCACGGCATTTCAGTCTGAATAGCCTCTTCTAAAATAGGGCTTCGCAAATAAAAACGGCACCTCATGAGGTGCCGTTTTTACTATCTGACGGGGACCGCGTGGTTATTTCAACCGCTCAAACACCGTCGCAACGCCCTGCCCCATGCCGATACACATCGTGGCAAGGCCCAAGGTCGTGTCGCGCTGCTGCATGACGTTTAACAATGTGGTGCAGATACGCGAGCCCGAGCAGCCCAGCGGGTGCCCCAGCGCGATGGCACCGCCGTGCAGGTTCACCTTTTCGTCCATGGCATCCAGGAAACCCAGGTCTTTCAGCACGGGAATGCCCTGAGCGGCAAAGGCTTCGTTGAGCTCGACGGTCTGAATATCCGCAGCGGAAAGCCCAGCGGCTTTCAGCGCCTTCTTGGAGGCAGGCACCGGCCCATAACCCATGATGGACGCATCACACCCTGCCACGCCGGTAGACAGCACCTTGGCAATCGGCTCGAGCCCCAGGGCCTGGGCGCGCTCGTAGCTCATCACCGCCATGGCGGAAGCGCCCACCGACAGCGCCGAAGAGGTACCTGCCGTCACGGTACCGTTGCGGGGGTCAAACACCGGCTTGAGGTTAGCCATCGATTCCAGGCTGGCATCAGGACGAATCACTTCGTCATTTTTGACCATCACCTTGAAGCCTTGCTGGTCGTGGCCTTCGACGCCGATGATTTCGTTGTCAAAGTAGCCTTTTTCCATCGCCGCCTGGGCACGCTGGTGGGAGCGTACGCCAAACTTGTCCTGGTCCTCACGGGAAACGCCGTGCATCTTGCCCAGCAGCTCAGCGGTCAGGCCCATCATCATGGCGGCTTTTGCGGCGTGCTTGCTGGCCGCGGGGTTGACGTCAACGCCATGAGTCATGGGCACATGTTCCATGTGCTCGACGCCGCCGATGATGTAGAAATCCCCCATACCGGCCTTGATATTGGCCGAGGCGATATGCAGCGCGCTCATGGAAGAGCCACATAGCCGGTTGACGGTCTGCGCCGGTACCGAGCGCGGAATACCCGTCATGATGGCCGCGTTACGGGCAATGTTCATCGACTGTTCAAGCGTCTGGTTAACACATCCCCAAATCACGTCGTCGACTTCTGTGGCATCCAGGTTGGCGTTGCGCTGAAACAAGGCCTGCATGGCAGCCGCGGACAAATTTTCAGCCCGGACGTTGCGGAAAGCGCCATTTTTGGCTTTTGCCATGGCGGTACGTACGGCGTCGACCACCACGATATCTCTCGGATTCAAACTCATCATATTTCTCCTGTACGTGGTGACTTAGGCCTGGGCGCCAGCGGCATAGAAAGACTCATTGTTTTCAGCCATTTGACGTAGCTTGTCGGTAGGCGCGTAGAGCGGCCCCAGCTCCTCGGCCAAGCCCTCGGCCAGCTTGACGAATTCGGCCACGCCCATGGCATCGATGTAGCGCAGTGCGCCACCGCGGAACGGCGGGAAGCCGATACCGTAAATCAGCGCCATGTCGGCTTCGGCAGGCGTCTCGACAATCCCGTCTTCCAGGCAGCGAACGGTCTCCAGGCACAGCGGCACCATCATGCGGGCAATGATGTCCTCGTCGGAAAACTCCTTGTGCTCTTTGACGACCTCTTTGACCAAGGCGTAAGCCTGATCGTCGCTGACTTTCTTGGGCTTACCTTTCTTGTCCTCTTCGTAGGCGTAAAAGCCCTTGTCATTCTTCTGGCCAAGGCGCTCGTTGTCGTACATGACCTGGATGGCGGTCTTGCCATCCCGCGCCATACGATCGGGGAAGCCTTCGGCCATGACCTCATTGGCGTGAACCGCCGTATCCATGCCGACCACGTCAAGCAGATAGGCAGGGCCCATGGGCCAGCCAAATTTCTCCATGACTTTGTCGACCTGCTGGAAGTCGGCGCCTTGCTCGACAAGTAAGCTAAAGCCACCGAAGTAAGGGAACAGCACCCGGTTGACCAGGAACCCAGGGCAGTCGTTGACCACGATCGGCGTCTTGCCCATGGCCCGCGCGTAGGCGACTGTGGCGGCCACCGCGGCATCCGAGGTTTTCTCGCCGCGGATCACTTCCACCAGCGGCATGCGGTGCACCGGGTTGAAGAAGTGCATACCGCAGAAGTTTTCCGGACGCTTCAGGTTCTTGGCCAGGCGGTTGATCGAAATGGTCGAGGTGTTGGAAGTGAGAATGGTGTTTTCACCGACGACCCCTTCGACCTCCGTGAGCACCGCGTCTTTGACTTTCGGGTTCTCAACGACTGCTTCGACGACCAGATCGACATTGCCGAAATCACCGTAGGAGAGCGTCGGGCGAATATTGCTAAGCTTTTCGGCCATCTGCTCGGTAGTCAGCTTGTTGCGCTCCACCTGCTTGGCAAACAGCTTGCGAGCTTCCTTGAGGCCCAGCTCGATGGCGTCATCCTTGATATCTTTCATCAGGATGGGCGTGCCTTTGGAAGCACTCTGATAGGCAATACCGCCGCCCATGATACCGGCGCCCAGCACGGCCGTTTGCTTCACCGGCTGCGCCTGCTTTTCGTACTTGCTGCCCTTTTTCTTGACCACCTGGTCGTTGAGGAACAGCCCCACCAGATTGAATGCCACGCTGCTCAGCGCCAGCTTGGCAAAGGCCTTGGCCTCGATCGCCTGGGCACGACCACGCTCCTCGCCAGCGCCCTTCTGGATCACCTTGATCGCTTCAATCGGCGCAGGATAATGCGGCCCTGCTTTGCCTGCCACATAGCCCTTGGCGGTTTCAAAGGCCATCATCTGCTCGATGGCGTTAAGTTTGAGCGGGCTGGTCTTTTCTTCTCGACGCGCCTGATAGTCAAGCTCACCGCTGTTGGCGCGGTCGAGAATATCCAGTGCAGCGTCCTGGAGCAGCTCATGGGCAACCACCGCGTCGACGGCCCCCATCTTGAGCGCCGCATCAGCCCGATTCTCAGTGCCACCGGCAATCCATTCAATCGCGTTGTCGGCACCGATCAGCCGCGGCAGGCGCACACAGCCGCCCCAGCCCGGCAGAATGCCCAGTTTTGTTTCCGGCAGACCGATCTTGGCTTTTTCGCTCATGACGCGGAAGTCGGCGGCCAGCAGTACTTCACAGCCGCCACCCAGCGCCAGGCCATTAATCGCTGCTACCGTGGGGAAAGGCAGGTCTTCAATGGCGTTGAAGATGCCATGTACCCGATCAAGCATCTCGGCAATCTGCTCCTCGCCCTTGGAGAACATGCCGTGAAATTCGGTAATGTCGGCACCGACAATAAAGGCTTCTTTGGCACTGCCAATGACCAGCCCCTGCACCCCGGTTTCGGCCTGAAGGGCGTTGACGGCCTCTCCCAGCTCTGTCATCACTGCGCTGGACAGCTTGTTGACGGACTCATCTTTCAAATCGAAAGTGAGCATTGCGATGTCATTACCACCATGGGTGTCACGACGTTCCACCGTGATGGCATTGCCTTGATAGATCATCCGCGCTCTCTCCACAAGTTCGGGCGGTCCCGAGCAGCGGGACACACCTCGCATTTCATACGGTCGTTTGATTGCGTAAGCTTGGTTGAGTTACCCAAGAACGTCAAGCCCTGACTTTCGGCTAATTCCACATACCCCTTCGACCAGCGCTCCCCACCAAGCGTTCGGGCTGTTAGGATCACGACTCGTTGATCATCCGGGTTATTTGATATGAGCACGCTGCTCACACAGGCACGCATCGCCGCTTTGCAATCGTTTGTGGAACGACTCGTCGTTCGTTTAAAACCATGGAGCTGGCTATGGCCCCCTTTAGCCTTTGCGGCCGGCCTGGGCAGCTTCTTTCTTGTGGATCGCCAGCAATGGCTGGGGGCAGCGCTGGCATTGGGGCTTTTATTCGCCTGGCTGTTACTTCTCTCAGAAAGCCTGGTCGGTCGCTGGCTTGCCCGTCGAGGCTATCCTACCCTGCCCAAAGGCGTTGCCTCGTTCATCGCGCAGATGATCCACCAGGAAACGTTATTTTTCACACTGCCGTTTATTTTGATCACCACTGTCTGGAACAGCGGTCAAAGTCTGTTCACGCTTTGCGTCGTGGCCATGGCGGTGCTGTCGATTATTGACCCTTTGTATTACAAGATTGCCGGTCGCTGGCGCAGTCTCTATTTCATGTTTCATGCCCTGTGTGTGTTTTTGGTGGTGCTGGTCACGTTGCCGATCATGCTTCACCTGACCACCGGACAGAGTTTGTTGCTGGCCATTGCAACCATGCTGGTAGTGGCCATACCCAGCTTCTGGCACCTGCTGAGACAACGCTCATTCAGCGGCTGGTTTCCGTTACTCGCCATGATGTTATTAGTGGCAGGCCTGGCCTGGTTCGGGCGCGCCTGGGTACCACCAGCCAGCTTATGGATGACCGGCACGGCGCTGTCACCGGCGCTCAATATTCAGCAACGAGAACCGCGCGGCTCCATTGCATTGACCCCTCAGGCAATTAAACAAAGCGGCCTTTATGTGTATACCGCCATTAGAGCCCCCCGGGGGTTGAGTGAAACGGTTTCCCATGTATGGCATCACAATGGTGAGCAGTTGGACGTCGTCGACCTGAATATCAATGGCGGACGCGAAGAAGGTTACCGGGCCTGGAGCCACAAGCTGAATTTCCCCGAAGACCCGTCTGGCCGCTGGCGGGTGGACATCATGACGGATAGCGGCCAGCGGTTGGGCCTGATTCGGTTTACCGTCAGCGAGGATACCGACAAGGCGACGTTGGCAGATAGCGACATTCGGCCAGCGGGCTTGAGCCGGTTGAATCTTCAGCGCTTTATCGCCGGCCGTGACCGAGACGTTGACCAAAGCGACGCTGAGCAGTGATCGTGTCTTGCATTCAGCGCCTGAGATTATGACAATCCGTTTATTCACTTTGACTGGTAACTAGCAGATCATGGCATCATCAATTGGTTTTCGCATTGCTCGCCTGCCCCATCTATGGCGTTCCATATTGGATCGCCGTCTGGCGCCGCTTGGCCTTACGCAAACGCGCTGGGTGACGCTGTATCATCTGTGGCGTCTGGGCGACGGCCAGCCACAGTGTGACCTGGCCCGGGCAATTGGTGTCGAGGCTCCCTCCCTGGTTCGCACTCTCAGTCAGCTTGAAGAGCAGGGGCTGGTGGAGCGGCGGGCCTGCGATAGCGACCGTCGCAGCAAACGTATTCACCTGACGGATGCGGCCATGCCACTGCTTGAGCAGATTGACAGTGTCGCGAAGGAAGCCCGCAAGGAAATGTTCGAGGGTCTCTCGGAAGCAGACCTTGAACAACTGGGGGAATGGTTGGAACGCATTGAGCAAAACGGGCTCGCCATTCAGGCGCGCGATCTACAGGAAGCGGCTTCCTGACAGAGGCTCTTGAGGAGCGCTATCCGCCTGCCCCGACAGTTGGTCGCGTAGCTGATTAAAATCATCCAGATAGGTGTCAAAACGCGCGGCATTCTGCGACTCCCACCACCACAGGGTCAGAGAATTGGGCGTTGACTCAACCACCAGCGCATCCAGTGGCAGGCGTTCCAGCAACGCTTTCAGTGGCGTTTCAGCAGCGGCAGGGATGGGCCTGAGCGGTGCTATGCGCCAGCGCCACCCTGCATGGTAGGGTTCGAGTTCCTGGCTGGCATGCTGGTCGCGGACGAGCAAGAAATCAGGCCCTGGTTGCTGCTGGGGATAGTACCAGCGGTAAGCGGGCATGGTGCCCCTGAAACCATGAAGCGGTGGTTTTTGCTGCTTGATCGTTACCCCTTTACGGCTGGCGTGCAGGCGCATTGCCATGGTTCGCTTTTGTCGCGGGCTCGGTTTTAACCACATCACCGGCGCCAGGACAAACAGCATGATAAAGACAATAATCAACCATTCCATTTCTACATTTCCTTCAAACTGAGCCACACTTGAATGGAGAGTGCGTAAAAACCATGATCCAGGTCGTTGTTAAGATGGGGCACGCCACTTAAAGTAGAGAGCATTAGATACATAAAACTGCTTGTTACTCACTAAGGAGATAGGCCATGAGCTATCACCATATTCTGGTTGCCGTCGACTTGACCAAAGACTCTCAGAAAATTCTGGATCGGGCCATCGCGATTGCTGAGCGCAATGACCGCGCCAAGATTTCTATCATGCATACGCTTGAACCCCTGGGTTTTGCCTACGGCGGCGATATCCCGATGGATTTGACCAGCATTCAGGACCAGCTTGACGATCACGCCAAGAAACGCCTGGCCGACATAGCGTCTCCCCACATTGCCGAGGCAGATCAACACGTGGTGGTGGGTATGCCGGATACAGAAATTCATCGCTTCGCTGAAGAACACGGCGTTGACTTGATTGTCGTCGGCTCTCACGGACGTCATGGGTTTGCACTGCTGCTTGGCTCCACCTCCACCGGGGTGTTGCATGGTGCCCAATGTGATGTGCTGGCGGTTCGCGTGGGTAAAAAAGGCGAAGAAAGCGACGAATAATGCCGGGTGCGATTGAAGGTGCCGGTGATACCGGCACCTTCAACACGCTGCTTATTCACCGTTGGCCATCGCCTCCAGGGCCATCCAGCGCTCCATGGCCGCATCCAATGCTTGCTGCGTCTGCTCAAGCGCTTTCAGTTTGGCCGTCACGTCGCTCGCGTCCTGCTGATAGAATGCCGGGTCGGCGGCTTCCTGCTCCAGTGCTTCCACGTTGTTTTCCAAACGCTCTATCTCGGCGGGTAACGCATCAAGTTCACGCTGTAGCTTATAGGAAAGCTTGACCGGCTTTTGCGCCGGTGCAGCGGTTGCGCTGTGCTTTTCTTTAGTTACCGTTGCCGTCGGCTCGGCGTTCTGCCTTGCCGCCCCTTCCCAGGGAGCCGGTGGCAACTTGCCCCCTTGACGAATCCAGTCGGTATAGCCGCCGACGTATTCACGCACAACGCCTTCACCTTCGAACGCCAGCATACTGGTGACCACGTTATCCATAAAGGTCCGGTCGTGGGACACCAACAGCAGCGTTCCTTCGAAATTCAGCAGCAGCTCTTCCAGAAGCTCCAGGGTTTCCATGTCCAGGTCGTTGGTTGGCTCATCGAGCACCAGCACATTGGCGGGCTGGGTGAACAGCTTGGCCAGCAACAGGCGATTGGACTCGCCGCCCGAGAGCGCTTTTACCGGTTGGCGGACGCGGTCGGGGGTGAACAGGAAATCCTGCAGATAGCTCATCACGTGGCGGTCTTTACCACCGACACTGACTCGATCACTTCCCTGGGCAACGTTGTCGTAGACCGTTTTCTCGGGCTCGAGCCCTGCACGTAGCTGGTCGAAGTAAGCCACTTTAAGGTTGGTGCCCAACTGGACAGTGCCTTCCGTCGGCTCAATCTCGCCGAGCAATATCTTGAGCAGGGTTGTTTTACCGGCACCGTTACGCCCCAGAAAGCCAATCCGATCCCCGCGCATCACTTCAAGATTCAGATCGCGGATAATGGTGTCATCGCCGAATCGCTGACTGACGCCTTTCAGCTTGACGACGCGCTTGCCGGTGCGTTCTCCACTGTCAACCGACAGGTTAGCCGTTCCCTGACGCTCACGGCGCTGACTGCGCTCGTTGCGCATCGCCTCGAGGGCCCTCACCCGGCCTTCGTTACGCGTCCGGCGAGCCTTGATCCCCTGACGAATCCAGACTTCTTCCTGGGCCAGCTTTTTATCGAACTCGGCGTTTTCCCGGGCTTCCACTTCAAGCTCGTGCTGCTTGCGCGCCTGGTACTCAGCGTAGTTACCAGGATAGTGCCCAAGCTTGCCACGGTCCAATTCAAGGATGTTGGTCGCCAGCTTGGAAAGGAATGCCCGGTCGTGGGTAATCAGCAACACCGCGCCGTTGAATGCGAGCAGCTGCTCTTCCAGCCAGGCAATCGTATCCAGGTCCAGGTGGTTGGTCGGCTCGTCGAGGAGCAGCAGATCAGGCTGGGCAACCAGCGCCCGGGCCAGTGCGACGCGGCGCCGCCAGCCACCGGAAAGGGCACTCATCTCGGCTTCCGGAGGCAACCCCAAGCGCGTCAGCACCACGTCAATCTGCTGATGAAACGACCACCCATCAATCGCCTCCAGGCGAGTTTGCAAGGTGGCCATGCGATTCATGTCAGGGTCAGGGTCATTGATCAAATGCTGGTATTCCGACAGTAACTCTCCGGCCTCGGGCAGTCCTTGCGCCACCATGTCGAAAATCGTCATGCCGGACGAGTCGGGCAGTTCCTGGGCTAACACGCCGATTTTCAAGCCGGGTGCCCGCCAGATCGAGCCATCGTCCGGCTGGATATCGCCGGCGACCAGTTTCAGCAAGGTAGACTTACCGGTGCCGTTGCGCCCGACTAACGCCAGCCGCTCGCCTCTCTCAACCGTGAGATCGGCGCGGTCGAGCAGTACCTGGGTGCCGTAGGCAAGTTGCAGCTGTTCGAGTCGTAACAGGGTCACGCAGTGTCCTCCTTCATCATGAGGCGCACAGTGTAACGCATGCGCGGACTGGGCGGACAACGTTAATAAGGCACAATTCCCTTATGTCTCGAACCACCGATAGCCGTCAGCTGACGCCTGACGTTACAATGCGCCTTTTGCGAATTAAGGGGAGTGCCGCTTGGGAACCGCTTATATCGATGATTTTTTACCCGACGCGCTACAGTTCCGGTCCAGCGCGCCGCTGGTTGATATCGGGGCCAACCTGACCCATGAAAGCTTTGGGCGGGATCTGGAAGCCGTCATTCAACGGGCGCAGGCAGCCCATGTCACCACAATGATCGTTACCGGCACCGACATCCAGCATGCCGAGCAGGCTGTTTCACTCGCGCACCGCTTTCCCGGCCTCTACGCCACCGCCGGGATACACCCCCACGATGCAAGCCAGTGGAACAACGCCATAGCAGCTGAAATGGCCAGGCTGCATGCCAGACCGGAAGTTGTTGCCGTGGGTGAATGCGGGCTTGATTTCAATCGCAATTTCTCGACGCCCCGTGAACAGGAGCGTGCGTTTGAAGCACAGCTTGCCCTGGCGGCCGAGAGCGGTTTACCGCTGTTTGTGCATGAGCGCGACGCCGGTCAACGAATGCGCGAGATGCTGCATGCCTGGCGAGATGAGATCAGTCAGGCCGTGGTGCATTGTTTTACCGCTGACCGCGATACGCTATTTGGCTATCTCGACCTAGACTTGCATATAGGCCTGACAGGCTGGATTTGTGACGAGCGGCGCGGCCATCATTTACGCCCGTTGGTCGGTGAAATTCCACTTGACCGGCTGATGGTAGAAACCGATTGCCCCTATTTGCTGCCACGTAACCTGCCAGCAAAACTCAAGGGCCGCCGACACGAACCTGCCCTGCTGCCATGGATTGTCAGGGAAATTGCCGAGTGCCGTGGCATCAGTGAAGCTGACATGGGGGCTGCTACCACACAGACCGCCCAACGTTTTTTCCGCCTTCCCACGGAATCTTTAAAGGAGTACTAGCGTGGCCGATTATCCAGGGTTTATTGCCATTGAGACAGGCGAAGATGATGGCCTTCCCCTAGCCATTGCCTGGTCACTAACCGATGGTCGAGTTAAACAGACATTGATCCACCCTGACGATAGCTGGATCAAGGAAGACACCAATGCCATGGGTGCCTACAGCATCGAAGAGCTGGAGAGCCTGGGGGTAAGCCCCCTTGAAGTGATCCGCGAGCTTGAGAACGACCACTTTTCCGCGACGCTATATACCAGCGACAACGGCGATGATGAAGCGGCCCTTGCGCGTCTCTTCGACACCTATGGACTCGATCCTTTTGTTGAACTGGCCCCCGCATCGGTTCTTTATCCGTCCATCACGCCTGGCGAATGGCATCGCCAGCGCCGGGAAACATTCAGCGAGTTGGGACTCGAGCCAATGCGGCCCGAACATGAATTGGAAGTCATGCTGTCTTTACACCAGAGACTAACCGAAGACGATTAAGCGCTCGCCATTGAGCCCGCCCGATCCAGCACGGCATGCCCATGGGCCACGGCCTCGGTAAGCGTATCCTGGTGGCGATAGTAACGCGCCAACGCACAGGCAAAGGCGTTGGCGCGTGCTGGCAGGCCTTCTTCCTTGTAGCGGGCGGCACGCTGGGCCACTTTTTCGGCAAATGCTTCACGATCCACCGCGGCATCGCCACCCAGGTTATCAACGCTGACATGAAACTCACGCCCACACGCCTCGGCAAACAGTGATTCCAGCGCTTGCGGAGCTATCTCGGACTGCTCGAACGCGCGTTGTTGCTCAGCATCCCGGCCATCCGGCAAATACCAGTAGCCATAGTCTTCTTTTTGTCGCCGCTCGGCCCCTGCAATACACCAATGACTGATTTCGTGTAACGCACTGGCGAAAAAACCATGGGCAAAAATAATTTGATGGTAAGGCGTCTTGTCATCGGCCGGTCGATAAAGGGGTTCCTCATCACCTTTTACCAGGCGGGTTTGGTAACGCTCGAAAAAAACACCATCGAATAATGTCATCACGTCGTCGAGCGTCCATTGCGGTTGAGTGTCACGCACATTAGCCTCATCAGCAGCATAATTTTGCCCAGTATACCTGCTAACCTAACGAGCTTTGAGGGCCGTATTGCCCAGGAGTTACCCCGTGGGTCGTGTGTTGGAAAAATTCAGTCCGGTTGACTGGCTTGAAACGCGCCAACTTGTGCGTCTGGCGCTTCCCATCTGTGGTGCTCAGCTTGCCCAGGCGGGCATGAGCGTGGTCGATGTTGTCATGACAGGTCGCCATGATGCCACTGCGCTGGCTGCTGTCTCGGTGGGTTCCAGTCTATGGATGCCATTAATGCTGTTCATGACCGGCACCTTAATGGGCCTGACGCCCATTGTCGCGCACCTGCTGGGCGGGCAGCGCCAAACCGCTATTCGACCCGCAGTACATCAGGGGCTCTGGGTTGCCATCACACTGGGGCTGTTGGCGGCACTCCTGCTTTGGGTAAGCGTACTGCCCATTTTCGAGCTGATGGAAGTGCCGACGCAGGTAGCACACGCCTCCGCTGCGTATCTCGCCGCCGTCGCCTTTGGGATGCCGGGCATCGCCCTTTTCCAGGCGCTCAGGGCTTTTTCGGATGGCATGAACCATACCCGGCCTGCCCTATGGATCAGTCTGATTGGCTTGGCTGTCAACATACCTGCCAACTATCTACTGATCAACGGCGGCGACGCCCTGACCAGCCTGCTGGGGCCATGGCTACCTGATGCACTACAGCAACTGCCAGCCTTGGGCGCACTGGGCTGTGGTGTCGCCACGGCGCTGTCCATGTGGACCATGGCAATTGCGATGGCCATTTATACCCACTACACCGATCACTATCACGGCATCTCATTGTGGCAGCGGTTATCGTTTCCCAATTGGCCCGGCATTAAGGAACTCCTGGTGGTCGGTGTCCCCATTGGCGTGGCCATTTTCGTTGAGGTTACCCTGTTCACGCTGATTGCCTTATTTATCGCCAGCTTTGGCGAAGTCACCGTCGGCGCCCATCAGATTGCTCTGAGTTACACCACCATTCTGTTTATGTTGCCCATGTCGCTTAGTATGGCGCTAACCGTCCGGGTGGGGAATACGCTAGGGCAACAACGAATGTCGCATGCCCGCCGCGTAGCCTGGAACGGTATTATCATCAGCGTCATTGTTGCCGCATTGAACAGTCTGCTGCTATGGACAACGGCCGCGCCTGTGATTGCGCTCTATACGTCCAATCAAGCCATACAGTCGCTGGCACTCTCGATTATTGCTCTGGCGGCCATTTTCCAGCTCTCCGATTCGCTTCAGGTAAATCTGGCGGGCGCCCTCAGAGGCTATAAGGATACGCGGATCGTCATGGTCATTACGGTATTGTCATATTGGCTGGTGGGTCTTGGCGGGGGTCACTGGCTGGGATCGCAAGGACTGGGCAATGCCTTTGGCCCGCTGGGCGTGCATGGCTACTGGATCGGCTTGATTGCGGGCTTGAGCACTGCGGCCTTGCTTCTGGCTTGGCGGCTGCACGTTATAAGCCGACGCACCTCTGCTATCAGGAGTCAGCATGAAACGCTTTGACTGGATATGGGGTTTACCCTTGACGCTGCTCGGCTGCGCCGACCCGCATCAGGCAGAGGCCCCCTGGGAGGCTTACCACCAGCAGCTTGAAAGCGCATTGGCCGATGGGCCCATCGAGACGCGCCCACCGCCTAATATCGGTGCGTTTCCGGCTCGTGAAGCGCGCCTGTTCGACATCGCAGAAACCCGCGACTCACTGCTCAACGTCTATGCCTTGCGCGAATGCGAGATCACATCCCTCGTCGCCGCCCGCAATAACCAACTGGGCAAGGTCGCTCCACCCAGCCAGCAATGGCTTTATGAACGAACGCTGTGGCAACGTTTAACGTTATGCTGGACAAGCGATGTTCCTGACGCACTGAGTGCAGAAAACCGTGAACGACTGAATCAACTGATGCATACCAAAACAACGCAGCTGCCCTATGTCAGTTGGAATGCCATTTTTGACTCTGACGAATGGACCGACAGTTTTGCGCGGGCCAGCCACCCTCTGAAGATCGACGCCATGCCGTCGATTGAGCCCCAGCTTGAAGCCGTGCGCTACCTGCAGCAAATGGTGGAGCATCAATTCAGCCTCGCTTGGCAGCAGGACTCATCAAGACTGGAAGACCAACTTAATACGCTACGAGCACGCCCTTTGACCGCCGAGATGTTGCGCACGCTCATGCTGGCGGCTCAACGGCTTGAAGACGCCAGCAAATACCTGAATGGGCATGCCAGACCAGACGAAACCTGCCTCCCTCGATGGAACAAGCAACATCTGGCCGACCTGTCTGACGTGGCCAGGCGATGGTTGACCGCGGTCAATGGCGTGATCGACCTCCACCCCATCGCCGCGCCAGAGGCAATACAGGCTTACCAGTCCAGTTGGTTATCACTGCAGGCGCCCGATACACCCTGGCAACGCTATCAGGCCGCCATCAAATCCCATGAGCGCGCAAGGGCTCAATTTTCTAATTGCGCGTCTAATTAAAACGTCGTTTACCCTTAACCTTCGCGCCAACCTGTGCTATTGGTGAAGTATGCGGCGAACAGATGCATGTCTGGTTTGCCAATGTCGTGGCCACGCAGTACGAAGGAGGGACTCTATGGGCGCACCCCTGTCACCCCGCTCTGCCCAGGTCATCGACCTGGATTCTGTACGTCAGCGTCAACTGGCGCAAAAGACCCTTGTGCGTCTAGCGCCAGAGCTGGATGGGTTGGAAATGGTATATCAGTTGGCGTCGGATCCGGACAGCTATTATGGAATGCCTCTGCTTGCCTGGGGCCTCAGGGAAGACGGCAATGTCGTTGGTTTAGTCCCGTGGATGGAGCAGCTAACCGACTGCCATGAACTTCACCGCCATGAAGATGGGCGATTCATTGGCTATCGCGACCCCGAAACGGAAGAAATCTTCACCTCCCCGCCAGACCACAAAGCCGATGAGCTTGCCTCCGCCGCGGAGTATTTCGAGTACGAACCTTCGGGTGATATCACCCTTATCCAGCAATTGCCCGATACGTTGGGCACCCATGCCTTATGCATGAACCAGCCCGATAGTCCCTGGCACATGAAGCCCGTCTACGGCTGGCGACTTTATAGCGACGGCAGCATTGATGCTCTGCTTGCTGATGAAGATAAAGCAACAATGACACCCATCTTATTGGGGGATGACTGCCTTTACAGCGCAAAGTCGATGCATCAAAGTGTCTACTTTTTTCAGCGCCATATTGCCAATCGCATTCTTGAGGAAGACCCCGCGACACTTGACGCACTGGCCATGGTCGTGTTGCCACAAAAATAATAGGGGCACGGGTTATCAAAATAACCCGCGAGACCCCGCATCGGCTATGCCAAGCGTATAAAGTACCAGTACTTGTCAGAATCTGAAGTTTGCAGCAATAGCTCATGGCCTAGAAATTGGCAGAACTTAGGTACATCACGGGTGGTTGCTGGATCTGTTGCAATGACCTTCAATACATCGCCAGAGGCCATATCGCGGACTTTATTGTGCATCAGCATAATCGGCTCAGGGCAATAAAGGCCACTGGTATCCAATAGCGCATCGTGATGTGGCGCATCCTTTATAATGTCAGACATCGATACCCTCGGAGTTGAGACTTAATCTATGATCAAAATCATCATTGAACGGCGTATTATGCCCGGCCTTGAAGAAGAGTATGAACAAGCCGCCCGCGAGGCCATGCGGGCTTCATTGGGCGTTCGCGGCTTTGTCGGCGGCGAAAGTCTTGTTGAGCTTGGCCATACGGACCGTCGTTTAATGATTACCAAATGGCGCGACCTGCGTGCCTGGAATGAATGGCATAGCAGTGAAGCGCGTGCCAACGCGATGCAGCAAATTCTACCGCTTCTGACAGAAGATGAAACAATTCGAATTTATGAAGCCAGTCGCTAAGTCAACAGGCCCCAATCAGCTTGGCGTCAATGCTTCAGCCTTACGTGCACTGTCACTTCTTCGCGGTCATGGTAAAGGTGACGGCACGCAATATCTGCCGATACGTTTGCCTGGGATAATGAACTCTCCAACATCGCCAGGCAGCGTGATACTTCCTCCCAGCGCTTCTTCATTGGCAGCTTGAGGTTAAAGATGGCCTCGCGGCACCATTTCCGCGTTAACCAGCGCTCCACCATTGCCAGGACGCGTACCGGTTTATCAACAATATCGCATACCAGCCAATCCAGACGCTGCGGCGGCTCCCAGGTAAAACCATCTTCCTTAAGGTGATCAATCTGCCCTGTCGCCATCAATTGTTTATCCATGGGCCCATTATCGATGGCATAAACGTACATGCCCCGTTGAACGAGCTGCCATGTCCACCCACCTGGCGCCGCGCCCAAATCCGCTGCCTGCATATTGTCCGCCAGGCGGTCATCCCACTGCTCACGCGGTATGAACTCATGCCACGCTTCTTCCAACTTTAATGTGGAACGGCTGGGCGCACGCGAAGGTGAGCGGAGACGACGAATACCATTGATCAGCTCGCTTCTGTTACCTGGAAAGCTCATTCCCAGCTGTACCCTATCACCCGCTGTCCAGAATATATGTAGCCGCCGGGCACCGGCTTTCCGCCTTAACGCCCCGCGTTTTTTCAACATACTTTCCAGCGGCCTGGTCAGCGCCTTGATCAGACCGGCCAGCGCTTTACCATCGTTGGTATCCGGCGTTTCGTGCCAGATCTCTTCAAAACTCCAGCGGCTGGCTTTTATCTGTTCCAAGATCGGCGTCAAACGATCATCACGGGATAGTGTCAGTGTCGGCAGTGCCGCCAGGCTCTGCCGCGCAAAAATCAACTTGTTAAACGCGGCCTGGCGATGCAGGTCGTTGATCGGCTCACCATCGGCGTGGGTTAAACTTACCCATCCTTCACCATAGGACGGTACACAGTTAACCTCATTCAAGGCGGCGTGATGCTGCAGTTCTGACAGTGCATCATACTCGAACCCAGGACGGCAATAGACTAACCATGACGTAGGTACCGTTTCACTCACCACTTCACCTCAAATTTTTACCCATCACAAACGGTATCAGCCGCTGGTTGATTTTATCGACGCGCATCATAGCACTTATAAGGCTCGATTTATTTTGTTCGTCCCACAACAAAAAACCCCAGCTTCTTTCGAAGCTGGGGTACGGTATAGGTGCCTGACGATGACCTACTCTCGCATGGGGAGACCCCACACTACCATCGGCGCGAAGCGGTTTCACTGCTGAGTTCGGCAAGGGATCAGGTGGTTCACGCTTGCTATGGTCGTCAGGCGTAACTTTAAATGCATACCATGCTGACTGTTTACAACGTGTTTCGTGTCGTCTCTCACTGACTGATACTCATCAGCTCAGTGCGTATCCGGCTTCATCGTTATCATCACGACCAGACCCCTTGGGTGTTATAGGGTCAAGCCTCACGGGCCATTAGTACACGTTAGCTCAACGCCTTGCAGCGCGTCCACACC
>NZ_FOGS01000012.1 GCF_900111305.1 Vreelandella subterranea
TCGCCGTCTGCGCCCTCCGCGTGCAGATCACCGACGACAAAACGCGCCTGATGCCCGCTGGCACCTTTCACGCACCGCGTGGGGCTGCTGAGGGCTCTGGACCGTGGCACCTGTCTGCCGAAGCTGCTCAAGCGATCATCCGCTTGGCCGCTGCGCGCAGTACTGACATCGCCATCGACTACGAACACCAAACCCTTTACAGCGAACAGAACGGCAAGCCTGCGCCTGCCGCTGGCTGGGTCGACCCGCGCTCGCTTGAGTTTCGAGACGACGGCCTTTACGGCGCGATTGCCTGGACCGCCAAAGCCCGCGCGGCTATCACACCGGGGCCAAACGGCGAGCCGCCTGAATATCTCTATCTCTCCCCTGTTTTCCCGTACGACGCCAACGGTGTGCCGCTCGACCTCCTGCACCTGGCGTTAACCAACACCCCCGCCATCGACGAAGGTGCCGCGCAGCTTGCCGCTGCGCGCATGTCGGTAACGCACGAACCCCCCGAGGAGACTGACACCGTGGACCGTGAACAACTGATTGCTGCGCTCGGCCTAGCTGCCGATACCACCGACGAACAGATCAACAGCGCCATTGCCGCGCTGAAAGCCGCCGCTGCTGATGCCGAGGCGTTCCGCCAGGCGTTGGGTGCCAAAGACGACGCAAAGCCGGATGAAGCCGTAGCCGCACTGAAGGCAAAAAGCGGTACTGCCCCGCCGTACATGACCCAGTACGTGCCCATTGCGGTGTTCAAAGAGACCACCGAACAGCTGGCCGCGCTGAAAGCCAACAGCAACTCCGCCGAGCTGGACGCGCTGATCAAGGAAGGCCTGGACGATGGCCGAATTCCTGGAAAGGCCACCGCCGATTGGCTGCGCGAGCAAGGCATTGCCGCGTGCAAAGCCCACCTGGAAGGCGCGCCGAGCATCGCCGCGCTGAAAACCGGCCAGACCCAAACCCAGGGCAAACCGCCCGAGGGTCGCAAGGGCGGCGATGAAGACAAGCTCAACGAATCAGAGCTTGCCGTCTGCAAAGCCATGGGCCTTACGCCTGAACAGTACCGCAAGGCGAACCCGGCCACGGCTGAATAAGCCAGCGCCTAACCCACCAGGAGAGAGGATCACACCGTGACCGCTGCCACCAAGAACCGAAACACACCGCATCGCCTGGGCTTGTCTCGCGGCCTGTTAGTCGCCGCCGCTGCCGAGTGCTTTGCGGGCACCATCGCCGTCATCAACGGCGATGGCTATACCGAACCCGGCACCACCGCCACTGGCTTAACCGCTGCGGGTGTGTTCAGCCACTACCAGGACAACACCGACGGAGCCGATGGCGATGAAGTCGTCGAGGTCGAGCGCGGCAACTTCGCGTTTGAAAACTCCAGCGGTGCCGATGAGATCACCCGCGCCGATATCGGCAAGGTTTGTTACATCGTCGATGACCAGACGGTGGCCAAAACCGCCGACACCGATACCCGCTCCCCCGCTGGCATTGTCGACGATGTCGACGACGCCGGTGTGTGGGTCAACATCGACCCGACTAACGGCGTTGCCGCTAGCGCCTGATAAAGGACTGCCTACATGAATCTTACTCAAGCCAATTTGAAGGTGCTGTTTCAGGCCTACAACGCTGCCTTTCAGCAGGGCTTTAGCTCGATGGGGGAACAGGCAGCGCTCTATGAGCTGTTCTGTACCACAGTGCCCAGCACTACTGCCGTTGAGGTGTACCCGTTCCTCAAGAGCCTGCCGCGCATTCGTGAATGGCTG
The DNA here is from genome assembly GCF_900111305.1 of Vreelandella subterranea. GTDB lineage: Bacteria > Pseudomonadota > Gammaproteobacteria > Pseudomonadales > Halomonadaceae > Vreelandella > Vreelandella subterranea. The sequence goes on from NZ_FOGS01000012.1 coordinate 1,758, forward strand.
GGTGATCGCGTTGTTCACTCGCTGGAAGGTGCCGCGTTCAGCATCAAAAACCGTAAGTTCGAGCTGACCGAAGGCGTCTCACGTGATGCTATCGACGACGATACCTACGGCCTATGGTCGCCTGTTTTCCAAGAGTTTGGCCGCTCAAGCCGTGAGCATCCCAACGAACTCGCTGTGGAAGTACTGGAAGCCAACCCGGAATGCTACGACGGGCAGCCGCTGTTTGATGCCGACCATCCCGTGCTCGATGAAAAGGGGCAAGAGATCTCGGTGACCAACGACATGGGCGGCTCGGGCGACGCCTGGTACGTCATGGACAACACCCGCGTGATCAAGCCCGTCGTGTTCCAGAAACGCCGTGACTACAACTTCCGCTCGATCACCGACTTGAACGATACCCAAGTCTTTATGACCGACAAGTTCCTGTTCGGCGTGGATGCTCGCGTTAACGCCGGTGCCGGGCTATGGCAGTTGGCCGTGCGCTCTCGTCAGGCGTTCACCCCAGAGAACTACGAAGCCGCACGCCAGGCCTTGACGAAGATGAAAGGCGACTATGGGCGCCCCCTGGCGCTGCGTCACTCGCACACCATGGTGCCCAACTCAATGGAAGGCGCTGCCCGTGCCGTGCTGCAAAGCCAGCTCGCCGCTGGTGGTGAGACCAACAAATGGGCCAACACCTCAACGCTGGTGCTCAACCCCTGGTTAGCCAGCGCCTAACAGCCCGTTAACCCGTAACGACACGCAGTGCCTGCCCCGGCGGGCACTGCGCAACGGAGAGCACCACCATGGCAACACGTAAAACCACCACGACCAAGGCGAAGCAGTCCACCCAGGCGAAAGCGACTGAGCCAAAAGCCGAGCAGGTAGCGGTAACACCAGCCGATGAAGTAGCGCCGGACGCCGAGCAGGAAGCCCAGGCAAATACACAGACGGCAACACCAGCGGAAACGATTGAGCCGAAGGCCGACCAGGACGCTCAGGCTGAGACCAAGTCACCGGCCCCGCAAGCCACTCAGCAAGCGCCATCAGCCAGCAAGCCCAAAGCCCCTGAAAAGGAAATGCCAGGTGTTTTCGTGCGTACCAAGCGCAGTGTGAAAAGCCGCCGCCGTGCGGGCTTTCGCTTCAATCGCAAGGGTGTCGGCATTGCGCTGGAGCTACTCAGCGAAGAGCAGCTAAAGCAGCTGCGAGACGACCCCGCGTTGGAGGTGGAGGACTGCACCTTACCGATTGAAGCGGAAAGCGAGGAGTAACCCATGCCCTACTGCACGAAAGACGACCTGGTCGAGCGCTTTGGCGAGAACGAGCTGCTCGACCTGGCCGCCGACGATACCGGCCTGGACGTTGACGCCAACAAGGTTGATGGCGCTATCGCCGACGCCAGCGGCGAGATCGACGGCTACGTGAGTGCAGCGGGGTACACCGTGCCGCTTTCCAAGGTGCCGCGCATCATCACCGCCTACGCCTGTGATATCGCCCGTTACCGCTTATACGACGACCGAGCAACCGAGCAAGTCACCAAACGCTACAACGACGCGGTGAAGTTCCTGCGCAGCGTGGCCAAGGGCGAGGTGCGGCTGGGCATTGATTCATCGGAAAGCGCAGCAGGCAGCGCCGGTAGCGTGATGATGGAGACCGGCCGCCGCGTGTTTAACGGGGGTGGCTTCTAATGCTGGCCAAAATTGAAGACGCCATTATCGAGCGCTGCAAACTGGTGTTAGCCGACCGCGTTAAAACCGTCGAAGACCTGCCAGGCAAGTGGAACCAAAAGACCCTGCGCGCGGCGCTACGCAAAGTGCCCGGCGTGTTTGTCGCCTGGGGCGGCGCGCGCGGTGACGGCGACCTGGCCCAGCCCGCGACCCAGAACCGCTATGTGGTGTACGTGGTGACCGGCCACGCCAGCGGCGAGCGCGAACGCCGCCGGGGCAATACCCGCCAAGTGGGTGCCTATGAACTGCTCGAACGCGTGGTGCCCGCTGTGCATGCCCTATCTGTACCGGATGTGGGCAGCCTGACGCTGGAGAGCATCGACAACCTCTACGCCGATCACTTCGACAAGGAAGGCGTGGTGGTTTACGCCGCTGCCTTCCGGCTGAAAGTGCTATGGCCAGCAGCATTGAGCGTTAACGACCTCGCCCCGTTCGAGCTTTACACCGGCACTCACCGCATCGGCGGCAATGACGATCCCGATGCCGAAAGCCGCGTCGAGCTACCCCAACCCCAGGAGGACTAACCGTGCCATCCATTTACGTTAAACCGCGCCTGCGCGATGCCAAAAAACCCGATCAAGGCGTGCTGCTGGTACGCCGCGAAAGCGACGGCAAGCCGATCCCCGCCGAGGGCGCGCTGGTTGAGCATACCCCCTACATCCGCCGCCGCCTGCGCGATGGCGACCTGGTGCGCGCTACGGCCCCGGCCAAAACCAGCCGTGCCAAAACTGCCGCAAAAGACGCCAATGCTGGCGAGAAGGAGGCGTAAACCATGACCATAACCGCCGGTGTCTTTAACGACATCCCCAGCGACCTGCGCATTCCGAGCGTTTCTATCGAGTTCGATTCTCGTTTGGCCAACAGCGGCGTATGGCAGACCCGCCTGCTGGTCATCGGTCAGCGCCTGGAAAGCGGCGAGAAAAACGCCCTAACCGCCGACCGCGTCACCAGCGGCGAGCAAGCCGACCGCTACTACGGTCGCGGCTCAATGCTGGCCGAGATGGTACGTACGGCGTTAGAGATCGACCCTTACATGGAAACACTCGGACTGGCGATGGATGACCTGGAAGCGGGTACCAACGCTGAGGGTTCCATTGGCGTCGTCGGTACCGCCCTGCGTGGTGGCACTGTTTCGCTGTATATCGGCGGCTACCGCGTGCGCGCCGGAGTTGAAGCAAGCGATAGCGCCGAGACGATTGCCGAGGCCCTGGTCGACGCCATCAACGCCGAAGGCCGGGTACCCGTGACGGCTACCATCGACGGCACCGATGCCACGCTGGTCAACCTGAACTGCAAGTGGTCAGGTGAAACTGGCAATGACATCCACCTGGTGTTTAACGCCAAGGGTGAGCGGAGCATTGACGGCGTAACTTTCGATATCACACAGCTCAGCGGTGGAGACGGCAACCCGGATATTGGGGACGCAATCGCAGCCATGGGTGATGAGTGGTACCACTACATCGCCTGCCCGTATACCGACACCGCCAACATTGATGAATTGAAAACCGAGCTTACTCGCCGTTTTGGGCCAATGGTGCAGACGGGCAGTCGAGCTTTCGGTGCGTTTCGGGGCACCTTCAGCGAGACCAGCACCTTTGGCAGCGCTCTAAATGGCGAGCATATGACAGTGATGGGGACCGGCAAGTCTGTTGGTCCCACCTACCTATGGGCCGTCACCTACGCGATGATCGCCGGCGGTTCGCTAACAAATGATCCGGCACGCCCGCTGCAATACCTCGCACTGCCTGGTCTTATCGGCCCGCTCAAGGAAGACCAGTGGACCAAAGCTGAACGCAACCTGCTGCTGTACGACGGCATTGCTACGTTCACGGTCGCAGACGACGGGACGGTGCAGATCAACCGCGAGATCACGACATACCAGACCAATGAAGCGGGTGTCGAAAGCGACGCCTACCTCGACATCCAGGTGCCCGAAACCCTGGAACGCATCCGCTACGAGCAGATCTCGCGGATTCTCTCAAAATATCCGCGCCACAAATTGGCCACCGATGAAGACGCCGCACTCTTTGGCGCTGGTCAGCCGATCATGACCCCCAACGTCTGCAAGGCCGAGCTGCTCGACCTATATCTCGATTTTATCGAGAACGGCTGGGTGCAGGACTACGAAGGATACGCCGAAAGCCTGACCGTCAACATCGACCCAGACAACCCGGCTCGCCTCAATGTGATCGACTCGCCGAAGCTCGTTGGCCAGTACCGTATTCACGCGATGCAGACACAATTCCGCCGCTAAGCGGCCAGTAAACCGCCGTTTAAGGAGTGCGTAAACATGACCCAATTGACTGGCAAGTCCACCGTCAAGGTCGATGGATCGGAGTTGCTTACCGATCTCGATACAACCATCAATGTTGGCGGCGTCAGCCGGGAGGCAGTGGTGGGTCCAAACGGTGTCCAAGGCCACCGGGAGACCCCTGAGGCACCGACAGTGAGCACTACCGTCCGCCACACCCGCGACACTGACTTGATCGCGCTAGGACGCATTAAGAACGCCAGTGTTATCACCCGGACGGATACCGGCGACTCCTACTTGCTGCGCAAGGCATTCGTCACCGACACCGTCGAAATGTCCGGCGGTAACATTCGCCTCAACTGGTCCGGCATGGGCCTGGAGAGACTCTAATGGCAGGCACAAAACTACCCGTCACACTTATCCACGGCCTCAAGATCGGCGAGACCGAATGTAAGGACGTGGTGCTACGTGAGGCAACCGCTGGCGACGTGCTCGACGCTCAAGAAGCTGCCGAGCGTCTGATGATGGTGCCCAACGGCGACGGTGGCTTCGAGCCGATGCTGGTGGTCAGCCCGTCCCGCGTCGGTGTTGAAGTCCTACGCCGCCAGATCGTCAGCATCGGCGACGTCTCCGGCCCTCTCGATCTCAAGCTGATGCACCGGCTGCACCCTGAAGACCTCAACCGGCTGCTGGCTAAGAGCGAGCAGCTCGATGGTGCCGCCGTTGCCCAGACACAGGAGGGTGCGACGCAGCGGGGGCGAGGCGATAGCGATCGCCCAGCATCTAACGAAGCTGATGTGGGTGATCGCGACACGCACGGGGTGGAGTGAAGCCGAACAACGCGGCATGACGATGCGTCGGCTGCTCGGCTATTTGAACCAGGCCAGGAGATAACATGAGCGAATTGCGCGCTTCGGTGGTGATGGACCTGCGCGGCAACCTCGAACGGCAATCACGCCGCTACGAGGGTGCCATGCGCAACATGGCAAACAACGGCCAGCGCCACATGACCCGCTTGCAGCGCGTCACCGGCGGCGTCGGCCGCCAGCTCGACCGCGTGGGCAACCGCTGGGTAGCGCTCGCCACTGGTGCGGCGGGATTCGGCACGGTGCGCAACCTGGTTAACCTGGAGGAGAGATTCACGCGCCTGGGCATCCAGTCCCAACGCAGCGCAGAAGATATGGAAGCACTGCGCCAGCAGATCTTCGAGACCGCCCGCGAGCCTGACATCCGTGTCGACCCTTCGCAGATCACCGGGGCCATTGAGGCAATCGTAGAGAAAACCGGCGACCTGGAATTTGCTCAAGAGAACATCCGCAATATAGCCGCCGCTATTTCCGCGACCGGCGCTGAAGGCACCAACATCGGCGAGATCCTCGCCGAGTTCCAGAAGATGGACATTCGCGGCATGGATGAGGTGCTGCAATCCATTGACACGCTCAATGTGCAGGGCAAGGAAGGTGCCTTTACGTTGCAGAACTTGGCGTCGCTCGGCCCGCGTGTTGTGACCGCCTATACCGCATTAGGCCGTCAGGGGCCGGAAGCGATTCGTGAGATGGGCGCGGCGCTGCAGGTCATCCGCCAGGGTACGGGCAGCTCAGAACAGGCCGCCACCGCGTTCGAAGCGTTGCTGCGCACCTTCCAGGACGCTGAAAAGGCCAAGGACTTGGCCAGCAAAAGTGGCGTGCAGATCTTCGACGCGGATGAACTGGAGCGCGGCCGCGAAGTGCTACGACCCATCAATGAGCTAATGGTCGAGATCGTCGAGGCAGCCGACGGTCGTACATCGCGTCTCTCCGAAATATTCGATGCGGAAGCCATGCGCGCCTTCAACGCCGCGCTGGGTGAGTACAACCGCAACGGCACGGTCGAGTCGATGGACCGTTTCTTCCAAGTTCAGGGCGACGGCACCACCACCATGGGTGACTCCGCCCGCGCCGCTGAAACCGCTGCCGGGGCAATGCGTAATCTCTCAAGCGCCTGGCAGGACTTCGCGGACACGAACCTGAGCGAGCATATCCAGGCAGCCGCCGATGCGCTTAATAGCTTGGACCCTGAAACTGTCGACCTATGGTTGAAAGTGGCGGGTGGTGTGGCCGGAGCCACCGCTGCGCTTTATGCCGGGCGCTCCTTGATGAAGCTGGGTAGCTTTTACGGGGGTATGGGTCGTCGATCTACCTCCGGCGGCATAGCCGGTGGACTGGGCGCAGCCAGCAGCATGGCCCCGGTACCGGTGTTTGTGACCAACCTGGGTGCCCTGGGCGGCGGTGGTTCGCCTGGGCGCACCGGTGGTACCCGCAAAGGTGGGGGCTACACCCCGCCGACTACGCGCACAGGTGGCAGTACCTCAGCGCCAACCACATCACAGAAGCCCCGGCTTTCCAGTCAGGCGCTTAGCGCTGCCTCAAGAGTCGGTAACAGTTCCGCCGTAGCAGTTGGCCGCTCCCTACCGGCGATCAGTACCGTGCTGGCGGCTCAGGGAATCGGCGGGCTGATTGAGGACGCCGTCGAGCGTACCGAAACCGGCGGAAAGATGGGCAACTACGTGGAGCTGGCCAGGGAATCGGCCAAACAAACCGTGATGGAATACGGGCGTAACTCAGTCGATACCTTCCGCGACGCTGGCGAAAGCGTGCTGCGCATCTTCGTTGACCAGGATGGCCGAGTGAAAGACGCCCGCGCTGAGCGGGGTCAGGGTGGGCCAGAGATCGATGTAGATCTGGGTAACTGGAGGACGTGGCAGTGAGTTTAGCTCTCGTGGATATCCGGCTGGCGGCCCTCGGCAAGCTTGAGAAGCTTAACGCGAGTATGCCCGTCGTCATCTTTATTCTGAAACTTGGTAAGCAACGTCACATCTTGCTCGGTCAAGTAAACGGTTTCAAAAAACGGGCCTTCACCTTTCATGTCGCAATTATCGGTGATGTCTTTTCCATGGGAGCAATAGAGCAATTCAAGGCCACCATAGCCTGCATTCTGCTCGCAATCTTTAGGCTCATCCCAGGTACCACAGTCGCCAATTTCCGGGATGCTGAACTGGAACTGCTCAAGCACTTCCAGCCGCCAATCGCGGTAACTGTACTCCCCTTCATATTCCAAACCCAATTCACTGGCCAGGTTTTGCTGGACAGCAACGGTGTCGCTATCGGCATGAAGCGCACCGGCCATCAGGCCCAGTGCCAAACCGCCTGCAATAGCGGTGATATGAAGTATGCGTTTAACCATTTTTCTTCTCCCTGTATCCAACGGAGTGTAGCCCAATGAGCTGGCGTGATCGAATCGGCGACGGCACGGCCGAGTTCCGGGGCGTCACCCTGTACCTGGAACGCGGCTCCATTTCGCCTGGCCGCCGCGTCCAGGTACACGAGTACCCGCTGCGCGATGATCCATATGTTGAAGACCTCGGCCGCAAGTTGCGTGAATGGCAGGTCATCGGCTATTTGCTGGGCGAAGATTACGATATCCAGCGCAACCAGCTAGCCGATGCTCTGGAACTGCCTGGCGCGTTCGAGATGCGCCACAGCTACTACGACACCCATCGCGTGGTGATTACCGGCGACCCGCGCATTACGGAAAGCACCCGCGAAGGCGGCATGGCGCGTGTGAGCTTCACCGTTGTACGCGCCGACGACTCCCCGCGCTACCCCACCGCGGTTGCGGATACCCAGCAGGTCGTGGCGTCTACCGCCGAGTCGTCACGCCTGGCGATTCTTGATGAGTTTATCGATGCTTTTGAGATCGTTGAGCTTGCTGTCGACCGCGTCGAGGCCGTAGAAGCGACGATCCTGGGCGCGATCAGCGAGATTGAAGGCATCGTTGGCGATGTCACCGGCACTATCGCGCGGCTGATTCGTACCCCCGCTGAACTGGGCGCGGCAATTCTATCCAGCATCGGCCAGATCAAGAACATGTTCGGCGAGCCAGGCAGAGCCCTCGGCGTTTATAGCGCCCTGTTTGGCACTGGCGAGGTGCGCTCAACCAGCTTTAGCGCCCCCCAGCAAACGCGGCTTGAGACTCAGGCACAGAATGCCGCCGTGGCGCTGATTCGCCGTGGCGCAGCGGTTGAAGCCGCCGAAGCATCTGCCGAGTGGCAGTACGAAACCCGGCAGCAAGCGGTCGAAACGCTGGAAGTTATCCACCAAGGCATTACCGAGCAGCTTAGCGGCAGCGTGCCGCCCTTGCCGCAAACCACCCAACGCCTGGTGAGCTTGCGCGCTGCGGCCGTACAGGATCTTCGCCGTCGCGGCACCGCACTGCCCGAGCTAACCCGCTACACACCCAACGCCCGTATGCCAGCGCTGGTGCTCGCTCACCGGTTATATGGCGATGCCCGACGCGATACCGACATCATCCGCCGCAACAACGTGCGCCACCCCGGCAGCGTGCCCGCTGACACCCTGGAGGTGCTGAGTGAGTGAACTCGCGCTTGTCGTCGACGGCGACCGTCACCTGGGCTGGAAAGAAATCCAGATCCGCCGCAGCTTGGACGCCATGGCGGATAGCTTCGAGCTGGTGCTCTCCGAGAAGTGGGCCGACCGTGACGGCACCACCGTCGAGCCGCGCCGCTTGCGCACCGGCGCGCCGGTCGTGGTAGAGATCGACGGCGAGCCAGTGATTACGGGCCATATTGACGACGTGCTGCCCAGCTACGACGCCCGCTCGCACAGCCTTGTCGTCTCTGGCCGTTCCAAAACCGCCGACCTGGTTGACTCATCCAGCACCGCCCAGCCCTGGGAGACCGGCCAGACCGTGCTCCAGGTGGCCCGCCGTGTCGCTGAGCCGTTCGGTATTGAAGTGGTGGCCGAAGTCGATGTGGGCGCACCGCTGCGCGCCTTGGAAGTCGAGCCAGGCCAGACCTTCGGTGAAGCGCTGGGCCAGCTCGCAAGCTACCGCGCCTTGCTGCTAGTGGCCGACGAACAAGGCCGCCTGGTGCTCACCCGCCCACCCCGCGCCACGCTCAAAACCGAATTGGCGCTGGGCGAGAACATCCGCGTAGCCCGTGGCCGCTTTAGCGATCGTGACCGCTTTGGCGAAGTCATCGTGCAAGGACAAGGCGCGGCCGACGATACCTGGTTTGGCCGCCCGGCCAGCGGTGCGTCAGGCCGCGCGAAAGATGACGGCATCAAACGCCACCGCCCGACCTTGGTGCTCTGCGATACCAGCACTGACTCTTCATCGTGCCGCCAGCGCGCCGAATGGGAAGTGCGCCGCCGCTGGGGCCAGTCGCGCGGCATCACGTACACCGTCGCGGGCTGGCGGCATCAAGACGGCCTCTGGCGGCCCGGTGACCTGGTGCCCATCCGCGACAAATGGATGTTCGACGAACCCGTCGAGTGGCTGATTACCGAGGTGCAACTGCTCCTCGATGAGCGCGGCGAACGCTCGGAGATCCGTGTCGCCCCGCAAAGCAGCTACGACCTTGAAGCCGAGCCGGAACCGGAACGGGAGAGCGACGTATGGTAGGCCGCGAGACAACCAAGCTATTGAGCCCGCTATGGCGGCGGCTGCGCCTGCTGATCAGCCGCGCCGTTGTGGCTCGTACCGACAGTGCCAAAGGGCTGCAAATTCTCCAGCTGGATCTGCTGCGCGATGAGACAAAACGCGTCGAGCATATCGAACCTTATGGATACACCGCACGCCCGCTGAAAGGTGCCGAAGCCATAGCAGCATCGGTCGGCGGTGCCCGTGGCCACCTTGTGGCGCTGCTGGCCACCGACCGCCGCTACCGCAAGCGCAATCTCGCCGAGGGTGAGGTCGCGCTGTACACAGACGAAGGCGATGAACTTGTGTTTAACCGGGGCCGGATCGTGCGCTTAAACGCCGGTTCAGCGGTGGAGGTCACTGCACCGAAGGTCACGATTACCGCAAGCACATCAATCACGCTGGACACCCCGGACGTGTTCGCCACCGGCAACATCAAGGCCCAGGGCCAGGTCAGTGACGGCACCGGCTCCATGCAGGGCATGCGCGATACATACAACGGCCACAATCACGACGAAAACGACAACGGCGGCCCGACTGACGCGCCCAATCAAGGGATGAACTGATGGACATTACGCTCGACGACGTCGACGGGCTGTTAGATGTCGCGCTCCTGGACGGCGACCTTGTCACAGATGACGGCCTGCGCACCGCTGTCGCATTCTCACTGCTCTGCGATCGCCGGGCAGAGGAAGACGACATCATCCCCGACGGCACCGACAACCGGCGCGGCTGGTGGGCCGATGCCATTGCCGATCAAGACGGCGACAAGTGGGGCTCTCGCCTCTGGCTGTTGAGCCGCGAGAAGGAACTACCCGAGGTACGACGCCGCGCCGAAGCCTACGCCGAGGAAGCGCTGGATTGGCTGCTCGCTGACGGCGTAGTCAGCGAAATAGTCGTCACCGCCGAGACGCTAAACCGCTCGGTGCTGTGGCTACGTGTCGATATCCAGCGCGGCGACGGCACCCGCATTTCCGACCGCTATCAATACGTGTGGAGCTAACATGCCCTGGCAATCCCCAACGCTAAACGAGCTTGCCGAACAGATCCGCGCCGACCTGCGCGGCCGCCTGCCCAACGCTAACCCGGCGCTACGCCGGGCCATGCTGCGCGTAATTGCCGATGTTGATGCCGGGGCAGTACATGGCCTGTACGGCTACCTGGCGTGGCTCTCAAAGCAGCTGATTATCGACACCGCCGAGGGCGAATGGCTGGAGCGCTGGGCCAGTATCTGGCGCATTTATCGCACCGGGGCGGTGGCCGCTGCCGGGCCGATATCCATGACCGGCGACCCCGGCGCTCAGCTGCTCGACGGCACTGAGCTTGAGCACGAAAACGGCACCACCTACACCGTGGATGAAACCGTCACGTTCGACGCCGAAGGCGTGGCCAACGTCGATGTTACGGCGGTTGATGCAGGCACCGATGGCAACCTGGAAGCCGGTGAAACGCTACGCCTGGTGTTGTCGATCAGCGGTATCGACGGCGAAGCCACAGTGGGCGATGAAGGCATTACGGGTGGTGCCGGGCGCGAGAGCGACGACCGACTGCGTGAGCGCCTATTGGAGCGCATTCAGAACCCACCTCACGGCGGCAACGAAGCCGACTACCGCGCATGGGTACGCGAAGCCCATCCGGACATCACCCGCGTATGGATCGCCCGCCACAAGCCCGACATCGGTGAAGTCACAGCGCGCTTTGTGTGTGACGACCTCGACGACATTATCCCGGAGTCTGAAGTCGTGGAAGCGGTCGAGACGTATATCGATGACGTCCGACCGGTGACCGCTAGAGGGTTCTACGCCGTCGCCCCAGAGCCTGCACCGATCCCGTTCGAGATCCGTTTAACGCCGGATACCGCCGAGGCGCGCGGGCGGATCGCGGAAGCGCTCGATGACTTCCTCGGCCAAACTGCTGAGCCCGGCGGTACCAGCTACCGCGAGCAGCTCTCCGGCGTGATCTACATCGCGGCGGGCAGTAGCCGCCACGAGCTGGAAGCGCCCGCCGCAAACGTCACTCACAGTGCCAATCAAATCCCCACGCGGGGTGAAATCACATGGCTCTAACACGCGACGATTATCACGGCATCCTGCACACCCTCGGCCCGCCGGGCCAGGCGCTCCCCCGGGAGCCAGAAAGCTTCTGGCAGCGGCTCCTGGAAGCCCGCGCCGGAGCGTTCCAGCGTGTCGATGCCCGCGCGGATACGTTGATCGAAGAGGCCGACCCTCGCACGGCCTCGGACCTGCTACCCGACTGGGAGCGCGTCACCGCGCTGCCTGACCCCTGCGTGACAGGCGAGCAAACCCTAAACGCCAGGCGCGACGGCGTTGTGCGTGTGCTCACCACCACTGGCGGTGCCAGCCGACCGTATTTCAAGGGCCTCGCGGCAGACCTCGGCTACGACATCGAGATCGAGGACTACCTCGCCCACACGGTCGGCAGTGACGTCAGCGAGCCGATTCGCGGTATCGACTGGCGCTGGGCGTGGACCGTCCGCGCCCCCAGCGACACCGTTGAGTACTTCGCCGTGAACAGCGGCGTCAACGAACCCTTAGCGAGCTGGGGCAATGAACGCCTGGAGTGCGTGATATCCAGGCTCGCCCCCGCCCATTCCCTTGTACTGTTTGCCTACGGAGAAGACGAAAATGGTGGATAGAGTTTACAAACGCAACGCCACAGAGACGGCCCCCCAGCCGCCCGCAGATCCAAGCGAGGGGTACCCAACCGACGGCAACCCCGCCCAAAGTATCCCCGCGACGGCGCCGGGTGCTTACTGGTTCCACATGATTACCGAATCGCTGAGGCGGGTGGTGGTCGAGGCAGGGCTAACGCCGGATCATGAGGATCTGGGGCAGGTGCTGGGAGCACTAAACCGCATAGCAGCCCGAGGCGTAACAACCGTCACAGATGCTGACTCACCAAAAGCCCTCACGATAGAAGACGCGGGGCTAGTACTGGTCGATGCGAGCAGCGGGTCAGTAGAACTAACGCTACCCAGTGTCAGCAACAACCAGGGCGTTTCGTACCGAATCGTCCGCACCGATACGGAGACAGGCAACACAGTCACACTCACTCCTGACGGCGATGACACTGTCGATGGGGAGGAAAGTCTAAGCGTAGCTGTAGAAGGTCGGGCGGAAATTGAGACTGGTGCAGCCCCCGCTGGAGTTGGCGACTGGCAAGCATCGGCATTACGTGATGCAAGCGAGACAAAAAAAGGCATCCTGCGGCTTTCAACTTCGGCCCAGGCCCAAGAGTTGGCTGATGACAATACAGCACTGACTCCGGCGAAGTTGGCCGACGCATTTAAAAATTTAAATCATTCACTTGGTCCCAGTGGCTATCAAATTTTTCCAGGAGGTCTAATCATCCAATGGGGAGAAACAGAAGGGTATGCGGCCACGGGTAACGGGGTAACGACGACTACGTTCCCAATATCGTTTACGAGTGAGTGCTATATAGTTCTAAACACAGACAATGATCTAACCTCGACTTCATATGTTCGTGTAGGGAATCTCACTACAACTTCCTTCGATGCGTTTGTGGACTCGAACGGCTGCTATTTTTTAGCTATAGGTGTTTAAAATGAATTATTACTACAGTCCTTCCACTAATGCGTTTTACCCTTTATCTCTTCGACCAGGATACGAGCGTTCAGATAATTGGCCTGCCGACGCTATACAAGTCACTGAAGAAGAATTCTCAATGTATGGACGCCGCGTACCCCCTCATGGCATGCGTCGCGGTTCCGATGATGAAGGCCGCCCCGTCTGGGTGCCAATACCGCCGCCGGAACTCGCTGACATCGCTGCGCGTAAGCTCGCCAGCATCGAGTCATCACGCAAAGCCGCTGAGTCTGAAGGCGTCGAAATCAGTGGCATTCGCTATGCGGGTGACCCAGGCAACCGCCAAGCCATTCGGGAGGCGCTAGAGAACGCCCAGGATAAGGGCATAGACACATTCAAGCGCTGGAAAGACAGCGACGACCAGTTCCATTTAGACCACCCAGTCGCCGACGTCTGGGCAGCACTACGCGCAATCGCAGAACGCCGCAGCGAACTCATCGACCGCGAAGGCGAGCTAGCAAAACAGATCGATGACGCTCTGGAGGCTGAGGATCGGGAAGCGTTGGAAGCTATCGAGTGGTCTGAGGGGTAAAGAAGAGAGGAGCGACCAGCGACGGTGCGGACACACCGTCGCTGGCCACCAACAAGCAGCACACACCTGCCCGTCGGCCTAAGACTCCCCCGCCTAGCTAGGCGTCAGAGAGTCTAAGCCAAACGTTAGAACGTTAGAAGGCTTGGCATGGTGTTAATGGAAATTCGTTGTAAGCAGTGCAATCGCAAGCTGGCCAACGTCAGCGACTATCAGTTCATTGAAATCAAGTGCCCGCGTTGCAGGCACCTAAACCAACAGAGAGCCACGAGCTCCAAACCACCAAAGGAGACGCATCGTGGCTACCCCAATCATTCCCTGGATGGGCGGCAAGCGCCGCCTAGCTGACCGTATCTTTCCGCTGATGCCACCGCACCAGTGCTACGTAGAGCCCTTCGCAGGCGGGGCCGCGCTGTTCTTCCTGCGCCCAGCACCTGCCGAGGTGGAAGTGCTAAACGACGTCAACGGAGACCTGGTCAATCTATACCGCGTGGTGCAGAACCACCTTGAGGAGTTCGTCAGGCAGTTCAAATGGGCGCTTTCTAGCCGCCAGGTGTTCGAATGGCTCAAGATGACACGACCAGAAACCCTAACGGACATACAGCGCGCAGCACGCTTCTATTACCTCCAGCAAAATGCCTTCGGTGCCCGCATCGAAGGACGGAGCTTTGGCACAGCGACCACAGCACCACCAGGCTTAAACCTTCTGCGCCTGGAGGAGTCGCTGTCCGCCGCTCACCTGCGGTTGGCCAGCACCTTTATAGAGCACCTAAGCTGGCAAGAGTGCATCGAGCGATATGACCGTTCACACACCCTCTTTTATATGGACCCACCCTACTGGCAGACAGAAGGATATGGGGTACCCTTTGGCATAGAACAGTACGAGGAGATGGCGAGCATGTTGGCCAAGCTCAAAGGCAAGGCCATCATCAGCCTCAACGACCACCCAGACATCCGCCGGATCTTCGCGGACTACCACATCGAAACCACCGACATACGCTACACCGTCGGCGGCGGCAAAGGCTCAGACGCCAAAGAGGTGCTGATCTTCAGCTGGGATGTGGATGAAGAACCGGCGGGGTTGTTTTAGGAAAACGGTCTTATGAGGACAATGCCTTCTCAAGGAACTCTCGTATTGCTTGCCTCTGTTCTAACTCACCACGAATCGTGTGATTCCAGTGCCCGTCGTAACCGCAAAGGGGGCAGTCAGGGTAACTGTCGTCTTTGTCGGGCATTACCCGGTCTATCATTTCTTCAGTTACTTCAATGGCCATGCTGCGTACTCCGTAGCTCGCTCATCCTAACCAGGCGCGGTATCTCAGCCAAGTATACCGCAAAATGTAAATTCTGGAGGGAGCGGAGACTGTGCCGCAGGCTGCGATGTTCAGGTTTTTGCGATTAGCTCAGGGCCTACCTTCTGTGATTCGTGGCCATCAATTTGATATGCCAAAGGTGCCGCAAATTCAGAACTTAATAGGCTATTACGCTAATGCCAAAGCAAGCGCGAGGCTGTGCCAAATCTGGCGCGCGTTTACAGCTTCTTGTTACGGATTGCCGGTTCTGCAGATTGCTGCATGGAGACGTCTCCTTGGGGAATGCTACCCAGCGTTACCGCCGAGTATTGCTTTGGGCAAATATGTAATGACATTAACTGACAGTCTATGGTTTATCAATATTACGCATCAACGCTTGAGTATGAGCCATATCGGCCGCAGGATGCCCGGCTTGAACCTTTCGGCTTAAAAAGCCGCTAATGTCTTGTGTTGCCAAGTATGGTAAAAGTAATGCGCAGCGCACTTCATCAACGAGTCACGCATGAGCGAACCCAATTTCGAGTCAACCCTAAGCCATGCCGCCGCCCGGGGCGGGCTGCGCGGCATCGCCCAGCGTCTGGTCAAGCACGGGTTGCTGACTGAAGCTCAGGCGGCCACCGCCGAGGCGACGGCGTTCGACCTGGATATTTCACTACTCCAGCACGTTGTTGACAGCGGCCTGGTCGATCCCAGGCAATCAGCGATAGCCGCTGGCTGGGAGTATGGCTTGCCGGTGATCGATCTCAACGCCGTGCGTTTATCGTCACTGCCACCAGCGGCTGACTATCCAATTAAAGTCCTTCAGCACTTGACGGTGTTGCCGTTAGCGCGCCACGGCCACCGACTTACCGTTGCCGTCCCTTATCCGGCGACACTTACCCAACTGGATGAACTGCAATTTGCCACCGGACTGAGCGTTGAAGGTGTGCTCGCGCCTGTTGACCAACTGAGCACGGCGTTGAACCAGTATCTCACCCAGAATGAACGCAGCATGCTGGAGGAACTTGATGACATCGACGACGCCGTCAGTTCCTTGAATGTTGTCCAGGGGGCATCCGGTGAAGACGCTCCCCTCGAGGAAGCGCCCCAGAACAGCGACGACGCCCCGATCGTCAAATTCGTCAATAAACTGTTGCTGGATGCGATTCGCCGGGGCGCCTCGGATATCCATTTCGAGCCCTATGAAACCCAGTACCGGGTTCGCTTCCGGATTGATGGCATGCTGATCGAGGTGGCACGGCCGCCTTTTGCCATGCGTAACCGTATCGCCGCGCGTTTGAAGATCATGGCCCGGCTGGATATCTCCGAGCGCCGCCTGCCCCAGGACGGGGCGATCAAACTCAAGCTGTCACGCACCCGCTCTCTCGACTTCAGGGTCAATTCACTGCCGACGGTGTATGGTGAAAAGCTCGTGCTGAGGATTCTTGACCCCACCGCCACCCAACTGGGCATTGAGCAGTTAGGCTTCACCGATGACCAGCGCGGTCATTACGAACGGGCGCTGGCGCAGCCGCAAGGCATGATTCTTGTGACCGGCCCGACGGGCAGCGGTAAAACCGTATCGCTGTATACCGGCATCAATATTCTTAATCAGATAGAGCGCAATATCTGCACCGCCGAAGACCCAGTGGAAATCAAGGTTCCCGGCGTCAACCAGGTCAACGTACTGCCGAAGATCGGTCTGGATTTTGCCAGCGCGTTAAGGGCGTTCCTGCGCCAGGACCCTGACGTGGTCATGGTCGGTGAAATACGCGACCTGGAAACCGCCGAGATCTCCGTCAAAGCGGCCCAGACCGGCCACCTGGTGCTGTCGACGGTACATACCAACTCGGCGGCCGAAACCCTTACTCGCCTGTCCAATATGGGGGTGTCTTCCTTCAATATTGCAAGCGCGGTCAGCCTGATCATTGCCCAGCGCCTGGCGCGCAAGCTTTGCCCTCACTGCAAGGAACCGGCTGACATTCCCCACGAAGCACTGAGACGCGAAGGGTTCAGCCAACAGGCGATTCAGCAGTCCACCCTATTTCGCCCGGTCGGTTGCAAGCAGTGTACCCACGGCTACAAGGGGCGCGTGGGTGTCTACGAAGTCGTGCCGATTACCGATGCGATGCGCCAGTTGATCATGCGCGATGCCAACTCTCTGGATATCGACCAGCTGGCCCGCCGTGAGGGGTATCCGAGCCTGCATCAGAGCGGTCTTTTAAAAGTGATGCAAGGGATCACGAGCCTCGAGGAAGTCAACCGTGTCAGCAAGGAGTAAACCATGGCCAAGTCGCCTCGGGCTCGTCGTCAGCCAAGCATTCAGCTTTACCGCTGGAAGTGGGAAGGCACTGGGCCTCAGAATCGCACGCTCAGCGGTGAAATAATTGGCCGCAGCAAGGCAGACGTTGCCAGCGAGCTCGCCAATCAGCAGATCAACGTCAAGCGGTTACGCAAGAAAGGCGGCCTCAGTGGTCGCGGGCGAATCAGCCCACACGACATCATGGTGTTTGCCCGCCAGATGGCGACCATGATTCGGGCCGGTATTCCGCTACTCCAGGCGTTTCAGGTGGTCGCCGAGAGCCTCAAAAAGCCGGCGATGGTAGCGCTGGTGCAGCAAATGATGAGCGATGTGTCCGCTGGGGCCAGCTTCTCCGATGCACTACGCCGTCACCCCAAGCACTTTGACCGTCTGTTTGTGAACCTTGTTGAAGCAGGCGAGCAATCCGGCGCACTTGACCAGATGCTTGAACGCATCGCCACTTACAAGGAAAAAGTCGAGTCGCTTAAGAGTCGCGTCAAGAAGGCCATGTGGTATCCCTCCGCAGTGCTCCTGATCGGTGTCGGGGTCACCCTTCTGCTACTTATCAAAGTGGTGCCCGAATTCGACAGCATGTTTGACAGTTTTGGCGCGGAACTGCCTGCCTTGACGCAGATGACAGTCAACCTGTCAGGCCTTGCCCAGCGTTATTGGCCCCACGCACTGGGGGGCACCATCGCGGGGGTATTGCTGCTCAAGCAGGCGATTAACCGTTCTCCCCGCGTTGCTTACCGCGCACACAGCATTCTATTACGCCTGCCCATCATCGGGGACATCCTGCATAAATCGGCAGTGGCGCGGTTTGCCCGAACCCTTGCGACCACCTTTGCGTCGGGCGTGCCGCTGGTCGAGGGACTGGATACGGCATCCGGGGCAACCGGCAATAGAGTCTACGAACGCGCCGTCACCCGGACACGCCATGACGTGGCCACCGGTCAACAGTTACACTTTGCCATGCGCATGACCAATCAGTTCCCGCCCCTGGCGGTGCAGATGGTCAGCATCGGTGAAGAAGCAGGCTCGCTGGATGCCATGTTAAACCGCGTCGCGGACTACTACGAAGAAGAAGTCGACAACAAGGTGGATGCCTTAACCTCGCTGATGGAACCGCTCATTATCGTGGTATTGGGTCTGCTGGTCGGCGGTGTCGTGGTGTCGATGTACTTACCCATTTTCAACTTAGGCTCGGCCCTGTAAGGCGTCGTGCAAAGGCATGTCATGCAGCATTTTTCGACCATTTTCTGGCCACTGATTTTTTTATTGGGGCTATGCCTGGGCAGCTTTCTCAATGTGGTGATTACCCGTCTGCCCGTCATACTGATGCGGCAGTGGCGTCAGGAAGCTCGCGCCCAGCTCGCGCTGACTGAAGAGCCATCGCCGCGCTTCAATCTGGCCCAGCCACGCTCAATGTGCCCCCGCTGCGAATACTCTATCGCCTGGCACGATAATCTGCCGTTGATCGGCTGGCTCAAACGACGTGGGCGCTGCGCGCACTGCAATGCCCGTATCAGCTTGCAATATCCGCTCATCGAGCTTGCGGGTGGCATCCTGGCCATCAGCATCGCCCTGCTTTATGGCATCAGTTGGCAGGCGCTATGGCTTTATGGCGCCTGCTTGACGCTACTCGCCCTGGCCGTCATTGACTGGCGTGTACAGCTACTGCCCGATATTTTGACACTGCCGCTGCTGTGGGCCGGTCTGATCTATCAATGGCTGTTTCAACCCGCTTTTCTGGCCGATGCCGTTATCGGTGCCGTGGTCGGCTATATGAGCCTCTGGAGTTTTTACTGGTTGTTCAAGCTGACTACCGGCAAGGAAGGCATGGGCTTTGGTGACTTCAAGCTGCTCGCTGCATTGGGGGCCTGGCTGGGTTGGCTATCACTTCCACTGGTCGTGCTGTTTTCGGCGGGTTTGGGCGCCATACTCGGCCTGGCCTATCAAGCGTCATCACCCCAGGCGCGCGGCACCCCCATGCCGTTCGGACCTTTTTTAGCCCTCGCCGGTTGGATGATGCTGCTAGCTGGCAACGATATATTAGCGGTATACCTTAATATCGTCAGTTAAGCCTGACGGTCCAAATGACATATCACAGGTAGATGCACCATGATTATTGGCCTTACAGGCGGCATCGGCTCAGGCAAGTCAACCGTCGCCCGCGCCTTTGGCGAACGCGGTATCGGATGGGTCGACGCCGATGATGTGGCCCGTGAGGTTGTCGCACCCGGCGAGCCCGCGCTTGACGCTATCGGTGAGCATTTTGGACCCGAGGTGATTGATCAGGACGGGGCACTCGACCGTGCCGCTTTGCGCAAGATCATTTTTGAAGCTCCCGAACAACGCCAATGGCTTGAGCAACTTACCCACCCTCTGATTCGCGAGCGAATTATCGCCCGGCTAGAGAATATTCAGTCGGGGCCCTCTCCGTATGCGCTGCTGGTATCGCCTTTACTGTTCGAATCGGGCCAAGCGGTATTAGTGGATCGTACCCTGGTGATCGATATTCCCATCGACATGCAGCTATCCCGAACACTTGAGCGCGATGGTGTCAGTGAAGCAAATGTGCGTGCTATTCTGGACGCACAGATGTCGCGCGAGGAACGCTGTGCCCGTGCCGATGACATCATCGACAACAGTCGCGATATTGCGCATATGCAGCACCAGGTCGCCCAACTTGATCAACACTATCGAGAGCGACTATCGTCGTGACCCGTTGACGGCCTTTGAGGCTTCCTCCTTCACTGATCACGTTTTACATTTGCGGATATTTTATGTCTCAACCTGCTAATGACAGCCCATTTGAAGTCGCCTGCCCTCAATGCTCACGAACCGTTGCATGGAGTAGCGAGAGTCCTTTCCGTCCGTTTTGCAGTAAACGCTGCCAGCAGCTCGATCTGGGAGCCTGGGCGGAAGAATCCCACCGAATAGCCGGTGAAAATGCCATGGACGAAGCCGATATCGACGCCCTGCTGGCGCGGGCTGACCGCGATGCACCACTTTCCTGAATGACCGCACCTGACTACCCTGCCTACCATCTTATGCAGCACCTTGAACGGTGCTTTGATGATCTGATGGCCGCGCTGAACGTACTCGCCACGCAATACGCAGCGCAGTGTCCGCCTACCTGGATGCTGTCGCCCACAGCCGATTCCTCACCGGAAGGGTTCAGAGCGGCACTTTTCGATGTCTGGCATCAGACGGGGCAGGATGGTCGGGAAACGCGCAATTATCTGGGTATCGTTGTCGCCAACGATGAGCTTATCGACGCTGCTCGCCATGTAAATATAGCCAAAGACGCATTCCATGCGGGCTTGCAGAAGATTAAAAGCACTACCCCCAAAGCACTGAGTGACGCTAAGGCGAAGCTAACCACTCGCCACCCGGATGTTAATCATGTCTTACGTAAAGAAGGGTTGGCGCGGTTACATTTAAAACAATGCTGGCGTCATTTGCCTATCGCCGATGCCGAAGTCGCAAAAGTGCGCTTTGCCTGGTATCAAAGCGGACGTTCGATTAAACGTATCACCGTCAGAGACGCCGAACAAAAGCTACTTCGGCTGGATACTGATGCGCCTCATATAAAAGTGCAATTGCGTCGTCTTGCAGGCTTGCCCAGCGAAGAACCGCTTGCCCAGGCTCAAGCCCAGGCACCGCTAATGCGTGCCAATCTCTTTTTTAACCACCCGTTAGCGGATGGCCACACGCGACGGGCGCTGAACGTCTCCATGCCCCTTTTCGTTCCCAATGAGCGCTTGGGAATGCCCGATATCAAGGCACCGCCAACTCACCCCCAGCCACAACGTACACGCGCGACTCGGCGCGATGAAAAGCTGGAGTCCGATGTTTTCCTACCCAGCCTGCGCGTGTATCGCTACCGCTAAGCTTATTTAAACAGCGGGTTAACAACCAGGTTTAATCAATCAGGCAGGCGCCTGCTCCTCTGTCCAACGCCCGGACGCCAGCAGCGTCTCGATCAGCTCGCGCAGCTCGTGCGAGGCAATGTGGTATTCCGTCAGCAATGCTTCGAATTGCTGCTTAAACGCCTCCTCTCGTAATTGAGCCTGCTTTTCGGCGTCTTCCTCTTCAAGCGCCTCCAGGGAACGCACTGGCGGCCCGGTGGGAATCTCCATCGCCTTGCCAGGGTCCTCTAGCTGACGAAGCGCTTGCGCAAACGCATCATCCAGTTCGCGAAATTTACGAAGCTTGTCGCGCTCATCCATCGGTTTCTGAACTTTTTGATATTTCATTGATATGTCATTCACACCCTTTTGATTGAGGGATACGCCTGTCTATAAGGCTATTTTCCCCAAAAACTGTGCCCAAACGCGTAAAAAGCCAAAGCCAACTTGCCTTCGAGAGCTGTTACTAGCATAAAGAGAGCATCACTATGTACCGGTGCATATAGTAAATAATACTTACGTATCGCTGCATATTTTGCGACCACTGCAATACAACGCTGCAATGTCATCACTGGGCGCTAGTGTCAACATTGAGGCAGCAAAAGCCGCCGCCGCGTTGTACTGACGTTGGGGCAACTTCGAGACACCAAGGCACCGGGAGGGTGCACATTACCGCCGGCAACACCATCTGGCGGTGACACTCATGCATGGGAGGCCAGATAATGTTCAATGCTATGACACGAGCTGAGATCTGGCTGCAAGACACACTTGAAAAGCCATTGAGTATTGACGATCTTGCTCAACATCTAGGGTATTCAGCGTCTCAAGTACGACGCCAATTCCGTCATTACTTTCACACATCGCCGAGTGCTTATCGAGAAAAACGTCGGCTAGAGCGTGCGGCGGTTTTACTCGTCTTCACTCCCCGTAATATAGCGCAGATCGCGCTACATTGCGGTTATCAAAACCACTCGTCTTTTTCACGAGCGTTTCTGAGACATTTCCAGCTATCCCCACGACACTACCGTCAGGCCATGGGCCATGTGATGCATCAGCAAATACCGCCTTACGGTTACACGACTCAAATCAAGCAGACGCCTGCACGGCAGGCCGTTCTCATGCGACTCTATAAAGCGCCAGAGCACCTTCAAGGGCTTGGAGATAGCAATTACCATGGTCACCAGCTGGAAAGCCTGCAAGCAAGGCTGGCAGACTCAACACCCGCAATTTCACTGCCTGATTTACTCAGCGAAAAAGTCGATGCTCTAAGCGATCAAGCTGCGCACCCGGTACGTACCGATATCGGGCTCTACCTTGAAACGCTTCACAACATGAAGAGCATTCCGCTGCCCGCGCCCTACCGCCGTATTAATATTGCAGCACGCCACTATGCGAGCACCTGCTTCGAGGAATTTTCACAACTTTCACGCGCGCTGACCAGCATGCTGCTGGAACTCTTGCATAAACAAAAAGGCTATTACATCAGCGGCGAGGCGCCCATGGTACTGTGGAAACCCGATTATTTGGAATTGAGGGTACCGCTGAATCAATGAGGAAATGCCTGACCGGGGAAATAATAAAGTCGGCATTACCACTGGGCATGCCGACTTGGCGATACTTAGTCTTCCATACGCACAAGCCAGGACTCAACGGTCTCATCGCCGTGTTCGTCTTTCCAGCTACGCAGCCCCTTGTGGTTGCCTCCACGCGTTTCGATAACCTCACCTGTATGAGGGTTTTTATAAATCTTTAAGCGGCGCTTGCGGCGGCCTGCATTGCTACTGGCGGGTTTTGAACCACGCTGATCGGCAGCAGGGTCTAGCAACGCCACTACATCAGTTGGGCGCTTGCCAAATTCATTCATGAGCGCCTCAAGCTTTGATTTAAACTCTAGTTCGCTCTTTAGGCGCTGATCACCCTCTAGTCGCTGAAGATCTTCTTGAAGCTGCTTCAGCTGCTGTTCTTTTTGGATGTATTCGTTAAGTAGTGACATGGGGAATCCTTTAACATCAGGTCAAACCAGATAAGATACCGAACGGACATTGTCAGTATCCATTAGTTCAGAATGCGCATTCATTATTGCTGTAAAAAAGCCAACTGACAACAGTCTAGTTGATTTTTAGTCAATTACGAAAGATATTTTAAAGATTGGCTTAGCAATGAATAACTTTTTAGTGGCTTAATCACCAAGTTATACAGGCAGGAAGTCACTGACAAAAAAACGCCGCCCTAAAGGCGGCGTTTTATGAAACCAGTACTAATGGCGATTTTAGTCTTGGCCCATTTGCTGCTTAATCAAGTCACCGATAGTGGTTGCACCACCTGCTGCTTCCGGCTCTTGTTCACGCAACTTCTTGAGGTTCTGACGCGTGTCATCTTGCTCTTTCGCTTTCACCGACAGGTTAATCTGACGGCTCTTGCGATCAACGCTCACGATGCGCGCTTCGACACTGTCACCCTCACTGAGAACGTTACGTGCATCTTCAACGCGATCAGCCGCGATTTCAGACGCCTTGAGGACAGCCACTACATCGGTAGCCAGCTCGACGTGAGCTTCTTTGGCGTCCACTTCAACGACACGACCAGTAACGATGCTGCCCTTGTCATTGACCGACAGGTATTCAGCAACAGGATCGGAATCCATTTGCTTGATACCCAGGGAAATCCGCTCACGCTCAGGGTCGATAGACAGAATAACCGCTTCAGCCTCGTCGCCTTTCTTGAAGTTACGAACCGCTTCTTCGCCAGTATCTGTCCAGGAGATGTCGGACAGGTGAACCAAGCCGTCGATACCGCCTTCCAGGCCGATGAAGATACCAAAGTCAGTGATTGACTTGATAGTACCCGAGACGCGATCGCCCTTGTTGTACTCGGCATTGAAGGTTTCCCACGGATTAGCAGTACACTGCTTGATACCCAGGGAAATACGACGACGCTCTTCGTCGATATCCAATACCATGACATCAACATCATCGCCCACTTGAACCACTTTGGACGGATGGATGTTCTTGTTGGTCCAGTCCATTTCAGAAACGTGAACCAGGCCTTCGACGCCTTCTTCCAGTTCAGCAAAGCAGCCGTAATCCGTCAGGTTGGTAACCACGGCATGAACCTTGGTGCCTTCCGGATAGCGCTCTTTAATACGGACCCACGGATCTTCGCCAAGCTGCTTGAGACCCAGAGAAACGCGATTGCGTTCACGGTCAAACTTCAGCACTTTAACGTTGACTTCGTCGCCGACGGCCACGATTTCAGACGGGTGCTTGATGCGCTTCCACGCCATATCGGTGATATGCAGCAGGCCATCAACGCCACCCAGATCAACGAAGGCACCGTAATCAGTCAGGTTCTTGACGATACCCTTGATTTGCTGGCCTTCCTGCAGTGTTGCCAGCAGTGCTTCACGTTCCGCACTGTTTTCGGCTTCCAGAACCGCGCGACGTGATACCACGACGTTGTTGCGTTTCGGGTCGAGCTTGATGACCTTGAAGTCCAGCTCTTTGTGCTCCAGGTGCGCTGTGTCGCGAACCGGGCGGACGTCAACCAGAGAGCCCGGCAGGAAGGCACGGATAGAATCGACATCGACGGTGAAGCCGCCTTTGACCTTACCGTTGATCACGCCTTTGACGACTTCATCTTTCTCGAAGGCGGCTTCCAGAATCTTCCAAGCTTCTGCGCGCTTGGCTTTTTCACGGGACAGACGCGTTTCACCGAAGCCATCTTCTACGGCTTCCAGTGCAACGTGAACGTCGTCACCGATCGCAATGTTCAGTTCGCCGTTCTCGTCGCGGAATTGCGCCGCGGGGATCTGACCTTCAGATTTCAGACCGGCGTTGACGGTAACCCAGTCACCGTCAATATCGACAACCTGGGCCGCGACGATAGCGCCTGGCTCCATGTTGATGTCGTTAAGAGACTGTTCAAACAGTTCAGCAAAGCTTTCGCTCATGGTGTTCCTACGTGATCAACGTTGTTGAGGCATAAATGCCTTCTCCGTACCACCAGCGAGCACGGGCCTAATGTCACTCTGCTTTTGGAGGTGTTAGCGCTGGTTAGACCTGACCGGGCTCCCAATGTGAGTTTTACGCCCTGCCATGTCGTGACACCTGTCCAAAAACGCCGCAAGGGAGAGTCAATTGCCGGAAACCAGCCCCTGTTGGGCCAGCAGCTCGGTCAACTGATCAACCACTTCCGGTATGCTCAGGCACGTGGTATCAAGCGTAATGGCATCATCTGCCGGCCTGAGTGGCGCCACGTTGCGATGCATATCGCGTGCATCGCGCGCCTGAATCTCCTTTAGAAGACTCGAAAGACTAGCATCCACGCCCGCTTCCTGCAACTGCTGATGGCGACGGCGGGCTCTCTCCGCTGCTGATGCGGTCAGAAATATCTTCAGGGAAGCGTCAGGAAAAACGACCGTGCCCATGTCTCGACCATCAGCCACCAGGCCAGGCGCCTGGCAAAAATCGCGCTGGCGCTCTAGCAACGCCTGCCGAACAGCCGGAAGCGCCGCCACCTGAGACGCGCGCTCGCCAGCCTGTTCAGTGCGGATCGCCCGGCTGACGTCTTCGCCTTCCAACAACGTTCGTGGCTGACCATTTTCGACGGGAAAGGCAACGTCCAATGCCTGGGCCAATTGTGCCAAGGCCGCCTCGTCATCAAGCGCCACCTGATGCTTGACGGCGGCCTGCGCCGTCAACCGATACAAGGCCCCACTATCCAGCAGATGCCAGTTCAGGCGATCAGCGATGAGCCCACTGATCGTGCCTTTACCTGCGCCGCCAGGGCCATCAATGGTCAATACGGGGGGATGTTCAGCCATGCACTCCCTCCACCGATAGCGTCATCCCCACGCGTGTCACCAGGTCCACGAACCCCGGGAACGAGGTCGCCACATTGGCGCAATCATCGATCACGATATCGTCGCTTGCCCGCAGCCCGGCAATGGCAAAGGCCATCGCAATTCGGTGGTCACCCAGGCTATCGATCCGCCCGCCGCCATAACTGGCCACTTGGTCGTCACCATTACCAACGATGTCGATACCGTCAGCCACAACCCTGTTCTCGACGCCCAGAACGGCCAGGCCATCAGCCATCGCCTGAATGCGATCAGACTCCTTGACGCGCAACTCTTCGGCGCCGCGTAAACGCGTCGTCCCTTTGGCGTTGGCGGCGGCAATGAATAAGGCTGGAAATTCGTCTATCGCCAATGGCACCTGGTCGACGGGAATCTCGATACCGCTGAGCGGTGCATAGCGAATACGAATATCCGCAACGGGTTCGCCACCCACTTCACGCTGATTTTCCAGGGCCAGATTGGCGCCCATCAGGTTAAGAATATTAATCACACCGATGCGGGTCGGGTTGATGCCCACGTGTTCGAGCGTTATGTCCGAACCTGGAGTAATGGCCGCGGCTACCAGGAAAAACGTCGCTGATGAAATATCCGACGGCACATCGATCGGCCCTGCTGTCAGCTTTCCACCACCCTGCAGCCAGCAGGTATCACCATCACGGGACACCGGATAGCCAAAGCCGTTGAGCATGCGCTCAGTGTGGTCGCGGGTAGGCGCTGGCTCACGCACGCGGGTTTCACCCTCGGCATAAAGGCCTGCCAGCAGCAAGCAGGATTTCACCTGGGCACTGGCCATGGGCATGTCGTAATCAATGCCTTTTAAAGCGGCGCCGCCCTTGATATTCAACGGAGGCCGCCCACCTTCCGCGGTATCGATGGTCGCTCCCATCAGGCGCAGCGGGTCGGCAACGCGGGCCATGGGACGTTTGTTCAGCGACTCGTCGCCGGTCAATTCGCTGTCGAATGCCTGCCCGGCCAGCAAGCCAGCAAACAGACGCATCGCGGTGCCAGAGTTACCCACATAAAGCGGGCCAGAAGGCGCTTTCAGTCCATGCATGCCCACACCATGGATGGTCACGCGTCCCTGATGCGGTCCCTCGATAGCCACGCCCATTTCGCGAAACGCCTGTAGCGTGGCAAGACTGTCCTCGCCTTCCAGAAAACCCTTGACCTCGGTAACACCGTCAGCCAGTGCCCCCAGCATGATCGAGCGATGCGACATGGATTTGTCACCGGGCACGCGCAGTCGGCCCTGCGCCTGACCGCCTGGCCGCACCCGGTAAGTCACCTTACCTTCTGGTTGCATATGATATTCCGCCTGATAAGTGGTTTTGTTCAATAATGTATCAAAATAGTGGCGTGCATGACTGGCCCGATCAAATGTCGCAATCAGGGCATCGCTATCGCCTTGCTCAACGGCCTTGCGCAATCGGGCAAGGCCCGCTTCAAAATCATCCAGCGACGACAGCACCGCCTGGCGATTGGCGATGAAGATATCGCGCCACATCACCGGGTCACTGCCCGCAATGCGGGTAAAGTCACGGAACCCGCCAGCGGCGTAACGAAAAATATCCAGCCGATCATCCTGACGCGCCAGGGTGTCGACCAATGAAAATGCCAACAGATGCGGCAAGTGGCTGGTACGCGCCAGCACATGGTCGTGGTGCTCAACGCTCATTTCCAACACATCGGCACCACAAGCCGTCCATAGTGCCGAAACCCGCGTCAGGGCGGCCGCATCAACGTCAGGCTCCGGGGTCAAGATCACCTTGTGATGACGATAGAGATCGGGGTTGGCTGCCGACACACCACTTTTTTCTGAACCGGCAATCGGGTGCCCCAGCACCATATTGACGGGCACGCCACCAAAAACACGCTCGGCACAGGCGCGAATCGC
Organism: Vreelandella subterranea; assembly: GCF_900111305.1. GTDB lineage: Bacteria > Pseudomonadota > Gammaproteobacteria > Pseudomonadales > Halomonadaceae > Vreelandella > Vreelandella subterranea. The sequence goes on from NZ_FOGS01000012.1 coordinate 29,608, forward strand.
CGCCTTGGTGCTGCCCACATCGGTGATCACCACATCGGGAGCGGCCTTGGGCAATGCGCCAACCAGCGTTCTCATGACCGTTTCCATCGCCAGCACAGGCACGGCGAGCACGATAAGCGACGCATCAGTCACCTGATCGCCAAGCTCAGTGCCGCCGCTGTCAATCAAGCCCATCTCGATGCCCCGGGCAATTTCATCGGGGTTGGGATCGCAGCCGACTATCTGACCCTCAAACCCGGCAACGCGCAGTGCCGAGGCCAGTGATCCGCCAATCAGGCCGAGTCCGACAATCAACAACCGCGACTCATCGATACCAGCCCCGGCGGGCATCTTCTCCCCCACTGACGTCACAATACGCCCTGAGGGTAGGACCCCAGCACGCGCAATTCCGCTGCCCGTAGCTGGACTTCCTCCAGCACGGCGGTGACGCGCGGCTCATCACGGTGGCCTTTAAAGTCGATGAAGAAGACATAATTCCACACCCCGGTACGCGAAGGGCGCGTCTCCAGGCGTGTCATATCGATCTGATGACGGTGAAACGGCTCGAGCAGATCGTGGAGGGCACCCGGCTGGTTGCGCATGGCCACCACAATCGACGTCTTGTCTTCTCCCGACATGGGGACATCTTGATTGCCGATGATTAAAAACCGTGTGGAGTTGTCCGGACGGTCTTCAATCTTTTCTGCCACGTGCTCAAGGTTGTAGAGTTTGGCCGCCATGTCACCGGCAATCGCTGCACTGTGCCATTCGGTTTTCACCAGCTTGGCGGCTTCGGCATTGGAAGCAACCGGGACTCTTTCCGCATGAGGAAAGTGGGCGTCAAGCCATTTGCGACACTGGGCAAAGGACTGAGGGTGGGAGTAAATACGCGAGACTTTATCCCGCCGGGTCGTTTCGCTGACCAGCAGATGATGGTGGATACGCAGGACCACTTCACCGCAAATGCGAATCGAGGAATCCATGAAGGTGTCGAGCGTATGGTTGACCACCCCTTCGGTGGAGTTTTCGACCGGCACGACGCCATAGTTGACGGCACCGGCCTCAACCTCGCGGAACACCTCATCAATGGCGGCCATGGGCAGGCTGATGGCGCTTTCGCCGAAGTGCTTCAATGCCGCCTGCTGGGTAAAGGTCCCTTCCGGGCCCAGGTAGGACACCTTGATGGGCTTTTCCAGCGCCAGGCAGGCGGACATGATCTCGCGAAACAGACGCGCCATTTCCTCGGCGTCCAGGGGGCCTTTGTTCAACGCCATGATACGGCGTAACACCTGGGCTTCGCGCTCGGGTCGGTAGAACACCGCCTCTTCATCCTCGGCAAGCTTGATATGCGCAACCTGCTGAGCGCAGTCAGCCCGCTCGCTGATCAAGCGCAGAATATCATCATCCAGTTGGTCAATACGCTGGCGCAATGCGTCCAGATTGATCGACGTGTCGGCCATGGTGATCAGCCCCTTCGTTGTTCGAAATCTGCCATGAAGGCAATCAAAGCGTCCACCGCTTCCTCTGGCACGGCGTTGTACAGGCTGGCGCGCATGCCCCCCACGCTGCGGTGCCCTTTCAGGTTCAGGAGTCCCGCCTCATCGGCCTCTTTCAAGAAGGCGCCATCAAGCCTGGCGTCTTCCAGCACAAAGGGTACGTTCATGCGCGAGCGGTTATGACGCGCAATCGGGTTGCTGTACAAGTCGCTGGCGTCGATGGCGGCATACAGCTTTTGGGCCTTGCGCTGGTTAATCGCATCCATCGCCTCCAGGCCACCGACATCCGCTTTCAACCACTTAAAGACAAGCCCCGCCAGATACCAGGCATAGGTCGGCGGCGTGTTGACCATCGACCCCGCCTCGGCAAGCAACTGATAGTCAAACAGCGAGGGAATGGTGGGCTGAGCGTTACCCAGCAGGTCATCGCGCACAACAACCAGGGTCAATCCCGCCGGGCCAATGTTTTTCTGCGCGCCTGCATAAATCACCCCGAACTGACTGACATCCCGCGGCCCGGAAAGGATGTTGGATGACATATCACAGACCAGCGGTACGCTGGCGCCATCGTTACGCTGCACCTGTGGCGTGTAATCAAACTCCAGTCCGCCAATCGTTTCATTGGCGGTATAGTGCAGATAAGCCGCGTCGTCACTGATCGTCAATGCGTCTGCCGCAGGCACCGCCGTATGGCCATTCGGCTCACTACTTGCTGCCACATGGCAGTCAAAGCCCAGCCGCTTGGCCTCGTTGAGCGCCTTCTTGCCCCAGATACCGGTTTGAATGAAGTTGCCTCGCCCCCCCTGGCCCAAGAGGTTCATCGGCAGCATGGCAAACTGAAGGCTGGCGCCCCCCTGCAAAAACAGCACCTTGTAGTTGCTGGGAACCCCCAGCAGCTCACGAAAATCGGCTTCCGCCTCTTCGGCGATTGCCACAAACTCATCGCTGCGATGGCTCATTTCCATCACCGACAAGCCGCGACCCTGGTAATCGAGCAGTTCGTCGCGGGCTCTCGCCAGCACGGCTTCGGGCAGGGCTGCTGGCCCCGCACAAAAATTATAACGACGTGTCATCGGCTCCGGCATCCTGTGCGTCATTATGGTTGGCGTCGTCTGTCTGCGCCTCTTCCAGCGTCTCAAAATCGCCTTCTTCGGGCTCTTCGACACGCACGGTTTTAACCAGCTTTTCTTCTTTACCGAGACGAATCAGCATGACCCCCTGGGTATTACGCGACGTGGTCGAGACTTCTTCCACGCGTGTGCGGACCAGCGTGCCGCGGTCGGTGATCAGCATCATTTCGTCACTGTCATAGACCTGCATGGCCGCCACCAGCGAGCCGTTACGCTCGCTGGTCTGCATGGCAATCACACCCTGGCCGCCACGACCGCGAAGCGGGAAGGCTTCGAGACGGGTACGTTTTCCATAGCCGTTCTCGCTCGCGGTGAGAATATAGATATGGCCCGCGTCGGATTGACCGTCGACAACACTGTCTGAGGTATCGTCTTCACCGTCATCTATCTGCTGCGTCTTGGGAATGATCAGGCTGATCACTTCCGCATTGTCTGTCAGGCGCATACCGCGAACGCCTCGGGCCGTTCGACCCATCGCCCGCACATTACTTTCCTCGAAGCGGATCGCTTTGCCGTTGGAAGACAGCAGCATGGCATGGTCGGAACCCGACGTGATCGCTGCGCCCACCAAGCGATCACCCTCTTCCAGGTCAATCGCAATCAGGCCGACGCTACGCGGACGCGAGAACTGTTCAAGGCTGGTACGTTTGACCGTCCCCTGGGCGGTGGCAAAGAAGATGTAGTGTTCAGGGTCATAGTCGCGCACTGGCAGGATGGCGTTGACCGCCTCACCTTCCTCGAGAGGCAGCATGTTGACCAGCGGCTTGCCACGTGAGCCACGGCTCGCATTAGGCATTTCGTAGACTTTAAGCCAGTACACCTTGCCACGGTTGGAGAACAGCAGCACCGTATCGTGGGTCGACGCCACCAGCAGGTGCTCGATCACGTCTTCGTCTTTCATGGCCGTGGCAGACTTGCCGCGACCGCCGCGACGCTGGGCCTGGTAATCGGAAAGCGGCTGCGTCTTGGCGTAGCCTGAACGCGAGACCGTCACCACCATGTCTTCTTCGGCAATCAGGTCTTCGATCGACAGATCGAGATGACTGGCCTGAATTTCGGTACGTCGGTCGTCGCCAAACTGGTCGCGCACGGCATGCAGCTCTTCACGGATCACTTCCATGAGACGATCCGGCGAGGCAAGAATCTCGGTCAGCTCGGCAATTCTTTCCAGGATGGAAAGGTATTCATCCAGCAGCTTCTCGGTTTCAAGGCCGGTCAGTCGGTGCAGACGCAGTTCCAGGATGGCCTGAGCCTGGGCCGGGGATAACCGGTACTCGGTCGCGCTGGGATTAAGACCAAAACCTTCTTCAAGGTCTTCAGGCTTGCACGAGGTGGCCCCTGCGCGCTCCAGCATGCTGGTCACCTGACCTGGCTGCCAGACGTTGGCCAGCAGCTTATCCTTCGCCTCGGACGCGTTGGGCGATGCCTTGATGAGCTCAATCACCTCATCAATATTGGAAATCGCCACCGCCAGGCCTTCAAGGATGTGACCGCGCTCACGGGCCTTTTTGAGTTCAAACAGCGTTCGCCGAGTCACCACTTCGCGGCGGTGGCGGATAAACGCTTCGAGCATCTGCTTGAGGTTCAACGTGCGTGGCTGGCCGTTTTCAAGCGCCACCATGTTGATACCGAAGACGTTCTGCAGCTGCGTCTGGGCGAAGAGGTTATTCACCACGACATCGCCGGACTCACCGCGCTTGATTTCGATCACCACCCGCAGGCCGTCCTTGTCGGACTCATCGCGCAGCTCGGCGATGCCTTCGATCTTTTTCTCTTTGACCAGCTCAGCGATCTTCTCGATCAAACGCGCCTTGTTAACCTGATAAGGCAACTCGGTAATGATAATGTGATCACGGCCGGTTTTATCGTCATGCTCGATGGTGTGGCAGGCGCGTACATAAACACGCCCGCGCCCGGTACGGTAGGCATCCAGGATGCCCGCACGGCCGTTGATGATGCCACCGGTGGGGAAGTCCGGCCCGGGGATATACTGCATCAGGTCATCGACGCTGAGCGTGTAGTCATCGATTAACGCCAGACAGCCGTCGATCACCTCGCGCATGTTGTGAGGCGGAATATTGGTCGCCATCCCCACGGCAATCCCTGACGACCCATTGATCAACAGGTTGGGCACCTTGGTAGGCAGAACGTCGGGGATTCGCTCGGTACCGTCATAGTTATCGACCCAGTCGACGGTATCCTTTTCCAGGTCGGCAAGCAGCTCATGGGCCAGGCGCGCCATGCGCACCTCTGTGTAACGCATGGCGGCCGCATTGTCGCCATCGATCGAACCGAAGTTGCCTTGACCGTCGACCAGCACATGGCGCATGGAAAAATGCTGCGCCATGCGAACGATGGTGTCGTATACCGCACTGTCACCGTGCGGGTGATATTTACCGATCACATCGCCGACGACACGCGCCGACTTCTTGTACGGTTTATTCCAGTCATTGTTCAGCTCATGCATGGCAAAAAGCACACGCCGATGAACAGGTTTCAGACCGTCGCGCACGTCAGGTAACGCGCGGCCGATAATGACACTCATCGCATAGTCGAGATACGACTGTTTGAGCTCGTCTTCAATATTGACGGGCAAGATTTCTCTGGCGATGTCACCCATGAAAGTCAGATCCTTTGCACTGCATTGGCACTGCGAGAGTTGAAAGCGCTTATAAATACGGCCTGAAAAGACACAGCATAGCGGCGCCCAAATAATTCCCCATCATACCACTGCATTTGCATCAAGGGCAGTCAGTCGCCATGCCGAGACGTTTCAATCGGCGAATATCGACTTGTCGACGGTTAACGCATCGAGTGTCTCGCGGACATTGCCGTCGATGGGGCTCGCCCTGTTGGCCCGCACGTCCAGCAACACAAAGGTAAGATCCGCCTGGGCCACCACACGGCCATCTTTTCGACGAATCTGGTGGTGGCATACCGCACTTCGATCACCGACATCGACAATCCCTGTCATCACCACCAGATCATCGCCTTGAACGGCGGCGGCACGGTAATCAATATTTAAATTCACCACTACAAACGCCCGCCCCGCGGCGTGCAGTTCGTTCATGAGCGCGGGATGTTCATCGAAAAATGCCCAGCGCCCTTCTTCCATGAACTCCAGATAGCGGGCATTGTTTACGTGCCCATAGCCATCCAGATGATACCCCCGCACACGAAGCTGGGTACGCGACACTGATTCGATCGACATGGATCCTCCTAAAATTGTCTCGGTTGATGACGATGGGGCTGACCGGCTTGATATAATCAGCACGAGCTTAATCAAACACAGGTTTGAAACAACCGCAACAACGAACCACTTGGCGACGATGCTGGTAGGAAAGCGTCGCTTTCGACATAATGTGCCACCTTTTACACAGGACAGGCGACATGTGGTTTAAACACCTGCACTTATATCGCGTACACAGCGCTCCTGAACTCAGTCATGAAGCGTTCAGTGAGGCACTGGATGCTCACGCAGCCGCCCCCCTGGGCAATGCCGACGCCCGCCGTCTTGGCTGGACGGCGCCTGCCGGACGGCTGGGCAGCGGCCAGCGTCTGCATGAAATCCAGGGGCACCGACTGTTCTCGGCCTTGCGTCAGGAACGCCTGCTACCTGCTTCGGTGGTCAAGGAAGATGTCGACGAGCAGGTGGCAAGCATTGAGGCCAGCGAAGGCCGCAAGGTGACCCGCAAGGAAAAAACCGCCCTCAAGGAACAAGTCACCGAGGAGCTGTTGCCGCGCGCTTTCGTGCGCAGTCAGAAAATTGATGTCTGGTGGGATACTCGCCGCCAGCTAATCGGCGTCAATGCCAGTTCACGGACCCGGGCGGAAGATATTCTCGATCTGTTGCGCGAATCCCTGGGCACCTTGAGCGTTACGCCCCTCGCCTCCCAGACGCTGCCCATGCGAGCCATGACGACCTGGCTTGGCGACCCCGCCAGTCGACCCGCCGATCTCCAACTGGGCGATCAGGTGGAACTGAAGGCCAAAGGCGACGATGGCGTACTGCGTGCCCGGCAAGTCGACCTGGACAGCGATGAAATCCAGCAACTCCTCGAGAGTGGTCGGCAAGCCAGTAAACTCGCCATTCACATCGAAGGTCGCCTAAGCTTGGTATTACACGATGACCTGGCACTCAAATCGCTACGCTTTGGTGATGCGCTGATTGAAGAAGCCGACCAGGCCGACGACGGGTACGACGCGCTTGCGCGGCTTGAGACCGACTTCATTCTCATGGCAAATGCCCTGTCTGACGACATCGTCCGCTTGATGGAATGGCTTGGCGGTGAAGTACAGCGAGAACCAGCACAGCAAGAACCAGCACCGGCTTGATAAAGTGCCGTTACACGGTCAACGGCCATTGCTCACACATTTGATTTTATTGAAGAAATCTTACGGATCGCATGACACATCACAATAACGCTTCGACTGACCCGATGCCCTCAGACCCTTGGGCGGATATTCGTCCTTATATGGATCATGAAGTGGCGGACGTGCTCGCCAAGCTTTCGCGGGATAACGAGCTGCTGAATGCGCTTACCCGCTTTCGGCTACCCCGCCTGGCGCGCTGGGCACCGCCGCTGGCGCGTGCCATCGCCAGTCACGCGGTGCGCCGGGAAGTCAAGGACGTCACCAGCGTGCGTGAATTCCAGATGCGCATTGCCAGCTATATGGTGCGCATGATTCGCACTACCACCGATGCCTTCGAGGTGACGGGGCTGGACAAGCTCGACCCCGCCAGCGCCTATTTATTTATCGGTAATCATCGGGATATTTCGCTGGACCCGGCTTTCGTCAACTATGCCCTTTACCAGGCAGACCGAGACACTGTACGTATTGCGATTGGCGACAACTTATTGAAAAAGCCCTATGTCACTGACCTCATGCGGCTCAACAAAAGCTTTATCGTCCCCCGCAGCGCACGCGGCAAACGCGCCATGCTGGCCGCTTACCAGAAGCTCTCGGCCTATATCCGCCATTCGGTTACCGAAGATCAACACTCGATCTGGATGGCGCAGCGGGAAGGTCGGGCCAAGAACGGTATCGACCGGACCGATCCTGCGATTATCAAGATGCTGACCATCGCCAGTCGTACCAGCAACCGTGACGTTCAATTTGGCGATGCCATTGCCGAGCTCAAGCTTGTGCCCGTGTCGATCAGTTACGAGTACGACCCTTGCGATCTGCAAAAAGCCCAGGAACTTCACGATATCGACACCAAGGGCCACTACGCGAAAAGCGAATTCGAAGACATCAGTTCCATTGTGGCGGGCATCACCGGCACCAAGGGCCGTGTTCAACTGCGCTTCGGCACGCCTGTGGGGGCCGATATGGCCACACCTGATGAAGTCGCTGCTGAGATTGACCGCCAGGTGATTGGCGGTTACCGGCTTTTCCCCAGCCATTACCTGGCACTTGAAGCCCTGGGAGACGCCCCCGAGCTGGTGGCCCGTCGCACCATTACCCGGGAAGACAGGGATCGCTTCAACGAGCGGCTGGCAAGCGTACCGGAAGCCCTGCGCCCCTACTGGCTGGCACAATATGCCAACCCGGTAAAACACAAGGCCGGACGTTTGACCCACTAAGATCACACGCCATGCTCATTGGCTGAAAAAATGCTATTGTCGGGATAGTTAGTGGTCTCGCTCGACGCCCTGCTCGTCGCGATTTAAAGGAGAACCCCATGTCCGCTTCAGAAATTCAGAAAACACGTATCATCAATGAGCTACGCGGCTTTATCCGCAAGCTGCTGCAAGACCCCAAGATTCTTGAGCAGTCACTGGCCATCGCCCGGGAAGAGTTGGTTGAAGGCAACAGTCCTGCCGTCATGGCGCGCATTGCCAACCAAATATCGGATACCACCAGCGTGCATATCCCGGAAGACCCCGCCGAACATTCAGAAGCGGATAAATTGTTTCTAGAGCTCCTGCGCGAAGTGGTTCAAGAGGAACAGGCACTCTATTAGTCAGTCGCCTGAATCACCTCGCTGTTATATCTTTTTGTTAATGCCTGATCGGGATCTTCGTTCATCATGTCAACTACCTCCTCGCGCCGCATTCTGGTTACCAGCGCGCTACCTTACGCCAATGGCGCTATCCATCTGGGCCATTTGCTTGAATATATCCAAACCGACATTTGGGTGCGCTTTCAGAAAAGTCGTGGTCAGGAATGCTATTACGTCTGTGCCGACGATGCGCACGGCACCGCAATCATGCTGCGTGCCGAGCAGGAGGGCATTTCCCCTGAAGCCTTAATCGACCGGGTGTCACACGACCACCAAGCCGACTTTGCCCGTTTCGGCGTAGCCTTTGATAACTACCACTCCACGCATTCCGATGAAAACCGCCATTACAGCGAACTGATCTATCAACGCTTACGCGATAAAGGCCATATCGCCACGCGGGAAATCGAGCAGATGTTCGACCCGCAAAAGGGGCTGTTTCTCGCCGACCGGTTTATTAAAGGCACCTGCCCCAAATGCGGCGCGGACGATCAGTACGGTGACAACTGCGAAAAATGCGGTGCCACCTATACGCCAGCCGAGTTGATAAATCCGGTCTCGGCGATTTCCGGGGCCACGCCCGAAGTCCGCAGCTCCACGCACTACTTCTTCAAGCTGCCGGACTTTGCCGATTTCCTGCAGCGCTGGATTAACGACGGCCATGTGCAGCCGCAGATCCGCAACAAGCTGATGGAATGGTTTGAATCGGGCTTTAACGAGTGGGACATCTCCCGCGACGCCCCCTATTTCGGTTTTGAAATTCCCGATGCCCCCGGCAAATACTTTTACGTATGGCTGGACGCGCCGATCGGTTACCTGGCGAGCTTCAAGAACCTCTGCGAGCGTGAGGGCATTGACTTCGATAGCTACTGGGAAAAAGATTCGGACGCCGAGATCTATCACTTTATCGGCAAGGATATTGTCTATTTCCATGCGCTGTTCTGGCCGGCGATGCTCGAGGGCGCAGACCTGCGAACGCCCACCGCCGTTAACTGCCACGGTTTTGTCACCGTGGACGGCGCCAAGATGTCGAAGTCACGGGGGACCTTTATCAAGGCGGCCACCTACGCCGACTACCTGAACCCTGAATACCTGCGCTACTACTTCGCCGCCAAGCTGACGTCAAAGGTCGATGACCTTGACCTGAACCTCGACGACTTTGCCGCCCGGGTTAACGCCGATCTGGTGGGCAAAGTGGTCAACATTGCCAGCCGTTGCGCCGGTTTTGTCAAAAAGCTGGGGGGCGGTCGCTTGTCAGGCCATTGCAGCGAGCCGCAAATGGTCGCCCGCTTTATTGCTGCTGGCGAAAGCATTGCCCAGGACTTTGAAGCGCGCGAATTCAGCCGCGCGATGCGCCACATCATGGAACTGGCCGACGAGGCCAATACCTATATTGCTGAAAAAGAGCCCTGGGTGCTCGCCAAGCAGGAAGGCCGCGATGCCGAGGTGCTCGACATCTGTTCGGTGGGTATCAACCTGTTCCGTCAACTGATGGTTTACCTTGCACCGGTCGTTCCCAGCATGGCCGAGCAGGCCAGAGTCTTCCTGAATGTCGAGTCACTGGACTGGGAGAGCCGTCAAACGGTGCTTGTCGACCATGACATCAACAAATTCAAACCCCTCATGCAGCGCATCGAGCGCGACAAGATCGACGCCATGATCGATGCCTCAAAGGAGGATATCGTGGAAGAGCAAAAGCTTAAGGAAACCCCCAAAGGCCCCTTGACAGACGACCCCATCGCGGCGGAAATCAGTTTCGATGAGTTTGCCAAGGTTGACCTGCGCATCGCGCGGATCGCTAGCGCTCAATACGTCGAGGGCGCGGACAAACTGCTTCAACTGACGCTCGACCTGGGCGGCGAAACACGCAATGTCTTTTCGGGTATCCGCTCCGCCTATTCCCCGGAAGCGCTGGAAGGCCGCCTAACCGTCATGGTCGCCAACCTCGCCCCGCGCAAAATGCGCTTTGGTGTATCAGAAGGCATGGTGCTGGCGTCGGCCAATCAAGATGGCATCTATCTTCTCTCGCCGGACTCTGGTGCGGAACCGGGTCAGCGGGTCACCTAACTAGGTATCGTGCAGTTAAAGGGGCAAGGCACTAGCCTTCGCCCCTTTTTTATAAGCGCTTATTTAATACCCATACACTTTTGGTTCGCTCTATGCATCTGCATATTCCACGCTCTTTGCGTTTCCGCTTTTTCGCTGCTCTTGGCGGATTACTTATCTGTGCAATCGTTGCGTTGGCCGCTATCAGTGCATTGGTCATCTTTCCGGTATTGCAGGCTGAAGAACGTGGGGCCGTAAAACGAGAATTAGATCGCGTTGAGCGCAGCTTTCAGCTTGAACAGCAGCAGCTTCTTGCCCAGGTACGTGACTGGGCTCATTGGGATGATACCTATCAGTTTGTCCAGGGCGACTACCCTCGTTACAAAGACGTCAACTTCAGTCAAGAAATGTTCGAGGATATGCGCTATCAGTTGATGGCGTTTTTCAATAAGGCGGGAGAAGTATACTTTTTAGCCGGTATTAACCCGACGACTGGAAATTACCAAACATGTACCACCCCTAACGATGAGTGCGCCTGGATGGAGTCGTGGGTTAACCGCATGCAGGCAGCCATTGAAGAGGATAAAGCAGATCAAAGCGCTATCTACGCTGACCAGGAGCCTGTAATGGTGAGCTCCACCCCCATTTTGCGTACCGATAGAAGTGGCTCACCGGCGGGATGGCTATTTAAGACACGCAACTTGGACGACGAATGGCTGAGCTTCATGGAAGAATACACGGGGCTACCTATCAACCTGAGCCTTATCCAGGGGGCAGCCTCAAGCAGTGATGCTTTCAGCTTCTCTGGCAACACCGTTCACGCCGAACGTTACTTACCCATCTATAGCCCACTTACCCCCGCTTCATTAGGAATAGGCATAGAGCTCAATCGCACCAGCTATTTAACTAATTTGACCACCTTTCGCTATGTGCTGTTGTGGACGGCTGTCCTAATGGTTCTGGTCATTGCCGTGGTCCTACTGCTGCTTGAGAAAATTGTACTTAAGCCGTTGCGCTTACTCACCCAATTTACTCAGCAGCTGGATATACACGAGACGGATGTACACAAGCTCACCAGACGAAACGACGAAATAGGCTTGCTGTCACGAGCATTTCAGGAGCATCTTACCTGCCAGCAGCAACTCAATGAGGAACTTTTGACACTCTCCACCCATGATGCATTGACCGGACTACCCAATCGGCGGCTGTTTGACCAGCGCCTTGAAACTGCCTTTAACGAAGCCGATGCCACTTCAGGTTCGCTTGCCGTGATGATGCTGGATATTGATCACTTCAAACTCTACAATGACCATTACGGGCATCCCGAAGGGGACGTTTGCTTGCAACGTATTGCCGACGCCATGCACAGCCTCGCCCAAACGAGAGACTTTTTCATTGCCCGTACCGGCGGAGAAGAATTCTGCGCCCTACTCCCCCACACCTCGCCCGATAAGGCCAGGGACATCGGGGAACAGCTCTCGGCGGCGATCGACGACTTACAGATTCCCCATTCAACCTCGCCAGTTAAACCGTTCGTCACAATAAGCGCTGGCATTGCCATGCTCCAAGACGCTAAATCCCAATCGCCGAGTGCGGTGGTCAGTTGCGCCGACCAGGCCCTCTATCTTGCAAAGGAAGCCGGTCGACATCAGGTTGTATTATTTAGACAGCCGCTAGCCAGCACCGAGATTTCTCCGCACAATACGTCACCATGAATGAACTCTTTGTGATCTTGGTCAGCACGGCACTGGTCAACAACTTCGTGCTGGTGCAGTTTCTTGGTTTATGTCCGTTTATGGGTGTTTCCAATAAACTTGAATCAGCGATGGGCATGTCGCTGGCCACCACCTTTGTACTGACCCTGGCCTCCGCCGCCAGTTTCGTGGTCTACCATGGCCTGCTGGTGCCCCTGAACGTTACCTATTTACGCACCATCAGCTTTATCGTGGTGATTGCCGCCGTGGTCCAGTTCACCGACATTATGGTGCGCCAGCTAAGTCCCTTGCTGCACCGTGTGCTGGGTATTTTTTTACCCTTGATCACCACCAACTGCGCGGTACTTGGCGTTGCCCTGCTGTCGCTTAATCGTGATCTGAGTTTTATTGCCACCACCCTTTATGGGCTGGGCGCCGCGGTCGGGTTTTCCCTGGTGCTGGTACTCTTTGCCGCCATGCGTGAACGCCTCGCCGCCGCGGATACACCCAGGCCTTTCAAGGGGGCTGCCATCGCCATGATCACGGCCAGTTTGATGTCACTTGCCTTCATGGGCTTTTCTGGCCTGGTCCAAGGATAGGTGCCGTCAATGAGTGATGCCTTTTCGATCATCAGCCTGCTCAGCGCTGTCGCTGTGCTCACCGCGCTAGGCGTGGGGTTTGGTGCCCTGCTGGGCGCCGTTAGCGAGCGCTTCAAGGGGGATGAATCCAGCCTGGTCGAGCAGATCGATACCCTGCTGCCGCAGACGCAGTGCGGGCAGTGTGGCTATCCTGGCTGCCGCCCCTACGCCGAAGCCATCAACCAGGGTGATGCCATCAACAAGTGCCCGCCCGGCGGCGACGCCACCATTACTGCCCTCGCCGATCTGTTGGGCCGCACACCCGAACCGCTGGATGGTGAAGCGCCAAGTGAGGATCTGGTGGCCTTCATCCGCGAGGATGAGTGCATTGGCTGTACCAAATGTATCCAGGCCTGCCCGGTGGACGCGATCATTGGCGCCGCGAAACAGATGCACACCGTTATCGAAGATGAGTGTACAGGCTGCGATCTATGCCTTGAGCCTTGCCCGGTCGATTGCATTGACATGCTGCCGCGGAGCACACCGTTGGCCCAATGGCAGCCCGTCACCTATCCCCACCAGATGATTGCCAGCGACCGCCGCGCGTCAATGGAGATGCCTCATGGCACGCACCTTTGAGTTTCATGGCGGCGTCTATCCGCCCGAACGCAAACAGCGCTCCCAGGGTCCGGTGCGCCACGCAATGTTGCCCGGTCGCGTCGTGCTGCACTTGGACCAGCATGCCGGTCGCCCTGCCTTCGCGACCGTCGCCGTGGGGGATAGCGTCAAGGTCGGCACACCAATCGCCCGGTGCGACGGCATGATCTCAGCCGCTTTGCATGCCAGCATCAGCGGCCAGGTCACCCAGGTGGATCGCCATACCATCACCATCGACAGCGACGGCCTAGATGCCTGGCAACGCTTGACGCCGCTTGAATGGCGTACTGCAAGCGCTGAGGAACGGCTGACGCGCCTGGAACACAGCGGGGTGGTAGGGCTTGGCGGCGCGGGCTTTCCTACCCATATCAAGGCGCGCGTTAGCGAGCGCCAGCGTATCGATACCCTGGTGGTCAACGCTGCCGAATGTGAACCCTATATCACCGTGGATGACCTTACGCTGCGGCAATACACCTCGGATGTGCTGGAAGGCGCCCAGCTCATCGCCTCGCTTTGTGGCGCCAAGCAGATCGTGGTCGGCATTGAAGATAACAAGCCCGAGGCGATAAGCGCCCTGCGTCAAGCGATGGCAGAAAGCCAACCGCTCAGCGTTACCGTCAGCGTCATCGCCACCCGTTACCCCAGCGGGGGCGAGCGTCAATTGATTAAGACGCTGCTCGACCGCGACGTGCCCGACAAGGGGCTGCCCGCTGACATAGGTGTGCTCTGCCAAAACCCCGGCACCCTGCTGGCAGCCTTGCGCTCGGTTCGCGATGGCGAACCGCTGGTTGAACGACTGGTGACCCTGACCGGTGAGGCCATCGCCGACCCGGGCAATCGTTGGGTGCGGATCGGCACGCCCATGGCCGCCCTGCTCGACGAGGCGGGCCTGAATCGCGCAGCGCTTCATCAACTGATCGAGGGCGGCCCCATGATGGGCACGCCGCTTGCCGACCTTGAAGGCGTGGTGACCAAAACCACCAACTGCTTGATTGCTGCCACGCGCAAGGAACTACCGCCTGCGCCGCCCGAATCGCCCTGCATCCGTTGCGGCGCGTGTGAAGAGGCCTGCCCGGCCAATTTATTGCCTCAGCAGCTGCATTGGTACGCGCGTGCCAAGGACGATGCCAAGCTGGCGCACTACCGGCTGTTCGACTGCATCGAGTGCAATGCCTGTAGCTACGTTTGCCCGAGCCATATCCCCCTGGTCGCCGATTATCGCCACGCTAAAACCCGGCTCCGCCACCAGCAGTTGGAAACCGCCAAGGCTGAACATGCCAAGCACCGCTTTGAGTGGCGCCAGGCGCGGCTCGACCGCGAGGAAGCAGAAAAGCAGGCGCGCCGACAGGCACGCCTTGCCAGGCAGTCGACTCAGCAGACCGATTCTCAGGGCGCCTCACCTCAAGCCGACCTGCGCAGTTTGCGGATCGCCCAAACCGCCGCCAAAGCCGCCGTCAGGAAGGCCGAGAAAAACCTTGCGCGGGCCGCCCAGCAAGACCCGCAACAGTCCCATGACGACCTCGAGACTCAACTGGCCACTGCCAAGGAAAATCTGCAGGCAGCCGAGGCACGCCTCGCCGAGGCTCGTAGCGCAGGCGAACCCCAAGAGACCCCATAAGTATGCTGCACGCGTCCCAGGTAGACGACCAACCCCGCTTAACGACAATGCCCAGCACCGGGGGCATCATGCGCTGGGTGATCATGGCCACCCTGCCCGGCCTTGCCACCATGACGTTTTTTTTCGGCCTGGGCGTGGTCAGCAATGTCGTCATCGCCGCCGCTTTCGGGCTGGGCCTGGAAGCCCTTGTCTTGCGGCTGCGTCAGCGCAATTGGCGGCCGCTCAATGATGCCAGCGCGCTGCTCACTGGCGTACTGCTCGGCGCATCGTTACCCCCGGCCAGCCCCTGGTGGCTGATCGGTATCGGCATGGTCGCGGCCATCGTGGTCGCCAAGCACCTTTACGGCGGGCTGGGACACAACCCCTTCAATCCCGCCATGGTGGGCTATGCCCTGTTACTGGTGTCGTTTCCCACCTACATGACCCTATGGCCAACGCCCCAGTCGCTATGGCCCGCTACGCTTGGCAGCCAAATCATGGGTAGCATTTCGCTGGAGCAGATCGACAGTTTAAGCGGCGCCACACCGCTGGACGCGTTCAAGCATAAAGCCGATGAGGTAACCGCCAGCCAATTCTGGGCTAACCCGCCGCTACCCCGTGGCACCCTCACTGCCTGGCAGTGGATCTCGGCAGCCTGGGCAGTCGGCGGTGCACTGCTGCTTGCCAGACGCCTGATCAGTTGGCATATCCCCGTGGCCATGCTTGGCAGCATGACGGCCATTGCCACACTGCTTTACTGGTTGAATCCCGATGACGCCGCCTCGCCCTGGCTGCACCTGGTTACCGGCGCGACCCTGTTTGGCGCATTTTTCATTGCCACCGACCCGGTGTCCGCGGCCACCAGCCAGCGCGGCAAACTGATCTACGGCGCGGGGATCGGCCTGCTTGTCATCGTGATTCGCACCTGGGGCGGCTACCCCGATGCGGTGGCCTTTGCCGTGCTGCTGATGAACCTGTGCGTACCCTTGCTGGATATTTACACGGTGCCCGCCGCGACGGACCCGCAATCCGCCACTGGCAGAACACGCCCATGAGTACACTGAACGCCATGCAGCGCGGTGCGCTGACGTTAGGCCTGTTTGCCTTGATCACGGCGGGCAGTATCGCCTCGCTGCGAGCATTGACGGCCGAGCAGATCGACGCACACCAGCAAGCCTATGAGCAACGCCAGCGCCAGGCCGTTCTGCCCGAGGCGCTGACCCAGCAGGCAACGGTATCGCCCATTTCGCTGCCCGACGCTGACCTGCTTGGCTACCCCGACGGGACGACCGGCTGGCAAGTGGCCAACGACCAGCAACGTGCCGTCGTATTGCCGGTCGTCACCCGGCGCGGCTATAACGGCGACATCCACCTACTTGTGGGTCTCGACGAGCAACAGCGTATCAGTGGAGTTCGCGTTACCCGGCATCAGGAAACCCCAGGCCTCGGCGACGACATCGAGCGTCGCCGTAGCGATTGGATCACTCACTTCGATGGCTTACGCCTGGACTCGCTAGCCGCCGAAGACTGGGCGGTACGAAAGGATGGCGGTCATTTTGATGCCTTTACCGGCGCCACCATTACACCCCGCGCAGTGGTCGATGCTGTACACAGTGCCCTACAATATGCAGCCAGCCATCCACCCCTTGAAAACACCCACAAGCGGCAGGCAGAGGAGCCAGAGCGATGAGCCAACTTGGCCAGCTTTCGCGTGACGGACTGTGGTCAAACAACCCGGCGCTGGTCCAACTGCTGGGGCTATGTCCGTTATTGGCGGTCAGCGCCAGCGTGGTCAACGCGTTGGGGCTGGCCATTGCCACCCTGGTCGTCATGGTCGGCGCCAGCACCACGGTATCGCTGATTCGTCATCAGGTACCCAGCGCCGTCCGCCTGCCTGCCTTCGTGATGATTATTGCCGCCTTTGTCACCTGTGCTGAGCTCCTCATGGCCGCCTACGCCTACCCGCTTTACCAGGTGCTGGGGATTTTTATTCCGCTGATTGTGACCAACTGCGCCATTCTGGGCCGGGCCGAGGCCTTTGCCTCGCGCCAGCCAGTATTACCTGCCGCCATTGATGGCCTGATGATGGGGCTCGGTTTTGGCGCTGTACTGGTGGTGTTAGGGGCATTACGCGAGCTGCTGGGCCAGGGGACGCTGTTCAGGGAAATGACGCTGTTGTTCGGCCCGATGGCCGACGGCTGGCGATTGACATTGGTCGACGACTATCAGTTTCTGTTTTTCGTGCTTCCCCCCGGCGCGTTTTTCGTCGCTGGGCTGCTGATCGCGCTGAAAAACAGCATTGACCAACGCCTTGAGGCAACTTCACAGCCCAAGACCGTTACACCCCGTGAACAGCGCCGCGTCCGCGTCACCGGTACGATTAAATAACCCAGAGACTGACCCATGAATGCCCAAAAGC
Source organism: Vreelandella subterranea (assembly GCF_900111305.1). Taxonomy (GTDB): domain Bacteria; phylum Pseudomonadota; class Gammaproteobacteria; order Pseudomonadales; family Halomonadaceae; genus Vreelandella; species Vreelandella subterranea. The sequence goes on from NZ_FOGS01000012.1 coordinate 47,208, forward strand.
GTCATGAAATTTTCGCCCGATTGCAGGCAGAAAACCCTCACCCAACGACTGAACTCAACTGGCATACGCCTTTTGAGTTGCTCGCCGCGGTACTACTCTCCGCTCAGGCCACCGATGTCGGTGTCAACAAGGCAACGGCCCGCCTGTTTCCAGTCGCCAATACCCCGCAGGGTATTATCGATCTGGGTATCGATGGCCTGAAAACCCACATCAAGACCATCGGCTTGTACAACACCAAGGCCGAAAACCTGATGAAAACCTGCCATCAACTGGTTGAAAAGCATAATGGTGAAGTGCCCCAAACCCGCACCGAGCTCGAGGCCTTGCCTGGCGTGGGACGTAAGACGGCCAACGTCATTTTGAATACGGCCTTCGGCCAACCGACCATGGCGGTGGATACCCACATTTTCCGGGTCGCCAACCGAACGGGCATTGCCAAGGGTAAAAACGTCGTCGAAGTAGAGCAAAAGCTATTGCGCCACGTCCCCAAGGATTTTCTGCAGGATGCCCACCACTGGCTGATCCTGCACGGCCGTTATACGTGCATTGCCCGCAAGCCGCGATGCGGCAGCTGCATCATTGAAGATTTATGCGACTATAAAGACAAAACCGAGATTGCTTGATCAATCCAGCACGCCTTCCGTCAGCAGGGACGAATAGGCCGCCTGCCATGCTGGCCACTCCCATTGGGCCGTATTCAACGGCTCGGGCTGGTCTGTCGGTGTGGTGAGCCAGCGGTACAACTGATCGTATAGCCCACCTCGAGTGCCATCGTAACGATAGGCCTTGGGGTAAAGCGCCGGGAAGCAAAGGCGGTCAGGTACCAACGGTCGCGCCCCCCGCTGGGCCGCCTCCATGATCGCCAGCCCTTGAAATTCATGCCAGGTAGTCGACACCACGATACCGGCTTTATCCAGCTCAGCCCGATAGCGCCCTTCCGGCAGCGGCCCCCAGGCGGTGATATGTGACGCAAGACGCTGCTCGGCCTCGGCAAAAATCGGCGGGACATGACGAAAGCGCTGCCCCACCACCGCAAGCTCGAAGGCCACCCCCTGGCCGCTCAGTTCAAAAAGCACTTCGAAAAAGTCCTCGGGGTTCTTGTCGTACTCCCAGCGGTGGTTCCACAGAATCCGCCGGGGATGACGCTGGCCGTGATGCCTGCCATCAAGGGGCATGATCGGGACAGGCAGTACTCTGGCGCGTTTGCGCAGCGCTTCAAGGGGTTTTACTGCTGGCAGATTCTCGGGCATTTTTTTCAAAAAGGCCCGGGCGCCATCGACGAAGGAATCGCGGTTATAGGCGGTATTAAAAATCACTGTGTCAGCCGCCAGGGCCGCATACAGATTGACCATTTTGCTTTCCACCGAAGAGTGCTGCGCCTCCGACGCAGGGTAGGCAAACTGGTTCTCATGGAAATAGATGATCTTGTGTGCCTGGCCAAGCGAAGGGAACAAACCGATTAACGTTGCCAGGTCCACCATTGAGGTTACCAGCACCACATCATACGGCCGACTCAGCGTTTCGTGCTCTTTAAACAGCCAGGTCAATGGGTTACCGCGAACGCGCCAGAGGAAATGGCGCGCTGGCAAGCGCAGTTGCGTCCACTCGACAGACTCGACGTGACGAATGACACTGTCAGCCCAGTAACGATGGCTGACAGCATCATAGGCGGATAGCAGTAAAACCCGCTTCCGGCGATTCAAGGGAGCGTTCATTAGGGTCTCGTTGAGAAGCGTGGGGGCAATTGTGTAATAACCGGGCGTTGCTTGTCATCACAGCCGCAGACTACCTATTGATAACCCACAGTGATCGCTTTGTTACCAAGGTCGTCTTGGCGCAGCAGGCTTGCCTACCTACACTCTGGCTAATAATGGGGCAATAAGACGGCCCCAACACCTTTAATCCAGGGAGAGCACAATGGCCAGAGTGCTTGTGGTCGATGACGAACCCAATATCCTCATCTCGCTTGAGTTTCTGATGCAGCAAGGGGGCTTCGAGGTCTTGACGGCAGAAGACGGCGAGCAAGCGCTTGCGCATGTGCAACAAAGCAAGCCGGATCTCATCTTGCTGGACATCAGCTTGCCGGGTATCAGCGGGTTCGATGTACTGGAGCAGTTACGCCAGGCCCCCGACACCGCAACACTCCCCATCATTATGCTGACCGCCCATGGCCGCGAGGTGGAGCGGGAAAAGGGCATGGCGCTGGGGGCCGATGATTACATCACCAAGCCCTTCTCTACCCAGTCGCTGGTCGAAAAAGTCAACGCACTGCTAGAGGAAAATTCCCCATGACAAAAGGCGGGCTGCCTAAACGCCAGCGACTGATTGGCCTGTGGCTTCTGCTTAGCGGCGTCAGCCTGCTGGGCGGAGCTATTTTTGCTGCGTGGCTGGATGCCCAACTGGCGCCAAGTGGGGCGACACGGGTCGCCTTATGGCTGGGCAGTTTCGCTGGTGGCGTCACGCTTTTCCTTTCGGGGTTGCTGCTTGAACGCATGCTGTTTACCCCGCTGCGTCATTTACAGGTCCAACTGGCACGCCTGGTGGCCAACCCTGATGCCCGCGATGAGTACCCGCCGGAAGGGTGGCTGAAAGGCTTGGGGCCAGACCTGCAGCGGGTTCGCGAGAGCTGGCGGGACGATCGCAGCCGACTGGCCACGGCACACACGGAGGGCGCACGCAGCGCCGCCAAGATTCGCCAGGAGCTTGAAACCTTGCTGCAGGTACTCGAGACGCCGCTGCTGCTGTGTGACCATCATCGCCGTGTCATGCTGTTCAATCAGGCCGCCGAGGATTTTTTTGTCGACCATACCGGCCTCGGCCTGGGCAAGCGTCTCGAAGCGCTTATCCCGGTCGCCAGCTTGCAGCAGGCGATCCGTCAGCTACCCGGCGACGGGGCTCCCCGGGAGCTACTGGCCCCCTGCGAGAACCGCTGGCTCAAGGTCATTTTACGTCGCGTTCCCGGCAGCGAAGGCGAAACGCTGTTGACGTTCAGCGACGCCACCGCCTCCTGGTCGAGCGAAATGGGCGTTAGAGCGGAGCTCGCCGGCATGCTGACGCCGCTGCGCCAGCATACCGCCAGCCTGACCAGTGCCGCCGACGCGCTGATTCAGCTCAGGCATCAGGACGACGTCGACACCTCGGCGCTGCGCCAGCGGTTCGAGCGCGTCATCCAGGAAGAAGGCGCCACCCTGGGCGATAACGTCGCCAGGATCGGTCAGCTTCTGGATGACATGCAGCATCAGGGGGAACGCCTGACGCCCATGTGGTCCAACGATTTCTGGCAGGCGCTGGACGAGCGCCTCGACCCCGAGCACCGCCTGATAACCCCGGTGGGTATGCCCGCCTGGTTCAAGGGCGACGCGCCGGCACTGATCGCGCTGTTCGATTCGCTGGTCAAGCACCTCAATGCGCACCTGCCCGACAGCGGCTTCGAGGGCGAAATGTGCCTGGGCAACAAGCGCGTCTACCTGGACCTTATCTGGCACGGCAAGGCGCTGCCGGAACACGAGCTGGCCGAATGGCGGCAGCAGACGCTGCCGTCGCTGCCCCTAAGCCCGAGCGTCGCCGATGTGCTTCGCCAGCACGCCAGCGATATTTGGAGCCTGGGGGACGCAAACGGCACCCATGCCCGTTTGCGCCTTCCGCTACCCGCCATGGAGCGTGTAGGCGCCCCGCGGGAAACCGCTCCGCCGCGCCCTGAATTCCATGACTTCGGCATTGCCGACCTGCCGCCGCCCGACGAAGCCCTTGCCAGTCGTTCGCTGCGCAGCCTTGAGATCGTCGCCTTTGATACCGAAACCACCGGGCTTGAACTGCGTCGCGGCGACACGGTGATCAGTCTCGGTGCCTGCCGCGTGGTGAATGCAAAGCTGTTGGCAAGCGATGTCTTCGACCAGAAGGTCGATCCCAAACGGCCTATTCCGCTGGCCAGCACCGCCATCCACGGTCTTACCGATGCCGATGTGGCCGGTGCACCGCCGCTGGACATCGTCTTGTCCCGCTTTCGCGACTACGTGGGCGACGCCGTCATGCTGGCCCATAACGCCGCCTTTGACTTGCTGGCCATCAGCCATAAAGGTGTGACGTTCGACATCCCGGTAATCGATACCCTGCTGATTTCGCGCGCCCTGGACGAAGCGCTGGATGGCCACGATCTGGACAGCCTTGCCCAACGTTATGACCTGGCGTTTCCACCGGGCACGCGCCACACGGCACTTGGCGATGCACGCGTCACCGCCGAGCTATGGTTGGCGCTGCTGCCGCGGCTGGAGGCAAGGGGTATCAATACCCTGGAGCAGCTGCTTGCCCTCCAGACCAATGCCTTTGACCGAGAGGATGCCAGCGCCACATGAAATCGTCAGGCCTCAAATCACGTAAAACCGAACGGCTGATGGCCCTGGTGGCCATTGCACTGCTGCTGTTCTGCCCGCCCATGATCCTGGTGGTCGACCGCATCTCTGCTTCTCACATCGGCTGGCTGCCGCTGTACCTGTTCAGTGCCTGGGCGATCGTGATCGGCCTGGCGGCGTGGCTCATGGAACACCGTGCGGGCCGCTGACCATGCGCACTGATCCGATCATACTGGGCACCGCCTTTGGTTATCTGGCGCTGCTGTTTCTGGTCGCCGCCTGGGGCGACCGGCGCGCGGAACAAGGCCGCTCCCTGATTGGCTCGCCCACCGTCTATGCCCTTTCCATCGCCGTCTACTGCACCGCCTGGACCTTTTACGGCAGCGTCGGGCGCGCCGCCGAACATGGGCCCAGCTTTCTGCTCATTTATCTGGGGCCCACCCTTGCGATGCTGCTGTCGCCCTTTGTCATCCGCAAGATGGTGCGCATCGCCGCTCGCCAGCGAATCACGTCGATTGCCGATTTCATCAGTGCCCGCTACGGCAAAAGCAGCAGCCTCGGCGCCCTCGTCGCCTTGATGGCCCTGATCAGCATCACGCCCTACATTGCCCTGCAGTTAAAAGCGATCACCGTCAGCCATGCCGTGCTGATCAACTACCCCAATGCGGCAGATGCCACCCTGGTGGATGAACACTTCTGGATGGACAAGTCACTCTGGGTCGCCCTGGTGCTCGCGGTCTTCATCATCCTGTTTGGTACCCGCCACCTGGACGCCAGCGAACGCCACGAGGGCATGGTGGCCGCCATTGCGCTTGAATCGATCGTCAAGCTGGTAGCCTTCATGGCCGTGGGCGTCTTCGTTGTCTTTGTGATGTTTGAGGGGCCCGCTGCGCTGTTTGACGAGGTAGCCGCCACGCCGGGCCTCGCCGACAGCATGCGCCTGGACAGCGTGCCCGGCGGTGCCACCGGCTGGGTGGGCATGCTTGTACTGGCCTTTCTGGCGTTCTTAACCCTGCCGCGCCAGTTTCAGGTCCTGGTGGTCGAAAATGTCGACGAGCAGCACCTCACCCGGGCAAGCTGGCTGTTTCCGCTGTATATGCTGCTGATCAATCTGTTCGTGATCCCCATTGCGTTGGCGGGACTGCTACTGGGCGTGAGTGCCGGCGACCCCGACAGCTTTGTGTTGACGCTGCCGCTGTCAGCCGGGCTTGAGGGCTTGCCCCTGCTGGTGTTTATAGGCGGCCTCTCGGCCGCCACCGGCATGGTCATCGTCGAGACGATCGCGCTTTCCACCATGGTCAGCAACCAGCTGGTCATGCCACTGCTGTTGCGCTCACGGCGCCTGCACCTGAGCACCAAGGGCGAGCTGGCGGGCTGGCTGCTGGGCATCCGTCGGGTGGCCATTGTGCTCATTCTGCTTCTTGGCTACCTCTACCACGCGCTGATTGGCGATTCCTATAGCCTGGTCACCATTGGTCTGGTGTCCTTTGCGGGGGCCGCCCAGTTTGCGCCAGCACTGCTCATCGGCCTTTACTGGCGAGGCGCCACCCGCCAAGGCGCCGCTGCAGGGTTAATCGCAGGTTTCATGGTCTGGTGCTATACGCTGCTGCTGCCAGGCTTCGCCCAGTCCGGCTGGCTGGATGCCAGGCTGCTCACCGACGGGCCCTGGGGCATCGACTGGCTGATGCCCTACGCGCTGTTCGGTCTGGAAGGCTGGGATATTTACAGCCATTCACTGCTCTGGAGCATGCTGACCAACGTGGGGCTGCTGGTGGGTGTCTCGCTCTTTACCCGCCCCACACCGCTTGAACAGACCCAGGCCGCGCTTTTCACTGAAGCGATGCACCCTAACCTGCAATCGGCACCGCTATGGCGCGGGCAAACGACGCAAGGGGCGCTTAACGAATTGCTCATCCGCTACCTTGGCGACCAGGCAACACGGCGCGTCTTCCGTCAAAACCGCTTTGACAATGGCTTCGCAGCAGATGAGCCCGCCAACGCCGAGCTGATTACCCGCGCCGAACAGGCACTTGCCGGGTCGCTGGGCAGTGCCTCTGCCCGGGTGCTGATCAATTCGGTGGTACGCGGTGAAGCGCTGGATATCGAGTCGATTCTGAGCATTCTGGATACCACCTCGCAAACCCTCGAGTACAACCGCCGCCTGGAGCAGAAGTCCCAAGAGTTGGCGCAAATCGGCGAAGAGTTACGCGGTGCCAATGAACGGCTGCGCGAGCTGGACCGCTTGAAAGATGAGTTTGTCGCCATGGTCAGCCATGAACTGCGCACACCGCTCACCTCGATCCGCGCCTTTGCGGAAATTCTGCGTGATAACAGCGAGCTGCCCGACAAAAAGCGCCAACACTTTCTGGGTGTCATCGTTCATGAAAGCCAGCGGCTATCACGTCTGATAGAGGAGATTCTGGATCTTGCTCGATTGGAAAGCGGCCGCTTAACGCTCGACCCGGTGCCTCTTGACCTGGCTGCGCTGGCGCGGCGCAGCGTCGATGCCATTGCACACCTGCATCAGGAACGCGGGATCAAGCTTGAGATGAGTATCGAGGCTGACCCGGCCATGGTGATCGGCGACCAGGACCGCCTGGAACAGGTGATCATCAACCTGCTCGATAACGCGGGCAAATTTGCCGATCGCCATCAGCCCATGGTGCGCCTGAGCCTATACCGTCACCGCCATCATTTCCGCTTAAGCGTGGAAGATAACGGCGCAGGGATTAGCGTCGATGAGCGCGAGCGGGTATTCGAAAAATTTCACCAGATACAGCAGGACGGCGATATCCCTCACGGTCGCCCCAAGGGAAGCGGGCTCGGGCTGCCCATCAGCCGGGGCATTATTGCCCATCTGGGGGGACGCCTCTGGGTAGAAGACGCCCAGGCCCTGGGCGGCGCCTGCCTGACACTGGAGCTGCCGCCCGCCCCTGAGCATCCCACGACCACCGACTCATCCGCCCCACCATCGCTATCATAAGCAAGACGCTTGGCTAGGCGGCGCGTGCCTGTTGTACAAACGCCTTGATCTGCTGGAGGTCAAACTTTAAAAGCAACCGCTCATCTTCACGCAGACGTTGCACATCAACCCAACCGTCAGCGGCGTGGCCGCGGGCCTTGTTGTATCGCTGCTGATCCAGCAAGCGCTGCTGAAGACGCTCGAAGGCCGCCACCAGGAGCGCTGATTGCGCCGCTGACAGCTCGCCTGCCTGGTCAAGCGCCACCAGTCGCGCTCGGGTGGACATTTCAGGGCACCGGTGGCGCACACACAGCAGGCGTGCGGCGCTTATCAGTGGCAACAGCCCCTGCTGTTTCAGATTGACAGCCTGATGATGGGGGGCCGCAAGACCGGGACTTGACGTGACCCGCCCGAAGCGGTCCAGCGCCACCGGCAGCTCGTCAAGCAATGCGGCCATCTCGTGCATGAACAGGGACGCCTCGGGCAAGGTCGACGCAATGCTTTCAGCCAGTCGTTCCGCCAGCGCCGAATTGCCCGCAACCGGTGCAAAATCAAGCAGAATATTGGTCTGCTGTACCCGTTTTACCCGCCGGTCGGCACTCCAGATTGACAGCTGGGTGCGCCACTCGCTCAACCGCTTACGCCACATCGGCCAGCGTGCCATTACGTGACCTCGGCACAGTGGTATACCCGCCTCGTCCAGACGCCGGGTAAACCGCTCGCCTAATGCTTGAAAGTAGCCGTCGATCTCGACGTGGCGGTGATCGGGGTAGTCGTCAATGATCAGCGCATTGTCCTGGTCGGGACCCAGTAGACTCTCATAGCGCGCGGCAGAGCCTAACAGCAGTACGCAGTAGTCGACCGGCGGTTCCCCCCAGCCTTGGGCGCGCATTTCGTCGAGCGATAGCGCAATCGCCTGACGGTAAAGCATGGCGTTATGGTCACTGATCACCTCACTGATGCGCCAGGCTGGCAGGTCATAATGAACCAGTGATTCAGCCAGGGACAGCTGCCACGCATGCGCATCGGCTAACGAGGTAAACGGCGAAGAGAGATGGGTGGAAAGGTGACTCAACGGCGCGGTGAGCGCCGATAACTTGAGCGTCCCGTCATCAGTAAACAGGGAGCGCCAGGGTGAGGCTTGGTGGACAACCCGCATACGCCTCTCCTTAACGTTACAGCCGACTCTCCGTCACCGGTCGCCTTCGTGGCGTGGGTCGGGCTTGAACATGTCATCGCCCACTTCATCAATGTAGCGCTGGGCTTTGGTGATCATCATGGCGTCGCAGGCGTCACGGCTGGGCAGCATATCCGAGCGTTCAAAGCGGTGCTCAAGCGCTTCTCCCTCACCCTGGGGCCGAGTGATCAACCCGCTCACCCGATACTGGCCGCTCTGGTTATCGGGCTGAGAAGTGATCATGTAGCCTTTGTATTCGACGGGGTCGGCCGATTGAGTCTTGCCCTTGGCGCCTTCCTGGCCGCCACCCAGCAACCCCGAGAGTAGTTTTTTTAACATTTTGTCTCCTCGCGTCCGGCAGGCGGCAAGTCATGCTTGCCGCCCAACCAGCCCGTTAGCTCTGTTGACGCCCTTTACCCGCCGCAATCCGCAGACGCAGCGCGTTCAGCTTGATAAAGCCTTCGGCATCTTTCTGGTCGTAGGCACCGGCATCGTCTTCGAAGGTGGCAATCGACTCATCAAACAGCGACTGCTCTGACTGACGGCCCACCACGATGGCATTACCCTTGTAGAGCTTCATGCGCACGACGCCGGAGACGTTATGCTGGGTTTCATCGATCGCCGCCTGCAGCATGCGACGCTCGGGGCTCCACCAGTAGCCGTTGTAGATGACTTCGGCGTATTTCGGCATCAACTGGTCTTTAAGATGCGCTTCTTCGCGATCCAGGGTCAATGATTCAATCGCCCGGTGGGCGCGCAACATGATGCTGCCCCCTGGGGTTTCGTAGCAGCCACGCGACTTCATGCCCACATAGCGGTTCTCAACGATATCCAGACGGCCGATGCCGTTATCGCCACCCAGCTTATTGAGCTTTTCAAGCACTTCATGGGGTTTGAGGGCTTCACCGTCAATCGCCACGATATCGCCTTTCTCGAACGTGAGTTCCACGTAAGTCGGCTTATCGGGCGCCGCTTCCGGCGAGACGCTCCAGCGCCACATGTCTTCTTCGGCTTCCGCCCAAGGGTCTTCCAGAATGCCGCCTTCATAAGAAATATGCAGCAGGTTGGCATCCATGGAATAAGGCGATTTCTTCTTTTTACTGGAAAAGTCGACGGGGATGTTGTGCTCTTCGCAGTAGGCCATCAGTTTTTCGCGTGATGTCAGATCCCACTCGCGCCACGGCGCGATCACTTTCACACCTGGCTTCAAGGCATAGCCGCCCAGCTCAAAGCGAACCTGGTCGTTGCCTTTGCCGGTCGCACCGTGGGAAATGGCATCGGCACCGGTCTCGTTGGCGATATCGATCAAGCGCTTGGCAATCAACGGGCGGGCGATGGAAGTACCCAGCAGGTATTCGCCTTCGTAGATGGTGTTGGCACGGAACATCGGGTAGACGAAGTCACGCACAAACTCTTCGCGCAGGTCTTCGATATAGATTTCTTTGACGCCCAACGCCTCTGCCTTGGCGCGCGCTGGCTCAACCTCTTCGCCTTGACCGATGTCGGCGGTAAACGTCACTACCTCGCAGTTGTAGGTTTCTTGCAACCACTTAACGATAACGGATGTGTCCAGGCCGCCTGAATATGCCAGCACAACCTTTTTGACATCGGACATTCTTGACTCCTTTTCTGAACGAGTGCGCGCCAGACTCGCTAATCGGGGAATGGCTCACGCTGAAAAACACCAGCCTCCAAGTATAGCGTTCTCAGTGCTCAGCGAATACCGCCAACGACGCCTTAACAGGAAACTGCTAGAATCACCCCACGAAAAGCGCTAACCGATTACTCGCAGACTAAGGAGAGCTGCATGAGCGAGGCGATTGCCCGCGAATTAATGGCCCAACGTTTTCGCAGTTACCTGCCCGTTGTCGTTGATTTGGAGACCGGGGGCTTCAATGCACAAGGCGACGCCTTGCTGGAAATTGCTGCCGTTACCCTGACAATGGACCCAGAAGGCAACCTTTTGCCCGATGCCACTCATGCCTACCATATTCAGCCGTTTGAGGGCGCCAACGTTGAGCAGTCCGCGCTGGATTTCACCGGCATCAACCTGGATGACCCCTTACGTCAGCAGGTCGCACTGAGTGAGGAAGAAGCCCTGGGCGAGATTTTTCGGCCTATCCGCAAGTCGATTAAAGCCCATGGCTGTTCGCGGGCGATCCTGGTCGGTCATAACGCTGCGTTCGATCATGGTTTTTTAAACGCGGCCGCCAACCGTTGCGGTGTCAAGCGCAACCCCTTTCACCCTTTTTCCAGCTTCGACACGGCGACCCTGGCGGGGTTGGTCTACGGCCAGACCGTTCTGGCACGCGCCTGCCATGCAGCGGGTATCGAATTTGATAACAAGGCGGCTCACTCGGCGCGCTACGATACCGAACGCACAGCCGAGCTGTTCTGCGCCATGGTCAACCGCTACAAGGATTTAGGCGGCTGGCAACTGGCCCAGCGCGAACAGGCCCTGGATAGCGGCGACTAGCCGTATGCAGGCCTTAATGCTTTACGCTAAACTTCGCCCACTTATCATTACGCTTTCCGACTTTCAGGAGATGAGACGTTTCCATGGCTCAGTATAATGCCTTTTACGCCCAATCAGGCGGTGTTACCGCCGTGATCAATGCCAGTGCTTGCGGCGTCATCGAAGCTTGCCGCCAAGCCCCCGACCAGATCGGCAAGGTCTATGCCGGTCATAACGGCATTATTGGAGCCCTGACGGAAGACCTCATCGATGTCACCCAGGAAAGCGATGAGGCCATCGCGGCCTTGCGCTACACGCCGGGGGGCGCGTTTGGCTCTTGCCGCTACAAGCTCAAGGATATCGATACCCACCGCGCCCAGTACGAGCGCCTGATCGAGGTCTTCAAGGCCCACGATATCCGCTACTTCTTTTATAATGGCGGCGGTGACAGCGCGGATACCTGTCTGAAAGTGTCCCAGCTTTCCGAAAAACTGGGCTATCCACTGACGGCCATTCATGTGCCCAAAACCGTCGATAACGACCTGCCGATTACCGACAACAGCCCTGGCTTTGGCAGCGTGGCAAAGTACATCGCCACCTCTACCCGTGAGACGTCGCTGGATATCGCCTCGATGTGTGCCACATCAACCAAGGTGTTTGTGCTTGAAGTGATGGGTCGCCACGCTGGCTGGATCGCAGCGGCAGGCGGGTTAGCCGGTGAAGGCGCGGGCGAGCCCCCCCACCTGATCGTATTCCCGGAAATTCCGTTCAACCGCAAAGCGGTCATGGAAAGGGTCGAGCAAAGCGTCAAGCAGAATGGTTACTGCGTGATCGTGGTGTCGGAAGGGGCGCGCTACGAAGACGGCACCTTCCTGGCCGATGCGGGCAACACCGATGCTTTCGGTCACCGCCAACTGGGCGGCGTTGCCCCCACGCTGGCCGGCATGATCAAGCAGGACCTGGGCTATAAGTACCACTGGGCGGTTGCGGATTACCTGCAACGCGCCGCCCGTCACCTGGCGTCCAAGACCGACGTCGAGCAGGCCTACGCGGTCGGTCGTGAAGCGGTGACGCTGGCGCTGGCAGGCAAGAACGCCATGATGCCCGCCATTCGCCGGATTTCTCAGTCGCCCTATCAGTGGGATGTCATTTCTGCGCCGCTGTCCCAGGTGGCGAACCAGGAGAAGTTCATGCCCCGGGATTTCATCAGCGAGGAAGGCTTCGACATTACCGACACCTGCCGCGACTACCTCTCGCCGTTGATTCAGGGAGAAGACTTCCCTCCCTTTGAAAATGGCCTGCCCAAAATGGCCAAGCTGAAACTGGCCAAGGTAGAACGCAAGCTGCCTGTGTTTACGCTCTAGGCATTTACTGCGTCGCCGCTACCCATAACACAAGCCCAGGCTCGTCCCGCGACGCCTGGGCTTGTTTATCCAATGGAACCGTTAACGCAACAGCCACGACAGCACCAGCAACAGCAGCAGAATACCGGCGACTCCCTGCCAGAAATGGCGCGGCTCCTTGCGCTCTTTATCCTCCGCTGCCCGCTTGCCCAAGGGCAACCGCAGGGCATGCAGAAACTCTGATAACCGCCTGAAACGCAGCGCTCGCTGGGGGTCCAGGGCGCGCCGCAGGGCCTCGTCGAGCTCTGGCGATATTTCCGGGTTGGTGGTGCGTGCGTTGCGGTAGGTCAAGCCTTCCAGATCGGTATGGCTGCGCAGCCGATTAGGCGTCATGTTGTAAGGCAGCTCGCCGGTCAACAGCCAATAGACGGTCGATGCCAACGAATATTGGTCACTGCGCCGCCCGACACTGTCCCCCAGGGCATACTCCGGGGCGGTGTGCTCGTTGAAGCCCACCTGTCTCAACAGTTCGCCCGAGTGGCGATGGCCGTCAACCTCGCGCATATGGCAGGCGCTGAAGTCGGTAAGCACGACCTTGCCGTGGGGGTCGATCAGGATATTATCGGGGTTGATTTGTTGGTGGATGATTTCCCGGTGGTGCAAGGCCTGAACGGCTTTGCCCAGCTGATTGGCGATATCCAGTCGCTGGGACAGACTTGCCTGGGGATGGCGCTCGGCCCAGTGACGCAGCGTCTCGCCTTCAATGTGCTGCATCAGATAATAGAGGTAACGCCGCGGCCGCGACGGCTCGACAACCTTGACCACGAACGGCGAATTGACCCTTTCCACCACCCACTGCTGGAGCAGAAAGTGCTCTAGATAGGCATTGCGCAACGAAAGCTCGGGGCTCGGCGCTTTCATGACCATTTCCCGCTCGGAGTAGACATCGCGGACACGGTAGATACGTGATTGGGCGGTACGCGACAACACTGCCAGCACCTCCAGGCCATCCAGCCTGGCCCCGGGTGCCAGTTCGGGCGGTATCGGCAGCTCGCCGTATAGCTGCCCCGGATGATCGCTGCTTTCTTCAGGCAATTCATCGATGCGCACCAACTGGAAACAGAATTGGTCACCGCCATAGCCGCGTTCCTGAGCCCGCTGCTTCGCTTCATTGGCGAGACGCTCACAGGCCGCATCCAGGTCGCTGGCATCCTGGCGGATCAGCCGCACGTAGTCAGACGGCAGCAAGGTGCCCCCCACGGCCTGGGTGGTAAACAGGAACAGATCGCCCTGCTTCATGGGCAGATGGGTGTAGTCAATGTCCAGACTGCCATCCATGCCCAGCGCCCGGGATGGATAGCGGTAGCCCCCCAGGTCCGTGACGTGATCACGCGTCAGCTGTTCGAACTCGGCGCCTCGCAGCCGGAACACCAGCGTGTCCCCCATGTGGAACAGATGGGCATCGCGTTCACGGAATATCAAGGCCGACAGCGATGACACGAAGCTGCCGTTCTGCACATGCTGGCTCTGGCCGTAACACCAGCTATTGAGCGCTCTGAGCACGCGCGTCGCCGACGTCTTGACGTCCCAATGATCAGGCGTGGAAAAATAATCGGCTAAAAAGCCCCGTACGCTCAAATCTCCCGCCTGTTTGGCCAGGGTATTGCGCGCGAGGGAGTCGCTAATGACCGCGCAACCTCCTTTTGCCTTGAGCAACGGCGGTTCGGGGAAGCGTACCGACATGGAGCTGCGGTGCAGACGCCGGTCCGGGGCAACAAATGCCTGACCGTAACTGATCAGCAATTGGGCATGGGCCAAGTCATCCTCCTGAGCATACAGCATTGGCAACTGACATCACTGTCTAGAAACGCCTATGATACACGCTGGCGATACGGAACGATGCTCGCCAAACGTCGTGACGTCGTAAAGCAGGCCGTGCAGCACGATCGCGAGACGCTTTGGCGTCGCAACACCTATGTCGCATTGGTAATCTTGCGGCCATGTTCGTATAATCCGGTGCTATTCATACAGCAACTTCGATTGCCTAGCCATTGTACGACCAAGGAATTAACGATGAACTTCGACAACATCCCCGCTGGTAAGGATCTGCCCAACGACCTGTATGTGGCGATTGAAATTCCTGCCAATCATGCGCCGATCAAATACGAGATCGATAAAGACATGGGGGCCCTGCTGGTCGACCGCTTTATGGCCACGCCCATGTTCTACCCGGCCAACTACGGTTTTATTCCCCACACCTTGGCCGACGATGGAGACCCGTTGGACGCACTGGTCGTCACGCCGCATCCGGTCCAGCCCGGCAGCATCATCCGCGCACGCCCGGTCGGCATCCTGAACATGACCGATGAAGCCGGTGAAGACGCCAAGCTGGTATGTGTTCCGCACCCCAAGCTCAGCTCGCTCTATGACGACGTTCAGGAAGTCACCGACCTGCCCGAACTGCTGCGTCAGCAGATTGCCCACTTCTTCGAAAACTACAAAGATCTCGAAAAAGGCAAATGGGTCAAAGTCGAGTCCTGGGAAGGCGTAGACGCGGCACGCAAAGCCATTGAAAAATCGGCGGCGGCTTACCACAAAGCCTGAGCAGTTCCGCGTCAGTGATTAATGAGGCCACCTTCGGGTGGCCTCTTTCGTTGGCGTTCAGCATTTTTCCTGACGCCCGGCGCCAACCGTTACCGGCGCGCCATCTTGCGTTATGCTAGCGGCCTGTTATGACGTTATCGACCAAGGATACATTTTGCATACGATTCGACGTTTAGGGCTCTTGTGTCTGCTCGGCACGCTTCCGCTATTGGCCCAGGCGCAGTGGTTTTCCTCAAGCGATCAGAACGACGACTTTCTTCCCGTCCTGGAAGCCTTTCAACCCACCGCCTGGCATGACGGTGACACCCTTTTCGTAGGCATCGAAGCCGCTGACGGGTATTACCTCTACCGCCACCAGTTTGCCGTGGAGAGCCTGACGAACCAGGCTCGCCTGGGAGAGCTCGAACTGCCCGAGGGCACCTTCACCAATGATGAATTCATGGGTGACGTCTATATTTTCCGCGACCGGATGGTCATGGAAGTGCCGCTGGAAAGTGACTTTTCAGGTCCGCTGGATATCGACTTTACCTTCCAGGGCTGCGCCGATGCCGGGCTGTGTTACCCGCCGGAAACCGTCGCGCTGCAGGCTACCGAAAGCCAACCGCCGCGCGCGTACGCCGACTGGGAGGCCGGGGCGGATACTGACGAGACACCTGCCTCATCGCCAGTGGAAGCGGCGGATGACGCCACCGACACGGCAGCACCTGCCGACGTGTCCGCGGCAGTGAATGACAATGCCACTCGCCCTGGCGCGCCGCAGAGCGAGGACAGCCGTTTCAGCCAACTGATGACCGACGCCAGCCTGCCGTTGGCGCTGGGACTTTTCTTCCTGGCAGGCATCGGGCTGACATTCACGCCCTGCGTATTACCGATGGTGCCCATTCTGTCTTCAATCATCATTGGTCAACAGCCCTCGCGCCCTCGAGCCTTCATGCTGTCGGCCAGCTATGTGCTCGGCATGGCCGTGACCTATGCGGCGGTCGGCGTGCTGATGGGGCTATTCGGGGCCGGTCTCAATCTCCAGGCACAGTTGCAGTCTGCCCCGGTACTGATCACCTTTGCCATTCTGTTCAGCGTGTTTGGCCTGGCCATGCTCGGCGCCTTTGACCTGCGCCTGTCGCCACGTCTGGCCCAGCGCATCGACGCCTGGCAGGCACGGGCACAGCGCAGCGGCCCGGCAGGGTTGGCACTGGCAGGCGCGCTGTCGGTACTGGTGGTGTCTCCCTGTGTAACGGCGCCCCTGGCCGGGGCGCTGGTGATCATTTCCACCACCGGCGATGCATTCACTGGCGGCGCCATGCTGTTTGCGCTGGGCATGGGAATGGGTGTTCCGCTCCTGTTGGTGGGCACCTTCGGGGCAACATCACTGCCGCGTTCCGGCCCGTGGCTGAACGGGGTCAAAATCGCTTTTGGGCTGTTGCTGTTTGGGGTGGCCATCTGGATGGTAGAACGTCTGGTGGCCCCGCCGGTTGCCTTGCTTCTCTGGGCAGCGCTTGCCATCGGCACCGCCCTGACCCTGGGGGCTTTGCAAACCAATACGCCATCGGGCTGGGCGAAAGCGCGTCAAACCCTGGGCCTTATCCTTTTGACCTGGGGCATCGCCCTTACCCTTGGCGCTGCCTTGGGCTCGCATGATCCCCTGCGCCCGCTAAACTTCCAAACGGTCAATAACAACGACGCTTCAGCCCCATTGGCTTTTCAGCGTTTGGACAACTTGCCAGCACTCAACAGCGCCATCGATACAGCCAAGGCAGAGGGTAACCCCGTCTTCGTTCATTTTACGGCTGACTGGTGCATCGCTTGTCGCCAGCTGGAACGCGACGTCTACACGGACCCCGCTGTCATCGAGCAACTTGCCGGCTTTGAGCGCATTGCCGTCGATGTCACCGATACCAATGCGCAAAGTCGCGAACTGTTGAACCGCTACCAGCTATTCGGCCCACCCAGCCTGCTCTTTTTTCAGAATGGCCAGGAGGTCCGCGAAGCACGCATCCAGGGCGATATCAACGCCACCGACTTCGCCCGGCACCTGCGCGAACTGGCACGTTGGGAAGAGAGCCGCCAGACGGGCCAAGGTTAGATATTGAGGCGTCCTGTCGCGAATGTCGTCAAACGATCGTTTGGAAATAGCGCTATGTGCCCAGCATGCGATAGCTGGACATCGATAACGTTTTTCGGCAAACTTCGCCACCATATTGATTGATTTTCTGCTTTTTGAAGCAGTATAAAAGGGTAACGTTCGTTATCATGCGGCGTTCTCTTCATTTTAACATTTGGTTTACTGCGCTATTGACGCGCGGTGAGCACACCACTCTTAACGATAGTGATGGGGCTAGGTAATGGATATCCGTAAAGTCAAAAAACTGATTGAACTGCTCGAAGAATCCAATATTAGCGAGATTGAAATCCAGGAAGGCGAAGAGTCGGTGCGCATCAGTCGGCATCCCAATGGCGCGACGTGGCATCCGCAGTCCATGCCCCAGTACGCTCAGCATGCCCCTCAACAGGCACCTGCCGCGCCCGCTGCCAACACTGCTCCGGCGCCTGCAGAGGATACCGCTCCGGGCACCAGCTATCGCGGTGAAGCCATCAACTCACCGATGGTCGGCACCTTCTATCGCAGTCCCGCACCCGGCGCCAAATCCTTTGTGGAAGTTGGCGATACGGTCAAGCAAGGCGATACGGTGTGTATCGTGGAAGCCATGAAGATGATGAACCAAATCGAAGCCGACCGTGACGGCGTGGTGGAAGCCATTCTGGTAGAAGACGGTGAGCCGGTGGAATTCGATCAGCCAATGATCGTCATCGCTTAATCCTTCATTTCAATACGGGTGGACTCTCCCATGCTCGACAAGGTACTTATCGCCAACCGCGGCGAGATTGCTCTACGTATCCTCCGGGCCTGTAAAGAGCTAGGCATTAAAACCGTGGCGGTTCATTCAAAGGCGGACCGCGAACTCATGCATGTACGCCTAGCCGATGAGGCGGTATGTATCGGTCCGGCCTCCTCTGCTCAGTCCTATCTCAATATTCCGGCCTTGATCAGCGCCGCGGAAGTGACCGATTCCAGCGCCATTCATCCCGGCTACGGCTTTTTATCCGAAAACGCCAACTTTGCCGAACAGGTAGAACGCTCGGGCTTTACGTTTATCGGCCCCCGCGCAGAAACCATTCGCCTGATGGGCGATAAAGTCAGCGCCATTGAATCAATGAAAGCGGCTGGCGTTCCCACGGTTCCTGGTTCGGACGGCCCGCTTGGCGACGATGATGAAACCAATCTCGCGACTGCCCGGCGCATCGGCTATCCGGTTATCATCAAGGCGGCAGCCGGTGGCGGCGGGCGCGGCATGCGCGTTGTGCATGCCGAGGGCCACCTGCTTTCCGCGATTACCGTCACCCGCACCGAGGCCCACTCCTCGTTTGGCGATGGCACCGTCTACATGGAGAAGTTTCTCGAAAATCCCCGCCACGTGGAAGTTCAGGTACTCGCCGACGGCCAGGGTAATGCCATCCACCTCTTTGACCGGGACTGCTCGCTCCAGCGTCGCCACCAGAAAGTCCTCGAGGAAGCACCGGCCCCCGGCATCGACCCTGACGCGCGCGCCAAGGTGCTGGAAGCGTGCCGCCAGGCATGCGTGGAAATCAACTACCGGGGCGCAGGTACCTTCGAGTTCCTCTACGAAGACGGCAACTTCTTCTTTATCGAGATGAATACCCGCGTCCAGGTGGAGCATCCGGTCACCGAGATGGTAACCGGCGTGGATATTGTCAAGGAACAGCTACGCATTGCCTCGGGCATGCCGCTGACGATCCGCCAGGAAGACGTCGTACTCAACGGCCACTCGTTCGAATGCCGTATCAACGCCGAAGACGCGCGCACCTTCATGCCCTCACCCGGCAAGGTAAGCCTTTACCACGCGCCAGGCGGCCTCGGGGTACGCATGGACTCGCACATGTATACCGGCTATACCGTACCGCCCCATTACGACTCGCTGATCGGCAAGCTGATCACCTGGGGAGAGGACCGTGAAATTGCCCTCACCCGCATGCGCAACGCACTGGATGAGCTATTGGTCGAAGGCATCAAAACCAACATTGATCTGCAAAAAGACTTGGTGCGCGACAGCTACTTCCGCCAGGGTGGCGTCAATATCCACTACCTCGAAAAGAAACTCAGCAGCTAACCCACGCTGAGATTGATGATCACGGGATGGCCATCGTCATCCCGCTTTTTTTTTGCTGCTGCGGAGATCCGGAATGCCCTGGCTTCAACTCAAAGCGCACGTCCCGCCCGAGCAGGCAGAGCTGCTGGAAGAGTTGCTCCTTGAAGAAGGCGCGACAGCGATCGGGCTTCAAGACGCCCATGACGACCCGGTCTTCGAGCCTGAACGCGGTACAACGCCTTTATGGCAGGACACTGTCGTCACCGGCCTATACGATGATCTCGAGGGCATCGACGCCATGCTGGCGCGTATCGAAGCCGCCTGGTCGGAACAGGTACCGGACGAACCCTGCCCGAGCATTGACTACGAGCTACTCGCGGATCGCGATTGGGAACGCGAGTGGATGAAAGACTTTACCCCCCTGCGCATGGGAGAACGGCTCTGGATTGTGCCAAGCTGGCATGAACCGCCCGAATCCGATGCCGTCAACCTGATCCTCGACCCGGGGCTGGCGTTTGGCACCGGCACCCACCCGACCACTGCATTGTGCCTGAAATGGCTCGACGGCCTGGCCGTCAGCGGTCAACTCGCCAGCCAGTCTGTACTCGACATCGGCTGTGGTTCGGGCATTCTGGCCATTGCCGCATTAAAGCTCGGTGCGGCCCATGCCGATGGTACCGATATTGATCCTCAGGCGCTGCAAGCCAGCCGCGAGAACGCGGAGCGTAACCAGATTGATGAAACGGCTCTGACCCTTTGTTATCCCGAGCAGCTCGCCAAAAGCCGCTATCCGATTGTCACCGCCAACATTCTGGCGGGTCCGCTGATTGAGCTGGCATCAACGATTGCAGGCCACGTTGCGCCCGGCGGTCGCATTGCCCTTTCAGGCATTCTGGCCAACCAGGCTGATGACGTCATGCAGGCCTATCAACAAGAGGGGCTGAGCATGGATACGCCTGTCATGCAGGAAGGCTGGGTACGCCTGACCGGACAACGTATCGCTTAATACGTCGATTACGACCCTGGCCGCCTTCACCCCGCCGTCGAGTAAGCGTATCATACGCCACCTCGGGCGACCTGACGGTCGTTAACCGCACCATCAAAGCGTCAACTGCCATGACCCTATCGACATTGCCACCGCTCAAGATTGGCCCCTACACCCTGCCGAACCGGGTCATATTAGCGCCCATGGCGGGTGTGACCGATCGCCCTTTCCGTCAGTTGTGTCGGCAACTGGGAGCAGGCTGGGTGGTTGGCGAAATGGTCACTGCCGACCCGAGCCTGTGGCACACACGCAAATCGAAGCTGCGCATGGACCATCGCGGCGAACCTGATCCCAGGGTTGTGCAAATTGCCGGGGGCGACGCCGAGATGCTCGCCCAGGCAGCCCGGCTCAATGCCGACCTTGGCGCACAGGTCATCGATATCAACATGGGCTGCCCGGCCAAGAAAGTCTGCAACAAGGCAGCAGGCTCTGCCTTGCTTCGCGATGAAAAACTGGTTGGCGAGATTCTCGATGCCGTGGTCAACGCCGTCGACATCCCCGTTACCCTGAAAATACGCACCGGCTGGTGCGCCGACACGAATAATGGTGTCCGTATTGCGCGCCTTGCCGAGGAAGCTGGCATTCAATCACTGGCGGTTCATGGCCGACACCGCGAGCAGCGCTATACTGGATGGGCGGAGTACGACACCATCGCCGATATAAAATCACGACTGAACATTCCGGTGATTGCCAATGGGGACATCACGACCCCGGAAAAAGCGGCAGACGTGCTGCGCTATACGCAAGCAGACGCCGTCATGGTAGGACGGGGCGCTCAGGGAAATCCCTGGATTTTTGATCAGATTCAGTACTTTCTGGAACATGGTGAGCACCGCGCTCAGCCCAGCCTGGAAGAGCGTCGTAGTGTGCTCATTGCCCATCTAAGCGCTCTACATAGCTTTTATGGCGACACCATGGGCGTGCGCATTGCGCGTAAGCACCTGGGCTGGTACCTGGGCGAAGATGCCCGTTTTACTCCCGCTCAGCGGCGTGATTTAAAGCAACAATTTAACGGATTATCCTCTAACGAAACACAAGTTAATTGGATCAATGACGCCATGGCACCCGATGCCATCAAGCGTCTGCTAGCCAAAGGAAGCTATGCAGCATGACCGAACGCGATCTTGATCTTGTTTCCAGCGACAGTGCCCCCGATAGCCATACCCCGCTCAATGGGACACTGGCTGATTCCGACGCCAGTATGCCCGCGCAGCCACTGCGCGAGTGCGTGGAAACCGCGATGCGTCGCTACTTCGAGCATCTCGATGGCAGTCAGGCAACCGACCTGTACGCCATGGTGATGGCCGAAGTAGAGGCGCCACTGCTCGCCTGCGTGCTTGAGCACACCGAGGGCAACCAGACCCGCGCAGCGGATGTACTGGGCCTCAATCGCGGCACGCTGCGCAAGAAACTGAAGCTTTATGGACTTATTGAAGGTGACGCCCCATAGCCTTGGGGCATCATTGTTTTTTATTCTCTACTCTGCATACGAGCACCCTCATGGCTGATAGCACTGCGACCCCCGTACGCCGCGCCCTTCTGAGCGTTTCTGATAAAACCGGCATCGTCGAATTTGCCCGTGGTCTGTCCGAGTCCGGCGTGGAGCTTCTCTCCACGGGCGGTACATTCCGCCTGCTACAGGAACACCAGATTCCGGTTAAGGAAGTTAGCGAGCACACCGGTTTCCCCGAGATCATGGATGGCCGTGTCAAGACACTGCATCCCAAAATCCATGGCGGCATCCTCGCTCGTCGTGGGCAGGATGATGCCGTCATGGCGGAGAACGACATCACGCCGATTGATATGGTTGTGGTGAACCTTTATCCCTTCGCCGCCACCGTCGCCAAACCGGACTGCACACGCCAGGAAGCCATTGAAAACATCGACATTGGCGGCCCGACCATGGTCCGCGCCTGCGCCAAGAACCATGCCTACACGACGATTGTTGTGAACGCCGCCGACTATCCACGGGTACTGGGTGAGCTCACCGCCCAGGACGGGCGTGTCAGCGAAGCCACCCGTTTCGATCTTGCCGTCAAAGCGTTTGAGCACACGGCGGGCTACGACGCTGCCATTGCCAATTACCTGGGTCGCCAGGTTGAAGCCGCAGATGCCAATTTCCCGCGCACGTTCAATCTACAGCTGCACAAGAAACAGGCCATGCGCTACGGGGAAAACCCCCACCAGCAGGCGGCTTTCTACGTGGAGGAAGAAGCGAACGAACCCGGCGTGGCGACGGCGAGAATGCTGCAGGGTAAACCGCTGTCGTACAACAATGTCGCCGATACCGATGCCGCTTTCGAGTGTGTCAGAGCCTTCGAAGACACCGCCTGCGTTATCGTCAAACACGCCAACCCCTGCGGCGTTGCGATTGGCGCCACCGCCCTTGACGCCTACGACAAGGCCTTTGCGACCGATCCTACCAGTGCGTTTGGCGGCATCATCGCGTTCAATGTGGCGCTCGATGCCGACACGGCTCGGGCAATCATCGACCGCCAATTTGTAGAGGTGATTATCGCCCCCGGCGTCAGCGCCGACGCCGCTTCCATCGTGGCCGCCAAGCAGAATGTCCGGCTACTGGATGTCAGCGCACACTGGCCCAGCGAAACCCAGCCGGCCTTCGACTTCAAGCGCGTTAATGGTGGCCTGCTGGTTCAAGAGCGCGACCAGGGCATGGTGCCCCGCGATGCCCTGACGGTGGTCAGCGAGCGCGCGCCGTCCGAGCAGGAACTGCGTGACCTCACATTTGCGTGGCGGGTGGCCAAGTTCGTTAAATCCAATGCCATCGTCTACGCCAATAACGGTCAGACAATAGGCGTTGGCGCGGGACAGATGAGCCGTGTCTACTCCGCCAAGATTGCGGGCATCAAGGCGGCCGACGAAGGCCTCTCGGTGCCGGGTTCCGTGATGGCGTCAGACGCTTTCTTCCCGTTTCGTGACGGCATTGATGCCGCCGCCGCAGCGGGCATCACCGCTGTCATTCAGCCGGGAGGCTCAATGCGCGACCAGGAAGTGATCGATGCAGCCAATGAAGCCGGCATTGCCATGGTATTTACCGGCATGCGCCATTTCCGCCACTAGGCCCGGCTAGCCTCCCGCCATCAAAAAGCCCTCATTGATGTCTTATCGATGAGGGCTTTTTCGGTGCAGGAAAGCTTATACAGCGGGGGTTTAACCGAGGTCAATGCACAGGTACTTGGTTTCCAGATACTCTTCCAGGCCCTGATGCCCCCCTTCGCGCCCCAGGCCGGACGCTTTCACGCCGCCAAACGGCGCCGCTGCATTGGAGATCAGGCCGGTGTTAATGCCGACCATGCCATATTCGAGTGCTTCAGACACCCGCCAGACCCGCGACAGGTCACGTGAATAGAAGTACGACGCCAGCCCATACTGAGTGTCGTTGGCCATTTCAATGGCCGTCTCTTCGTCGTCGAAGGGAAAGACCGCCGCCAGCGGGCCAAAGGTCTCTTCATGGGCCACTTTCATTTCACTGGTGGCAAAGCTGATCAAGGTAGGGCTGAAGAAGTTACCGCCCAGGGGGTGGGGATACCCGCCCAATAACAGCTCGGCCCCATGATCGACAGCATCCTGGACGTGCTCACTGACTTTGTTGACGCCATCCTGATCAATCAACGGCCCGATGTTGATATTGTCCTGAGTGCCATCGCCCACATTCAGCTCGCTGTTCATCGCGACGGCGAGTTTTTCGCAAAACGCATTGATCACGCTGGACTGGACCAAAAAGCGGTTGGTGCAGACGCATGTTTGACCTGCGTTTCGGAACTTGGCGGCCATGGCGCCATCCACTGCAGCGTCAAGGTCTGCATCCTCAAAGACGATAAAGGGCGCATTGCCGCCCAGCTCAAGGGATATTTTCTGCACATGCTCGGCGGCCTGCGCCATCAGCTTGCGGCCAACCTCGGTTGAGCCGGTAAAGGTAATCTTGCGCACCTTGGATGACTGGGTGAGCGCTTCGGCGATATCAGCAGCGCTGCCCGGCACGACGTTGAAAACGCCCCGGGGGATACCGGCACGTTCCGCCAGCATGGCCAGCGCCGTGGCCGAAAACGGCGTCTGGCTTGCGGGCTTGACCACAATGGTACAGCCAGCCGCCAGGGCCGCACCCGCTTTACGGGTAATCATCGCCGCCGGGAAATTCCAGGGCGTGATGGCACCGACAACGCCTACAGGATGCTTGGTCACCACGATACGCTGATTGGCATTGGCTGCCGGAATGGTTTCGCCGTAGACACGGCGAGCCTCTTCCGCAAACCAGCGCAGAAAGCTCGCCGCATAGGCGATTTCGCCTGCCGCCTCTTTCAGAGGCTTGCCCTGCTCGTGGGTCATCAACATGGCAAGATCATGCTGATGCTCGAGCATCAGGTCATGCCACTTCAATAGCAAATCCGCCCGTTCCTGGGCAGTCAGCGAACGCCATGCGGGAAGCGCTGCATCGGCCGCTTCAATGGCCCGTTCCGTTTCGGCTTTCCCCAACCTTGGCATATCACCCACTACTTCGCCGGTGGCCGGGTTAAGGACGTTGATCTGATCACCGCTGTCGGCCGCTACCCAACTTCCATCGATATAGGCAAACGGACAGTACAGCTGTGTCTCTTTAAGCGCTTCCATGACAGACTCCTGCCCCCAGATAAGGGACTCATCAGCAAAATAACCTCTTCATGCTATGACGAAACAGGGTAGCAGACCAACCGTAATGCCGTATCGTGTCGCCCTGGGTTAATTGACCAGCGTCAAGAACTCCTGACGCGTTGCCTGATTGGCCCGGAAATCGCCCAGCATGACAGACGAGGTCATGCTCGAATTTTGTTTCTCGACACCCCGCATCATCATGCAAAGATGACGGGCTTCAATGACCACGGCGACGCCACGTGCCTGGGTAACCTGCTGCACTGCCTCGGCAATTTCCCGGGTCAGATTCTCCTGGATCTGCATGCGCCGGGCGTACATATCGACAATGCGAGCAAATTTGGAGAGTCCCAAGACGTTACCGTTCGGCAGGTAAGCAATATGGCACTTGCCAATGAAAGGCAGCAGGTGATGCTCGCACATTGAATACAGCTCGATATCCTTGACCAGTACCATTTCGTCGGTCTGCGACTCGAATACGGCGCCGTTGACGATTTCCTGAAGCGATTGATGGTAGCCATGCGTCAGGAACTGCATTGCCTTCGCTGCACGAAGCGGCGTGTCTTTCAGCCCTTCGCGCTCAGGGTTTTCCCCAAGTGCGCTGATAATCTGCTGATAATACTGGGCGATATCATCCGTCATGGTAAGCCTCGTCGAAAGTGTCTTGCACGATGGATAAGGCACCATCGCGCTAAAAGGAGTCGGCCTTTGGCCGCCATGGCAATGATTGGACGCGATCCAGACACAACCATGTACAGAAAATATACTTTAAATAAGTTATGTACAATAAAATATTAACATAACGCAATGAAACGGTGCATCTTAGCGCACCTCGACGCTGTGTGGCAGCCTGGCATGATGAGGCATGCCGCTATACGGATGATAGAAGGACACTATGCCAGCCACTGCGGCTTTTTAAGGACCAGCAACTGTTGCTCGAGTTGCCGGATATGCTGGTCCCAGTACCCTTTATCAGCCACCCAGGGAAACGCCAGCTGGAAGGCAGGGTCTTGCCAGCGAGAGACCAGCCATGCGCTGTGCCGTATCAGCCGGTAGGCACGCAGCGGCTCAATCAGCTCTATCTGTTGATGGGGAAAGGGGCGCGTTTCTTCGTACCCTTCGACAATCTCACTTATCTGACGGCGCCACTCGACGGGCTCATTGGCGGATAGCAGCATCCAGATATCCTGGATCGCCGGTGCCATCAGGCAATCATCAAAATCCACCAGTGAAAAATGCTCATCACGCCCCAGGATATTGCCCAGATGGCAATCACCGTGGCAGCGTATCATCGCTTCCTCACCCCACTGATAGGGAAGAAGCGCTTCCAGCATGCGGGTAATGACGCTTTCATAACCTCGACGCTGATGACGATCCAAACGCTGGCTATCGAAGACCCGTTGCTGGGCATCTCTCACCCCCTCCAATAACTCAAGGCGTGGACGATGGGTAAAAGTGCCCTTGTCGGCCACCGCGTGCAGCCGCCCCATCAGCTCTCCCAGCGCGAAAAGATGGGCATCGTTGTCCAGCTCGGGGGCCTGACCAGGGCAGTGGCGGAATAACGCAAAACGATACCCTTCATAGTGATGCAGACTCTGCCCCCGGCGATCACGCCAAACGGTGGCCACCGGCACCTCGGCCTGGCTCAGTTCGACGAGAAAATCGTGCTCTTCCTGAATAGTGGCGTCCTGCCAGCGTTCAGGACGGTAGAACTTGATGATCCACTGACTGCCGTGCTCATCGCGAAACATCATCACGCGGTTTTCATAGCTGTTCAGCGCAAACGGTTCTGACGTTGGCCATATATCCAACGACTCCACCGCTGACATCACAAGACCGGGAGAAAGCGTTTGAAAAACATGCGTCATGGTGTCTCCAGGGATCCATCCGTAAAAGGCTATCGTCGACGATGGGTCATGCCGTTAGACATCATCCACCACCAGCGGTGTACGCGCTGCCGCCCATACATCAACACGCTGCGCCCCCGCCCGCCGCAATGCCAGGGCGAGCGCATGAGCCGTGGCGCCCGTCGTGACAACATCATCGACAATCGCCACATACGCAGGCGGTGGTGTCTCGACCACAAAAGCGCCCGCCAGATTGGCAAAACGCGCCTGACGGTTCAAGCCGCGCTGTGAAGGCCCCTGCTTGAGTCGCCGGGCTTCGAGCAGGGGCAGGCCGCTTCGCTGGGCGAGCTCGAAAGCCAACCAGTGCGCCTGATTGAACCCGCGGTCGCGAGCGCGCTCGGGCGTCATGGGCACAGGCAGTATCGCATCAAAGGGTGGCGAGGGCAGGCTGTCCTGCATTAATTCGCACAGCAACATGCCTGCCCGGGGCCGGGCGTTGAACTTGAAATCGCGCACCAGTGCATTGATGGGGGATGCATAGCGTAACGCCACATGAGCCGCCTCAAAGGCAGGCCGCTTACTGATGCAATGCCCGCACAAGGATGGGTGATCGTTCGTTAGCTGATCACCACAGCACGGACAGGCGGGGCGATTCCAGGGCAACTGCTCGAAACATTCCGAGCACCAGCTTGCGCCACCTTCAAGGGGTGCCAAACAAAACGCGCAATAACCCGGTAGTGCTCGTTTTACCAGAGCACTACCGGCAGCTACCCAGCGTTTCAATCGCATTCGCGCTCCCTGACCGGCGGATTGAACACTTTGTCGTTGACTTTATACAAAAGATTGATAGTATACCCCCCGTTCCGCGGATGTGGTGGAATTGGTAGACACGCTAGATTTAGGTTCTAGTGCCGTAAGGCGTGGGAGTTCAAGTCTCCCCATCCGCACCAATTCAGTTTCAAGCGTCATTCCCTCCTGGCACCCTGTTTGCTGCCCTCCTGACGGCCTCATCAATGATTGCCCGTTTTCCTCGTATTCGACTTTTTTTGCATCCATTATATGCGTTTAGTCTGATATAAATGTATCAGCTATGTGACTGGCATCTCCAGCGTATTGAGCTAGCTTTTGTTTTACTTGGCAGATCCTCAATCAAACATCCGGCGAAGGAACGCATCCATGGAATGGCTCAATAATAACGCTCAGGCAATTTCCGCCGTCACGAGCATCCTGACGCTTCTTGTCTGGTTATTTTACGCGCAGCTACTCTATAACGGCTACGTTCGCCAGCGGCGCCCACGCATCATCATCAACCGCGGCCTGGGCACCGGGCAGAATGCGCTGTGTTTGATCAGCAACATGAGCAGTGAATCCATCTATATCCAGCATGTGGTGGCGATTCTTCACACGCAGGAAAACAGCTACATGGTCGACGTCGCGGAGTACCAGGAAGAGAAAGAGGATGAACAGAAAGGGAAATCCATCAGAAGCCACCAGGGGCCGCTGGCCTCTGGCGATTACCTGCATATGCAACGCTTTGCCGACATTGCCGATCAGATCTGCACCACCTGGCGACTGGACAACGCCATCTATGACCAGACGGGGTTGCAACTGGAGCTGCGGGTGATTGCCATCTATGGATCGGAGGACAGGCCTGTCGGGGCGTCACGGACATTCTATCTAAGCGACCCATCCACTTCCGAAAAAGCATTGATCCCCATCAGTGTGGACACCAAACGTCTCAACGGGCGGCTTCAGCGCCGTAAGGTAAAGCGCTGGGCCGAAGAGGTGGATAACCTGGAAACGAAACGCTAGGGCCGGGACCACCAACACCGCCCCTGGAACCTGGCTATAGCCGCAGCCCACCGTCGCACTCGATGATCCGACCGGAGAAATAGTCGTTCTCGAGGATAAAGGCCACGCTTTGCGCAATGTTCTCCGGCTCGCCCAGGCGCTTGAGCGGCACCTTCGACGCAATGCGTTCCAGCATATCCGGGCGCATTGAGGCCGTCATGTCAGTATTGATAAAACCGGGTGCCACCGTGCCCGTGCGAATGCCGTACCGCGCAAGCTCGGCTGCCCAGGTGACGGTCAATGCGTGAACCCCCGCCTTGGCGGCCGCGTAATTGCTCTGGCCGGGATTACCTGCTTTCGAGATGCTGGAAATATTGACAATCACGCCTTCGTGCCGGGCTTCGATCATTTGCGTCGCCGCTTCCCGGCCACACAAAAACACGCCCGTCAGGTTGATATCGATAACGCGCTGCCACGCCGCCAGGGACATACGCGTTTCCACCTGCCCCTCCTTGGCTTTCACCATCAGGGCATCGTCGGTAATCCCCGCATTGTTGACACACCCGCTGATCGGGCCCTGCTTCTCGGCAATGTCCGCAAAGGCCTGCGCAACCGAGGCTTCATCGGCAACATCAACGACCACCCCCTGCGCATCGACCCCCTCCCGGGCCAGTGCCGAGACAGCGCTATCCAGAGCTTCGCCACTAATATCCAGCAACGCCAGCCTTGCCCCCTTCTTCCCCAGTTGCTGGGCCACGGCATAGCCCAGACCCTGTGCGCCTCCGGTTATCGCAATTACCCGACCATCCAGCTTCATTTGACACTCCTTCCCATCCGTTTTTAAGCACGTTGATATATCTCGTCATTCAAACTGACACGCAAACCATCACCCGGCAATCCCCAAAAAGCGCAATGCAGCTTCGCTGGGCTATTTAGCCCAACTTGTTTTTCGATCAGACTGTCACCATATCTCTCATGACGTTTATTACGGAGTTGGTTATGCCTATTTTGGTGTTTGTTTCCCTGTTCACGCTGCTTGATTTTGTCATCCTGTTCTCGATTGGCAGCCAAATCGGTTTGTTAATGACCCTGCTGCTGGTGATTGGCACCGGGGTCGTGGGGCTTCATCTCATTCGCAAGGAAGGCGTGGCAACCTTTGCCCGCGCCCGCCAGCGCATGCAGGCAGGCGAAATTCCCTCCAGCGAGCTGTTTACCGGTGCCGCCCTGATATTTGGCGGCGCGCTATTGATGGCACCTGGTTTTCTGTCTGACGCCCTGGGCCTTGCCTGCCTTGTGCCGAATGCCCGCCGCCTGCTGTTTAAACTGCTGACCGCCCTGGGGTTAAAGGTCGCCACCCACCGCACATCCGGGCATGACTCGTCGTGGGCCTACCAGCAGGATGAACCCGGCTATCGTCACGGTGAGCGCGCCTCATCCGCGGACAAGCCGGAAGGGCCGATCGAAGGTGATTTTATTAGTCGGGATGAGCCGAAACACCGTGGCTAGCAAACGGGTCGGCGCTTGAGATTTTTTTATTAGCGACCCCTTGAAAGGCCATCCGCAGCCCCCACTTTTGAATCAGCACACAAGTTCGGTAACTGCTTCACTATAAAGTGGTTGCCATTTACAGCGAAGGCATCCTGCCTTCATTTTTCGCGGGCACCGCCCACGAAAACCATCAACACTAACCGCCCTGACTGGGGCTTTGACGATACTCAGGAGAACGTAAGCATGAATATCCGTCCTTTGCACGATCGCGTCGTCGTTCGTCGCGTGGAAGAAGAGCAGAAAACCGCTGGCGGCATCGTGCTTCCGGGCAATGCGCAGGAAAAGCCTACCCGTGGTGAAGTTATCGCTGTCGGTAACGGCCGCATTCTAGAAAGCGGCGATGTTCGCCCATTAGACGTGAAAGTTGGCGATAACGTGATCTTCAAAGACGGCTTCGGCGTTGAAAAACAGAAGATCGACGGCGAAGAAGTCTTGATCATGAGCGAAGCCGATATTCTGGCAGTTGTCGAAGGCTAATCACCGCCTCGACCCATTACTTTCCCATTTCTTGAATTTTATTAGGAAGTAACGAACATGGCAGCTAAACAAGTCAAGTTTTCAGATGATGCTCGCAAGCGCATGGCGCGCGGTGTTGACACTCTTGCCAACGCAGTAAAAGTTACCCTGGGCCCGAAGGGACGCAACGTCGTTCTCGAAAAATCCTTTGGTGCACCCACCGTCACGAAAGATGGCGTATCGGTCGCCAAGGAAATCGAACTGAAAGACAAGTTCGAGAACATGGGCGCCCAGATGGTCAAGGAAGTCGCCTCGCAAACGTCTGACGTGGCAGGTGACGGTACTACCACCGCGACCGTGCTGGCCCAGGCCATCATTGCGGAAGGCCTGAAAGGCGTGACCGCCGGCATGAACCCGATGGACCTCAAGCGCGGCATCGACCAGGCCGTCACCGCAGCGGTCAAGGAAATCCAGGCGATGTCTGTGCCCTGCACCGACACCAAGTCCATTGCCCAGGTAGGCACCATCTCCGCCAACGGCGACAAGCGTATCGGCGAGATCATTGCCGAGGCGATGGAAAAAGTCGGCAAAGAAGGCGTCATCACCGTTGACGAAGGTCGTGGTTTCGAAGACGAGCTGGAAGTCGTCGAAGGCATGCAGTTCGATCGTGGCTACCTGTCGCCCTACTTCGTGACCAACCAAGACACCATGTCCGTGGAACTGGAAGATCCTTACATCCTGCTGGTGGATAAGAAGATCTCCAACATCCGCGAACTACTGCCGGTCCTCGAAGCCGTTGCCAAGCAAGGCAAGCCGCTTGCCATCGTTGCCGAAGACATCGAAGGCGAAGCACTGGCCACGCTGGTCGTGAACAACATGCGCGGCATCGTCAAAGTTGCGGCCACCAAGGCTCCCGGCTTTGGCGATCGTCGCAAGGCGATGCTTCAGGATATCGCGATCCTCACCAACGGCACCGTGATTTCCGAAGAAGTTGGTCTGACCCTCGAGCAGGCGAACCTGGATCACCTGGGTACTGCCAAGCGCATGACCATGACCAAGGAAAACACCACCATCATCGATGGCGCTGGTGTTGAAGCCGATATCGAAGCCCGTGTAGGTCAGATTCGCACCCAGATCGAAGACACGTCTTCCGACTACGACAAAGAGAAACTGCAAGAGCGGGTTGCCAAACTGGCAGGCGGCGTTGCGGTTATCCGCGTCGGTGCGGCCACCGAAGTGGAAATGAAAGAGAAGAAAGCACGCGTTGAAGATGCGCTGCATTCAACTCGCGCCGCCGTTGAAGAAGGCGTTGTGCCGGGTGGTGGTACCGCACTGGTTCGCGTCATGGCCAAGGTACAGGGCCTGACCGGTGATAACGAAGACCAGAACCACGGCATCAACATGGCACTGCGCGCCCTGCAGTCGCCGCTGCGCCAGATCGTCAGCAACGCTGGCGAAGAACCGGCTGTGATCATCAACCGCGTAAAAGACGCTGAAGGCAACTTCGGCTACAACGCGCAGACCGGCGAGTTCGGCGACCTGTTCGAAATGGGCGTCCTCGATCCGGCCAAGGTAACGCGTTCCGCGCTGCAGTCTGCGGGCTCCGTTGCCGGCCTGATGATCACCACCGAGTGCATGATCGCCGACGATCCGGACGAGAAAGAAGCTGCCCCGGATATGGGTGGCATGGGCGGAATGGGAGGCATGGGCGGCATGATGTAATTGCCCCCCCCCCGAGCCTTTCCGCTCTGACGGCCTGCCGTCATCAAGAACCCCGCCCTGTGCGGGGTTCTTGTCGTTAAAAGCGTGTTAACATCACATTTTCTTATACCGCTATTCAGGCTGCTTTATCACCGTGCTTTCCAATATCCGCATTGTGCTGGTGCAAACCTTCCATCCAGGCAACATTGGTGCCACCGCCCGAGCCATGAAAACCATGGGCTTGACGAACCTGGTGCTGGTCAATCCGCGGCAATTCCCTGACGACGAGGCTACCCGCCTTGCCGCGGGCGCCACCGATGTCCTCGACAACGCCCAGGTGGTCACGCAGCTCAACGAGGCTTTGAGCGACTGCGTTCAGGTAGTAGGCGCCAGCGCGCGGCTGCGCAGCCTCCCCCTGCCCCATTTTGAAGAACCCGACGACATGGCCCAGGCGGTCACCCAGAACGCGCAGCATGCGCCGGTAGCACTGGTGTTTGGCCGTGAACGCTCAGGGTTGACCAACGACGAGATTCGCTGCTGCACGCATCAGGTGAGCATTCCCGCCAACCCTGACTACGGCATTTTAAACCTTTCTCAAGCCGTACAGATCCTTGCCTACGAAGTCCACCGGGCATGGCGCAGGCGCGACGACAGCGACTATATTTATCAGCAGCCGACGGAGACCACGCCGCCGAGCCGCGAGCAGTTCTTGCACTTTCAGGCGCACTTGGGGCGACTGATGCAACAAAGCGGCTTTATTACCCAGCCGCATGCGCGCACAGAGGAACAGCTGCAGGCGCTGTTTACCCGCGCTCAGCCGAGTCGCAAGGAGCTTTCCCTGCTGCGCGGCCTGCTAAGCGCTTTCGAATCCCACTTGCCTGATCGATAACTCGAGCCACACAGGCCCA
This sequence comes from Vreelandella subterranea, assembly GCF_900111305.1. GTDB lineage: Bacteria > Pseudomonadota > Gammaproteobacteria > Pseudomonadales > Halomonadaceae > Vreelandella > Vreelandella subterranea. The sequence continues at coordinate 80,204 of NZ_FOGS01000012.1, forward strand.
TCGTGCAAGGTCCGTTATACATACCCAAAAAAACGGCGAGCTTGAGCTCGCCGTTTGTGTCTATACCGCTGGCTGATTGTGGGCGTAACGCTGATTAACGGGCCAACCACGCCATCAGCGCTTTACCGGTCGCCGCTGAGGAAGGCGGGTTTTGGCCGGTAATCAACTGGCCATCCTCACGCACATAAGGCGTAAAGTCGTCTGCCTTGCTGTAAATACCGCCACACTGCTGAAGCGCGTCTTCCACCAGATGAGGCACGACATCCGTCAGCCCCACGGCCGCTTCTTCACCGTTGGTAAAGCCGGTCACTTCACGGCCTTTCACCAATGGTTCGCCGTTCGTGCCTTTCGCATTGACGAGCACAATCGGCGCATGGCAGACCGAAGCTACCGGCTTGCCTTGTGCGATAAAGGTTTCGATCAGGTTGATAGAATCTTTATCATCGACCAGATCCCACAACGGGCCGTGGCCGCCCGGATAGAACACGGCATCAAAGTCATCCGCCTTCATATCGCTCAGGCGATGCGTCGCCGCCAGGGCAGCATTGGCCTGCTCATCCTGCTTGAAGCGCCGCGTTTCATCGGTCTGCCCATCTTCGGCATCGCTTTTTGGATCAAGCGGCGGCTGCCCCCCTTTCGGTGAGGCCAATGTCACTTCGGCCCCGGCGTCCTTGAACACATAGTAAGGCGCGGCAAGCTCTTCCAGCCAGAAACCGGTCTTTTCGCCGGTATCACCCAGCTGATCATGCGACGTCAGTACTATCAAAATACGCTTGCTCATCTAAATTCTCCTAGCGTGATGCGTTCAAAACTCCGCTTAACACTCTTCTAGGTGGGGGCGTACCCGCTGAGTTGCAAGCCGAACCTGACTGTCCTGGCTGGATGTCTTGCCCTGGATGCTTAAAGCATCATCGCCGCCAGCCAGCCAAAGCCGATCAGCGGCAGGTTGAAGTGCAGGAAGGTGGGGACCACGCTGTCCCACATATGATCGTGCTGACCATCCACGTTCAACCCCGCGGTTGGGCCAAGCGTTGAGTCGGATGCCGGCGAGCCCGCATCCCCCAGGGCCGCCGCGGTGCCCACCAGCACGACAGTCGCCATGGGCGAGAAGCCGAACTGAACCGCCAGCGGCACAAAAATAGCCGCAATAATGGGAATCGTCGAAAATGACGAGCCGATGCCCAGCGTGATGAACAGCCCGACTAGCAACATGACCAGGGCGGCCAAGCCGCGATTATCACCAAACAGGTCGACCGCACTCGCGACAAGCGTATCGATATCGCCGGTGGTTTTCATGACTTCCGCAAAACCGGCCGCCGAAATCATGATAAAGCCGATCAACGCCATCATGCGCATCCCGCTGGTGAACAAGTCGTCGGCCTCGCGCCATTTAAAGATGCCACCCAGCGACAGCAGCCCGATCCCTACCAGGCCGCCCAGTATCATCGAGCCGCTATAAAGCTGAAGCCCTAGAGCGGCCACAATGGCGACCCCCGACATGACCAGCCCAAGCCTGTGTGGCGTGGCGGGCGTCGCCGAATGCCCTGCCGAGGTGTTCGCTAACGGTTTGGCGTCATAGTCGCGCCGACCGCGATAGCTGAAGGTTAGCGCCACGATTAAGCCCATCAGCATCCCGACGACGGGGATCGCCATCGCCATGGGCAGCATCTCGCGTGAGATTTCCAGGCCCAGCGGCTCGCCCGCGCTATTCAGGTTGGCCAGCAGGATATCGTTGAGAAAGATCGCGCCAAAGCCAACGGGCAGCAGCATGTAAGGGGCCGTCAAGCCGAAGGTCAGCGCACAGGCCACCGCGCGACGGTCAAGCCGCAGACGGTTCATGACCACCAGCAGAGGCGGAATCAACACCGGAATAAAGGCGATATGCACGGGGATTGCATTCTGGGAAAGAACCGCGACCAGCACGATGGCGGCCAACAGCACCCACTTCACGCTATTTTGGTTGGCCGTATGGGTTTCTTTTCCCAGCATCCTGATCAGCACCTTGGCCAGCATGTCTGGCAGGCCCGAGCGGGAAATCGCGACAGCAAAGGCGCCCAGCGTTGCATAGGCAAGCGCCACCTGGGCACCGCCGCCCACACCATCGTTGAACGCCTCGAGCGTCTGATCCAATGAGAGCCCACCGACGAGCCCGCCCACTAACGCGCCCACGATAAGGGCAAACACAACCGACACCCGCGCAAGCGAGAGCGCGACCATCACAAGTACGGCAATAATTACAGCGTTCATCAATCTTCCTAAAGCAGGGCAGTGAAGTGGTAAGCGATAAAACGCGGGATTTTATCAAATAAAACACCTGCTCGCGGTGCCACTTGCCAGATATATTGCCAAATCAAGTGATTTCCACTCTTTCTAAAACCTATTGCTGCCTTGCAACATGCTGCCTACTATTTAGTTTTCGCTTACCTTTGTCCGTTAAATTTCTCCGGGAGCCCCCATGAGCACTTTCGCCATTATCGTTTCGTTAATACTGCTCATCTTGCTTGCTTACCGTGGACTCACTGTCTTGCTCCTGGCACCACTTATGGCGGCACTCGCCGTTATTCTTTCGGGAGACGCTGCATATCTGCTGCCCATTTACACCAACACTTTCATGGGAGCACTGGGCAACTTTACCATCCAGTTTTTTCCGCTGTTTTTCCTGGGCGCCCTGTTTGGGCAACTCATGTCGGATTCGGGCGCCGCTCAGACAATTGCCAACGCCATCGTCAATAAGCTGGGTACCCAGCACGTGGTATTAACCGTCGTGATGGCCTGCGCCATCCTCACCTACGGCGGTGTATCGCTGTTTGTGGTTGCCTTTGCCATTTACCCCATCAGCCGCGAATTGTTTTACCGTACCGACATCCCTAAACGACTCATTCCAGGCACTATTGCCTTGGGCTCGTTCACCTTTACGATGACGGCGCTTCCGGGCACACCGGCCATTCAGAACGCAATTCCTATTCCCTATTACGAAACCAACAGCTTTGCTGCTCCCGGCTTGGGGATTATCGCGGGTCTTATCATGCTAGGCCTGGGAATGCTTTACCTGTTACTTCAGGTTAAACGCGCGGCAGCAAACGCCGAGGGTTACGGGCAGCACAAGGAGCAAGAGACCGTTGACCTGGATACATCAAGCCCCACACCTGACATGCCTCTGATCTTGGCCATTGCGCCCTTATGCATGGTGATTGGCCTGAATGCGCTATTCACCTACTTCATTTTTCCGTCACTGGATTTAAGCTTCATCAGCGATGAATTTGAAGGGGTAACGCCCAGTCGTCAGACGGGGCTGTGGGCGGTCCTGATTGCCTTGCTAAGTGCTTCAACCTGGCTTGTCATAAGCCGCTGGAGAGATTGGACTGATTTGAAAAGCACAGTGAACAAAGGCTGCTTCGACTCATTATCCCCCATATTCAACACGGCCTCCGTCGTTGGCTATGGCGCCGTGATTGCTGGCCTTAGCGGTTTTACCGCCATTCGTGATGCGGTACTCAACGCCTTCCCGGGCAACCCCTTAATTTCCGAGGCCATGGCGATGAGCGTGCTTTCGGGCCTTACCGGCTCTTCCTCAGGCGGTTTATCCATTGCACTTGAAACACTGGGCAGCGAATATCTCGCAATGGCCCTGGAAGCCGGCATCGACCCTGAACTCATGCACCGGGTGGCAACGCTGGCCGCCGGCGGCATGGATACGCTGCCACACTCCGGGGCGGTCATTACGCTGCTGACCATATGTGGTCTCACCCACCGCCAGTCCTATGGGCATGTTGCCATGGTCACCATCGTGCTGCCGGTTGCCGCACTGATCAGCGTGATTGCACTGGGCACGCTGTTTGGCAGCTTCTAAAATAACCGCGCGCATGTGATAGTATTGCCCTATCCAGCGTCAACAACCACGGGCCCAGCTTTACGTGACCATTCCGTACCCCGAACACGTATTAGTGGTCGTCACCACCTCCATCGCTGTCGTACTCGCGGTTCTGCTGCACTATGAAGCCCTCTGGCTTATTTCCCGCCAGATTGAGCGATCACACAGACCCCACCGTCAGCGCATTCTGGCCATGGCATTCGGCGTGCTGATGACCCACATCGCCGAAATCTGGCTGTTTGGGCTTACGGGGTGGTGGTTGGTCGAGCTGCAGGGTATCGGCGCATTAAACGGCTATAGCGTTTTCAACCTCCTGGATCATATATTCTTCGCGGCCGTCACCTACACCACGGTTGGCTACGGTGATATCTATGCCACCGGCCCGACCCGCTTCCTCTACGGCACCCTGGCACTCACCGGTTTTGTCTTGATCACCTGGTCGGCGTCGTTCACCTTTATTGAAATGCAAAAACATTGGCGAGTAAGAAAATAACCCGTCCGTTCCGTACGCTAGGGATTGTGCATGTTTGAAGTTATTAGTTTATCGTTTGCGTTTATCTTCGGGATTGCCGCTCGCCAACTCAGCCTGCCCCCACTGGTGGGCTTTTTAACGGCCGGTTTTGCGCTTAGCTTTTCCGGGCCCTATCTGGGTTTACCGAACGAGGCCGGCCCGTTGCTCGAACACCTGGCGCATCTGGGCGTATTGCTGCTGTTATTCACCATTGGCTTGAAACTCAACCTAAAAAACCTCGTCGAGCCTGCCGTGCTGGGCGGTGCTTTTATACACCTCATCATCACGACGTTTATTTTCACTGCCGGCTTTGTGGTCTTTATGGGCCTGGCACTCGATACCGCCATTCTGCTGTCCATTGCGCTATCGTTTTCCAGCACGGTACTGGCTGCCAAGGTGCTTGAAGGCAAAAGAGAATTGCGGGCGCTGCATGGGCGACTGGCGATCGGCATCCTGATTATCCAGGATCTGGTGGCATTGGCCGCCATCAGCATTTACAGCGGTCAATCTCCCTCATGGTGGGCACTTTGGATACTGGCGCTGCCGCTACTACGACCGGTGCTTTACTGGCTGATGAGCATTGCCCAGCACGATGAAATGCTGGTACTAATGGGAGCGGTGTTGGCCATTGCCATCGGCGGCATGGGATTTGATGTCGTGGGGCTTAGCGGCGAAGTGGGCGCTCTGGTGATGGGGCTATTGCTGGCCAAGCATCCACGTGCCCAGGAAATGTCCAAGGCGCTATGGGGGCTCAAGGAAATACTGCTGATCAGCTTTTTCCTGCAGATCGGCATGTCGGGCCTACCCGACGCTAACGCACTGATCTTCGTTGGCGTGATGGCGATACTATTGCCGCTAAAAACCGCGCTGTTTTTTGCCCTTCTGGTTATTTTCAAGATCCGGGCCCGTAGCGCTTTTTTGGGGAGCCTCAGCCTAACAGCCTACAGCGAGTTCGGCCTGATCGTGGCGTCCAGCCTCTTGGAAGAGTGGCTAGTACCGCTGGCACTGACAGTGGCGCTTTCATTTATCATCTCAGCACCGCTCAACCGAGTCGCCCACGCCTTGTTTGATCGTTACGAAGTCGGCCTGACGCGCTTTGAGCGTCATTTACGTCATCCCGATGAGCAGCCCGTCACCCTCGGCGATGCTAAAATGATGGTGATTGGCATGGGCCGGACCGGCAGTGCCGCCTACGACTTTTTCGTTGAGAACCATTTGCGGGTGGTCGGTATTGATTCTGACCCGAATAAAGTAGCGGCATCCCAGCGCGATATACGCTATGCCGATGTCGAAGATATCGCCTTCTGGTCGCACCTGGATATTCATGCTCTTGAAGCCGTGATGCTAGCAACGCCCAACACTGAGAGTAAGCTCTTTGCCACTCGCCAGCTTCGTAAAGCGGGTTTTAAAGGTACGATCATTGCCGGTATCAACTACCCCGATGAAGAAGCCCCCTTGATGGCAGCTGGCGCTGACCAAACCTACTTGCTGATGGCCGGTGCCTGTATCGGTATCGCCGAAAAAACCTGGGAAAGCCTGCAGTCTACTGCGCCAACCACGTTTTGAGGGACAGATTAGCCCATTCGCCAGCGTCGCCACTGACGGGCCAGCACCCCATACTTGGGTGACAGCAATAACGCCATAAAGAACCAGCCAGTGGCCACCAGCACGATCGTGCCGCCCGAGGCGACATCCAGCATCGCCGACAACCAGAGCCCGACCACCGCGGAGCTGACACCTACCGACACGGATATCAGCATCATGGTACGAAAACGGTCGGTCAACAGATGGGCCGTTGCGCCAGGGGTAATCAACATGGCCACCACCAGGATGATCCCCACCGTTTCAAGGCTTGCCACAATGGTCAGTGTCAGCAGCAAGATCAGCCCGTAGTGGATCACGCTGGTGTTGAAGCCGAGCGCCTGCGCCTGCTGGGGGTCAAAGGCGTAGAGCAACAGCGGACGAAAAAATAGCCATACCGCCAACAACGCAATGATACTGGCGACCAGCGTCAGTAACAGCGCAGACTCCCGGACGCCCAGCACGTTGCCAAACAGAATGTGCATCAGGTGAGTACTGGAGGCAATCTTGCTGATGATAACGATCCCCAGCGCAAAGGCCGCCGTGAACATCAACCCCATGGCAGCATCTGACTTGATTCGGGTATGCCGTTCGATAGCCCCGATGCCTATGGAGGTCAGCGCCCCGGTAATGAAAGCGCCGATAAAGAACGGCCAGCCGAGCAGGTAGGCAATCGCTACGCCGGGTAGCACCGCGTGAGAGATGGCATCGCCCAGCAGTGACCAACGTTTGAGAACCACATAGCAGGAAAGCAGACCGCAAATCGCCCCCACCATCACCGAGGTCAGGAGGGCGCGCTGCATGAAGCGGTACTGAAAGGCGTCCGATAGTGTATCCGGCAGCAGGTTGACCACTACCATGAGCGCATTCATCAAGCCATTCACCAGCGCAGTGCCGAAGGCGTCTAAAAGCTCTATCATGCGGCGACTCCTTATCGGTCCAAAGCAGTGGATAGGGGGCTTGCAGCTGGGGCCATCTCGCGCGCCGTCGATTCAACTCTGGCAATCGCGAGCGCCGCCAGTTTAGCGTCGCTGAGCATGTCGTCGGGCCGCCCTGCCCCACGAATCACGCGATTGATCAGTACGACATGGTCAACGTAGCGCCGCGCACTGGGCATATCATGGGTCACCATGATCACCGTCTTACCCTGCTCCCTCTCACCGCGCAACACGTCCAGGATTAGCTGCTCGCTGGGAGGATCAACACCGGCAAGGGGTTCATCCAGAAGCAGAATACGCGCCTGCTGCGCAAGCGCCCGGGCGAGAAGTACGCGTTTTTTCTGCCCGCCGGAAAGCGCGCCAATCGGCCGGTCCGAAAACCCCAGCATATCGACAGCGGCCAAGGCATCACGCACAGCGTCGCCGTGACGCGGGTGATACCAGCGCGCGGGCATATAGCGTCGCCACCAAGCATCCCTACGCATATGACCAAAGCGCCCGCCCATCACCGTTTCCCAGACAGAGACAGGAAAGTCCCATTCGATGGCCTCACGCTGGGCCATGTAGGCAATATGACCCGCGCGGCGGTGCTCGGCAATCGGGTGACCAAAGGCATGCACGGTGCCGCGCAGCGGCTTCATGTTGCCCGTCAGGACATGAAAAAGTGTCGATTTGCCAGCGCCATTGGGCCCCACGATGGCCGTCCATAGCCCGGCTGGGAAGGTCAGATTGATGTCTTCCAATACCGGCTGACGCTGGTAGGCCGCATGGAGGCCGTGGATCTCGACAGCGGCGGTCGGCGTATCAGGGATGGTGGCCATGATGATTTACTCGTCTACCAGATGACGACGCAACAGCTCAGCATTGTGGCGCAGCATGGCAAAATAATCGGGGGCGTCACCATCAGGCTCACTCAACGAGTCTACGTAAAGCGGGCCGGCAACGGGCGTATTCGTATCCTTTGCCACACTCGTCACATGACGATCAGAGATGGTGCTTTCCCAGAAGAGCGCAGCAGGTTGGCGCTCGTTAATCATGTCAATGACCCGCATCAACTGGCGCGGCGAGCCTTCCGTTTCAGCATTGGTGCCCCATATGCCGTTGTGTTCAAAATGGTAGGCATCGGCAAAGTAAAGAAACGCCGCTTCGCTGGAAAGCAGAACGCGTCGCTCATCGGGAATCGAAGCAAGGGTTTCCTGTAGCTCTAGATGAAGCTCGTGGAGAGAGGCTTCAAGTGCCTCAGCACGGCGTTGAATATCATCGGCCTGGTGTGGCAGAACGTCTTCAAGCTGATTGGCAATCGCCTGCACATAGGCCGCTGCAGCGCGCGGGTCCATCCACAAATGGGGATCGACATCACCCGCCATTTCACCGGTCACGATGCTCTGAGTGGGATAGCCCGAAGCCTCTGCCACCGGCACAACAGGGGTATCGACATCCACCGTGGCATTGACCTGCGACATCCATTGCTCAAGCTGGTAGCCGTTATAAAACACCACGTCGGCGTCTTCCAGGGCGGCAAAGTTGTCAGGGGTCAATTCCCACTCATGCACTTCGGCATCAACCGGGGTCAGAACAGAGATCTGGGCGCTGTCTCCCGCCACTCTCTCTACCAGGTCACCCAATACCGAAAATGTCACCGCCACATTGATGGACGACGTCGTCTCGTCGGCATGCACACCGGTCGCGGCACCAGCAAAAACGAAAGGGATCGTACACGATAACCATATATCTCGTTGGCGCATGGCAACTCTCCACTGTGATAGGCTTGCGTTGGCGACAACTGTAGCTCAACAAAAAAGTATTATGCAAATAGTTTAGCCTTGGCTAACAATTATTCCAAAAAATACGCTACCATCCTAATCAACGTTTTTTCTCACTCTGATATAGCCAACCTATATAGCCATTATGAGCGATCACGAACAGCAGCCATTGCCCCCTACTTCTCGTCTGAGTGGCGATGCATTGCCGCCTGTAGAGCAGCACGCGCAACAGTACGAAACCGTGCGCAACGCCCACGAAACCGAACTGATAGAAGATTACGTGGAACTGATCGGGGATCTTTTACGTCATCGTGGCGAAGCACGCGCGGCTGATATCGCCAGCCGCATGGCGGTTAGCCAGGCGACGGTGTCGAAAATGATACGACGCCTGAATGAGCTCGGGCTGGTAACGAGCCGCCCCTATCGGTCACTCTTCTTGACCGAGGAAGGCCACAAAATGGCCGAAACCTCACGCGCCCGACATGATATTGTGCTGCACTTCCTCCGCGCCCTGGGCGTTCGCGACACCACTGCTCGCATCGATGCGGAAGGTATGGAGCATCACGTCAGCGATGAAACACTGGCGATCATGCAGCGTTTTACTGAAAAGCATCAGCCATAAAACAGCCACTTCATTGTTTTCACGATTGTTTTTGCGATTGTGTTGGCGGCCCGGATACGGCTGAAAGCCGATTAACCTGGGCGATGGCACCGTTCCAGATCATTTCAAAGTGAGTGGTCTGTATCACCTGTTTGACATGACGCGGCGTCATCAGCGCCCAGCAGACGGCTCCGCTGTGCCGCACAGAATGATAACGCAATCCAACGGCTGCTGAGTGTCGCAAGGCCCCACCCAACGCCTGCGATGCCTGATAATCGTCGGCACGATAAATGGCATGGGTTGGCGCCAAGGCTAATGCATCCCGGCTCCCACCTTCATCGAACACGCATTTCAGGCCTCTGAAAACGAAGCGCTCATAGTGCAATGACGGCACTTTCTGCCAGTACGCTTGCTGGTGGTATTTTACCTCCGCAATCGCGGCGCTCAGCGAATCGGCAACATACAGTACGCCAAAGCTGCCGTCGCTGAAGCGTGAGCCATTGGGGTTGACGTGGGTAAAGGGTGCGGTGGCATAAGAGCAGCCGCGAATACCAAAGGGAATATCTTCAATGGGCAAAAGCCCCAGATCGCCGACCTCGTTTCGCAAGCGTGGATTGGTTAATGCCTGAAGCGCGTAGAGCGCTTCAAACTCCTCGACATCTGCTACATCGTCAAACAGCTCGATGGGTGGAAACTTGCTGTTGACCAAGCGGTAACTCTCGACCCGTTTTGCGGCACATGCAGGCAGCTCCTCAGGCGTTACCACTGGGCACCCCGCAGGCTATCGATACGTTTGAAGGTCTCGTAAAGCGCGGCAAAATCACCACTACTTATGACGTCAAGCGGCGTACGGCCGTTGAAGTAGGGGTTGTGGTTGGCCATCGAGACAAATCCATACAGGTTCTCGGGGTTCTCAAACAGCATGCGTAATGCCGCATGAATATTGAGCAGATAGCTAATTCGCGTGAGTTGATCGCTGTCGAGCTTGATTTCAGCCACATCACCACGGCGCGCTCGGGCATAGGTGCTGTGGGAGACGCGCAAAATGGCCTCCCCCTGCTCACCGGTCGCCCGCCACTTATCCAGAATACGCACCGCGGCTTTCAGCCCTACCGCTGCCGCTGCCTTATTGTGAGCCAGTTCGCTTGCCGTTTGCATCGTCATCCCATGGCCCTGTTCTGCAAATACAAAAAATCTATAAATGTCTCTGCAAAAAGCATACACCATTATCATCTTTTCTGCCTGCCTGCAGCAGGACAGGCAACAAGCGCACTGGCAATCAATGATTCCCCATGACCCCGGCGGGCATGCCCAACCGGCCGATACCCGGCAGCTTGATCGCCGGCCGCATGATATCGACCCCCACGCCAAGCCCGAGCACATTCACCTCAACACCTTCTTCCCGGGCGACAAGCACCCCCACCACGCCACCCAGTGAAAACTGGTAACCGGTGCCACTTGGTACAGGGGCGAAGACATTGTCAAACAGGTAGTCTTTACCAATCGCCGTAATCGGCAGGGAGACGTCAAACCCCGGCACTTCCCGAGCCACCCAGGCAATAAAGCTATTGCTGTTGGGGCCGGGCCAGACGCGATACAGGTCAACATAGGGAAAGCGTGCCACCGCATCGTCAATCCGGGGAATCATGGCCTGCGCCTGCTCGCCGCGGTAATCCGCCAGCAGCTCAGGTGAGTTGCCAAACCAAAAGCGATCAGGCATGTCGATCGACGATACCACCGTAGGTCGACGCCAACTCAATACCTGGTGCAAACGGTAGTAGTCAGCGTCTTGCGCCTTGGTGGCAATCCAGGCATGAACCCCGAAGGCACCTCGCCAGTTGTATGCACGGGCGGCGTAAACCTGCACCACCGCCTCCGAAACATCCTCAGGCGACGGGGCAATATTCGCCGATGAGCGATCAAGCGCCGACCAATGCGCTTCGGTCACGATCTGGTCACTGGCCAGCATCCACACCGGACCAGCCAACAGGACCCCTAGCAGCAAGATCAACAACGCTGCCCAGCGCCCCAGTAACGCTAGCGTTTTTTTCATAGAAGCCTCTTGTCGCCAACAATCGTACCGGCAAGATGGCCAAGGTACCGTGAGGTCTGGCACAAATCGAGCGACGCTCTAAACGTGGTGCACACGCTAAAGCGTTATCCATCCGCTCGCGAGACTTAATCAACCATCAAGGATGTGCCAAATGAAGACAAACAAGGGAGGCAACTTATCTCTTAGACACAAGGCGTTGCCGTCTGGCGTACAAACCGACTGAAAATCAACCAATAGGAGGGGGTATAAAAACTACGGAGGGCCTAGAAATGGAGGCGGCCCCAAAAGCCACATCCCGGCACACGCATCCACCACTACCGTTGCTCCCTTCCGGGCCTGGCGGGGTTTGCAGTTTAGCGTTGCGGGAGGACCTAAGGGGCCACCATGACGGCTGACTCGTTTGCGAATCCGCCTACGCTGAGTGGTGGCTACGCCCTGATTTGAACAGGGGACCCCATCATTATGAGTGATGTGCTCTAACCAACTGAGCTACGTAGCCTTTCCGACATCAGCGGAGACGCATTGTGCCTACCTTGATGGCAAAAGGCAAGCCGTTATCGACCTGCCTTTTGCCCCAGGCACCGTTTTATTGCAGTGCGTTACGCACCGCTTCTTCAGCAGGCTCGCCGTCGATGGTTTCCACACCCGCCAACCACTCGCCTAGCAGTTCGTCATTCTCCTGCAGGTAAGCACGCGCGGCATCACGGGGATCTTCGCCATCGTCCATAATTTCGCCCATCAGCTGGTTTTCCATCTCGAGCGTGAACGTCATGTTGTTGAGCAGTTCACCGACGTTGGGGCACTCTTCCACGTAACCACCACGGGTGTTGGTATACACCGTTGCGCCACCCAGATCAGGGCCGAAGTAGTCACCTGCCCCTTCAAGGTACGCCATGTCAAAGTTGGTGTTCATGGGGTGTGGCTCCCAACCCAGGAACACCATCCAGTCTTCGTTGGGCACCCGCGCCCGCAGCTCGGCCAGCATCCCGGCCTCGCTGGAGTCGACCAGTTGCCAGTCGCCAAGACCGAAGGCATCGTCGTCAATCATCTGCTGGATCAACTCGTTGCCGTCGTTGCCGGCTTCAATACCGTGCAGTTGCTGGTCGAACTGGTCGGCATGCTCGGCCAGATCTTCAACCGACGTGACGCCTGCATCGTACACATACTGCGGCACTGCCAGGGTGTATTTGGCACCTTCAAGGTTGGCAACAAGACGATCAACGGTGCCCTTTTCAACGTAAGGGTCGCTGATTGAGGCCATTGACGGCATCCAGTTGCCCAAGAAGACATCAAAATCACCGTTTTCCATGCCTGAGTAAGCAATGGGCACCGACACGGTATCCACGCGTGTATCGTAGCCCATGCCTTCAAGCACTTCGCTGGCAAGCGCCGTAGTGGCGGTAATGTCGGTCCAGCCTACCTCTGCAAAGCGAACCATGCTGCATTCGTTAGCCATCGCCAGAGAAGGAAATCCCGCCGTGACGACAACCGCCCCCATCATGCTCAAATGTGCTTTCTTCATTCAGCGTCCCCTTTTCATCAGATTATCGATCATCCGCCCCGTATTGATATCGAAGCGGGAACTAACACCTTTTTATTGATTGAACGTTCAATAAAAAAATGCCATCATTGTTAGGTAATCATGCCTACCGTCGTTTTTCAAGGTTATGGGTGGATAGGCATTCAACGCGACAGGAGATAGCCATGCCTAAGGTTGGAATGGAACCAATACGCCGCGAGCAGCTAATCAACGCCACCATGGCGGCTATTGACGAGGTTGGGTTGGCGGAAGCCACTGTCATGCGGATTGCCCGCCACGCAGGGGTGTCAGCGGGCATTATCAGCCACTATTTCGGTGGCAAGGATGGCTTGCTGGAAGCCACCATGCGGCAAATTCTGACCGACCTTAACCACGCCATTTCCATGCGTAGGCACGCGTTGGAAGACAACACGCCCCGCGCCCACATTGGCGCGATTATTGAAGGCAACTTCGACCGAACTCAGGTCACCGGCCCGGCCGCCAAGACCTGGCTCGCTTTCTGGGCAAGCAGCATGCACAAACCGATGCTGCAACGCTTGCAAAATGTCAATGACCGTCGCCTGTACACTAATTTATGCCACCAGTTTCGCCAGGTAATGCCGCGGGCGGATGCTCGCAACGCGGCTCGGGGGCTGGCCGCCATGATTGACGGCCTTTGGCTACGCGGTGCCCTTACCCCCGAAGGTCTGGATGCCGACGAGGCCCGGCACCTGGCCCATAACTATCTAGACCAGCTACTTGCTTACCATGGATGCCAACCACGTGCCTCCATGACCGAAACTTATTAAGGAGACCATCATGGCCGCTCAAGACATACAGCCTCTTTACATCAATGGTCGCCGGGTTGATGCCACCTCAGGCGATACGTTTACCATCACCAACCCCTTCGATGGCAGCCTGCTGGCAACCGTCGGCCAGGCAAGCCAGGCCGACGTCGACAGCGCAGTTGAAGCCGCCCGCCACGGCCAGCGCGAATGGGCCGCGATGACCGGGATGGAACGCTCGCGCATTTTACTGCGTGCCGTTGCCATTCTGAGAGAGCGCAATGACGAACTGGCTGAGCTTGAGACGCTCAACACAGGCAAGCCGATCAGCGAAACCGCAAGCGTCGATATCGTGACCGGTGCTGATGCGCTTGAATACTACGCCGGTTTGGCCCCCGCGATTGAAGGCAGCCAGATTCCCCTTCGCGATAGCTCCTTTGTCTATACCCGCCGCGAGCCGCTGGGGGTCATCGGAGCCATCGGGGCATGGAACTACCCTATCCAGATTGCCTGCTGGAAAGCCGCCCCCGCGCTGGCGGCAGGTAACGCGATCGTGTTCAAGCCCAGTGAAGTAACCCCGCTCACCACCATGAAGCTTGCCGAAATCTTCACCGAAGCGGGCCTCCCCGACGGCGTGTTCAACGTGGTACAGGGCGATGGCCGCGTAGGCGCCATGCTCACCGCGCATACAGGTATCGACAAGGTGTCGTTTACCGGGGAAGCCGGTACCGGCAAGAAGGTCATGTCCGCGGCTGCCGAATCGACCCTTAAAGACGTCACCATGGAACTGGGCGGCAAATCACCGCTGATCGTGTTTGCCGATGCCGACCTCGACCGCGCCGCCGATGCAGCCATGATGGCCAACTTCTACTCCAGCGGCCAGATTTGCACCAACGGCACACGTGTATTTGTCGAGCGCAGCGTTAAAGATGCCTTTGAAGCCAAACTGGTGGAACGCGTCAAGCGTATCAAGGCAGGCGACCCGCTGGATCCCAGCGTCAACTTTGGCCCGCTGGTCAGCTTTGAGCATCAGGAAAAAGTGCTCTCTTATATTGCCCTGGGCAAAGAACAAGGCGCACGGGTCCTGATTGGCGGCGACGACTGGAACACCGGCAACTGGGCCAATGGCGCCTGGGCGGCGCCGACCATCTTCACCGACTGCACCGACGATATGCGTATCGTGCGCGAAGAGATTTTCGGCCCGGTAATGTCGGTACTTGCCTTTGACGACGAGGCAGAAGTGATTCGCCGCGCCAACGATACGACCTATGGCCTCGCCGCTGGCGTCTTCAGCGAAAGCCTGAACCGTGCCCACCGCGTGATCCACCAGCTGGAAGCCGGTATCTGCTGGGTCAACACCTGGGGCGAGTCACCGTCTGAAATGCCGGTAGGCGGCTATAAAGAGTCGGGCATTGGCCGCGAAAACGGTGTCGAGACGCTCAACCACTATACCCAGACCAAGTCCGTACAGATCGAGATGGGCCCGTTCGAGTCAGTGTTTTAATCCCTGAAACAACGCTTTCAATTACTTAGCTCATTACCAACTTGACCAGGGAAACACTGATGTCTCAACCACGCGAATTTGATTACATCATTATCGGTGCAGGTTCGGCAGGCAATGTGCTTGCTACTCGCCTTACCGAAGACAGTAACGTCAGCGTGCTGCTGCTGGAAGCAGGCGGCCCTGACTATCGCTTTGATTTTCGTACCCAAATGCCCGCTGCCCTGGCTTTCCCGCTGCAGGGCAAACGCTACAACTGGGCATTTGAAACCGACCCGGAGCCGCATATGGACGGCCGCCGGATGGAGTGTGGCCGTGGCAAGGGGCTGGGCGGCTCCTCGCTGATCAACGGCATGTGCTATATCCGCGGCAACGCCCTTGATTACGACAACTGGGCCAAACAACCCGGCCTCGAAGACTGGGATTACCTAAGCTGCCTGCCCTACTTCAAGAAAAGTGAAAGCCGCGATATCGGGCCTAACGATTATCACGGCGGCGATGGCCCCGTCAGCGTGACAACCCCAAAGGCGGACAACAACCCGCTTTATCGCACCTTTATCGAGGCAGGCAAACAGGCGGGTTACCCGGAGACCGACGACGTCAACGGCTATCAGCAGGAAGGCTTCGGCCCCATGGACCGCTTTGTGACGCCAAACGGTCGGCGTGCGTCGACGGCCCGTGGCTACCTGGATACCGCCAAGCAGCGCGACAACCTGACCATCGAAACCCACGCGGTGACCGATGTGATCGAGTTCGAGGGCAAGCGTGCAGTGGGCGTTCGCTATGAGCGAAAAGGCGAAAAACGGCAGGCCTACGCTCGCCGTGAAGTGCTGCTGTGTGGCGGTGCTATCGCTTCCCCGCAGATTCTTCAGCGTTCGGGTATTGGCAACCCGGCACTGCTTGAAGAGCTCGATATCGAGACGGTTCACGACCTCCCTGGCGTGGGTGAAAACCTCCAGGACCACCTGGAAATGTATATCCAGTACGAGTGCAAAGAACCTATCTCGCTCTACCCGGCGCTGAAATGGTACAACCAGCCGAAAATCGGCGCCGAGTGGCTGTTCAAGGGAACCGGTATCGGTGCCAGCAACCAGTTTGAATCCTGTGGCTTTATCCGCAGCCGCGATGAGGAAGAGTGGCCCAACCTGCAGTACCACTTCCTGCCCATCGCGATCAGCTACAACGGCAAAAGCGCGGTGCAGGCCCACGGCTTCCAGGCCCACGTCGGCTCCATGCGCTCGGAAAGCCGCGGTCGCATTCGCCTGACCTCAAAAGATCCCCATGCGGCGCCCAGTATCCTGTTCAACTACATGGCCAAGGACAAAGACTGGCAAGAGTTCCGCGATGCCATTCGCCTGACCCGCGACATCATCGCCCAGCCAGCCTTTGATCCATACCGTGGCCGCGAGATCGCCCCCGGCCCCGACGTCCAGTCGGATGCCGAACTCGATGCCTTCGTCAAACAACACGCCGAAACCGCCTACCACCCCTGTGGTAGCTGCCGGATGGGCAACGACGAAATGGCAGTCACGGATGGCCAGGGCCGCGTCCACGGCGTTGAAGGCTTGCGCGTGGTCGATGCTTCCTTGTTCCCGGTGATTCCCACCGGCAACCTGAATGCCCCCACCATCATGCTGGCTGAAAAGATCGCCGACCGGATTCGGGAGCGTGAGCCGTTGCCCCGGGCCAACGTCGACTATTACGTTGCCAACGGCGCACCCGCCAAGCGCCACTGAACCAAGCGTCGGTAGCAAAACTCTAAAACGTCGTGGCCTAGCGCTGCGACGTTTTTTTATGTTGCTTTAACGCATCGAAATACTTGCACTGGGTGGCGCAGGTCTGCCAATATTCAAACATCTGTTTAAATCCGCCCATTAACAACCCTGCTCTACCTCAATAACTGGAGAGGCACTATGCTCACCCTACTACTGATCGTGCTGGCGGCTGTTGGCCTGCTCGCGGTGATGCGCCGCGAAGCCGGGGCAACCGCCGCTCTGGTCGTGCTTGCCGTGCTGGGTCTTGTTGGCCTGCTGTTCGATGCCTCCGTCATCGGCGTGCTATTACTGCTGGGTGCCGCCGCTGTGGCCGTTGCCGGTCTTCCTGCGCTACGCCGCCAGTGGTTGACCCCGCGTCTGTTTGCAATGTTCAAGAAAGTCGCACCCAAGGTCTCCGATACCGAGCGCACCGCCCTGGAAGCGGGCACGGTTTCCTGGGATGGCGAGCTGTTTTCCGGCAAGCCCCAATGGAACAAGCTGCTCAACTTTAAAGACGACGGCCTGCGTGAAGACGAGCAAGCCTTCCTCGACAACCAGTGCGCGAAAGCCGCCGGTATGTGTAACGCCTGGGATATCGCCATCGAACGTGCGGACCTGCCCCAGCAGCTTTGGGATTACCTGAAGAAAGAAGGCTTCTTCGGCATGATTATCCCGAAGGAGTATGGCGGCCTGGGCTTCTCGGCCAAGGGTCAGTCCATGGTGCTGCAAAAGCTTTCGGCCAATGAGACGCTGATGGTCACCGTCGGTGTGCCCAACTCGCTGGGCCCAGGCGAGCTACTGCTCAAATACGGCACCCAGGAACAGAAAGATCACTACCTGCCGCGCCTGTCCGATGGCCGTGAAATCCCCTGCTTTGGCCTGACGGGCCCGCGTGCCGGTTCAGACGCCACCTCGCTGCCGGACACCGGCGTCGTTTGCAAGCAAATGATTGACGGTAAAGAAGTCCTCGGTCTGCGCCTCAACTTTGAAAAGCGCTGGATCACGCTGGCGCCCATTGCCACCGTTGTCGGTCTTGCTTTCCGGCTATTTGACCCCGACCACCTGCTCGGTGATGAAGAAGACCGCGGCATTACCCTGGCGTTGATTCCCCGCGATACCGACGGCATGGAAATCGGCCGCCGCCACCATCCAATCGGCAGCCCCTTCATGAACGGCCCGATCAAGGGCAAGGACGTCTTTGTGCCGCTGGATACCATCATCGGCGGCCCCGACATGATCGGTCAGGGATGGCGTATGCTGGTCGAGTGCCTCTCGATCGGCCGCTGCATCACCCTGCCCTCCGGCGCCACCGGCACCGCGCGCTATGCGCTGGGCTGGAGCGGCGGCTTCACCCGCGTGCGCCGTCAGTTCAACGTGCCCGTAGCGGAAATGGAAGGTGTTCAGGAACCTTTAGCGCGGATGGCTGCGCTTGGATATATCTCCCAGGCGACGGTCTATCAAACCGCCAACCTGATCGACCACGGCGAGAAGCCCGCGGTCCCCTCGGCGATTCTGAAAAGCCAACTGACCGAATTCCAGCGTGACATCCTGGCCGACGCCATGGACGTACACGGCGGCAAGGCGGTTACCCTGGGCCCGCGCAACTACCTGGGGATCGGCTACAGTGCCAACCCGGTGGCGATCACCGTGGAAGGCGCCAACATCATGACCCGCAACCTGATGATCTTCGGTCAGGGCGCGATTCGCTGCCATCCCTACGTGCTCGAGGAGCTCGCCGCCAAGGACGCCAACGATATCAAGGCATTCGACAAGGCGTTCTTCAGCCATGCGGGCCTCATCTTCGGCAACGCAGCGCGCGCCTTTACGCTGGGCTTCGGTATCGGCAAACCCCAGGTGCCATTTGACGGGCCTGCAACGGCCTATGCACAGGACATTGCCCGCCTCTCCGCAGGCTTTGGGCTGTGCGCCGATGCGGCCATGGCAAGCCTTGGCTCGGCTCTGAAAAAGCGCGAGATGCTCTCGGCTCGCCTCGGCGATGTGCTTTCCAACCTTTACCTGGCCTCGATGGTACTCAAGCAGTGGCAAGCGGGTGACAAGGTGGAAGGCGAAGAAGCCCTGCTGCATTACAGCTGCCGCTTCCTGCTCCAGCGCGCTGAACAGGCCTTTGTCGAGATTTTCGATAACCTGCCCAACCGGGCGCTGGGCAAAACGCTGAAAGTGATCGTTATGCCGACCGGTCGCCGCTGGGACAAGCCCCACGATGACTATGCACGGGATATCGCCACGCGGGTGTCCACCCACAGCGCCCTGCGCACCAAGCTGTTGCACAACACCTGGGACGCCGACGACGGCGAGCAGCGCAACCCGCTGGCCCGTTACAATGCCCTGCTGTTGGACTACGACCGTGCCGAGGCGATCTACCGGACGGTCAACAAGGCCTACGCCAAGGGTGAACTGCCGCAGACGGCCCTGCACCCAGAAGCACGGGTGGAGGCGGCATTGGAAAAGCGCCTGATCAGCGAAGAAGATGCCCAGTTCATGCGTGAATTCGAAGCAGAGGTGTTGGCAATGCTCACCGTGGATGATTTCCCCTACGACACCTTTGCTACCGACAAATCGACGCTGATTGACCACAACGCCAAGGGACAAGCCAGGGAAGCATCCGAGACAGCGGACAGCATTAAGTAGCCTCTCGCTCGTACCTACCTTCAACCGGCCTCATCGAGGCCGGTTTTTTTGATCCTAGACTTTCGTTTAATTTTCGATTTTTTATCCAAAAACTGAAAACGAAAGCATATAAAGGCATTGCAGGTTCGAAAACGATCAACTAGGATTTCGTAAACGAAAGCTAGATATTCTCCAATAACAACGACGCTAGCGAGATCCGCATGTCTCTACATTTGCAAAATATCGCCCATACCGTCGGCGGTGTTCCCTATATTAGCGACGTTGACCTAGCACTCGAGCCAGGCTCTTTCAATGTGCTACTGGGTAGAACACTCGCAGGCAAGACCACACTGATGCGTTTGATGGCAGGCCTTGAACCGCCTACCCAAGGCCGTATCTTGATGGACGGCAAAGACGTCACCGGGGTACCGGTGCGCCATCGCAACGTATCGATGGTGTATCAGCAGTTCATCAATTACCCCAGCTTGACGGTCTACGACAACATTGCGTCGCCGCTTAAACTCGCCAAGCTGCCAAAAAGCGAAATTGACAAGCGCGTCGGCGAAATGGCTGAAATGCTGCATATCGAGCATCTGCTTGACCGCTACCCTCTGGAATTGTCCGGGGGCCAGCAGCAGCGCACCGCCATGGGCCGCGCTCTGGTCAAGGATGCCGATGTCATTCTCTTCGACGAGCCGCTGGTCAACCTGGACTATAAGCTCCGTGAGGAATTACGCGACGAACTGCGTGATCTGTTCAAAGTGCGTAATTGTATTGCCGTGTACGCCACCACTGAGCCTAATGAGGCCCTGGCACTCGGCGGCAACACGGCCATTCTTCACGAAGGGAAGCTGCTTCAGTACGGCCCCACCGATCAGATCTACCGGCAGCCCAACGGCATTCTCAGCGCCGAGATGTTCTCCGAGCCGCCGATCAACATCGTGCCGGGCCGGCTCACCGACAACGAGATCACCTTCGATAACGACACTCACTTTACCTGCGACGATGCCTTGCAAAAGCTGCCGCCTGGTGACTACCAGTTCGGGGTTCGCGCCTCGCATTTGAGCCTGACCCCGCAAGCCCCGGATGACCTGGAACTGCCGGTCACCGTGGATGTCGCCGAAATCAGTGGGTCCGAAACCTTCCTCCATGCGCGTCATGCGCACTTCCCCCTGGTATTGCACCTTCTGGGGATACACGAGCTGAAGGTCAATCAGCCCATCAAGGTGTATTTCCCCACTCATAAACTGTTTGTTTTCGACCAGCAGGGCCACATCGTGCATACCCCGTTGGCTCAGACGGAGGGTGCTGCCCATGGCTGAGATCGTACTCAAGACACTCGCGCATACATACAGCGCCAACCCGCAATCGGCCAAGGATTACGCCATCCGCCATATGGAACACGTATGGCATCAAGGCGGGGCCTATGCCTTGCTGGGGCCGTCGGGGTGCGGCAAATCCACCCTTTTGAACATCATTTCAGGGCTGCTGGCGCCCACCGAAGGCGATGTGCTCTTTGATGGTCAGCGGGTCAATGAACTGCCACCGGAAGAGCGCAACATCGCCCAGGTGTTCCAGTTCCCGGTGATCTACGACACCATGACGGTGTTCGATAACCTCGCCTTCCCGCTGCGCAATATGAACACCCCCGAATACCGGGTTAAACCCAAGGTGCTGGAAGTTGCCGACATCCTTGAGCTGACACCGCTGTTATCGCGCAAGGCCAAGAACCTGACCGCCGATGAAAAGCAGAAGGTCTCCATGGGGCGCGGCCTGGTCCGCGACGACGTTACCGCCATTCTGTTTGATGAGCCGCTTACCGTCATCGACCCGCAGTTGAAGTGGAAACTGCGCCGCAAGCTCAAGGAAATCCACGAGCGCTTTAACATCACCATGATCTACGTCACCCACGACCAGCTTGAGGCCTCGACCTTCGCTGACAAGATCGCCGTGATGTATGAAGGCCAGGTAGTTCAGTTCGGCACCCCAAGGGAGCTATTCGAGACGCCCGCACATACTTTCGTGGGTTATTTCATCGGCAGCCCCGGCATGAACTTTTTCGAGCTTCGCTACGATCAGGCACAAAATACGGCCTATTTCGGCGACCAGTCACTGCCGTTAAGCAATGCTTATCTGGCCACGCTTAAAAAGGCCGAGAGCGACAATCTCAAGCTCGGCATTCGCCCGGAGTTCATCGAGGTACACTCAAGCCACGAACCCGACACGATTGCTGTACAAAAAGAGAACCTGCAGGACCTTGGGACCTACGCCATTCTCACCTTCTCGCTCAATCAGCAAACCTTCAAAGCCAGGCTGCCCGAAGACCATCCTGACTTGGGTGACACCGTCTATATCCGTTTTCCCGACGACAAACTGAGCCTTTACGTCGATGAATACCGAGTCGAGGTAGATCATGAATAAAGTCTATAACAACCGCGCCTGGCTATTGGTACTGCCAATGCTTGTACTGGTCGCATTTTCCGCGATCGTGCCGCTGATGACCGTGGTCAACTATTCGGTGCAGGACGTGCTGGGCGCCAACGCCCGTTTCTTTACCGGCACCGAGTGGTTTGAAACCATGCTCAACGACCCGGCCCTGCAAGCGGCGTTTCTTCGCCAGATAATATTCTCGCTCACCATTCTCGCGATCCAGGTTCCCCTGGGAATCGGCATTGCGTTGATCATGCCCAAACGCGGCTGGCAGGCGTCGGCGGTACTTATTCTGATTACCCTGCCCCTGCTGATCCCCTGGAACGTGGTGGGCAGCATCTGGCAGATTTTCACCCGCGGCGATATCGGTCTGATGGGCTGGGGGCTACGCCAGCTGGGCATCGACTACAACATTACCCGTAACGCCGGCGATGCCTGGGTGACGATCATCTTGATGGACGTATGGCACTGGACCCCGCTGGTCGCCATGCTTTGCTATAGCGGGCTGCGCTCGATCCCCGAAGCTTACTATCAGGCGGCGCGTATTGACCGTGCCTCCAAATGGGCGGTATTTCGCTACATTCAGTTGCCCAAGCTGACCAATGTGCTGGTCATTGCCGTACTGCTGCGCTTCATGCATTCGTTCATGATTTACGCCGAGCCCTTTGTACTGACCGGCGGCGGGCCTGGCAGCTCAACGACTTTCCTGAGCCAATCGTTGACCACCATGGCCGTGGGCCAGCAGGACCTGGGCCCCTCTGCTGCGTTCTCGATCATCTACTTCCTGGTCATCCTGCTGGTGAGCTGGGTGTTCTACACCGCCATCATGAACATGCAGAAAGACAAGCATTCCCAGGGAGGCGCATGACATGAGCTATCAACTGGAGAACACCCAGCCGGGTGAAAAGTACAACACCATTTTCAGCCGCATCACACCGGCACAACGCCGCAAGCGCAATGCAAGAACAAGGCTGCGCTCGCGCTTGTTGCTGGGCATCTACCTGGTCCTGATGATTCTGCCCATCTACTGGCTGCTCAACATGTCGCTGCAAACCAACAGCGAGATACTGGGCTCCATGACCATGTGGCCGGAGAACCTTACCTTTGATAACTATATCGGCATCTTTACCAACTCAAGCTGGTACATGGGCTATGTCAACTCGATTGCCTATGTACTGATGAACATGCTGATCACCATTTGTGTGGCGTTGCCTGCTGCCTATGCCTTCAGCCGCTACAGCTTCATTGGCGATAAGCACCTGTTCTTCTGGCTGCTGACCAACCTCATGGCACCGCCAGCGGTATTCCTGCTGCCCTACTTCCAGCTTTATTACTCGGTGGGGCTGTTCGACACGCACATTGCCGTGGCGCTGGCGCACTGCCTGTTCAATATTCCGCTGGCCATCTGGATTCTGGAAGGCTTCATGAGCAGCGTGCCCAAGGAGATCGACGAAACCGCCTACATCGACGGCTACAGCTTTCCCCGCTTTTTCGTCAAGATTTTCATCCCGATGATTCGCTCAGGTATCGGCGTCACGCTGTTCTTCCTGTTCATGTTCTCCTGGGTTGAACTGCTCCTGGCCAGAACGCTGACCGCCACCGACGCCCAGCCCATTGGCATGATCATGACCCGCACGTCCACTGCATCGGGGATTGACTGGGGCACGCTCGCCGCAGCCGGTGTGCTGACCATTCTGCCGGGGATTCTGGTGGTCTACTTCGTTCGCCACCATATCGCCAAGGGCTTTGCCCTGGGCCGTACCTAAGGAGGTGATGTATGTCTTGGATGGTATGGACGGTACCCACCGCTATTTTCTTTTCCGCCATTGCCGCCATGCTGGCCGGGATGACGGTTTGGGAGATTGTCTCACCCACCATCGAACGCAAGGGCTTTCTGCCCATCTCCACGACCCGTGGCGACCGGCTGTTTGTTGGCCTGCTGTGCGCTGCGTTTATTCATCTAGGCGTGATTGGCTACACCTCATTATCAATTTGGTTAGCACTGGCAGCTTCGCTTGCATGGCTGGTGGTGCTGATGCGCTGGGGATAACCGGCGCAACAACCAAAAGCGGTCTCATGGACGGTTCCGACATTAGGGAAGATCACAACACAACGAGGTCTATATGCGACATAACAATTTCAAACTCACCACCCTCGCCGCCAGCCTGCTGCTAGCGTCCGGTTCGCTAGCCGCAGATGACCACGATGCACGTGCGGTGGCCGAGCGGCTGGTCGACGAGCATTTCCAAAACTCGACCCTGAGCCGCGAGGAACAGATCGAAGAGCTGATGTGGTTTGCCAAGGCGGCCGAACCATTTCGCGACATGGATATCCAGACCGTGGCCGAGGGGTTAACCACCCACGTCTACGAAAGCGAAGTGCTGGCGGAAGCTTTTAGCGAACTGACCGGCATCAACGTCACTCACAACATCATTGGCGAAGGCGATGTTGTCGACACCATGCAAAACCAGATGCAGTCGGGTAACAGCATCTACGATGGTTTCGTCAACGATACCGATGCCATCGGCACCCACATCCGCTATGGCACCACCATCAACCTCTCCGAGGCGATGGAAAACGAATGGGCCGACTACACGCTACCCACGCTGGATCTGGACGACTTCATTGGGCTTCAGTACGGGACCGGACCGGATGGCAGCTTATATCAACTGCCAACCCAGCAGTTCGCCAACCTCTACTGGTTCCGCTACGACTGGTTCCAGCGCGAAGACCTGCAAGCGCAGTTCCGTGATATTTACGGCTACGACCTTGGCGTCCCCACCAACTGGACCGCCTATGAGGACATTGCCGAGTTCTTTTCCGAGCATGTCGGCGAGATCGACGGTGAAAAGATCTATGGCCACATGGACTACGGTCGGCGTGATCCGTCACTAGGCTGGCGTTTCCACGACTCCTGGCTGTCCATGGCGGGTATGGGCAGCCCCGGCGTGCCGTCCGGCAACCCGGTGGATGACTGGGGCATTCGCGTCAACGAGGATAGCCAGCCGGTGGGCGCCAGCGTCAGCCGCGGCGGCGCCACCAACTCGCCCGCTTCAGTATTTGCCATGCAGAAAGCGGTGGACTGGCTGCGCGACTTTGCCCCCCCAGAGGCTCAAGGCATGACCTTCGGTGAAGCCGGCCCGGTACCTGCTCAAGGCAACATTGCCCAGCAGATCTTCTGGTACACCGCCTTCACCGCCGACATGACCGACCCCGATGTTGCCGTGACCGATGACGAAGGCAACCCGAAATGGCGCATGGCGCCCTCGCCTACCGGCCCTTACTGGGAAGAAGGCATGAAGGTTGGCTATCAGGACGTAGGCGCCTGGACGTTCTTTGACTCTACCCCCGAAGACCGTCGCACAGCGGCGTGGCTGTTTGGTCAGTTCACCGTGTCCAAGACGGTGTCGCTGGAAAAGCTGATGCATGGCCTGACACCGATCCGCGAGTCCGACATCTTCTCTGAGCAGATGACCGAAATGGCGCCCAAGCTGGGCGGGTTGGTCGAATTCTACCGCAGCCCCAACGAGTCCAACTGGACGCCAACGGGTACCAACGTACCCGACTACCCCCGCATGGCGCCGCTGTGGTGGCAAAACCTTGCACCGGTCATGAGCGGCGAAGTTACGCCACAGGAAGGTCTCGATGCACTGGCGGCGGATATGGATAGCACCATGAACCGGCTTGCTCGTGCCAACGTCTTCGACAGCTACGCCCCCCTGCTGAACGAAGAGCGTGACCCGCAGTACTGGCTGGACCAGGATGGCGCGCCGAAAGCCAAGCTGGATGACGAAATGCCGCAAGGCACCACCATGCCTTACGACGAAATGATGGAAGAATGGATGTCGGCCGGTACGCGCTAATACCGGCTGGGCGGGCCCCACGGCCCGCCCTTTCCGGCTTCATTGGCGGCAACCTCTATCGACATTTACCAACAGCGCGGTCGCCATATAGCGCCGTGAACGGGGCTTTCTTTGTTAATTTGGATCCGCTATGAAACTGCGTAACCGTAATATCGAGAAACTACATTCGGATGAATTCGATGTACTGATTATAGGTGGCGGCATCAATGGTGCCGCCACCGCTGCTGCGCTCTCGGGTAAAGGTGCCAAGGTTGCCCTGATCGATCGCGGCGACTTCGCTGGCAGCACCAGCATGCATTCCTCGAACCTCGTTTGGGGAGGCATTAAATACATGGAAAGCAAAGACTTCGCATTGGTCAGAAAGCTTTGCAAGAGTCGCAATCATTTAATTAAAAGTTACCCATCCACTGTTCAGGAAATTCGTTTTCTGACCAACATCACCCGTGGGTTTCGCCATTCACCACGCTACTTGTGGATTGGTACCTGGCTTTACTGGCTGATGGGCAATGGCTTTACCAAGCGTCCCCGCTTGCTGTCACCCAAGGCAATCAAGCAGGAAGAACCGATTATCGATATCGGCGACTCCGTCGGCGGCTTTGAATATTCAGATGCCTACCTGCACGACAACGATGCCAGGTTTGTCTTCAATTTCGTTCGTCATGCTCTCAATCATGGGGCAACTGCCGCCAATTATGTTGAGTCACTGGGCGCCGAGCGTGAAGGGAATATCTGGGTCACCAAGGCGCGTAACGTGATGGATGGCCAAACCTTCGATATCCGTGCCAAGGTCCTGATTAATGCAGCGGGCCCCTGGGTCGATCAGCACAATACCCTGACCGGGCAAAAGACCACCCACCAACACCTGTACTCCAAGGGCATTCACCTGATTGTGCCCCAGTTGACGGATTCCCAGCGCGTGCTGGCCTTCTTCGCCGACGACGGGCGGCTGTTCTTTGTGATTCCCATGGGCAACCGGACCTGCATCGGGACCACCGATACGCACATGGAACACCCCGAGGTGGATGTTACCGCTGACGATATTGACTTCGTGCTGGAAAACATCAACAAGCGCCTGACACTCGACAAGCCACTGGGCCAGGCCGATATCATCTCGACCCGCTGTGGCGTGCGCCCCTTGGCCATCAAGGCGGATCAAGGCAACGACCGTGACTTTCTCCAGCTATCCCGCAAGCATGTGATCGACACCAATCAGGATAGCGCACACATCAGTATTTTTGGCGGCAAGTTGACCGACTGCCTGAACGTGGGCGACGAGATCGCTGAAGCCGTCGCGAAGCTTGGGATCGAACTACCCGACCAGGGCTTCCGCTGGTATGGCGAGCCACCCGATGCCGTGAAACAACAGTTCATGGATCACGCCAAGCGCATGAACCTGGACGCCATGACAGCAGCCACATCGTCAGAGCCTCTCTCATCACGCCTTTGGCGGCGTTACGCCGAACAGGCCATGCCCATGCTGGAAAAAATCCGCCAGGATCCGGCAGAGGCCGACATTCTGATCGAGGGCACGGAATATATCCGCTGCGAGCTTGAACATGCCCGTGATCATGAAATGATCACCCAGCTTGAAGATTTCCTGCGCCGCCGGGCCAAGGTGTCACTCGTGGTACACCACGAGCAACTGCGCCACTCCAAGGGGTTGAAAGAAGCCTGCCGTGTTCTCTTCGGCGAGCAAGCCGAAGAGCGCTTTGAGGCGTACTTCGCCCAGAACCGGGATACCGCCCAACCCTATGCCCCCAAACAGGAAGTTCCCTCATAGAGAACGGCGGCAGGAAACACAGTGGCAAATAAAATCCCCCTCACGGTGGCCGCAGGGGGATAGAGGAAAGTGACGAGCGTCAAAAACTGATCTTTAGTCGCTATTCTTCGTTTTCAACCAGCAGCTGGGAATCCCCTGCCAGCACCTCGTCCCAGGCTTCTTCAATGGTGTACCCCATACGGTTATCAATGGTGTCGATGACTTCAACCGCGTGCTGAAGTGACTCCCGCTGTCCTTTTAGCGCTACTACCAGCTTGGCCAGATCCTGCTTGCTAAACGTATTGGCGATTCGGTCGGCTTGTTGGCTTAATTCGATGCAGTTCATGGTAAAACCCTCATGGTATGGTCATCCGCTGCTTACTATTGTCGTTAATCGTTAAGCAGCCATCTTGTTAATGACGAATGGTGACGTTGCTACTCATGCTGGACCGGATAAGTGTCCAGTTCGGTGACTGCGATAAGGTCACAAGCGTTACAAGACCTTCGCTTCAAGCGCCCGGGTAATTCAAAAGCGCATCAAATGTAGCAGTGGTCAGAAGGGTCAATCGGGATAACGAAACACCGCCCTGATCCATGACTTCACTATGGTGCACTGCCGTAAAGCTCACAATGCTTCATTGGCCGCAGGCAGCGTTGTAGCTCGACTACATAAGCGCCGAATAGCCCCAAAGGGTGTCATAGAATTTCACGAGAGAGGGTCAATACGCGGGAAGGCGTTGATAAAGACGAGAAACTTGGCCGAGATGGCCTGGAAAAACGAGAGCAGTATACGCCATCACCCCGACAACGCCAGTCGACCAAGGGTTAATAAAATGACGCCGCTATCACAACAATGGCGATAGCGGCTTCTGGCGGGAATGGGTCAATCCGTTGAACGTACGCGGGAAACCGCGTCCAACCACCCTTGGTACAGCTGTTCGCGGTTTGCCTCCTCCATGCTCGGTATAAAGCTGCGCTCGCAGCGCCAGAGCTGCTCTATCTCGTCCAGGGTCTGATACCAGCCTAACCGCAGGCCAGCCAGGTAGGCGGCCCCCAGCGCGGTGGTCTCCAGAATCGTGGGGCGGTCTACCTGCACGTTCAGCATGTCGGCCAGAAACTGCATGACCCAGTTATTCTTGACCATGCCGCCATCGACACGCAGATTGCCGGGAGGGGCTTCCATATCGTCGTTCATGCAATGCTGGAGATCACGCGTCTGGTAACAGACCGCCTGAAGACCAGCGGCGACAATTTCCGCAATCCCGGTATCGCGGGTCAGGCCAAAAATCGCCCCACGGGCTTTGGGGTCCCAGTGCGGTGCCCCGAGACCGGTAAACGCGGGCACCAGATAAACGCTGTGCCCACGGCGGGTTTTACGCGCAAGGGCTTCGGTTTCCGCCGCATCCGCAAATAAATTCAGCCCATCGCGCAGCCACTGGACGGTGGCGCCGGCGACAAAGATACTGCCTTCCATGGCGTAGGTCGGCTTGCCATTCAGGCGATAGCCAATGGTTGTCAGCAAGCGGTTGCGTGACAGCGACGGTGTATCCCCGGTGTTGACGATCATGAAGCAGCCGGTTCCATAGGTACTCTTCCCCATACCCGGCTGAAAGCACGCCTGACCGACCAGCGCGGCCTGTTGATCACCCGCCACGCCCGCAATCGGCAGCTCAACACCCAGCCAGCGGGCATCCATGGTTCCAAAGTCATCGCTCGAGTCTTTCACCTCGGGCAGCAAGCTTGCCGGAATATCGAACAGGTCGAGCAGTTCATCGTCCCAGCATTGCTCGTGGATATTGAACAAGGCGGTGCGCGAGGCATTGGTGGCATCGGTTACGTGATGGTGACCACCGGTCAATCGCCAGATCAGGAAGCTGTCGACGGTACCAAAGAGCAATTCACCTTTCTCAGCCCGGGCTCGGGTCCCTTCGACGTTGTCCAGCACCCATGCAAGCTTGGTGGCGGAAAAGTACGGGTCGATCAGCAGGCCGGTCTTGGCCTGCACACGCTCGGTATGGCCACCATCGCGTAGCTGTTCACAGAGCGACGAGGTACGCCGGTCCTGCCACACAATGGCGTTATAAACCGGCTTTCCGGTGCGCTTGTCCCACACAATGGTGGTTTCGCGCTGGTTGGTAATGCCCACACCGGCAATCTGCGCTGGTTGGATAGCGGCCTTTTTGACGACTTCCTGGCAGGTGGCAACGACCGTGTCCCAGATATCTTCAGGATCGTGCTCGATCCAACCGTCGTAGGGATAGTGCTGGGTAAATTCCTGCTGCGCGACGGCGGTTACTTGACCTTCACGGTCAAACAGGATGGCGCGGGAACTGGTCGTACCTTGATCGATGGCAAGTATATAGGAGGACATGGCACGTTCACTTTGTTGTTGGTAGTTTCGATTATGTACATTTATTTTCGATTTATTATCACCAAAGGCTACGCCAGCCGCCAGCAATGCTCAAGTATGAAAACATCACCGCCTTCACCTGGTCAGGCCAGGTGCAGCGCGACATCATGCTGGGTCAGCAGGCGCTGAATGGCCTCAGGCGGTTTGCGGTCGGTAAACAGCGCGTCCAACTGGGCAATATTGCCTTGGCGTACCACCGGGTTACGGTGAAACTTGGAATAGTCGGCGGCCAGATAAACGCGCCGTGAATTGGCGATGATGGCCTGGGCAACGCGTACTTCCTGGTAGTCGAACTCCAGCAAAGAGCCGTCTTCGTCGATGCCACTGATACCGATAATGCCGTAATCGACCTTGAACTGGTTGATAAAGTCGATGGTGGCCTCGCCAATAATACCGCCATCCCGGGAGCGCACCTGCCCGCCTGCAATGATCACCGTAAAATCTTCCTTGTGCTGCAGAATCGCGGCGACGTTGAGGTTATTGGTGATAATCTCCAGCCCCTGATGATCGAGCAGCGCCTGGGCAATCACTTCGTTGCTGGTACCGATGTTAATGAACAGTGATGCGTCGTTGGGAATATGCGCTGCCAGGCACCGCGCGATACGCTCTTTTTCTTCCAGGTGCAGGGTCTTGCGCGTGCTGTAGGCGGTATTCACCGTGCTGGATTCAATCCCCACCCCTCCGTGAACGCGTCTAACGCGGCCATCGTTTGCCAGCGTATTCAGATCGCGGCGAATGGTTTGTGGCGTTACGGCAAAGTGGTCAGTGAGCTGCTCGATGCTCATGTACCCATGCTGGCGGACCAGCTCGATGATCGCGTCTTGACGAAACTGTTGATTCATAAGCTAGCCCGTGACGTTATTTTTTCGTTTTAGAACGTATTTACTTTTAAACTATTTACTTTGAAACCATTCACTTTGAAATCATTCACTTTCAAACATAGCAGCGTAGCAAAATTTCCCATCAAATAACGCCCATTGATGCTCGAAGACGAACATTATGCCGACAGCGGCCATACCCACAGGATCATCGGTATCGACACCAGCAGCACGACCGCCGAAAGCGGCAACCCCAGCTTCCAGTAATCGCCAAACCTATAGCCCCCGGGCCCCAGCACCAGCGTATTGGACTGATGGCCTATCGGGGTCAGGAAGGCGCAGGACGCACTGACCGCAACCACCATCAAGAAGGGGTCGAGCGATACCTCGAACCCTCTCGCCAGGCTGACGGCAATGGGCGCCATCAGCAGCGCCGCCGCGGCATTGTTGATGACATTGGAAAGCAGCATGGAAAGGATAAACAGTCCCACCAGGGTAACCACCACCGGCCAGTCGGTTCCCCATTGCAACAACGCCTGGGCAATCAAGTCCGCCCCGCCGCTGGACTCCAGTGCCTCACCGACCGGAATCATGGCCCCCAAAAGGACGATCACCGGCCCATCGATTGCCTGATAGCCTTCCCGAAGCGGCAGCACGCCGATCAAAAGCGACACCAGTGCCGCACTACTCAATGCCACCGCAGCAGGCAGTACATCCAACAGCATAGCAACGATAGCAGCCGCAAAAATAGCCAACGAAAGCAGCAATTTGCGTGGCTGGCCAAGGTTCAGATCACGGTTAGCCAGGGGTAAACAACCCAACGCTGGCAGGCTTTCGGCAATTTCATTCTCCTCGCCCTGCAACAACAGGATATCCCCGGTCTGAAAACGAATATCCCGCAGGCGCTGCTTTAACCGGGTGCCATCCCGAGCCACCGCGACCAGATGCAGACCAAACTGGTGATTGAGGCGCAACTGACGGACACTCCGGTTGATCATCATGGAGTCATTGCGCACCACCACTTCCACCAGCTGTAGCCCCTCGGTATCCACCGATGGATGCGACTCTGGCTCTTCGTCTTCGGCCAAATCGGTAGTCTCGCCATCCTCGTCATCCCGTTCAAGCTCGGCGACGGCGCTCAGCCCTGCTTTGTCTTCCAGCAGTTTTAGTTCTTCAGGGCCGGCTTCCAAAAGCAGGATGTCGCCGGCCTGTAACATGCCGTGAAACGAATAGCCCGCCTGGCGATTGTCATCACGCACTACCGCCAGTACCGGAATGGATTCTTCGAGCTCGTCGCGAAGCTGCTGCAGCGTCAACCCCTTGGCTTTTGATTCATCGTTGACCTTGAGCTCTACCAGATAGTTGGCCGTATCGAACATATCCGACGGTGATGCCTGGCCGCTCCGCTTGGGCGTTAGTCGCCAGCCAACCAGCACGATAAAGGCCAACCCGGCCAACGCCACGACGCCTCCTACCGGGGCAAAGCTGAACATGCTGAAAGTATCCTCGGATACGTTACCCCGATAACTGGAAATAATGATATTCGGCGGGGTACCGATAAGTGTCGTCAGCCCACCCAGCAGCGAGCCAAATGCCAGCGGCATCAGCAATAGCGATGGAGAGGTGTCGTGTTCCCGCGCCATACGCATGGCAACGGGCAACAACAGCGCCAGCGCTCCGACATTGTTCATGATTCCCGAAAGCACAAGGACGGTTCCCACCAACGCCAGCAATTGGAGGATCAAACGCTCTCCCACCCTGAGTATCTGGTCGGCGATAATATCGACCAGGCCAGAGCGTTCGAACCCTTTACTCAGCACCAGCACGGCGGCAACGGTGATCACCGCAGGATGGCCAAAACCGAGAAACGCATCTTCGGCGGGCACCAATCCCAGCATCACCGACCCCAAAAGCGCGGAAAGGGCGACCAGGTCGTAGCGAAACCGCCCCCATACAAAGGCCGCCAATGTTAACCCCAGCACGACAAATACCAGCGTACTCGGCGCCAGCCCCACGTCCTCGATTGCCATTGTTGCATCACCTCCCTGTGGTTCACCGTCACTACCGTGGTTAAACGCTTGCTTCACTGTAAATCAGATAGCGACGCGCAGGTAACCAATATCAGGCATTGACTATACGCCAGTAAAAAGCCCGGCGATGCCAGGCTGAGACAGGTCATTGGTTGAGCCGACAGAGCAATGACGCTATTTTTTCATGCGTTCCAACATTTGCTGAACGGCTTCAAGGTGCTCGGGTTCGTTATGGGACATACCCTGAAAAACGGCGCAGACGTCAAGAAACGCCTTTAGCTCCATGTCAGGCGCCATTTTCATCAGCCGCTTGGTCAACCGCGTGGCCTTGGGCGGCTGGGCAGCGATGCGCCCGGCATGCGCCATCGCTGCCGTCATCAGCGCATCGGGCTCGACAACCTCCAACACGATGCCATACGCCAGGGCTTCCTGGGCATCGATAACCCGTCCGGACAAGGTCAGTTCAAAGGCACGCTGGTAACCGATCTGACGCTGCATGAACCATGCCCCGCCGTCGCCGGGAATAATGCCCAGGTTGAGAAAGGTTTCGCCAAACTTGGCCTGGCGCGAAGCGATGCGTAAATCCGCCATATTGGACAGGTCAAACCCGGCACCGATCGCAGGCCCGTTGATCGCTGCAATGATGGGTACTTCCACCGCTTCAAGCGCCAGCGGCATACGCTGGATGCCCCGACGATAACGCTCGGCGACTTCCGCCGCGTCTCCCGCGAAATCGCCGTCGCGGCGGGCCATATCCTTGACGTTACCACCGGCGGAAAACGCCGAGCCAGCGCCGGTGATCACCAGTACCGACACCTCGTCTGTGTGATTCACCCAGTTAGACGTGGCAACAATGTCATCGACCAGTGCGGTGCCGGTAAGCGCATTGCGCACGTCGTGTCGATTCATGGTGAGCGTGGCTACCCGCTCTTCAAGGGTTAGTGTCGCATCCGCCAGTGTCGGCATCGATAGACTCATTCTTCGCGCTCCACGATGATTCGGGCATCCACAATGGCATACCCGTGGGGATGGCTGTCTGGATAGGCCATCACCGGGTTTAAATCCAGCTCACGAATACTCGGATAGGCGTCCACCAGCTTTGAAATGCGCATCAACAACACTACCAGCGCCTGCTTATTGACCGCCGGTGCACCGCGGACGCCTTCCAGCACTTTCTGCGCCTTGATCTGGTTCACCATGGATTCGGCGTCGGCTTGGGTGATGGGCAGTGAACGAAACGCCACGTCCTCCCAAACTTCGACGAAAACGCCGCCCAGGCCAAACATCAGTACCGGGCCAAAGACCGGGTCCCGCAGCATACCAATGATCACCTCCCCCCCTTTCTCAACCATCGGCGTGACCAGCACCCCCTCGAGCCGGGCGCTGGGGTCATAAGCCTTGGCGTTAGCCATGATGGTTTGGTAGGCATCGCGCAAAGCGGCGTCGCCTGCCAGATCGAGCTTGACCCCACCCGCGTCGGATTTGTGCAGGATGTCTCTGGAAACCACTTTCATGGCCAACGCCTGTTCACCAAAGTGACGGGCAACTTCCCCCAGCTCATCACTGCCCTGCACCCACCGTTGGTCGGGCACATGAATGCCATGCTCGGCCAAAAGCCCCCTGGCTTCGAACTCGAGCAAGTCCCGCTTTTGTTCTTTGGCGTTGGTTAGCATTGCCTGGCCTTTAGGGGATGCCTGCATCGGCGGACCAGCGGGTTGAACGGCGCATTTTGCCAGGTATTCGCCGCGCTCACCCAGCGCCGCCAGCACTCTTACCGCATGCTCGATGGAGGCGTAAACGGGCAGCCCGGCCTCGTGCAGTCGACGCAGCGCCGGGGGTTTAATGGGTGCGTATAGGCTGTAGATGACCAGCGGTTTAGCGCTCGCATGGGCGAGCTCAATCATGGATTCGGCTCCGCGCATCTCATCCCCCAGCAAGGACTCGGCAAAGCGCAGGCTATAGCCGCCAAACATCCCCACTAAAAACACGCTATCGACATTCGCGTCAGCGGCCACCACGGCCATGCATTCTGCCAGAAGTGAAGGGTTCGCATCCGAAGAACCCGCTACATCGACGGGGTTCAGCGTCGAAGCCTGGGGTAGCAAAAGCGCCTCGAGCTTCAACTGGGTTTCGCGGCTAAGCGTTGCCAGCGTCAAGCCTGCTTCCGCCAGCCGATCGGCGGCAATCGTTGCCTGACCGCCACCGTCGGCCACCACCGCCACGCGTTTGCCCTCCGACTTTTGCAAGCGGCCCAGTCCTTCCGCCACCGGGAGAATTTCATCGGAATATTGCACCACGCTCACCCCGGCCTGGCGCAACAGGTCCACGGTCATCCGGTAGCTACCTGCAAGGGCCCCGGTGTGCGAGCTGGCGGCCTTTTGGCCCTGCTCGGTGGAACCGGATTTATACACCACCACAGGCTTCATGGCAGTGACCTCACGCGCCACATCGAGAAACTGGCGACCGTCCCGAAAGCCTTCCACATAGAGGGTAGCCACTCGGGTATGCACATCCTCGCCAAGATAGCGCAGGTAGTCGTTAAAGCCGATATCGCTCTGGTTACCCGGGCCGATATAGGTGCTGAACCCCACTTGCCCGTTATGCTGGGCCTCCAACGCCAGGGAAAGCAGCATGTTCCCCGATTGCGAGACAATTCCAATGTCGCCGGGCTTGAGGTTCTCGAGCGCCAGCAGGTTGACATTATGATGGAGATTAAACAGCCCCGAGGTATTGGGCCCGATGATCCGCACACCATGGGCGCGGGCATTGGCCATCATTCGGGCTTCCAACGCTGCCCCCTTCACACCGCTTTCGCTAAAGCCGCTTGCCAACACCACCGCCCCCTTGATACCCCGGCGGCCACATTCGGCAATCAGATCGGGGACCGTGTCGGCAGGCGTGCAAAGCAGTGCCAGTGTCGGCTTCCCCGGAATCGCGCTGATAGACGGCCAGGTCTTGACCCCTAAAATAGCGTCGGCCTTAGGATTGACCGGGTAAATATCCCCGCGATACCCGCCTTTTACGAGTCCTTCCATGGCTTTATAACCACGTTTGGTGGCATCGGCTGACGCCCCTACCACCGCGATGCCCGCTGGCGCCAGAACAGCATGGAGCAGGCTGACTGAAGGAAGATTGCCTTCGATAGGTTGCATGGTATGCCCTGTTGAAATGAGAGAAACGACAGCATCCGCGAACGGCTAGCCGCGGGAGGCCCCATTGGTTAACGGCCTTTAAACTCGGGCGTTCGTTTTTCGGCAAAGGCATTAACGCCTTCCTGCCAGTCTTCGGTGGTCGAACAGGTAAAGACCGCATCCAGCTCTTGCTGAAGCTGGCTTGGCAGGTCGGTTTGCGCGGCGCGATTGACCAGCGGCTTCAACATGGCCAATGACACAGGCGCCTTTCCCGCCAACTGCGACGCCAGTGATAAGGCCTCGGGCATCAACTGATCCACTGGATAGCTGGCCAGCGCCAGACCCAGCCGTACTGCCTCGGTTCCATTGATTCTTTCGCCGATATACAGAAGTCGGCGAGCCTGGGCCAGGCCGACCAGCTGGGGTAGCCACTTGGAAACGCCGCCGCCTACGCTGGTGCCAATGCTGGTTTCGGGAAAACCGATCTGGGCATCATCGGCCATCAGCACAAAATCACAGGCCACGGCCATTTCGGCGCCTGCCCCCAACGCATAGCCATTCACTGCGGCAATCACCGGCTTGCTCAGTTGCGCAATCGCCTCGCCCACGTCATTCCCCAACTGCAGATATTGGCGCCGCTGGAAAAGCGTCCGCCCCGCGCCTTCGTGGGCTTTCATATCAGCCCCGACGCAGAAGGCGCGCCCCTCCCCGGTGATCACCACGGCACGAATGTCCCGCTCGCGCTGGGCAATGGCCAGCACGTCGAGCAGCTCTTGATACAGCGCCTCCACGACGGCATTGAGCCGGTCGGGCCGGTTGAGGCAAACCGTCAGCACATGGTCCTGCTGGGTGACAATAAGATGGGAGTAGGGAGGCAAAGCTTGGGGCGTGGTCATTAGGGTCGGGCTACCTGAAAGAAAGATGACAATATAGATACATATGTTTCTATATTACCCAGAAAAAGAAACATATGTATCGTACATGATCCTAGGGCCATACTTTGTCTCAGTCAACACGAATGTTTCATATAAAGAATAAAAAGGTACAAATGTACCAACCCGGTGACATGGTTTACACTGCCCATCTGAATGCGCTGGAGCCTTGAATGACCTCTGAAAATAGTGAAACGCCCCCATCGTCTGCCTCGCCGCTGGATTCCATCAACCAACGACTTGCGGCGGCTTATCCGACCCTTAGCCCGCAGTTGAAACAGGCGGCAGGCTATGTGATGGAACACCCCCTGAACATCGCGTTTCAATCCATCCGCAAAACCGCGGAAGCGGCACATGTGACGCCCTCGACCCTGGTGCGTCTGGCCAAGCGACTGGATTTCAAAAGCTATGAAACGTTTCGCGAGGTATTCCAGTCGGCGGTACAGACACCGCCAGTGGAACTATCAGGGCGCGCCTCCCGACTTCGCCATCAGGCTAGTCAGCCCGATGATCCTCTCTTTGTGGATGTCGGCGATGCCGCCTTCGACAACATTGGCCGCCTGTTCACTGCCGATAATCAGGCCCGGGTACGCGATGCCGCTCAGCAGTTATTGGCCGCGCGCAATATCGCCGTGGTGGGTTTTCGCGACACCTTTGCCTGCGCCTACCACTTTGCCTATGTAGGGCGCATTGCCATGCCCAATATCAACCTTATTAGAGGTCTTGAAGGCGGGCTTTTAACCGAACTTGACCGCTTCGATGAAAACGATACGGTCGTCGTTTTCGGCTTTGAGCCCTACTGCGCTGAAACGGTAAAAGCGCTGGAAGTAACCCGGGCTAACGGCGTCAAGGCCATCGTGGTAACGGATACCATGCGTTCACCGCTGGCACCCGGTGCTCAGATCTCATTCAACCTTGCCAACGCGACCCCGCACTTTTTCCCTTCGATCCTGTCGGCCATTACGCTTATCGAGGCCATTCTGGCAGAGTGCGTTGCCTTCGGCCCTGACGCAATGGTCGAGAATGTGACCAGGTTTGAGCAGCGTATGCGGCATATCGGGGCATATGTCGAGATCGACTAAAGATAAGACCATTGATGGAGGCCAAGCAGGTATGTCGGCATTCGACATTCGCTGTACTATGGCAAGCGTTGAAAATATTAATTGGCGCTTAGCTCAGGACTCGCTAAATTCTGTTTACGTAAAGTGATGCTTTCTCGCTAGGCATTACCTTGCCTGTGCCACAGGGAACTCGAGAGTGGTGCAATTTTGAGTATGGGAATACAAAAACAAACAGTGACAATGATCACTGCTGGAGCTTCCAACATGCATAACAAAAAGCAAAACGCGAAGTCAGAATCTTCAATCTCCACATCAACTGAGCGACCTTCCTCCATCATCAAGGGGTCTTCCACGCGGCGTAATTTCCTTAAAACGGCGGCCGCCGGTTCCGCCGCTGCCGTCGCTGCCCCCTGGATCGGCAATGTTCAGGCCCAGGAAGGTATTCGCATCCGTATGCAGTCTTCGTGGCAGCCGGGCACCGTTGGTTACCGGACATTCGAAGCCTGGGCAGCCGGTGTCGCCGAAGCCACAGGAGGCGAGGTACGCATCGAGCCCTTCCCTGCTGGCGCCGTGGCAGGCGCCTTTGAAGTCGCCGATGCGGTACGTAACGGCGTGCTCGACGGCCAAAACTGGTTCACCGTTTATTGGCCCGGCAAGATGCCGGCGGGCGTCTTCCTGACGGCTTTCCCCATGGGGCTCTCGCTACCCCACCAGTGGGACATGATGTTCGGTGCCTACGGCGGCTTCGACATTGCCAAGGATCTTTACCGCAAGCAGGGCCAGGAACTGCTCGGCTACGTTCACCACGACCTTAACCTGATCCACTCCAAGATTCCGCTGCGCAGCTTCGACGATTTCAAAGGGGTCAAGATTCGCATGCCGGGAGGCATCGTGGCGGAAACCTTTGCCGCCATGGGCGCTCGCACCACCCTGCTGCCAGGGTCCGAGGTCTATCCGGCCCTAGAGAAAGGCACCATCGACGCAGCAGATTACACCGGCGCCGCTGTCAACTACGAGCTGGGTTTTTGGCAGGTGGCCGACTACATCATCATGGGACCGCCCTCGACGCCCTGCCTGCACCAGTCCGTCGACTTAATGGACATATCCGTCAACCGCCGCGTGTTCGAGCGCATGTCGACCCAGACCCAGGACCTGATGCACGACCTGGTAGCCGCCTACTCACGCGAGCACTATGCGGCAATCCAGAAGGCCAACGCAGAGGCCTGGCCCAAGTACCGCGAAAAAGGCGTGGAGATCATCCACCTCTCCGAAGAGGACGCAACGCGCTTCCGCGAAGTAGCCATTCCGCTGTGGTTCAAGTGGGCCAACAAGGATGCCGACGCAGCCCGTCTATTCCGCGCCCACCTGGATACCATGATGGACCCCGCGGTGGCTTTGGTCACCGAGGAAGACATCCAGGGCTACGAACTTAACGCCTAACCTGCCTGCTCAGGCCACCGGGTGTTGTGGAGAGAAGCCGCAGCACCCGGTTTGCATAGAGCGTAACGTTTAATTCCGCATCCCGTCGGCTCGAAAATCCGTTTCTATCGCCTGAAGGTGATGGCATTGCGGAGGAGTGTCCATGAATCTTGAGATCAATTTCACCTTACCTCATTGGCTCTACTGGTCGGTACTGTTCTTGCTGCCGTTGCTGGTCATGCTGCTTGTTGACCGCAGCTTCCGCCGAGGCGCCACGATCAGCGGCAGCGACACCGCCGAGATACCCACCAGCGAGGCCAGCGAGGTCGCCTATCAACCGCCGGGCAACCTGTTTACCGCCGTCGTCGATCGCGTTTCCGGTTTCTTTGGCCGCTATGTGGCCTA
Organism: Vreelandella subterranea; assembly: GCF_900111305.1. Classification (GTDB taxonomy): domain Bacteria; phylum Pseudomonadota; class Gammaproteobacteria; order Pseudomonadales; family Halomonadaceae; genus Vreelandella; species Vreelandella subterranea. The sequence goes on from NZ_FOGS01000012.1 coordinate 119,967, forward strand.
CTGGGCGCTGATTGCTCCGTTCGTTTTCGCCTACGAAGTATTGATGCGCTACGCCTTCAACTCGCCGACCAACTGGGCCCATGAATCAATGACCCTGATGTTCGGCATGCAGTATCTGATCGCTGGCGCCTTTGCTCTACGTGAAGGTGGTCACGTCCGGGTCGACATCCTCTACTCGCGAGCCAAACCCATCAACAGGGCGGCGCTTGACCTGCTGACCTCGATCTTCTTTTTCATCTTCACCATCGCGCTACTGGTCACCGGCTGGAAGTTCTTTTCTCAGGCGGTGAGCGACCGTTTCTTCTTCGGCTCAAGCTACGCCAACGAGACGTCCTTTACCGAGTGGGCCATCCAGTTTTACCCGGTGAAGTTCATGCTGTTTTTTGGGGCACTGCTGCTGCTGCTGCAAGGAATTGCCCAACTGATTCGTGATTTCCAGTCCTACCGGCATCATCGACAGGCGCGCGTCGACAGTCGCACGTTTTCCACCGTGCTTGTGGCCATGGGCGTCATTCTGGCGGCCTGGACTGGCTTTGAGATGGTCAACATCGCTACCACCGACTACGAAAGCCTTGCGGGCAGCCTCGAAGGGGCACTGAGCAATGTGGGCATCGGCGGCCTGACGCTGGTGATGTTCGGTACCTTGATGGTCGTCCTGGTGGCAGGCTTGCCATTGGCGTTCGTTACCGGCGGCCTGGGCGTGTGCTTTCTCTACCTGGTCGGCACCCAGGATATGCTCAACCTGATGCCGTCACGCATCTTCCCGATGATGACCAACTATCAGCTGTCGGCCATTCCGCTGTTCATCTTCATGGCCTCGGTGCTGGAAAAAGCCGGGATCATCGAAGAGCTGTTCGACGTCGTCTACAAGTGGATGGGCGGCCTCAAGGCCGGGCTGGCCATCGCCACGGTAATTGCGTCCACGCTGCTCGCCGCTATGGTCGGTGTGATTGGCGCGGCCGTAGTCACCATGGGCCTGATTGCCTTACCGGCGATGCTCAAACGCAACTACGACCCGGAAATTGCCATCGGCTCGATCATGGCGGGCGGTACCCTGGGCATTCTCATCCCCCCCTCGATCCTGGCGATCATCTACGGTGTCATCGCCCAGCAATCGGTAGGCGAACTCTACCTTGGCTCGTTGATTCCTGGCTTGCTGCTGGCTTTCATGTACGGCTTTTACTGCTGGCTGCGCGGCACCCTGAACGTCAAGATGGCCCCGCCGATGCCGGTCGAAGACCGTGTTGACATGAAAGAGAAGTTGCGCCTCTTGCGGAATATGCTGGCGCCTATCGTTCTGGTGGTGCTTGTGCTGGGTATCATCTTTACCGGTATCGCCACGCCCGTCGAAGCCGCGGGTATCGGCACCTTTGGCGCACTGCTGGTTGCCGCGATGCACAAGCGACTGACCTGGCCCAACCTGCACGCCGCCTGCATGACCACGCTGGTCGCCTCGGCGATGGTGATGTGGATTATCTTCGGTGCCAGTATCTTCGTCGGTTTCTACATCCTGCAGGGCGGTCAGACCTTCGTACAGGAGTTGATCTCCGGCGCGGGACTCGGCCCCTATGCGGTGCTGATGCTGATGATGGTACTGCTGGTGGCGCTGGGGATGTTTCTCGACTGGGTCGGCATCCTGTTGCTGGCGGTGCCGATCTTCGTGCCGCTGATCAAGGGTATGACCTTCGACGGCGTGTTTGGTCTGCCCGGTGTCGACGCGGCTGATGTCTCGCTGTGGTTCGGGGTGATCTATCTGGTCAACATGCAGATGTCGTTCCTCAGCCCGCCCTTCGGCTATGCGCTTTTCTACATCAAGGGGGTCTGCCCGCCGCATATCACCATGGCGCAGATATTCCGCTCATCCTTCCCCTTCCTGGGCATTCAGGCGCTGGGGCTACTGCTGGTCATTCTCTTCCCGGCACTGGTCACCTGGCTCCCCAACCTGGCCTACGGCTAGCCACGCTTGACGGCTCGCCATCACGACCGCCCTCGCTCAGCGAGGGCGGTTTTGGTTGTGGCGCAAGAAACATCAGGGCAATAGCACCGTGGAACCGGTAGTCTTGCGGCTCTGCAGCGCGTCCTGTGCTTTACCCACATCCTTAAGCGGATAGCGGTTGGCCACCTCAACCTTGATCTTGCCGCTTTTCAACATGGCAAAGACGTCATCGCACATCATTTCGAGACGTTCGCGCGTGTCGGCATAGCCGTTCAGGCTGGGACGGGTAACAAACAGCGCGCCCTTCTGGTTGAGAATCCCGATATTAACGCCGTCGACCGGGCCGGAGGCGTTGCCAAAACTGACCATTAGCGAGCGTGGCTTGAGACAGTCCAGCGAGGTTTCCCAGGTGTCTTTACCCACCGAGTCATAAACCACGTCGCACATCTCGCCGTTGGTGAGTTCGCGTACGCGCTCGACCACGTCTTCCTGGGTGTAGTTGATGGTTGCCCAGGCACCGTTGGCCATGGCCAGGTCGGCCTTCTCTTGTGAACTGACGGTCCCGATCAGCTTGACACCCAGTGCCTTGGCCCACTGGCAGGCGATGGAACCAACGCCACCGGCAGCAGCATGGAATAAAATCGTTTCCCCGCCCTTGAGTTCGTAGGTTTGGCGAAACAAATACTGAACGGTCAGACCCTTTAGCAGGCTGGCCGCCGCCGTTTCAAAATCGATAAAGTCCGGCAGCTTGACCACTTTCGACGCGGGCAACGTATGCTGCTCGGCGTAGGCACCCAGCGGCCCCTGCGCGTAAGCGACCCGGTCGCCTTCTTTCAGATGGGTAACACCGTCACCCACCGCATCGACAATACCGGCACCTTCGGTGCCCAAGCCAGAGGGCATGGAGGGCGCCGGGTAAAGCCCGGTACGGAAGTAGATATCGATAAAATTAAGGCCGACCGCCTTGTTGGCCACGCGGACTTCGCCAGCGGCGGGTGCCGCCGGTGTCACTTCAACCAGTTCAAGCACCTCGGAACCGCCGGTATGAGCAAATTGAATCCGTTGAGACGCCTGTTGTTGAGACACATGTTGTTGAGACACAGAAAGCTCCTTTTTTTATAAGATGAGGTAAGGCTCAGCTAGCAAGCTAACGCCATCTGCCCGGCAGCGCAACGCAGTTGTCACAACCCCCGTGCTAGACTCGTTCTGTTGATCGCCGACGGCTAACGGAACATTGCAAATGCACCCTGCTATTTCACTGCCCACATTAATTGCTCACCGCGGCTACTCCGCCGCGGCCCCGGAAAACACCCTTGCCGCGGTGCGCGCCGCCCACCGCGCGGGTGTACGCTGGGTCGAGCTCGACGTCCAATTACTCGGTGATGGAACCCCCGTGATTTGGCACGATGCCGACGTCGCCCGATGTTCAGACGGTCGCGGTAGGCTACGCCGCATGACCTGGCCCCAGACGCAGACCCTCGACGCGGGCCGCTGGTTTGGTAAGGCATTCGCCGGTGAAAAGATGGCCAGCCTGGAGGACATGCTGGCGCTGCTCGACGCGCTGGAGATGAGCGTCAACCTGGAACTCAAGGTCAATCGCGGCCACGACCCCATCGCGCTGGTCGACCGCGTGCTGCCGAGCGTGCTCGACGCCCTGCCCGCCGAGCGGTTTGTGCTGTCGTCCTTTGATCAAACGGCGCTGCGCCACAGCCGTACCTTTGCGCCCGCCAACACGCTGGCGCTCGGCGTCCTGGTCAACCGCCTGCCAAAGGACTGGCGGACACTGTGCGCCGACATTGACGCCTTCAGCCTTCATGCCCACTGGGGCCGCTTGAAGCCCGCACAGGCCGAAGCCGTTGTACAGGCGGGCTATGCGCTGCTCTGCTACACCCCCAACGATCCCCACGCCTTCCATCCGCTCTGGGCCTGGGGAGCTGCCAGCGCAATCACCGATGAGCCTGAGGCCTTCCAACGATATTTATCGGCCTCGTTCAGCGCCATAAGCAGGTAGTGGAAGTTGCTTCACGGTCGCGGTGCTTGCTTGTTAGCCACTTATATAGGGCGCTCTGAATACTGAGGAAGGTCATCATTAATGTCATCCCACGCAGCCTTGCTTGCTACAAAAATGTGGCTCGCTTTTTCTAGGCTCTTCGTCACTTCATGTGGATTTGGCCTGATCGAATAGCCGGCCCACCGGGCTGCCAATCAAGTGGATCATAGCGATGAAATTAGCCTCGTTTCGATAGCCACGTGCACGTGACCGAGCCGCTTGAAAAAGACCGTTCATCCCTTCCAGTCTCGCGTTCGTCAGTCCCGAGTGCCAGCGCCTGACCACCGCGTCGGCGTGCCGCTCAAGGGTCGCCAAGGCCTTTCCCATCGGCTTCAGTAGTGGCTTTTCAGACACCGCCGCCTGCATGACCTTGAGGTAATTAGTGATGCGCCATCGAGCCGCTCTGGGCGTCGGGGCCTTCTGGATCCAGCGTAGCTTTTCCTTGATCACCCAGGCA
>NZ_FOGS01000009.1 GCF_900111305.1 Vreelandella subterranea
TCGGTAATATTGGCACGACGAAGAGGCTGAGCCGCTTCAGCCTACGGGGCAAGAAGAAGGTGCAAGGTCAGTGGAAGCTCTACTGTATGGTGCACAATATTGAGAAGTTAGCGAATTATGGTCACTTGGCCGCTTCATGAGGGGCTTTGAGCGGGTGATGTTGCTTTGTGAGCGCAAAATACAGTATTTAACGCGCTTTGGCTGGGCGCTCAAGTGGCTGAATGCCAATATTAGTATGACTCAGCCAGGTGGCTGGTTGAGCCAAAAAATTAGGACGCCAGGCGATAGAAGTGCTCGAAATCGGGTTTTCTACAGCCTCGTTAGGGCATAAATTATGATCGAGCTACCACTATTTACTGATGTGGCGAAAATAGATGCTCAACATCCTATCTACAAGATGATCCGGGATGGTGACTATGAAGCTGAAAGAAAGGTTCTCCTAGACTGGTCTAGGGGCTTCGAAGATCGAGATGGTAAATTCTGCCATGAATTTCAAACCAGTTTCGAACCCTGCTTATGGGAACTTTATATTCATGCGTTTCTTAAAGAGATAAAAGTCTCAGTCGACTTTAAATACGACGCTCCAGATTTTGTGGTAAATGCGGAGCAGCCGTTCTGTATTGAAGCTACGATTTCTGCTCCCGCTCATGGGCAAAAGCCACCTCATGGCTACTCTATGGACTCTATGCCGGACGACTTCAATCGTTTCAATCAAGAAGCAACTATTCGGTTCTGTAATAGCTTTACCTCAAAGGTTAGGAAGCTGAGAGAGCGCTATTCAAAGCTTCCTCAAGCTCAAGATAAACCATTTATTATTGCAATCGCTTCATTTGATCGTCCATTTTCTCATATGTCAGCTATGAGGCCTGTCATTAGTGCGCTTTATGGGCTGTATCACGATGAAATGAAAACTATTGAAACTGGCTCACCTGAGATGATTAGTTACAACGTTGATGGTGTGGTAAAGAATGATAATGTAAATATTGATTTAGGGTATTTTTGTTCACCTAATTATTCGGACGTAAGCGCTGTTATTTTTAGTAGTCTTGCCACATGGGGAAAGGTTAGAGCCGTTGCTGAAAATCCAACAGCTATGACTATGTATACGACCTATCACCCTAACCCTGGCTCACTTCATCCTACTATTAAGCATACTCAAAAATCAGAGTACTATGAGCATCTGTTAGATGGCCTGTGCATATTACACAATCCATTTGCTAATAATCCCCTAAAGCCTGGCACATTGAGTCACGAGAGGTTGGCTCAAGGCTTTGTGAGGGACGACGGTGAGTTGGATTTCGAAGCGCCCGATGATTTTTTACTTATGCGCTCGTTAATGTCCATAAAGCCAGCTAAAGAGTGAAGTAGGCTGGATGCCTAACAAACATGGAAAAAGTTTCCCTTGCGCTTCAACTTCGCCCGCGTTAGCAGGGACTTACGATCCCTATGATTTCCGAAATGCCAGAACTGTCCTTACTTTGACCAGTTTCTTCTTCCGAGTGAACTTATAATTCTCGTCCACAACCACCAGTAGAGTTTTAAAGGCATCGTACCCGCAAGACCAATATCATTTTCAAAGCACTGCAGCTATTCTATTAATCCAGTTTATACAAGGCAATCCACCAATACTATGACCAGAAAAACACTAGGCTTGAAAACAAAAAGACAGGCAGACGCCAAGCCCGCCGACGAAGTGGAAGACCAATTCCCAAATGATCCCGAAAAGCGTTTTTTAAATGGCGTCGCTATTCATCCTTCTCCGCGCATTGTTTTAGTGCCTGGTTCTCAAGAGCGTACCGTGCGGGCGATGGATTTGATTACGCCTATTGGTATGGGGCAGCGTGGGCTGATTGTGGCGCCGCCGGGCTCTGGCAAAACGACCATGCTAAAACATATCTGTCAGGCCGTGGCCGAGGCTCATCCTGACATAAAGCTGTATGCCTTGCTGATTGATGAGCGGCCTGAAGAAGTGACGGATTTTAAGCGCAGTGTGTCGGCAGAGGTACATGCCTCGTCGTCAGACGAGACCTACACTCACCATGTGCGTATGGCCGATAAGCTGCTTGAGACGGCGCGTAAGCAGGCAGGCGAGGGGCATGATGTGATGATCGTGATCGATTCGCTGACCAGGCTCTCGCGGGTTCATAATTCTGAGCAGCGGGGCAATGGTCGCACCATGTCAGGTGGGCTGGATTCCCGCGCGATGGAAATACCGCGAAAACTGTTTGGCGCTGCGAGAAAGATCGAAAACGGCGGATCGCTCACCATTCTGGCCACCGTGCTGGTGGATACGGGAAGCCGTATGGATCAGGTGATTTTCGAGGAGTTCAAGGGCACGGGTAATATGGAGCTGGTGTTATCCCGCGACGTGGCAAATCAACGGATTTTCCCGGCGATCGATATTGCCAAAAGCAGTACCCGGCGAGAAGAGCTTTTGATTGATGCAAAAGATATTGAAAAAGTAAGGGCATTGCGTAGAGCGTTGACAACCCTTAAACCAGTAGAAGGCGCTCAGAAGTTGCTTGCTTTATTGGAGAAGTATCCCACTAATGCCGAGCTGTTGGATGCGTTTTTGCCCGCCTCCTGAAATGTCTATAATAAAAATCCCACCTGTTTTTAAGAGGTGGGATTTTTGGTAAGTATTAACGAGTGCTTTTTTTACTATGGTTTATGTTTGACGCGGGCACTGCTTTTTTAACCGGAAAGCCTGCAATTTCTTTGCGCTCAATCGTATTTTTCAATCGCCTTTCAATAGCACAAAGATTTTTAAAGTCACTGATGTCTACAAGGGAGATGGCTTCACCTGAGGCACCCGCACGGCCGGTTCGGCCAATGCGGTGGATGTACTCTTCGGGCTGGAAAGGTAAATCGTAATTCACCACACGGCTCAGTTCACCAATATCCAACCCTCGGGCGGCGACCCCCGTGGCCACCAGGTACTTGAGTTCGCCCGTTTTGAACTGAGTTAACACCTGTTCGCGCATGGCCTGGCTTCTGCCGCCATGAATGGAATCCGCTGCGATGCCGCGTTTTTCCAGTTGGGCAACCAGCTTGGCCGCACTGTGTTTTTTCTCGACAAAAATAAGCGCCTGATCCCACGCTTGCTCGTTGATCAAATGGCTTAATAAGGCGGACTTGGTGTCTTTGTCTACCGTGATTAGCCACTGTTTGATCGTGGCGGCGGCGCGGACGTTGGGCGTAATGGCGATGTCAGCCGCCAGGTTGGTCATCTTGCTGTCTGAAAAAGCGTGGGCGATGGCGCGAACGTCATTGGTCATGGTGGCCGTGAACAACAGGTTTTGACGGTTTTCAGGCAGGCGCACGATGATTTTGTGGATATCATCGACAAAACCCATATCGACCATTCTGTCCGCTTCGTCCAACACCATCACTTGTAGCTCATCAAAGTGCAGCGCTCGCTGATGCGCCAAATCGAGCAGTCTGCCCGGTGTAGCGACCAGAATATCCACGCCTTCTATTAAACGCTCCTTTTGCGGCGCGGTATCCACGCCGCCATACGCGGCCATCGAGGTTAAGGTCGTGTGCTTAGCGTATTGAGCCACACTGGCTTCGACCTGAACCGCTAACTCACGGGTCGGCACGAGAATCAGCGCACGTATGCGTTTGCCGCGCAAGGTTTCCGCGTTACTGAACTGTTCCAGCAGAGGCAGCACAAAGGCAGCGGTTTTGCCTGTTCCTGTTTGTGCGGTGGCGATTAAGTCGTTACCCGAAAGAATGACAGGAATGGCTTGTTCCTGGATGGGCGTTGGCGTTTTGTAACCCAGCTCGGTAATCGCTTGAACAAGAGGACTGGATAATCCTAGTTTTGCAAATGGCATAAGGCGCTCTGACAGAAAGTCGTGAGGGGTGTCGAAAATAAAAAGTGGTGCAGTATAGCGCGAGAGCCGCCGTTCGTTTCTTGAATTATCCAATCAGCGTCGTAGTGTTGCTATCTCACCCCTTGATTGTGGCGTTAGAGGCTCATCTTTGGCTTTACGATTCTGACATTAATCAGCACAAGGCCGACTTATGCACGTTGAGCGGTCTATCGATCCACCCGAGCCCGTTGCTCAGCCTGATCCAGAAGCACCGCACCGCTACCTGATTCGGCCAGTATGTCGTCTGGGTTATAGAGCGGGCAACGGGTCATGCTCAGGCAGCCACAGCTGATGCAGCCCGTCAGGTTATCGCGCAGTTGTTAATACTATATCGTACGGGAAGCGTTCCAGAATAAGTTGGTTCTGGACTGCACAATGCTTTAGCAAACACGGAATACAGACGCTGACGCCGATAGGAGCTCAACGATGAAGGTGTGTGCTGCTCAGCTTCGACCCATCGCGGGTGATTTTGCGAGTAACCGCGCGAAGCATCTTGAACTCATCGAGCTTGCCGTTGCGCAGCGAGCAGATGTCGTATTCTTCCCTGAGCTTTCGCTAACGGGTTTTGAGCCGCGCCTTGCTGATTCACTGGCTGTCGATATAAACGATCACCGGCTTGATGTGTTCCAGGCATGGAGCGATCAACACAATCTACTTATCGGTGTTGGTATGCCGATCATCGTTGAAGAGGGCGTGCAGATTGGCATGGTGTGGTTCACGCCGGGTAAGGCACGTTGCTTTTATTCTAAACAACAGTTGCACCCCGATGAGTACCCCTATTTTGTGCCAGGCTCTGAACAACGTGTATTGAAGAGGGACGGCTGCAAACTGGCTCCGGCTATCTGTTACGAGTCGCTTCAAATGAGCCATGCAGATGAGGTGGCTGCCTTGTCCGCCGAGTTGTACTTGGCCAGCGTTGCCAAACCCGCAGGTGGTCTGGACAAGGCCATGGCGCATTATCCCGCCGTCGCGCGCCATCATCATATGAGTGTGATCATGGCAAATTGTGTCGGGCCGAGCGATGATTTTATCAGCGTAGGCCAGTCGGCCGCTTTGAACGTGCATGGAGAACTGCTTGCGCAGATGGATGCCGAGTCGGAAGGGCTGGTAGTGCTGGACACCGTTAGCGGGCGTGCTAGTGTTAAGCAACTTGCTAATATGATGCTTTAGCGGCCAGAAAGTGACGCCTCAGACGCTTATTAACGATTTGATATGGAGGTTGATTTGCGGACACCGCAATCCGTAAAAAAACTTGAGGAGCTTGGCCGGGTGCGTTTGTCAGACTCCTTTTTCATGAGAGATTTTCTGTATTCGGAGATTTCTCAAATCGAGGGCATCCCTAATATCCCGGAATATCCTGATGTTGCCATAGAAGCTGGTAGAGGTTTGTGTCAGCACGTTCTGGAACCGATCCAGAAGGCGTTGGGGCGCGTTTCAATCAGGTCGGGGTATCGGTCACCCGCCGTAAACGAAAAAGGGGCCGAAAACAAAAATCAGTATAACTGCTCTAGCAACGCTTCAAACTATGCTCACCATATTTGGGATTATCGAGACAAGGACGGCAACATTGGGGCAACGGCTTGTATAGTCGTTAACTCGTTTGTTGACTATTACGAAAAAACGGGAGATTGGCAGGCGTTGGCGTGGTGGATTCACGACAATATTCCTGGATATTCCTCACTATATTTCTTTCCGAAGTTAGCAGCGGTGAACGTTCGTTGGAGCCCGCAACCTGAGAAATGTATATCGAGTTACATTCCGCCAAAAGGAATGTTAACAAAGCCCGGAGAGCAAAATCATAGCGATGATCATGCCTACCTATACAGTCATTTTTTGAACAATCTCAAAATATAATCGCTGCAATTTCTGTGGCAGCTTTTCCGTTACGGCTTCACTTCTTTCAGCAGCCGGGCGGGCTGCTGGCGTCATGAAAAACACCACCAGTGCGGGGTATCGCGACCATGTTTGACGATTTTGAGAAGCGCCGTATTCAAACCGATGACGCCGAGATATTTGTATGTCGCGGCGGATCTGGTCCACCGCTTTTGCTGTTGCACGGCTACCCTCAAAATCACGTGATGTGGCATGCGGTGGCAACGCAGCTACGCCACCATTTTACGCTCGTGATACCCGACCTGCGGGGCTACGGAGAGAGCAAGGGGCCGGAACCCGATCCAGAGCACCAAGGGTATTCCAAGCGCGCCATGGCCCAAGACATGGTGGAGGTCATGTCGGCGCTTGGGTATGAGCAATTTCTGCTCGCGGGCCATGATCGCGGCGCACGCGTGGGCTATCGGCTCGTGCTTGATCATCCCGAGCGGGTCCTGCGTTTTGCCGCACTCGATATCGTCCCAACCCTTGCGGTGTGGGAACGGATGAACAAAGATGTCGCCATGCGCACCTACCACTGGCCCTTTCTTGCCCAGCCGGCTCCCTTGCCCGAGCGGTTGATCGGTCACGATCCCGAATTTTATTTGCGTCACCTACTGGCGCAGTGGGCAGGGCGAGTGGAGGCTATCACTGCTCCTGCACTAGCCGAGTATATTCGCCACTTTAATAAGCCCTCTGTCATTGAGGCAACGTGCGAGGATTATCGCGCAGGGGCTACGGTTGACCTGGAACATGACCGGGCGGATCGCAATTCTGGTCGTCGGATTCAATGCCCGATGCTGGTTGTCTGGGGCAGGGGCTTCCTCGCCGGGCAAGCTGAGTCGCCGCTTAGCGTCTGGCGTGATTGGGCTGATGATGTACAGGAAGTCGCTCTAGACTGCGGGCATTTCGTGGCCGAAGAAGAACCGGACGCATGCGCCGCCGCCCTTCGCAACTTTTTTGGTGAATAGGCGGATCTGAATTTCTATGAATCCAGGTAATAGAAAAGGTAATAAACTGTGATCAACACCAAGATATACAAGGCGGTTTACGAGTTGGCTGAAAAGCTGATGAAGGCTGCCGCCAAGGATGACAGAGAAACATTTGATGCGCTGTATGCCGAGTTGCGGGCAATCTGCATCGATAACGAGAACACCGATAAAGACCACCCGGAACAATGGGAAACCCTTGCGGACTTTACCGAAGAGCTGGAAGACGCGCTGGCGGGCTACGAAAAGGCCCTGGAAAAGGCCAACGCCATTGATTCCAACGACCATCAGGCTTCCATTGGTTTTTCCATGGCGATGTTGCAAGCTGAGGCAGGCAAGACCGACGCGGCTATCGCCAGTTTGCGACAGGCCAAAACCAGCGCGCAGGGCATTGAAGATGACGAGCTGAAAGCCGACATCGATGAACTTCTTGAAAAACTAACTACCGGCCAGGAACCCCATTTTGACCAATAACGATATTTTTCGCCGCATCCGCTACACCTTCGATTTAAAAGACAGCACCATCGTGGATATTTTCGCCCTGGCAGAGGTCAGCGTGACCCGCGAGCAGGTCGCCGCCTGGCTGAAAAAGGATGAAGATGATGCCTTTGTCACGATGAAGAACAAGGAGCTGGCGGCGTTCTTGAACGGGTTTATCAGTTTCAAGCGTGGCAAGCGCGAGGGACCCCAGCCCGAGCCGGAAGCGCAACTGAACAATAATATGGTGTTCCAGAAACTGCGCATTGCGCTGAACATGAAAGCGGATGATGTGCTGGAAGTTTTTGAGTTGGTCGGTCTGCCGTTGAGCCATCATGAACTCAGCGCCTTTTTCCGCAAGCCAAGCCACAAGAATTACCGTGAGTGCAAGGATCAGATGCTGCGCAATTTCCTGCTCGGCATTCAGCGCCAGTTGCGGCCCAGTTCTGAAGACGCTAGTCCCGAAGTCTGAAAGAAGCCCTTCACGCCAGCAGTGCCCCGCCTTCGTAAAGGTAAGAAGGCGGGGCACTCCGCTTTGCTCTGTTTGCCTCAAGCCCTGGCGGCGCTGCCCTTGTAAAGATGCGCGCTAAAGAAACTCCGTCTATTTCCGATAACTCTCTATACGACGAACATGCACGACCGTCACCCAACGTCATGAGAGCCCGCCATGCCCAACATATTGCGCTTTATTATCACGGCCGTACTGCTGTCTTTCAGTACGCATGTAATGGCCCATACTGCCAATGAGGCGGAGGCCGCTGCGCTTGCCTGGTTGAAAGCGATCGATAACGGTAATTATGAACAAGCCTGGGAGACCTCGTCGCCGATCTTAAAAGCGCCGCTTTCACAAGGTATGTTGGCGCGCACCATTGAGCTTGTACGCCGGGACTTTGGTGAGGTGGCCTCGCGCAAGCGCATTCGTACCAGCCACCAGACGTCCATGCCGGGTGCGCCGAGCGGCGACTATATCGTCTTTACCTTCCAAACCGGCTTCGAGAACAGTGGGCGTCGGCTCGAGACCGTTACCCCTCACCTTGAAAACGGCACCTGGCGGGTTAGCAGCTATTACGTGGAAGCGCCCTGATTTGCCAGCTACCAGCGCTGCATGCCTGGCGAATCAGCGTTATTTCCCGATAGGGATAAAAATGCCAGGTTGGCGCTAAATCGAGTCAATTTTTCCCGCTAAGGAAGTTTACGCTTCGCCTCATTACCCAACCCACCATAAGTGCTATGTTGAAAGTATATCGATGTGGCGACATTACTTGTTCATAAAATATGCAGGGTGTAAGTTTTGTATATGATGATTCCGGTGGTGGGCGTGCTTATATGATGGCTGCTGACCCAGGCAGCTAGGCAATGGTTTCAGGACGCGAGGCGCGGGGAGAGCTGACATGCGAAGCCTTTCTTACAAATCCCCTTGGCTGTGGTTATCGCTGGCAGGTTTGTTGATGCTGGCGCTTTCGTTTGCCTGGCAGGCCACGGCGCAGACCTCTTCGCGTAATGCCCTTGTCATGAACATTGAAGGGGCCATTGGCCCCGCCACCAAGGATTATCTTGAGCGCGGCCTGCGCAATGCCCGTGAGCAGAACAGCGAGGTGATTGTCGTTGAACTGGATACGCCAGGTGGCCTGGTCGACACGACCCGCGACATGATCCGTGAAATGCTGAATACCGATATTCCCGTGGCGATGTATGTCTCCCCCAGCGGCGCCCGGGCGGCCAGTGCGGGCACTTATCTGCTGTATGGCAGCCACGTCGCCGCCATGGCGCCCGCGACCCATCTGGGGTCTGCCACGCCGGTGCAGATGGGCGGTTCCGGCTTTCCCGGCAGCGCTGATGAAGCAGATGACAACGTCGAAGGCCAATCGGAAGGCGAGACTGAAAGAGAAAGTGAAAGCGCATCTGGAGGCGAGAGCAGTGCCATGGAGCGCAAGGTCATGGAGGACGCGGTGAGCTTTATCCGCAGCCTGGCCGAGCGTCACGACCGGAACGCCGATTGGGCCGAAGCGGCGGTGCGCGAGGCGGTCAACCTCACCGCCAATGAGGCACTGGAGCAGAACGTCATCGACGTGATTGCGCAGGATCTGAACGATTTACTTTCACAAATAGACGGTACGACGGTGGTCATGGAGGGTGGTGATCGGACGCTTGAGACAGCCGACCTCGCCATCGAGCGCTTTGATCCGGATTGGCGCACAGAGCTGCTTTCGCTGATTACCAACCCCAATATTGCCTACTTCCTGCTGATCATCGGCTTTTACGGGCTGATCTTCGAACTTTCGAGCCCTGGCAGCCTGTTCCCTGGCACTATCGGGGTTATTTCGCTGCTGTTGGCGCTCTTTGCCTTTCAGATGCTGCCGATCAATTATGCGGGCCTGGCGCTTATCATCGTGGGATTGGCGCTGATGGTGGGCGAGGCGTTAATGCCCAGCTTTGGTGTATTGGGAGTGGGCGGGATTATTGCCTTTGTGCTGGGGTCGATCATGCTGATGGATGCCGAGTACCTCGCCATTTCGCTGCCACTGATTGGCGGTGTGGCGCTGGTGTCCGGCGGGCTGATGCTATGGACGCTGACCCGCTTCGCAACGCTGCGCAAGCGCCCGGCCCACACAGGGATGGAGCAGCTGATTGGCGCAAGTGCTATTGCCCTGGAAGATTTTGACACGCGCGGCCACGTGCGACTGCACGGCGAGCGCTGGAACGCGGTGACCAATGTGCTGATCAAGCAGGGCGACGAGGTGAAAGTGGAGCGCCTTGAGGGCTTGACGGTCTATGTATCACCCCCGTAAGCGCCTGGCCGCCAGTGCGTTACACATCAATCGCTAGACGAGGTGTCCCATGTTGCTATCTTACTTAGTGCCCGTTGTCCTGGTGGTGTTACTGATAGCCGCCTCCATTCGCATTCTGCCGGAATATAAACGTGGCGTGGTGTTCTTTCTGGGCCGTTATCAGAAGGTAAAAGGGCCTGGCCTGGTTATCGTGATCCCGGCCATTCAAAAGATGCAGGTGGTCGATCTGCGTGTCATCACCATGGACGTGCCCGAGCAGGATGTGATCTCCCAGGACAACGTCACGGTGAAGGTCAACGCCGTGCTTTACTTTCGCGTGATCGACCCTGAAAAGGCGATTATTCAGGTGGAGAACTTCACCCAGGCGACCAGCCAGCTGGCGCAAACCACGCTGCGTTCGGTATTGGGTAAGCATGACCTGGATGAAATGCTTTCCGAGCGCGACAAGCTCAACGACGACATCCAAGAAATCATCGACGCTCAGACAGACTCCTGGGGTATCAAGGTGGCGAACGTCGAGATCAAGCACGTGGATCTGGACGAGAGTATGATCCGCGCCATTGCCCGCCAGGCCGAGGCGGAGCGTGAACGTCGCGCCAAGGTCATCCACGCTGAGGGTGAACTGCAGGCTTCCAAGAAACTGGTCGAGGCAGCCAACGTGATGCAGGAAAACTCTGCTGCGCTGCAGCTGCGCTACCTGCAGACCATGAGCGACATGAGCAACAAGAACGCGTCGACGATCGTCTTCCCGCTGCCCATGGACATCATGGAAGCCTTCAAGGACATGAAAGCCAAGCACATGCCGCCCGCATCGGGTTCGCCAAAAGACGACGCTTAAACGCTTCTGATAGGGCTATAACGAAGGGTCAACGTGGCGGTAAATGGCGGTAAGCACGCTATAGCACCCAAATGCCAGCAGGCCAATGGCGACAAACCCAAACAGCCATTGCCCGAAGGCCTGGCCCCGCAAGGTGTTAAACGCTTCCGCCGTGCCGCCAGCTTCGTTGGGGTCGAACTGGTAGGCGGCGATCATGAACAAGCTACCCACGATCACAAAGACGAGCCCGCGAACCACCAGGCCAAAGCGGCATATCGGGTAGGCCCAGGCTTGGGTGCGCGAGGGCATGGTGAAGTGCTTGACAAACTTGGCCTTGTAGCCTTTGACGGCATGGGCGATCCCCGCACCGATGATGGCGATGCCGACAGCAGCCACCAACCAGCGGCCAAAGGGTTGCTGCATCAGCCAAGTGGCCATGCCTTCCGAGCCCCCGCTTGAGCCACCCGAAGAACCGGACGAAAGAAAGCGGAAGACAAGGCGGGCGGCAAAAAATGCCAGCAAGGTGTGGGTAACCGCACTGACGAACAAGCCTGCGCGAATCACCAGCCCTTTGGCGCTGGTGCCGTGGCGGTCGGGGTCCTTGAAGGCCTGTATGCAGCGCCACATGGCGTACCCAAGCAGCCCCACGGCGATAATGCCCAGCATCACCTTGCCGAACGGCGCCCCCAGAGCGGCTTCCAGCGCGCCACGGCTGCCTTCCGCCTGGCCGCCCTGATCTATGGCGGTGAGCGCCGCCAATCCCCCCACCAAAACGTAAACCACGCCGCGGGATGCATAGCCCAAACGGGCGAATGCGCTGATGGCATCGCGGTGGTCGGGTGCGGGCGTAGAGCTTGCCATGGTGTCCTCCTGACTGGCGATGGCGGGTAACGTCCTCAAACACCCTGAGATCCCTCTCGGATAAGGACTCATGCTACTGTTACTTTAGCATGCTGGCAGCGTTAACAGCATTTTGCTTTGACGCTATAAATGCTCAGATGCAAGCGTGTATTTCAGTCGTCAAACACGATAAAAGCCAAGAGGTCACCATGAAAGCCATCGGCTTGCTGGGGGGAATGAGTTGGGAATCCACGCAGACCTATTACCGTATGCTCAATCAAGGTGTTGCGGAGCAACTGGGGGGCTTTCATTCGGCGAAAATAGTGCTCTATAGCGTGGATTTTGCCGAGATCGAAACGCTTCAACGCCAGGGCGACTGGGAGGCGATGGCGGACATCCTGGCGAATGCGGCCTGCTCGCTGGCGGCAGCGGGGGCGGATTTTCTGGTGATCGGCACGAATACCATGCATAAAGTAGCTGCCGAGGTGGAGGCGGCATCAGGCCTACCGCTTTTGCATATTGCCGAGGCAACCGGCGATATTCTGGCCCAGCAGGGGATAGACCGCGTTGGCCTGCTAGGTACCCAGTTCACCATGGAGCAGCCTTTTTACCGGCAGCGACTGGAGGCGCGGGGGATTGAGGTCATCGTGCCTGAGTCCGAGCAGCGTGAGGTCATTCACCGCGTGATCTATCAGGAGCTCTGCCGGGGGACGATCAGTCCCGCCTCGAAAGAGGCTTATCTGGACGTGGTGGCGACGCTTTCAGCGCGGGGCGCGCAGGGCGTGATTCTAGGCTGCACCGAGATTGGTTTGCTGATTAACCAGAGCGATACCCCGGTCGCGCTTTTTGACACCACCGAGATCCACGCCCAGCGTGCGGTGGCCTGGGCGCTGGGTGATGGCGTGGCCGCCTGAACGCTTGCCGTTAATGGCCAAATACCGACCAGCCAGTTTTCTGGACAAACATTTCGAGCGCCTGGGTGCCTAGAAGGCTGTTGCCGTAGGCATCGAGCCCCGGCGACCAGACGGCGATCGCCCCGTGGCCCGGCGCGATCGCCAGTATGCCGCCGCCCACGCCGCTTTTAGCCGGTAAGCCGACACGAAAGGCAAATTCGCCGGAGGCGTCGTAGTGGCCGCACATCATCATCAACGAGTTGATTCGTCGGGCCCGCTGGGAAGCTACCACCCGAATGCCGCTGGGCTTGTTGATACCATCGGATGCCAGAAATAGCCCGGCGTGAGCGAGTTGCTCACAGCTCATGGCAATGGCGCACTGGTGAAAGTAGGTACCCAGCACCTTGTCGACATCGTGGCGTAGATGCCCAAAGGCTTTCATGAAATGCGCCAGCGAGGCGTTGCGGTCACGGTGGGCCATCTCTGAGGCAGCTACCGCATGGTCGAAGTAGATGCTGTCGTCATCGGCGATATAGCGCACAAAACTGAGAATCTCGCCCAGGGTCTCTTTGGGTTCGTGGCCCATCATGATCGCATCGACCACCGCAATAGCCCCGGCATTGATGAACGGATTACGCGGCTTGCCGCTTTCATGCTCTAGCTGAACGATGGAGTTGAACGGATCGCCCGATGGCTCGCGGCCCACTTTCGACCACAGCGAATCACCTACTTGCCCAAGCGCTATGGTCAGCGTGAATACCTTGGAGATACTCTGGATGGAGAAGGGCGTGGTCGCGCAGCCCGCCGAGTACACCTTGCCATCCACGGTGGCCAGGGAAATGGCAAACTGTTTTGGGTCAACGTGGCTAAGCTCGGGGATATAGTCCGCTACTTTGCCACGTTCCTCTGCGCTCGCCATGGTGGCGGCAATGTCGTCGATCAAGGCTTGCATGGGCGTATCGTGACCGTCAGTTGAGGCGGGCAATAACCCTAGCGAAAAATCCGGGCACTGTCTGCTATTGCAGTCAGCAAGATTCGGGTCGGCAACTCGCCTGTGAGCGCATAGGCTGTGAAGGTAACGGTTAATACGACGATGTGAGAGACGACAATGAACGACTATGAGCGTATCGAGAAAGCCATGGATTACATGGTGGCCCATGCGGCCGCACAGCCCAAGCTGGAAGCGGTGGCTGCTCACGTTCATTTGAGCGCCTTTCACTTTCAGCGTTTGTTCTGCCGTTATGTCGGGATCAGCCCCAAGCGTTTTTTGCAGGCGCTGACCCTGGAGCGCGGCAAGCAGTTGATGGCATCCTCTAGCTCACTGCTGGATATTGCCCATACGCTGGGGCTTAGCGGTGGCTCGCGGCTTTATGATCACTTTGTGCAGTTGGACGCGGTCACTCCTGGAGAGCACAAGCGCCAGGGGCAGGGCGTCGAGATTGCTTACGGCGTTCACGCCACGCCGCTGGGTAGCCTGTTCGTGGCGGTCACGCCGCGGGGTATCTGCCGCATGGGGTTTGTGGATGCCACCAGTGCCGACGAGTTGCTGGCACGGCTTGCCAAAGAGTGGCCACTTTCCACGCTTCATCACGATCCTGACGCCACGCGTTTTGCGGTGGAGGCGCTTTTCAACAGGTCAGGCGATGCCTCTGCCACTTTGTCGCTGCATGTGACCGGCACCAACTTCCAAATCGCTGTATGGCGGGCGCTGCTGACCATTCCAGAAGGCCAACTGGCTAGCTACTCGCATATCGCCCAGGCGCTGGGCACGCCCAAGTCGTCGCGGGCGGTAGGCAATGCGGTGGGTGCCAACCCCATCGCGATATGGATTCCCTGCCACCGGGTGATTCAACAAAGTGGTGCGCTAGGTGGCTACCGCTGGGGCGTGGCGAAGAAGCAGATGGTGCAAGCCTGGGAGTTGGCGCAGTTAAAGGATACAGCACCTAAACCGGAAAGCTGTTTTATCAGACATTAGAGGTGAATCAATATTAGTCGACTAAACCCCATGTGCATCATATCTTAAGTTTTTTGTTTTTAAATACACCTTATCTTTATGAATAATAACTACTTTATATTATTAGAAAGTGTTCATTAACGTACTAAAAAATAATGAGTCAAGTAGTAGTTTATAGGTTGATTGTTTGGCATGACCTAGTATTAAATGCGCTTGCTTTTCCCTCCGGTAGCTTACCTAGCGAGCGTTATTGCCTAATGATGATGTTTTCCCCCCGGTTGTCCGCGATGTTTGACAGGCACCCGCTTTTTTTGGCTGTCGCTGTTGCGCTGGGCAGCATTTCGTTGACTGCTTGCAGCTCCGGCGGTGGGGGCGTTAGCAGCAATACGGCCCCTTCAGATAGCGATTCGACAACCAATATAGCCCCAAGCGAGCCCCTTAGCGTACGTGTGGCAGTCGCCGATACGGGTTTTGATGTGGATGACATCGTCAACAGCGAATTGGTGATTGATAGCCTGAATATCTATACGGGGAGTACGGATGTCAGCGGAGGCAATGAATGGCACGGCAACGTGGTGGCGTCGACCATTACCGGTGGTTCGTTAGGTAATGCACGCCTTGACCTCTTGAAAGTCGCTGATAGCGATGGCGTGACCTTTAATAACGCACTGGATTACGCCATTGGGGAAGCTGCCCAGCGTGGCGCGAGAGTCGTCAATGCCAGTTTTTCACGACGTCTTGAAGCAAGCGACCCGAATCTCGCGTTTAACGGCGTAACATCGTCTGAGTCTTACCAGCGAGTGGTAAGCGCCAACCAAGGTAAGGGCGCTATCTACGTTGTAAGCGCCGGTAATGACGGCACTGCCATTGATACCCAAGGCCGCCCGATTTATGCGAGCCAACCCGAACTCTTCAACATGATGCTGATTGCAGTGGGAACGTCTGAGGATGGCCAAATTCACCCTTCCAGCAGCTATCCGGGAGCAGATACTGAGCTCCAGCGGCGTAGTATTGCGACTGAATTTGCTAATCCAGCGGTAGGTGCACAGGGAACGTCTATTTCAGCCGCCAGAATTTCTGAGTATGTGGCCGGCATTGTGGGTCAATGGCCTCATTTGACCGCAAAACAAGCGAGCCAACACTTGTTGGATACGGCCAGCCAAACCAGCGTGCTTTATCAGCAAAATACGTGTGGCGATGCCGCGAATTTAAACTGTGGCACTTTTTACCTCGGCCAGGGAGAAGCCGATATAGACGCTGCATTAGCGCCAGATGGTGATTTGATAGTGCCTCAAAGTGATCGGGTGATGGCAGGCGGTGATTTGGCTGAGGCGTCTTATATGCAGCTTTCAGCAGCCTATGGTGATTCGCTTTCTGAGTCGGGTGTATTAGATGGTGTCGCTGTATTTGATTCCCTGGGGCGTGACTACCAAATGAACCTGGGACATCAAACGCAGCAGCGCTTAAGCCGTGCTCACCACTTACGTGATCAGATGGAGCGGATGTCGCTTACGTCGGCGCAGGCCACGCAAACGGAGTCGATGCAAACGGATAATTTCCACTTTACTTCGAGTGTGAATGCCGCGGGGGATTTGCTAAGCAGCCGTTTCGATGGCCGTTTTGGTAATACCACCCTAAGCGCGTTCAACTACGCGGGCAACCAGATTGATCCAACAACCGGTTATGCGGCTTCGGGCATGATGCCGATGATTTCATTCCAGTCCGGCGCGACGGTTACCAATTCGTTTGAAAGCGTTAACGGCATAGAAGCACGTTATTCTTTGACCGATAAGCTGAGTATCTCTACTTCCTATTGGGTGGGTGATGTCGAAGACGATATAAGTATCGGTAGTGACTATCGTGCCAACCGCTCTGACGTTGAGCTAGCCTATCAACTAACGCCCGTCTTAACCCTGACAACGCATGTGGGCCGCTTGAATGAGGAAAATGGCCTGCTCGGTGGCAACGGCTCGGGGGCTCTTGCGTTTGGTGAACGCAATCAGATGACGTTTGCCGGTGCTGGTTTACAGGCGAAAGTAGCTAATGGGGTTGCCGCCTTTGCCGACTTTGAGCAGGGGCGTGGCGATGCCGAAGGGAGCGGTTTGATTGCCCACATTGATGATATTAGTGCCCAGGAAATGGCCGTAGGTCTTCAGTGGCAGAAGAACGATGAGCGAGCAGCGCTGACACTTCGCCAGCCTTTGCGCATCGATAGCGCGACGGCGACATTCGATGTGCCCATTGGCCGCACTTTGGACGGCGCTGTACGCCGTGAAACGCGTGAAGCGTCGCTGTCGCCTTCGGGGCGCCAAATGGATATTGAACTAGGCTATGCGTTCAAGCCCAGTGAACGTAGCCAGCTGCAGTTTAACTTGCTACATACGATGGAACCCGGTCATAACGCTAATGCCAGCAGTGATAGCGCTGCAATGGTGAACTATCGTATTGATTGGTAGCAAGACTCAGCGGAGCGACTGATATACGGAGAATGCTGCTAAGAGCTTTTGCTAGCCGTTGTTGCGACGTTAACTCTATCCCGCTACAGTCTCGCTCTTGTTTACCTGGACGAGACCTCCTTATGGCCACACTGATGATTCAGGGCACCACCTCGGATGCGGGCAAAAGCACCGTGGTGGCTGCGCTATGCCGTGCGTTGGCCAGGCGTGGCATATCGGTGGCGCCATTCAAGCCTCAAAACATGGCGCTCAATAGCGCCGTTACGGAAGATGGTGGCGAAATTGGCCGTTCCACCGCACTGCAGGCCCAGGCCGCTGGCGTTAAGCCACACAGCGATATGAACCCGGTGCTGCTCAAACCGGAAAGCGATCGTGGTTCGCAGGTGATTTTACGCGGCAAGGTCTACGGCCATATGGACGCCATGGATTACCACGCCTTCAAGCGCACCGCCAAAGAGAGCGTGATGGCCGCGTGGCAGGCGTTGGAAAGCCGCTTCGATGTGATTATCGCCGAAGGCGCGGGCAGCCCCGCTGAGATCAACCTGCGTCAGGGTGACATCGCCAATATGGGCTTTGCCGAAGCGGCTGACTGCCCGGTGATACTGGTGGGCGATATTGAGCGAGGCGGGGTGTTTGCTCAGTTGGTGGGGACGCTTGCGCTGCTGAGCGAAAGCGAGCAGGCGCGTATGAAAGGGTTTGTGATCAACCGCTTTCGTGGCGACATGAGCTTGTTAACCCCAGGCATTGAGTGGCTGACAGCACACACCGGCAAGCCTGTATTGGGCACCTTGCCCTACCTTCAAGGGTTGCTGCTGGATGCCGAAGACAGCATCGGCCTGACCCACGCGCCTACCCAGGGGGAGTTGCTCAACGTCGTGGTACCTGCGTTGCCGCGCATCAGTAATCACACCGATTTTGATCCATTGCGTTTGCATCCTCAGGTAAACCTCACCTTTGTCGGCGCAGATGAGCCGATTCCTGCGGCCGATGTGATTATCCTGCCGGGCAGTAAAAGTACGGCGAGTGATCTGGCATGGTTAAAGCGCCAGGGCTGGGATAGGGCAATTCAGCGTCACCTGCGCTACGGCGGCAAGTTGCTGGGTATTTGCGGTGGTTTTCAAATGCTCGGCGAGTGGGTGGAGGACCCTGACGGCCTGGAGGGCAAGGCCGAGCGTGTCATGGGGTTGGGGCTGCTATCGCTCACCACGCGTATGGTGGCGGGCAAACAGCTACGCAATGTGAGTGGCGTGACGGTGGCCGAAGGGGCGAGCGTCACGGGCTACGAAATTCACAATGGCGTAAGCGAAGGCACTGCGCTGGCCCAGCCGCTGTTTGACCTAGGCACCCACCGTGATGGCGCCGTCAGCGACGATGGGCAGGTGATGGGCACTTATCTGCACGGCCTGTTTGATCATTCAGAGGCTTGCCAGGCGCTGTTAACGCGCCTGGGATTGTCAGCGGCCCAGCGCCTGGATTATCGCGCCCATCGGGAGCGAGAGCTGGACCGTCTGGCCGATACGTTAGAGGCGCACCTGGATATCGAGGCGCTTATTGCTCTTTTGGGAGCTGGC
Organism: Vreelandella subterranea; assembly: GCF_900111305.1. Taxonomy (GTDB): domain Bacteria; phylum Pseudomonadota; class Gammaproteobacteria; order Pseudomonadales; family Halomonadaceae; genus Vreelandella; species Vreelandella subterranea. Next base: position 18,534 of record NZ_FOGS01000009.1, read on the forward strand.
GCGTCGCCATCACGGTGATCTCGACGTGGCAGCCACCACAGATATTGGGCGATTCGGTACAGGTTCTGGCTGGGTAGCGGCCCGGCTCGAAGAACTCGGCATAGACGCTGTCCATGTCGTTGATGGTCTTCAGGTCAGTCAGGTGAACGTCCACGCGCAGCACGTCTGCCAGGCTGCCGCCTTCCATTTCGAGCATGCGTAAAATGGCGCGCATCACTAACCGGGTTTCTTCCTTGACGTCGCCCTTGGCCGCATGGCCGTTCGACAGGTCAGAAACCGTTAGCCCCGAAATAAACACATATCGATCATCCATCACCATATGGCTACCGGGGAAACTCGGTGTGGGCATGGTGGGGTCGTTCATAAATTTCGTCATAATCATCCTTTTATGGTGACTGGTTAAGAGTCCGACACGTTAACACTCGCTAGGTTCATGTTGCGTGGCGCTGTTAAAATGGCTTTGTTTACACTAGGCTTGCCGCTTTTGGCGAGCGGGGGACCTCATGAAAGTAATCCAAATAGACCAGAAAGCACAGCAGGATGCCTGCCTGGCACGGCTGTGCGCAGAGGTTTATGGCCAGTCCGCCGGGCTGACGCCGCTCGTGGTATTTACCGGCACACGCAATGTGCTCCTGGCCGAAGAAGCCGCGCGCCTGGTGGCGGCGGTTGACGGCGAAGGCAAGCCCCAGGCTCTCGCGCTGCTGGTATTGGACGAAGAGGGCGAAGGGATGGCACTGACCCACGCCTGCGACCTGGAGGCGCCCCAGGCCAAGGTGTGGCTAATAAGCGAACTGGCGCTTAAAGCACCGCTGCGTGTTGATGCTGGCGACGCTGAACAGGAAGCGTTTTATCAGCAGTGCGGCATTAAGCGCTGGCTGGACGGCGCCGAGGGTCAGCGGATCGGGTTAGGCGCTCGCCACCCGGCCAATACCGTCGAGGAACTCACCGCGACGGTGGCCATTGACGAAGCGCTGATTTTACGTCGCTTCAAGCATGACCCGGCAGCGTTTGACCAGGCTAAGCAGTTATTTGTCGATGGCCTGGCACATTTCCCCGAGGCCTTTTAAAGGCCAATCATGCAGTGACCAGGCGACTACTTTTTCGCCAGTTCCCGCATGGCGGTTTCCAGTCCTTCCATCGTCATGGGGTACATGCGGTCGCCGATGATCTCGCGGATAAGCTGCGTTGAGTAGGTGTACTCCCAGGCCCTTGGGGGCATGGGGTTAAGCCATGCCAGGCGCGGGAAGGTTTCGCACAGGCGCTTGAGCCACAGGCCGCCGGGTTCGTCGTTGAAGTGCTCCACGCTGCCGCCTGGATGGGTCACTTCATAAGGCGACATGGCCGCATCGCCGACAATCACCACCTGATAATCCGCGCCGTAGGTATGCAGCACCTCCATGGTCGGGATGCGCTCGCTGCCGCGGCGCATATTGTTCCGCCAAACGCCTTCGTAAAGGCAGTTGTGAAAGTAGTAGTGCTCAAGGTGCTTGAACTCGGAGCGGGCCGCCGAAAACAGCTCTTCACAGACGCGAATATGGTCGTCCATCGAGCCGCCCACATCCAAAAACAGCAGCACCTTCACCGCGTTGTGGCGTTCAGGGCGCATCTGCACGTTGAGCAGCCCGGCGTCCTTGGCGGTTTCGCGGATGGTGCTATCCACGTCGAACTCTTCGAGCGCGCCCTGGCGGGCAAACTTGCGCAGGCGGCGCAGCGCCATTTTGATATTACGCGTGCCCAGCTCCAGCGAGTCATCGTAGTCGCGAAAGCGCCGCTCGTCCCATACCTTGGTGGCGCGCCGGTGGCGTGAACCGTCCTGACCGATGCGAATGCCTTCCGGGTTGTAGCCGTAGGCGCCAAAGGGGCTGGTGCCGCCGGTACCGATCCATTTATTGCCACCTGCGTGGCGCTCTTTCTGCTCTTCCAGGCGTTTCTTGAACGTCTCAATGAGCTCTTCCAGGCCGCCCAGGGACTCGATCTTGGCTTTTTCTTCCTCCGTCAGCTGCTTCTCGAACTCACGGCGCAGCCAGTCATCGGGGATCAGCGCTTCAATGGCGGCGTCCATGTCCTCGAGGCCTTTAAACCAGGCAGCGAAGGCCCGGTCAAAGCGGTCGAAATGGCGCTCGTCCTTGACCATCACCGTGCGGGCCACCTGATAAAACGCTTCCATATCGGCAAATACCACGCCACGCTCTACCACGGCGTGAAGGTCGAGCAGCTCGCGCAGCGAGACCGGCACGCCTGCGCGTTTTAATGTTTCAAACAAGCCGATAAACATGGCTTAGCGGCCTCTGCCTTTCTGGCGGCGCATCATGAATGCCAGACGCTCCAGCAGTTGGGTATCCTGCTCGTTTTTGACCAGGGCACCGGCCATGGGCGGCAGTGCTTTTGACGGGTCGCGGTTATAAAGCGCTTCCTGAGCCAGCTCATCTGCCATCAACAGTTTCAGCCAGTCCACCAGTTCCGAGGTTGAAGGCTTTTTCTTGAGTCCCGGGGCGTCACGCAGGTCGAAAAAGACTTCCAGGGCTTCGCTGACCAGCCGGGGAGCGATGTCAGGAAAGTGCACGTCGACAATGGCCTGCATGGTCTCGCGGTCGGGGAATTCGATGTAGTGGAAGAAACAGCGGCGCAGGAACGCATCCGGCAGCTCCTTTTCGTTGTTGGAGGTGATGACGATGATCGGGCGATACTCGGCGCGGATGGTTTGGCCGGTCTCGTAAACGTGAAACTCCATCCGATCCAGCTCCTGGAGCAGGTCGTTGGGGAATTCGATATCGGCCTTGTCGATTTCGTCGATCAGCAACACCACCCGCTCGCCGGTACTGAAGGCTTCCCATAGCTTGCCGGGCTTGATGTAGTTGGCGACGTTCTCGACGCCTTCAACACCCAACTGCGAGTCACGCAGACGGCTCACGGCATCATACTCATAAAGCCCCTGGGCCGCCTTGGTGCTGGATTTGATATGCCAGGTGATCAACTGGGTACCGAGCGACTCGGCGAGTTCTTCGGCCAGCAGGGTTTTGCCGGTGCCCGGTTCGCCCTTGATCAATAGCGGCCGCTCTAGCACCACGGCCGCATTGACCGCCTGCTTGAGCGCATCGGTTGCGATGTAGGAAGAAGTGGATTCAAACGCCATGGGAGAGCCTCGGCTTGTCGAAAGCAGGGTTATAAAAGGGTAAACGGATTCAAACAAGTGTACGTGAGGGTCACCCCAAGGCCAATGGCTGGTCTAGCGTTATTGGTAAAGTTACACTTGCTTGAGTAACTTAGTGAGTCGGCAACTGTCATAGTTGCCATAATAGGGATAATGACAGCGGCTAAGAGAGGTTACGCCATGCATGCCAACGTAAAGCAACTGCGTTTACAAACCAAGGCGCTCTTAGCCGCGACACAGCGTGGAGAAACCGTCGACATCACTTGTCGCGGCAAGCCTTGTGCTCGACTGGTGGGTTCCATTTGGACGAAGGTACCTCGTCGCGTGCCACCTTCCTGGTCGAAAGTTATGCGCTTAGCCATAACATGCAGATGGCGGATGCGCTCATCGCCGCGACGGCTATGGAGCTGGGCTTGCCCTTACTAACCGCCAGTGATCGTCATTACCGGCATATCGATGGTCTGGCGTTAGACATCTTTCGTCCAGCTTAAATGGCTTAACTCTCCCTGGCACTCTCTGCCACACACCTCCCCAATCTTTCATATGTCGCTATTGCAGGAGTGTGCACTGCATCATCATGAGCCGCTGGACTGATAAATTGATCGTTCGTGGTGCGCATATTCCCTCACGAAAAGTGCTCCTCAGAAATTGGCAAAGCTTTGTTTTTTATAACTATCTGATTAATAATGTTTTTTAAAATATTGGCACGCAGTTCGCAATATATATGGCAAAGGGTGAGTGAATAGAGAAACAACGGCTTTGATAGTTTGCTTCTCTCCCTTCTTCACCTACATCGCTGCTAACTTTCAGCGATACACCGAGTGAGCTGGCGTGCTCCACCTGGGTCCCCTTCGGGGGACTTTTTTTTGCCTGTCATTTGGCCTCCCCCTGCATATTTTGTGCTTAATGCTATAACAAAATTTTACGTGACGTTTGGAAACGGTGTTCGTATACTCATTACTGTACAAGTAATCGAGGCGTCGCCAACAATATGGATGTTGCCCATGTAAGTGGTACATGACGCTTTATAACGGACTCCAAGCGAAAGTTGAGAGGTTGACCCTGATGAACCAATTTAAAATTGTAACGGCCGCTGTGATCACCGCTGGCTTTGCCGTGGCAAGCCAAGCCGCACTTGCATACACTGCGGGTGATATTTTTGTTCGCGGTGGGGTCGCTAAAACGGACATCGCTTCCGACAACACCAACGCAGGGGGAGCAGACTTCGACGTTGAAAGTGAAAACGGCTACAGCTACGGCGTTGGTTATCTGTTCCATGACAAGTTCGGCATCGAGCTGAACAGCGGTGAAGGCTTTGAGCATGACCTGACGACTGCGGCCGGTGCTGATGCCGGTAGCGTTGAGCGTTTGCCAATCAACGCGCTGTTCAACTACTACCCGATGGGGGGTGTCGATTCGCGCATTCAGCCCTACGTAGGCGTAGGTCTTAACTATACCAACTTCTACAGCGAAGACATTGGCGCCGGTATCAAAGTCGATGACAGCTATGGTGCGATTGGCCAAGCGGGTCTCGATCTGGCCGTAACAAACAATATCATGCTTAACGGCTATGTCAGCTATGCCGACGTGGACGCCGACATTACATCCAACGGTAATAACGTTGGTGCTGTTGACGTCAATCCGGTAACCGTCGGTGGCGGTATTACTTACCGTTTCTAAACGGCTATTTTCTAAACGGCCGTAGTGAACGCCCATCGTTGCGTTAACCAAGCTAGAACAAACGCCCAGCTCAGCTGGGCGTTTTTATATCAGGCGTGTGCGACTTTAGCTCAAGGGGTCAAGTTATCCGGCCCCTGGTCGGTCACGGCGATATTGTCTTCAATGCGAATGCCACCGCAGGGCATGCAGTAATCCAACAGCGCCCAGTTGATGGGCAGCGATGTCTCGCGCAGGGGCGCCAACAGCATGGGAATGAAATAAAGCCCGGGCTCGATGGTCACGACCATGCCGCTGGAAAGCGTACGCGTAAGACGAAGCGCCGGATGCTCGTTGGGCGGCGGAGCCGCTGTGCCGTCCGGGTGGCGTAAACCGGCCACGTCATGCACCTGTAATCCCAGCGAGTGCCCCAGCCCATGCGGACAGAAGGCACGGGTGACGCCTTCGGCAACGGCCTGTTCGCGGCTGCCACGGAAAAGGTCATGGGCGATCAGAATATCACCCAGCCGCTGGTGCATCTGCTCGTGCAGCGCGATGAAATCCGTACCTGCCGTAACGCCCTGAACCAGTTCGTCTTTCAGGCCGTGCATGGCCCCAACCAGCTCGCCGAATAGCGCCGGGGCATCTGGTCCGGCGTGGGTGCGGGTGATATCGGCGCAGTAACCGCGAAAGCGTCTTCCGGCATCGACAAGCAGGCTATGGCGTCGCCTGGGCGGGCTTATGTCGTAGTGCTGGTAGTGGAGGACGCCCGCGTGGTCGTTCAGGCCGATAATATTCTGGTAGGGAACCGCTGACTCGCGCTGGCGGCTACCTGCCAGGTAGGCAAGTTGGATATCCAGCTCGCCGGACGCGCCCAGGAAGGCTGCCTGGGCGGCCTCGTGCCCGGCGATCGCGAGCCGATTAGCTTCACGTAGGCAGGCGATTTCATAGTCAGACTTGACGATGCGACGCTCGTCCAGGCGATTCAACAATGTGGCAGGGTTCAGTTGCGCTTTCAGGCTTGCGTTGGGCAGCTGCGCCACGTCGCCGATAATTGCGGCGTGACCATCCAGCGCGGGGCTGACGTGGTCGCTGCACAGGTGGATATCGAATTCGTCGACCCAGGGTTCTTCGGGAAGCCGGGTCGGCAGGTGCCAAAAGTCCGCCGGGGCATAGAGATAAAGTTGTGGCCGTTGATGAGGGCGTATCACCAGCCAGCTATGTTGCACGTCGGCCAGCGGCACCCAATGCATGAAGTGGCCGTAGGTCTGAAAGGCCGGTGCCTGGTCGTCGCCAAAGAAGGCGTTGGCATGCCCGCTATAGATTGCCAGGCAATCGAGCCGGTGTTCTTCGAGCAAGGCCGCATAGTCGCGCTGCAAGCGCGACAGGTGCTCTTGCTGCAAGTGATAGAGTTGCTTAGACATGCAGGGTCCCTAGTAAGTGCGAAGCGGTGTAAGTTCGCTCCAAAAGCTATCCAGTTCCGCGTGGTGCTGGCCTTGGTGACGATACAGGCGAAGCTCCATGGGCACATCCCAGCGGCTGTCGCCCGCGCGGACCAGGCTACCCTGGCGAAGCTCAGCCTCGACGTTGCGTTCGGGCAGCCAGCTCATCCCGTAGCCGAGCAGCACCAGTTCCTTGATACCCGCCGCATAGAGGTTTTCGCTCTGGGCGTTTAAATAGCTGCTCTGGGGTAATCGCGCCAGGTGGGCGGTCACCGCTGAACCCAGCAGGCCTCGTTGTGGATAGGCGAGCCAGGGAAGTGGCTGCTGGCGGCTGCCCGGCAATAATGCTCTCGGCGCCGAGTGTTCGTCGACACCGGTCACCGGAATCAGCCGTTCATGGCCGATGACGCGGTAGGTGCAGGAACTGGTGTCGATGTCCAGATCGCAGCGCCCAATCGGCCAGTAGCAGATCGCCAGGTCACATTCGCCGTGCTGGAGCGCCTGGAAATAGTCGCTGGCCACCCAGCCGGTGGCGCGCAGGTAGGGTTGAACACGCTCCTGCCAGCCCGTCGTGGCCAGCCATTCGGGTAGAAATTGCCCCAGCAGGCTCTGTGGGGCGGCCACCATGATGCGCCGCTTCTGACCCGCGCTGATTTCCCGAACGCGGTCTCGCGTCAGCCGTACGCGGTCAGTGACCTGCTCGCACAGCAGCAAGAACTCGTCTCCCGCCGGGGTCAAGGAAAGCGGCAGTGTTTGCCGGTTGATCAGCGTCACGCCCATTTCCTCTTCCAGCAGCTTGATACGCCGGGAAAAAGTGGGTTGTGTGACGTTCTGTTCATCGGCAGCGCGGGAGAAGTGTCGCGTTCTGGCCAGGGCGATAAAGTCTTCTAGCCAGCGAATTTCCATGCCTTACCTCTCCGTGCATAGCGCCATCTAAGGTCCGACGACCGCCTCATAGGCGGCCTTCTTCAACAGCGTGGCATGCAACACGCGTGCCGTCATCCTGTGTCTGCAGGACAGGAATTTCCTGTTTGCAGCGCGCATTGGCATGGGGGCAACGGCCATGAAACACGCAGCCGCTGGGCAGATTCACCGGTGTAGGTACTTCGCCAGAAAGCCGGATGTGCTGGGGGCGGTCGTCTTCAAGGCGTGGAATCGCCGACAGCAACGCCTGAGTATAAGGATGGCGTGGCTTGGCGAATAATGTCGAGGTGGTAGCAATTTCGCATACCGTGCCCAGGTACATGACGGCAACGCGGGTCCCGAAATGTTCGACGACTGCCAGGTCGTGGGTGATGAACAGATAGGTCAGGTTGCGCTCTTGCTGGGCTTCCATCAGCAGGTTGAGTACCTGCGCCTGAATGGAGACGTCCAGCGCGGAAATGGGCTCATCGGCAACGATGAACTCAGGGTCGACGGCCAGGGCACGGGCAATGGCAATACGCTGGCGTTGGCCACCGGAAAATTCGTGGCCGAAGCGCTTGCCCCAGTCCGGGTCAATGCCGACCGATTGCATGACGTCTTCGACCTTGGCGTCGATTTTCTCGCGATGCCAATCCGGATGGTGCAGCCGTAGCGGTTCTTCCAGCGTTTGCTGGATGGTCATGCGTGGGTTGAGCGATGCATAGGGGTTCTGGAAGATCATCTGCATGCGCTTGCGGTAGGGCAGCAGTTGCCGCGAGCTCAGGTTGTCGATGCGCTCGCCTGCGTAGCGAACTTCACCCTCGGAAGGGGTGATCAACCCCATCACCATGCGCGCGACGGTGGACTTGCCGCAGCCGGATTCGCCGACCACGCAGAGTGCTTCGCCGCGCTTGATATCGAGATCCACGCCATTGATGGCATGCACGTATTCCTGGTGGCGAACCAGCTTGCCACCCTTGAAGCGTAGCTGTTCAAGAAAGTCGCCCGACAAAGAAAAGCGCTTTTTCAAGCCGCGAATCTGCAGCAGCGAGTCGTCACTTTTCTCGTTCTGGGTCGGCGTCGGGTGGGCCGCCATGGCCTCAGCGGGCGCGGTCATGAGGTTTCCTCCTTCAAGCGGCGGTCTTCAAGCATTTCAGCGACCATATGGCACGCCACGCGGCAGTTGCCGGACTCGACGAAGCCGGGAACCTGCTCGATACAGGCAGGGCGGGGCTTTCCATCGGCGCGATTGATAAAGTTACAGCGCGGGTGAAACGCGCAGCCGCTGGGCAGGTTTGAAAGCGACGGCATGCTGCCGCGGATCTGGTTGAGCCTTTCGCCGGGCGTTGCCATCTGCGGCAGGGCGTTGATCAGCCCTTGGGTATAGGGGTGCTGCGGGTCGTTGATGATCTCCCGCGTGGGTCCCTGCTCGATCACGCGACCGGCGTACATGACCAGCATGCGCTGGGTGACTTGGCTGACCACCCCCAGGTCGTGGGTGATCAGAATCAAGCCGACGTTGTGCTGCTCGCAGAGCTCCAGAAGCAACGCCATGATTTCGGCCTGAATGGTCACGTCCAACGCCGTGGTGGGCTCGTCGGCGATGATGATATCCGGGTCCAGCAGTAGCGCGATGGCGATGATCACCCGCTGGCGCATGCCGCCGGAGAGTTCGTGGGGGTACTGGTCCAGGCGGGTTTCCGGCGAAGGAATCTGTACCTGGCGCAGTTTGTCCAGGCAAATGGCGCTGGCTTCCTTGCTTGAAATACGCCGGTGGGCCTTCAGGCACTCCACCATTTGTTCGCCGATGGACAGGACCGGATTCAGCGTCATCATCGGGTCCTGGAAAATCATCGAGATGCGGTTGCCGCGCACTTTGCGCAGGCCGCGTTCGGACATGGTATTGAGCGTTTTACCTTCAAAGCTGATGCTGCCCCCGGCGATAAAGCCGGGTTTGGCAATCAGGTTGAGCAGCGAAAACGCGGCCACGGATTTGCCCGCGCCAGATTCGCCGACAATGCCTAAGCGCTCGCCGCGTTCAAGGGTAAAGTTCACGTCGCGCAATGCGCGCACTTCGCCTTGGCGCAGGCCGAAGCGCACGTCCAGATTTGTCACTTCCAGTAGTGCCATGGTGTCTTCAGCCTTTGTAGAGTCGCGGGTTCATGACGTCACGCAGCCAGTCGCCCAGCAGGTTGATGGACAGTACCAAGACCACCAGTACCGCCCCGGGAATCAGCGTGATCCACCAGGAACCGGACTGGATGTAGTCAAACCCGGACTTGATCAACGATCCAAGCGAAGGATGGGTTTCGGGCATGCCAAGACCCAGAAACGACAGGGCGGCTTCGGAGATGATCGCGTTGGCAATCTGTACCGTCGAAATCACGAAGATCGGTGACAGCGTGTTGGGCAGTACGTGCCGGAACATGATGCGTTTGCTGCGGAGCCCCATCACCCGGGCGGCATCGACGTACTCTTTGTTCTTCTCGGCAAGCACTGACGCCCGCACGGTACGCGCGTATTGTGGCCATTCCGCGAGACCGATAATCAACACCAGCATCAAGACGGCGTAGCTGCTGTAAAACGAGCTGCCAAACGAGGCCTTGACCACGGCGCCGACTACGATGGCGACCATCAGCGTCGAAAACGACAGCTGAATGTCGGCCAAGCGCATCAGGAAGGCATCCACGCGGCCACCCAGATAGCCTGCCATCAGGCCAAAGGTGACCCCCAGAAGGGCTTGCAGGGCCACCGCACCAAAGCCGATCAGCAATGATACCCGCGTGCCATACAGAATCACCGATAACAGGTCGCGCCCCTGGGCATCGGTACCCAGGGTGTAGTTCGCATCGGCGCCGTCAATCCAGAAGGGCGGCAACTCGGAGGCCAGAATATCAATCTGGGCCAGATCGTAGGGGTTTGTAGGCGCCAGCAGCGGTGCCGAAAAGGCGGCAAATACCAGGCAGACAAAGATTGCAAAGCACAGCTGCGCGGTGTAATCGCGCTTGAAGCTGTACCACAGATAAGAGTCGCGGAAGCGCTGCCAGCGGCCAGGGACAGATGGGGTTGTCGTTGTCATGCGGGCTTCCCGGTTAGTTTGACAGTGGGGTTGACCAAGCCGTAGATCAAATCGACGAGAGTGTTGGTGATCACGAAAATGACCCCGACAATCATCAGGTAAGTGATAATCAGCGGTATGTCGGCGCGGTTAATCGCATCCAGGAACATCAAGCCCATGCCCGGCCATTGAAAGACCGTTTCGGTCAGTATGGTGTATGCCACCATGGTGCCGATTTGCACGCCGCCGACGGTAATGACCGGCAGCATGGTGTTCTTGAGGGCGTGGACAAAATATACCCGGCGCATGGAGATGCCTTTTGCCCGTGCATATTTCACGTAGTCTGACTGCAGTACTTCCATCATTTCCGCGCGAATCAAGCGGATAAACAGCGGCAGCATGATCGATGCCAGCGAAACCGCCGGTAACACGATATTGCGCAGCCCATTCCAGGAGGCAAAATTGGTTTCCCAATAGCCGAACATCTCCACGGTGCCGCCGCCGCGTCCGAAAGAGGGCATATTGCCTTGAGTGGAGAAGAAGCTGTTTAACCAACTCCCCCATGCAGTGCCTTCAGGGAAAAACGTGATGGTCAGCCCAATTGAGAAAATCTGAATAAGGACAATAGCGGTTAAAAATACCGGTATTGAAATGCCAATGATCGATATGCCCATGAAAAACCGCGAAATGGGCGAGCGGGGTTTGATGGCGCTGTATACCCCAATGGGGACTGAAAACAGGACGATGATGAACGTAGACGCGAAAACCAGCTCCAGGGTGGCGGGTAAATGGCGTGCAATGACGTCCAGCGCAGGCTCCCGGTAAAAATACGAGTAGCCAAAGTCGCCCTGCAGGGCATTTTTCGCAAAACGCGTATACTGGACCAGGAACGGATCGTTCAGGCCGAAGCGTTCCCGAAGCTCCTCGCGTTCGCTCTCCGGTACTGACTGGCCCACCATCTGTTGGATGGGATCCCCCAGGTTGTCCTGAATAGCGAAGGCTAGCAGGCTGATGACAAACATCACCAGTACGGCGTGCATTAGCCGCTTAACTAAGAAAGCAATCATGGCGTACGCCACCTATGTGTCACTCAGGTTCAACAACACCACCGAGAGGCAAACGGCAACAAAACAGCTTCGCCCTCCAAATCACTTGGAGAGCGAAGCGTCCTTGCATCCTTGCCTAGCGGGTGATGGGGGAATTAACGATCAATGACGAGATCGCCAAGGTAAGGGAAGTCAAGGGCATTGACCACGGGCTCGATTTCGACCTCTTCAGCGGCAGCGTAGGCAAGGTTCTGCCAGTGTAGCGTGATATAGCCGACATCTTCGTAGAGCATGGCTTCGGCTTCGCGCAGCATTTCGTTGCGTTTTTCAAGATCGGTTTCGCTGTCAGCCTCGGTAACTAGCTGGTCAATTTCTTCGTTGCAGTAGCTACCGTAGTTGTACTGACCGGCACCGGTTTCTTCGTCAATGCAGAAGGAAAGGTATTGGAAGAAGTTAGCGGTATCTTCTGTATCCGCGTGCCAGCCAATCATCGCCATATCGGACTCGCGTGTGTCGTATTCGGGCCAGTACTGAGCCAGCGGCATGGTGCGGAGGCTAACGTCGATGTTGATACGTGCCAGCATGTTGGCAACCGCCTGAGCGATTTGGGCATCGTTAACGTAGCGATTGTTGGGCGCGATCATGTCGATCGCGAAGCCGTCCTCGTAACCGGCCTCAGCCATCAGCTCATTGGCGCGCTCGACATCGTAGCGCGGTGTCAGGTCAGGGTTGTGGCCGGAGTAGCCCTCGGGAGAGAACTGACCCGCCGGGTTAGCGAAGCCACGCATCAAGCGGTCGGCAATACCTTCCTGATTAATCGCCAAATCAACTGCTTGGCGAACGCGGGCATCCTGGAAGGCTTCAACGCGCTCTTCGTTCATCTGGAAGCCAATAATGCGTGTGCCGTCAACCTCTACCAGATTGACATCATCAGCCTCGCGTACGCGCTCCAGGTCGTTGGGCGGTACCGCATCAATAAAGTCAACGTCCCCGGACAGTAGGGCAGCCACGCGTGAGGCATTTTCGGAAATTGGTGTTAGCTCAATGCGCGAGACGTTACCTTCTGTTTCGGTGTCCCAGTAGTCTTCAAAACGCTCGAATTCAACGCGGACCCCTTGGCGACGGTCGGTGATGATGAAAGGACCTGTGCCGGACACATTGCGTGAAGCGTAAGAATCGCCGGATTTTTCGATTTCACCCTTGTCATCGCCATCTTCGGTTTCACCGCTGTAAAATGCGCTGTCCATCGGGAAGATGTAAGTGGCCAGGTTGAGGAGAAGCGGGTATGGCTCGCTGGTCTTGATTTCAATCGTCGTATCATCAATGGCTTGGGCACTTTCGACAGGCTCGAAAATAGCGCGGTAGTCAGGGCTTCTTTTAAGTCGTTCGATGGTCCAGACCACATCGTCGGCGGTAAATTCGTTGCCGGAATGGAAGGTGACGCCCTCACGCAGCGTCATACGCATGGTGGTTTCATCCACCTGCTCCCATTCGGTTGCCAGGCGCGGTTCGAACTCGAAGTCCTTGGTCCAACGGACCAGCGGGTCAAAGGCGAGGTGCGAAAAGCGCAGCATGCCGCCTGAAAGCTGTTCGTGTATATCCAGCGTTTCGGGGTCGGCCGAGTAGCCAATGCGCAGGGTTTCAGCGCTTGCGATCGAGGGTAGCAGGGCGGTGCCCGTCAATGTGGCACCAATCACCGAAGCCAGTAGCGTTTTTTTAAACGTCATTATCGTTCCCTGTATAAGGATGTTGTTTATTTGCTTTGCTGCTTATTCTCCGTATGGGAAACGCCAAGAGCGTGGTCAAAGCAGCAAAACAGACACGGTCAGCTCGAAAGCTATGTGTCTAACATAGTGAGGGGCGATGGCTTTCTACAATCGAAATAATGACTGACCTCATTCACCATATGAATGAGGCAGGTGATGGCGAGTGTTACAAAGAGGAGTTAAGACCAAAGAAGTGGTTGGGAAAGGGCACCCAGACAGGTTTCCAAACTAGCCAAACTGCTGATGTAGCCAGCGATTGATCTCATCGGATTCATACAGCCATTCTTCGCGTCCATCGTCGTGGGCAATTTTCAAGCACGGCACTTTGACGCGGCCGCCACCTTCCTGCAGTGCCTTCTTGTGGTCAGGGTCCAACTGAGCATCACGTTTTTCGATTGTCAGCCCCAGGCGGGCCATTTCCTTGCGCACCTTGATGCAAAACGGACAGGTGCGGAACTGATACAACGCCAGGCTGTTGCAGGCTTCGTCTACCTTGGCCTGTTCTTCAGGCGAGCGCTTCACCGCCTGAGGGGTCGAAAGCTTCTCGGATATCATCATGAACGGTGCGAGCACCAAGCGGAGGCCGCGGAAAAAGTAGCGTATCAGCATGCGCATAGAGTAATCCTCGTCGTCGTGCTTGCCGTCTCGACGGGAGTAGCGGCAAGCGTAGGTGTGTTGACTGACCGGCATCCTGCAATATCTAAGTGACGTTGTCACTGGAGGATGGTTCCCTGGCGGCATTGCCTCCCTTCAAGAGAGGTGAGCCAAGAGGCTGGTCGTGCTAGGCTTGCCAGCTGTTTTGGGGTTGTTTAGAGGCGAAGCGATGCATCTGCACATTATCGGAATTTGCGGCACTTTCATGGGCAGTTTGGCGCTGCTCGCCCGGGAGTTGGGTCATCAGGTGAGTGGCTCCGACGCCAATGTCTATCCGCCGATGAGCACCCAGCTGGAAGAAGCGGGGATCAGCCTGATGGAAGGCTACCGGGCCGCGCACCTTCAGCCAGCCCCCGACATGGTGGTGGTAGGCAATGCGCTTTCCCGTGGCAATGAAGAAGTCGAAGCCTTGCTGAACAGCGGCCTCCCCTATACATCTGGTGCCCAGTGGCTGGCAGAACATGTGTTGCCGGGTCGGCGGGTGATCGCCGTGGCGGGCACACACGGTAAAACCACCACCGCCAGCCTGTTAGCCTGGCTGCTGGAAAGTGCCGGGTTATCGCCGGGGTTTCTGATCGGTGGCGTGCCACGCAATTTTAATATCTCGGCCCGGCTGGGGTCGCTGGATGCGCCTTTTGTGGTGGAGGCCGACGAGTACGACACGGCGTTTTTCGATAAGCGCTCCAAGTTCGTTCACTATCGCCCGGATATTGCCGTGCTGCATAACCTGGAATACGACCACGCGGATATTTTTCCCGACCTTGCCGCCATCGAGCGCCAATTCCACCACCTGGTGCGCACCGTGCCCAGCCGGGGGCGTCTATTGGTTGGCGATGGGCAGCCAGCGCTTGAACGTGTGCTGGAACAGGGCGTTTGGACGCCGGTCGATTATGTGGGCGACCACCCGGAAAGCGCTTGGCAGTTGCGCAGTGAGCGCGATGATGCAAGCCGCTTTCAGGTCATCTACCGCGACCCCGAAAGCAAGATTGAGGAAGATGGCGTGGTGGAGTGGGCCTTGACCGGCGAGCACAATGCGCGCAATGCGCTGGCTGCCTTGGCCGCGGCCAGACAGTGTGGGGTCGACCTGGCACGTGGCTGTGCCGCCCTGGCGCGCTTTGAAACCCCACGCCGTCGCCAGGAGGTGCGCGGTGAGGTCAACGGCATTCAGGTTATCGATGACTTTGCCCATCACCCCACTGCCATTGCGGCGACACTTCAGGGCCTCAGGGCGGCAACGCCAAAAGGGCGCCTGCTGGCGGTTATCGAGCCGCGTTCCAATACCATGCGGTTGGGGGCAATGCGTGAACGTCTGATGGAAAGCGTGACGCAAGCCGATGCGATTTTCTGGTTCCAGCCGCCCAGCGTGGCCTGGTCGATGGAGACGCTGGTGGACGCCCAGGCGCATTCGACGCTGTACGATGATATCGACGCCTTGGTGAGCGCGGTCGTCACCCAAGCGTCGCCTCAGGATCGTATCGTGGTGATGTCGAACGGCAGCTTCGAGGGCGTTCATGAGCGCTTGATAAGCGCATTAGCCGCCAGGGAGGAGGCGTAATGGCCGCGACTTTCAAGCCACCGGTAACCGTTGCGCTGACCGGCGCCTCGGGGGCACAGTACGGGCTTCGGCTGATTGATGTATTGATAGCCGCTAATCATGAAGTCTGGGTGATGATCTCCAAAGCCGCCCATATGGTGATCGCCACCGAAACCGAGGTTACTCTTCCTGCTCAGCCAGAGCGGCTCGCCGCGGCGCTGAGCGAGCGCAGCGGCGCGGCGGCGGGGCAAATTCGCTGTTTTGGTCGTGAAGACTGGATGGCGCCTGTAGCGTCAGGGTCTGGCGCGCCGTCCGCCATGGTGATCTGCCCGTGTTCCACGGGCACGCTGTCTGCGGTGGCCACCGGTGCCAGCAACAACCTCATCGAGCGTGCCGCTGACGTGGCGGTGAAGGAGCGGCGTACCCTGGTGATGGTGCCGCGTGAGAGCCCGTTTTCCCCCATTCACCTTGAGCACATGCTCGCCCTGAGTCGGCTGGGCGTGGTCATCCTGCCAGCAGCGCCGGGGTTCTATCATCGTCCTCAATCGATCGAGGACTTAATCGACTTTATTGTGGCGCGTATTCTCAATCAGTTGGGAATCGAGCACCAACTCATGCCCCGCTGGGGGGAGGATCAATTGTCTGCTTCAACGACCAAGGATGGATAGCCAATGATGTCGTGGGCCACGCTTTCGGTGTTTGTACCGACGTTCTTGCTGGTGTCGTTAACGCCGGGTATGTGCATGACCCTGGCGATGGTTCTGGGGATGACCCAGGGCGTCAAGCGCGCGCTCTGGATGATGGTCGGCGAATTGATCGGGGTCGGCCTGGTGGCCGCGGCAGCAGGGGCGGGCGTGGCGGCACTGATGCTCCGCCAGCCAGCGTTGTTTATGGCGTTCAAGTGGGTGGGCGGTGCCTACCTGGCCTATATCGGCATCATGATGTGGCGCTCAAGAGGGCGCATGGCGATTCCCAATGAGCTTGAAGCCGGCCCACCGGCAGGGCGTTGGCAATTGGCACTCCAGGGGTTTTTAACGGCCGTCGCCAACCCCAAAGGGTGGGCGTTTTTCATGGTGCTGCTGCCGCCTTTCCTGGATAGCAGTCGGCCTCTCGGGCAGCAACTGATGCTGCTGATTGCGGTGATATTGACCATCGAGTTTGCCAGTATGCTGGTTTATGCCACTGGCGGGAAAACATTGCGTCGGGTACTGGGTAAAAGCGGCAATGTCCGCCTGTTGAACCGCATTGCCGGGACCTTGATGATCGGCGTCGGCATTTGGCTGGCGCTTGGTTAGGTAGGCACACTGACTGCTTTACACGGGTGGGAAAAGGGCCACCCGCAAACTGACGAATAGCAGCGATCCCAACAACAGGCTAACCCAGGGAAGAGAGGGCAGTGGTGCACGGTAGCGCCGCTGCCAGTTAATTTGAACCATGGCGCATACCACCAGCCCTAACAGCGCACCGCCCACCAGGTCGCTGAGCCAGTGGACATCGATTACCAGCCGAGAAAGCGCCATGGGGATTACGGTGGCAATGGCCAGCCAGTAGGCCCACACACGCCGCTGCCTCGGCAGCTGTGAGGCGACAAAAGCCGCCAACATGCCCCCGATCACCACCCAGGTTGAAGTATGCGCGCTCGGGTAGGAGAACGACCCTATCAGGTAATCGGGTGTATCGGGCCTGGCTCTAGCGAAAACGGCTTTACCCAGCGCATTGAGAGCGCCAATGCTGCCTAGGGCGAGCGCGCCATGGATGAGTAGATCCAGCCGCCTGACCCAGAGCAGCCAGATTGCCCAGGGGGTGACAAACGCCATAATGCCTGCTTTATCACCCGCTTCAGCGAGTAACAGACTAGTGGTGGTGAGCCAGTCCGTGTTCAGCCATGCAAAAAGCCGTTGTGCCTGGAGGTCGATAAGTAGCGGCTCTGGGTGATGGAGTATCAGGAGTGTCCAGGCGGAGGTCGCCGTCAGCGCCAGGATACAGAGAAACAGAGAAGCTAGTGGCACTTCACCGCTGCGGCTCATGGCAAGCCAAGGGCGGCGCATGGCGGGAATACGTCGAGCAATCCGGGCAATCGCAAGATACACCCGTCCGTGGCGCCCCACTTGTGCGCGGCCCCAGGAAAACATGATGGCTAGCACCACAATGCTGGCGGTTATCATCAAGACAGCCATTTCGACATTGGTAGGCAGGTTAAGCCTTTGCTGCCAGGTGTGGCCCAGCAGGAAGCCTGGCAAAACATAGGCCGGTGCCCACAGGGCAGCCGAGGCCACGTTAGCCAACAGAAAGGTACGCGACGGCATATGCATCATACCCGCAATCAGTGGGATGATAGGTCGCACTGGGCCCACAAAGCGGCCGATAAATACGGAATAAATGCCATATCGCTCGAAAAAACGTGCACCGCGGTTTATCCACTCTGGGTGTTGCGAGAGTGGCCAGCGGGTGATCACGGTATCGCGGTGGCGGTACCCCAAGAAGTAGCTCAGTCCATCGCCTAGCACAGCCCCTGTAAACGCCGCGCCGATGAGCCATGGAAGCGCGACCATTTGGTGACCTGCAATGGAAGCCAACGCAGTGATCAGTACAACGCCTGGCACCAGCAAGCCTATCAGCGCGAGAGATTCCAGTAGAGAAATGCCTAGCAACAACAGAAGTAGTAGTGCAGGGGCGAGCGAAAAAGATAGTAGCGTATCGGCAATAGACACGGACGAATTCATCCACAATGAAGTTACACGTTGGCAATAGCATCAGCACGAGCTTTCAGGCGCTGAAGATAGTGTTCAAAATTTTCTTTGGGGCAGGGCAGGCACGCGGCAATGCGCGCCTCGCACTGTCCGGTTTCGACCAATACGCGCCGGGACAGGGCGCGCTGAAGGCGGTCCCGGACCAGCAGTGCACCGCTTTCGCTGGTGTCGGGTAACACTAGCCAGAAAGTGGCATTGTCGGCACGGCCCAGCAGGTCGTGGTCGCGGCAGCAGCTGTAGACCTCGGTGCACAAGGCGCGGAGCAATGCCTGGGCGGCGCGGGCGCCGAACTGCTCCTCCGCCATGTCGCGCTGGGGTAAATGGATGACCAGTACTGCCAAACGCTGGTTGAGCATATCGGCCCGCTGGTATTCACTGTGCAAGCGCTCTTTGAGCGTGTCGATGTGATAAGCCTCGCACTCGCTGTCATTGGGGTCGGTGGCTCTCAGCAGTGCACGTCGACGCGCATGCTCCCAGCGCGGAAGTGCCAGCAAAAGCACCAGTGCAACGTAACCCATCACCAGGGTGGGCGATGCCTGGGCGAGGGCAGGCATCAACCACCACAGTGGAATCAATACAAGATGCAACAAGACCGCGCCCATCATGGGAAGCAGCAGGAAGGCGGCGGTCATCGGCAAGCCGATCCAGATCAGAGGGAGATCGGGTTGGTAATAAAGCGCGCCGATGACGCTTGCGTAGGTACAAAAAAGCAGTACCAGCCTCGGCAGGTGAGCGCGCATGTCCTGGCCCAGATGGAGCAGAAAGGCGGCCAGCAGGAGCAGGATCATAAAGCTGGGAATGACGAGGTCACGATACTCGCCCATGGCATAAAGCCAAACCGCATAGCTGCCCATCAAGGCGATGCTGGCTATATACGCAAGTGTCACCAACTGTCGGGGGAAATGATGCTGGGTCATGGCTGGCCTCGCCATTCGCTTGCCTGCCGTTGGGTCAGCGTTTGAAGCGTTGATGGGTTGGGGGGCACATCCATTAATTCGATCGGGTTGGCAATGGTGTTGTCGGGTAACGCATTGATTAACGACTGGTAACGCTCATGGGCCTCGGGCGCCGAACGTGACAGCATTAACGTTGCCAGGGTCGTGCCATCGAGGCGGTAGACATTTTCGAAGTCGTGGGTAAGTTCGCAGAGTTTTTTGGCTGTTGGCCACAGTTGATGGCGTTTTACGTGCAGGACGATTAGCTCCCCATAAATGCCTTCCCGGGCGCAACGCGTCTGCTCCCGCTGGATGTCCCTCACCAGTTGCTCGCCAGCCCAGAGGTTCAAGCCCGGAACGAGTCGCAAGCGTTGGCGAATCGCTCCGTTCATATCGATCAACTGTTGCGCACGCGCCAGTGCCAGAACGCACAGGATCGCCAGTGAAATGACCATTAATAGCCAGGCGGGTGTCGATAACTGTGGCGCAACCAGTACACTGCTGAGTAGGGCAGCGCTGATGTTGAACGCGGCCACCCAACTCATTTGCGGTAGCATGAACAGGGCCGCCCAGGCCCAGATCAGCAGACCGTGGCGTTCCGGTGCGGCGGCAATCAGCCCGAGTAGAAGTGCGCCCGGCAACAACTGCCACGGGCGACCACGCGGATAGCGGTGGCTGAAGTCCAGCAGCAGGGCAGTGATGAACAACCAGCCCACTGATAGCCACAACACGAGTGCCGCAGACGGCGGTGCAGCGGGTGTCCATAGGGCAAGCACCACGGCCGCCGCCAACAGATTGGCTCTCAATAGGCGTATTTTGTATTTATTTTGCATGGTGGCTTACTATCAACCCTTGGAGAGATGCGTGATGGTGAGCGTGATATGCGTAAAATCGTCATCAGAAAGGTGGCGAAAAGTGTTAAATTAGCCCTTAGTATAGCGCTAAAATAGCTTAGCATGCCGCCTAACCTAGAGGCTAAATATGACCGGGTGGCCTATGCCCACCGAGGAATTTATGGAGATCGCATGAGCGTTTCAACATCGTTCGACGCCGATGCAAAGTTATCCCTTGAGGCTGGCGATGTCGCCGCCTACATGCAATCGCTGGGCAAAGCCGCTCGCCAGGCGGCGGGTGAGCTTCGCCGCGCTGATTCAGGTCAGAAAAACCGTGCGTTGTATGCCATGGCCGCGCGCCTGGATGCGGCCCGCACGGAGGTGCTGGCGGCCAACAGCGAAGATCTGGCAAGAGGCCAGCAAAACGGCCTGGACGCGGCATTACTGGACCGTCTGGCCCTCAGCGATGGGCGTATCGACGCGATGATCGAGGGGTTGAACCAGGTGGCTGCGTTGCCCGACCCGGTGGGTGAAATCAGTGACATGCGCTACCGCCCGAGCGGTATTCAGGTAGGAAAAATGCGTGTTCCCCTGGGCGTGATCGGTATCATCTACGAGTCGCGCCCTAACGTGACCCTTGAAGCCGCCAGCTTATGCCTTAAAGCGGGCAATGCCTGTGTGCTGCGGGGCGGATCCGAGGCGCATGCGTCCAATGCGGCCATTAGCCGCTGTATCCAGGAAGGGCTTGGTGATGCAGGGCTGCCAGCCGGAAGCGTCCAGGTAGTGGCCACGAGTGACCGTGAAGCGGTGGGGGCGATGATCACCATGCCTGATTATATCGATGTGATTATTCCCCGCGGTGGCAAGTCGCTCATCGAGCGTATTGCCCGGGAGGCGAAGGTGCCGGTCATCAAGCACCTCGACGGTGTCTGTCATGTCTATATCCACAGTCTGGCGGACCCTGCCAAGGCGCTGGCAATTGCGGTCAACGCCAAGACCCACCGCTATGGCACCTGCAACACCATGGAAACGCTGCTGGTGGATGCGGCGGTCGCCGATCTCTTGCTGCCCGAGTTGGCTCGTCAATACGCTGAGCATGAGGTCGAGTTGCGCGGCTGCGAACAAACCCAGGCGCTGCTTCCTCAGGCGCTTCCCGCAAGCGACGATGACTGGAGCGCCGAGTACCTGGCGCCGATACTTGCGATCAAGATCGTCGGCGACATCGATGAGGCCATCGCCCATATAGAACGTTATGGTTCGCATCACACCGACGCCATCGTGACCGAAGACTATTCGCTGGCCCGCCGTTTTATGGCTGAAGTGGACTCGAGCTCGGTGATCGTCAATGCCTCTACCCGTTTTGCCGATGGGTTCGAATACGGTCTAGGCGCCGAGATCGGCATTTCGACCGATAAGCTGCATGCCCGAGGGCCGGTAGGCCTTGAAGGCTTGACCACCCAGAAGTACGTGGTCATGGGCAGTGGTCAGGTTCGCGAATGACCCGTCCACCCCGTATTGCGATGCTCGGCGGCACCTTTGACCCGGTGCATAACGGCCATTTGCGTAGCGCGGTAGAGCTGCGTGATGCCCTGGGGCTGGACAGGGTCCACATGATACCTGCGCCGCAGCCGCCCTTGCGCGATACGCCGCAGGTATCGCCGCAACAGCGGCTTGAATTGTTACAAATGGCCATTGGTGACACGCCGGGTCTTGAGGCCGATGCGCGAGAGCTTGAGCGCGATGGTCCTTCCTACAGCGTGGATACCCTGCGTTCGTTGCGACACGAGTATGGCGAACAGGCGCGGCTGGTTATGGCGATTGGCTGGGACGCGTTTTTGCGGCTTGATCAATGGCGCAAACCTGAACAGCTGTTCGCGTTTGCCCACTTGGTGGTGATCGCCCGCCCCGGCCACGCCGAGGCACCGTCGACGCCTCTGATGGAACTGCTGGGCGAGCGTGAAGTCGATAGCGTATCCCGCTTGATGGCCTCACCTCATGGGCAGGTGTTGCGCGTCACGCTGCCTTCCGCGATGGCCATTTCAGCGACCCATATCCGTCAGTCGCTGGAGCAGGGAAAAAGCATTCGCTTTCTGGTGCCTGAGACGGTGGAACGCACCATTTTACGCGAAGGACTGTATCAGCGCTGGCAGTCCGCTTATTAGTCGTTACAATGGCTCGCTTCGAAAAGCGCATTATATGGGGTTATCCTTAGGAGATATGCACATCGATACATTGAAGAGCGTAGCGCTTGATGCGCTGGAAGAACTGAAGGCTCGCGATATCGCTCAGTTGGACGTCGCTGGGCTGACAGATGTTGCCGATATCATGTTGATTGCCAGCGGTACGTCAACCCGTCATGTTGCTGCCCTGGCCCAGAACGTGGTGGAAAAAGCCAAGGCCGCCGGGCTGTCCCCGCGGGGTGTCGAAGGGGGAGATAACGCCGACTGGGTGCTTGTCGACCTGAGTGACGTGATTGTTCATATCATGCTGCCTGAAGCACGTGCTCTCTACGATCTGGAGCGTTTATGGGCCGACTTGCCCAGCGACACTGGACTGCGTGAGCTTTCGCTACGTGACGAGCCGGCCAGCATGTCATGAAAATCCGCCTATTGGCAGTGGGCAGTAAAATGCCTGCCTGGGTGGAAGAGGGCGTAGAAACCTACCGCAAGCGCCTGCCGAAGGATTTCAGCCTGGATATCGAAGAGGTGGCGCTGGGGCAGCGTGGTAAGAATGCGGATATTGCCCGGGCTCGGGAGCAGGAGGCGGCGCGTATTCGCAGCAAGCTGCGGGGCAACGAACATGTGGTGGCGCTAGAGGTCGGTGGCAAGGCCTGGACCACCGAACAGCTTGCCCGGCAGGCCGATGGCTGGCGGCTGCAAGGCCAGGATGTGGTGCTACTGGTTGGCGGTCCCGACGGGCTTGACCCTGCCATGTCGGCGATGGCCCAGCAACGCTGGTCGTTATCGCCACTCACCTTACCTCACCCGTTGGTGCGTATTATGCTCGCCGAGCAGCTTTATCGCGCCTGGACGCTGCTGGTCGGGCATCCTTACCACCGTTAAGTTATTCAGGCAGCTGGATGCCCGTCATCGATTGAATGAGAGTTAGTCATCGCTATGCCACCGCGCTCCGACAAGCTTAAGAATACCGAGCAAGAACTGCGGATTTTTCGTGCCCGAGCGCTACTGGCGCTTGTGGTCGTGGTGGCCTTGACGAGCCTGTTGGTTGGGCGTCTGGCCTATCTGCAGGTTGTTCAGCACGATGTTTACAGCACGCGCTCCGAAAAAAACCGTGTGCGTGTTGAACCCCTTCCACCTAATCGCGGGTTGATATACGACCGTAACGGGGTGCTGCTGGCGGAAAACCGTCCCACCTACAACCTGACGCTGGTGCGCGAACGCTCGGAAGACGTCGACGAAACCCTGGAACTTCTGGTTGAGCTTCTCGAACTCAACGGCGAAGAGATCAACACCTTCTATGAACGCTCCAAGCAATGGCAACGTCCCTTCCAGCCGGTGCTGCTGGCCAGCGATCTCAGCGAGGAACAGATTGCCCGGTTAGCCGTTAACCGTCATCAATTGCCGGGGGTGGAGGTCGAAGCTCAGTTGCTGCGTTATTACCCCGATGCGGAGGTGATGGCGCATGCGCTGGGTTACGTCGGGCGCATCAACGCCGAAGAGTTAGCCAATCTGGATGCCACCCGCTATGCCGGGACACACTTTATCGGCAAAACCGGCATAGAGCGGTTCTACGAGAATGAGCTGCACGGCCAGGCAGGCTTGCGCAGGGTTGAAACCAACGCCCGGGGGCGTGTACTGCGAGAGCTTGGGCGCACCGACCCCGTGCCCGGCAAGGACTTGACGCTGACCCTTGATTCGTCGCTGCAGATGCTCGCCTACGAATTGATGGATGGCCGCCGGGGTTCAATCGTTGCCATCGAGCCAGGCAGTGGTGAAATCCTCGCCATGGTGTCAACGCCTGGCTTTGACAGTAACCAGTTTGTCACGGGTATCGACAGGGCCTCGTATCAAGCGCTTCAGGAAAACCTGAACCTGCCGCTGTTCAACCGGGCCACTCGCGGCCACTACCCGCCTGGTTCGACGATCAAGCCTTTTCTGGCGCTTGGCGGGCTTGTCGATGGGGCGATCACACCCGATACCACCATCAATGATCCTGGCTATTATCAATTGCCCAATGATTCACGGCGCTATCGCAATTGGCTGCGCTGGGGGCATGGCCGCGTGGATTTGGAGCGCTCGATAGCGGTGTCCAACAATACCTTTTATTACTCGCTGGCCCACGAAATGGGCATTGATAGCCTCCACGATCAAATGACCAACTTCGGGTTCGGTGAGCGCGTCGCGCATGATGTCCAGAGCCAGGGCTCAGGCTTGATGCCGTCGCGTGAGTGGAAGCGCGAGCGCTTTAACCAGTCCTGGTATCCAGGTGAGACCCTGTCTGTGGGCATCGGCCAGGGTTACTGGCAGGTGACGCCATTGCAGTTGGCCACCGCCACGGCCACGTTGGCCAACCGCGGGCACTGGGTAAAGCCGCGCATGGCGCGGAAAATTGGCGATACGCCGCTGGCACGTGAACTGCCCGATACCCCGGACGATATCAATCTGGCACAAGACGATTGGTGGGACAGCGTGTTCAGCGGGATGGAAAAAGTGGTGAGCGGCAGAGAAGGGACCGCGCGGCGTACCGGTGAGGGGCTTGAGTATCGCATGGGCGGTAAATCGGGCACTGCGCAGGTGTTTTCGCTGGGCCAGGACCAGCGCTACGACGCCGACGAGCTCGAAGAACGCCTGCGTGACCATGCGCTGTTCATCGCCTTTGCGCCTATTGAAGACCCGCAAATTGCCGTTTCGGTCATCGTTGAAAATGCCGGTGGCGGGAGTACCCACGCTGCTCATCTGGCCCGGGCGATGACCGATGAATGGCTGCTGGACGACGATGCCCCCGAAGTCGATGAAGTGCGCGAGACCCTGGAAACCGATACCAGCAACGTGGAGGGCAACTGACCATGCCATGGCAGGCAATCACCCGATCAATACGCGGTTATCCGGTGCGTTCCAGTGGCGGTATTCCCAAGCGTCGCAGTATCTGGGAGCGTATTCATATGGATCCCTGGCTGCTTGGTCTGCTGCTGGTGCTGATGGGTAGCGGTCTGCTGGTGATCTACAGTGCCTCTGGGCAGAACATGAATGTCGTCATCGCCCAATCTATCCGTTTCGGTATCGCGCTGGTGGCGATGCTGGTGGTGGCTCAGTTGTCGCCGATCTTCTTTTTACGCTGGACACCCCTCGCTTACGGGGTTGGCGTGCTGATGCTGGTAGCGGTAGAGCTGGTTGGAGATATAGGCATGGGCGCCCAGCGCTGGCTGGAAATCCCGGGGGTCATACGCTTTCAGCCCTCGGAGATGATGAAGCTGGCCGTGCCCATGATGGTGGCAGCGTATCTTTACCGCTGCGAACTGCCTCCAAGGCTGAGAGACATTGCCGTGTGTGCCTTGATTATTGGCCTTCCGGTGGCATTGATCGCCGCCCAGCCCGATTTGGGTACGTCGCTGCTGGTCGCCAGTGCGGCGATAATCGTTGTGCTGCTGGCCGGTCTGTCATGGCGACTGATCGGGCTGGTATGCGTGCTGCTGGCTTCCGGCTTGCCGTTGTTATGGATGAACCTGCATAACTATCAGCGCCAGCGCATACTGACGTTCCTGAACCCGGAGACTGACCCCCTAGGCTCAGGTTGGAACATCATCCAGTCGACCACCGCCATTGGCAGCGGCGGTGTTTTCGGCAAGGGGTGGCTTGAAGGCACCCAATCACAACTGGAGTTTTTGCCCGAACGTCATACCGACTTTATCGTTGCGGTGCTGGGCGAAGAAGTGGGCCTTGTTGGCATGGTAGTACTGATCTTCCTGTACCTGCTGATCGTGAGTCGCGGGCTGTGGTTGGCAAGCGAATCACAGAACACCTTTGGTCGTCTGGTCGCGGGCAGCATTATTCTGACGTTTTTTATCTATGTGTTTGTCAATATCGGTATGGTGAGCGGGATACTGCCGGTCGTAGGGGTGCCGTTGCCGCTGGTCAGCTACGGCGGCACCTCAAGCGTGACCTTGCTGTTGGGTTTCGGTATTCTCATGTCGATCCACGCGCATCGTCGGCTTTTGCCACGCTAGCGATAGCAATCACACAGCGCATCCCACAGGAGCAGTGAGTGAATGAATAGAGCCAAACGGATGGCAGGTGTTGGCGTGTTGGGTGTCATGGTCGGCGGCCTGGCGTTGCCTCTTATGGCGGAGGACGCCCACTATTTCGACCCCGGACACCATGCAGGCGCGCGGGCACTGGTGCAAAGCCTTGAAGGCGAAGGGGTGCCGAGCGACTGGTTAAACCGACAGTTGCGTCAGGCCAGACTGCGTCAGTCGGTGCTGGATGCCATGGCGGGAGCCGCCGAGCGCCACCTTGAATGGCACGAATATCGCGATATTTTCATGACCCAGCAGCGCATTGAAGAAGGCGTCGAATTCCAGCAGGCCCATCTGGAGGCGTTTGCCAAGGCGGAAGACGTTTACGGTGTTCCCCGCGACATCATTACGGCGATTATCGGTGTCGAGACTTATTATGGCCGCTACCGAGGAGGGCATCCGGTACTCGATTCCTTGGCGACACTGGCCTTTGAACACCCCACCCGGGGCGACTTTTTCACCCGTGAACTAGGCGCCTTTCTACAGATTGCGCACGAGCAGGCGGTTGACCCTGCAGCCCTCAAGGGTTCCTATGCCGGGGCAATGGGCTACCCACAGTTCATCCCGACAAGCTACCAGGCTTATGCCGTTGACTTCGATGACGACGGGCAGCGGGATCTTTGGAACAACCCGGTTGATGCGATTGGCAGCGTTGCCAATTATTTCGCGGAGCACGGCTGGCAGGAAGGGGGCGCTGTCTATCATCCAGCCGAGGGGCCTGAAACAGCGCCATCCGGTCTGTCCATCAATCAGATAACCCCGCCCGCTACGTCGCTGGAGGCGTTGGAAAGCGCCGGTATCACGCCCGATGGGGGGCTGGATGAAAGTGCCTTGGTCACGCCTCTGGTGCTTACCCTGAGCGATGGTCAACTGACGTATCGACTCGGCGATCACAATTTTTACGTAATTACCCGCTACAATCACAGCCACCTCTATGCCATGGCCGTTGCCGAGTTGGCAGAAGCCATCGCGGCTGAGGCGCAGGAGGCGGGCGTAAAAAGGCCCCTGGGTGAGGATGACGCATGAAGTATGACGCTAAAGTCTGGCAGCAGTTAGGTTGGGCGGCCCTGATGCTGGTAGTGGTCAGCGGCTGTGCGAGCCACCAGCCGACGCGTGACTCGAGCGAGCCAGCGCAAGAGCGCACGGGAGAAAGTGCCGCGCCGACCAATGACCGTGATACTGCGGGGGGGCGTTACGCCATGAGCGGAGATGCCTATCCCCTCGAGCCGCCGGATGTCTCCAGCGTGCCGGATGCGGTGCCCCGGAATGAACCCCTGTCACGGGCGGGCAACCGGTCAACCTATGAAGTGTGGGGTAAAACCTATCATGTCTTGCCCAATGCCGAGGGGTACAGCAAGCAGGGGCTGGCCTCCTGGTACGGCGAAAAGTTTCATGGCTATGCAACCTCGAACGGTGAAATCTATGACATGTACAAAATGTCGGCAGCGCACCGTTCGCTACCGCTGCCCACCTTCGCGCGCGTAACCAACGAGCGTAATGGACAGTCGGTGATTGTCAGGGTTAATGACCGTGGGCCTTTCCACAGTGATCGCGAGATTGACCTTTCTTACGCAGCAGCTGCCAGGCTGGACATCTTGGATGAAGGTACTGGCGCGGTGAAGGTGGAGGCAATAAATCCCGAGCAGTGGCAGGCACAGCGTTCGCGTGATACGTCTCGGTCAACTCCCGTGCCCGACACGACGACGGCAAGTTCAACGGAATCGGCAGCGCAAGGCAGGGATAATCCGCCGAGCGAGTCAACGGGCGAGGTGGTTTATTTGCAGATAGCCGCGTTAGGCGATCCCCAAAACGCCCAGAAAATGCGTTCGCAACTGAGTAATGCCATACCTCACGATGTGCGTGTGAACCAAGACGACGACATTTATCGGGTACAGGTGGGGCCGGTCGCTGCTGATCAGGAAAGTGATGCCCGCAAAGCGTTACACGATGCGGGCTTTACCGACGTATTTATCGTGCGATAATTGTTGGCCGTTATTTTAGGCGCGCGATACCGGGCGCGTTTTTTTTCAAGTTAATGAGAATGTCATCATGAAAGTTTTTAGTGCTTTGTTTTCTTCTGCGCGGCTGTGTGTATTGGCGGCAGCTATTGTGGTTGCCCCTGCAGCCGGAGCCCAAGAGGCACCCCAGCCGCAAACCCTCATTCCTGCACCGCCGCAGCTGGCCGCCAGCTCTTGGATATTAATGGATGCCGATAGCGGCAAGATACTGGCGCAGCATAATGCAGATGAGCGTCTGCCGCCTGCCAGCTTGACCAAGTTAATGACCGCCTATCTGGTCGAGCGTGAGCTGGACCGGGGCAGTATTGCCCTTGATGATCAGGTAAGCATCAGTGAAAAAGCATGGCGCACGGGCGGCTCTAAAATGTTCGTCGAAGTCGGTGAGCAAGTCGCTATTGAAGATCTGCTGCATGGCATCATCATTGTGTCGGGCAACGATGCCAGCGTGGCGGTGGCTGAGCACCTGGCGGGTGGTGAAGCACCATTTGCCGATTTGATGAACCAGCATGCTGCGCGATTGGGAATGGAAAATTCCCATTTTGAAAACCCGACGGGGTTGCCGGGAGAGAATCACTATTCGTCTGCCCACGATATGGCGCTACTGACGCAGCATATTGTTAACGATTACCCTGAACATTACGCGATTTACTCCGAGCGTAATTTCACTTATGCCGGTATTGACCAGCCTAACCGGAACCGCCTGCTTTGGCGTGACCCCACGGTCGACGGCTTGAAAACCGGGTGGACCTCCGAGGCGGGCTACTGCCTGGTCTCATCTGCCAAACGCGATGACATGCGGCTGATTTCCGTGGTCATGGGAACTGCTTCTGAAGAGGCCCGCGCTCAGGAAACCCAAAAGCTGCTCAGCTACGGCTTCCGGTTTTTTGAAACCATGAGCCTTTACGAGCGTGGTGCCGTACTGGCCACGCCACGTGTATGGGGTGGCGACATCAATGAGGTTCGCGTCGGGGTCGATGAAGCTGTCACCATGACACTGCCGCGTAACCGCAATGACGAGTTGCGCGCCCGCCTCAACCTCAATGCGGAGCTTCAGGCGCCGCTCAGTGTGGGTGACGAAGTGGGCACGCTCGAAATTCACATGGGTGACGATGTCGTCGGTGAGCGGCAGCTAGTGGCATTGGAAGACGTTGAGGAGGGGGGCTTTTTCAAGCAGATGTTCGATCAGGTGCGCCGCTTTTTCTCTAATCTGATCAGTAATTTTACAGGTTGATGGTCGGCTGTCTTGCCGTTGAAGCAGCAATATCCTTTGCAAAATCAGTGAGTTTTTCATGTCAAAAGGTGGACAAAACAGCTTTCGCGATCTGCGTCAGCCCGCGACACAAGAAGCGCCCAAGATCAGCTTCCCGTGCCCCTATCCGTTAAAAGTAGTGGGCGACGCTACCGAGGATTTCCCGGCCCGGGTTTGCCAGGTGATTGTTCGGCACGATCCAGGCTTTGATGAAACGACGATGCAAGTCATTGATAGTCGCAACGGACGTTTCCAGTCGGTCAGGGTCACCATCACGGCCACCGGTGAACAACAGCTGAAGCAGTTGTTCGACGAGCTGAAGGCCACCGGCCTCGTGCATATGGTGGTGTAATGACGACACCGCCCATCGAACTGCATGTGTTGGGCCGCAAGCCCTATCTGCCGGTTTGGCAGGCCATGCGTTCGTTGACGGATCATCGAGATCCACAGACGCCTGATCAATTCTGGCTGGTTGAGCACGACCCGGTATTTACCCAGGGGCAGGCCGGTAAGCCCGAGCATTTGTTGATGCCGGGCGATATTCCGGTCGTGCAGACCGACCGGGGCGGGCAGGTAACCTACCATGGCCCCGGTCAGGTGGTGTTGTATCCGTTGCTCGATGTGCGGCGAGGTAAGCTGGGCGTGCGCACGCTGGTGACCGCCCTTGAAAATGCGGTGATTAGCGTGCTGGCAGATTACGGTGTGTCGGCAAGAGCGCGTCCCGATGCGCCGGGCGTCTATGTGAAGGGTGATGCAGGGGAAGCCAAGATAGCGTCGCTAGGGCTACGTATCCGCCGCGGAGCGAGTTTTCACGGTGTGGCGCTCAATGTCGACGGGGACCTGACGCCCTTTTCTTACATCAACCCCTGTGGCTATGCGGGCATGCCGATGACTCGCCTGGCCGACTGGGTGACCTTGCCAAGCGACCACCGGGTAGGCGAGCAGTTGGCTGAGGCGCTGGCTTTTCAGTTAAGCCGTTCGCTGGTAACGGCCGTACAGCCGCCACCGCTGCTTGCATAGCGGTGGCGCCGTGGGGCTGATTAGCCGACATTGAGGGCCGGTATGATATTGGGATCCGGCTCTTCCTGGCCGGGTACCGCCGCTGGCGACGCCAGCCCCAGGTTGTTCTTCTCGAACACACGGTCGGCACGGTAGCTCGAGCGTACTAGCGGACCCGATGGCACTTCCATAAAGCCTTTCTCAAGCCCGATTTCGCGGTAGCGGTCGAACTCTTCAGGCGTTACCCAGCGCTCCACTGGCAGATGATTCTTGGTCGGACGCAAATATTGTCCCAAGGTCACGATATCGACGCCGATTTCGCGCAGGTCGTCGAATGTCTTGAGAATTTCCTCGTCGGTTTCACCCAGGCCGAGCATCAAGCTGGTTTTGGTGATCACGTCAGGGCGATAGCGTTTGGCGTGGGCCAGGACGTCCAGGGTCTTGCGGTAGCCCGCACGCGGGTCACGGACGCGGCTGGTCAAGCGTTCAACCGTTTCGACGTTTTGGGCAAAGACTTCCAGCCCTGAATCGGCCACTTGCTCGATGGCCGCTGGCACCCCGTCGAAATCCGGCGTCAGTGCTTCAACCACGACGTGAGGGGTGCGTGCCTTGATGGCGCGAATGCAATTGGCGTAGTGGCTGGCGCCACCGTCGTCCAGGTCGTCGCGGTCTACCGAGGTAAGCACGATATAGCGCAGGCCCATCAGCTCGACGGATTTTGCCGTGTTGTCTGGCTCCTCATGGTCGAGCCAGCCTTTCGGATTACCGGTATCGACCGCGCAGAAACGGCAGGCGCGGGTGCATACCGACCCCATCAGCATGATCGTCGCCGTGCCGTTGCTCCAGCACTCGCCCATGTTGGGGCAGTGGGATTCAGCGCAGACAGTGCTGAGCCGGTGGGTGGCAACATTCTTCTTGACCGCCTCGAAGCGCTCGCCACCAGGGATTTGAGCGCGAAGCCATTTGGGCTTGCGATCCAGAGAAGGGGCATCGGCGTCTGCTTTGCGCTGCTTCATGCCATCTTTAATCACCGTCATGCCGTGTTCATTGCGGAATTTTTCACCGCTTGGGACACGTGGCGAGGTGTTATTGCTCATAGCGAGAGAGCCTCTCTACTGGGCGGCAGGCAAGGTCATGCGGCGATGTAAGCCATGTCCGACTGCATGCCGATTGATACGTAGGTAGTAAGCCATAATGTAACATAGGTTGGCTTTTGCATGACACCGCAGGCTGGATACCTGTTGCCGACGGACGGCACGTCGTTAATAGATTATACCAATGGGTTGGCGTTAGGCATCGACGTGATGCGGGGAAAGGCCTAAACTATATTGCGTTGCAGCATCATTGCTTTCGGGTTCGGTGCTACCGCATCAACCCAATGGGAGACTCTATGAATTTCTTCGCTAACCCTCTGTTGCCGACTCCTACCCACCAGGATAAAGCGACGGCATCTGTCGGTGATGCCATGACCACACTGTTCGATCCTTTCGGGTTTGGCCGCGCCGCTTTTGATTACTGGCGAGATAGCGTTGAGCGTAGCGTGCTTTACCTGGACGTGATGCGCGAGCGTGGGAATCAATACCTGGCACACATGGAACAGACCAAACCCAGCGTGCTCGGGTTTGACACCGAAGTGCTGGTGGATGGACGCACCTTGCCGCAGCCCACCAACTATGAACTGCTGCGCGTGATACCGCCGGAAGGCATTGAAACGGATCCGGCAAGCCGTCCTTTTGTGGTGGTCGATCCGCGTGCCGGCCATGGACCCGGTATCGGTGGTTTCAAGCCCGACAGCGAGCTTGGCGTCGCGTTGAAAGCAGGCCATCCATGCTACTTCATCGGCTTCCTGCCGTTTCCCGAGCCCGGACAAACGGTTGAAGATGTGGTCGAGTCCGAGGTGGCGTTTCTGCGTCATGTGATCGAGCGCCATCCCGAAACCAGCGAGAAGCCCATGGTGGTCGGCAATTGCCAGGCGGGCTGGCAGATCATGATGGCGGCGGCCCTGGAACCTGAGGTGTTCGGCCCGATTCTCATCGCCGGTGCGCCGCTTTCGTATTGGGCAGGCGAGCATGGCAAGGCCCCCATGCGATATAGCGGTGGCATGACCGGCGGTAGCTGGATAACCGCCATGACCAGCGATCTGGGTAACGGCCTGTTCGACGGCGCCTGGCTGGTGCAGAATTTCGAACGTCTCAACCCGGCGAATACCTATTGGAAGAAGCAGTATCACCTGTTTGCCAACATCGATACCGAGTCAAACCGCTACCTCGAGTTCGAGCGCTGGTGGGGCGGCCACGTAGTCCTCGGTGGCGAAGAGATTCAATATATCGTCGATAACCTGTTCGTCGGCAATCGGCTCTCAACTGCCCAGCTGGTTACTCGCGATGGCCGTCGCATCGATTTGCGCAATGTGCGTTCTCCGGTGGTGGTGTTCTGTTCGCGGGGGGACGATATCACGCCGCCGCCTCAGGCCCTGGGTTGGATCCGCGATTTATACGAAGATGAAAAAGATATCATTGCCAATGAACAAACCATTGTTTATTGCCAGCATGATACAACCGGGCACCTGGGTATCTTCGTGTCGAGCAGCGTGTCGCGCAAGGAGCATACCGAGTTCACGGCCAACATGGATTATATCGATGTGATGCCGCCGGGGCTGTACGAAACCACGATTACGCACGCCGATGACCGCCACGATGGCGAAAGCCTCGAGCGGGACTATCTGCTCGAGTTCTCGCCACGGGATTTTGAAGAATTAGACCGTGAAGTCATGCACAAGCCCGAAGATGACCGGCGTTTCGCCACCGTGGCGCGTATTTCCGAAATCAATCTTGGGCTGTACCGGCTTTATATGCAGCCCTGGCTGCAGGCGGTCATGACACCTGAAGCCGCACGTTGGATACGTCGTATGCACCCCATTCGGTTGGGCTACAAGCTGCTTTCTGACCGTAATCCGATGAGTGTGCCGCTGCCCGTAATGGCCGAGCAGGTGCGTCAGTCCCGTCATCCGGTGGACAAGGACAACCTCTTCAAGGCTTTTGAAACCATGGCCTCTGACCAGATCGTGACAGGCCTCAATGCCTGGCGCGATGCCCGTGACGGCGCCACCGAGCGACTCTTCATGGATATCTACGGCCAACCCCTGCTACAGGCCGCCGTTGGGCTCTACGGTGACGCTCACGTGCACCGCCGTCGCCCCGGTGACGAGCCGGAACACCGCCGCTTCCTGGAGCAGCGCGAGAACGAGCTGCTCGCCAAGATTGCCCAGGGCGGGCCTCACGAAGCGGTCATGCGTGCTGTTATTTACGTACTGGGCGGCGCACCCGCGACGGACGAGCGCAACTTCAAGCGGCTGCGTGCTTCCCGAGCGGCACTGGAGCCCGGCGCCAACTTAAGCGACTTCAAGCGCCTGGTGCGTGAACAGTTCTTTATCCTGAAACTGGATCGGGAGCAGGCGCTCAACACGCTGCCTACGCTGCTCGAGGGCCAGACCAACGACGAGATCGATGCCCATCTTTCGCATCTGGAGGATGTTCTGTCAGCCAGTGGCGAGCTCTCTGAGCATGCCGCATCGCGCTTTGCGCAGGTCAGTGAGTTGTTTAATCAGGCCCGGCCTGTTGAAAAAGCCGTTGCATCAAGTCCACAGACGCCAAAGCAGGCTCCCCAGGCGGCACCGGACAAGACACCGACTGCCAATGCCAAGAAGTCGACGACGCCAAGGCGTAAATCGCCGCCTAAGCAATAGCGGTTCAATGGAGTGCCATACGCCCCTGCCCAACGGCAGGGGCGTTTGCGTTGGGGGCCGCCTGGCGTGGCGTTGATTTTTGGGTTGCCGTTGCGCAATCGGCAGTCTAGTGTCTAGCTACAAATTAGTTGAAAAATGTGGTGTTCTTCATCATCGGGTCGACGACATCCTCGTGCTCACCACTGGCGCTTCGTTATGGGCTGGGGTAGGGTAGGCGCATTTTTTCGCCCGCACGGTTTTGATGGCTGTTGCGGCAACGTATTCATCGCACCTCAGCGTGTGCACTCAGAAAGTGGAGCACTATGGGTAAGTCACTGGTCATCGTCGAGTCGCCCGCCAAGGCGAAGACGATCAATAAATACCTCGGCAACGATTTCATCGTAAAGTCGAGCGTGGGTCACATCCGTGACCTGCCGACCAGCGGCTCGGGTAAGACAGCCTCTGACCCCAAGGAGCGCGCTCGCCAAGCCGCGGCTACACGTAAAATGTCGGCGGACGATAAAGCCGAATATAAGAAGCGCAAGGCGCAGGACCAGCTGATACGGCGGATGGGCATCGACCCCAATAACGGCTGGAAAGCGCATTACGAAGTGCTTCCCGGCAAGGAAAAAGTCGTTGCCGAACTCAAGAAGCTGGCCGAGAAGGCCGATGCCGTTTATCTGGCAACGGATTTGGACCGCGAAGGGGAAGCCATCGCCTGGCACTTGCGCGAAACCATCGGCGGGGACGACAGCCGCTACAAGCGCGTAGTGTTCAACGAAATCACCAAAAACGCCATTCAGGACGCTTTTAAAGCCCCTGGGGCGCTGAATATTCCACGGGTTGAAGCCCAGCAGGCCAGACGTTTTCTTGATCGTGTGGTGGGCTTCATGCTGTCGCCGTTGCTCTGGGCCAAGATCGCCCGGGGGCTCTCGGCGGGGCGCGTGCAGTCGGTTGCCGTGCGCTTGATCGTCGAGCGCGAGCGGGAAATACGCGCCTTCATTCCCGAAGAGTTCTGGGATGTGCACGCTGACCTTGCCTCGCCGGACGGCGAGCAGGTGCGCTTCGTGCTGGCCCGTCAGGACGGCAAGGCCTTCCGCCCAACGTCTGAAAAGGACACGCTGGCGCGTATCGAGCGGCTCAGAAGTGCGTCGCTTTCGATCACCTCGCGGGAAGACAAGCCCACCAGCTCGAAGCCGACAGCGCCTTTTATCACCTCGACATTGCAGCAGGCGGCCAGCGGACGGCTGGGGTTCTCGGTCAAAAAGACCATGACCATGGCCCAGCGTCTTTACGAGGCGGGCTATATCACCTACATGCGTACCGATTCGACCAATCTTTCGAAAGATGCGGTGGACAACGTACGGACCTTTATCGGTGAAGAATACGGGCCGCGTTATTTGCCCAAGGAAGCCAACCGCTATACCAGCAAGGAAAGCGCGCAGGAGGCCCACGAGGCCATTCGCCCGTCGAGCGTTGACCGTCAGGCGACCGATCTGGTGGGCATGGAGCGGGATGCCGAGCGTCTCTACGAGCTTATCTGGCGTCAGTTCGTGGCCTGTCAGATGACCCCCGCCGAGTACCTTTCCAGCACGCTGAGTATCGACGTTGACGGCTATGAGCTGCGTGCCAAGGGGCGTGTGCTGAAGTTCGACGGCTACACGCGGGTAATGAAACCCAGTGGAAAGAA
This sequence comes from Vreelandella subterranea, assembly GCF_900111305.1. GTDB lineage: Bacteria > Pseudomonadota > Gammaproteobacteria > Pseudomonadales > Halomonadaceae > Vreelandella > Vreelandella subterranea. Next base: position 54,195 of record NZ_FOGS01000009.1, read on the forward strand.
TGAAGACCAGCGCCTGCCGGATCTGCCCATCGGCACGCCCATGTCGCTCGAGGCCCTTGACCCGCAGCAGCATTTTACCAAGCCGCCCGCACGCTACACCGAGGCAAGTCTGGTCAAGGAGCTGGAAAAGCAGGGTATCGGGCGTCCGTCTACCTATGCCTCGATCATCTCGACGATCCAGGATCGCGGCTACGTAAAGCTCGAGAGTCGCCGGTTCTACGCCGAAAAACTCGGCGATATCGTGACGGAGCGTCTAAAGGAGTCCTTCCCTGACCTGATGGACTTTTCGTTTACCGCCCGCATGGAAGACAGCCTGGACGAAGTCGCCGAAGGTGAGCGTAACTGGCAGGCCTTGCTGGATGCCTTCTATGAAGAATTCCGGGAAGAGCTGGTCCAGGCTGAAAGCGAAGACGGCATGCGCCCCAACCAACCGGTGCCCACCGATATCGACTGCCCCGCCTGCGGTCGTCATATGCAGATACGTACCGCCTCGACAGGCGTGTTCCTCGGCTGCAGTGGTTATAACCTGCCGCCCAAAGAACGCTGTAAAACCACCATCGACCTGATTCCCGGTGAAGAAGCCGTGGCGGCTGACGCGGGAGAAGAAGCGGAAACCGACGCGCTGCGTGCCAAGCGCCGCTGCCCGATCTGCAGCACGGCGATGGATAACTACCTGATCGATGAGACCCGTAAGCTGCATATCTGTGGCAATAGCCCGGATTGCGAAGGCTATGAGGTTGAAACCGGCAAGTTCAAGATCAAGGGCTATGACGGGCCGCTTATCGAATGCGATAAGTGCGGTGCGGACATGCAGCTGAAGTCAGGGCGCTTTGGCAAGTATTTTGGTTGTACCAACAGTGAATGTAAAAATACCCGCAAGCTGTTGAAGAGTGGCGAAGTGGCACCGCCGAAGATGGACCCCATCGATATGCCGGAACTGGCCTGCCAGAAAGTCGATGATCATTACGTACTGCGTGACGGTGCCAGTGGGCTCTTTCTGGCAGCGAGCAAGTTTCCCAAAAACCGTGAAACGCGCCCGCCGCTTGTCAAAGAGCTCAAGGCCCATGCCGATGAGCTGCCTGAGAAGTATCATTTCATCCTCAAGGCGCCCAGCGAAGACCCTGACGGACGACCTGCGCAGATCCGCTATTCGCGCAAGTTCAAAGAGCAGTACGTGATGACCGACGAGGATGGCAAGGCGACAGGCTGGAAAGCGACCTTTGAAGGCGGCAAATGGCAGGTGGAGGATAAGCGCAAAAAATGAGTGATCGTTCGCGTACCAATCAGTTGCTCTATCAGGCTGAACTGCTGGCGACCTCAGCCAACGCCGATGACGAGCATGCCGTGGCGAGAGGTATGGCGCAGGAAGAGGGTGCGCTTGCCCTCTTTGAGCTGGCGCTTACGTCGTTGCTGCGCGAAGTAACAGAGCACGCTCGTCTGACGCAGCACGATTGGCGCTACCTGTTGTCTGAGGAAGGGCCGGCGATGGCCGAGCTTCAGCGCCTGCGCGACCTGGCTCACCATCCGGATTCTTGGCTAAACTGGCTGGTGGGGCAGCTGGATAAACTGCACAGCAGTGAAGGCGTGGCCAAGCGCCGAGCTTCCCAGCCCGGGATGATCGCGGTCGGCGATCAAGCCAGCTTGCGCGAGCAGCTTCAGACCCATCTCGAGTCGGCCAAGCGAGAGGTCGCCGCGCTGCGCGAAACCAGTCAAGAGTGGTAATCAGAGTGGTCATAAAAGTGGTAATGGGAAGTTAACTAGACCGCGTTGCTCTATGAAGCCGCGATGTAGGAAGGGAGAAACAATGCGCTACAACCAAGTAAAAGATTTGATTGTCTGGGTCGAAGCCTACCATGGGCGTCTAGCCGAACAGTACCGCGCCAAAGCCGATGCTGCCGAAAGCGAAAGACTGCAGATGGTGCTCAGTTATCTGGCGAACCATGAAACGCGCATGCAGGCAGGCTTGCGTGCTATCTTCGATGAGTCACATGAAAAGCGCGATGTGCTGGATACATGGTTTGACGATCCCAATGACTTTCCACAGCCGCCGCAACTGGAGGAATTGGCCGATAAGCCCGTTGGCAACTCCATCGACTCGGTCATGGAATCGGCTGTTGAAGCGCATCGTACCCTTGAGGCGCTCTACCGCCACCGGGTCAATCGGGCGGTGATCGAACCGGAAGCTGAATTTTTTAACGCCCTGGCGGAAGGCCATAATGCCGAACTTCGTCGCATCGTGGCAGGTATTGAAGAGCTGCAGGGCGTCTAGCGCTGTATCGCCTTGACCTCCATCTTGATGAGAGTATTGAATGAAGCCGGTAACTCGTCGTCGTTTTCTGGCCCTGGCCCTTGGTTGGCCAGTCGCTGCCAATGCAGCGGCCAGCGTCACTCTGTCGTCCGAAGTCTATCCCGACCTGGTTGCCAACCAGCTTGAACGTGCCGCATCGCCCCGTGAGCCCTATGAACAATGGGTGCTGGTCGATGATAAAGCATCAACACTGACCGTGTTTCGCGGGTATACAGTGGTAGAGGAATTTCATCCTGTCTCACTCGGCCGTGGTGGTGCCAGGACGCAGCGACTGCGTGGTGATAACACCACCCCTCTGGGCGAATTCCGGGTTTACCGCTTCAATCACGACAGCAAATGGCATATTTTCATGGGAGTCGATTATCCGACCCCCGCTCACGCTCGGATGGCTCTGCAGCAGGGTATCTATTCCCAGGCGGATTATGATGCCTATTTTGATTATTATCGCCGACACCGGCAGCCACCCCAGAATACCGTGCTCGGTGGGGCCATTGGCATTCATGGACTGGGGGAGGCAGATCCCGATATTCATGACCGCTATAACTGGACCCAGGGCTGTGTGGCCGTCACTAATTCGCAAATTGAGCGCCTGGCTGAACTTGTCAAGGTTGGCACTCGCGTAGTGATCCGCTAAGCTGGTGTTGTAGAAGGAAGTTTGAGGTTTTAAATACGTGGCTATAGACATCCGCTGTGGATTGTAATAAAACAGCGTTTGACTTACGTGCTTCGCGGCACAAGTCACGGTCAAGAACCTGCACCGCAGGTAGACAAATTTAGGCCCATCTCGTAGGCTTATGTTTGTCATACCATTAACGTTGTACCCAAGGAAGATTCAAGGAGAACACGATGACTTTCAAGACGACTCTGAAGATGTCTGCTGCTGCTGCTTCATTGGCCATTCTGGCCGGTTGTGCCTCTACTGGTGCGCTCGAAGAAGTACGCATGACAGCCGAATCAGCACAAGCTGACGCCGCTGAAGCACGTAGCACGGCTTCTCAAGCTCTGAACACTGCAAACCAGGCTCAGCGCGACGCGCAAGCTGCCCTGCAGATGTCTGAGCAGAACCGTGCAGAAATGGAGCGCATGTTCGAGCGCTCTATGCAGAAGTAATATGACTTAGCGGTTGCGAGAGCCAAGCTTTCGCAACCATTTGGCATATGAAAAACCCCGCTTCGGCGGGGTTTTTTGTTGCTGGTTATTCAGGGGCTATGGGGCGCATATGTTTACGCTTCTTTATCGTCGCCCTGGGTTTCGGTTAGCTCGATTTTATCAAAGATGCCTTGCTCAAGGGGGGCGGCTTCCTCTTCGGCTGCTGGCTGATTCGGCTCGGCAGCGGGTGCCTGGGGTCCGTACAGGGCGATAAACTGGCCGTTGGGCGACTCAACCGCACGTCTGACCTGGGAATAATCCACCGGAATATTGTCTTCGGTCAACTCCGAGACGCGCTTGAGAGCTTCCAGCAGCGGTTCAAAGTCTTCCATGTTTTCTTCCAACTGCGGGTAAGACTGCACAAACAGGGTGCCGTCAGACGCCCAGCCGGCCTTGAAAGGGGCGTCTATCAAGTTCACCGGGGTGCCGCTGGGGACGCGCTCGTATAGAGACTCGATATCCTCCGGGTACATGCGGATACAGCCTCGACTAACGCGCATGCCGACACCGTCAGGCCGGTTGGTGCCGTGGATCAGGTAGCTGGGGAGTCCCAGCAGGATGGCATGTCGTCCCAACGGGTTATCTGGGCCGGGGGGCACGATAGAGGGGGCGGGTTCACCCCGTTCGGCGGCTTCGCGTCGCATGGAAGCGGGAGGTGACCAGGCCGGGTCTTTAACCTTGACGGTGGTCTTGGTCTTGCCCACTGGCGTCGCGAATTCCTCGCGGCCTACGCTCACCGGATAGGTCTCGACGATGCCCGGCTTGTCAGCGGGGTAGTAGTAAAGCCGCAACTCGGACAGGTTGATCACGATGCCTTCGCGTTCTACCGGCGGCAGTATGTAGCGGGATGGAATAACCACCTCGGTGCCTTCGCCAGGCACCCAGATGCTGACATCAGGATTGGCCATGCGAATTTCTTCATAGCCAATGTTGTGTCGCCGGGCTACATCGATAAGCGTGTCTTCATGGTTATCGACGGTGACGGTGTAGGTTTCGCCAATCACGTCTCCTTCATCGGGAATGTAGAATTCACCCCGGGGCAGATGGTTAGGCCCCCCCAATGCGGCGAGCTCGGCGCTTTCAATGGCGGTGTCGCTCAGTTCGGGCGTGTTCTGGTTGGCCTGCTCGTTGTCGGCAGGCTGAGCCATCACCGGCGATGAAAGGCTTGCCGTCAGCAGAACCGCAAGGCTGGTAGGGCCCCAGCGAAAAAAAGTATGCCGAATGTTCATGAGTCATCCTAATCAGTGAATTCATCGCTAATGCAGGCGATGACAACAGGTCCAGTTTGCCGCAACCGTCAGGCTGCCGCCACTTTTTGATTGAGTGTGGTTAACAGTGACTCGATATGTTCGAACCGCTGGTCAACTTTTTCCATGTCAAGTTCAAAGCGTAATGTATCCGAACCGTCCAGGCGGTAGTGCTGCGGCGAGCTTTGAATAAGCGTGACCAGAGTGTAGGGGTCCACCTGAGTGTGGGCGTCAAAGATAATCCGGCCGCGCTTCTCACCGGCCTCTAACCGCTTGATGCCAAGTTGCTCGGCTCGCTGGCGTAGTCGCGTTTGGCGTATCAGGTGCTTTAGCGGCGCTGGCAATAAGCCAAAGCGGTCAATCAGTTCTACCTGCAATTCTTTAAGCTCGGCGTCGCTTTGGGTGTTGGCAATGCGTTTGTACATGACCAGCCGCTGCTGGACGTCATGGATGTAGTCATCAGGAATCAGTGCAGGCAGGTTAAGGCTGATTTCAACGCCGCTATCGAAGGGGGCATCGATATTTGGGGTCTTGCCGGCACGAATGGCTTTCACGGCGCGGTCGAGCATTTCCATATAGAGAGTGTAGCCGATGGTTTCCATTTGCCCACTCTGTTCATCACCGAGCAGCTCGCCTGCGCCGCGGATTTCCATGTCGTGGCTCGCCAGGGTGAAGCCCGCGCCCAGGTCATCCGAGGCGCTGATCGCCTCCAGACGCTTGACGGCATCCCGGGTCATGGCCTTGGGCGTCGGAGTGAGCAGGTAAGCGTAAGCCTGGTGGTGGCTGCGGCCCACACGCCCGCGCAGTTGGTGAAGCTGTGCCAGGCCAAACTTGTCGGCGCGTTCAATGATGATGGTATTGGCACTGGGTACGTCGATGCCGGTTTCAATGATGGTCGAGCAGACAAGCACGTTGAAGCGGCGGTGGTAGAAATCGGACATGACCCGTTCGAGGTTACGTTCGGGGAGCTGGCCATGGGCAACGGCGACGCGGGCCTCAGGGATCAAGGAACGAATACGCTCGGCGGTATTCTCAATGGTCTTGACTTCATTGTGCAGAAAGTAGACCTGGCCACCACGCAGTATTTCACGCAGCAGCGCCTCTTTGATAACGCCGTCCTGATGTTGCTGAACAAAGGTTTTGACCGATAGGCGACGGGGCGGCGGTGTCGCGATGATCGACAGGTCACGAATGCCGCTCATCGCCATGTTGAGCGTCCGGGGAATAGGCGTGGCCGTCAATGTCAGGATATCGATCTGGGCGCGCAGGGTTTTGAGCTTTTCTTTCTGGGCGACGCCAAAGCGGTGTTCTTCATCGATGATCAACAGGCCCATCTTGGGCAGCTCAACGTTATTCCCGAGTAGCTTGTGGGTGCCGATCACGATGTCGGTCTGGCCGTTCTTGATATCGTCCAGCGTCTTTTTCATCTCCTTGCCGTGGGTAAAGCGCGAAATGAGGCCGATATTGACCGCGGTGTCGGCAAACCGGTCGCGGAAGTTCTCAAAATGCTGACGGGCCAGCAGGGTGGTAGGGACCAGCACCACCACCTGGCGGCCCGACTGAACCGCCAGAAAGGCGGCGCGCATGGCAACCTCGGTCTTGCCGAAGCCCACGTCGCCGCAGACGACCCGGTCCATGGGTTGCGGCGATGTCATATCGTCGATGACGGCTTCAATGGCGGCTTGTTGATCGGCGGTTTCTTCAAACGGGAAGCTGCCCGCGAAACGCGCGTATTCATCACCCGGTGCTTCATACACCACGCCCTGCTGCGCTTCGCGACGGGCATAGACATCCAGTAATTCAGCGGCGGTGTCGCGAATTTTCTCGGCGGCTTTCTTGCGGGCTTTTTCCCATTGGTCCGAGCCCAGCTTGTGCAGCGGGGCCAGCTCATCGTCGGCGCCGCTGTAGCGCGAGATCAGGTGAAGGCTATCCACCGGCACATAAAGTTTGGCGCCGTCGGCATACTCCAGTGCCAAGAATTCATTGGCCTGACCGCCAGCCTCAAGCGCTTCCAGGCCGATGTAACGGCCTACGCCGTGGGCCTGGTGGACCACGGGTGCACCCTTGCGCAGTTCTGAGAGGTGGCGAACGGCAAATTCATTATCGTCGGTGGCCTTCTCACGGCGCCGACTCTGGCGGACCACATCGCCGAACAGTTCTGTCTCGCTGATGACGGCAAGCGGCGGGTCGGTCAGCCAGAGTCCGCTGTCAATCAGCCCCTCGGTGATGGCGATGTGCTGGTCACTGGCAAGGAAGTCTTTAAACCCGTCAACGTGCGGCAGTTTCAGCGACAATGGTGCCAGCACGTCTTCAAGGGCTTCGCGTCGTCCGCGTGACTCGGCAACCAGCAGCACGCGTGAATCCTGCTCGTGCTCGAGGAAATTGGCAAAGTCGTTCAGTGGCCGTTTGGCCCGGGAGTCGATCGCCACCGTTGGCAATGGCCTGGCTTCGGGCGTCAGGGCGTGCCGCTGTTCCGGGTCGTCACTTAGTTCAACCCGTGGGCGCTGCTTGATGGCCGAAAAGACATCGCTGACCGGAAAGAATGCACGGTGTGGCGGCAAAAGCGGTCGTGTTGGGTCGACCCCCAGGTTGGCATAGCGGCTTTCGATGGCCTGCCAGTGCTGTTCGGCAGCCGCATAGACACCCGGCAGCAGGGCGACCCGGGTATCCTTAGTCAAGTGGTCAAACAGCGAGGCCGTTTGCTCAAAAAACAGGGGGAGGTAGTGTTCCAGCCCCGGCGAGGGAATGCCTTTGAGGGCATCGTTGTACAGCGGGCACTGGCGCGGATCGACATCGAAAAGCGTCTCGAACTGCTCGCGGAAGCAGGCAATCGATGAGCGGCTCAGCGAGTATTCATGGGCCGGCAGCAGTTCGATCCGGTCGAGCTTGTCGGTTGAGCGCTGGCTGCCCGGGTCAAAATGACGCAGGGTATCGATTTCATCGTCGAACAGATCAATCCGGATGGGGGCGTCCATGCCCATGGCAAACAGGTCGATCAAGGCCCCGCGCATGGCGTATTCGCCCGGCTCATAGACGGTTTCCACTGCCCGGTAGCCCGCTCGTGAGAGTGCCTCGCGAAACGGCTCGCGGTCGAGTTTGTCGCCGACAGTCAGGGTCAGGACACGCCCGGCGATGTAGTCAACGGGCGGTAAGCGCTGCATCAGCGTATTGATAGGCACCAGAACGAGCCCGCGTACCCCGTCCTGAAGCTGGCGCAGTGTGCGCAGTCGAGCGGAGACGATATCCTGGTGGGGTGAAAAGCTGTCATAGGGCAGCGTTTCCCAGTCAGGGAAGGGCAATACCGGGACATCGCTATAAAACGACAGGTCCTGCTCGAGGCGCTGGGCGCTGGCGGTGCTTGGCGTGATCACCAGCAAGGGGGCGTCGGCGGCCAGGCGTGCCAGGGCAAGCGCCGACGCGCTACCGGGGGGCGATGTCCAATAGAGTGTATCGCGCACGCCCTCGGGCTGGGGCGGAGCAAGTAGAGAAAACGTGGGCATAATAAAGGTGTCGTTCTGCGCTGAAACGGAGCCTAGATCATACACGATCAATGCTTTCAGGCAGAAGCAGCCCGCTTGTAGTCAAACCGCCGTTTATGTAATCCCCCTACATCGTCTGCGACTATCCAGGCATTGCGGCTCATTCAGTGGCTACGGATAATACACTTGAAAATTATTCATTACTTAATGAGGCCGCACGTGAGTCAGCAAACGCTCGATAACGTTTTTCAGGAATGGCAAAGCAACGAAGCTCTGGCGGAGCAGATGATCCCATTGGTCGGCCGTCTGTACCGTCAGCATAATGTTGTGGCGACCATGTACGGGCGTTCGTTGATCAATCAGTCGGTCATCCGCATTCTCAAGGACCATCGTTTTGTGCGCAAAATCGAAGGGACTGAGCTGTCGGTGGAAGACACCTTTCCGATTGTCAAAACGCTGTGCGAGTTGAACCTTGGGCCTGCCCACGTAGATGTCGGCAAGCTGGCCGTGATGCTGAAACGGCAGGGCGGTGGCGATGTCGAGACCTTCCTGCGCAAGGAACTGCACCAGATCGTCGACGGTTACCAGCCGGGTGGCAGCAAGGGTGAGCCCAAGGACGTCGTGCTTTACGGGTTTGGTCGTATTGGCCGTTTACTGGCGCGGGTACTGATCGAAAAAGCCGGTGGCGGCAATCTGCTGCAGCTACGGGCGATCGTCGTGCGCGGGCGTGGCGATGTGGCGAAGGATCTGGAGAAGCGGGCCAGTCTGTTACGCCGTGATTCGGTTCACGGACCTTTTGAAGGCACCATTGCCGTTGACGCTGAGGCGCGCACATTGACGGTCAACGGTAACGTGGTGCAGGTAATTTATGCCGATAACCCCAGTGATATTGACTATACGGATTACGGCATCAACAACGCGGTGATCGTCGATAACACCGGGATATGGCGTGACGAGGCGGGCCTGGGTCAACATGTCGCATGCCAGGGCGCTTCCAAGGCATTGCTGACGGCACCGGGTAAAGGCGATATCAAGAATATTGTCTATGGCATCAACCATGAGTCGATTACCGAGCAGGACCGTATCGTGTCGGCAGCCTCCTGTACCACCAATGCCATCGTGCCGGTGCTCAAGGCGCTCAACGACGAGTACGGCGTCGTTAACGGCCATGTTGAGACCGTCCATGCCTATACCAACGACCAGAACCTGATCGATAACTATCACAAGGGCGACCGGCGCGGGCGCAGTGCCGCCCTCAATATGGTGTTGACCGAAACCGGGGCGGCCAAGGCGGTGGCGAAAGCATTGCCGGAGCTTGAAGGCAAGCTGACGGGGAACGCGATCCGCGTACCCATTCCCAATGTGTCCATGGCGATCCTGAACCTGACGCTCGACAAGACGACCGACGTCGACGCCTTGAACGACTACCTGCGGCGTATGTCGATTGACTCGGCCTACCAGAAGCAAATCGACTTCGTGGATTCGCCTGAGGTGGTCTCGTCCGATTTTGTGGGCAACCGGCACGCCGGGATTGTGGATGCCAAGGCCACCATTGCCAACGGTCATCATGCCGTTGTTTATGTGTGGTACGACAACGAATTTGGTTATAGCTGCCAGGTGATTCGCATTCTTCAGCAGATGTCGAACGTCAGCTTTCTAAAGCTCCCCCAGCAAGCAAGTTAGTATGCTCAGTCTGACTGATAATCATTAATCGATAAACGCCACCATGAGGTGGCGTTTTTGTAGGCGAACGGAATAAAAAATCTTGAAATGAGGGCGTCTATAGCACTTTAGGCGACCCCAGTTGATGTAGTCATTAGGCCCGGTTGTCTTTATAATACGATAGATTTTTCGGGGTGGTTCAAGTGCTGCTTGAGCCTGACTGGTAACAATCTGAACAGATAACAAAAATTCACTGAGCAGAAAATAAGCATTCGAACCCCTTACCTTCGTATATCCGATCCATCAACTGGGCGAGACTATGATCGAAGTCAAAAAAGGCCTGGATCTCCCCATCACGGGAGCGCCCGAGCAGCGTATTGAAGATGCGCGTCCTGTGCGCCACGTGGCAATCCTGGGTACTGACTACGTTGGCATGAAGCCGACAATGGAAGTTCAGGAAGGGGATAAGGTCAAACTGGGCCAACTGCTCTTCACCGACAAGAAAATTGATGGCGTGCGCTTCACCGCACCCGCCTCCGGTGAAGTGATTGCAATAAACCGTGGCGAAAAGCGTCGCCTGTTATCTGTCGTGATCAAAGTTGACGAACAGGAAGAGGCGGTGAGCTTTGCTTCTCATGAACGTGCCTCGTTAGGTCAGCTCGATCGTCAGGTCGTGGTTGATCAACTGGTAGAGTCCGGGCTCTGGACCGCGTTACGGACGCGTCCTTTCTCGCGGACGCCGGCGATTGACAGCACGCCTGCCGATATTTTTGTTACGGCTGTGGATACCCATCCGCTCAGCGCTGATCCGGCGTTGATCATCAACGAGAACACACAAGCATTTGAAGACGGCCTCAAGGTGCTAACCCGCCTGACCGAGGGCAACGTTTTCCTCTGTAAGGGCGCTAACGCCTCTGTTCCCGGCGGTGATGTCGAGGGTGTTACCACTGAAAGCTTTGCAGGGCCACATCCTGCAGGCCTGGTCGGCACGCATATTCATTACCTGTCGCCCGTCGCCCTGCATAAAAAGGTATGGCACATTGGGTATCAGGACGTCATTGCGTTTGGCAAATTGTTTGCCGAAGGTAAGCTGGATGTAAACCGCGTGATCGCGATTGGCGGTCCGCGTGCCGAGAATCCGCGTTTGGTGCGCACCCGTGTGGGCGCGAGCATTGAGGAACTCCTGGCGGGAGATGTCATCCAACCGGAAGACACCCGCATGATTTCAGGATCAGTCTTCTCGGGATTTGCTGCTGAAGGAAAGCTGACCTATCTGGGACGCTTCGACAATCAAATCAGTTTGCTTGAAGAAGGCAACAAGCGCTCTTTCATGGGCTGGTTGTCGCCAGGCGCTAACCGCCATTCCGTACTGGGTATTTACCTTTCCAAGATCAAGGGCCTGAGCAACTACGCCCCCACCACGTCGACTAATGGGTCAGAACGTGCCATGGTGCCAATTGGCGTCTATGAAACCGTGATGCCCCTGGATATTATGCCGACGCAGCTGTTGCGTTCGCTGATCGTGGGCGACATTGAGGTTGCCATGCAATTGGGGTGTCTGGAGCTGGACGAAGAGGACCTTGCCCTGTGTACCTATGTTTGCCCCGGCAAATACGAGTACGGTCCCATTCTGCGTGACAATCTCACCATGATCGAGAAAGAGGCCTGATGATGGGTATTCGACAAACACTCGATAACATCGAGCCGCACTTCCATAAAGGTGGTAAGTACGAGAAGTTTTACCCGCTTTATGAAGCCGTAGACACGATTTTCTACTCACCCCCCAGCGTGGCCAAGACCACCGCCCACGTGCGCGATGGTATCGACCTCAAGCGCATCATGATCACCGTCTGGATGTGTACCTTCCCGGCGATGTTCTTTGGTATGTGGAACGCGGGCTGGCAGGCCAATACGGCGATCGATGCAGGCTATGCATCGATGGACGGCTGGCGCGAGGCCATCATGATGACCCTGGCAGGCGGGCACGACCCGAGCAGCCTGTGGGCCAACTTCGTGCTGGGGGCAACCTACTTTCTGCCCATCTACCTGGTGACCTTCGCCGTCGGTGGTTTCTGGGAAGTGCTCTTTGCCATCAAGCGCGGCCACGAGGTCAATGAAGGCTTCTTCGTCACATCCGTGCTGTTCGCCCTGATTCTGCCGGCGACGATTCCGCTCTGGCAGGTGGCGCTGGGTATCACCTTCGGCGTGGTCATCGGCAAGGAAATTTTCGGTGGTACCGGGAAAAACTTCCTGAACCCCGCACTGACCGGCAGGGCATTCCTGTACTTTGCCTATCCGGCACAAATTTCCGGCGATGCTGTCTGGGTGGCAGCCGATGGCTACACGGGCGCCACGGCGCTGTCGCTGGCCTTCCAGGAAGGCATGGGGTCGCTGGCTGATACCTTCACCTGGTGGGACGCTTTCCTCGGCTTTGTACCGGGTTCGGTCGGTGAGGTGTCCACGCTGGCGATCTTTATTGGCGCCGCTGTCCTGCTGTGGACCGGGATTGCCAGTTGGCGAATCATGCTGGGCGTCTTCCTGGGTATGGTCATCACCAGCACGTTGTTCAATCTGATGGGGTCTGACACCAATCCGATGTTTGCCATGCCGTGGTACTGGCATCTGGTGATTGGCGGATTTGCCTTTGGCATGGTGTTCATGGCGACCGACCCGGTCTCTGCCTCCATGACCAACCAGGGCCGTCTGGTGTTCGGTGCCTTGATCGGCGTGATGACCGTATTGATCCGCGTGGTAAATCCGGCTTTCCCGGAAGGCATCATGCTGGCGATTCTATTCGCCAACCTCTTTGCCCCGCTGATTGATCACTACTTCGTGCAGGCCAACATCAAGCGTCGCGTCAAGCGCACGGGCGTACCGGCCGAGGAGACCGCCTAATGGCACAAGGTAACAACTCGATCAAGAAGATTCTGATAGTGGCGTTTGCACTGTGTATCGTGTGCTCCGTCATTGTCTCGACGGCGGCGGTGGCATTGCGCCCCGCCCAGCAGTTGAACCAGGAACTGGACCGCAAGACCAACATTCTTAACGTGGCCAAACTCTACGAACCGGGCATGGATGTTGAAGCAACATTCAGCAACCAAATTACGGCCCGTGTTGTTGAGATGGAATCCGGTGAGTACACCGATGAGTTCGATCCGAATACCTTCAACAACTTTGAAGCCGCTCGGGATCCGGCCACTGGTCGTACACTCTCAGGTGAAAAGGATATTGCGGGTCTAAGTCGGGTAGAAAACTACTCCACGGTGTATCTGATTGGTGATGAAAACGATCCGGAACAGATTGTGCTGCCGATTCGTGGCCAGGGCCTTTGGGGCCTTATGCGTGGCTTCATCTCTGTAGAGGGTGACGGCAATACCATTGTCAGTATCACTTACTACGAGCACAGTGAAACACCTGGCCTGGGTGCCGAGGTTAACAACCCGCGCTGGCAGGCCCAGTGGGAAGGTAAACGGATTTACGACGAAGAGGGCGACCTCTCGCCGGAAATCCACCTGACCAAAGGCGGCGCGAGTAACGAATACGAAGTGGATGCGCTATCTGGCGCTACGCTGACCAGTAACGGCGTGACCAACATGCTGCAATTCTGGTTAAGCGAGGAAGGCTTCGGTCCGTATTTGGCGAAATTCCGCAGCGGTACTGACCCGGAAGACGCCGAAGACACCGATACCAACTTCGAAGACGTTGAGGGGGCCTAATCATGGCGGACGTAAATGCAAAAGGCGTTTTGACAGCGCCGATTTTCAAGAACAACCCCATTGCGCTACAGATACTGGGGATCTGTTCGGCACTCGCGGTAACGACCAGCATGAGCGTTTCTTTGGTGATGGCACTCGCTGTTATCTTTGTTTGCGCCCTGTCGAATCTGTTCGTTTCGCTGATCCGTAATCATATTCCGTCTTCAATACGTATCATTGTCCAGATGACCATCATTGCATCGCTGGTAATCGTGGTGGACCAGATACTGAAAGCCTATGCGTATGAAATGTCCAAACAGCTTTCGGTGTTCGTCGGTCTGATCATCACCAACTGCATCGTCATGGGGCGTGCGGAAGGCTTTGCAATGTCCAACACGCCCGGCATGTCCTTCCTGGACGGTATCGGTAACGGTCTGGGTTACGGCTTTGTGCTGATGGTCGTCGGCTTTTTCCGTGAATTGCTGGGGTCTGGCAGCGTGTTTGGCTTCACAGTATTGCCTACCGTTCAGGACGGGGGCTGGTACGTGGCTAACGGTTTGCTGCTGCTTCCGCCTTCCGCGTTCTTCATCATCGGCTTGCTGATTTGGGTGCTGCGTTCACTCAACCCGGAGCAGGTTGAAGAGAACGAGTTCAAGATGAAGGAAAATACTCAACCGAAGGAGGCCGTGTAACATGGAACATTATCTAAGCCTTTTTGTTGCATCGGTCTTCGTTGAAAACATGGCGTTGGCCTTCTTCCTCGGCATGTGTACCTTTTTGGCCGTGTCCAAGAAGGTATCCTCCGCGATCGGCCTGGGTATTGCCGTTATTGTCGTACTGACCGTCACCGTGCCGGTCAACAACCTGGTATTCACCTTCCTGCTTCAAGAGGGTGCACTGACCTGGACCGGCATCAGTGGTGCTGAAAACATCGACCTGTCATTCCTCGGGCTGCTCAGCTACATCGGGGTTATTGCGGCACTTGTTCAGATCATGGAAATGTTCCTGGACAAGTATGTGCCTACGCTCTACAACGCGCTGGGGGTTTTCCTGCCGCTGATCACGGTGAACTGCGCCATTCTCGGTGGCGTACTGTTCATGGTTGAGCGTAGCTATAACTTTGGTGAGTCGATTGTATACGGGTTTGGCGCTGGTACTGGCTGGGCGCTGGCGATCGCTGCCCTGGCAGGTATCCGCGAAAAGCTCAAGTACAGCGATGTACCGGCGGGCTTGCAGGGCCTGGGTATCACCTTTATCACCGTAGGGCTGATGTCGTTGGGCTTTATGTCCTTCTCAGGTATTCAGCTTTAATCGGAGCCGGTTTTCCCGACGGTGCATACGCATCGTCGGGGCAAAGAAAACCCTTCAGCAATAGGAAACCGACATGGTTGATACAACTGTCATCTTGCTCGGTGTTGTCATGTTTACGGTCATCGTTATCAGCTTAACGGCGATCATTCTGGCAGCGCGAAGCAAGCTTGTGAGTAGTGGGGACGTGACCATTGAGGTCAACGATGACCCTGAACATACCTTGACGACCCAGGCCGGAGGCAAACTACTGAACACCCTGGCCGCCAACGGTATTTTCCTTTCCTCGGCCTGTGGCGGCGGTGGTTCCTGTGCCCAGTGCAAGTGCCGTGTAGAGACAGGCGGTGGTTCTATACTGCCGACCGAAGAGTCGCACTTCACCATGCGCGAGAAGAAGGAAGGCTGGCGTCTTTCCTGCCAGGTGCCCGTCAAGCAGGACATGAAGATTGAAGTGCCTGAGGAGGTGTTTGGCGTCAAGAAGTGGGAATGCGAAGTTATCGATAACCCCAACGTTGCCACCTTCATCAAAGAGCTGAACCTGAAGCTGCCGGAAGGCGAAGAAGTCGCCTTCCGCGCCGGTGGTTATGTGCAGTTGGTAGCGCCGCCCTACGATATCAAGTTCTCTGATTTTGATATCGAAGAGGAATACCGTGGCGACTGGGAAAAATTCGGCTTGTTCGACGTTTCCCACAAGAACAACGAGGAAGTCATTCGCGCTTACTCAATGGCGAACTACCCCGATGAAAAGGGTATCCTCAAGTTCAACATCCGTATCGCGACGCCGCCTCCCGGCACCAGCCATCCCCCCGGCTTGATGTCCACCTATGTCTTTAGCCTGAAGCCGGGCGACAAGGTGACCGTGATGGGGCCGTTCGGTGAGTTCTTTGCCAAGGATACCGACGCCGAAATGATCTTTATCGGCGGTGGTGCGGGCATGGCGCCGATGCGCAGCCATATTTTCGACCAGCTCAAGCGGTTGAAAACCGATCGTAAAATTTCATTCTGGTACGGTGCACGTTCATGGCGTGAAACCTTCTACAATGAAGAATACGACCAGTTGGCGGAAGAATTCCCGAACTTCGAATGGCATCTGGCGTTGTCAGACCCGCTACCCGAAGATAACTGGGAAGGACCGACGGGCTTCATTCACAACGTGTTGTATGAAAACTATCTGAAGGACCACCCCGCGCCGGAAGATTGCGAGTACTACATGTGTGGGCCGCCCATGATGAACGCCTCGTGCATCAAGCTGCTGCTTGATCTGGGAGTTGAGCCGGAAAACATCATGCTGGATGATTTCGGCGGTTAATAGCATGCCCAAGGGCAATTGCGGGGCTGGCCACTGGCTGGCCCCCTTTATTTTCGCGTTGTGGAATATCAGGCACTAACGGAACTTGTTGTTGTCTACTGGTAAGGCCCATCGTGAGAGGAGGTAATTATGGCTATCTGGCTACTGGTTTTCGGGTTCATGGCCCTGGTAATGACGGTCATGGCCGTGGGCGTCATCATGGGACGCAAGCCCATTGCGGGTTCCTGTGGCGGCTTGAATCAAATCGGCATGAAAGACGGCTGCGATATCTGCGGCGGTAAAGACAAGGTGTGCGAGGAAGAGAACCGTAAACGCGGTAGCGCACGTCGCCGCAGCGATGAAAGCCGTGGCGCCGATCTCGGCTACAACGCTTCCCGCCGTTAATTTCCGACTCACAAGATTGATGGATTTCCCAAAACGCCGTGGCTTTGCCGCGGCGTTTTCAGTTATCTGCCCAACTGATTTTCCAGCACTTCCTGAGCACGCTCCTGCCAGCTGCCTTCGATGGCCGCCGCTTTGCTGAGGGCTTCTCTAGCCGCCTCCGGCTGGTCCCTCTGCAGCTGCAACAGCCCGATATTCAGCCACGCTGCGCCCATCTGCGGATCACGCTGAGCGGCTGCCTGGAAGGCGCTGAGCGCTTTGTCCGGCTGCTGGTTGGCGTAATAGGCATTCGCCAGGCCGAACTGACCAATCGCATTATTGGGGTAACGCTCCGTCATTGCCTGCCAACTGCCCAGCGTGGCTTCAGGGCCGTGCGCTTCCTCGTAGGCGCTGATCGCATTGATCGCGTTGCGTGCGGTAATGCCCTCGGGCAGGGTGCCAGGCTTGGCCACCACAAATCCCCAGCGATCGGTTCTTGCCCAGGTGGCATCAAAGCGGCTGAAAGACAGGGTATGCCGTTCGATTTCGCCACTGCGCAGTATCAGGGTATCGTCATCCAGATCGTAGCCAATCGCCACCGCGTAATGCCACATGGGAAATGCCGCTAGTGACAGGTTCTGCATGACCAGCACCGGGTCCCCGCCAGCCAGATGCCCCAACAGGTCGTCGAAGCTGCCGCGAATGGGATAGGCAATACGCTCATGACGACGCACGGTGGCCAGCATTTCCGGTTGGACACTGCCTTCGCGGCCAGGAATGAATACCTGGGGAATAAGCGTCTCGACGTCGGTATCGACTCCCTGATGGTTCAGGACCATGGCCAGCGCTGCAGGGCCGCACTGGTACTCGGTCTGGGCGTAAAAGGGGACGTCGCTGATCTCGCTTTGGCGGGGCAGGCGCTGCTCAGTGCTATCGCGCAGCTGCGGCGCGCTGGCGCAAGCAGTGAGTAACAGTACCAAGATGAAAACGCCCGCGAGGCGGGCGTTTTGAAAGCAGTAGATAGTGTTCATGAAGAAAGGCTTCATGGATTAGCGGGTAAACGGATAAACATCGGTCAGGCCGAGAATGTCAGTGACCAGTAGAATAATAAAGACCGCAAACAGGGCGCCCACGACCCCTGCGCCAGCTGGCAGCTCTTCCAGTTGGTTGGCCATCTGCTGGGCTTCAGCATCGCTCAAGGCGGCAACACGCGCTTCCACCTCGTCCAGATCAACGCCTTGTTTGACCAGTTCGTCCTGGATGTCGGCGCGGTTAAGCAGCTGGTGGATCCGCTCGCGGTCTGCCTGGGCACTGTCGTTGGCAAGCACGGACTGAGTGCTGACAAGGTCCGTTGTGGAGGAAGCCGGTGCCGCCGCAACGGGCAGGCTGGTAATGACCAGAGCAGCAATTAGCAGCGTCGAGAGATAGGCACGTACTTTATTCATCGTCTTGATCCTTAGACATGTTTGTTGGGATGGGCCAAGCACAAATGGCTTGAAACAAAAGTATAGGAAGAATTTAGCCTTTTTTTAAGCCGGGTACACGCTTTGGTACCGAGAATTCACGGTTGTTGCTTATTCCGTCGCAGCGCACGGAGGTCGGTCGCCATAAGCCAGGACCTAAAAGCTGGGCGCAACGCGGTACGTCCAGGCGGATTCAGCCAGTAAGCCGCGTCCACCGGCCATGGTCATCGCCAGGTCGTGCAACCCGGGCCATAACGGCACCGGTGACGCCCCTTTAACGGCGAGATCCAGTCGCTGAGCCATCAATAGCAGCTTGTGCAACCGCTTCATGGGTAGCCGCTGAGTGGCTTTTTGATAGGCCGGACGGCGCTTGTCGAAAATCATCGGCTTTTGTGCCTTGCAGGCGTGCTCAAAGCTCTGGCCCTGGTCCATGTGCTGATGCAGCGACAACAGGGTGCGCAGCTCGCGGGTTAGCGCCCAGAGGACGATAGGCGCTTCCACGCCCTCACTGCGTAACCCGGTGATAATCCGCGAGACACGGCTGGGCTCGCCTTTCAGACAGGCGTCGGCCAGGGTGAAGACATCAAAGCGGGTGCTGTCTTCCACGCCCTGGGCGATGCTTTCCGCGGTAAGCCGGGTGCCCTGGGGGTGGATGAGGGCCAGTTTCTGCATGGCCTGGTCAGCGGCCAGCAGGTTGCCTTCGGTGCGTTCACCCAGCAGGCGAGCGGCGTCCAGGTCGATCTGCAAACCGTGAAGCGAGGCGCGGTCGCGCAGAAAATAACCCAGCCGCGAGACATCAACCGGCCATACCGGGACAAACAGGCCATGCTTATCGAGGGCCTTGAACCAGGCACTTTTTTGCTGCTTGGCATCCAGCTTGCCCATGCTGATCAACAGCAGGTCATCGTTATTGTCCAGGTGCTGGGCGTATTCAGCCAGGGCCTTGCTTCCTTCCTGGCCCAGCTTGTGCTGGCCCAAACGCAGTTCAAGCAGCTTGTTGGTGGCGAACAGCGACAGGTTGCTCGCCACCTCGAGCAGCCGCCCCCAGGCAAAGTTGGGCTCCACGTCCAGGACTTCGCGTTCTTCGATACCCGCCTGGCGGGCAGCGGCTCTCACGGCATCGCAGGCATCACGGTGCTGCAGGGGCTCATCCCCCGCCACGATCACGACCTTGGGCAGCGACTTGGCCAGGGCAGCGGGCAGTTGGTCGGCAAAGACTTTCACGAGGCGTTATCAAGGGCGCTGAGACGTTCGATAATGCGCTGCGTCAATTCACGATTGAGGGTCTGCTCGGCTTCATTGAACAGATCCTCGCGGTTGAGCAGGTCATTGTCGTTGACGCGAATGCGGGTGCTGGTCGACAGCGTCTCACCGTTGAGCAGGTAGGCGTTGTCTTCCCGGCGCTGAACAGACAGCGTCGTGCTGAGCGTCAGCTCGTGGTCGCGGCTGCCGCGGCCTTCACCGCCCAGGCGCCGTTCGTCCAGCCTCGGCGACCCCAGCGTCACGCGCCATTGGCCGCTATCCGTGATGTTGGTGCCTTGCTGCTCCAAACGGTCGATGAACTGGCGAGCTAGGTCGCTGTTGGTATCGCCTTCAAGGGCCAGCGGCGGCAGGCTGGGCATTGAACCCGCACCGCGCAGACGAAAACCGCAACCGCTGAGGAATACGGCCGCCGAGGCGGCCATGCTGGTGGCTAAAAAAGTCCGTCGATTCATCCGCTCACCACTATGTTGACCAGCTTGCCCGGTACCACGATGACTTTACGCACCGTCTTGTCTTCCAGGTGACGCTGGACGTTGTCGTTTTCCATTGCCAACTGCTCGATGGCGGCTTTGTCGGCGCTGGCCGGGGCTTCCAGGCGGGCGCGCAATTTGCCGTTGACCTGGACCACAAGCTCGATGGTGTCGCGGGTGAGCGCCGCTTCGTCGACGGCAGGCCAGGGCGTTTCGATCGCCGGGGTCGTATGGCCCAACTGCTGCCACAGGCGGTGGCAAAGGTGCGGCGTGATCGGTGCCAGCAGCAATACGCAGGCTTCCAGTGCCTCACGGCTCACCGCAAGCCCCTGGGCCGAGTCGTCCTCGAAGCGGGCCAGGGCGTTGGACAGCTCCATCACCGCGGCAATGGCGGTGTTGAAGGTCGTCCGGCGGCCAATGTCGTCGCTGGCTTTCTTGATGGTTTCATGGGTTTTGCGGCGCAGTGCCTTCTGGTCGTCATCGAGCGCGGCCACGTCCAGCTTGCCTGGTGAACCGGCTTCAAGATGCTCGTGCACCTGCCGCCACATGCGCTTCAGGAAACGGTGGGCACCTTCCACGCCGGAATCCGACCACTCCAGCGACTGCTCGGGGGGCGCGGCGAACATCATGAACAGGCGAACGGTGTCGGCGCCGAACTTGTCGATCATCGACTGCGGGTCAACGCCGTTGTTCTTCGACTTGGACATCTTCTCGATGCCGCCCATTTCCACCGGCTGGCCGTCGCTGATCAGTACCGCGCTCAGCGGGCGGCCTTTCTCATCGCGCTTGACCTCGACATCGGCGGGGTTGAACCACTCCTTGCCGCCGTTCTCGGTGGCGCGGTAGTAGGTTTCCGCAATCACCATGCCCTGGGTCAGCAGCTGCTGGAAGGGCTCGTCGGAATCCACCAGGCCAAAGTCACGCATCAGCTTGTGGAAGAAGCGGGCGTAGAGCAGGTGGAGAATGGCGTGCTCGATCCCGCCGATGTAAAGATCGACCGGCAGCCAGTAGTTGGCGCGCTCATCGAGCATCGCCTCGTGGTTGTCGGCACAGCAGAAGCGCGCGAAATACCATGAGGACTCCATGAAGGTGTCGAAGGTGTCGGTTTCCCGGGTCCAGCCGTCGCCCAGGTCGGAAAACTCGGGCATCTTCTTGAGCGGTGACCCCGAGGCGTCGACGGTGACTTCCATCGGCAGCTCCACCGGCAACTGGTCATCGGTGAGCGGCACGGTCTGGCCTTCAGGGCCGTATTTGACCGGAATCGGCGCGCCCCAGTAACGCTGGCGGGCCACACCCCAGTCGCGCAGGCGGTAGTTGGTCTTGACCTCGCCGCGCCCAATCTCGGCGAGCTTGGCGGCGATTGCATCAAAGCCTTCCTCAAAGCCCAGCCCGTTGAACTCGCCGGAATTGATCAGCGTGCCGTGTTCGGCATACGCGCTCTGCGACAGGTCGGGTGTGTTGCCGTTCTCATCGGCAATCACCGGCTTGATCTCGATACCGTACTTGGTGGCGAACTCCCAGTCGCGCTGGTCGTGGGCGGGCACGGCCATCACCGCCCCGGTGCCGAACTCCATCAGCACGAAGTTGGCCACAAAGACGGGCACTTCGTTGCCGGTGAGCGGATGAATGGCCTTGAAGCCAGTGGGCAGGCCTTTTTTCTCCTTGGTGGCCATTTCGGCTTCCGAGGTGCCGCCCCGGGCGCACTCCTCGCGGAAGGCCTGCAGCTCGTCGTTGCCTTCAGCGGCCTGTTTGGCAAGCGGGTGATCGGCGGCCACGGCCATGTAGGTAACGCCGAACAGCGTATCCGGGCGCGTGGTGTAGACCGAAAGCGGCTCGCCGCTCGAGCCGTCGGGGGCCTTGATGTCGAAAGACAACTCGACGCCCTGGGACTTGCCGATCCAGTTGCGCTGCATGGTCTTGACCTGCTCGGGCCACTCGACATTGTCGAGATCCGCCAGCAGCTCATCGGCGTAGTCGGTGATCTTCAAAAACCACAGTGGGATTTCCTTGCGCTCGACCAAGGCGCCGGAACGCCAGCCGCGCCCCTCGATGACCTGCTCGTTGGCAAGAACGGTCTGGTCGACCGGGTCCCAGTTGACCGTGGACATCTTCTTGTACACCAGGCCCTTTTCCACCAGCTTAGTGAAGAACCACTGCTCCCAGCGGTAATAGCTGGTATCGCAGGTGGCGAATTCACGGCTCCAGTCGTAGGCAAAGCCAAGGGCTTTCAACTGGTTGCGCATGTAGTCGATGTTCTGGTACGTCCACTTGGCGGGCGGCACCTGGTTTTGAATCGCGGCGTTTTCCGCCGGCATGCCGAACGCATCCCAACCCATGGGTTGCATGACATTCTTGCCCTGCATGCGCTGGAAGCGGGACACCACGTCGCCGATAGTGTAGTTACGCACGTGGCCCATGTGCAGCTTGCCGCTAGGGTAGGGGAACATCGAAAGGCAGTAAAACTTTTCGCGGTTCGCGTCCTCTACTGCTTTAAAGCATTGATGTTTATCCCAATATTGTTGGGCGTCGCGTTCAATTTCACGAGGGCTGTAGTGTGCGTCCATCGGTTTATTTAATGCCTTGGCGTATCGCCCAAGTTGGGCGCAAAGTGAATGTTAGATGACGACTGTCAGATTAGTGGCGTCGATTGTATCCTATGCAGGTGTATCCTTGAACGGCTAGGCCATGATAGGTCACACCGCGCGTCGACAAAAGGAGAGGGACCATGAGTGAACAACACAACGACCATCGCCTACGCGAAGGCTACGAGCGTTTGCTGGAGCGGATGCAGGACGGCGCTGACGAGCTGACCTGGGAAAATCTGCAAAAGGACCTGGACGACGCCGTTGAATTTGAAGCGGAGCTGGAAGAGTACACCAAGGACGAGCTGGCCCTGCTGCGGGCCTGGGTGGAGCGTGACCTGAAAGACATGCGCAACTACATGTCGGATACCGGCAAGCAGGTAGCCCACTGGCTGGGCATCGATATTGACCACCTTACCCGCCGCGTGGCGGAATCGCTGCTTTCGATTGCCGACCGCAGCATCGTCGACCGCGAGCGCTTTGACGATGACCTGGAAGCCGCTCGCGCCGATTACTGCGAAGGCGAGATGGCCGCTCCCGGCCTGATGGCCTGCGTGCACTGCGATGCCCAGGTGATGCTGGAAAATGTTGCGCGGCTGGAACCTTGCCACCAGTGCGGCCATCGCTACTTTTACCGTTTCCCCGGTAAAATCGTCGAAACCTGATACGCCGCTAGCCGACGACCCAACTGACGCCTGCGATCGCCCCCAGCGAGAGCAGGCTCAGGACAGCCGCGTACAGCAGGTTGTTGGTCATCATCCGGTAGCCGCTTACCCCGTAGCGGCCCTGAAGGGACAGGTTGATGCCCGACAGCGGCCCCACGCTTGTGCCCACCGCCCACGAGCTCAACGCCACAAAGGCAAACAGCGTTTGCTCGCCGCCCTCCAGGTTGAGTATCGAGGCCAATACCGACACACCGATAATTGGGTGCAACCCGGCCAGTGCGCTGAGCGAAATGGCGGCGAAGCTGATCATCGCCTGGGGTGTGCCAAAGTCGGTAAACAGGGTCCAGTCGCTACCCGCTGCGGCCGATACCAGGGTGGACAGCCCCAGCGTCAATAACCCCGCCGCCAGGAACAGCGACACCTCGCCGCGCATGGCAGGCAAGCGGGTGAGGGTATGCTGGCGGACTCGCCGCAGGGTAAAACGCGGCCCATCGCGCAGGTTGCTCAGCACGGCAACGGCCGGAAGGAGGAAGGTAATGATGCTGACAATGGTCAGCGACGGCGTCAGCCAGAAGTGAAACAGCATCACCAGCGCCGCCATGCCCACCGGCATCAGCAGGCTACGCGGTGCCAGCGAATACCCGTCTACCTCGCGTAAATCAAACCGCCGCCGCAACTCCAGGGTGGTGAACAGCCCCGCCATCATCGCCAGGGGAAAGCCCGCCAGGGCAATGTGCGCGTACTCGACGTCGGGCACCAGCGAGATCACCAGACCCATCGAGGCGAAAAACGGCGACCACAGCGCGGCGCTGGAAAGCCCACGGTTTAGCGCCAACAACTGCGGCATCTTAAGCGGCCCGCGCCTAGCGAGCTTGTCGCCAACCATCAGCACGGTGGAAAGGTTCAAGATCGTGCCCAGGAAATGCACGCCCAGCCAGGTACGCAGCACGCCACCCGCGCCGGTCACGCGACTCCCTGAGGCGCCTTTACTGCCTTGCTTGCCAATCAGCGTGATAAAGCTGACGCCCACCAGCATGGCCACCACGAACACATTACCCTGCAACATGGCAGGCCAATCGACCTCAGCGCCGTAAACAAACCGCGCCACCAACAGCATGCCCGCGCCCAAGGCAATCAACACCCCCGCCTGGATGCGCGAACGCCTGGGAATATCCCGCCACAGCAACAGTACCGCTGCCCACAGCACATAGCTAACCGCCTGTGTGGTCGCCGCCCAGCCGCTAAACCCCACTATTTGCACTACTAAACCAAGCAAAATCAGCACGCCCGCCAAGCGCTGCCGAGAAGTCGTCTCTTGCATCTCAATCCCTTACTGGTTGAGTTAGCAGGCTAATCGGGTTTGCAACGGAAGGCCAGCCCAGAACCGACCTGCAAGGCCGCAACACTCCTGGGTTCGGTAAAAGCACCCACCAAAATGCACAGAACCCCAACGTGCCACGCAACCCCTTAAAAGCACTACACCCATGTAGGAGCCAGACTTGGCGGGCGATGATAAAGCCACAACACTTAACGCAGGCTTGGTCTCGGTAAAGGCACTAATAGAAATGCACAGAAATTCAAGGTGTTACACAACCCACCCCTACATGCACGATACCAGTGTAGGAGCTCGACTTGTCGGGCGATTGATAAGGCCACAACACCTAACGTATGCATGGATTCAAGAAAGGCACGCACCAAAATGCCCTGAAACCCACCGCGGCAAGCACCCGACGTCACCCCCTGATTGAGTAGCGCTACACCTAGAGTCCGATCCTATGGGGTAGGAGGTTGAAAAAGCTGCTCGCAGAGTCGCTACAGGGAATGGAGGTCACTCGCGAGGCGCTGAGAAAAAAGTGGTGAGCGCCCCGGCACGCCGAGACGTGGTGCGCTTTATGGTGTCACGTGGCCTGAGTGAGCGCAGAGCGCTCCGTGTCATTCGTATGAGTGCCAGTGCATTGCGCTACCAGCCGGCCCCTGACCGCAATGAGACATTGCGTGAACGCATTGTTGCCATGGCCCATCGGCATCGCCGCTACGGCGCTGGCATGATCTACCTGAAGCTGCGTCAGGCCGGAGAGCCGGTCAATCACAAGCGTGTTGAGCGTCTGTATGCGGAAGCTCGCTTGCAGGTGAAGCGTCGCAAGCGCAAGAAGGTTCCCATGTCTGAGCGAAAGCCACTTGGTCGCCCTGGTGCCGCCAATTAGGTCTGGTCAATGGATTTTGTGTTTGACCGGACGTCAGACGGACGAGTGATAAAGAGCCTCATTGTTGTCGATGACGCCACCCGTGAAGCCGTTGCGATCGTGCCTGAGCGTGCCATTGGCGGACTGTTTTTAACTGTAGGGTCCCGGATGAACTGCTGAAGAAGCCCCTTGGCGGCCAGCAAGGGATAACTTGTATAGGCGATCTGATCATCCGGGGCCCTACACATAACAACAAAGCCAGGCACAGCGACGGCTTTTCCGTTCCGGCTTCGCCTCCACTACATAGCCGCGCGTGCTGGCGGTGTTAAATCAGTAGTGATATCGGAGCTGGGCAAGGAGCAAAGCATCATCCGTGACCTTGTAGATCATGCGGTGCTCGTCGTTAATCCGGCGTGACCAGTAACCGGCTAAGCTGTGCTTGAGGGGTTCCGGCTTACCGATGCCGTCGAAAGGTTCGCGTTTCGCCTCCTTGATCAGCTTGTTGATTCGGTTCAGGAGCTTTTTGTCGGTTTTCTGCCAGTACAGATAATCTTCCCAGGCGTTTTCGGAGAAGATGAGCTTCATTCAAGAAGTTCCTTTTCTTGGCCGCCGCCTTGTTCCAACTCGGTAACGGATTCCAGCAAGCGGCGGGCGTTCTTCGGTGCGCGCAGCAGATATGCAGTTTCTTGCAGGGCCTCATAATCGTCAAGCGAGATCATCACCACGGATTGCGACTTGCTCCGGGTGATGATTACCGGGGAATGGTCTTCACAGACCTGTTCCATAGTTTTTGCTAGGTTGGTTCTAGCAGCAGTGTAGCTGATGGCATCCATAAGGGTTTTCCTGTACGAGGTGTTGACCATGTACAGAATAGTGTACATAGGTTAATTTAACAACCGGCTGCACGGGTTCTCCGCCGCTTTGCGGCTCCAAGCCGGCGCGTTAGCCGTGCGTTAACTGGAAAGGAGCCCATGAATCAGAATCTCCGGAATGAGCTGGTTACGATGATGAAAGAAGACCAGCGGTTGTTGCAGCAACTCGCCATTGAGGAGCGCCAAGAACAAATGACTGAGCAGGAAAGCAAGCGCCGTGCCAATATCGAACAAACCAGTTAACAAAACGCGGCACTCGTTCGCCCTTGTCTCTGTTTCGCTGCGTCAAGGTCGCCGGTTCGCTCTGTGTTAGAGAATGAAAAGTATGGACATATTTCTGTTGAGGCATGCCGAAACTGAGTCAAACCAAGCTGGCTCATTCGCTTCGGGGAGTGAGGATGCGTTGACAGAGTATGGGAAATGGCAGGCCCAAGCGATTGTCGGCGACCTTATGAAATTAAATATAGAAGCTATTCTCTGCTCTCCCTACTCTAGGGCTTTGGATACGGTTAAACCCTTCGCGCAAGCTGCTTCGCTCTCCGTTGCCGTTCACCCCTGTTTAGCCGAAGGCCAATTGGTGCTTGATAGTTCAGTCTCTCACGAAGAGCCCGTTTACATGCCGCATACGTCCGGCCATCTTCATCCAGCAGAAGATGAGCAAGCTGGCGCATTCCTCAGACGAGCTTTGCAGGCGAAAGAGCTAATCTTATCTCAATCCGTATCTAAAATCCTGGTAGTGACTCACGGGCACATGATCCGTGAGCTGCTGAACATTGTTATGGATTTGCCAGAAAAAACGCGATTCCCCCACGACAACTGCGGGCTAAGCCTCGTTTCTTGTGGGGAAGTAAATACGGTAGGCTTCCTTAATCGGGCTATGTGCTGTAACCAAGCCGTGTTCAGGAGGCCATAAGCATCACTCTCGCGGCATTTTTGGCTCCGATGACGGCTACGCTAGTCGTTGAGTACAAAAAGCACACAATGTGCTACGCTTTGCTTATGAAAGCCATTACATGGAACCCAGAGAAGAATAAGCTTCTCCAAGAGGAAAGGAACATCTCGTTTGAGGATGTGGTTTTGCACATCTCGACCGAAGGTATTCTGGATATGTTCGAGCATCCGAATCAGGAACGGTATCCGGGCCAACAAATCCATGTGATTGAGATGGAGGGGTATGCGTATCAGGTCCCCTTCGTGGAGTCGGAGGATGAGGTTTTTCTGAAAACGATCATCCCAAGCCGAAAAGCGACCGAAACCTATTTGGGAGGTCCAAAATGAGCAGGCTGGATAAAGAAGAGCAGGAAATTCTGGATGCATTTGATGCAGGAGAACTGCAGCAAACGCCAGACGTTGAGGATAGGAAAGCACGGCATCAACATTACGCCGAAGCAATGTTCAAAAAAGATGCCCGGATCAACATTAGGCTTTCTTCCAAGGATCTTAGAGGGCTCCAGAAGAAAGCCCTGGCGGAAGGCATCCCCTACCAAACACTGGTTGCCAGCATCCTGCATAAATATGTGGAAGGTCGCTTGCACGAGGATCGATAGCTAACCAGGCCATGCGCCGGATGCCAAAACCTCCGCTTTGCTGCGGTTTTGTCACCGGCGAGCCGAGCGTTAGCGCTGGAAAATATGATCCACGAACTGGTTGCTCTCATAGTCATCGACACGCATCGCGGAATGAAAGGGCCCGATGCCAGAGAGAGGAACAATGCTGGCGCGGCGATTTATAAGATGCGCGAAGCCAGTGCGGTCATAAAGGGCAGTGCATGAACCAAAGCGCTTTTTCAGTCTACACTTTGAGTATTTGCCGCAGTCACCAAGGCTCAGCATCAGTAGGGCCTGCGTGATACTTGGCAATAGACGGAGGAGCCTATGAGCGACAACCGCATCAGCGTGCAGTGCTTGGTGGGCGATATTGCCCAGCAATCCGATGTCGATGCCGTGGTCAATGCGGCCAATGCGCAACTGAGAACCGGCGGTGGCGTCGCCGGGGCGCTTCATCGCGCTGCCGGGCCAGGCTTGGCGGAAGAAGGGCGGCCGATGGCGCCTATCGCCCCGGGCCAGGCGGTACTTACTGGCGGCCATGACCTGCCTAACCGTTGGGTGATTCACTGTCTGGGCCCGGTGTATGGCGTGGACAAGCCCGAGGATCAACTGCTGGCAGACTGCTACCGTAATGCGCTGGAACTGGCTGAGAAGCACGGCATTGAGCGGCTGGCCTTTCCGGCGCTTTCCACTGGCGCCTTTGGCTACCCGGCGGAGCAGGCCGCACAAGTATGCGCGACGACCCTTGAAGCCATACTGCCCACCTTACGCAAAGTGCGCCTGATCCGCTTTGTTTTATTCGATGAAGCGGCCCGGCAAACACTCCACGACGCATTGGCTCAACGCTTGACCATCGATCCAGCGGGCTAGCAGCTGCGTTTACTCCCTCATTGAGACGACAGTGAGGGGAATCAGGGTTGATTGAAACACAACTGAAGGAGACCAAGATGGCATCTACTACACAGCGTCAGGGGGCCTGCCTGTGCGGTATGGTCAGCGTCACTGTTACCACCAACAGCCACCATGTCGGCGTTTGTCACTGCTCAATGTGCAGAAAGTGGGGCGGTGGCCCGATGTTTGCGGTTGAGTTTGCCGGTGATGTGGACTTCCAAGGTACTGAGAATATCTCCCTCTTTAGTTCCTCAGAATGGGCCGAGCGTGGTTTCTGCCAGCAGTGTGGCACTCATCTCTTCTATCGCTTGAAGCAGGATGCTCATTACGCGCTTCCCGTTGGTCTTCTTGATGACTCGGATGATTGGCAAATAACCGAGCAAATATTCATCGACCAGAAGCCGCGCTACTATTCGCTAGCAGAAAAAACCAAGCAGCTGACCGGCGAAGAAGTGTTCGCCCAGTATGGTGAATAAAGGCCAGTCGAAGGGTACGTCTCCGTTTAAGCGATGAGGCGGGTCATTTCTGAAGAGGGAAGCATCAATGTCAGAAAAAGGTCGGCACGATTATGCCGCTACCGTTGTCTGGACGGGTAATTCAGGCGAAGGTACCCAACATTATCGCGCCTTCTCGCGTGACCACGAGATAACGTGCGCCAGTAAACCGACAATATTCGGATCGTCAGATCCCGCCTTCCTGGGCGACTCGTCCCGTTATAACCCGGAAGAGCTATTGCTAAGCTCACTCTCGGCATGCCATATGCTTTGGTATCTGCACCTGTGCGCCAGCGCTGGCATTACGGTAACGGAATATACAGACAACGCCACGGGTCGAATGATCGAGACGACCAATGGCAGTGGCTATTTCGAAAGCGTAACGCTTAAGCCACGCATCCGAATCGGGGCGGCTGACGATAGCGAGCTTGCGACATCCCTGCACGATAAAGCGCATTCGTTCTGCTTTATTGCCAATTCCGTCAATTTTGACGTCGGGTGTGAGCCTGAGATTCTCACCGGGTAATGGACTTGCCTGAACTGAATAAGTGCAGGCATTAACGGTACATGACGAACAAGGATGTAGCGTGGTAGAGCATTATGAACACCAGTTCATCAGCTTCATTAACGCTGAAATGGAGCAAGACCTGGCGCATGATGTGAATCATGTATTGAGAGTCGTCAAAACCGCCAAATCGTTATGTGAAATAGAAGGAGCGAAACTTGAAGTGGTTTTGCCGGCCGCGTATTTACATGATTGCTTTTCATTCCCCAAGAATCACCCCGACAGGGCTCGGAGTTCTTTTTTCGCTTCCCAGAAGGCGCTGGATTTCCTGGCGGCCATCAATTATCCGTCCGAATATCACAGCGACATAGGGCATGCGATCATCGCGCATAGTTACAGCGCGAAGGTGCACCCTCAAACGATAGAAGCTCAGATTGTGCAAGACGCCGATAGGCTGGATGCGCTTGGGGCTATCGGGATTGCAAGGTGCCTTCAGGTGAGCACAGGTTTAGGGGTGGGGCTGTATGACCCAGAGGACCCGTTCTGTGATGTTCGAGCGCCAAATGACCGTGTTAATACGGTTGATCACTTCTATACAAAGCTACTTAACATTGCTGAAACCATGAACACGAAATCTGCCAAGGAAGAGGCGGACAAGAGAACAGCCTTTATGAAGCAGTATTTGGCTCAGTTAGGCGCTGAAATATAAAAGTAAAAGTGCTCGAATTTTAAGACGGTGACGCCCACCTCCGGCTATTTGCACGAATCAGCGCTGTGAACAGACAGGCAATGATGCGTCTTGACGTCAATTATTCGCTTCTGCTTTCTTCCAGTGCCTCGATCATCATGCGCGCAGCGTTGGAGAGCGTGCGGTTGTTGTGCACCAGGTAACCCAGGGGACGGTGGAGCGGGGCGGTGGCAACCTTGAGTTCCACCAGGTCGTGGTCGATCATCTTTTCCGGCAGCAGGCTCCAGCCGAGCCCGACACTGCACATCATCTTGAGGGTTTCCAGGTAGTTGGTCGCCATGCTCACCGGCAGCTCAAGTCCCGCTTGTTCAAACCGCTGGGCGATTAGCGAGCCGGTAAAGGTTTTGGCCCCCGGCATCACGCAGTTGTGTTGGCAAAGGTCGGCAAGCGACAGCGCGCGTTGCTGGGCGGCGAGCGGGTGGTCGGTGGCGCAGACAAAGCACAGCCGGTCACGCCAGAGCTCCACGACATGCAGTTGCTCCACGGGGTGGGGCGCGAGGGTGACCACAGCCATTTCCAGCGAGCCATCGCGCACGCCCTGATAGGCGAATTCCGAATCAAGAAAGTGCAGGTCCAGCGCCACCGCCGGGTGGCGCTGGGTATACTGCTTTAATACCGGCGGTAAACGGTGCAGGCCAATATGGTGGCTGGTCGCAAGCGTCAGCGGCCCGCCCACCTGGCCGGACAGGTTGGCGAGTGCCCGGCGGCTGTCCTCGACCGTGAACAGAATTTGCCTGGCCTGGGGGAGAAGCACGCTACCCGCTTCGGTTAACGCGATGCGTCGGCCAATGCGGTCAAACAGCCGTGCGTCTACCTGCGATTCCAGAGTGGCAATGCGCTTGCTCACCGCCGGTTGGGTCAGGTGAAGCTGTTCAGCCGCCCGGGAGAAACTTTGCGTGTCGGCTACGGCCAAAAAGGCTTGAAGGCTTTGGGTGTCCATCGCGTCATGTATCCACTTGGCAAACTGTCTTGTATTCTAGTTTGGAATCCATTCTATGAATAACATGAATTGCTTTTATCTTCGAGCCGCGTGACACTCCTACAACACGTTAAAAAAGCAGCGCCAAAAAAGCTGCCGCTATGAACTAGCAGGGCCTAGCCCGGGAGAAACACATGTCAGGTCAAACGCTTTACGACAAATTGTGGAATCAGCACCTGGTCAAGCAGCGCGATGACGGCACCGCGTTGATCTATATCGACCGCCATATGCTCCACGAAGTGACCTCGCCCCAGGCCTTTGAAGGACTGCGTTTGGCGAACCGCAAGCCCTGGCGCCTGGATACCAACCTCGCGACCACTGACCATAACGTGCCGACGACCCTGATAGAGCGTTCTCAGGGTAATAGCGGTATCAAAGATCCGGTGTCGTTGATCCAGGTGCAAACCCTCGACGATAACTGTGTCGAGTACGGGATCACCGAGTTCGGCATCAACGACCCGCGCCAGGGCATCGTGCATGTGGTCGGGCCGGAGCAGGGTGCAACCCTGCCGGGCATGACCGTCGTCTGCGGCGATTCCCACACCGCCACCCACGGTGCTTTTGGTGCACTGGCCCACGGCATTGGCACCTCGGAAGTCGAGCACGTACTGGCGACCCAGTGCCTGCTGACCCAGAAGATGAAGAACATGCAGGTGCGCGTTGAAGGCGAGCTGGGCCTGGGCGTGACCGCCAAAGACGTGGTGCTGGCGATTATCGGCAAGATTGGCACGGCGGGCGGCACCGGCTATGCCATCGAGTTTGCCGGTAGCGCCATCGAGTCGCTGTCCATGGAAGGCCGCATGACCGTGTGCAACATGGCCATTGAGGCGGGCGCGCGGGTCGGCATGATTGCCGTGGACGACACCACGATTGACTACATCGGCAACCGTCCCTATTCGCCGACCGGCGAGCAGTGGGAAGCCGCCGTGGCAGACTGGCGCAACCTGGTATCCGACCCGGATGCCGTCTTCGACAACGTGGTGACCCTGAAAGCCGAAGACATCGAACCCCAGGTGAGTTGGGGCACCAGCCCTGAAATGGTCACCGGTATTTCCGGCCAGGTGCCCGACCCCAACGCCGCGCCGGACGAAACCGTGCAGCGCAGCCATACCCGTGCGCTTGAGTACATGGGGCTGCAGGCCAACCAGAAAATTACCGATATCAAGCTGGACAAGATTTTCATCGGCTCCTGCACCAATGCGCGCATTGAAGACCTGCGCGAAGCCGCCAAGGTGGCGAAGGGCAATAAAATCGCCGACTCCATCAAGCTTGCCATGGTGGTGCCCGGTTCCGGCTTGGTGAAGCGCCAGGCGGAAGAGGAAGGCCTGGACAAGATCTTCATCGACGCAGGCTTTGAATGGCGCGAGCCGGGCTGCTCCATGTGCCTGGCGATGAACGCCGACAAACTGGGCGCGGGCGAGCACTGTGCCTCGACCTCCAACCGCAACTTTGAAGGGCGCCAGGGCTACGGCGGTCGCACTCACCTGGTAAGCCCCGCCATGGCGGCAGCGGCGGCCATTGCCGGTCACTTTGTCGATGTGCGCAGCCTGCCCGCTAACGATGCAACCCACGCTCAGGAGGCCTAAGCCATGAAAAAGTTCGAACGTTTTGAAGGCGTCGTCGCGCCTCTTGATCGCGCCAACGTGGACACCGATCTGATCATTCCGAAGCAGTTTTTGAAGTCGATCAAGCGGACCGGTTTCGGGGTCAATCTGTTTGACGAGTTACGCTACCTGGATGAAGGCGAGCCAGGGCAGGACTGCTCGCAGCGGCCGCTGAATCCGGATTTCGTGTTGAACAAGCCGCGTTATCAGGGGGCCGAAATACTGCTGACACGGCGTAACTTCGGTTGCGGCAGCTCCCGCGAGCATGCCCCCTGGGCGCTGGAAGACTTTGGCTTCAAGGTGGTGGTGGCACCCAGCTTTGCCGATATTTTCTACAATAACGCCTTCAAAAACGGCATCCTGCTCATCA
Source organism: Vreelandella subterranea (assembly GCF_900111305.1). Taxonomy (GTDB): domain Bacteria; phylum Pseudomonadota; class Gammaproteobacteria; order Pseudomonadales; family Halomonadaceae; genus Vreelandella; species Vreelandella subterranea. The sequence continues at coordinate 87,348 of NZ_FOGS01000009.1, forward strand.
CCTTCGACGAAGACACGATTGATCGCCTGTTCGATGAAGTAGAAGCGAAAGAAGGCTATCGCATGGATGTGGACCTGGAGAATCAGCGCGTGATTACCCATCGCGGCGAAATTCTTGAGTTCGAGGTCGATGAGTTCCGCAAGCACTGCCTGCTGGAAGGCCTGGACGATATCGGCTTGACGCTGAAAGACGAAGACGCCATTCGACGCTTTGAGGAAAGCCATCGCCAGGCACGGCCTTGGTTGTTCCGCCAGCCTGCGTAAGCCACCGCTTGAATAAATGCTAAGGACGTTGCATGACACATAAGGTTCTATTATTGCCGGGTGACGGTATCGGCCCCGAAATTGCTGCCCAGGCAGCGCGCCTGCTGAAAGCCTGCCAGGACGCCGGGCTGGATATCGAGGTGGATGAAGCGCTGGTTGGCGGTGCCGCCTACGATGCCCACGGCGATCCATTGCCTGAGCAGACGCTGGATAAAGCCAAGGCCGCAAGTGCCATCCTGCTTGGGGCAGTGGGTGGCCCCAAGTGGGACAAGATCGAAGATCTATCCAAGCGGCCCGAAAAAGGCCTGCTCGGCCTGCGCAAAAACCTGGGGCTGTTCGGCAATCTGCGCCCGGCCATGCTCTACCCCCAGCTTGCCAGCGCCTCCAGCCTGAAACCGGAACTGGTGGCCGGGCTTGATATCATGATCGTCCGCGAGCTGACCGGCGGCATCTACTTCGGCCAGCCGCGCGGCATCGAAGAACGCAACGGCGAGCGGGTAGGCTTTAATACCTACGTATATTCCGAAAGCGAGATCGAGCGTATCGGTCGCGTGGCCTTTGAAATGGCCCAGAAGCGTGGCAAGAAGCTTTGCTCGGTGGATAAAGCCAACGTGCTGGAAGTGACGATCCTGTGGCGTGAGGTCATGGAGCGGCTGGCACCGGAATACCCGGACGTTGAGCTGTCGCACATGTACGTGGATAACGCTGCCATGCAGCTGGTGCGTGCGCCGAAGCAGTTTGACGTAGTGGTGACCGGCAACATGTTCGGCGACATTCTCTCCGACGCCGCCGCCATGCTCACGGGGTCCATCGGTATGTTGCCTTCTGCTTCGCTCAATGAAAGTGGTCAGGGCATGTACGAGCCCTGCCACGGCAGCGCACCGGATATCGCCGGTAAAAACATTGCCAACCCGCTGGCGATGATGCTCTCTGTGGCCATGATGCTGCGCTACTCGCTGGGCGAAAACGCCATGGCCGAGCGCATCGAAGCCGCCGTGGGCAGCGTGCTGGATGACGGCCTGCGCACCGCGGACATTGCCTCTGAAGGCATGCAGACCATCGGTACTGACGCCATGGGTGATGCAGTGCTTTCAGCGTTTGCCAAGCAGTGAAACCCTCGGTTTTGCGCTTATAAAATCACCATGAAGAATCGTGTATAATGCAAGTACTCATTCTTTGCAGGAGGACTTCAGATGTTGAAAGTCGGTTTCGTGGGATGGCGCGGCATGGTCGGCTCGGTGCTGATGCAGCGCATGCAGGAAGATGGTGATTTCAACGGCATTGAGCCGGTGTTCTTCACCACTTCCCAGGTCGGCCAGCCCGGCCCCGACATCGGTGTGGACGTCCCTCCGCTGAAAGACGCCTTTGATATCGAGGCGCTCAAGGCGCTGGATGTGGTGGTCACCTGTCAGGGCGGCGACTACACCAAGCCGGTCTACAAGGACCTGCGCAGTGCAGGCTGGCAAGGCTACTGGATTGATGCCGCAAGTACGCTGCGCATGGAAGATGAAGCGACCATCGTGCTGGACCCGGTCAACCGCGGCGTGATCGACGCACAGCTGGCCAAGGGCGCCAAGACCTTCGTCGGCGGCAACTGCACCGTGAGCCTGATGCTGATGGGGCTGGGCGGTCTGTTTGAAGCCGATATGATCGAGTGGATGACGTCCATGACCTATCAGGCGGCGTCCGGCTCGGGTGCCAAGCACATGCGCGAGCTGCTCAACCAGATGGGCACGCTGCACGATAGCGTCGGCGAAGAACTGAAAGACACCTCCAACGCGATTCTGGATATCGACCGTAAAGTGACGGCGGCCATGCGCAGCGGCAACTTCCCCACCGAGAACTTCGGTGCGCCCTTGGCCGGTAGCCTGTTACCGTGGATCGACAGCAAGCTGGAAAGTGGCCAAAGCCGCGAAGAGTGGAAGGGCAGCGTTGAGACCAACAAGATTCTGGGTCTCGATAACAACCCGATCCCCATCGATGGCCTTTGCGTACGTATCGGTGCCATGCGGTCGCATAGCCAGGCGTTCACTATCAAGCTGAAGAAGGACGTGCCGCTGGACGAGATCGAAGACCGCATCGCCAAGCACAACGAGTGGGTCAAGCTGATTCCCAACGAGAAAGACGCCACCAACGAAGGCTTAACGCCTGCTGCGGCGACAGGCACCCTGCAAGTGCCGGTTGGCCGCCTGCGCAAGCTGCAAATGGGCGGTGAGTATCTCTCGGCATTCAGCGTTGGTGACCAGCTGTTGTGGGGCGCGGCTGAACCGCTCAAGCGCATGTTGATGATCCTGCGCGAACAGTAAGTTTCCGCCGAGGCCAAAGACGCATCCTAAGCGGAGGAAAAAGCCGCATCCCAAGCGGACGAAAACGGGGGGCGAATCAAACGCTTCCCGTTTTTTATGTGCGCGGATTTTGTCCCACGGATTTTGTCCCACAAAGACGGTACTGTGGTAAAAACGCTATTGTGGTAAAAAAGCATGAAAGCGCTGCACAATGAAGCGGCGGGTTATATAAAAAGTTCAATTGGCAACAGGGGCATCCATGAAACAGCTAGGCGCGCTGGCCGTAGGGCTTTGGCTAAGCATGGTGGGGTCAATTGGCTGGGCGCTTGAGTTGGGGCCTGCCCAGGTGCAGTCCCGGCTAGAGGCCCCGTTGCAGGCCGTACTGCCGCTTGTGGATGGCGATGCGTATTCGCCGTCAGCGATTGAGGTCAGCGTCGCCGGTGAGGGCGCCTTTGCCGACGCAGGCGTTGAATGGACACCGATGGCAGGGCGCGTCCAGGCCGCTATTCAAGAGCGCCAGGGGCAGCCCGTGGTGGTGTTGACCAGCAACCAGCCGATCACCTCGCCTTGGCTGGACCTGCTGCTGACCGTGGAATCCCCCGATGGTCGGCAGTCCCAGGCCATCACGCTGTTGTTTGACCCTGCTGACTACGGTGCTGCCGATCGCCCGGCGGCGTCAGTAGCGCCTCAACCTGCCGCCGGGAATGATGCCGCCGAGAATGATGCCCCTGCCGTGCCGCAAAACCGTGAGGCCGCCCAGGGCGACGCGTACGTGCGCAGCGGCGATACGCTATGGAGCGTTGCAGCGCGTACCAAGCCCGCACAGGCCAGCGTCCAGCAGATGATGCTGGCACTGCTGGAAGCCAACCCCAGCGCCTTTCCCTCGGGCAATATCCACGAAATGCGCGCCGCCCAGCGGCTGACGTTGCCCGATGAGTCGCGGGTGATGGCGCGTTCGGCGGAGCAGGCTGCCGAGGCCATCCGGGCGATGAACGCGGCCTGGCAGCGCCGCGATGAAAATGGCCCCGCGCCGGTGGCAATGCCCGAGGTCGATGACCCTGCAGATAACGCCACGGCCACTGACGCCGGTCCAGTCGAAAGCGAGCCCGTAGAAGAACCCCAGGCAACCTCGCAGACGCAGGCCTCCTCTGTCGAGGCGACTGCCCTTAGTGCGGCGCGAGTGCTAGCCAATGCGGCGACGAATGCAGCATCGCCGTCCGCCTCGTCATCAACGGTGCCTTCCGCTGAAGCCGAGCCCAGTCCGCGGGTCCAGCAGGCGCTTGAGGATATGCGCGAGGAAATCACCGCGCTCCGCGAGGAGGTGGATCGGCTGAGTGAAACCGTGGCAGCGCAGCCAGCGGTGCCCGCGTCGTCGGCGCCGACAGCTGAACGGCCGTCTTTCATGGAGCGCGTCAGCGACTATCAGTGGTGGCTGCTGTTGCTCGCGCTGGTGCTGCTGGTGGCATTGTTGGTGGTGATTCGTCGTCGCCAGCAGTGGGAAACGCCGCCGACCATGTCGGCGGCGGCAGCAAAGGCGCCTCAACAGCCGGCACCATCGACCGCTGGCAGGCCTCGCGTGTCTCCCTCGGTAGCACCGGCCGCATCTTATGATGATGCACCAGCGGTGACGCCAGAAGCGATGGATCAACCAGCGGCAAGCGAGGCGGCGAGCCAGGCGCCACCCAAGCATACCGACGAGACATATACCGAGGACGAGGCGCCCTTTGATCGCTCGGCCATGGTCAATACCCAGGCGGCCGGGCTGGTCGAGTTGGGAGACGAGCGGCGGCTGGCGTTAAAGGCAACTTCTGGAGGGCATAAGCCGTCGTTATGGCTGGCGCCGCCCGCCGATCCTGAGGCCGTGGCGGCCACGCTTTCGTCAATGGCTGCCAGCAAGGTGGATGATGCCCCGGCGTCTGAACCCCGTCAGTCGAGCACGGCCCCGGACGATGAGGGGGCGTGGATTATCGATTATGAGCCGCCCACGCTTGCCTCGGAAAGCGCAACCCGGAAAGAAACGCCCATGCAGCCCACCGTTGATTTTGAAAGCAAGCCAGCGACGCCCTCGAAGGCGCCTGCGTCTGCCGCTGCCCGCGAGCCAGCCCCAGAGCAGGAGTGGGAAATCGAAGAGGTGGCATTTGCGCCCACTCCTCGCGATAATGGCGCGCCTTCCTCCCCTGGCAATGTTGATAAGAGGCGATGACGCTGTTTTACCATTTTGATGAGACACAACCGTTAACCGGCCGCCTGGCGATGGGCATTGAATACGATGGCACGCGCTTTTGTGGTTTTCAGCGACTCAAGCACGCCGCCTCGGTGCAGGCATCGGTGGAAGACGCGCTGAGCAAAGTGGCGGGTGCGCCGGTACAAATTCATGCCAGCGGGCGAACCGACTCAGGCGTGCATGCCACCCGTCAGATCATCCACCTGGACCCACCCGCCCAGCGCTCGGAAAAGGCCTGGGTGTTTGGCGCGAATACCTACCTGCCGCGGGATGTGTCGGTTCGCTGGGTCAAGCCGGTATCCGATGATTTCCACTCGCGGCTGGGCGCGCTGGGGCGCCGTTACCGTTACCTGCTGTTGAACCAGATAAGCCGCCCGGTACTGGAACGGCACAATGTCACCTGGTGCCGCGATCCGCTGGATGCCGACGCCATGCATCGAGCTGCCCAGGCGCTGGTGGGGGAACATGATTTCTCGACGTTCCGCGCAGCGGGCTGTCAGTCGAAAACGCCGTGGCGACAAATGCACTTTATCGATGTCAAACGCTTTGGGCCGCTGGTCATGATCGATATCCAGGGCAATGCGTTCCTGCACCATATGATCCGCAATATCGCCGGTGCCCTGGCAAGCGTGGGTCGCGGTGCCCAGGATGAAGGTTATATCGAGCGGCTGCTGGCGCTCAAGAACCGCAAGATGGGCGATGTCACCGCACCGGCCTGCGGGCTGCACTTTGTCGACTCGATCTACGACGAGCGGTTTGCGCTGCCCAAAGAGCCCTTGGGGCCAAACCTGATGGCCTTTTCCGGCGAATGGACCGGCGAGCGCGAACTCCCCGAGACCCCGCGCGTGGCGGCACGGCGAAAACTGACCTTTGCCAAAAAGCCCCAGGAGACACCGTGACACATACTGAATCCATGCAACGCACACGCATCAAGTTCTGTGGCTTTACCCGCCAGGACGACATCGACACGGCGGTGGCGCTGGGCGTGGATGCCCTGGGCTTTGTGATGTGGTCCAAGAGTTCGCGCAGCGTGGGTATTGAACAATTGGCAGCGCTGGCAGCAAAGGTCCCAGCGTTTGTCAGCCGCGTGGGGCTATTTGTCGACCCGTCTGCCAAGTGGGTCGAGGCATGTCTACCGCACCTGGACCTGCTGCAATTCCATGGTGATGAAACGCCCGAATTCTGTGCCAGCTTTGACCGCCCCTGGATCAAGGCACTGCGCATGCGCGACACCATCGATCTAGCCTTTGAGGCAGAGCGTTATGCCCAGTCGCAAGCCTTGTTGCTTGACGCTTATCGCCCAGGCACGCCCGGCGGTACCGGTGAGTCGTTTGATTGGTCGAGAATCCCCGCAACGCTGGCAAAACCTGTTATTCTCGCAGGGGGATTGACGCCGGAAAATGTCTCGCAGGCCGTCCACCAGGTGAGGCCCTATGCGGTGGATGTTTCTGGTGGGATCGAGGCCTCGCGCGGCTGTAAAGATGCTTCCAGGATGGCGTCTTTTGTCCGTCAAGTGGCGTCGGCCGACGCCCGTTAAGTTCCTGGGTCCGCTCAGCTTGCCCCGGGCTGCGTTTTAAAGTGAATTCATTTATTGTTTGCCTGTTCTGGCGATCTTGTGAGGTATCCCTGTGACAGTCTCAGCAACTGGTGCTTCTGAAAGCGTTTCTAAAACACGTTTCAGTGAGTTGACTCAAATGCCGGATGCCCGTGGCCATTTTGGTCCCTACGGCGGCCGGTTCGTGTCGGAAACCCTGAGCTTTGCCCTGGAAGAATTGGAGCAGACCTACTTGAGTCTGCGTGACGACCCCGACTTTCAGGCTGAGTTTGACCGTGATCTTGCCCACTTCGTGGGGCGGCCATCGCCGTTGTATCACGCCGAACGATGGTCACAGGCCCTCGGTGGGGCGCAAATCTGGCTCAAGCGCGAAGACCTGAACCATACCGGCGCTCACAAGGTGAACAACACCATTGGTCAGGCGTTACTGGCCAAAAAGACCGGCAAACCCCGTGTCATTGCCGAAACCGGCGCGGGTCAGCACGGCGTGGCAACCGCCACGGTAGCGGCGCGTCTGGGGCTTGAGTGCGATGTTTACATGGGCGCTGCAGACGTCGAACGCCAGAAGCTGAACGTCTATCGCATGCGTTTGCTGGGCGCGCGGGTGATTCCGGTCGAGTCGGGTACCCGTACCCTGAAAGACGCCATGAACGAAGCGCTGCGCGACTGGGTCACCAACGTCGATAACACCTTTTACATCATCGGTACCGTGGCAGGGCCACACCCGTATCCCCAACTGGTGCGGGATTTCAACGCCGTGGTGGGTCGTGAGGCACGCCGCCAGTCGCTCGAGCAGATCGGCCGCCTGCCTGATGCGCTGGTGGCCTGCGTGGGCGGTGGCTCCAACGCCATCGGCTTGTTCTATCCCTTCGTGGAAGATGACGATGTCGCCATGTACGGCGTCGAAGCCGGTGGTGACGGGGTGGAAACGGGGCGTCACGCGGCGCCGCTGTCTTCCAATGCGCCGCGGGGTGTGCTGCACGGTAACCGTACCTACCTGATGTCGGATGAGGCCGGGCAGGTGTCGGATACCCACTCGATTTCTGCCGGGCTGGATTACCCGGGCGTGGGTCCCGAACATGCCCTCTGGAAAGACGTCGGCCGGGTGAATTACGTGGCCGCCAACGACAATGACGTGCTTGAGGCGTTTCGCGAACTCACGCACATGGAAGGCATCATGCCTGCCCTCGAAACGGCCCACGCGCTGGCCTACGCCAAGGTGCTGGCGCCCACCATGCGCCCTGACCAGCATATCGTGATTAACCTGTCAGGCCGTGGTGACAAAGACATTATGACAGTGGCCAAGATTGACGGCATCGACATTTAAGGGTCGGCAAGTTTCCAAGGCCAGAAGTATCCAAGGTCAGACGTTTTTAAGGTCATCAGTTTCTAAGGGCAAGCATGAACCGTATTGATCAGCGTTTTAGTGAACTAAAACAGCAGGGCCGCAAGGCCCTGATTCCCTTCATTACCGCCGGGGATCCGGCGCCCCAGTACACCGTTGGCTTTATGCATGCCCTGGTGGAAGCCGGTGCGGATATCATCGAGTTGGGCGTACCCTTCTCAGATCCCATGGCAGACGGCCCGGTCATTCAAAAGGCCTGCGAGCGCGCGCTAAAGCAGGGCACCCGGCTGGTCGACCTGCTCGACATGGTGGCCGAATTCCGCCAGACCGATACCACCACGCCTGTGGTGTTGATGGGCTATCTCAACCCCATCGAGCGTATCGGCTACGATACCTTTGCCGATAAAGCCGCAGCGGTAGGCGTCGATGGTGTATTGACCGTGGATATGCCCCCGGAAGAAGCGGACGTGTTTGGACCGCTTCTGAAAGCGCGCGACCTGGCGGCTATTTTTCTCGTTGCACCTACCACTTCCCATGCCCGGGCCGCTACAATATGCGCCCACGGCGAGGGGTACCTGTACTATGTGTCACTCAAGGGGGTGACCGGTGCCGCGACGCTCAATGCCGCCGACGTGGCAGAGCATCTCGAGCCGTTACGCGGCATGACCGACCTGCCGCTGTGTGTGGGTTTCGGTATTCGTGACGGCGCAACCGCCGCGGAAGTCGCCAAGGTGGCTGACGGCGTGATTGTGGGGAGTGCGTTGGTCAACCGCATCGCCGAGAGTGCCGATGCCCCGGATACCATTGCCGCCCAGTTAAAGCAGGTGCTTGGCGAAATGCGTTCGGCCATGGATGCCTGATAAGTTATTTCATCGTCTACACTAACTGACATTAGTTTGACCCCATTCATCAAGCTTGGTCCCGCCAAGCGTTGACGTACAACGGAAGTCTTTTTGATATGAGCTGGTTAGATAAGATTGTGCCCTCCATGGGGCGTATCCAGCGTAAGGACCGTCGCGCTAGCGTTCCCGATGGTCTCTGGCGCAAATGCCCTAAGTGCGAAGCCGTTCTCTATCTTCCCGAGTTAGAGAAGCATCAAAGTGTTTGCCCGAAGTGCAATCACCACCTGCGATTGACGGCGCGCAAGCGGCTGGATTGGTTCCTGGACAAGACGGGTCGCGAAGAAATTGCGGCTGAGATTGAGCCGGTCGACCGCCTCAAGTTCCGCGATTCCAAGAAGTACAAGGATCGCTTGACCGCAGCGCAAAAAGAAACCGCCGAAAAAGACGCGCTGGTTGCCATGCGTGGTGAGTTGAATGGCTTGCCCGTGGTGGCCGTGGCGTTCGAATTTACCTTCATGGGTGGCTCCATGGGCGCGGTGGTTGGCGAGAAGTTCGTGCGCGCCGCCACCCTGGCGCTTGAATCTCGGGTACCGTTGATTTGCTTTGCGGCTTCCGGTGGGGCGCGCATGCAGGAAGCGCTGTTCTCGCTGATGCAGATGGCGAAAACCTCGGCAGCGCTTGAAAAGCTCAAGCAGGAAGGTATTCCGTATATCTCGGTGTTGACCGATCCGGTCTTTGGGGGCGTTTCTGCATCGCTTGCCATGCTTGGTGACCTGAATATTGCCGAACCCAATGCACTGATTGGTTTTGCCGGCCCGCGGGTCATTGAGCAAACCGTGCGCGAAACCCTCCCGGAAGGCTTCCAGCGCAGCGAATTCCTGCTTGAGCACGGCACGGTGGACATGATCGTGCATCGTCACGACATGCGCGAGCGCGTTGGCGGTGTGCTGCGCAAGCTGACCCACCAGCCGCTGGCCGGTAGTGATCCTGAGCCTGAAGAAGAGCCGCTGGTGTTCGAACCGGTCGTCGACGAACCCCAGGTGGCCGAGCAGGCTGAAGACCCCGAGTGGATCGAGGCGATTAACGGCAGCAGCCAATCAGACACTGCCAAGCGCGACGATTCCTCCCGCAATGCCTAAAACGCTGGCACAGTGGCTTGACCATCTGGAAACCCTCCACCCGGTGGGGATCGAACTGGGGCTGGATCGGGTCAGTCGGGTAGCTGACCGAATGGGCCTGTTGCAGCGCCCCATTGCCAAGCGGGTCATCAGCGTTGCGGGGACCAACGGCAAGGGCTCGACCCTGGCAATCATCGATAGTGTGGCGCGCGCACAGGGTCTGCGAGTGGGGACCTATACGTCTCCCCATCTGCTGCGCTACAACGAGCGCGTTCAGCTTGATGGCAGCATGGCGAGCGACGAACAGCTGGTCGCGGGCTTTGAGGCCGTCGAGCAGGCGAGGCTAGCCGCACCGGCGGTCAGTCTGACCTACTTCGAAGCCGGGACGCTATGTGCCCTCTGGTGTCTGTGCCAGCAGCCGCTTGATCTGGCCGTGCTTGAAGTAGGGCTTGGCGGGCGTCTGGATGCCGTCAATATTGTCGATGCCGATGTGGCGATCGTCACCACCATTGCCCAGGATCACGCCGGGTTTTTAGGTACCGACATTGCCCAGATAGGTCGCGAGAAAGCCGGTATCTTCCGTTCGCAACGGCCTGCCGTCTTGGGCAGCCGCGATCTGCCAGAGAGCGTGGCGGATATCGCCGACGCCCTGTCAGCCCCCGTTTATCAACTTGGACGTCACTTCGAGCATACAGCCGACCCCGCATCGGCCTGCTGGCGCTGGCAGGGCCACACCGCCGCGGGCGATGCGCTGACACTCGATGCCTTACCCGACCCAGGCTTGCCCATGGATAACGCCGCGACGGCACTGCAAGCCTTGGTGCTGGCTGGCGTTGTGCCGGAGGCTTATCCGACCCAGACGGCCCTGACCAACCTGGTGGTGCCCGGGCGAATGCAGTGGCACGGTCAATGGTGTCTCGATGTAGGCCATAACCCCCATGCAGCGGCTTATCTGGCGCGTCACCTGCCCCCTGTCGCGGCAGGTGCGACGCAATGGGGGCTCATCGGCATGTTAAGTGATAAAGATGCCGATGGCGTGATCGCCGCGCTATCATCGCGTATTGGTGACTGGGTGTGCGTGAGCCTTGACGGTGAGCGCGGCCGTGAAGCCACTGAACTCGCCGAGCGGATTGCAGCCCTGGGCGGACGCGTGCATCATTGCGCGGCATCCCCGATGGCGGGAGTGGAGTGGCTGGCGACGCGGCTGGGCCCGGAGGATCGTGTGCTGGCGACAGGCTCTTTTTTCACGGTGGCGGCGCTATCAGCGCAGCCATTGCCACAGGCGTAGCATCGCTTGATGGAGAGGGATATGAAATACGGTAAAACGGAACGGATCAGCGGTATCGTCATTCTGCTCGCGCTGTTGGCCATCATCGTGCCGTGGCTGATGAGTGACCCAGCGCCGCGTGAAGAGCGTCCCCAACCGAATTTTGTCATCGAGCAACCGGTGGAAGTCGAGCGCCGTGACGTTGACCCGCCGCAGCGCCCTGAATCGATTGGCGACCCCGCTGAGCAGGTAGACCCGAGCGTGGCCGCTCAGGCAACTGACGAGCCGCTTGAAGTGGATCCCGCCAGCCCGAATACCGATCAACTGACAAGTAATGATGATGGCGCCTCAGATGAAGCACCGGCGAGCGAGCAGAGCGATCCGATTGCCGACCTGATCGCTTCAAATAGCCAGCCAGTGAGTGATACGCCTGAGGAGCAACCCGCCGACGACCAGGCAGAGTCGGTTTCGCAGGCCAATTCAGCTGGCGAATGGGCGGTTCAGGTTGGCAGCTTCGGCAACCCTGATAACGCGCGGCGCTTGAGTGAACAGCTAAGCGGCGAAGGCTTTGCCGTTTACCAGCGCGACCGCGATAATGACATGACAACCGTCTACGTTGGACCCTTTGCGACCTCGGAAGAGGGCGAAGCGGCAATGAGCGATGTTAAACAGCGAGCCAATGTCCAAGGCCTGCTGGTTCGAGTGCGGGAATAACCATGGCGCTTACCTGGATAGACGCCGCCTTTCTAGCGGTGCTGGCGCTGTCAATGCTGGCGGGGTTTGTACGCGGTTTTGTCCGCGAAGCGCTGGGGCTGGCGGCCTGGGTGATTGCCCTGATGGTGGCCAGGGTGCTGGCCGAGCCCGTCGCCGAGCTGATGAGCGGTTTCATCGACAGTTTTGACGCGCGCCTGGTGCTGGCCTTTGCGTTAGTGATTTTTGCGGTCATCCTGCTGTGTGGCATTGTCATTAGGTTGGTGCATGCGGCGGTCGAGTGGGTCGGCATGGGGTTGCTTAACCGCTTTGCCGGTGCGGCGTTTGGCATCGCGCGTGGGGCGGTCATCCTGCTGGTGGTGACCGTGCTGATTATGCTGACGCCACTATCAGAGCTTCAGGCTTGGCAGCAGGCAACGCTACGCCCCACCTTTATCGAATTGCGCAACTACGCCATTAATCGGCTGGATCAATGGGGCGGTGAACTTCCCGAAGCGCCGTCCACGCTCAACAACATCACGCTGCCGGATTTACGCCAGGGGCGTGAACTTTGATAGTTTTATCTGACATGTACCGGCTTACGTAGGTTAAGCCAGCATCAAGCGAGGTAACGGGAATGTGCGGTATCGTCGGCCTTCTGGCCAAGCAAGCGGTAAATCAGGGTATTTACGACGCCCTGACCGTTCTTCAGCATCGCGGCCAGGACGCTGCCGGGATGATGACTTGGAGCGAGGGACGCTTTTTACTGCGCAAGAGTAACGGCCTGGTGCGCGATGTGTTTCATACGCGTCACATGGCGCGTTTGAAAGGCAACCTGGGTATCGGGCACGTCCGTTATCCCACCGCCGGTTCCTCCAGCGAAGCCGAATCGCAGCCTTTTTATGTCAACTCTCCTTATGGTATCGCGCTTGCCCACAACGGCAACCTGACCAATTCCGAACAGCTCAAGCAGGAACTGTTTTCGACGGACCTTCGCCATATCAACACCAGCTCGGACTCCGAGGTGCTGCTCAATGTATTTGCCCACGAGCTGGGCAAGCAGGGCCTGCACCTGGAAGCCGAGGATATCTTTGATGCCGTACGCCGGGTGCATCGTCGTTGCCAGGGGGGGTATGCCGCCGTCGCGATTATCAACGGGTTTGGCATGGTGGCGTTTCGCGACCCTCACGGCATTCGGCCGGTGGTGTTCGGGACCCGCCAGGCCGAAAACGGCCAGGATGTCATGATTGCCTCCGAGTCGGTCGCCCTGGATGTGGGTGGCTTTGAGCTGGAGCGTGACCTGTCGCCGGGTGAAGCGGTCTTTGTCGATATGCAGGGCAACGTGCATACCCAGGTGTGTGCCGACCGCCCTCAGCTGCGCTCGTGTATTTTCGAACACGTTTACCTGGCGCGGCCCGACTCGATTCTCGACGGCGCCTACGTCTACGGTACCCGCATGCAGATGGGGCGTAAGCTCGGCGACCGGGTGCTCAATGAATGGCCCGATCACGATATCGACGTGGTGATTCCGATTCCCGATACGTCGCGTACCTCGGCGCTGGAGATGGCGCAGCACCTGGGCGTTACCTACCGCGAAGGGTTCATGAAGAACCGCTATATCGGCCGAACCTTCATCATGCCGGGGCAGACCCAGCGCAAGAAATCGGTGCGCCAGAAGCTCAATGCCATCGACATCGAGTTTAAAGATAAAAATGTGCTGCTGGTGGATGACTCCATCGTGCGTGGCACCACCTGCAAGCAGATCATCCAGATGGCCCGCGATGCCGGAGCGCGAAAGGTCTACTTTGCCTCTGCAGCACCTCCGGTGCGTTATCCCAACGTTTACGGCATCGACATGCCCGCGGCCTCAGAATTGATTGCCCATGGGCGTACGGAAGAAGAAGTCGGCGAGTTGATAGGTGCCGACCGGATTTTCTATCAGGATATCGAAGACTTGAAAGATGCCTGCCGTGAAGTGAATCCCGAACTGGAGGCCTTTGACTGTTCGGTGTTTGACGGCAACTACGTCACGGGGGATATCGACGATGCCTACCTGGCGGTACTGGAAGCCAGCCGAAACGACCTGGCGAAAGACCAGAGCGCCGGTGATCACGCCCTGGTCGATATGCATAATCAGGATGACGACGATCTGGACGATTAAACGGTGTGTTTGAACAAGAGACTAGCCCATGCAAGATGACAGCCAGCAAGACGCGTGGTCGCTGGAAACGCTAGCGATTCGGGCGGGACACGAGCGTACCTTTGAGCAGGAACACGCGGAGCCGATTTTTCCCACGTCCAGCTTCGTGTATGAGAGCGCCGCTGAAGCAGCGCGCAAGTTTGGCGGTCACGAGGCCGGTAACGTCTATTCCCGCTTTACCAACCCGACCGTGCATACCTTCGAGCGCCGGTTAGCGGCCTTGGAGGGCGGCGAACGCTGCGTGGCCACCAGTTCGGGGATGTCCGCTATCCTGTCAACGGTGCTGGCGCTGCTGTCGGCAGGCGATGAAATCGTTGCGTCGCGGTCATTGTTTGGTTCAACAGTGAGCCTGTTCGATAAATATTTCGCCAAGTTGGGTATTACCACGCGCTATGTGGAGCTTTCTGACATGGCAGCGTGGGAAGCGGCCATCACCCCCAAGACACGCTTGCTGTTTGCTGAAACGCCGTCGAACCCGCTGTCTGAAGTGGCCGATATCGCCGCACTGTCAGCGTTGGCTAAACGCCATGATGTCTGGCTTGCGATCGACAACTGCTTTTTGACACCCGCGCTTCAGCAGCCCATCGCGCTGGGGGCTGACCTGGTGATTCACTCCGCAACCAAGTACCTCGATGGGCAGGGGCGTGCGGTAGGCGGTGCCGTGGTGGGTAAACACGACGTGCTGGAAGAGGTGTTTGGCGTCGTGCGCACCTGTGGCCCCTGCATGAGTCCGTTCAACGCCTGGATATTTACCAAAGGGTTGGAAACGCTCTCGTTGCGGATGAAGGCTCACTGTGAACAGGCACAAGCCCTTGCCGAGTGGCTTGATGCCCACCCAGCGGTCAACAAGGTGTTCTATAGCGGCCTTGTCGACCATCCGCAGCATGAACTCGCCAGGCAGCAGCAGGGCGGCTTTGGCGCGGTGCTTGGGTTCGAGGTCCTCAATGGTCAGGAGGGCGCGTGGCAGGTGATCGATGCGACCCGCATGCTGTCGATCACCGGCAACCTGGGAGATGTCAAAACGACGATTACCCATCCCGCCACGACCACACATGGTCGCTTGAGCGATGAGCAACGAGCGGCCGCCGGTATTTCGCCGGGGCTGGTGCGTGTCGCCGTGGGGCTGGAAAACCAGCAAGACATTCAAAATGATCTCGCCAGAGGGTTGGATGCCTTGCTGGCAGGTTAGTTGCCTGCCAAACGCGATCTGAAACCGGCCCATGGCCGGTTTTTTTAGCCCGTCCTGATTGTGTAAAGGCGTTGTCCAACGTTTTTTACGAATGGTGTGTTCTGCTTTTTTCAGCGGTTTACAATCCATTTTGCCACTATCATTACCCTTGAATCACGCCCAAAGAGGGCGTCCAAGAAAGGAATATCCGATGTGGGGAAACACGCAGGCCGGCTGGGGCATCATCAGTATTATGTTGCACTGGCTAAGTGCCATCACGATTGTCGGGCTCTTTGCCCTGGGCTGGTGGATGACCGGGTTGGGGTATTACGACCCCTGGTACAATCTGGGCCCCTGGGTGCATCGCTCGATTGGCATGCTGCTTTTCGCCGCGACCCTGGCGCGCATCGCCTGGCGGTTGTCACAGCCTACACCCTGGGGGCATGGAGGCCGACTTGCCATCCTGATGGCGCATCTGGGTCATGTCATGCTGTATGTCATCCTGCTTGTGGTCATGACCACGGGCTATTTGATCTCTACAGCTGACGGAAGTGGTATTAGTGTGTTTGGGTGGTTCGTCGTGCCTGCGCTGGTGCATGGTCTGCCGCAGCAATCAGTGATTGCCGGTGACCTGCATTGGTACAGCGCCTGGGCCTTGATGTTGCTGGCTGTGGGGCATTCGCTGGCAGCCTTCAAGCACCACTTTCATGATCGCTACGACACCTTACGGCGTATGTTGAAACCCACATCGCGCTAACGTATCAGGCTTTCCCCGACGGGATGGCTTCAAAGGAGCATCTATCAAGACGGTGCTTTTCATCGAGAAAGGAGTTGCACGCATGTTGAAGAAAACCTTACTGACCACGGCAGTCGCGGCCGCAGGCCTTGTCACGCTTGGCCAGGCCCAGGCAGCAGATTACACCATTGATATTGAAGGGCAGCATGCCTTTGTACAGTTCAAGATCAATCACCTGGGCTATTCCTACATCCTGGGTAGCTTTGAAGACTTCTCGGGTGAGTTCAGCTACGATGCCGATGATCTGGATGCCTCATCGGTCGATATGGAAGTTCAGGTAAACAGCCTGAATACCAACCATGGCGAACGCGATCGTCACATCTTGAGCAGTGATTTCCTTAACGCAGACGAGTATCCCACGGCCACCTTCACGTCGACCGGGTTCGAGCCGACCGGTGATAATGAAGGCGTTGTGACTGGCGATCTTACCCTGCACGGCCAAACCCAGGAAATTGAAATGCCCGTCACCCTGATGGGCGAAGGCGAAGACCCCTGGGGTGGCTACCGTGCTGGCTTTGAGGGCAGCACCATGCTTACGCTGGGTGATTTTGGCATCGACATGAGTGATTTCCCCGAAGCGATGCATGAGTTGGAGCTTTATGTGACCTTCGAAGGTATTCGCCAGTAATTCAGCGCTTCTAAAAGCGCCACCACGCCTTCGGGGGTGGTGGCGCTTTTGTGTTTATTCAACAGGAGTATAGGTGTTGGCGGCTAGCACTCAGCAAATGGCAGGATTGGGCAAAACCCTGTGGCGGCAAACCTGGCCGATGGCAATTGGGGTGTTGTCACTACTTGGGTTCCAACTGGTTGATAGCGCCTTTATTGCTCGCCTGGGCACGGTACCGCTGGCTGCCCAGTCGTTCACCTTCCCGCTGTCGTTTCTGATCATCGGGATTCAGGTGGGGATGGGTATCGCTATCGCGGCGTTGATATCTCGTGCACTGGGGGCTGGTGAAAAGGCCCGTGCCAAGCGGTTGAGCAGTCTGGTGCTGATGGCGGGTGGCGCCGTGATTGCTTGTCTGGCTATGCTGCTGTGGGCCTTTCAGATGCCGATATTCAGCCTGCTAGGCGCCGAAAGTAACACCTTTGGGCATTTGCGCAGCTATTGGCCGCCGCAGCTGTTATCGGCCTGGCTGGGGGCGCTGCTTTATTTTGTTTACAGCGTTTTTCGTGCCCATGGCGATACCCGGCTGCCGGGAAAAATGATGGTGATCACCAGTCTGATCAACCTGGCACTGGATCCCGTGCTGATCTTCGGCATAGGGCCGTGGCCTGGCTGGGGGCTGCCGGGTGCCGCCTGGGCGACGGCGATTGCCTTTAGCTTTGGGTTGCTGGCAACCGGGGGCCGTTTGTGGAAACGCGGCTGGGCTTCGCGAGAAGGGCTATGGCAGGAAGGTCGGCAGTCTTGGCGGCCTTTCATGGGTATTGCCGCGCCGGCCATGGTGAGTCAGCTTATGCCGCCCCTGGCCGCCATGCTGGCGATTTCGGTGGTGGCTGGCCTGGGTGAGAGCCAAGTCGCTGCCTGGGGATTGGCAAGCCGCCTGGAAACGCTGTCGTTAATGGTGATCTTAGCCATGACGATGTCGTTGCCGCCCTGGCTGGGGCGTTGTTATGGGGCGGGTGATTGGGACCAGATCCATCGTCTGCTGCGCCTGGCACTGGGTGTGGCGGTGGTCTGGCAGTTGACCCTGGGTATATTGCTGGCGCTGGGGGCACCCTGGCTTGGCATGGTGCTGGCTGGAAACCCTGACGTACAGGATGAACTGGTGCTGCTGATTCGTTTCCTGCTGCCAAGCTATGCGGCGCTTGGCGTCTGTATGCTGGTGGTATCCGCGGGCAATGCGTTGGGCTGGCCGCTACGCGCAATGCTGCTGTCTGGCGCACGCTTGTTTATGTGCTATTTACCCTGCCTGTGGCTGGGTGAGCAACTGGCCGGATGGTGGGGATTGGCCGCCGGAGCGGCCTTGGGTAATGTGCTTGCCGGGTTAGTCGCCTGGCTGCTGCTGAGGCGTATTCTGTCCCGTCCTCACCGGCAAGCGAGGGTTAATGCGGGCTAGATGGTGTGGGCTTTTCCTGAAACGCAAAGTAGCCGAACAATAGCGCCATCGCCAGATAGCCCATGCTGAAACTGGGCGCCGCGTTGATGCCGAGCTCGGCCGCGTGCATCAAGCCGACAAACGAGAAAGCCGCTGCGATCAGGGCGAAGATAGCTGCCCGTCGAAACTGATGATCAATCACGGAGACCGTCATGGCGCCCAGGAAAATGGCCATGAACATGGCGCCCTGACCGGTGGCTACAATGGCGGTGGAAATATCGCTGACGATGTCCTCAGCGCCGCGGTTAAAGCGCGTCATCACGTAGTTGGCAAAGTAGGGCAGCATGGCCAGCGCGACCGCGGGGTAGTAACGGCTGTCGTTGGACTGAAACGCCGTGGCGATCATGGAAATGCCCACAAAGACCAGGATAGGAGCGACCACCGAGACGGGGATGATCGCCGAAATCATGGCGATTAACCCGAACATGGTAGCGATGGCGTAAACAGCTCCGTTCAGCAGGCTATAGCCACGCCCGGCCCCCATCCACTTCGCCCCAACGGTGGCAATATACACCGTGGTGGGGAAGACGCCGCCAAACAGGGCGCCCAGCATGGTGCCTGCCCCATCGACCGCCTGGCATTCACGTACGTCATACTTGTCGCCGGCGGCTTCCATGGCCTCGACGTTGTTCATGGTTTCAATGGCGTTATACAGCGTAATTGGCAACACCACGGTCAGAATGGCCAGCATGCCAGTAGCCAGCAGCCCCAGGCCTTCCCACCAGGCCAGGTTGGGCAGCAGCGGGTAAAAACCCAGGTGGGTAAAGGCGTCGCTGAAGCGATCTCCGCCCGCATCGCCAATCAAGTAGGCCATGGCGGTGCCCAGGATGATCGCGAATAGCGAGGTGGGAATTTTCAGCGGCATGCTGACCCGGGCAAGCAAGCCAACAATAATGATGGCCAGCACCAGCAAGCCAATCACCGGCATCTCCAGCGTTTTGAACAACATTTCGCCAGCAATAAAGGTCAGCGCCACCCCGGCAACGGCACCGAGCATGGCAGCTCGCGGAAGGTGATATTGTACCCAGCGGCCGATCAGGCTGATGGCGGCTTCAATGGCGCCGCTGATAAAACAGGCGGCCACTGCCACCTGCCAGGCGAGGGTGACATCTCCCGTCAGCTCCTTGGCGGGCAGCAAGACGCCGAACAGGAAGACGAACATGACCGGCGTGGAAATGCCGTAGGACAAGGCGGTCACATCCGTGCGCTGCTCTTTGCGGGCTAGCCGTGAGGCGCTCCAGGCGTAATAGAAGTTGCCGACCATCACGGCAACCGCCGCGCCGGGCAGCACTTGTCCATAGACGATGGAGGCAGGAAAACCCATGCCAAGCATGGTGATGGCAATGATGACAAAGTTCGCAATGTTGTTCTGGAACAAAGCGAAGAATGCGTCGGTGTCTTCTTTCTTGTACCACGGGTAGTGCTGTTGCGTCGCCATGACTGCCTCTGGTTAATGGGGTGTCGGTGAGGGGCTAAACAAAAATGCCCAGGCAAGCCTGGGCATGGAAACGCACTTTGCCTGCGTATCTAGTCGTTAACCGCGGCAATCGCCTTCGCCAGGTAAGGCAGGTTTTCCTGGGAGAAACCGGCCACGTTGGCGCGACCCGAGCGCACCATATAGATACCGAACTCGTCGCGCAGCCGGTCGACCTGTTCCGGCGTCAGGCCGGTGTAGGAGAACATGCCGCGCTGCTCGGCAACACACGCATACTTCTCATCCAGCCCGAAGGGTTTCAGGGCTTCGACGAAATCACGACGCAGGGTATTGATGCGATCGCGCATTTCGGTCAACTCCTCGCGCCACATGGCGGAGAGTTCAGCGTCATGCAGAATCTCGCTGACAATGGCACCGCCGTGGGCGGGCGGGTTGGAGTAGTTTTCCCGCGCGACAATGGCGACCTGTGAGCGGATGTTTTCCATCTGCTCGGCATCTTTAGCCACCATGATCAGGCAGCCGGTGCGCTCGCAGTAAATGCCGAAGTTTTTCGAGCACGAGCTGGTGATGATCACCTCGTCCAGCTGCTCGGCAAACAGCCGAACACCGTAGGCATCTTCATCCAGGCCTTCCCCGAACCCTTGATAGGCAAAGTCGATGAGCGGCAGTAACTGGCGCTCTTTAACCACCTCGAGCACTTGCTGCCACTGGGACTTGGAAAGGTCGAACCCGGTAGGGTTGTGGCAGCAGGCGTGAAGTACGACCACATCGCCTTCGGGGATCTTCTTCAACGCCCCCAGCATGCCGTCAAAGTCGAGGCGGTTATCGGGGTCGACATAGGGGTATTTGTGCAACTCGATACCCGCGGCGGTAAAGATGCCATGGTGATTGGGCCAGGTCGGGTCGCTGACCCAAATGCCTCTGTCGGGCAGTTGGGTGGCAATGAAATCGGCCGCTAGACGCAGTGCCCCAGTGCCCCCGGGCGACTGGGTGGCACTGGCACGATTGGCTTCCAGTACGGGTGAACTGGCGCCCAGTACCATTGGCAGCACAACGCCCCCGTAGGCGGGAGCGCCGTGGGAACCAATATAGGTTTTGGTGGTTTCATTGCTGAGCAAGCGAGCTTCGGCCTCTTTGACCGCACGCATTACCGGCGTATTGCCGTGCGCATCGCGGTAAACGCCAACGCCTAAGTCGACTTTCTGAGGATTGGTGTCTTTTTTGAAAGCTTCGATTAGCCCAAGAATGGCGTCTCCGGGGACTCGCTCAATATGCTCAAACATTTATTCGGCTACCTCGTCGGTTCTAGCGGCAAGAATGAAATCATTTTGGTGCAGACCATCAATCGCGTGGCTCCACCAGGTGACCGTGGTTTTCCCGTACTCGGTGGTGATCACGGGGTGGTGGCCCGCCTGTTCTGCCAGTTCGCCCACGCGCTGTGTGAACGCCAGCGCATTGGCAAAATCACGAAACGTAAAGCTGCGTGACAGCTTCATAATGCCATCGTGATCGACAATTCGCCACTCGGGTAGGGTCTTTAGCTGGCTTTCGCACTCGCTGCGCGTCATGGGGCGTGCGTCGCCGCTGCAGGGTTCACACTGTTGTTGGGCCAGTGAGGTCATTTGACTACCTCCTTAATAAGGGTGATGAATGTCTTGCCCTATCAGGATAGAAGGCAGACGCAGTCACGACCAACATCTTTGGCACTGTAAAGCGCCTGATCCGCGCGCTCGATCAGGCTCGCGATGGGTTCGCCACAGCGATACTCGGCAACGCCGATGCTCAGCGTGACCTTGCCGACGCCGATGCCGAAATCATGTTCGGCAATTTGATGGCGTAACCGGTCTGCCAACTGATGGCATTGCTTGACCGGGGTAAGCGGCAAGAGGGCCATGAATTCTTCACCCCCCAGTCGGGCAATCATGTCTTCACTGCGCAGCAGCGATTGCGCCAGGGTGGCCAGCCGTTTCAGGACGTCATCGCCCTGGAGATGCCCCCACCGGTCGTTGATATGTTTAAAGTGGTCGATGTCGAGCATCATGATGGATAGCGGAGTGCCGTGTCGCGAGCTCAGCGATGCCAGGTGGGTCAACTGGACCATTAGCTTGCGCCGGTTAGGCAGGCTGGTAAGGGGGTCGGTGTCGCACAGCTTGCGAAGCCGTTGTTCTTCGCTGACCTGGTCGCTGATATCCATCATGATGCCATGCCAGCGAACGCCATTGGGCATGGGTTCGGGGGTGGCGCTGACGCCTATCCACTTTGCTTTATGTCCGGGTGGGGCAAGGCGGAACCGGGTGGCCAGCGGCAACATCCCCTGGGCCGAGCGTTCAATGGCTGACATCAGTTTCGGATAATCCGCGCCGGTCAACTGCTCGAGAGCCGTATTGGCATCCTCTGCCAGTTGGTCGCGATCAATCGGTGCTGACGTCACCCCGGCGCCTTCCATGAACGGAATGGACATATGGCCATTGTGGTGCCGGAAGAACTGAAAGACGACGCCAGGAATCTGACTGATAAGTTGCTCGGCGTTGAGCGATAAGGGGATATCATTCACGGACATGCGTGAATCTCCGAAGCTGTACCATTGGAAAGCGGTGCCATCAAAAAACAATCGGCTAGGATAGCTTTAAAAGCGTAATTGGAATGTAAGCCATTTCCTACAATTTGATACATTTACATATTTTTTTGCTATATCTAAAAAAGCAATGAGACTAAAAAGATATATAATACGTTGGTTTAACGTTGCTAATGGCATATGCGAGCGAAAAGCATTACGTTTATGCATATAAAATATTCTGTTTATTCCGATGAGGTGTGTTTTGTCGCACAGCACGTCTATACAAGATGACGCATGCATGCAGGGACGCGTCAGCCTGGTAGGGGCTGGGCCAGGGGATCCTGAGTTACTGACGCTCAAGGCGTTCAAGCGCTTGCAGCATGCGGATGTGGTGTTGCACGACCGCCTGGTAAGCGACGAGATCCTGGCGCTGCTGCCGTCAAGGGTTCAGCAGTTTTATGTTGGCAAGGCACGTTCGTCGCACAGCGTCCCCCAGGAGGGTATCAACCAGGCCCTGGTGGACTGGGCCAGGGCAGGCAACCGCGTGGTTCGACTCAAGGGAGGCGACCCGTTTATTTTTGGCCGCGGTGGGGAAGAGCTTGAAACCCTGATAGAGGCGGGTGTCCCCGTGGAGGTGATTCCGGGGATTACGGCAGCGTCGGGCTGTGCAGCCTATGCGGGTATTCCGCTGACCCACCGCGACCATGCTCAATCGGTGCGCTTTGTCACCGGCCATCTCAAAAACGGTGAGTGTGACCTGGACTGGCAGACATTGGCGCACCCGGGTCAGACGCTGGTGTTTTATATGGGGTTGGGAAGTGTCGATGTGATCTGCAAAGCGCTGATCACCCACGGCATGGCCGACGATACGCCGCTGGCGCTGATTGAGCAGGGCACGACACAGCAGCAACAAACGCATATTGGCAGCTTGCGCGCCCTGCCCGATACTTTCTATAGCGGCCATATAAAGCCACCGACCTTGTTGATTGTCGGCCATGTGGTGTCATTGAACGCACAGTTGGCATGGTTCGACGTGGATCAGACCGATGCCAAGGGGTTTCGCCAAGGCAAGCATCCAACGCCACCTGCCGGTTCTGGCGACTAGCGTTAAACTATCAACGCTAGCGTCTTGCCCTCAGAGTGGCTAGATACTCTAAGCTGTGTATGCTGGTAGCTAGCAGGCTGATAGTTATCACTGTCTGCTGCCCAATGCGCAGCCAACACCGGTACGCGTAACGCGCAGCGAATACCAAAGGGAGAGGCGACATGTCAGACGAGCAGCAAACCGATCAAAAGCCGACCGATAGCAAGCCGGATATGAAGACACTGTTCCGCGATAATCGCGTGAAAGGGATTGCGGGTATCGCCGCGATTGCGGTGATCTGGGCGATCATGGCCCAGTCTAACGTCGGCACCAGCCGTGACCGCGTCGCGGCGCTGGAAGAGCAGGTGGCAGACGTTGAGGAAGAAAACACAGCGCTGACCCGGCAGCTCAACGAAGTTGACGATGCCGAAGCGGACCTGTCGGCGTTGCAGGAGGAAATGAGTGCGCTCGAAAACCAGCAGTCTGAAGAGCAGCAGGCCCTGGAAAACCTCGAGCAGCAAGTGAGCGATACACGTTCTGAGCTTGAGTCTCTGCAAGAAGAGCGTGACTCGTTGCAAACCAGCGTTGATGAACTGAACCAGCAGGTAAGCGACGCGGAAAGCGAGCTGGAAACCCTGCGCGAAGAGCGTGATCAGGTTCAGCAGGCCAGCGAGGAAGCCGATCAGGCGCGCCAGGAAGCCGAGCAAGCTCGCCAGAATGCTGAAGATGCGCGCCAAGAGGCAGAAGAAGCCCGCCAGGAAGCGGCTAGCGAACGTCAGCAGGCGGTTGAAGAGCGTGACGCGGCAAGAGATACGCTGGACGAGGTCAATACGCAAATCGAACAGGCCAATGAGCGCCTGACCAGCCTCGAAGAAGATATCTCGAATGCGGAAACGGAACGCGATGAGGTTCAGCAGGCGCGTGATAGCGCAGCCAGCGAGCGTGATACGCTGCAAGAAGAGATTGAATCGCTGCAGGCGCTGCGCGAAGAAGAAGAGAGCAGCCTGAGCGATGTGCGCAGTGAAATGGATGATGTCATGGTCGCTATCGAAATGGGCCGCGAAGAGCTAGCCAAGATTGAAGATCAGGTGACCAGCCGTGAAAATCAACTGGAGCGCTTGGAAACACAGTTGAATGAGTGGCGTGACGAGCTCTCTACGCTGGATTCGCGTATGGCTGATGCCGCCAATGATGCGGGTGGCAGCACCGGTCAAGACGGTGGTGACGAAGAAGCCAGCCAGAGCGCTGACGAGCCATCGTCTGACAGCGAAAGCGACAACCAGTAAGACGAGGCCAGCTAAGCATTTTGAACAAGCGTCGTAGCCTGGATGAGCGGGTGCTGATACGTCAGCACCCGTTCTTTTTGGTGCCGGTTTATGATTTGGCCCGCGAGGAGTATGATTCTTGCACTTATTGATTCAACGCCAGACGAGGAGTCTGTCTAAATGGAAGGCGTAAAACATATCATCGCTGTGGCCTCGGGTAAGGGTGGCGTCGGCAAGTCTACGGTTACCGTGAACCTGGCGCTGGCGTTATCCGCCCAAGGCTATCGTGTGGGCGTTCTGGATGCGGATATCTATGGCCCCAGTCAGGCGCAAATGCTGGGAGTCGCCGAGGGCGTGCGGCCGCAGGCGGCGGGTGACGATAAATTCCTGCCGCTCGAGGCCCATGGGCTGCAAGCCATGTCGATGGCGTTCATGGTCA
This sequence comes from Vreelandella subterranea, assembly GCF_900111305.1. Classification (GTDB taxonomy): domain Bacteria; phylum Pseudomonadota; class Gammaproteobacteria; order Pseudomonadales; family Halomonadaceae; genus Vreelandella; species Vreelandella subterranea. The sequence continues at coordinate 111,977 of NZ_FOGS01000009.1, forward strand.
ATACCCGGGAAGCCATGGTCTGGCGTGGGCCCATGGTAGTGGGCGCTTTCCAGCAGATGCTCAATCAAACCCAGTGGGATAACCTGGATTTTCTGCTTATCGACATGCCACCCGGCACTGGCGACATCCAGTTGACCCTGGCCCAGAAAGTCGCCGTTTCCGGGGCTGTGATCGTGACCACGCCGCAAGATATCGCCCTGCTGGATGCGCGGAAAGGCATCGAGATGTTCCGCAAGGTGAATGTGCCTGTACTGGGTGTGGTGGAAAACATGAGCCTTTACCACTGCGAAAAGTGCGGCCATGAAGCCCCGATATTCGGTGCTGGCGGCGGCGACCGTATTGCCGAGGAATATGACACTGAGGTGTTGGGTCGTTTGCCATTGACCCTGTCCATTCGTGAGCTGACCGACTCAGGTCGGCCAAGCGTCGTTTCGGAGCCGGAAGGGTCGGTCAGCCAGACGTTTGCCGCAATTGCCACGCGGGTGGCGCAAAGTGTTGATGGCCAGAATAAAGAAAGTCCCACTATTTCCTTCAGCGAGTGACGACGTAACTAATGAGCATCAAGTCCGATAAATGGATCCGGCGCATGGCAGAAAGCGATGCCATGATTGAGCCTTTTGAAGCGGGCCAGGTCCGTTACGTTAACGACCAGCGCGTTATTTCCTACGGCACATCCAGCTATGGCTATGATGTCCGTTGCTCCGATGAATTCAAGGTCTTTACCAATATTCATTCGGCGATCGTGGATCCCAAAGCGTTTGATGATAAAAGCTTTGTCGACGTCAAAGGCGATGTCTGCATCATTCCGCCCAACTCCTTTGCGCTGGCGCGGACGGTGGAGTATTTCCGTATTCCGCGCAATGTGTTGACGATATGCCTGGGTAAATCCACCTATGCCCGTTGTGGGATCATCGTCAATGTCACTCCCCTGGAACCGGAGTGGGAAGGGCACGTCACCCTGGAGTTCTCGAACACGACCAATCTGCCGGCCAAAATCTATGCGCACGAGGGTGTCGCGCAGATGCTGTTCCTGGAATCCGACGAAGTGTGCGAGACCTCCTACAAGGATCGTGGCGGCAAGTACATGGGCCAGCGCGGCGTGACGTTACCACGTACCTGAATGATGCCTGTCTGCCAAGCAAAAAAGCCGAGCGGTGTTGGCCGCTCGGCTTTTTTGTACGTTGGCGTAGGACCTGCCTAGACGGACTCGGACTCGTCGAGCTCTTCGGCAGCGTCGGCGTGGGACAGTCGCATGCCATGGAGGGGCAAGAGGTGGCCGTCCATGGTGGCGCCGTCACCGCTGTATTGAAGGCGCCCCTGTAAAAACCACTGTACGGCGATGGGCAGGATCAGGTGCTCACGGGCCTGGACTTTCTGCTTCAGCGATTCAACGTCATCGTCAGAGGTGACGTTGAGTTCGGCCTGTAAGACCACCGGCCCGCCATCCAGCTCCTCGGTAACGAAATGAACGCTGCAGCCATGCTGCTTGGTCTCGTCCGCGAGGGCGCGAGCGTGGGTGTTGAGACCCTGGTAAGCCGGTAACAGCGAGGGGTGGATGTTCAGCATCCGGCCCAGAAAGCGCTGTACAAAGCGGGGTGTCAAAATACGCATGAAACCCGCCAGCACGATGAGGTCGGGCTCATGGCGTTCGATCACCTTGATCAGTGCCCCGTCGTAAGCCTCACGACTGTCGTACTCCCGGTGCGGCAGTGCAACGGCATCAATACCGGCGTCACGGGCGCGCTTGAGGCCATAGGCATCGGCCTCGTTGGATATAACGGCCACAATCTCGCCGCCCAGGCGGTCGTGTGACTGTGCCTCGATAAGCGCTTGGAGGTTGCTGCCACTGCCGGAAATCAACACGACCACGCGAGGTGGCGTAGTGGGCTCGGGGGTCATGTCCGTCAAGGTGTCGCTGTTGTAGTCGGTGCTGCTCATGCCGGTAAATTCTCCAACACCACGGCATCCTGCTGGCGTGGTTCAATCTGTCCCAGTCGATAGACGGTTTCGCCTTGGGCTTCGAGGTGGCGCATTGCCTGGCTGGCCTCGGCTTCAGGGACGACGACGACCATACCGATACCGCAGTTCAGAACCCGGTACATTTCGGTGTCGGTGACATTTCCCTGGGTTTGAAGCCAGTCGAATACCGCTGGTCGCGTCCACGCCTGGGTGTCGATGCGTGCTGCGAGCGAGTCGGGGAGCACGCGGGGAATATTCTCGAGCAGCCCGCCACCGGTGATGTGGGAAAGCGCATGAACCGATAGGTCTGTGTCTCGTAGCAGGGAAAGCAGCGCCTTGACATAAATGCGCGTCGGCGCCATCAGGGCATCGCCCAGCGCAACACCGTCGACCTGGGTATCCAGCGGCGCATTGCTGTGCTCGATAATCTTGCGAATCAGCGAGTAGCCGTTTGAGTGAGGCCCGGAGGAGGCCAGGCCGAGTAAAACGTCGCCTTCTGCTACGCGGCTGCCATCGAGGATCTCGCTTTTCTCGACCACGCCAACGCAGAATCCGGCCAGGTCGTAGTCGTCCCCTTCGTACATGCCGGGCATTTCGGCGGTCTCGCCACCGACAAGCGCGCAGCCTGCCTGTTCACAGCCGACACCGATACCGGTGACCACGTCCGCCGCGATATCGACATTTAATTTACCCGTGGCATAGTAGTCGAGGAACAACAAGGGCTCGGCACCGGCAACGATAAGATCGTTGACGCACATGGCCACCAGGTCAATGCCGATGGTGTCGTGTTTTCCGAGCGTCATGGCGAGACGGAGCTTGGTGCCCACGCCGTCGGTGCCGGAGACCAGTACCGGCTGTTGATACCCTTGAGGTAGCTCGCAAAGCGCGCCGAATCCGCCGAGCCCGCCCATGACTTCCGGGCGCGTCGTGCGCTTGGCAACGTGCTTGATGCGATCGACCAGCGCATTGCCAGCATCGATGTCAACGCCTGCGTCTTTATAACTGAGTGACGGTCCCGATGAGGCGTGCGAAGAAGAGGTGTCGGTCATGACAGGTCCTATGGAGCAAAGTACGGTGCGATAGTGACTGGCGTACGCCGCCAGAGCCGGGCAATAATTGAACGGGATTGTAACACCCGGTGGCAAGGCTCGCATCGGCTGGCGTATGACGTTAACAAAAGCAGGCGGTTTTTCTTTATATCCGGCATAGTAGGCTATCGTGACAGTGGCCATCAAAGGAGTTATATGCGCAATTCATGGTGGGGGATCCTGCTATTAGTCCTGGTGTTCGGGCTGCTGTATTTACTGGATGCCGTATTAATGCCGTTTATTGCCGGTATCATCCTGGCCTATCTGGCGGACCCGCTGGCCAATCACTTCCAGCGTTGGGGGATGAATCGCGCGGTGGCCGTCAGCAGCGTTTTCTGTGTGCTGCTGTTGGTTCTGGTTGTCAGCCTGCTGATCATCATCCCCCTCGTGATTCAGCAGTTGAAGCAATTAAGTGACGCCGTGCCGGGTATCTTTGCCTGGGGGGAGAATACCCTGGCGCCGCAGGTGTTCGAATGGACCGGTTACGACCTACGTTCTGAGCTGATCAATGTGCGCGAGACGCTGGTCGAGAACTGGCGCGATGCCGGTGGTTATCTGGCCCAGGCACTCGGGCAGATAGGCCGCTCCGGGATGGCCTTCGTGTCTTGGATCACCTACGTGGCGCTGATCCCTGTCGTGACGTTTTACCTGCTGCTGGACTGGGATCGCCTTATCACCAATCTTGGCAACCTGATCCCTCGCCAATGGGCGAATGATGTTAGCCGTCTGGTGAGCCGCTGTGATGAAGTGCTGGCGTCATTCCTGCGTGGCCAGCTGCTGGTCATGCTTTGCCTGGGCATTATCTATGCAAGCGGGTTGACCCTGATCGGGCTGGACTTTGGCTTGTTGATCGGGGTGGTTTCCGGCCTGGTGAGCATCGTGCCGTTTCTTGGCTTTATCCTGGGGCTGTGCGTGGCGCTGATTGTCGCGCTTTTCCAGTTTGATACCTGGTGGGGGCTTCTGGGCGTTGCCGCCGTGTTTACGATTGGCCAGGTGGCGGAAAGCGTGGTTTTACAGCCCAAGCTGTTAGGCGACAAGATAGGCCTTCACCCGGTCGCGGTTATTTTTGCAGTGCTGGCGGGCGGTAACCTATTCGGCCTGACGGGGGTGTTGCTTGCCTTGCCCGCCGCGGCGGTCATCATGGTGTTGCTGCGTGAGGCCAGGGACCGTTACATCAGCAGTGATCTGTATAACGCCGATGACGATCACAACGCTCACGAGATGCCCGCGATCGGCGATGATAGGGAGTCTTCATGAGCCAGGTGCCGGCGCAGCTTCCCCTCGGGGTGGGTTTGCGCGATGACGCTACGTTTCATAACTATTACGCTGGGGAGGTCAATGCGGCATTGCTTGACCGCCTACAGCAGCAGTGGGCGCAAACCGGCGAGGATTTCATTTATCTATGGGGCCTGCCGGGTTCAGGACGCAGCCATTTATTGCAGGCTGCCTGTCATGCCGCTTCCGATCGAGACAAGCGGGCCCTTTACCTGCCGTTGGCCGAGCTAGGTCATTTTCCACCCTTGATGCTGGAAGATATCGAGCGGCTCGACCTGGTCTGTATCGATGATCTGGAGCAGGTGATAGGCCGAAAACGCTGGGAGGAAGCCCTTTTTCATGCTTTCAATCGCCTGCGCGATGCCGGCAAGCATCTCGTGATTGCCGCCAATGCGCCGCCTCGTCAATTGCAGGTGGTCTTACCCGACCTGGCCTCGCGGCTGACCTGGGGGACGGTGTTCCACCTGCATCCGCTCAATGACGATGACCGTCTGGCGGCGCTAAAGTTAAGGGCCCATGCCCGCGGGATGCAATTGCCCGACGATGTAGGCCGCTATATTCTGCATCGCGGGCCGCGTGAACTTGGCGCGCTTTGCCGAGCGCTGGAAACGCTGGATCAAGCCTCGCTTTCCGCCCAGCGTAAATTGACCATCCCGTTTGTGAAATCCGCACTGGACTGGTAATGCTGGTCGAGTGATAAGGCCAGGGAAAATAAAAAAGCCACCAGCGGTGGCTAGCGGCTCGTCAATTTTCGTCTACCTTTATGTGCATGACACTCGGTCATGCAAGCGACCCGTTATGACAATCAGGCCGTTTTACCCATCTTGCTGGCAGCCGTTTGCGCCTGCTTGATGTTGTCTTCGGTAATCTTCTGGCTTTTCTGAACGAAGTCCTGCTGTAGAGAAACAACGTTATCCGCATCGCTTTTGAGGCGTTCTGCCACTTCTTTAGCCACTTTCTGCTGATTTTCCATGTAGCTGCGAAGCTCTTCGGCGTCTTTGACGCTCATCAGCTTGCGTGCCTGGGCAAGGCTGGTATCGACATAGGCTTTCTGCGCATCAAGCTGCGCATTGAAAAGCTTTTCTGTCATGTCGACACTCAGCGCGGCATAAGCGCGTGCTGGAGCCATGAAGAAATTGTCGAACTGCTGTGTCCACTCGTTGGTGTTGAAAGTGCTCATGATCAAATCTCCTGATTTAGCGGTGCTAACGCATCTAAATGAAAGGGGTAGCATCGCTGGACGACACATCGTCCCGTGGTGCTTTTCCCTTGTGTTATGTGTTGCAGCATAGCAGGCGCTTTTGTGCAGTGCAACATGCATGCGGTGTAACATGATCGGGCAATAAGGCTGATGGCGGGTCGCTTGAGTTTTATACTGCGGCCACTAGTCTAGAATTAAATCCGTTTCACGATGGCATGTCGGTAAATTACCGTACCGACGTTTAGCTGCCGATATCGACAAGGAGGATTACCATGAAAACGCGCATTGAACGCGACAGTATGGGGGAGCTGGAAGTTCCTGCCGAGGCATTGTATGGCGCCCAGACGCAACGCGCGGTGAATAATTTTCCGGTCTCGCACAGCCCGATGCCGGTCGCCTTTATTCACGCGATTGCACGCATCAAGCTTGCCGCCGCCCAGACCAATCTCGTGCTGGGTGAGCTGGATCCGGATCGCGCCGAGGCAATCAGGCAGTCTGCCCAGGAAGTGATCAATGGCGATCACGACGAGCACTTTCCGGTGGATGTGTTTCAGACCGGCTCGGGCACTTCCAGCAACATGAACGTCAATGAAGTCATCGCCACCCTGGCCAGCCGTCGTGGTGTTGAGGTTCTGCCCAATGACCACGTCAATATGGGGCAGTCGAGCAACGATGTGATCCCGACAGCGATCCATGTGTCGGCTGCATTGGCGGTGCATGAGTCGCTTCGCCCGGCGCTGGTGCATCTTCGCCGTACCATCGATTCACGGGCTGACGAGCTTTCGGATGTGGTCAAGACCGGCCGCACCCACCTCATGGATGCCATGCCGCTGCGCATGGACCAGGAGCTGGGTGCCTGGTCGAGCCAACTGGGGCAGGCCATCGAGCGGCTGGATAATTGCCTGACGCGGCTATGTCGTCTGGCGCAGGGCGGTACAGCTGTCGGCACAGGCATTAACGCACCGCAAGGGTTTGCCGACCAGGTGGCCGCTCAGCTAACTGAGCAAACGGGGCTGACGTTTACGCCCAACGACAGTTTTTTTGCCAGCATTGCCTCCCAGGACGCGGCCGTGGAGCTGTCCGGGCATCTCAAGGGCTTGGCGTGCATTGTCATGAAGGTCGCCAATGACCTGCGCTGGATGAACTCCGGGCCGCTTGCCGGGCTGGGTGAAATCGAGCTCGAGGCGCTTCAACCGGGCAGTTCGATCATGCCCGGTAAGGTGAACCCGGTGATTCCGGAATCCGCTGCGCAGGCCGCCGCCCAGGTGATTGGGCTGGATACGGCGATAACGGTGGCCGGGCAGAGCGGGAATTTTCAGTTGAACGTCATGCTGCCCCTGGTGGCCTATAACTTGCTGACGGGCATCACGCTGATGACCAATACCACGCGGCTGTTAGCCGACCGTGCCATTGCGACGTTCAAGGTGCGGCGGGACAACATTGAGGCGCCGCTCGCTCGCAATCCCATTCTGGTCACGGCACTTAACAGCGTGATTGGTTACAATGCGGCAGCGGCCATCGCCAAGGAGGCGTATCAAACCGGGCGGCCGATCATTGATGTCGCCGAGGAGCACACCGACCTAGGGCGCGGCAGCCTTGAACGCCTGCTTGACCCAGAGGCACTCACGCGAGGTGGCGTGCCGGATAACGGCTAGCATCCTGTCTGGCTTGGCTGACGGTCGCGCGAAGTACAGATATTAAGGTGGCGTGCGAAAATTGCCGTGTCCTTAGCTGGCCGATGATAAAGAGCAACGTTCAGCTAAGTCGATAAATAGCTTGCAATTCAGTGGCGGAAACGTAAAATACGCATCCGTTGCTCGGCAGGACCATAGCTCAGTTGGTTAGAGCGCCACGTTGACATCGTGGAGGTCGGCGGTTCAAATCCGCCTGGTCCTACCATCTTGATTGGCATCAAACGGCCAAGTAGCAATGGCACATTTCAGGACCATAGCTCAGTTGGTTAGAGCGCCACGTTGACATCGTGGAGGTCGGCGGTTCAAATCCGCCTGGTCCTACCAGATTTCCGATTGCGCCCCGTCATTTTCCTCATGACGGGGCGTTTTTGTTTTTGGGTGATGGGGGTTGCGGGAGGGCGTAGCGCGTTGTCAGTGACGTTAGTTCGTCAGTGATCCCAGGCAGGCAGGTCGGTTTGGCGTTTAAAGGTAGTCAGCAACGCTTCAATACCGGTTTGGTCTTCATGACTGAAGCGTGCTTCCAGCGGGCTGTCGATATCCAGCACACCCCATAGCTGATCATCGTTGACAATCGGCACGACCAGTTCCGCCCGGGACTCGATATCGCAGGCGATATGGTCGGCAACGCTGTGAACATCGTCAACGCGCTGGGTGGCACGCGTTCGCGCGGCAGCACCGCAGACCCCCTTGCTGAACGGAATGGGATGGCAGGCGGGCTTACCCTGAAAAGGGCCCAGCGCAAGCATTTCGGGTGAGCGTTGCAAGTAAAAGCCGACCCAATTCAAGTGGGGTAGCGACTGCATGATGAAGGCGCAGGTCTGCGCGCTATTGGTTAGCCATTCGCGGGTGTCCAGCAGGGCGGCGAGCTGGCGATCGAGGAGGTCATAGTTGACGGTATCACCTGACATGGTGGCTCCCTGGTTATGCATATTCATAACGACACCGGGCCGACAGTTGTCGGCCCGGTCACGTTGGTCTCTTGTCTAGCTGGGGCGAGGGTTATTCCCAGCCGGGTACGGCGGCGCCATCGAAGAGCTCTTCGGCTTTCTCGATCACTTCTTGGCTCTGGTAGGCGCTGACCAGCTGCTGGATATCTTCGCGGTCTTCATCGCCACCGCGAACGGCAATCAGGTTGACGTAGGGCGATTCTGGACCTTCCTTGATCAGCGCGTCGTCAAGGCTCAAGCCAGCGGGCTGGGCGAAGGTGTTGTTGATGAAGGCCATGTCGACATCCGGCAAAACCCGCGGTAGCTGGGCAGCTTCGATTTCGCGGAAACGAAAGTTATTTGGGTTCTCAACGATATCGATGGGTGTTGCTTCGAGGTTTTCGGGGTCATTCAGCGTGATGAGGCCTTCATTGTGCATCAGGATCAGCGCGCGACCTTCGTTGGACGGGTCATTGGGCAGCGCAATCTGGGCACCTTCGGGCAGTTCGTCAACGCTGTCGTACTTCTCTGAGTATGCGCCGATGGGGTAGACGAAGGTGTAGCCTGCAATGGCGAAATCATAGCCACGATCATTCACCATGGACTGCATGTAGGGCTCGTGCTGATAAGCGTTGGCGTCCAGGCTGCCATCTGCCAGTGCCGCATTGGGCGTTACGTAGTCAGTGAACTCGATAATTTCGACGTCAAGGTTGTACTCTTCCTTGGCAATTCGGGCAGCGACTTCCATGACTTCTGTTTCAGGGCCGGCAACGGTGCCCATCTTGATGCTGGCGGCTTGAGCGCTGGCGCTAACGGCCAGTGCGAGTGCGGTAATGGTGCCGAGGGCGAATGTCTTCATGGCAACTCCTGTCGAGTGTCAGTTTTGATGAATGGTGATAATAAGGGTAATTTTAATGCTTTTTCGTTATATGCCCACTGAAAAGCAATACGGTCATTTGCGGTCGGTTTTGCGCACCAGGTAATCCCCCAGGCTCTGGAAGCCCTGTACCATGACGACGAGTACGACCACGGTAATCAGCATGATGGTCGGGTTGAAGCGGTTATAGCCATAGCGGATACCCAGGTCACCGAGTCCGCCGCCGCCAACAGCGCCTGCCATGGCGGAGTAGCTGACCAGTGTGACCAGTGTGATGGTAAGGCCGGTAATAATGCCGCCCCGCGCTTCGGGGATAAGCACCTTGGTGATGATCTGCCAGGGGGTTGCGCCCATGGCCTGGGCAGCCTCGATCAAGCCCGGTGAGAGCTCATTGAGGGCGCCTTCTATCAGCCGGGCAACGAACGGAATCGCGGCAATGGTCAACGGCACTGACGCCGCATTGATGCCGATGGAGGTGCCTACCAGCATCCGCGTGAAGGGAATGATCGCCACCATCAGGATAATAAATGGGATGGAGCGGCCGATGTTGGTCACGATGCCCAGGGCATGGTTCAGTAAGGGCTTGGCCAGAATCTGCCTGGGGCGCGTTACATAGAGCATCACGCCCAGCGGTAGCCCGAGTAACGTCGAGATCACCCCGGATATGCCGACCATGTAGAGGGTATCGAGCGTTGCCTGAAGAATAAGCTCAATCATTGCGCTGGACATAGCCGAGTACCTCTACCTGTAATTGATGGTCTGCCAAGTAGTCCATGGCGGCTTGCGTCTGCTCAGACGTTCCCAGCAGTTCGGCAATCATCAAGCCAAGCGTTCTTTCCTGAATCGATTCCACCTTGGCCTGCAGGATGCTCACATCGACGCCGCAATCCCGTGCCAGGCGGGAAATGAGCGGCGTGGATACCGCATCCCCTGAAAACGTAAGCCGCACGACCGGGTGTGCGTTGGCGTCGAGGTTGTCACTGAGGCGTTCAAGCAACTCCTTGGGGGGCGACAACTGCAGAAAATCGTTGAGAAAGTCGCGCCCCAACTGCGTGCGGGGTGCGGTGAAGAAATCGCCGACTTCGGCGTCCTCGACCAGCTCGCCATTGGATATCAGGCCGACGCGATGGCAGATCGATTTAACCACTTCCATTTCATGGGTAATCAATAAAATGGTGATGCCGAGCTGATGGTTGATATCGCGCAGCAGCTCCAGAATCGAGCTGGTCGTCTGCGGGTCCAGTGCGGAAGTGGCCTCATCGCACAGCAGGACGCGAGGGTTGCTGGCCAGCGCCCGGGCAATCGCAACGCGCTGTTTCTGCCCGCCGGATAGCTGCGCCGGAAATTGATCCGCCTTGTCGGACAGGCCAACCATTTCAAGCAGTGGGCTTACGCGCTCACGGATATCTCGCCTGGGCTGACCCATCAACTCCAGTGGCAGCGCTACGTTGTCGAAGACGTTGCGCGTGGTGAGCAGGTTGAAGTGCTGGAAGATCATGCCGATGCGGTGGCGTGCCTGGTTCAGCGCCGTGTTGCTCAACCGGGTGATCTCTTGCCCGTCGACGGTCACCGTGCCCTGGGTGGGTCGCTCAAGCAGGTTGACGCAGCGAATGAGCGTCGACTTGCCCGCGCCGGACAGGCCGATAACACCGTGAATGGCGCCTTTGGGGATCGCCAGGTTAACGCCTTTGAGGGCGTGAACGGCGTCGTGGCCGGCGCCGTAGGTTTTGCTGACATTATTCAGTTCGATCATGGCGTCTGCCTTTTCTATAGGCCGAAGACGAAGGTGAGCGCGCAAGCGTAGGGGAGGGAATAAAAAAAGGCCACCCTTTCGGGTGGCCATCAACGCTGGACACACCCTTTTAGCTGCACTTCACCAAGCATTCACTCGGCGGACGCCCGCAATCTGGGTACAAATCGGCGTCTTTACATTTGCGGCGAAAGTCTAGAGAGCTAGCCAGGCGATGTCAAACCAAAAGAATAACATCTTATATCGCTGTTCAATTTAATAATTTTTTTAACTGATTTTTGCTGCTTTAAAAGTGTTAATTTCTCTTTCCTGGGGGCCTGGGTTTTCTGCAGGCATGAATACTGGGTTACGTTGACTGGCCGCGCATGCCTTTGGGGTGCACAAACAGGTTTGTGCAGTAGTAAGCTTGCGTGCGGATCAATTAAAGCGAGGGCGCTATGTTTACTGGCATCGTGCAAGGCAAGGTAGAGGTCGTAGAGGTGCATGAGCTTGATAAGTTTCGTACCCATGTGGTGAAAATGCCCGATACATTGCGCGAGGGATTGGCAACCGGCGCGTCAGTCGCGCACAACGGTGTCTGTTTGACGGTCACGGACATTTCAGGTGACCGGGTGAGCTTCGACTTGATGCGCGAAACGCTGCGACTGACCAATCTTGGTGCAGTCGAGGTCGGGCAGTACGTCAATATCGAGCGAGCGGCTCGCTTTGGCGATGAAATTGGCGGCCATTCGATGTCAGGCCACGTGATTTGCATGGCGGAAGTGATCGCCATTGATGAAGCGCCCAACAACCGTCGGCTGTGGTTTGCGTTACCGGCTTCAGTGGGGCGGTTTGTGTTTGAGAAAGGCTATATCGGCGTCGATGGTATCAGTCTGACGATTGGCGATGTGCGACCTTCGGTCGAGGGCGAAGGTGTCGAGTTCAGCGTTAACCTGATCCCTGAGACGCTGCACCGCACGGTCCTGGGAGAGCGTCTGCCAGGCGATCAGGTCAACATTGAAATCGATCCCCAGACCCAGGTGATTGTTGAAACGGTTGAGCGTGTTCTGGCCAGCCAGATGCGCTGATGGTTGCTGCTACCCAGGGGGGTGCTGCGTTTCTGACCGATTGGTTAGAAGGTGGCCTGAAGTTTGCTTATGTTAAGGGAAGGGAAGGGAAGTAACAGGCGGGCACCGGCCCGCGTTCGACAACTGCACAAGGTGTTCGCATCAGGCGTTACCTTTCGGTAATATGTGCGGCTTTTCGCGCTGCCAGGGTGCATTCAGCGTTCACGCGAAGGATAAAAAAACCTATGAATTTTCTGGATAAGCAGTTCGGGCTCACTGAGCACAAAACCAACGTTAAAACAGAAGTCATTGCCGGGATAACCACCTTCCTGACGATGGCCTACATCATTTTCGTCAATCCCAGCATCCTTTCTGAGGCCGGGATGGACTATGGTGCGGTGTTTGTTGCCACCTGCGTTGCCGCCGCTATCGGCTGTCTGGTCATGGGGTTGTGGGCGAACTATCCCATCGCTCAGGCGCCGGGCATGGGGCTCAACGCGTTCTTCACCTACGGTGTCGTGCTCGGGATGGGCTATACCTGGGAGGCGGCACTTGGGGCCGTGTTCTTCTCTGGGTTGTGTTTCTTCCTGCTAAGTATTTTCAAGGTCCGTGAATGGATTATCAACTCTATTCCGCTTTCACTGCGCCTGGGTATTGCCGCGGGTATTGGCCTCTTCCTGGCCATGATTGCCCTGAAGAACGCCGGTATCGTCGTCGCCAACGACGCCACTTTTGTTGCCCTCGGGGACCTTTCCGAGCCTGCGGCACTTTATGCACTGTTGGGCTTTTTCGTGATTACGGCGCTGTCGTACCTGAAAGTCACCGGTGCCGTCATGATCGGCATCCTGGGGATCACCATTGCGTCGATGGTACTTGGGCATAATGAATACGGTGGCCTCATGTCCATGCCTCCTTCTATTGCACCGACCTTCATGGCAATGGACCTGATGGGGGCGCTTGATGTCGCCATGCTCAGCGTTATTTTTGCTTTCCTGTTCGTCGACCTGTTCGATACGTCCGGTACGCTGGTGGGGGTTGCGCATCGGGGCAAGCTGCTGGACAAAGACGGCAAGCTGCCTCGTCTCGGTCGCGCCATGATGGCCGACAGCACGGCATCGATGGCCGGTGCTGCCCTGGGGACTTCGACCACGACCAGCTATATTGAGTCGACGGCAGGTATTGCATCGGGTGGACGAACGGGTTTGACAGCGGTCGTGGTGGCCGTGCTCTTTCTGGTCAGCCTTTTCTTTGCGCCGTTGGCAGGCTCCATTCCCGCTTTCGCCACCGCGGGAGCACTGCTCTACGTGGCCGTGCTGATGGCGGGTAGCCTGGCACATGCCAACTGGGAAGACCCTACTGACGCCGCGCCGGTATTGATTGCCGCCCTGGCAATGCCGCTGACCTTTTCGATTGCCGAGGGGATTGCTCTCGGGTTTATCAGCTATGCAGCGATCAAAACCCTGTCGGGCCGTTTCAAAGACCTCAATCCAGCAGTGATCATTCTGGCGCTGCTGTTTGCGGTGAAATTTCTGTTTCTAGACTAACGTGGTTTTATTAATCCAATGAGAGACGCGATGAGCATCTACGGCGATTACATCAAGTCCGTGATACGCACAGTGCCTGACTGGCCCGAGCAGGGGGTCAATTTCCGTGACATTACCCCGCTGCTGCAAAACAGCGCGGCATTTCGCAAGCTGATTGACAGCTTCGTACACCGCTACCAGGAAATGAACCTGGATGCCATCGCGTCGATTGATGCGCGGGGCTTTATTATCGGGGCCCCGCTGGCCTATGAGTTGGGCTGCAGCTTTGTCCCGGTTCGCAAAAAAGGCAAGCTGCCGTTCAAGACCATCAGCGAAACCTACACGCTTGAATACGGTCATTCAGAGGTGGAACTGCACTCGGATGCGTTCCAGAAAGACGACCGTATCTTGTTGATGGACGACCTGATTGCCACGGGCGGCACCATGCTGGCGGCGGCCAACCTCATTCAGCGCAGCGGTGGGCATGTGGTCGAAACAGCCACCATCATTGACCTGCCAGAGCTTGGGGGATCGCAAAAAATTCGCGATGCGGGCTACAGCGTCTTCGCGGTTTGTTCTTTCACAGAAGACGAGTAACGAATTTATGAGCAGCGAACGCTACCATCAACACTTTACCGTCTCCTGGGATCAGCTTCACCGCGATGTCCGCCAGCTGTGCCATCAGCTGGTCGAGCGAGACTTCAAAGGCATTGTGGCGGTTACCCGCGGTGGCCTCATTCCTGCCGCCTTGATCGCGCGCGAGCTGAATGTCCGGCTGATCGATACCGTGTGCATCAAGAGCTATGACCATATGGATCAGGGCGGGCTGGATATCCTGAAAGGGGTTGATCACGACGGTGAGGGTTGGCTGCTGGTCGATGACCTGGTGGATACCGGCAAGACCGCGCGGGCGGTAAGCGAGATGTTGCCCAAGGCGCACTTTGTTACCATTTATGCCAAGCCGGAAGGTCGACCCCTGGTGGATCAGTATCTCACCGAAGTGGCCCAGCACTGCTGGATCCAGTTCCCCTGGGATATGGGGGTTGCCTACGTTGAACCTCTGGTGGACCAAGTGAAGAAATAATCATGTCGACCCCGCTTCCCGAAGACTGGAATCAGTGGCTTGGCGATGAGTTTCAGGCCGACTACATGCAGTCACTGAAACGTTTTCTGGCCGATGAAAAAGCGGCCAAGAAAGTCATTTATCCCCATTCATCGCAATGGTTTCGTGCCTTCGAACTGACGCCGCTCAGTGACGTCAAGGTGGTGATTCTGGGGCAGGATCCTTATCACGGCCCCAATCAGGCGCACGGGCTATGCTTTTCCGTCCAGCCGGGAGTGCCGGTTCCACCGTCGCTGGTCAATATCTACAAGGAGTTGGCGAGCGATCTAGGCACGGAGCCCGTCAACCACGGGCACCTGGAAGCCTGGGCGAAGCAGGGCGTCTTGCTGCTCAATACCTCGCTGACGGTCGAGAAGGGCAACGCTGCCTCGCACCGGGGCAAAGGTTGGGAGTCCTTCACTGATAGCGCGATCAAGACGGTAAGTGCCCATGCGCAGCCCAGTGTCTTTCTGCTCTGGGGTAGCCACGCCCGGCAGAAAAAAGCCTTGATAGACACCCAGCGTCACCTGGTGTTGGAAGCGCCACATCCCTCGCCGTTGTCCGCCCACCGCGGCTTTTTTGGTACTCGCCATTTCTCCCGGGCCAACCAGTTTCTTGAAGCGCAGGGGCGCGCACCTGTTGATTGGCAATTACCCGCCACCCCTTAACCTGGTGATGGCTTACGGGTAGAATACCGCCCGATTTTGCAAGTTTATGATCACCCGTGTTGCCCATAACCACCTGCTGTGAGGAAGTCCCATGAGTGTCCACGCCATTAATCATCCGCTTGTTCAGCATAAACTGGGACTGATGCGCGAAATGGATTTAAGTACCAAGAGCTTTCGTGAGTTGGCGGGGGAAGTGGCCAAGCTGTTGACGTATGAAGCAACGAAGGGACTTGAGCTCGAAGATCATACCATTGAGGGGTGGAATGGCGAGCCGATTGAGACACGACGCCTGAAAGGCAAGAAGGTAACGGTGGTGCCGATTCTGCGTGCCGGGCTTGGCATGCTGGAGGGGGTTACTGACCTGATCCCCAGCGCACGGGTGAGCGTTGTCGGGTTATACCGCGATGAAGAAACGCTGGAGCCGGTACCCTACTTCGCCAAGTTCGCCAACGATATCGAAGAACGTATGGCCATCGTCATTGACCCCATGTTGGCCACCGGTGGCTCGATGGTCGCGACATTGGACATGCTGCGTGAGCGTGGCTGCGAGCATATGAAGGTGATCGTTTTGGTGGCAGCGCCCGAAGGCATCAGGCGAGTCCAGGACGCCTACCCGGATATCGAAATTTATACAGCATCGGTGGATGAGCGACTGGACGATAACGGTTATATCGTTCCGGGTCTTGGCGATGCGGGTGACAAGATTTTCGGCACCCGATAAGAATTGATGATTCAGCGGCCCCTGGCGTTTTGCGTTAGGGGCCTTTTTTTGCCCAGCACTACCCCAAAGACCTGTGAGGAGTTTGCATAATGAATGATACGCCTAGCCAGTCTGCATCCTGGCCTCGCGTGTTGCTGACCGGGGCGCAAATGCTATTCGTGGCGTTTGGTGCTCTGGTTCTGGTGCCGCTATTGACCGGGCTTGATCCAAGCGTTGCATTGTTTACCGCCGGGATAGGCACACTGCTGTTTCATACGGTGACCCGCGTGACGGTGCCGGTCTTCCTGGCCTCTTCGTTTGCCTTTATCGCGCCGATTCAGGGCTCGATTGCCAGCTTCGGGGTGTCAGCAACGCTTGGTGGCTTGATGGCGGCTGGCCTGGTCTACGTGGCGATCTCGGCGGCGGTGCGCGTCAAGGGTACCGGCTGGCTTCATCGACTGTTGCCACCGGTGGTGGTCGGCCCGGTGATCATGGTCATTGGCCTTGCCCTGGCGCCGGTGGCGGTGGATATGGCGACGGGTGAAACCAGTGACCACATCGGGTACGGCGCGGCGCTTTTCCTGTCAATGGCAAGCTTGCTGGTAACCCTGATATTGGCCGTGTTTGGCCGGGGTTTGCTGCGGTTGATTCCCATCATGGGCGGTATTGTCGTGGGTTATTGCCTGGCGTTGCTGATGGGGCTGGTCGACTTCACACCGGTGCATGATGCTGGCTGGCTGGCGATACCCGCGTTTACCGCCCCGAGTTTTCACTGGGCGGCGATTCTGTTTATGATTCCTGTCGCCATTGCCCCGGCGGTGGAGCATATTGGTGATATGGTGGCCATCGGTTCGGTGACCCGGCGTAACTACCTGGAGAAGCCGGGGCTGCACAGAACCTTGCTGGGCGATGGTCTGGCGACGACAGCGGCTGCATTATTCGGCGGCCCGCCTAACACCACCTATTCAGAGGTGACCGGGGCCGTTACGCTGACCCGGGCGTTCAATCCTCACTATATGGTGGTGGCCGCGGTGCTGGCCATATCGCTGGCGTTTATCGCCAAGCTGGGGGCGCTGCTGCAAACCATCCCCGGCCCTGTCATGGGGGGAATCATGACCCTGCTGTTTGGCTCCATTGCGGTCGTGGGCATGAACACGCTGGTCAGGGCAGGGCATTCGTTGACCGCGCCACGCAATCTGGTCGTTGTGTCGTTGATCCTTGTCTTTGGTATCGGCGGCATGCAGGTGGGCAATGGTCAGTTTACGCTGCAAGGCGTGAGCCTGGCGGCGCTTGTGGGTATCGTGTTGAACTGGGCGTTGCCGGACGAGCCAGCAGATGAAGCTGATCACACCCATTAACCTTTTTTCATTGGGAGCCAAGCGCTTATGCCGTTAGATCCATCGCTACCCTTTCCCGTGCTGGGAATTGCGGCCTGGAGCGGGACGGGGAAGACGACGCTGCTGGAGCAGTTGTTACCTCGGCTGCGGGCAGAGGGTATCCAGGTGGCGGTGATCAAGCACGCCCATCATCGGTTTGATATCGATCAGCCGGGAAAAGATAGCTATAAGCTACGTAGTGCAGGCGCAGCCCCCATGCTGATTGCATCGCGCCAACGCCTGGCGCTGATGCAGGAAACGCCAGACGGCGAAGAGCCGGACCTGAATCAGTTGCTGGCAATGGTAGCCGTGCATAAGCCTGACCTGGTGCTGGTTGAAGGCTTCAAGGCCTGGCCCCTGGCCAAGCTGGTGCTTTATCGTGAGGGGATCGGCGATGCGGAAATTCTGCATAGCCAGGGTGTCGAAGCCGTCGCGCTTCAGGGGGAGCCTCCCGTCGCGCTGCCGACCGCAACGACGCAACTGGCACTTGATGATATCGACGCGATTACACGCTGGATAATCGGTTGGATGGCGGGCCAACGGCTCGATGATGTTTCACGCACTGATAGGTGACTCCATGCAGTTAACGCATCTCAATAGCCGCGGCGAAGCCCGCATGGTGGATGTTGCAGATAAACAGGAAACGCGCCGGGAAGCGGTGGCTTCCGGGCGTATTGTGATGCAACCCGCTACCCTGAAGCAGTTGAGCGAGGGGGCTTTACCCAAGGGTGATGTGTTGGCCACCGCCCGTATCGCGGGCATCCAGGCGGCAAAGCGCACCCATGAATTGATCCCGCTGTGCCACTCGCTGGCACTTTCCAAAGTGGCCATAGAATTTGATGTCGACCCCGATGAAAGCTGTGTCCATGTGACCGCGAACTGCCGCCTGAATGGCCGCACGGGGGTCGAAATGGAAGCCTTGACGGCTGTCTCCGTGGCCTGTCTAACGCTTTACGATATGTGCAAGGCGGTCGACAAAACCATGCGTATCGACGCGGTACAGCTGGACAGCAAGCGCGGCGGTCAGCGGGGCGAGTACCAGCGCGAAATGGCACCTGAACCGGCGACGCCGATCGTGACAGGCCAGGGGGCGGCGGGCGAAGTGAGCCTGGGAGGGCGCTGTCATTCGCCCTGCGTGCTGGTCAAGTTTCTTGCCGAGCTGCGCGAGCAGCTGGGTGAAAACGAGCGGGTGGTGACTTTCGATCAACTCGAAAGTCGCGATATCGCGGGCCTCAAGGTAGCGCTGGCGGCTCAGGACGAACGTTTTCAGCTGTTGCAGGACCAGCGTACGCTATGCGCCATCAACCAGGTCATGGCCAATGATGACGCGCGAATTACCGACGATGACGAGGTTGCTTTCTTTCCGCCGGTCACCGGGGGCTAGACATGGACATTACCATTCGCGTTCAAGAGGCACCTTTCGACATGGCCTATGGCTATGAGGCCAGTATTGCGGGCCGCACGGATATTGGCGGTGTCGTTAGCTTTACCGGCCTGGTGCGTGATTTCAACGAAACGCCCGATGTCACTGGGTTAACCCTTGAACATTATCCAGGCATGACCGAGTCAACCTTGCAGCGTATTGCGGAAGAGGCGGGGGAGCGCTGGACGCTAAGCGCCGTCACGATTATTCATCGTGTCGGCCACATGCGTCCCGGCGATGCCATCGTCAGAGTGGTGGTGGCGAGTGCCCATCGTCGCGAAGCCTTCGAAGCCTGCGATTTCATCATGGACTGGCTCAAGACCCGGGCACCGTTCTGGAAGAAAGAGCATGGTCGCCACGGGGATTACTGGGTCAAGGAACGCCATTCGGATATCGAGGATGCCGCCCGCTGGTAACCCTCTGGCATTGGCGGGCGTGGGGAGGCTATTCGTCAGCCATCGTCGCTGGCAGCTCGCTGGCCATGATCTGCAGATGAACTTCAGGTAAATGCTGTAGCCGTTCTGCCAGCCAGGCAATCAGGCGGGGCTGGAGGCCCAGCCGCAGGTCCGCCAGGGTATCTGCATGGAGTTCGGCAAGCTGATCATCCAGCCATTCACTGAAGCTGTCTTCGTCGAAAGAACTGGCACTGGTATTATCCAGCATCAACCGCCCGACGCGCGTCCATCCGGTCTGGGTGGCCGTCACCGGTAGCGCCAGATAGAGGCTGCCCCGTCGAGGGAGGGTGCTGTTTTCACTCTCCAGTCCAGGGTGGGGCACCACGCTGTTCTGACTGACGATGCACGGCGGTTGCGGGTAGTGCTGCTCGTGATGCAGCCCTTGCTGATCGAAGCGGATCAAGTCGCCATTGACCGGTGCCAAGGGCGCTTGAATGCCCAGCGACGCCGCCAGCTGCTGGTGGGCCTGTTGATGAAGGCTCTCACCATGAACCGGCAACAGGTGGCTTGGCGTCAGCCATTCATAAAAGCGGGTGATTTCGTCCTGTGCCGGATGCCCGGTCGCGTGAAGCTGCGGGTGACTGAACTCATCGAATAGCTTGACGCCCAACTGCTGTAGGCGCTTTTTCAACTGTTCGATGGGTCGCTCGTTACCCGGAATGGCCTTTGCGGAAAAAATCACGTTGTCACCGGGCTGTAAGTCCACGTGAGGATGGCGCCCCTGGGCAAGTCGCTGCAGGGCGGCGCGCGGCTCGCCTTGGCTGCCGGTGGCAATGACCACGACTTCATCCGGCGGCAAATACCCCAGATCATGAGCGGGCACCACGGCGGGAAAATCGTCCAGATAGCCGAGGCCGCGTGCGACACCCACCATGCGCTCCATTGAGCGCCCCATCAGGCTGATGCGCCGTCCACACTGGTAAGCTGCGCGGCCAATCGCCAACACGCGTGCCAGATTACTGGCGAAGCAGGAAACAATGACGCGCCCTTCGCAGCCAGCGAGTGTTTCAACAAGCGCTCTTGCGACATCGCCTTCGCTGCCCGAGTGGCCGGGGATAGGGGCGTTGGTGGAATCACCCACGACCAGGTCAACCGGCGCCAATGCCTTGAACTGCGCCTGATTGATCGGCGCGCCGATAATCGGTTCAGGATCAAGCTTCCAGTCCCCGCTATGCAATACCCGGTAGCGGCCTGCCATGACCATCAGCGAGCAGCTCTCGGGTATCGAGTGCGGAACCGCCAGGTAGCGCAGGGTGAAGGGGCCGCTTTCCAATGCCTCACCGGGTTCGACCACGTGAATGGCGGCGCTGCTTAGTTGGTGTTCGGCAAACTTAAGACGCAGCAGGCCGGCCGCCAGCGGCGTCGCATAGATGGGGCACTGCCAGTGGGGCCAGAGCCAGGCGACCGCTCCAATGTGGTCTTCATGGCCGTGGGTGATGTAGAGCGCTTGCGGTGCAATGCCAAGGGCTTTGGGGGTTTCCAGGTTGGGCACCTGCAACGGCGCATTGGGTAAGTCCTGGCGGATCATCATGCCGCAATCCACGGCGACCCAGTGGTCTTCGTATCCATAAAGCGTCAGGTTCATGCCAATTTCCCCGCAGCCGCCTAACGGCAGGAGGCGTAAGGGAGGGCGACGACGGGGACGAATATGAACGCGCGGTGGATGCATCAGAGTAATAAAGCCTAGAAAGTAATTGGTTAACTATACGGGATGGGGCGGGCGGCTAACAATCACTGCCGTTGCGGGCGGTGATTGCGGGCGCTGCATTCTGTACACTAGACGTTTGTTTAATGCCAATGGACGGCCTGATCATCGCCGCCCGGCAACTGTGAACGGCAACTTTGAAGAGTAATGACTATGTCGCATTTTTATCGTCTGGTGGTGTCCTGCCCGGACCAGGTGGGGATCGTCGCGAAGGTTTCGAGTTTTATCGCGGATCAGGGCGGGTCGATCACCGAGGCCAGCCAGCATTCCGATCTGGAAACCGGGCGTTTTTTCATGCGCTACGAAATATTGGCGGATTCGCTGGGTATGTCGGCAGAGGCGTTACGTTCAGCCTTCGAGCCGGTGGCGGAGCGGTTCGACATGCAGTGGGCACTGGTCGACACCCGGAAACGGCAGCGTGTTGTTCTGATGGTCTCACGAGAATCCCACTGCCTGGTCGATCTGCTTTACCGCTGGCAGGTGGGGGAGCTGGACTGCGATATCGTGGGCGTTATTTCCAACCATGATGACATGCGTTCGTTAACCGAGTGGTACGGAATTCCGTATCACCATGTGCCGGTGGATCCGGCGGACAAGACAACGGCCTTTGAGCAGGTGCAGGCGCATATTGACGATGCCCGGGCCGATAGCATCGTGCTGGCGCGCTACATGCAGATCCTCCCGCCAGCGTTGTGTGAACGCTATGCGGGGCAGGTAATCAATATCCACCACAGCTTTCTGCCGTCTTTTGCTGGCGCCAAGCCTTACCACCAGGCTTATCAGCGTGGCGTCAAGCTGATAGGTGCCACCTGCCATTATGTGACGCAGGAACTGGATGCAGGGCCCATCATCGAGCAGGACATCCACCGGGTCAGTCACTGTCACACGCCGACCGATCTGGTACGTTTTGGCCGTGATGTGGAAAAAGCCGTTCTCGCTCGCGGCCTTCGCTGGCACCTGGAAGACCGCGTGCTGGTGCACGGCAATAAAACCATCGTGTTCAGCTAGCCGAGCGACTGGCCATTGCCCCCGCGGATGACGCCGACCCCAACCCCTTCAATATCGAGCGGTTGGGTACGTAAATCGATATTGATCGGATCGAAATCGGGGTTTTCCGCAATGAGCGTGACCTGGTGGCCCTCGCGTTTGAAACGCTTGACGGTTACCTCGTCTTCCAGGCGGGCGACAACAATCTGGCCATCGCGGACGCGCTGGGTACGATGCACGGCAAGCAGGTCGCCTTCGAGAATGCCAACGTTCTGCATCGACAGCCCGCGTACGCGCAGCAGGTAATCGGCCCTGGGCGTGAAGTAGTCGGCGGGCAGGGGGCAGTAGCGATCGATGTGCTCAGCGGCCAGAATGGGGCTCCCCGCTGCGACTTCGCCAATAATTGGTAGGCCGCTGGCAGCGTCTGAGGCTGGCAGAGCGTCTGGCGTTTCCTGGGGCTCCTGGTTGGGCAGGCGTATGCCACGAGACGTATTGCGAATAATGCGGATGACACCTTTGCGCTCGAGGGCGCGCAAATGCTCTTCTGCCGCATTGGGTGAGCGGAACCCCAGCGCCTTGGCTATTTCAGCCCGAGTGGGCGGATAGCCGAGCTCACCCATGGTCTTGACAATAAAGTCGAACACATTTTGTTGGCGAACGGTTAATGGCCGCGACATACCAGCCTCCAGATTGAATAAGTGAGCAAGACTGCGTTTCTGTTGACCTATCCGACGTGGTTAACAGTGCGTAATTAACAGTATGTGGTTAAGTATACAGCATGTTCTCCTGTCCAGTATATCTTTGAGGTAAGTCAGCTAACAAATTGATGTATATAGGGATGCGAGGTCACGATGGGGACGGGGCAGGTGCTCAGGTAAACGTTGAGAGGTAACAACCGATAACGTAGTATCCTTGTTTGTTTAAAACATCCGTTTTTTATGGCCCGCTTTTTGGCCCGTTTTATGGAGAGCAGCATGGCTCAATCGGATACGGTGACGCGCATTCTGGATACCGCTGAAGTGCTTTTTGCCGAGCGCGGCTTTGCCGAAACCTCTTTACGCAACATTACCAGCAAGGCACGGGTCAATCTTGCCGCGGTGAACTATCACTTTGGATCCAAGAAAGCACTCATCCAGGCGGTGTTTGCGCGCTATCTGGATCCGTTTTCCCAACGCTTTCATAGCGCCCTGGATGAGCTTGAAGCCCGCTACGCGGGTCGTGACATCCCCCTTGAAGTGCTCCTCGAAACCATGGCGACAACCGTGCTGACGGTGCCTGCCGAACGCAATAGCCTCAAAGTCTTCATGCGTTTGCTGGGGCTTGCATACAGCCAGGCACAGGGTCATTTGCGCCGTTATATCCAGCAGCAATACGGCGATGTGTTCAGCCGTTTCACCGAGTTGGTTCGCCGTGCGACACCGGAACTGCCGGACGCCGAGCGCTTCTGGCGGCTACACTTCATGCTGGGTACCGTTATCTTTACGCTTTCAGGGCTGGATGCGCTGCGCGATATTGCCGAAAAGGATTACCACCAGCATGTGTCGGTCCGCGATCTGGTTCGCCGCCTGCGGCCGGTAGTGGTGGCGGCGATGAACGCGCCGTTACCTGATGAGAAAGGCATTGAGCACCATGCAGACACCGTCGCTCATTGACATGCCGCCCCGGGAGGGGCTGTGGCTGGAAATCGACGCCCACTCGCAACGGCTACGCGCCTGGCAAGGCGATATGTGTCGTCATGAGTGCGACATTTCCACCGGTCGCCAGGGCCTGGGTAATCAGCAGGGAAGCGGGCAAACGCCGCTGGGCTGGCACTATATTCGTGCCGCCATTGGCGCCGATGCCCCGGAAAATGCTGTCTTTAAAGGGCGCCGCTGGACGGGAGAAGTCTTTAACGCCGAGCTGGCGGCGGCGTTTCCCGAGCGAGACTGGATTCTGACGCGCATTCTGTGGCTGTGTGGCCTGGAACCGGGGATAAACCGCGGTGGTCAGGTCGATTCCCAGCGTCGCTATATTTATCTGCATGGTACGCCGCCGGACCAGCCCATGGGGCAGCCCGCCTCCCATGGCTGCGTACGGCTGCGTAATGCCGATCTTCTTTGGCTGTTTGAACATGCGGTACCAGGGACGCCTGTCTGGTTACACGACAGCCGTTGATCGTTGGACTCCTCGCTAATCATCGTCTAGAGTTAGCGCCTTTTTTTGGACATCCCGCTATGACACATCCTTTGGGCTCGGTCATGTTGGACCTTGAAGGGACAACGCTGACCGCCGCAGAGAGGCAGTTGCTGAAAGCCCCCGCGGTGGGTGGCGTTATCCTGTTTGGGCGCAATGTCGAAGATGCCCATCAGGTCAGAAAGCTGTGCGGCCAGGTGCGTAAGCTTCGCCCCGACCTGTTGCTGGCAGTGGACCAGGAAGGCGGTCGCGTCCAGCGTATCAAGCAAGGGCTGACGCGCCTGCCACCGATGGCCCGGCTGGGCGATTATTACCAGCAGGATCGTGCGGCGGCCCTGGGGCTTGCCCAGGACACCGGTTGGCTCCTGGGCATGGAAATGGCCGCCTGCGGGTTGGATATCAGCTTTGCTCCGGTACTGGATATCGATAGTGGCTTGAACAGCATGATTGGCGACCGCAGCTTTGGCCCTGAGGCCGCGCAAGTCACTGAACTGGGTGGCGCGCTGGTGGCCGGGCTACATGAGGCCGGTATGGCAGCGATCGGCAAGCATTTTCCCGGTCATGGCGGCGTGGCGGGCGATTCGCATCTCGCCTTGCCCGTTGATGATCGGCCTTTCGAGACGCTCAAACAGCAGGACCTGGTGCCTTTCAGCGCCCTGGCCAAAAAGCTTGATGGTGTCATGCCAGCGCATATTGTTTACTCGGCATTTGACAAGCGACCCGCCGGCTTTTCACCCAGTTGGCTGGGGATGCTGCGTCAGTCGCTGGGATTTAAAGGCTGTATCTTTTCCGACGATTTGAGCATGGCGGGTGCCCATGAGGCTGGTGGGCCCCGCGAACGCGCAGCGGCTGCGCTTGCCGCGGGCTGCGATATGTTGCTGGTATGCAATGATCGCGAGGCGGCGCTTGAGGTCGTAGACGCCGTTCCAACCCCTCAGTCTTCCAGGCCCGGCAAGCTACGCTACAAACGCGCGCGTCCCGATCTGGATGCGCTATCGGCGCTCAGCCGCTGGCGGCGTACGCATGCCCAGCTAGAGGCCATGGCCGCTCATTCACTCAGCAGTTAACGATCGTTTTACCAAGTAGGCTGGAACTTCAATGGCAAAGCTAGACAAAGAAGCGCTCGCATCCCTCGACACCATGCGCGAGCTCATGGACAACGCAGACTGCTTGATTTCCCAGCAGCAGGTGGAGCAGGCGCTGGACCGAATGGCTGAGCAGATCAGCGCGGATCTGGGCGATAAACTACCGGTCTTTTATTGCGTCATGAATGGCGGCTTGATCACCACAGGCCACCTCTTGACCCGGTTGGGCTTTCCGCTTGAGGTCGACTACCTGCACGCCACGCGCTACCGTAACGAAACCCGTGGCGGAGAGCTTTTCTGGCGGGTGTCGCCGGAGATTCCCATGGCCGGTCGGCATGTCGTTATCGTCGACGACATCCTCGATGAAGGCACGACGCTGGCGGCCATTCTGAACTATTGCCAGGAAGCGCAGGCCGCCAGCATTACCACGGCGGTCCTGGTCGACAAGCGCCACGATCGCAAGGCAGTGCCCGGGCTGAAGGCTGACTACTGTAGCCTGGAGGTCGCCGACCGGTACGTATTTGGCTTTGGTATGGATTACAAGGGGTACTGGCGCAATGCCCCGGGCATCTTCGCGCCCAAGGGCATGTGATCTCATGCGGCGCTAGCGGGGTGAAAAGCGCCGCGCCAACCCGGTTTCAGCAATCATGCGGGTGGATATTTCCTCCACGGAGAAGCGCGTGGCGTCGATATAGGGGATGTGCAGGCGGCGGTATAATGCTTCGGCCTGCTCGATCTCCTGCATGCATTGGTCCATGGAGCTGTAGCGACTGTTGGGCCTGCGTTCGTTGCGAATGGCGGCCAGCCGCCTGGCGTCGATTGTCAGGCCAAACAACTTGTGCCGATGGGGGGCAAGAACCCGGGGCAATTTCAGCATGCCGTCTTCGTCCAGGTCGTCTTCCGTGAGGGGGTAGTTGGCGGCGCGAATGCCAAATTGAAGCGCCAGATAGAGCGACGTGGGGGTTTTGCCGCAGCGCGATACCCCGACCAGTATAATGTCGGCTTTATCGTACTGGTGGGTGCGTGCGCCATCGTCGTTGTCCAGCGCGAAGTGCACCGAGTGGATGCGGTCCATGTAAACGTCGTCGCTGCCAATCGAGTGCGTTCGCCCCACGCTGTAGGAGGAATGGGTCGCGAGCTCCTGTTCGAGCGGTTCCAGAAAGGTGGAGAAGATATCCACCTTGAAGCCGGCGGCCTTGCGAATCACGTCGCGAATTTGCTGATCGACAATGGTGTCGATGATGATCGGCCGTTGGCCGTCCCGAACGGCCGTCGCATCGATGATCTCGGCCAGGGCCTGGGCTTTGTCCACGGTGTCGATATAGGGCTTGGTCTGCATGTTGATCTCGACATCGCTGAACTGGGCCAACAGGCTTCTTCCCAGGCTCTCTGCGGTAATGCCCGTCCCATCCGAAATGAAAAATGCCGTGCGCTGCATGGTGTTTGCTCTCCTGAACGTTGTGCCTATTGTGGGTCGGGATGACGTCCGGCACAACGGTGCTCGAGTCGCGACTACAACAAAGGTTCAAAAAGGCCGCCTGTTGTAAAAATCCTCCATCGCCTTCGCTATTAGACCAATGGCGAATACACCGGGGCGGTGCTAGGGTGTCCGCATTCATCTCTGGCGGTTGTCGTGATCGCTGGCCTATCGAGCGAGGGGGTTGCGTGAACAATTACATTCTATGGTTCGATCAATTGGGTATGGCTGACGTCGAACGCGTGGGTGGCAAAAACGCTTCGCTTGGCGAAATGATCTCCAATTTATCGGGAGCGGGGGTCACGGTGCCAGGTGGCTTTGCCACCACGGCTCATGCCTACCGAGAGTTTCTCGCCCATGAAGGTCTCAACGAGCGTATCAACCAGATGCTGGCGCGGCTGGATGTCGACGATGTCAAAGCATTGGCCGAGGCCGGGAAGACGATCCGTCAGTGGGTGATCGACACGCCGCTGCCCCCGACGTTCGAAAAAGAACTGCGTAGCGCCTACGCAAGCCTTCAGCAGCGTCACCCTGCGTTGAAGGTTGCCGTGCGCAGTTCGGCCACCGCGGAAGACTTGCCCGATGCCTCCTTCGCCGGCCAGCAGGAAACCTTCCTCAATATCGAAGGGTTCGACAACATTAAACGTGCCGTTCACGAAGTGTTCGCGTCACTGTTTAATGACCGGGCCATCTCTTACCGTGTGCATCGCGGCTATGCGCATGAAAATGTCGCGCTATCTGCGGGTGTACAGAAAATGGTGCGCTCGGAAACGGGTGCGTCGGGTGTCATGTTCACGCTGGATACCGAGTCGGGCTTCCGCGACGCCGTCTTTGTGACGGCTTCCTGGGGGCTGGGTGAAACCGTCGTCCAGGGGGCGGTGAATCCGGACGAGTTCTATGTTCACAAGCCGACACTGGCCGCGGGGCGGCCCGCCGTGCTGCGCCGTAACCTGGGTTCCAAACTGATCAAGATGGTCTATACCCAAGATGCCAGCGCAGGCAAGTCGGTCGAGACCATTGACGTGCCGTTACAGGACCGAGGTCGTTTCTGCCTGAACGATGCCCAGGTGATGTCACTGGCCCGCCAGGCTGTGACCATCGAGCAGCACTACCAGCGACCCATGGATATCGAGTGGGCGCTGGATGGCGACGACGGTGAACTCTACATCGTGCAGGCCCGGCCGGAAACCGTGGTCTCCCAGCAGGAAGGCGGCAAACTGGAGCGTTTCCAGCTGCGCGAGAAAGGCCGCACCCTGGTCACCGGTCGCGCCATCGGTCAACGCATCGGCCGTGGTACCGCCAAGGTGGTCATGACGCCAGACGACATGGACAAGATCCATGACGGCGATGTGCTGGTAACCGACATGACCGATCCTGACTGGGAGCCGATCATGAAACGCGCTTCAGCCATCGTGACCAATCGCGGCGGCAGGACCTGCCACGCGGCGATCATTGCCCGTGAACTGGGCATCCCTGCGGTTGTCGGCTGTGGCGATGCCACCACACGATTGAACGAAGGCAGTGACGTCACCGTTTCCTGCGCTGAAGGCGATACCGGGCATGTGTATGAAGGCCTGCTGGATTACGACTGCAAGGTGTCCAACGTCGATACCATGCCCGAAATTCCTTTCAAGATCATGATGAACGTGGGCAACCCCGATCGCGCCTTTGGGTTTGCCAGCCTTCCGCATTCTGGGGTAGGGCTCGCGCGGCTCGAGTTCATCATCAACCGCATGATTGGCGTTCACCCCAAGGCATTGCTGGAGTACGACACCCTGCCGTCTGACCTTCAGCAGGTGATCGACATGCGCACGGCCGGTTATACCGACCCGGTCAGCTTCTACGTCGATAAACTCGTTGAGGGCATTTCGACACTGGCTGCTGCCTATTACCCTCAGCGCGTTATCGTGCGGCTGTCGGATTTCAAATCAAACGAGTACGAGAACCTGATTGGCGGCAAGCTTTACGAGCCCGGTGAAGAGAATCCCATGCTGGGCTTCCGGGGTGCCTCGCGTTATGTTTCGGAGGCGTTCCGCCCTTGTTTCGAGCTGGAATGTCGGGCGCTCAAGCGTGTCCGCGAAGACATGGGGCTCGACAATGTCGAGATCATGGTGCCCTTCGTGCGCACCACGGAAGAAGCCCGGGAAGTGGTCGAGTTGCTGGCGACCAACGGGCTCAAGCGTGGTGACCATGGTCTCAAGGTCATCATGATGTGCGAACTGCCCGCCAATGCGCTGCTGGCCGACGAGTTTCTCGAGCATTTCGATGGTTTCTCGATCGGTTCCAACGACCTGACACAGCTCACCCTTGGGCTTGATCGTGACTCGGGTATCGTGGCGCACCTGTTTGACGAGCGTAACGAAGCCGTCAAGAAGCTACTCTCCATGGCGATTCAGGCCTGCAGGGCCCAGGGCAAGTATGTCGGCATCTGCGGTCAGGGGCCCTCTGACCACCCTGACTTTGCCAAGTGGTTGATGGAGCAGGGGATTGATTCGATATCCCTCAACCCGGATGCGGTACTCGAAACCTGGTTCATGCTGGCAGGTGAAACCATCGCTGACTGATCGGCAGCCGGTTTGATGCAACGCGCCCAGCCATTGTGCTGGGCGTTTGGGTTTAATAGGCTACGCTCTAACTTTGGTCTGTATACATTGGCGGAGTCGGTCGTGATGCCCTCGAAAAAAATGCGCTGGCTGCTACCCAGTCTCTTGGTAGTGCCTTTACATGGTTGGGGCTTCGACTATGAAACCCCCGCCATCTCACCCGAAAGCGAATCTGGCTACGAAGAAAAACCTGGCTGGTCTGCCGATTCCTTCGCGGTGGCCGCTGCAAACCCACTGGCCACCGATGCGGGCTACCAGATATTGAAGGCCGGTGGGAACGCGATCGACGCAGCCATCGCCGTCCAGTTGGTGCTGGGACTGGTGGAGCCGCAATCAAGTGGCCTTGGCGGCGGGGCGTTCTTGCTTTATTACGATGGCGATGAGGTGCGCGCGTACGATGGGCGTGAGACGGCCCCCGCCGCTGTGGATGGCGAACTCTTCATGCAGGATGGCGAGCCGTTGGCGTTCATGGATGCCGTGGAGAGCGGCCGGTCGGTTGGTTTGCCGGGAACGCTGCGGCTAATGGAAAAAGCCCATGCGGCTCACGGCAGTCTGCCCTGGGAAGACCTTTTTGTGCCTGCGATGACGCTGGCAGAAGAGGGCTTTGCTGTCAGTGAGCGGCTTCGTTCGAGCCTTGCCGATGTTGATGCCCTGCGCGATGACGATCTGGCGCGGGATTTCTATTATGACTCGGAAGGCGAGCCCATTGCCGTGGGTGAGACCCTCAAAAATCCGGCCCTCGCGGCGCTATTGAAACGTATTGCCGAGGAAGGCAGCGCTGCCTTTTATCAGGGAGACGTTGCCCAGGATATTGTCGATGAGGTCACCCAGCATCCTGCTCGACCCGGCGCGATGACGCTGGATGACCTTGCAGGTTATGACGCCATTATCCGCGATCCGATCTGTACGCCCTGGCAGCAATGGGAGGTCTGTGGTTTCCCGCCGCCATCGTCCGGCCACCTCACGATCATGCAGATCCTTGGCATGCTCGATCAGCAGCCCCTGCTTGAAGCCCCTCTGGACGACGGAGTCACCAGCAGCGGCTGGTTGCACCAGTTTCTGGAAGTCTCCCGGTTAGCGTTTGCCGACCGCAATTACTATATTGCCGACCCGGATTTCGTCGAGGCCCCCGGTGGTGATTGGTCGACAATGCTGGCGCCGGACTATCTCGCCAAGCGCAGCGCGCTGATTGGTAAAGAGAGTATGGGGGGCGATGCCGAACACGGTCGGCCCGGCGATATGGACACGAGTTGGGCGGCGCAGCCGACTCAGCCCGAATACGGTACCAGCCATATCAGCATCGTCGATGCTGAAGGTCGCTCGGTTGCCATGACCACGACCATCGAGCAGGCCTTTGGCTCGCGCATCATGAGCGATGGGGGGACCGACTTGCCGGGCGGCTTTTTGCTCAACAATGAGCTGACCGATTTTGCCTTCGAGCCCGAGCAGGACGGCGAACCCGTGGCCAATCGGGTGGCGCCTGGCAAACGCCCGCGTTCCAGTATGAGCCCCACGCTTATCTTCGATCATGGCAGCGGCGAGTTGGTCGGTAGCCTTGGATCGCCCGGTGGTGCAGCGATCATTCATTACACCGCGCGAACGCTGATAGCACTGCGTGATTGGGGAATGAATGCGCAAACGGCGTTGAACCTGCCCCATGCGGTGACCCTGGGCGATCAGGTTTGGGTTGAGGAAGGCCGTTTCCCGGAGGCCATCCTCGACGCTCTGAGAGAGCGAGGGCATGATATCAGTGAGCGCGAGCTGACCAGCGGGCTTCAGGCGATCATGCGCCTCGAGGATGGCACGCTGTTTGGCGGCGCGGACCCACGCCGGGAAGGCGTGGTGATGGGCGATTGAACGAACCTAGCGCCGGAGCCAGTTGCGTAGCTTCACCAACATCAGTGCGCCGTCACTCAGCGCGCGACGATCGTTGCGCAGAGCGACCAGCCGTTTGGGGTAATCGGTGATGATCGCGTCCACGCCAAGATCAATGAGCGTGGACATCCGGTTCCGGTTGTTGACCGTCCAGGCATGCACTTCATAGCCATATAGCTTCGCCAGCTTTATTTCCTGAGCGGTGATACGATTATGGCGAAGGCCCAGGGCGTCAAAAGCACCGCGATCCAGTGTGCCCGGCAAAATCAGCTGGGCGATAAGCGTGACCTTGAGCTCTGGCGCTTGCTGTTTGATGAACGGCAGCAAGCCAGGCGACGTGGTGGCCATGCGCATGCTGTACATGGCATTCGGGTAGCCGCACTGGGCATAGGCCGCTATCGGGCTATCAGCCGATGCCCAGCATTGGTAGCGGGCATCGGTTTCTTGCTGTAACTCTCTTAAGACGGCATTGCTGAGCGCCTGCCCCTCGCCCGGCAATGGCTTTATGTCGATCATCAGGTCGGCGCGCCCGCGCACCAGTGCCAGCGTGTCGTCGAGCCCTGGGATGGGCTCCCCTTCATACACATCGCCAAACCAGCTGCCGACGTCGTAGTTTTCGAGTTCCTCACGTGTCAAGTCCCCGAATGCCTGCTGATCGCCTGTCAGGCGCACCATGTTGCGGTCGTGATAGAGCATGACCTCTTGGTCGGCTGTTAGGCGGACATCGATTTCAATGGCGTCAGCGCCGTCCACGATCGCCTGATCCACTGCTGCCAGGGTATTTTCCGGGGCGGCCATTGAGCTGCCGCGGTGGGCAATGATCGCCACGTCGTCGCGAATGTCGAAGCTTGTCAGTATCCACCAGGCCTGAAGGGCTGCAAAGGCCAGTACGCTGAGCTCCACCGCCCAGGCAAAGCGTCCCGGGTGGGCATTGGCAGGCGGCGCTGGGCGCGCTTCGCGATGAGCCAGTTGAAGGTACAGGCAGGCCGACAAAAGGGCATTAACGGCAATGCCCAGAAAGGTGATCGCCAGCGTGATCAGCACATAACCGGTCAAATAGCCCAGCATGGCCGGTACCAGTATGGCTGTATGCTCGGGTAGCCACCACAGCAGCGGCGTAAATAAATAATCAAACAGCAGGGTGGTTGCAATCGGCAGCACGATAATCAGTAACAGAACCAATATGACGGCAATGCCAATCGAGCGATGCCAGCCTCGGGTGAGAACGACGCTGCGGCGAAGCGCCTGCCACGGCGAATATCCATCCAGGGCCACCAGGGGGAGGGCCAGCAGCCAGCGTAAATACAGCTTGGCGGCCAGGCCCATCCATAAAAGTAACAACGGGGCCGCGCTGGCGAGGAAATACCACAATACAGGGGGCTTGATGCGCTGAAGGTAATAGGGGTCGATACCGCTCAGCCATATGTCATACAGCCAGGTCAGGGCGAGCATGAAGGGGGCGAGCAGTAGCAAGTGGCTACCCACCTGAAGAATGACCAGGCCCGTCAGCGCAGGTAATCGCCGACTGCTTAGCCAGAGCGCTTCAAACGCAAGGCGGTAGTGATTGTCACGAGGCCTTGTTGCCACCTGGAGCATGCCAGCCTGCTGCCAATAAATCACCACAAAGAACAGTCCAACACCGACCAGCATGCCCAGTAGCCCCAGGGGGCTGAATACGAGTGTGACCAGGTCGTTATTGGTTACGACGCTACGCCGCAACTGGGCAAGCAGGGCGCGCATGACCCAGGCGATGGCGGGCAATAAAAGGGCTGACGCGAGCAGGGTGAAAAATAAATGAAACGCAATCAGCGGACGTAGATGATCGCGTAATGTGCGGGCAAGGGCATAGCCAAGCTGATTCAAAGGCTGCATGGACATAAAAAGGTAATGAAAAGAGACTCTAGGGTGGCAGCAAGCGCCACCCCCTGACAAGTCACGCTTGATCAAGCGCAAGTTCGTGATCGGCAATCAGGATGCCGTTATTGTCGGCATACAGCCAACTGCCTGACGTGATGGTGACGCTTGCGAAGCTTATGGCCACATCGCGCTGTCCTTCTCCACGCTTTTCGCTTTTTCGTGGATGACACCCCAGCGCCTGAACGCCGAGGGGCAGGGTGGCGAGGATGTCCACGTCGCGAACGCAACCGT
Source organism: Vreelandella subterranea (assembly GCF_900111305.1). GTDB lineage: Bacteria > Pseudomonadota > Gammaproteobacteria > Pseudomonadales > Halomonadaceae > Vreelandella > Vreelandella subterranea. Next base: position 145,092 of record NZ_FOGS01000009.1, read on the forward strand.
ACATCACGACGCCAGCCCAGCCATTCTCGACCGCTTGTTCAGCCAGCATATCGCCGAGCATGGCACAGCGAGGGGAACCTCCCGCATCCACGACAAGGATGGCGCCATCGCCTGGTTCAGCGACGGCTTGTTTGACGAGCGAGTTATCTTCAAAACACTTGATAGTCCGGACGGGGCCGTAAAAGGCATCAACGCCGCCAAAGCTGGCAAAGATGGGTTCTAATACCTGGACGTCTGGAAAGGCATCGCATATATCGGGGGTAACAATCGTCGGCATGGCGAATTCCTGTCTGGTGACTCAGCGTCTAAACATAAGAAAAAACGCCCCGCCCTGTAGAACAGTGGCGGGGCGTTCGTTCATCGGCTCAAAAGAGCGTGGAGCTCTTCTGCGATGGTGCGAGCATCGGCGATGGCGCGGTAGCGTTGAAGCTTACGCTTCTTGAGCCACCGGAATCACGTTTGAGGCGATCTTCTGATACTCCTCAATTTCGTGAAAGTTCATGTAACGATAGATCTCGCCTGCCATGGCGTCAAACTCTCCCATGTAACGGCGGTACTCGTCGACCGTGGGCAGGCGTCCCTCAACGGCGGCGACTGCCGCCAACTCGGCTGACGCAAGGTAGACGTTCGCGCCGTCGCCGAGCCGGTTGGGGAAGTTGCGCGTCGAGGTCGACACAACGGTGCTCTTGGCGGCGACGCGCGCCTGGTTGCCCATGCACAGCGAGCAGCCGGGCATCTCCATGCGTGCACCGGCACGGCCGTAGATACCGTAGTAGCCTTCTTCGGTAAGCTGGTGCTGATCCATCTTGGTCGGTGGTGCCAGCCAGAGGCGGGTCTTGAGGCTGCCTGCGGGCTGTTTCTCGAGCAGCTTGCCGGCGGCACGGAAGTGGCCAATGTTGGTCATGCACGAACCGATAAATACTTCGTCGATTTTCGTGCCGGCAACGTCTGAGAGTAGACGTGCATCGTCGGGATCATTCGGCGCACACAGGACCGGCTCTTTGATTTCGTCGAGGTCGATTTCGATCACTTCGGCGTATTCGGCATCCTTGTCGGCACGCATCAGTTTAGGATCGGCAAGCCAAGCTTCCATCCCTTCGATACGGCGGCTGATGGTGCGCTCATCGCCGTAGCCATTGGCGATCATCCACTTGAGCAAGGTGATGTTCGATTTGAGGTACTCGGTCACGCTCTCATCGGAGAGGGTGATGGTACAACCGGCGGCCGAACGCTCGGCAGAGGCATCGGAAAGCTCGAAGGCTTGCTCGACGGTGAGGTCCTCGAGGCCTTCGATTTCCAGGACGCGACCCGAGAAGGCATTTTTCTTGCCGGACTTCTCGACCGTCAGTAGGCCCTGCTTGATGGCGTACAGCGGAATGGCGTGAACCAGGTCGCGCAAGGTGACGCCAGGCTGGCGTTTGCCCTTGAAGCGCACCAGCACGGATTCCGGCATGTCCAGCGGCATGACACCGGTGGCGGCAGCGAAGGCGACAAGACCCGAGCCGGCCGGGAAGGAAATGCCCAGTGGGAAGCGGGTATGCGAATCACCGCCGGTGCCGACCGTGTCCGGCAGCAGCATGCGGTTGAGCCAGCTGTGAATGATACCGTCGCCGGGGCGCAGCGAAACGCCGCCACGGTTCATGATGAAGTCGGGCAGGGTGTGGTGCGTATCCACGTCGACCGGCTTCGGGTAAGCGGCGGTATGGCAGAACGACTGCATCACCAGGTCGGCCTGGAAGCCCAGGCACGCCAGGTCTTTCAGTTCGTCGCGGGTCATGGGGCCCGTCGTGTCCTGAGAGCCCACCGTGGTCATCTTGGGTTCGCAGTACATGCCGGGGCGAACGCCGTCCATGCCGCAGGCCTTGCCGACCATTTTCTGGGCCAGGGTAAAGCCTTTACCCGTGTCGTGGGGTTGCTCGGGCAGACGGAATACATCCGAAGGAGCAAGGCCCAGGGATTCACGGGCTTTGCCAGTCAAGCCACGACCGATGATCAGCGGGATACGCCCGCCCGCGCGGACTTCGTCTAGAATCAGCTGTGTCTTAAGCTCGAAAGTCGTCAGTACCTCGTCCGTCCCATGCTTGCAGACCTTGCCTTCATAGGGGTAGACATCGATGACGTCGCCCATGGCCAGCTTTTCGACATCCATTTCGACCGGTAAAGCGCCGGAGTCTTCCATGGTGTTGAAGAAGATGGGGGCAATTTTGCTGCCAAAACAGAACCCGCCTGCGCGCTTGTTAGGCACATGAGGAATGTCATCGCCGAAGAACCACAGCACGGAGTTGGTGGCTGACTTGCGCGAAGAACCCGTACCCACAACGTCGCCCACATAAGCCACAGGGAAGCCCTTGGCCTTGACCTCTTCGATCTGCTTGAGCGGACCGGTCTTGCCCGTTTCCACGGGGTCGATGCCATCACGCTCGTTTTTGAGCATGGCATTGGCATGCAAGGGAATATCCGGGCGCGACCAGGCATCCGGTGCGGGTGACAGGTCGTCGGTGTTGGTTTCGCCGGGTACCTTGAAGACGGTCAGGGTGATCTTTTCTTCGAGCGCTGGCTTGGAGAGGAACCACTCGGCGTCGGCCCATGACTGGATAACGTCCTTGGCGACACTGTTACCTGCCTTGGCGCGTTGTTCGACATCATGGAAGGCATCGAACATCAGCAGGGTGTGCTTGAGCTGTTCACCGACTTCACGGGCGAGTTCGTCGTTGTCGAGCAGCTCGACCAGCGACACGATGTTGTAGCCGCCCTGCATGGTGCCAAGCAGCTTGACGGCATGCACTTTATCGATGAGGGGCGATGTGGCTTCGCCTTTGGCGATGGCCGTCAGAAAACCGGCTTTTACGTAAGCCGCTTCGTCAACACCCGGGGGAACGCGGTTGGTAATGAGGTCGAGAATGAACTCTTCTTCGCCAGCCGGGGGCATTTTAAGCAGCTCGATCAGAGCGGCGGTTTGCTCGGCATTCAGGGGCTTGGGGGGAATGCCCTCTGCAGCGCGTTCCTCGACATGTTGGCGGTAAGCTTCAAGCACGTTTGGGGCCCTCTCATCTGCTTTTATGGTGGCGACGGCACGTGGGCTGTGTACTTCACAATGCCACCGGACACTGACATACGCTTGACAAACAGCGCTGGTTGGATGGCCGCAATTCTACGTCAAACTGTCGACAATGTTAAGCTGAGTCCGCTGCCATGACGTTGTACTTTATGCTGATGTGCATGCACAAAGGTGTGAAACGCGCTAGGACCAAGCGTTCTGGCATGCTTTACTAGCAAAAAAGCACTCGCTATCGACAGAGGTTGCATAAAGTGTGATTCTCGTAACGCCGCGTTACCATCTGTCGGGTTGATGGCCTGCGTCAGCCTGATCAGCTGACCGTACTGGCATATTCGAATTACCCAAGATGTTATAATTGTTGTACAATTATGTGATAGTTATTTAGTGATGGTGTTATGTCGATACAAGTAATCCCCGACAAAGCGGGCCATTCGCTCGATGCGAGCGACCTGTTGCCTGACAGCTTGAATGACTTTCTGGGATGTACGACGCCAGATGCCTGGCTTGTCTGGGCCCTGGAGAATCCCGAAATTCTGCTGATTGACCATGCTCAATGTGAAAAGAAGGCCGCCTCCACGGCGATGAGCCTGCTGTATCGCTATGTGGATCAACCGCTGTTATTGAGCAAGATGTCGCAGCTTGCCCGGGAAGAACTGCTGCATTTTGAGCAGGTCGTGAACCTTATGGAAGGCCGAGGGGTAACCTACAGGCACTTGACGGCTTCCCGCTATGCGGAAGGGTTACGACGCCATGTTCGCCCCCAGGACCCTGAGCGATTGATCGATGTGTTGATTATTGGCGCGCTCATCGAGGCGCGGAGCTGCGAACGCTTTGCTTGCCTGATTCCCTACCTTGATGAGGAACTGGCGAAGTTCTACCGCACCCTGGTCAAGTCTGAAGGCCGACACTTCGAAGATTACCTGTTGCTTGCCCGGCAGCAGACCGATCACTCGATCGACGAGCGGATCGCGTTCTTTGTTGCCTGTGAAGCAGAGCTGATCAGTTCGCCGGATACGGCTTTCCGTTTTCATAGCGGCGTGCCAGCGTAAGTTGCCGTTCGTCCAGACAGGATGTTTACCATGCGCGATGCTCAAAAGTATGACCAACTGACCCTGTTCGGTCATTTTGCCCTGACCCAGGGTGATGATGTGCTGACTCACTTTAGCTACGATAAAGTGAAAGCGTTGCTTGTCTACTTGCTGCTGCATCGGCAACCTGTCAATCGCGCTGCACTGGCCGAACTGCTGTGGCCGGATCAGGGCCTTTCGTCAGGTCGCACCAACCTTCGACACGCCTTGCATTGCCTGCGTCAATCACTGGGCGAAGATGCAGAACAGGTGCTTAACGTATCGCGCCAGACCATTGCCTTTCAGCTTCCGGCCAACTGGCAGGTCGATCTGCATGAACTGCAAACGCTGCTCGAAGGGCCGCGGGATCTGGCTACCCTGGATGACGTGCTCACCTGTTACCAGGGTGATTTGATCGAGGAATTGCAGCTCGCCAACTGCAGTGAGTTCCAGCGCTGGCTGGTGCAGGCGCGCAACGAATGGCGTCAGCGGGTTATCCGCTTTGCCGAGCAGGTGCTGGATAACTATCAGGAAGTCCCTGACGGCCTTCTGGAAACGCTGGTCAGTCGGTTTTCCGGCTATGGCCCTTTCCATGAGCGGTTGGTTAAACAGCTCGCTGAACAAAAGCAGATGGCGGCAGCCCACGAGCAATACAACAGCTACCTGCAGTTGCTTGCCTTGTCAGGCCAGCAGCCGGAGCCTAGCTTTTTGCAACTGGCAAGCTACTGGTCCGATGGCCACCCGGACGCCCGCGTCATGTCGCCTCAAGGCGCCTTTTCCCGAGCGCTTGCCACCGACAGCCAGCCCTTGCGTGAAGATGAGATCGAGCTTCGCCAGCTCTCGGTGATGGCCATTCGATTGCGGCTCCAGGGGGACTGGCAGGATCGTGCCGCAACGCGTGACTGCCTCGCGCTTCAACTGGAACTACTGCGCTGGCTTGAGCAGCAATGCCATCATCTGGGTGGTTTCTGGTTGCCGGGTGCTACAGGTGGCCTGGGGCTTGCGTGTTTCGGTACCCATGGCCCAGCCCATCAGCTGGCTGAACTGGTCGCGCTTTATGAGCATTGCCGTCAGACGCTCCCCCAGGAGTCTGCCAGGCACTGGACGGGTGAAGGTGAGCTGCCACAGTTCGAACTGGCGGCCGGGCTGCACAGCGGCCGAGTGGTTTATTTGCCGGAGCGGCAACTGGCGGATCCGTTGGGCCAGGTGACTCAGATATCCCTGGAGCTGATGAGCGCGGCCGAAGGCAGCGAGCTGGTCATCTCGCAGGAGTCTAGCCAGCATATGCCACCGGCGCTGGACCTTCAGCCTCGTCTGGTCTCGCGGGTCATATCCAGCGATGGCCGGGTACGCCAACGAGCGTTGGTACTCGGCCAGAACGAAGGTGGCCGTGATGCACTGCCGCCGAGCCTGGTGGGGCGCGAAACCTCGTTAAGGACCCTGAGAGATGCCCTGGCCCGAGCCGGTATCGGACTGCGCCAGAGTGTGCTGGTACGCGGCGCGTCGGGCATGGGGAAATCGGCCCTCATGGTTGGCTTTCGTCAGCTTGAGATAAGCCGCGATGCCGCTATTTGCTGGCAGCCCACCACCCGCCTTTCGGTGCTGGAGCCCTATGGCGTCGCGCGCACTCTTCTGTCCTGGTACCTGGATGGGGCGCCGGACCAGGATGCACTGCGCGCCCTGCAAACCGATCTGGCTTTCAATACGCTGAGCGATGAGCAGCAATGCTTGCTTGAAGAAGCCCTTGGTGTGCGTAGCGTGCAGGAAGTGTCCCAGTTGACACAGAACGGTGAAGCGGTCGAGCTGGTGGTGATGCTTTTACACCGCTTGATCGAACGCCAGGCGGCCACCCATACACTTGTACTGATGGTGGATGACCTTCAGTGGCTGGACGAACCCTCATTCAAGGTACTGTCAGGCCTTCAGGCGAGGTTGCCCATCAACACGGCCTTTATGCTGGTGGCCAGCCATCATGGCCGTGAACCCCTGCCGGTCAAGCTGCACTGGGATCAGCAAATCACCCTGGGCCGCCTGGGTGAACTCGAATCCTCTCGGCTGCTATCGCAACTCTCGCGTCGTTACCGTATTCACCTGAGCCCACGGCTGCGTAATCAGATCATCGAACGCTGTGATGGCGTACCGCTGTATTTGCAGGAAATCTGTCGGCGCCTGGATATGGATCGCCGGGAAGGACGGAGCGTTCAGTTTGATGAGTTGCCCAAAGGGTTGCTTGGGCTGTTGGCCAGTCGCATCGACCAGTTGGAAGCGGACCGTGACATTGCTCACATTGCCGCGGTACTGGGCAAACGCTTCCGGCTGGATTTCCTCAGCGAATGCAGTGGCTATGACACAGCGCGTTTGCAGCAGGCGCTGGAGCATATGCGCCAGCTCGAAATCATCGAGCCGGTGGATAACGGTTCAAACGAACACGAGTTTCAATTCAGCCACCAACTGCTCCAGGAGGCGGCCTATCTTTCCTGCCCCCGGGACGTGCGCGTTACCCTTCATCAGCAGGTGGTGAGCCTGATAGAACAGCGCTTCCCGATGTGGATCAGCCGCCATCCCGGTGACTTTGCCACGCACCTACGGCGCAGCGGTCACTACGCGCGGGGCGCACGTTATTTTGAGCTAGCCGCTCGGGAAGCGCTAAAAGTAAGCGCCAATCGCACCGCGTTGCGCATGGCGGATTTTGGACTGGCCAGCCTGCGCCACGTGGAGCACGAGGTCGAGCGCGAGGTGAGTCTGTTAACGGTGCGCGGGCAGGCGGCCTTTGCGCTCGAGGGGCATGGCTCGCCCACCGCCCACGAAAGTTTCGTGCGTGCCCGTGAGCTGTTGCGCCACTCGGGCGCCGATGCCCTGGAAGACCCTGAAGACCTGGAGCAAATCTTTCTGGTCAAGTGGGGGCTGTGGGTAGGGCGCAGTCAGCGCTACGCGCATGCCGATGCCTTCGCGCTGGCATCTACCCTGGCTGATATAGCGGCTCGACTCGAGGACCCGCGTTACCAGCGGCTGGCTGATTATGCGCGAGCGCATTGCGAATACTGGGCCGGGCGTGTGCAGCAGGCCAATGACCATCTGAATGAAATCGACCCGCTCAACTCGCCGATGATGATCGAGTGGCTGCCGTTCTCTGACCATCCGCAGGTAACCGCGGCGTGTTTCCAGGGCTGGGCGCTATGCCTGTGTGGTGATTACCAGCGTGCTGAACGACAGGTCTCTGCCGCGATACGGCTCGCGGAAAAGCTGGGCCATCCCGGTACGCTTGCCATGGCACTACTGTTTGCCGCCTCGCTCTATCGTCAGCTTGGCCATGTGCATTTAGCGGCGCGTCATGCCGAAAAGGCAGCGGCGATGACCGCCACCCCGGATTTACAGCTGTGGCAAATTAGCGCCCAAGGGATTCTGGGTTGGCAGCGCGCACTGGCGGGCGATCACGGCGGGCTGACCCAACTGCGCGATAGTCTGGACCAGATGGCGGAGCTAAACGGGCGTGATCGCTTCAAACGTCCTGTGTTGTGGTATTCGGATGCCTGTATTGCCCTGGGAGAATTGAGTGCCGCGGAAGATTACCTGGATCAGTGCCTGGTGATTGCCAAGGAGAGGTCCACGCTGTTTCTGCCCGAGCTTGCCACCCAGCTTGCCCGGGTACGCATCATGCTCGACCATCCGGACAATGAAGTGCGTGCGTTGGCCGAGATGGCGATTTCACAGGCCCGGGAGCACGGTAATCGCCATCAGGAATTGGCAGCACTGGAGTTATGGTTGACGCGCATCGCACCCGACGACGAATCGGCACGGGATGCCTTCCATCGTCTGTTGAGCGACGTCAGTCATAGTGACGCGCCGGTCCTGGTCCGCTGGGTCAGCCTGGTGGATCGTCGTCTGGCCTATCCCGAGCGCCTGGAGAGTTAGGTGTTATCTTCCAGCCATGTCAGGGTGATCAGTGCTTCTTCCCGCTGCCGTCCGCAGACGGCAGTGTCAAACTGAAACTGCTCGCACACGGCCGGTCGACGGGGATCTCCGAACAGGCGGCATAAATTATGCTCGTCCAGTTGCGCGCAACGCACGCCTGCCGGTTTGCCTTCGGGCATGCCTGGAATGGCTGAGCTGATCGACGGCGCAATACAGCATGCCCCGCAGCCTGCCCGGCACTCATCACTCATGGACTTGCCTTGGCTATCGCGCCCTTATTAAACCCCTCGAATGCGTGTACTGTTGAGGTTTCAAGGCTTTGTGCAGCAAGCTGTTCCGCCAGCCAGTGAGCAATGTTTTCCACCGTTGTGGGGGTAGTCAGGACCGCGCAGCGCTCATCGGGTAGCGTGAGGGTAAAGGTTCCCTGATCCGCTTGATAGCGGCACGTCAGGGCCTGCTTGTCGCGGGCGATAATGTCATTTTCTTCTACCAGGTAGCGATTATCGAGCCAGGCCGCCCACTGCCGTTCGAGTTCATGCTGGCGGGTTCCCCGTTGCCAGATATGCAGGCGTGAGCGATGCCCATGGGCAATGCGCTGGCAGTTGCCCTTATGCAGTTTCAGACCATGACTGTACCCATAGGCAGCGCCTTCGATGACTTCATCACTGAGGCTTAGCTGAACCCGCGTAACCTTTGCCGGCCGCTGCTCAGTGAGCGTCTGGCTTAAACTGGCAGCGACGGCGTCGCGCTCGATGGTGGCAACGGGCAGTAGGGTGAAAGCCTGTTTCGGCCCTTTTACTTCCATGGCATAGGGCGTCGAGGTGCGCACGCACAAGCCTTCCTCGCAGGGGCTGACAGTGACTCCGGAAGCCTCGACAGGTACCAGAAGCGTGTGGTCCAGGCCGCTATCGAGGTGATGCTTGATCCATGGCTTGACCTCGCCAAAATCCAGCAGCATGCCGTCTTTGCCAAGCTCGCCTTCAAGCACCGCGTCGACTTGCCAGCTAACACCCTTGAGGCCCTTTTCTGGGCACCACAGCGATGCGTCGATATGGGTGAGTTGATTAACAAATAAGGACATCAGTCAAAGCCTGCGATTTTGTGCGTCTGAAGCGATAAACGCCATTGCGGGTTGGCTAAACAATAGGCCGTGGTACGCGCGACAGTGTCGTTGTCGTGAGCGTCTAAAGGGGAAACGTCCATTGGCTGAAGAAAAAAGTGGCGAAAGTCGAGCTTCGCAAATGCCTCGGGCGGTGCCTCGGTCTGGGGATAGACCAACTTGAGTTCGTCGCCCTGATCAATCACCAGCGTATTCTTGCCCTTGGGGCTCACGCACAGCCAGTCAATCCCGGCGGGAGGGGTGAGCGTCCCATTGGTTTCAACCGCTACTTCAAAACCCACGCTGTGCAGCGTGGCGATCAGTGCCGGATCAAGCTGCAGTAGCGGCTCGCCACCGGTAAACACCACATAAGGAATGGCACGGCCAGCCTCACTGGGCCACAGCGCGCTGATGTGCTCGGCCAGGGCGGCGGGTGTTTCGAAACGACCTCCGCCTTGGCCATCGGTGCCGACAAAATCGGTATCACAGAAGGTACACCGGGCGGTTGCCCGGTCCCGTTCGCGACCGCTCCATAGATTGCAGCCACTGAAACGGCAAAAGACGCTTGCCCGGCCGGCCTGGGCGCCTTCCCCCTGCAGCGTATAGAAGGCTTCTTTTACCTGATACATCAGCGTGCTTCCTGTTGTGAGGCACAGGGGTGTGAGGCATAGGTGAGCGGGTCGGTCACGCCATTCGCCGCAAAGGCGGCTAGCCGTTCGCGGCAGCTTCCGCACTGCCCACAGGCCAGTTCGCCTCCTTCATAGCAGGTCCAGGTGTTTCGGTAGTCAAGCCCCATTGCCAGACCTTGCTGAAGGATGTCGGCCTTGCTGGCGTGCAGGTAGGGGGCATGTACCTTGACGGGGGAGAAGTTGGCAATTTGTGAAACCTGATCCATGGCCTCCACAAAAGCCGGGCGGCAGTCGGGGTAGAGGACGTGGTCACCGCCATGGGCACCGTAGTCAACACGCTCTGCGCCGATGTTGACAGCGTTCGCAATAGCCAGGGACAACAATATCATGTTCCGGTTAGGGACCACGGTCGCCGCCATGTTGTCGCCGTCGTAATCGCCTTGGGGCATTGCCTGGTCGGTGTTGGTCAATGCTGAGTTATCAATCAGCGAGTGAATCGCCCGGATATCCACGACCTGATGGGGGACATTCAAGTGTTGGCATACCTGGCGGGCAGCATCGAGTTCACGGGCGTGGCGCTGGCCGTAATGAAATGACAGCGCATGAACGTGATAACCTTCATTTAGCGCCCGGTGGAGAAGGGTGAAGGAATCCATGCCGCCGGAATATATCACCACGGCGGTGGCTCCATGCGGAGCTTGGGAAGTTGACATGATAAGTACTCTTATGCCGGAGAATTTATTGATCGTAGCGTGAAGAAAGCCGCTACTGCGTTCCGGGGTCCGGTCCGGAAGGTTGCAAGTGTACGCAATCGAGGTGTTTCTGGCTAGCGCCAGCATGCTCACAATGTGGGCTGAAAGTGCTACGCTAGGAGCCTCATTCAAGGGGTTTTATATGGCCACTATTGAACATAGCGCCATCGTCAGGGCCGCGCCCGAACGGGTATTCGCGCTGTTAAGGCGCGTCGAGGACTTTGCCGATTATTCGGACCTGATCAGCGATATCGAACCGCTAGGCGACGAACGCTATCGCTGGCATGTTCGTGCACTCAGCATGGACTGGACATTTGACGTAGTGGTGACTGAGGTTAAATCGCCGGAGGTGCTCGCCTGGGAATCGGTCAATGGGGTCAAAAACCAGGGGCGCTATCGTTTGCGTGAAGTGCCGGAAGGCACAGAAGTGGCGCTGACGCTGAGCTATGAAATAGGTAACCGTTTCATGGCAAAGGCCGTGAACAAGGCGGCAACACCGCTGGTGGGCAAGGTGAGTCGGCAGATTCTCGAGCGGGTTGAAGCGCGTCTGCAGGGATGAGTGGCGCGGTGCTCAGGTAGCGCCCATTCGCCGATGCCATGCAGGGCGCCCGGAAACGCCCCTGCATTGACATTGACGTGGCTGATCTACGCTGGCTTGTGCATGGATGCATCAAGGTGGTCGACGACTTCCGCCCAGTCGGCATCTTCCTCGACGGCTTCCTTGAGAAACTCTGCCTGCCCTTCATTCCAGCAGGGGGCGTCGGCCAGCGGCATTGTCTCGGGAAGAGGCGCGTGGCGTTGAATGAATCGCTCAATCGAGGCTGCGTCGGATGCAAGGCCCAACTGTTCGAACAGCTCGCTGAAATAATGAACCGGCTTTTCCATAGAGGTTATTCCTGTTGATCCGTCGAGTGTGCTGTCACTCTCACTCTAGCGTTAAACGCCGTGATTGCCAGGCGCATATTTAACGTTCGCCAACCAGGGAGCTCAGGAAACGACGGCGACGATCCTCTTCCGGGATCGGCTGGGCGAGCAGGTGCACAAGCTTGCCAAAGGCGGCTTCCGGGGTCATGTCGTCGCCGGATAACACGCCAGCGTCGAGAAGCCCTTTGCCGGCAGCATAAGCGCCCAAGTGAACGCTGCCTTGAGGGCACTGGCTGATGGCGGCCAGCATCTTGCCCTCGCCGCTGGCCTTGGCCAGAACGGCGAAAAGCGCCGGGTCATCGGGCAGATTGCCCGCGCCCCAGAGCTGAAGGAGGCCACCTTGAACACGCGGATCCTCGAGCCAGGACGCTAGCTGCCAGGCGGTGACGCCCGGCCAGAGCGCTAATCGAACAATGGCACCATCGCTCACCGAGGTGTAATCGGGCAGCTCGAACCTTGGGGCGCCACGTTGCTGATCCGCCAAACCGCGACCGGGGTAATGGACAACATGGTCTCCCATGCGCTCGCCGAGCAGCGGATAGTTGGGGCTGGTAAACGCATCCACCGCCTCACTGTGCTGCTTGGTTGCGCGAACACCGCGAAGTAACTTGCCGTGAAAGTAAATCGCCACTTCTTTTACGTGAGGTTGTTCAGCACAGCGTAGCGCCCAATATAAGTTGTCGAGGGCATCGCTGCCGGGCGCTTCCAGAGGTTGCATGGAACCGGTGAGAATGACCGGTCGGTCAATGCCCTGCAGTTGATAGGCGAGGCTGGCTGCTGTCCAACTGAGTGTATCGGTGCCGTGAATGACCACGAATCCCTGGTAATCGCTCAGTCGCTTGGCGATATCGTGGGCAAGCTGCGACCAGTTGTCAGGTGTGGCGGAACTCGAGTCGATCAACTGCGGATAGCTTAACACCTCAAAACTTGGCAAGGCCTGCTGCTGAAGAAGGGGCAGTTGGTTAAACGCTTTGGCCAGCCGCGATTCAATGTTGCCCGACGGGGTCAACCCTTGGTCGCCTGGGCACATGCCAAGCGTGCCGCCAGTATAAATAATCAGCAGGCGAGGGTGGGCCATCACGGTGTCTCCTTATGTAAGCGATCTGCCAGTCCGCTATTGTGCACGACAAGCTGTCCCGAGCTATCGTCGAGGCAGCGTTGGCGCCCGGCAAGCATTGCAAAGCCGCTGCACACTGCCAGCAGGGCAATCAGCAGCCAGGCGATCTGGGCGCCGCTGGCACCGTGTTGCAGCAATAAGCCCACCCCGAATGGGCCAAGTGCGGCGATGGTATAGCCGCCGCCTTGTACCAGCCCGGACAGCTGGCCGGACAGGCGGGCATTCGCCGTGCGTAATACCAACAGGCTGAGTGCCAGGCTGAAGCTTCCTCCCTGACCCAGGCCGAGAAGCACGGCGCCGGGCCATTGCCACGACAATGGAGCAATCAGCAGCATCGATAGCCCGCAGGCGGTGCACAGCAAGACGCAAAGCAGTGCCGGGCGCTGGTCACGCCCCAGGCGTGCAAGCCAGGGGGCACTGAGCGCTGAGGCAAGCTGACAAAGAATGGAAATGGCCATGGTCCACCCCGCCGAGGCTTCATCATATCCGCGATATACCAACAGTGTAGGCAGCCATCCAAAGACGATGTAGGCCATTGATGACTGAATACCCATGAAGAGCATGACGTACCAGGTCAGCGGTTGACCGAGAAGCTTGAGTGCACCGGCTTGGGGGAGTGAGGCTGGTGAGGAGGTAGTCGACGTCCTGGGCATGTAAATGACCCATAGAGCCAGAGCGGCCAGGGCGAGTAGCGCCCAGCTCATCAAACTGGCCTGCCAACTGCCAAGGTAGTGGGTTAACGGCACGCTTAACCCTGCGCCGAGTGCACCGCCCAGGCACAGCGCCATGGTATAGAGGCCGGTGAGGAGGTCGGCGCTTTGGGGCAACTGGCGTTTGACCAGTGCGGGAAGCAGAGTGCCCGCAAGCCCAATGGCCGCGCCGGAAAGCGCTGATCCCAGAAAAAGAACGCCAGGGAGAGGCAAGCCACGTATTATCAGGCCCGTCATTAGCAGCACCAGGGCAGCACTCAAGGCTCGCTCGCTTCCGATACGCTGGGCAAGCAGCGGGGCGAGCGGTGCGGAAAGCCCCAGAAAAAGCACCGGTAGCGTGGTCAGTACGCCCGCTGCAGCCGCCGATAGTCCGGCGACTTCCTGCAGCCGGTTGAGTAATGGCGCGACCGATGACATCGCAGGGCGGAGGTTAAGCCCGACGAGGACCATGAGTGCAATGAATACGGTGTGGCGTGCCCTCATAAATACGTCTTATTCTAGCAATACGCTTATTTTAGAAATACGTCTTATTTTAAATAGGGGCGCAAGTCTCCGCGGACGGCATCCAGCAGCGTGATGAAGTGATAATCCTCGGGCGCGTCCAGGCAATCGACCCTTACACTGGTCCGCATCCCTTTATCCACCTGCACCTGTTCAAAAATTTCCAGGGTCAGCTTGCGGGCCGGTTTATCGCCGGGTGCCAGGGTGCCATCTTCAAGCGTAAAGGTTTCGACCAGCGTGACTCTCACGCGAGTGCTGTTGCCTTCGCTGAGTACCCGGCGAACGAACAGCCAGCCTTCGCAGGGCAGTGCATGCTGATCATCCCGCTTGCGTAAAAACAGGGTGCGGTAGCAGGCACCTTCCGTTGAGGCTTTCTCCGCCATGCTGCGATACGCTTCGACGACTTGTTTCGACGTGGCTCGGGCATCTTCCAGGCGTTGCACAACGCCAAAGTGCTCCCGGCTTAATTGGTCTTGCCGCTGAAAGGTTTGCCACTGACGGTATTGTTCAATGAGTTGGGATGACGCCATGATCACTCCGTGAAAACAGGTGCTTGATTAATAGCCTGATAGTCGCGCTACCATCACATGTTCAGATAAGCCTGACTAGCGGCGAGCACGACGCTTGGGCGCCGCATCGCGGTCACTATGCTGGCTGGGTTTGCGTTGACTGCGTGCATTACGCGGTTGCCGACGGCCATTCTCGATAGGCTGTGGGGTGGCGTTCGGGTCCGGTTCAAAACCGGGCTCGACGTGCTTGGTCAGGGTCTGTTTTATCAGCCGCTCAATGCCGCGTAACAGGGCATGCTCATCGACACAGACCAGTGAAATCGCCTCGCCATCACTGCCTGCCCGGCCAGTACGCCCGATACGGTGCACATAATCTTCCGCAACATTGGGCAGTTCAAAGTTGACCACATGGGGCAGCTCGTTGATATCCAGCCCGCGTGCGGCAATATCCGTGGCAACCAATACCTGCAGGTCGCCGCTTTTAAACGCCCCGAGCGCACGCGTGCGAGCGCCCTGGCTCTTGTTGCCATGAATGGCCATGGCGGGGATATCCTGCTTGGATAACTGTTCTGCCAGGCGGTTGGCGCCGTGCTTGGTGCGCGTGAAAACCAGCACTTGATACCACTGGTGCTGCTTGATGAGGTGCGCCAGCAGCTCGCGTTTCTTCTCCCGATCCACCTGGTATACCGACTGGGCGATTTTGTCTGCCGTGGTATTGCGCGGGGCGACGTCGATAAATGCAGGGTCGTTCAAAAACTGCTGCGCCAGGGTTTGAATCTCGTTGGAGAAAGTGGCGGAAAACAGCAGATTCTGACGCTTGCTGGGAACCAGCTTCAAAAGGCGTTTAATGTCGTGGATAAACCCCATGTCGAGCATGCGGTCGGCTTCATCCAGAACGACAATCTCGACGCTTGACAGGTCAACGTGCCCCTGCTGTTGCAAGTCGAGCAAGCGCCCCGGCGTCGCCACCAGGATATCCAGGCCGCGTTTCAATGCGTCGACCTGGGGTTGCTGGCCGACACCACCAAAAATGATATGCGAACGCAGAGAGAGGTGTTTTCCGTAGGTGGTAACGCTCTCACCCACCTGGGCGGCCAGTTCCCGGGTCGGGGTTAACACCAGTGCACGCACCTGGCGTTTGGTGGCGGGCTTGCCTGCCGATAAACGCTGCAGCATGGGGAGTGTAAAACCGGCGGTTTTGCCCGTTCCCGTTTGCGCGCTGGCGAGCAAATCCCGGCCTTGCAACACGACGGGAATCGCCTGTCGTTGAATGGGTGTCGGCTCGCGATACCCTTGGTCGGTGACAGCGCGCAGCAAGTCGGCGTCGAGGCCGAGGTCAGAAAAGTTCATGCGTTCTCCCAGCGGCTGTTTATGCATGCGTATGGCATCGTTAAACAGCGCACTGTTGAATGATTGGAAATGAATAACCGTAATGAATTGAAGATAACAAGGGCCGGTCACTTATGAATTGACGATTGACGTCCTCTGGCGGCATATCAGAAAGCGCATTCATGGCCGGTGACAAGATTCACTCATAACAAACGATCGATTAAGCGACCATCATATCATGCCATGAACCGTCAGTCTGGTGTCTTGGCTTGATGCGCATTGTGTAGCGATGTGACACGTGCAAGGGAGGCGGCAGGCAGGTCAAGTGTTTCAAGGGTGTGAGCAGGGATGGCGAATAGCTGTTCGGGGGTAAAAATGCCACGCTCGAACAGCTGGTTGGTCGTCGCGGGGCCAATGCCATCCAGCGCCATCAAACGGTTACCGAACAACGCCGTCCGCTCGGCATGTTTGAGTGACGTTTCGGCGTCGTCGGGTAGCTGACGATAATACGCATCGGCGGAGGCAACAATAAACTGTTCTGTACGAGCCAGCGCGCCTAGTGTAGCACCAGAGGGGGCGTCAGCGGTCAGTATGTGACGTACGCTGATATAGTGCGTCATGGCGCTAATCAACAACGCCTCACTGGCGTGCGCATAGATGAGCTGTTCCGCTGTCTCATGGAGCCTGTGAACGGCCTCGAGGGCGTCTTCTACGTACCGGGCTGTGTCCGTCATGGCCTTTCAACTCCCTGTGTTGATGGCTTAGGGGCGTATAGCCATCGTCGCCTGGGCAATCTGCTCGCTGACTTTGTCCCAGCTTTTACCCAAGGCACGCACAAGAGCAGGGTAGCCGTCTTCTTCGAGCGGGGTATCGGCATTGAAGGTTTCCATTGCCAGCACATCGCCCTGCGGATCGATCAGTTGCCACTGACCGCTGGCGATGGCGTGACCATCCTGGCGCCCCTGAAACTGATCTACTTCCAAGCGTAGCGTGATTGCCTGGTCGTCGCTAGCCGCATCGCGCACCACTCGCCATCTGGGCAGCGCCTTTGACAGGCGAGCCCGCATGCCGCGTTCCAGTTGACGGCCAATGGCTTCTGCCCATTGATGGGCGTTTGCTTCCCTCAGGGTAATATCATCGGTTTGCATGACAATACCCTCGACATCCAGATAGTGCGGGAGGCGAGGCGATGTCACCTGGAGGGTGCCTGCGGGGGAGGCTGGCGGGCTGGCTAGTTGCGCGCCCGGCAATACGTAGCGGGTGGCCGGCGTTGATTGGCTGGCACAGGCACTCAGCAGCAACGCCACCAGTAACACGGCCCCCAGTTTTCCGAATAATTGTCGCATTGTGTATCCTTACTCGCGTGGCGCGCGAGGAATCGGGTCGTCGGTTTCGATACTCTCGAACAGCAGTGCGCGTGGGTTCTCGCTCAGTGTACGAGTCAGCGGCTGAACATCGCGAATGACGCGGTCGAGCCGTTCGACCGTCGACATCAGTTCCTGGTAGGCGGCCGACTCCGGAGACAGGCCTTCCAGTGTGTTCTGCAGCTCTTCAAGCGTGCGGTTCACGTTGCCGCCGAGAGATTGGGTTTCAGGATCATTAAGTAGCTGATTGAGGGATTCGCTAACGCCACGAACTTCCTCAAGCACAGATTCAGATGCTTGTAGATTCTGATCAAGCCCCGTTAATAGCGGCTCGATTTCCAAGCCATTCAGCTTTTCAAGCAAGGCGGTTACCTGCGCCTGGATTTGCGCAAAGCCGCCTGATGTCGTGGGGAATACCGTGTGTCCCGAGAAAGATTCCGGTACGTATTGAGCGGCCAAATCCTCGCGGAAATTCAAGTCTACAAACATCGCCCCTGTCAGCAGGTTGCCGCTTTTGAGGGAGGCGCGTAAGCCCAGTGTGAACATTCGCTTGAAGCGGGCATCCCACTCGTCAAGGTCAACGTCAGCATTCTCGATGCCGAGCCGCTGGGGCTCGATGCGAATCAGCAACGGGATGGCAAACTGTTCCCGTGAATCCGGCTGAGGTGCCATGAAATTCCAGGGGACGGCGGCAACGGTACCCAGCCTAACGCCACGAAACTCCACAGGTGCTCCCTTGGAAAGCCCGCGAACAGTATCTTCGATAAGTAGTACGTATTCCAGATAACGGTTAAAGGTACCCTGCCGGGCACTATCTTCATCGGTGTAAAGCTCGAAACGGGTATTGTTGTCAACGGGCTGCCCCATTGGCAGGTCTTCAGGGACGCCAAAGGTGACCCCCCCGCCCAGCAATGTCTCGAGGGAGTCAACGTTGACACGAACGCCGTCGGCGTCGAGTCGAAAGTCAATACCGCTGGCACTCCAGAAGCGTGTACTTTCAGTGACGAGCTGATCATATGGCTCTTCAATGAATACCTGATGGTGCATGGTGCGAGACTCGGCATCAAAGCGGGTTTCCTCGATGCGGCCGACGGTGAAGCCTTGATAGGAAACCGGGTCGCCCACGCGCAATGAATTACCCAACTGGCTAATCAGGCTGACTTGAAGACCGGCAACGCCAGCGGGGGCGACAGGTGGCGTCTCCCTGACTTCAAATTCGCGTTGCGGTTCTGAGGAAGAACCCGGCTGAAGTTGTATGTAGGCACCCGAAAGCACGGTACCCAAACCGCTGATTCCTTCGCGGCCTATCCGCGGTTTGACGACCCAGAAGCGGCTATCCTCACGCAGCATGGCTTCCGCTTCTGGCTGGATGCGGGCACGTAAAACGGCCTGGGAAAGGTCGTCGGAAAGCTGCACGCTCTGTACCCGGCCGATTTCAACGTTGCGACTGCGTATCAGTGTATTGCCAGCTTCGATCCCCTCGGCGTTTTGCATCGTCAAGGTGATCATGGTGCCCCGGGAGGAATAGTTGTCGTATACCAGCCACAAGCCAATGACCAGTGCGACAATGGGGACAATCCAGATGGGCGAAAGCCGTGTCTGGGGGCTGGGTTTGGCACGATGCATCGCCGCCTCGCCCTGAGGTTCGTTGGAGGGCATGTCGTTTTCGTTAGCCATTACTTATTTCCTTACGGGACGGGCGTCGTTTTGTCCAGAAGATTTCGTTATGGGGGTGTCCCAAAGCAGACGTGGGTCGAAGGTCATGGCGGCCAGCATGGTCAGCACGACCACTGCTCCAAAGGCAAGTGCTGCCGGCCCAGGGTTGATCGTCATTAACGAGTCGGCGCGGATAAGCGCTACGAGAATGGCGACGACAAACACATCGACCATCGACCATCGACCGATAAACTCGGTGATCCGGTAAAGCGTTGTGCGCGTTTGCGCATTGAGGGCATCACTACGGTGAGCCACGCTGCATAGCCAGGCCAGCGCGAACAGTTTGCCAACGGGAACAATGATACTGGCGACAAAAATGACGCCCGCTATTGGCCAGGAACCGCCTTGAGTCAACTCGACAATGCCGCCCACGATCGTCGAAGGAGAGCTATTGCCCAGGCTGGTTGTGGTCATGATGGGGAATACATTGGCTGGAATATACATGATCGCCGCAGCAGCGAGTAATGCCCAGGTGCGTTGGACGCTGTGCGGAAGCCGAGGATGCAACCGCTCATGGCAGCGCACGCAATAGTCCTTGCCGTTTGGTGCCAACCGGTTGATCAGCCCACAGGTGGGGCAACTGGTAAGCTGCTGGGCCGCGGCTGACATGCCTGTTTGTGTTCCCTCCGGCGCCAGGGGCTCACCCTCCAGAGCAAACCACATCCAGTCAGCATCAATCGATTGCACCGTCATCAACAGGAGAAAGGCAAAGACACAAAACGCCCAAAACGACAGCCCCAGTTCAATATCGGCGAGTCCCGCGATCTTGATCAAGCTAACCAGGGCGCCGACGATAAACACATCGGCCATCATCCAAGGCGTTAAATGGCTCAATGAACGTGCCGTTGAGCGACTGAATGGAAGCGGGTCATTGCGCAATAAACCGTACTGCAGCCATAGGGTGCCTATCAAATACACCGCGGGCAACACCACGATGGTCATGATAACACCGATTGCCACCAAGGGCTGATGAAAGGCGATCAGTGTGCTTGCCGTTTCGGTGAGCTCGATACGATTGCTCACTCCGCTGTAGCTGAAACTGACAAAGGGGTAGGAAACCGCCAGTAAAAGGGCAATAAGCGACGCCATCGCGAGCGCCATGCTGCGCTGGGCAGGGTAACGATTGCGCTTGACCAGGACATGCGAACAGCGGGGGCAGCAGGCCTTTTCACCGGATTTGAGAGGCGGTAGCGCCGATACCCAGTCACATTCATGACAGGCGCGCAGACGTCGCCTCTGAGTGCGAGCCTCAGGAGGCTGCTGGTCAACGAGCGGCGCATTGACCTTCAAGTTGGGGTGTCTGTGTAGCCAGTTTTGTGACAAATGGTGATCTCGCTCGCGTGGATGGGCAAAGCAATACGCTCTCGGTTATAAGTCTGTCAAATATTGGGTAAAATTGGCCCGGTCGCTGCCAGGTTGTCGTTGATTCCGAGCGATGAATGAAGAATGATCGCCATGCTCATTGACCGCCTGCCCGACCATGGCGGGTCATTCAGCGCCCTGACCATCGCCACTTTATGCACACGCCATTCAAAGGAATCTTATGTTACTTGCTCTTATCGCCGTTGTCGTTGGCTTGATACTGCTTATCTGGAGCGCTGAGAAATTCATTGACGGGGCCGCGGCAACGTCTCAATGGCTAGGGTTATCTCCCCTGTTGATTGGCATGCTGGTGATCGGTTTTGGCACATCAGCTCCCGAGATGATGGTGTCAGTGCTGGCCGCAGTGCAAGGTAACCCCGGATTGGCCGTGGGTAATGCCTATGGTTCCAATATCGCCAATATTGGCCTGGTGCTGGGTTTTGTTGCTTTATTGGCGCCATTGGCCGTGCACTCGAGCGTCATTCGCAAAGAAATACCGCTGTTGCTGGTAGTGATGCTGGTGACCGGGTTGATGCTGCTGGATGGCTGGGTGGCCCGCTGGGAGGCAGTCTGCTTATTACTGGCGCTGGTGATATTTATCGTTATCAGCGTTGTGCGCTCTAGGGGGCAGCAGGACGATTCACTTATTTCTGAGGTGGCGCAAACGCTGGATAACAAGCCAATGTCGCGGGGTAACGCCATCATGTGGACCCTGGCTGGTCTGGTGCTGTTGATTGCCAGCTCACGTCTTTTGGTCTGGGGGGCGGTCGAGATCGCCGTGGCGTTTGGCGTCAGTGATCTGATCATTGGTTTGACCGTTGTGGCGATTGGCACCTCATTACCCGAGCTGGCTTCATCGATTAGCGCACTGCGTCGGAATGAGCACGATATGGTGCTCGGCAATGTCGTGGGCTCGAACCTATTCAACAGCCTTGCTGTGGTTGGGTTGGCAGGCGTCATTACTCCGATTGAAACCGGCCAGGAGGTGCTTCAGCGTGACTGGGTCGTCATGTTGGTGATGACCGTACTGATGATGCTGTTCGCGTTCTCCTGGAAAGGTCGCCCGCGGCGCATCAACCGCTTTGAGGGCGGTGGTTTATTAGCGCTTTTTATTGCCTATACAGGCTATCTGGTGAGTGTGGTGGTGTTGGCTTGAGTCGTTTGTATAACAGTCGTTGTCGGCTGGGACCTAAAAAATTGACCTGCGTCAACGCGACACGGTGAAAACCCAAAACGCATGCCGCATCCATACCTTCTAAGCTGTAAACTCAAGGGGTTGTTGATCAAATAAGCTTAGTGACTACAAATAGAAGAGCGTGATCCAAAGGGACTCACCTAAGCTTGTTTTAAGCCTTTGAGAAAAAGGCTCCATGGGACCTTAGGAGGGAGTTATGGAACTTGATCCGCTATTGCTATCGAGACTCCAGTTCGCATTTGTCGTGTGTTTTCACGCCATTTTTCCTGTCTTCACGATCGGGCTGGCGTCCTATATTGCGGTTCTGCACGGGATATTCTACAAAACGGAAAACGACGCCTGGGATCGCCTGGCACAATTCTGGACCAAGATGTTTGCCGTTGTGTTTGGCATGGGGGTCGTGACCGGCATCGTGATGTCGTTTCAGTTCGGTACGAACTGGAGCAACTTCTCTTTTGCTACGTCAAATTTCCTAGGGCCTGTCCTCAGCTACGAAGTGGTGACCGCTTTCTTCCTTGAAGCGGCATTTCTGGGTGTTTTGCTCTTCGGACGCGGCAAAGTACCAGAAGGGGTGCACCTGTTTGCTGCGATCATGGTGGCGGTGGGCACCTTTATTTCCTCGTTCTGGATCCTTTCCGCCAATAGTTGGATGCAAACCCCTGCAGGCTATGAAATGGTGGATGGGCGCTTCCATATCACCTCCTGGATGGCGGCAATCTTCAATCCCTCCTTCTGGTACCGCTTTGTGCATATGGGCATGGCGTCGTTCCTGACAGGTGGTTTTGTGGTGGCCGGTGTCAGCGCCTGGTTCCTCCTGCGCAACCGTGATGTTGAAGCGAATAAAAAAGCCCTATCGATGTGTCTATGGTTGCTGCTTTTTCTGGCACCGGCACAGGCTGTCGTTGGTGATTTTCACGGCCTCAATACGTTGGAGCATCAGCCTACCAAGGTGGCGGCGATGGAGGGTAACTGGGAAACCCGGTCCAACGTGCCGCTTTTGCTGTTCGCCTTGCCCGACCAGGAGGCCCAGGCAAACCGTTTTGAAATCGGCATTCCCAGCCTGGCAAGTATCATCCTGACCCATAGCGCGGACGGCGTAGTTCCGGGTATCAATGAAATGGCACCTGATGAACAGCCCCCTGTGGCACTGGTGTTCTGGTCATTCCGCATCATGGTGGGCATTGGCCTGCTGATGATCGCGGTCGCGCTGATTGGCCTTTTCCTGCGTCGCAGCGGACGTGTGTATGCAAGCCCGCTTTACCTCAAAACGCTTACCGGGATGATCGTAACGCCATTTTTAGCGGTATTGGCAGGCTGGGTAGTGACGGAATCCGGACGCGCACCATGGTTGGTATACGGTGTCATGACTCACGCAGAAGGCTTAACGCCTTCGCTGACTGGCGGCATGGCGCTGTTTACGCTGCTGGGCTACGTCGCTGTGTACGCCGTCGTGTTCTGGGTAGGTATTTACTATCTGATGCGAGTCGTGCGTAACGGCATGCTGGCGGATTCCATGGAAGTAACCGGCGAAGTCGAGCGAGCCAAACGGCCTTTCTCTGCGGCTCACACGCCTTTCGATAGTGATTATGAGGGAGCAACCAAATGATCAGCCTTGACCTTGCAATAATCTGGGCCGGCATTATTGGCTTCGGCGTTATCATGTACGTGATCATGGACGGCTTCGACCTGGGACTGGGGATCCTTTATCCCTTTGCACCGGATGAAGCGTCGCGTGATGTGATGATGAACTCAGTCGCACCGGTGTGGGACGGTAACGAAACCTGGTTAGTATTGGGGGGAGCGGGCCTTCTGGGCGCCTTCCCGCTGGTTTACTCCGTGTTCCTGCCGGCGCTTTATATCGGCGTGTTTTTGATGCTGGCGGGATTGATTTTCCGCGGTATCTCATTTGAGTTTCGCTTCAAGTCGAAGAAGAATCGCCATTGGTGGAACCGCGCTTTCTGTGGCGGGTCGGCAGTGGCAGCCTTTGCCCAGGGAGCCGTCGTGGGTGCGTATATCCAGGGCTTTGCGGTAGAGGATTTTGTCTATGTAGGCGGGGCGCTCGATTGGCTGACGCCATTTAGCGTGCTGACCGGTCTGGGCTTGATGGCGGGCTATGCCCTGCTGGGCTCGACCTGGCTGATCCTGAAGTCGGAAGGCTATGTGCAGCAGTGGGCCTACCGGATAACCCCGAAACTGTTGCTGGCCGTGCTGGTGGTGTTCGCCATTGTTAGTCTCTGGACGCCGTTGGTGAGCCCCGAGGTGCGCGACCGTTGGCTCAGCCAGATTCACTTGATCTGGGTGTTCCCCATCCTTGCGATGGTTTGTGCTTATGTCCTTTACCGCGCCGTTAAGCGCCAGGAAGAAGGCTTGCCGTTTGTCGCCTCGCTTGGCCTGTTCATTTTCACCTACCTGGGGTTGATTGCCAGCAAGTGGCCGGTGATTGTGCCGCCCAACTACACCATCTGGGATGCTTCCTCGGCCCCGGAGTCCCAGCTCTTCCTGCTGATCGGTGTGCTGTTTGTCATCCCCATCGTGCTGGCCTATACCGCGTGGACCTACTGGGTCTTCCGTGGCAAGGTGCGCGTCGGAGAGGGTTACCATTAAGCTGATGGCAGCCGTTCCCAGCCAAAAGAAGCTTACGCCGCGCCACTGGTTAACCTCGCTTGCTGCATCAGAACGCAAGCGGTTAGCGGGCGCGGCGTTCTTTGGTACCTTGGCAGGCTGTCACACCGTGCTGATCGTGACGGGCCTGGCCTGGTTGATCGATCAACTGGTGGTTCACAGCCGGTCGCCAGGTGCCTTGACGCCTGTTTTCGCGCTCCTGGCCGTCGCCGTGCTGTTGCGTGCGCTGTGCCAGTGGATATCAGAACGGTTGAGTCTGGATGCCAGCCTTCGCATCAGACGCAAGGCCCGTGCCCAGCTGCTTGATAAAATCACTGCCTTGGGTCCCGCATGGCTGACATCACAGCAGAGTGGGGCCATTGCGGCTCAGGCGGTAGAGCATATTGACGCCTTGGACGGCTATTTTGCGCGCTATCATCCGCAACTGCGGATCACCATGTGGGTGCCGCTCGTCATTCTTGCTGTGGTGGTGTGGCTGGATTATCTGGCCGCTGTTTTCCTGCTGCTGGCGGCACCGCTGATTCCGCTGTTTATGGCCCTGGTGGGGATGGGGGCAGAGCGCATGAACCGTGATCAGTTCGCCGCCGTGGCCCGACTGTCAGCGCATTTCATAGATCGAGTGCGCGGTATTACGACGCTCCAGCTGTTTGGTCACACGGCGGCGGCACAGCAGGCGGTCTGGGTGGCCTCAGACCAGTATCGACGTCTGAGCATGCGGACGTTGAAGCTGGCATTCTTGTCCTCGGCGGTGCTTGAGTTCTTTTCGTCGGTGGCCATCGCGGTTGTCGCCATGTATGTCGGCTTTGGTCTGCTGGGTTATATCGAGTATGGCCCCGCCCCTTCATTGACGCTGTTCTCCGGCCTGGCGGTGTTGCTACTGGCGCCGGAGTTCTTCCAGCCTTTGCGCACGTTATCCATGCATTATCATGATCGAGCGGCGGCATTGGGCGCCGCAGAGAGCATCGTCAATACCCTCAACGAGCCGCCTGTGATGCGCGACACTTCTCCCTCAACCACCCGAACCGACAATGCGCTGGTGGAGCTTGAGAAGGTTCAGGTCAGCTATCCGGGTCGTGGTGTGGTGATGGGCCCCTTGGATCTCACCCTAAAGCAGGGTGATGTGGTGGCGGTCAGCGGAGAGTCGGGTAGCGGTAAGTCGACATTGCTCGCGTTATTGGCAGGGTTCATTGGGCCAAGCGATGGTGTGTGCCGCCATTCAGCGACGAACCAAATCGCGTGGCTGGATCAGCAGCCCTGCCTGTTGCAGGGGAGTCTGGCCGATAATCTGCGTCTGGCGAGCCCCCAGGCATCAGAAGATGCGATGCAAGTCGCGCTAAGGCGTGCCGGTTTGCTTGATGTGGTGAATGGCCTTCCAGAGGGGCTGGATACCTTGCTTGGCGAGCGCGGTGTCGGTTTATCGGGTGGCCAGGCTCAGCGTTTGGCGCTGGCGCGTGTTTACCTGAGTGGCGCACCATTGATCCTGCTCGATGAGCCGACAGCTAAGCTCGACGAGACAACAGAGCAAGCCGTGGTGGGGGCGTTGATCGACTGGATAAAAGAAGGGCGCACGCTCGTCGTTGCCACCCATCACCCGGCGGTCATCAAAGCGGCGAATCGCCACTTCAAAATGACCCATGGACAGATCGAGGAGATGCCCGTTTGAGGGATATCTATCGCCAATTCTTACCCTGGTTGAGATTGCTTACCCGCCGTCGGCGCGCTTTCATGCTGGGGACCTTGCTGGCAGGGTTGACGCTTCTAGCCGGTGTTGCACTGCTGGGTCTGTCGGGTTGGTTTATCACCGCCAGTGCGCTAACGGGTATTGCGCTGGTGTTGGGGGTGCCCGCTATTCTGGATGTCTATGTGCCGGGTGGTGGCATTCGCTTCTTTGCGCTACTGCGGACCGTCTCGCGGTATGCCGAGCGTGTTTATAACCACAATAGCGTACTGACATTGCTGGCGGATTTGCGCTTTCGTGTATTTGGTCAATTAACCCGCCTTGATGATTTGACGCTCGGCCGTCAGCGGGCAAGTGATTGGCTGACCCGCCTTACATCCGATATCGACACTCTGGATAATTTTTATCTCCGGGCCTTGATGCCGCCTCTGGTTGCACTACTGGGGAGCGCCATCATGGTGCTGTTCGTCGCGATGTGGCTGCCTTACGCGGCCTTGCTGATGGCGGGCGTTCTCGGGGGGCTCTGGTTGGTCACGACAGTGGGTTTTTCCGTCTGGGGGTGGCGGCAAAGCCACCACCATGTGGGTGATCAAGAAGTCTTGCGTCACTTGGTGATTGATCAGGTTCAGGCCAGCGCAGAGTTGACCAGCTATTGCAGCGATCATTGGCATCGAGGCTTTGTCGACGCTCATGAGCAGCAGGTCCTGCACAATCAGCGCCAGGTAGGTAACAAGCAGGCGCTTGGGAATGCAGTTGTTGCGGCGGTGACGAGTTTGCTGGCGTTAGGGGTGCTTTGGCTGGCGGGGGAGGTGCTGGCGCAAGGCCAGGTTGACGGTCCCATTGTTGTGATGGCCGTGCTGATGGCGCTGGGTATCAATGAGGCGTTCAGCGTTCTACCCAATGCGTTTGTTCGGCTGGGAGCGAGCTATGCCGCTGTTGAGCGATTGAACAAGCTTGAGCCGCGCGATTCGTCGAGCGCTACCTTGTCTCCAGCTGTCGTGTCGTTAGACGATGGCGTGATCTTCGAAGGCGTGTCGTTGCGTTATCCCCATGCGCTGTCCCAGGCCTTGAGCGACGTTGACTTGCACCTTCCCGCAGGCAAGCGCGCTGTGGTGACCGGCATGTCGGGGGCTGGAAAGTCGACATTGGCGGCACTCATCATGGGGCGGCTGGCGCCCACCCATGGGGGCGTCAAGGTGCTGGGGGGAGCGCCCACATCGTTGTCCGATACACAACGCGCGGCGCATTTGGCAATGCTTACCCAGCACGTGGATCTATTTGATGCCTCCCTGGCAGAGAATTTGCTCATTGCGGACCCATCTGCAAGTGACGAGCGGCTTTGGCAAGTCCTCTCTGACGTGGCCTTGGCCGATTGGGTGGAACGTTTACCCAGGGCGCTAGATACAGAGGTGGGCGAAAAAGGCCAGCAACTTTCTGGGGGGCAAGCCAGGCGGGTTGCATTGGCACGATTGATGCTGCGTGACCCGCAGGTTGTGATCCTTGATGAGCCTTTTGCAAGCGTCGATGCAGTGACCGCCCAGCACTTGGCGGCTTCGCTTGATCGTTGGCTTGGCAGTAGAACAGTCATCTATTTTATCCATCAAGTCGACCAGCCTGACTTGTTGCCGCATATCGATTACCACTGGCACCTGGATGCAGGTAAGCTTGGCCTTGAAGCTAATTAGACAGGAGTCCTGTATGCACGATTTTTTGCGCCAGCTTCCCAAGGTAGAGCTGCATCTTCACATCGAAGGGTCGCTTGAGCCCGAGCTGATGTTCGCGCTGGCCCAGCGCAATAACATTGACTTGCCGTATGCTTCTGCCCAGGAAGCAAAAGAGGCGTATGACTTTAATGATTTGCAGGCGTTTTTGGACCTTTATTTTCAAGGCATGAACGTGCTTCGTCACGAGGAAGACTTTTACGACCTGGCGATGGACTATTTTCATCGCGCTCGCCGGGAGGGTGTCGTACATGTCGATATGCATTTCGACCCTCAAGCGCATCTGCAAAGAGGTGTGCCGCTGGAAGTGGTCATGGGTGGGCTGCTCAAAGCCAAGCAGGAAGCCGAGGAATCCATGGATTTTTCGGTTGGCATGATCATGGCGTTTTTACGCGACCGTCCGGCAGAGGAAGCCTTGCACGTCCTCGAGCAAGCCGCCCCCTACTGGAAGTTTATCGATGCAATCGGCTTGGACAGTGCGGAACGCGACCACCCGCCATCTGAATTCAAGACACTTTTTGCGCGGGCCAAAGAGATCGGTCTGGTTCGCGTAGCGCATGCAGGCGAAGAGGGACCGGCGGACTATATCATCCAGGCGCTCGATCTTCTGGGGGTGGAGCGTATCGACCATGGCGTGCGCTGCCTGGAAAACCCGGACCTGGTGGAGCGCCTTCGTCGTGAACAGGTCGTCCTGACGGTTTGCCCGTTATCCAATGTGTGTCTAAAAGTCGTCGATGACCTGCGTGAGCATCCTTTGCCCACCCTGCTTCAGAAGGGCCTGAACGTGACCATCAGCTCCGATGATCCTGCTTACTTTGGTGGCGGAATGCTCGCCAATCATGTGGCTTGTGCCGACGCTTTCGGATGGTCTGAAGACGTCTTTGTTCAATTAACCCGAAATGCAATTGACGCCGCCTTCGTATCCGCCGATCGGCGTGCCGACTTATTGGCTCGCTTGGCTGCCTGAATGACCATTGGTAAGAAAAGTGTCGCAGCTGGTTGACCTCGCGTAAAAAAAACGTATCATACGCACCACATCGAACGGCGAGGCCTTTCGATCGCTCTTTAATAATGTGATCAGGTAATTCATGTGGGCGCTTGCCGATGAGGGTGATAAATCACCAAATATCAAGGCAAGCGACTCGTCCAAGGTCTTCGGATCTTGAGAGAACGTTTGAAAACCTTGAGCCAAGTTTGGTTCGCTTCTGTCGCTTTCGGGTGGCAGGTAAGAACCGCAATGATTGTAAACTGAAGAGTTTGATCATGGCTCAGATTGAACGCTGGCGGCAGGCCTAACACATGCAAGTCGAGCGGTAACAGGTCCAGCTTGCTGGATGCTGACGAGCGGCGGACGGGTGAGTAACGCATAGGAATCTACCCGGTAGTGGGGGATAACCTGGGGAAACCCAGGCTAATACCGCATACGTCCTACGGG
>NZ_FOGS01000013.1 GCF_900111305.1 Vreelandella subterranea
GACGCCCAGAGCGGCTCGATGGCGCATCACTAATTACCTCAAGGTCATGCAGGCGGCGGTGTCTGAAAAGCCACTACTGAAGCCGATGGGAAAGGCCTTGGCGACCCTTGAGCGGCACGCCGACGCGGTGGTCAGGCGCTGGCACTCGGGACTGACGAACGCGAGACTGGAAGGGATGAACGGTCTTTTTCAAGCGGCTCGGTCACGTGCACGTGGCTATCGAAACGAGGCTAATTTCATCGCTATGATCCACTTGATTGGCAGCCCGGTGGGCCGGCTATTCGATCAGGCCAAATCCACATGAAGTGACGAAGAGCCCAAAAATCTATCGCAGGATTGCGAGATTGAAGTATTTGTGCAGAACGTTTGTGGCGCAAACCAAGTGCGCCAACAGTGTATGCTTTAAAAAAAGGGGGCAGCATGGAAAGTAGCTACAAGGGGTTGTACGTCCAGCGGGATGAGCGTGGGGAGATAATCAGTGTTCAAGTCGTGGATACGGGCGGTAATTCTCTCCCCCTCGATCCTGAAATATACATTGAGCGTGAGGTTGAGCCGCCCATTGATGAGCTCCCCGACCAGGCCAATAGCAATCCAACCGAGGATACATAACCAGGCGGTCAACCGGACGCCAAAAGCGGGGCGCTTTTGGTTCCCTCCGCTGGCGCTCCGGCGCCGGTTACCTCGGTGTTATGGGTTCACCGATTTAAGGAGAGTATCTTGTCGGATTTGATTTCTTCTGTTTCTACAGCGATTAGTCTCGCATCTCGTCTGCGCGAAATTAGTAAGAACATTGAGGACGCTGAATTTAAGAACCTTGTAGCGGATCTGAGCCTTGAATTGGCCGATGCAAAGATGAAGATCGCTACTCTGGTTTCTGAGAATGCCGAGATGAAGGAGAAGATCCAGGCACTCACGTCAGCAACAGGTGAAGTCTGTCCGAAATGCAACAACAGAACCTTTGAGCTGATCTCGACCAGACCACACCCCACGTTCGGTGAACTAGGCTCCAAAGAGCGCCAGTACGAGTGTTCGGGTTGCGGATTTTCCGAGGCGAAGATGGTTGACCCATAACAAGGCCATTAAGTCTATTTCGGGCTTTTGGCCCTCCACTGGACGCCCTTATCAGGGCGGCACTTATGGCTGGCGTTAGGAGTTTATGATGGGATTGCTTGATCTGATTTTCGGCTCAAAGAAAAAGGAGAAAGAAAAAAGCCATCCTCAAGGTAGTGAGGCCGGAGCAGAACTGACGTTCTTGGATAACTTCATCAGAATTCAATCCATCGGTTTCTTCGGACAGTTCAAAAAATCTCCTTCGGGCGAATGGATCGTTGGCTGGAGTGACAGCGACCCAGAAGGGGGCATCGGGGGGCATCGAGAAAGCGGTCACGGAAGATATATCCTCTACAACACGGTCGAAAAAAAGTTGATCCTCCAAGGTGAATTGGAACGGCCAAACTCCGCAGACGTAGCAAACAATGGCAGCTTTTCAGTCGAAGATTGGCATTTTGGTAGTGAATTGTCTGGCACCTTTTACGTGTTCTCATGTTCTGGTGAAGAACTTGTTAAGAAGAAGTTTTCAGCAAATATCCTGAATAGCGCAATTTCAGATAATGGTTTATTGGCTATTTGCCAAACCGCAAATGCCCGTTCTGGGAATGACGGTAATCTGTTGGTTGGCTTCCGCATAAAGGAACGAGATGATGTCTTCTCCATAAACCCCTCTACGGGGTGGGCCGAGGCATATGAGTTTGATGAGGAAGACTTTAGATTTGGCGTAGTACTGAAAGGGGTTGGAACTTTCTTCTACGGCTCAGATGGGGTTCTGTTGGACCCACATAAGTTTGATCTAGCTCGCTTGCGTAGCAATAGATACGAGATTTCTTTGATTGCCTCCCAGGAAATCGTCAAATCAGATCAATCAAGCCTGGAGCAAGTGGAAGAGGCTCTCAAGGCTAGCTCAAAAGCAATCCAAGCAGGAACTGAGCGCAACGATTACTGGAAGGCTATAGCTTTGAAAGTAAATGGTTTAGCGAATGAGCGGCTCGGCAGGGACGAGGATGCGCTTGCAGCATTTGATTCCGCTATAAAACTAAACCCAAAAATCGGTGTAAAGCGCAATGCCAATGCGATCCGAAAACGGCTCAACAACAAAAGCTCCTAACAAGGCGCATCAATTCACGGCCTGCGGCCGCCGGACGCCCTTTAAATTGCGGCTTCGCCTCCATTCCGTAGCCGCGCATGCTGGCAGCATTAGCACCTCAGTTGCGACGGCTGTCGTTCACATCATCCGCAAGCCAAGCCTTGATCAGCGATTGGTAGGGCACCCGCTTGTTAGCTTCGATTTTGAACTGATCAAGCAGTGTTTCCGGCGACGCCCTTTACATTTCACCCTTGGCTCCATTTCATTGGCGCGCATGCTGCAGGCATGGGGTGGCAGTCTAATAGGAGGATTGGATGTCTATTGATCCGATTGCAGTATGGGCGAATATGAAGTTGAAAATCTGGCCCGAACGGTACTGGATGTTAGCGCTAGGAGATGTATCCGCCTCTGATGCTGCTAGCGTGTTTGTCGAATGTGATGGCCGCTATAGCTGTTTGATTCGCGACCAAGCTGGTGTGTCGGCGATAGTCGAGGAAATAGCATTTGAACGTTTAAAATCCGAAGTCCCTGTCAGGGGTTACTTCGGTCCATTCCGTGTCGTTTCAACGGATGGAGACCTTCCATTCGACGTCATCGGATTCCTTCGTCCTGTTTTAGAATTGCTAAATAATGAAGGGATCAAGGCAGGCCCCCAGTGCGGTGCCGTGTTTGATCATCTATTCATTTACGAACGAGATGTTGAGCGTGCAAACGCTCTGCTAGAGAATTTCATTAGTAAGGCTCGGGATCAATGACCCTACCCCTCACCATGGTTATAAAATAATCAATTTTATTGGTGCGTGATGCGCAACGCACTATAATATCCTCATGATCAAATCATTCCGCCACAAAGGGCTGAAGCGGTTCTACTCCACCGGTAGCACGGCGGTCATACAGTCTGACCATTCCGATAAGCTGCGTATGCAGCTAGCTGCTCTGGATACCGCCTCGTCGGTGGAAGACATGGACATTCCCGGTTTTCGGCTTCATCCCTTGAAAGGTAAAGACAAAGGACGGTGATCGATTCGGGTTAACGGAAATTGGCGCATGACGTTCGAATTTCGAGACGGCAACGCTTACATTCTTGATTATGAGGATTATCACTAATGACGATGCATAACCCGCCGCATCCTGGTGAATTCATTCGGGAGGTATACCTGGAACCTTTTGGTATCAGTTCTCGTCAGTTGGCTTCCAGTTTAGGCGTCTCGCCCTCTACGCTGTCACGGTTGCTCAAAGGGAATAGCGGTATCAGCCCGGAAATGTCTTTACGTCTGTCGAAGGTTCTCGGGCGCACTCCGGAAAGCTGGCTGGCAATGCAGGATATGTATGATCTATGGATGGCTCGCGGCACACTTAATTTGGACGATCTTCACCCTTTGGATTTTGATGCCGCTTAACGAAAGCTACTCCTGAACTCTAGAGAGACCACCAACAAGCTATGAACTTACTCTTCCTCGGCACCTCCGCCGGTGTCCCCACCAAAAGCAGAAACGTCGCCGGGGTCGCGGTGCGCGAGAGCAAGGGGAAGGGCTGGTACCTGATCGATTGTGGTGAGGGCACCCAGCATCAGGTCTTGAACACCAAGCTGTCACTGAATGCATTGAAAGCCATATTGATTACCCATGTACACGGCGACCACTGCTATGGGCTGCCGGGCCTACTGGCGAGTGCGGCCATGAACGGCCGGACGGAGCCGCTGACCATTGTGGCGCCCGCGGGCATCAAGACATGGCTGGACGCCACCTTTGAGGCCACTCAGCTATCGTTACCCTTCGCCTTGGAATTTGTCGATTCTGATGATCTGCCAAGCGTTGAGTTTGAGAACATCGCGGTTGCCACTTATAGGCTTTCACACCGGGCGCCGTCTTATGCTTATGGGTTGACGGAGAGAAAGGTGGACGCTGCCCTGGACGTGGATAAGCTGACACAAAAGGGGATTCCCAGAGGGCCGTTGTGGGGGCAGTTGAAGCAAGGGATGGATATTGAATTTGCGGGCGAGCGGTTAAAAAGCCGTGACTTCCTGATCTCGAAACACAAGCCAAGGAAAGTGCTGATCGCCGGAGATAATGACCAGCCCGACTTGTTGTCGGAGGCGTGCGCAGGGGCGCGGGTACTGGTGCATGAAGCTACCTACACCGAAGCTATGGCCGAAAAGGCCGGTGACTTTGGGCATAGCTATGCCAAGCAGGTCGCCACGTTTGCCGAGTCGATACAGCTCCCCAACCTGGTGCTGACGCACTTCAGCCCCCGTTACCAGCCCAACCCCCATGCGTTGCTTTCCATTGAGGACATTCGCAAAGAAGCCCTGAGTGTCTATTCCGGCTCGCTTTATTTAGCGCGGGATTTTGGCGAATACACCCTGGATAAATCGGGTCACTTTTCTGAGGTAGAGGGCGAGTCGCTTTCTGCGCGTTGATCAGTCGTGATATCCAAGCTGATCTTCAGTCCAACTGCTTTCTCTGTATCAGCAAGCAAAAAATGCGAGACGTACTAGGCTGGTTGCGTTTATGCGTTTCGTGGTACAAGCCAGGGCTTGGCGTTGTTTGAGCCCTGATGACCGAACCCAGGAAGGAGAGCCCTTATGCAAAAGCTGAGAATTGACCTAGTGTCCGATGTGGCATGCCCGTGGTGTGCGATCGGCTACCGGCGCTTGGAGCAAGCGCTAGACACCCTTGATGGCGAGATCGACGTTGAACTCCACTGGCAGCCTTTCGAGCTCAACCCGGACATGCCGCCCGAGGGCGAGCCGATCCTGGAGCACTTATGCCGCAAGTATGGCAAGGATGCTGCCAGCATGGAGCAGGCCCAGCACGAGATTATGGCGGTGGCCGAAGAACTTGGGCTGAATTTTCGTGGCGCCCAGGAGCGTCGAGCGAACAATACCTTCGCTGCTCACCGAGTGCTGACGTGGGCTGCAACGCAGAATCTAGAGACGCCCCTGCAATTGGCATTATTTGATGCCTACTTCGGTGAGGCGAAAAACCCTTCAGATCCCACCGTTCTGCGAGAGAAGGCCATCGAGGTTGGGCTTGACGGGGATGCTGCCGAGGCAATCGCTCGGTCTGATCAGTACGCGGACGACGTTCGTGCGGCAGAACAGCGATTCATGGAAGCAGGCGTGAGCGCCGTCCCAGGATTCATTCTCGAAGGGCGCTACCTGATTTCGGGTGCCCAGCCCGCTGACGTGCTTGTTGATGCACTGCGTCAGGTGGCTGAAGAAAACGCTAACCGTTGATTGGCATGCATATCGACTTGGTCACACAGAGCAGCCTCAGAATCCCTTGCCTGCGGTGACTCAGGGCAATACGCAAAAGCCTGCGAATGGTTAACCATCGCAGGCTCTGTGTAAATCTCTATAAAAAAACAATTCTTCGCGAAGTGCTAGCGCAAACCCAGAAAGGAAAGAATCGCTATGACGATAACGACGGCACCAACGATGTAGACGATACTGTTCATCAGTAAATACTCCTTTTGTGAATCCGAAATCCCTGTCGCGCCATCATCCCTGAGGCGCACGATCTAGCTTACATTCGAGGCAGTCCATCGCCTTATCGCCAGAGTAAGTGGCGGGCGTCGTTTGGTCTGTTGGCTAGCGCACTTAGCGGTGAAATAAACCGACTGCCGTTGTCATCATCTCAACCTCAATCGATGAACTCTAATGTTTCTTGAACGGATTCAGCCCGTTGGCCTGCTGCACCATCAACTAGACAGCAAATTTTCACCCCGCCGTAAGCATCGAAAGTCTTTGTCGTCACTAGCCTCTTAGCGAAGCCCCCCTATGCTCAGTAAATCCCAGGTGGAATTAGGTAGGTTGATGCCATATTAATGTTGTGCTATACAACTGTTGATAGCAACAACAAATTGCACTGATCGCCAGCTCAACAACATGTCGATCAACTTCAACTGCAGGGTATGGAGCAACCCTTTATGCAGATTGCGAGTGCTCAGACAATCAACAAATGGAGAAAAGGCAGATGAGAAGCAGACAAATTCGCAAGGCATTCATGCAACTGGGAACTTTAGTGGTTACCAGCACATTACTGGTTAGTACGGCCAGTGCTAATGTTCAACTGAAGATGGCAGGCATCGTCCCCGAAGGCCATCCTGCCACTGAGGCCATGAACGAGTTCGCTGTCCGCGCCGCTGAGCAATCAGGTGGGGAGATCAACATCAGGGTGTTTCCAGCAAATCAATTAGGTGATTACACTCAAATCTATGAAGAACTGCGTCGGAACACAATCGAGTTCGCTCTGATTCCCGTACCCAGTCAGTTCGACTCCCGCCTAGAACTCCCGTCGCTGAATTACGCTGTGTCATCTTGGGAGCAAGCCGAGAGCATGATGGGCCGTGATGGCTTCATCTCTAAGGAGATGGAGATTCTTCACGCTAATCTAAACGTCAAACAACTCGGGGGACTTTATGCGAATGGGTTTGGGGGCATAGGGCTAACCGAGCTTCCCAACGATATTCACGATCCGGCTTCCGAAAAGGAAGTCTTGTTGCGTGTGCCACCTATGGATGTTTTTAAGGTAGCCATGGATGACTTGGGTTTCCAGACCGTCACCGTACCTTATGCTGAGCTATACAGTGCTCTACAAACTGGCGTGGCCGAGGGTTGGATTGGTGGTCAAGCTGAAATCAACTACACCAACTTTCGAGATGTGATCGATTACTACATTCCGGTCAATCATTTCTTCGAAAGTTACGCCTTCCTGATGAGTGAAAAGACTTGGAATGAGCTCTCCACAGAACATCAGGACATTATCTCGGGTATTGCCTCTGACCTAGTGGATAAGAGCTTCGAAACGGCACGTAAGAGTGAGGAAGCCTATCTCCAGCGCTTGGACGAGTCCGGTGTAGAGGTCGTGGAATTTAGCGACAAAGACCGCGAGCGCTGGGCAGAGTATGTCCGTGAAACCAGTTGGCCGAAATTATATGAACGGCTGAGTGAAGAGTTGGTTAACCGCCTTCGCGAACAATATTAGTCATCTCGACACACGGGTGCTGGGGGTTCCCATGCCCTCAGCACATGTTTCAAATGACTATAGGTCTACTAGCATGGATGTTCTTCACAAGATTGATACGCTCATCCTGCGTATCCAGGCCACTATTATGGTGGTGGCCAACCTATTCGTTCTATTTGGCGTCAGTGCAATTGCTTTTCAACGCTATGTCTTCAGCGGCAGTCTACATGGCCTAGATGAGTTGATCGTTATCGCTGCTTTCTGGATGTACTTTATCGGCGCGGCCTATGCAACACGCTATCGCCGTAACATTTCAGCGGACATCATCTCCGTCTACCTACGTGGCCGCCTACTTGGCGACTTGGTACAACTGCTGAGCACGGCCATTTCGCTGGGCTTGTCCTGCCTATTCACTTATTGGGGGTGGGAGCTTTTCAGTTGGAGCATGGCAGAACAAGGAGCAACTCCGGTTTTCAGCATTCCCAATGTGGTATTGCATACATCTATCTTTATCGGCTTCATCTTCATGACGGTCTATTTTGCCGTAGAACTCATCGGAAAGATTGCTGAGTACTGGCAAACCGGGCATATCGAGCCAGCCATCCTCAAAGAACAAGCACCCTCTTCGTCACGCACCATCGAGGAGGGGCGATAAAACATGAGTACTCTGGCAGCCATACTGATTCTCATCCTGGCGCTCATCATCGGTATTCCGGTGCCCTTCGCCTTCCTGGCATCCACGGCCTATCTCATCTTTCATTTCGGATACGACCCGAGTTTCTTACTGCCCTACGCAGCCAGCCGAATGAACTCCATTGTGATCCTGGCAATCCCTCTGTTTATTGTGGCTGGCGGCTTGATTAATCGCGGTAACATCGGCAACCACCTAGTAGATCTTGTGGAACTGCTTGTCGGGCGCGTACGCGGTGGTCTCGGTTCCGTGATGGTCGTAGCGTGCGCTGTCTTCGGTTCGATTACTGGCAGTGCGGCGGCCACGCTCACCGCTATCGGTACGATACTTTTCCCTCGCTTGAATGAGGCTGGCTATCCACGTGGACACTCAGCGGCACTCATGGCCAGTTCCTCAGTATTGGGTATGCTGATTCCTCCTAGCTCGATGATGATCATGTATGCCTGGATTGGCCGTCAGTCAGTGCTTGCGGCATTCCTGGCCTGTTTAACGCCTGGAGTGATTCTGACTGCGTTACTGTGTTGCGTAAACGTGTGGCTGATGCGCAACCAAAAGGGCCTGGTTGGCCACACTGCCTATGAATCTCCCCGGGCGTATGTGCGTGAATTCAGTCGTCGTACTAGACGTGCCACGCCTGCACTGTTCATGCCGTTTCTTATTCTAGGCGGCATCTACGGAGGGTTCGTCACTCCTACGGAAGCTGCTGGGCTAGCTGCACTCTATGCCATTCCTGTCGGTTTCTGGGTGTATCGTGGTCTCACCATCCGAGGGTTCATCGAGACAGTGCTGGATTCGGCCGTCATGACCGGCGTCATCATGGTGATGTTATTTGCCGTACTGATGCTCAGCCGACTTTATGTGATGGAAGGGGTGCCGACCCTGATCATGGATACTTTGACCCAGATCTCCAGCAATCCGTTGGTACTGATCCTGATGATAAACCTGTTCATGATCATCATCGGCATGCTGATGGACGACCTGAGTTCGGTGATGCTTTGCACCCCTTTGCTATTGCCACTGGTCATCCAGTTGGATATCGACCCCATCCAGTTTGCAGCCATCCTCGGCGTCAACTTAGGCATGGGGAATATCACGCCCCCGACAGCACCACTTCTGTATCTTGCCGGACAATTGAACCAGGTATCCATTACGGAAACCATGCGGCCAACACTATGCATGTTGCTGTTCGCATGGCTACCCACACTGCTGTTAACCACTTATGTCCCCGAGGTATCGCTCTGGCTTCCTCATCTCCTCCTGGGATAGCAATCACAAGGGCTGACAACGATGAAGAACACTGCGCTAGGCAACTCACTGTGGCACGCCACCGCGACCTCTGCTCCGACAACGGCTCCCCTGGAAAGCGACGTCCAGGCCGACGTTTGCGTGATTGGCGGGGGCTACACCGGCCTATCCACTGCCCTGCATCTAGCCAAGTCGGGATATAGCGTCACCGTGCTGGAAGCCGAGGAGATCGGTCATGGCGGCTCGGGCCGGAACGCCGGTCACTGCACACCGACGTTCATCATGATGGAACCCGATGACGTCAAACGAAAGTTCGGTGATCCCTGGGGGGAGCGTATCCTGAGACTCCAGGCTGATGCCGCCAACCAAGTCTTCAGCCTGATCAACCGCTATGAAATGGATTGTGAGGGACAACAGAACGGTTATCTTCAGGTAGCCCATAGCCCCGCCATGGAAGCCACGATACAGGCTCGCTGCAAAAGCTATGCTGCGCTGGGTAAGGATACGACGCTATTGAGCCGGGATGACGTCGCCGAGTTGACGGGCTCCGATAAGTATTTTGGCGGCTGGCTACATCCCGAGGGAGGACACTTGAATCCGCTGGGCTATGCACGCGAATTGGCCCGCGCCTCGCTTAGCGAAGGGGCGCGTATCTACACTCGCTCCCGAGTCACCAGAATCGAAGAACAGCCTTCAGGCTGGCGAGTCTCAACCACCTATGGTTCCGTCTCCGCGGGAAAAGTCATTGTTGGTACTGGTGCTTATACTGACGATTTCTGGCCACATCTCAAAAAGAGTTTTGTGCCTCTGACGGTTGCTTGCTTCGCCAGTGAGCCACTGTCCAAAGACATCAGGCAACAAGTGCTGCCGGGAAACCACCACCTGGTGGATACACGTAAAGACCCCTGCCTGTACAAGTACAACAAGGACGGACGGTTAGTGACGTCTGTCTTTGTTGAGCGGCGGCGAGGGCGTGATGCCGATTATACGAAACGGTTACTCACCGAACGCATGAAATGGCTACACCCCCAAATTGGGGATATGGATTGGTCTTATCACTGGTTTGGCGATCTGGATATGCAGCCCGATACCTTTCCTAGGTTGTTCGAGCTGGCACCCGGGATTGTCGCTGCTCTCGGCTACTCAGGTAGGGGGGTCCCAACAGCTACGGCTATGGGGTCAGTGCTCGCCGACTGGGCTCAGGGCGTCGCTCCTGAGGATCTTCAGGTTCCCTTGCAAGCACTGAAGACAGTCCCACAAAGTGGTTGGATTGTCCCCCGGCTATTATTGCCGCTCTATCGTTATCGTGATCGAAAACTAATCCGCCAAGCAGGGCTAACCGCCCCCACATTTTGAATATTAGGTCTCAACATGCCAGAGCACGCTGATAAAGAGAATACGACTGCCACCTCCGTACCCAGTGATGATGGAGAACTCACTTCGCCTGATTTTGGTTTTTTGGCTGACTTAATCAGCTTTCACTTTCGTCTACTGAGTATTGAGCTTAACCGATCCTATGATCGTTCTTTTGTAGATACTCCATTGTCAGGAGGAACCGGCAAGTTATCTACTTTGATCGTGGTAGCAAACAACCCAGGCGTTAGCCAGACCAATGTCGCTAAAGCCCTTGGGAAAGATCGCTCAGCTATGGTCAAGCTCGTCGATAACCTGGAGTCTAAAGGACTCATCACTCGGCGAACTGCTCCCCTAGAACGTCGGGCCTATGCCCTATACCCGACAGACAAAGGGCAAGCGCTGTTGGATGAGGCCAGTGATATTGCGCGTCAGTATGACCAGGATTTCTTTGCGGTATTGACGGATAGTGAGCGCGACGAGCTTGTACACATCCTTAAGAAACTACGCCGGCATCACGAGCCTGGTACAGCGGGTTTGTAGCGCCTGCTCAAGTTATCCCAGATACATTTCACCATAAGGATCTGTTGTGTTCGAAAGAAAACATGTCGATACAGTCGTCATAGGCGGTGGCATCATTGGTTGTGCCACCGCATGGTATCTACACAAACGTGGATTCTCAGTTACGGTCATTGAGAAGGGGCGAGTGGCTGGAGAGCAATCCAGTCGAAACTGGGGGTTTGTTCGCCAACAGGGTCGCGACCTCCGAGAGCTGCCTCTGATAATGAAGAGTCTGGAGAATTGGCGTGGCATTGACGAGGCACTCGGTGAACCCACCGGTTTTGTCACCTGCGGTAACTTGGCTGTCGCCCCCAATGAAAAGAAGTTGGCCGCGATGCGGGGGTGGGCCCGTGATGTTGCTGATTTTGGCCTGGAAAGTCGAGTGGTCACTGGTGCTGAGCTTGAGGCGCTATCTCCAGCAATGGCCCGTTCATACTCTGCGGCGTTATACACTCCTTCCGATGGTCGTGCTGAACCCAGCTTGGCTACACAGGGAATTGCCACGGCGCTAAAAAAAGTCGGCCAGGAGGTCGTCGAACAGTGCATGGTGGAAGACCTTCTATTGGAAAGTGGCAAGGTCGCCGGCGTTGTCACGGAAATGGGAGAAATCCGTTGCAGCAAAGTCGTCATGGCCGGTGGTGCCTGGTCAGGCCAGTTCCTACGCAAATTGGGCCTTTCCTTGCCCCAAAGTGATCTGCGCGTCACCGTAGGTCGGACAGAAGCATTTGCACACGGAATTGAAACTCCCACATGGCTTCCAGCCGTGGCTCTTCGTCCCCGTCAAGACGGCGGCCTTAGCTTTGCCTCCGGTTCCATCATGGACCATGATCTGAATATAGATAGTTTTCGATATCTAGGCCGTTTCCTTCCTAATTTCTTGATGAATTCCTCGAGCCTTAAACTGAACCTCAATAACCGGTTTATGGAACAGCGTCGGCATGCGCGAATCTATCGCACGGCTCAAAGGGATAGCTATCAAGCAATTCGCACGTTGGATCCCACTCCTAATCACTCGCTTATCGAGCAGACTCGAAACGCCATGGTAAAGGCCTTTGACTTCCCGGAGAACTTGGCCCTTGAAGAAACCTGGGCCGGACGGATTGACGTCATGCCCGATGCCATTCCGGTCATTGATCAAGTGCCTCAAGCGAAAGGACTGATCCTTGCCACTGGCATGAGCGGGCATGGTTTTGGTATCGGCTTGGGAGTTGGCGACGTCGTAGCTGAACTTGTAGATAGAGGGACAACCGAATTGGATCTTCGCCCATTTTCCCTCTCTCGATTCTCTGAACGCTACTTCGTTACACCCAAAAACCTGCTCTAAATCAGCGCCGTTTAAACGGATTCAGCCCGTTGGCCTGCTGCATCATCATGCGTTTGGCGAAGGGGATGCGCTCGGCGATATGCAGGCTGAGATCACCCAGTTGGCGCAGCGGCTTGGCGCCGGTAAACAGATGGTGGAAGCTGTCGGTGGCGGCAATCATCGCCTGGTTAGCCGCCCGGCGCTGGCACTCGAAGCGCAGTAGGTTGAGGTAGTCGCCGGGGTCGCGACCTTGAATGATAATCTCAGCGAGGGTGTCGGCGTCGTGCAGGCCGATGTTCAGTCCCTGGCCTGCCAGCGGGTGCACCACGTGGGCGGCGTCGCCGATCAGCGCCAGGCGTTTGCCGATGTAGCGTTTGGCGTGCTGGCGTTTGATAGGGAAGCTGGCGCGCGCCACGATACGGGTGAGCTTGCCCAGCCGCTCGGGGAAGGCGTCTTCGATGGCTGTCTTGAGCGCGTCATCGTCCAGTTGTTCCCGAGCTTTGGTGGCCTCGTCGCTGTCGTACCACACAAGTGATGCACGCTGGCCGGGCAGCGGCAGCATAGCCATGGGGCCGGTGGGCGTGAAGACCTGCCAACTGACGTCTTGCTGAGGCAGCTCGGTTTCCACGTTAATGATCATCGCCCGCTGGTGGTAGTCGTAATGGGTGACGCCAATGCTGGCTAATTCGCGCAGGGTGGAACGCGCACCGTCGGCCCCGACGATCAGCGCGGCGGTTAGCGTCTTGCCGTTATCCAGCTCGAGCAGGCGCGCATCGCCCGTGGTCAGGGTGCTGATCGGCGCGCACTGGGTATAGCAGGTCACGCCGGGGAGGTCGGCCAGCCGTTGCCAGAGGGCGTACTGGAGCGTGCGGTTTTCGACAAAGATGCCGAAGTCTTCCATACCGCTGTCAGCCGCAGAGAAAAGCGAGTGGCCGGTGCCATCCTGGTTGGCCACGTCGATGTGCCGGAAGGGGCAGCAGCGTTCCTCGGGCAGGTGGGCACCGCTGGCATTGATAAACTTAAGCGAGCGCGCATTCAGCGATGAGATACGCAGGTCGTAGTCGCCCTCGGGCGCTGCGGGGGCATCGCCTTGTTCGATCAGCCCGACCGATTGGCCCGAATTGCCCAGCCGGGCTGCCAGTGCGGCGCCGACCATGCCGCCGCCGACGATAATCACATCATGATCCTGCATCGTCCGTTGATCAGATCCTTGCATAAGTGGCTCCTCGGATAAAATGCCTGGCACAGAGTAGGCGTTGCCGTTGTCATACAGTATCGTCTAGCGAGAGCAGAATTGCCTAGGGGTGAACATTTGACGCAGGCAGTGGATATGACCAACAGCGTGGCCCAGGCAGGTGAAGAGCTGGCCGGCTTTATCGTGCGTTACCCAAAACTTTGGATTCTGACCGGCGCGGGCGTGAGCACCGACAGCGGGATTCCTGACTATCGCGATGCCGATGGCCAGTGGAAGCGTTCACCGCCGGTTCAGCACGGCGATTTCATGGCCTCTCATGCGGTGCGCCAGCGCTACTGGGCGCGGGCGCTGGTCGGCTTCAAGGCGCTGAGCGGGGCCCAGGTGAGCGGTGCGCACAAGGCGCTGGCCGCGTTGGAAGCCATGGGCTATGTGGAGCTGTTGGTCACCCAGAACGTGGACCGCCTGCATCAGCGGGCGGGGTCCAAAAAGGTCATCGACCTGCACGGTCGGGCCGATACCGTCAGTTGCATGACCTGCGGCTACCATATGATGCGTCACGCCATGCACAGTGAGATGGCCCACCTCAACCCGCGTTTTGCCGCCCTGGATGCCGGTCATGCACCGGACGGCGACGCGGACCTGGAAACCGATTTTTCAGACTTTACAGTGTTCGACTGCCCGCGCTGCGGCGGCATCCTCAAGCCGGACGTGGTGTATTACGGTGATGTGGTTCCCCCAGCAAGACGGCTCGCCGCCCAGGCTGGCTTGCAGAACGCCCAGGCGGTGCTGGCCGTTGGGACGTCACTGATGGTCTATTCCGGCTACCGCTTCTGCCGCGAGGCACACGGAATGGGCCTGCCCGTTGTCTCGCTGTCGCTAGGCGTGACCCGCGCCGATGCCATGCTCTCCCACCAGTGGCGCGCGCCGTTAACACCGGTGCTGGAGGAGGCAGTCCGTTGCCTTGAGGCGCGTTAGCGGGCCTTGGGTGCCGAACGTATCGCTTTCTATGGAGAAAAGTGTCTTCACGCGCCTCTTTGCCTGACCCCGTAGCTCGCCCGCTCGATCTGCTGTTTGGCATTGTCCCAAGGTAGTCGGCGTTTGCGAGCTTTCATTAAGTCAAGGGACGCTAACCCCTTCTCATGAGTTAAGAGCCCAAACTCAATCAGCTCAGCGAGCACCCATAGTGTGCCTCTTATATCGACACCCTCATGGCCAGCAAGGGCGCGGAGGTTACTATCTCCGGTGAGTAACGGGCAGGCTTCTTGCTTGGCTAAAGACAATGCTAGCCTGTCGTAAAAGCCTGGTTCATCGCCATGTGCTTCACCCAAGGCGAGTGCATAATCAACGTACTGGGACTCAACAACGAGTGTTTTTAATCCCATATTGAGTAGGTCTGGGCTGCCGTCCTTGATTTCCTCTTCATACAGCACGTCAGGCATAGCGAAGTCGTAAGGAAGCTGAAAGAGAGCTTCCAATATGTCCCCGGCTTCCAGATCAATGATGACGTTGGCGTCACTGATGAGTAACAGCATCAGCAGACTCCATAAAGCGTTCTCGGTAGAACCGCATTCTTGGGATGCCTAGCAGCTCAGCCGCTTTCGCCTCGGAAATGAGGTCTTCTGCCAATGCCCGATATACCAGCTGCTCAAACAAAGAAGGTGCTTCATT
Source organism: Vreelandella subterranea (assembly GCF_900111305.1). GTDB lineage: Bacteria > Pseudomonadota > Gammaproteobacteria > Pseudomonadales > Halomonadaceae > Vreelandella > Vreelandella subterranea. The sequence goes on from NZ_FOGS01000013.1 coordinate 15,124, forward strand.
TGGCAGCGGCTCACCTGGCTCGTTAGTTCGCCATCCTCGAGCTGAAAACATGCGCATCGCCGCCTCGCGCGCCTCGTTGTGGATAACGCCGCATTGAAACGCACGCATCACCCAACCGGTCATCGAAAGGCCGTATTCATGCTTAAGATGGTAAAGCTCCTGTGGCTCCAGGCGCTTGCGCTGAGCGCCAAGCTCCTTGATCACCGAGTCTTTCGGGGCTAAAAACGCACCGGCAAAACGGTCGCAGGCCTTTTCTTCATTTGCGTCATCCACCAAGCGACCTGCCAAGAGCACGTGGGCCAATTCGTGTGCGAGAGTAAATCGCTGGCGATCCCCAGGCCAGCGGGAAGACACCACAATCACAGGGTAATATTGCCCTTCTGCTGTTGTTGCGGTGGCGGTCATCCCTGAAAACGCTTTGTGATCAACGTCGATGGCCATTACCAGCAACCCCAGGGGCTCAAGCTCAGCGGTCAGGTCGGCAATTGGGTTCAGTCCAAGTTTCCAAGCGTGCCGAACACCCTCGGCGATGCTTTCAATCTCGTCCAAATCTTCCACCCTGGGCGGCACAAAGGCTGGGACTGCGAAACGGGGAATGGGTAATTCGGGGAACGCATTAAGCAGTTCGACGCGCTTTTCAATCAGCTCGGTAATGCGAATTTGCACAGCGTCAGAACGTTTCTTTCCAAACGTGCTGCGTTTACGAAACTCTACATTCGACAACGTGACCGTTGACTTACGGAAAAAATATTCTGTACGCACGCCACACGCTTGAGCGATCTTGAGCAATTTAGAAGAGTCGGGTGTCGCCTTACCATTTTCATACTTCTGGATTGCCGCCTTGGAAACCTCAAGTTGTTGGCCCAACGCTTCAAGCGTCAGGTCAGCGGCAAGGCGTGCCTGATGTATACGTTGTCCTAACATATCGGTCACCCGGTTTACTTTTCATGTTTATTTCCCATAAAAGTAAACCTTGTGCCGATAAATAACCAGCAGAAAAAATTCACAGAACATTTATCCAGACTGGCACGGCTAGGACACTGATGAAAGCTTGCGTGATAACTTTCCGGCTGTTTCGATGTCGTTGACCGCTAGCGCGACTTAGAGACCCACGGGTTATCCTTCAGCCACAGCCGCCAGGGGGCGTCGCGGTGCTCTGGTTTTGCATAATCGATGCCCACCCGTGGGCCCGTGGCGATCGGCCCGGTGGCGAGGCCGTCATCCTGCACGGACTGGCTTATCCACAGTCGGTTGCCTTGGGTCATGTCATGGCCGTACAGCGCCTTGTCGATACCCAGCGCACGAGTAAGCTTGCCCGGGCCATTGCTTAGCTGCTTGCCCGTCGCCTGGCGGGTCGCACGCATCGCCGCCTCGTTGACTGTGGGCTCCACGGCGCGAATCAACACTGCACAGGGCGAATCTTCCGGTTCGGTGACCACGTTGAGCAGCCAGTGCATGCCATACACCAGGTACACGTAGGCGTGGCCCGCCGGCCCGAACATGGCTTCGGTGCGCGGCGAGCGGCGGCGGTGGGCGTGGCAGGCGGAGTCTTCAGCGCCGCAATAGGCCTCGGTTTCCACAATCCGCGCGGCGATCTGCTCGCCGTTATGCTCACGCACCAGCCAGCAGCCCAGCATATCGCGGGCGACCTCAAGGGTGTCGCGGTTATAAAACGCCCGCTCAAGCGGGGCAGGGTAATGGGCTGGGGCAATCGGCATGATATAGAGGCTTCGCTTCGGCGTTTACTTGAGTAAAATGCTAGGGTATTAGCTAACGAAAGCCAATAGACGCGGAGTTAATCGTGCTGTCATTTGAACATCGCTATGCCACCTTGCCCGAACCGCTGTCGGTGGAATGCGCGGCCACTCCCGTGGCGAACCCTGAACTGATCGCGTTCAATGCGCCGCTGGCCGCCGAGCTGGGCGCTGACGAAATACCCGATGAGACGACCCTGGCCGCGTGGTTCAGCGGCAATCAGACGATGCCCAATGCGTCGCCCCGGGCGCTCGGCTATGCGGGCCACCAGTTCGGCAACTTTGTGCCGCAGCTGGGCGACGGCCGGGCGCTACTGCTCGGCGAAGTCGTCGACCAGCACGGCAAGCGCCGCGACGTGCAGTTGAAAGGCAGCGGTCGCACACCGTTCTCCCGCGGCGGCGATGGCCGCTCGCCCTTGGGGCCGGTGCTGCGGGAATATCTGGTCAGCGAGTTTATGGCCGCCGTGGGGATTCCTACCACCCGCGCGCTGGCGGCCGTTACCACCGGCGAGCGTGTGGTGCGCCAACTGCCCGAGCCGGGTGCGGTATTTACCCGCGTGGCAAGCAGCCATATTCGCATCGGGACGTTTCAATTTATCGCTGCCCGCCAGGATGAAGCGGCGCTAAAGACCCTGGCGGACCATGTCATTGAACGCCACTACCCGGAGGCTGCCAAAGCAGACGACCCCTACATGGCGCTGCTTGAGGCGGTGGTTGCCCGCCAGGCGGAATTGATTGCCCGCTGGCTGAGTATCGGCTTTATTCATGGGGTGATGAACACCGATAACTGCAGCCTGGCGGGGGAGACCATCGATTATGGCCCCTGTGCTTTTATGGAGCAGTTCAATCCGCAGAAGGTGTATAGCTCCATCGATGAAGGCCGCCGCTATGCGTTTGCCAACCAACCGGCAATTGCCCAGTGGAACCTGGCCCGCTTCGCCGAGACATTGCTGCCGCTGATAGAGGGCGAGGGCGATGCGTTGGTCGAAAAAGCCACCGATGCCATCCGCCATTTCGATACGTTGTTTAACGCCGAACAGCGCCGCTTGCATGCCGATAAGCTCGGCCTGGAAGCGGAAAGTGACCAGGCCGAGGCGTTGATGGAGGGGCTGGAAAGCCAGATGCACCAGGGGCGGATGGACATGACTGCCACCTTTGATGTGCTGACACAATACGCCGCGTCGCCCAGTGACCAGCGTCATGACGACTTGCTGGCGCTAACGCAGAACCCCGAGGCGCTAGGCGAATGGCTCAGCCAGTGGCAAGCGGCCCAGGTGGCCAGCCAAAATACCGACCGCCTGGCGGCCATGCAGCGCGCCAACCCGGTGGTGATTCCCCGCAACCATCGCGTTCAAGAGGCCATTGATGCGGCGGTCGAGGGCGATTTTACGCCGTTCCACACGCTACTCGCGGTAGTGACCAAGCCGTTTGATGATTCCGTTGAAGCGCGCCGCTTGGCGGCACCGGCGACGGAAAACGAGCAGGTGCTGCGGACGTTCTGCGGTACCTGATGCTGTGATAAGCTGTGGTTTTCTACAGTGTATAAAGGTAGCCAGTGCGCAAAATTATTCACTGCGACTGTGACTGTTTTTTCGCGGCGGTGGAGATGCGCGACAACCCGGCGCTGCGCGATATTCCCATCGCGATTGGTGGCAGCGTGGAGCAGCGCGGGGTGGTCGCCACCTGCAATTACCCCGCCCGGGAATACGGCATTCACTCGGCGATGCCCATGGCCCAGGCGCTCAAGCGCTGCCCGCATTTGACGGTCATTCGCGGCGATATGGCCAAGTATAAAGCCGTCGCGCGGCAGGTGTTTGCCATCTATCGCGACGTCACCGAGCTTATCGAGCCACTTTCATTGGATGAAGCCTTCCTGGATGTCTCCGAGGTTACCCAGCATCACGGCAGCGCGACGCTCATGGCCGAGGCGATCCGTGAGCGGGTCAGCCGCGAGGTAGGCATTACCGTCTCGGCCGGTGTGGCACCGAACAAGTTTCTGGCCAAGATTGCCAGCGACTGGAACAAGCCCGACGGCCTGTGCGTGATCACGCCTGATGAGGTGGACGGCTTCGTACAGCAGCTGTCAGTGAAAAAAATCCACGGCGTTGGCCCTCGCACGGCAGAAAAACTGGCGGGGCTTGATATCCATACATGTGCCGATTTGCGCGCCCGTACGCTGACGGATCTGGTCGAGCACTTCGGCCGTTTCGGGCGGCGGCTGCATGAACTGAGCTGGGGGCGAGACGACCGACCGGTGAAAACCCACCGTGAGCGCAAATCGATCAGCACCGAGCAAACCTATTCCCAGGACTTGCCCACTCTTGAGGCCTGCCGCCATGAACTGCCGGGGCTGATCGAGGATTTGGAGCGCCGCTACGCAAGACTGGACCCGCCGCTCGGGGTGCGCGGGCTGATCGTCAAAGTTAAGTTCAACGACTTCACCCAGACCACCGTGGAACACGCTGACCCCGCACCCAACCTGGCCCAGTTCGAAACGCTGCTGAACGTGGGCTGGCACAGGGGCGAGCGACCCGTGCGACTGCTGGGCGTAGGCTATCGGCTGGCTGAGAATACGCAGGTGCAACAGCTGGCGCTGTTTTAATTAGCCTGTTAACACCTGGTCGGATTGACGCTGCGTACAGAGTGAATTAAAACAGATGTATGATAGATAGCTTCTCACCCCTGACTTATCGACTTCACCACGAGCCTTGCCATGCCTGCTGATACCTCGTCACGCCCTCGCTTAGTATTTGCCCATGCCAATGGCTTTCCCGGTCTGAGCTATCGCAGCCTGCTTGATCCGCTGGCCGAGTCCTTTGATCTGCATCCGCTGGATCGCCTGGGGCATCATCCGGATTACCCGGTCAATCATAACTGGGGCAACCTGGTGGATGAGCTGCTGAGCTATCTTCCCGATAGCGACACGCCGCTGCTCGGCGTTGGGCATTCGCTGGGTGGGACCTTGATGGCAATGGCGGCAGATAAGCAGCCCGAGCGCTTCTGTGGCGTGATCATGCTCGATCCGCCGTTGATGCTGGGGCGGGATGCCTGGGCGATGAAGGCCGCCAAACGCTTCGGGTTTGTTGACCGGGTGACGCCTGCGGGGAAAACCCTGGGCCGACGTACGGTATGGCCGAGTCGCGAGGCCATGGCCAACTCGCTGCGCCGCCGCGGGCTGTTTCGACGCTTTACCCCGGACGCGCTCAACGACTACATTGAAGCAGGAACCCGAGTATTGGCCGACGGCAGTGCCGAGCTGACGTTTGACCCGCGCATCGAGGTAGAGATTTTCCGTCATTTGCCGGACCACCTGACCCGTTTGCCGCGTCGGTTGAGCGTGCCGGTCGAAGTCGTGGCGGGGGAGCACTCGGACCTGCTGACGGCGTCACGTATCAAGCGTTTGCAGCGTTTCGGGGTGGCGGTCAGCCGTGTTCCCGGTACGCACATGTTCCCCATGGAGCACCCTGAGGAAACCCGCGACGCTATCCTGGATGTCTGGCACCGTCTGGCCAAGACGAGTCAGTCTTCCCACACAGCGTAAGGAGACGTTATGTATCTTTCCGTACAGCTTAGCTATTACCCGCTGGCCGAGGATTTCAAGCCGGTGGTGAAAGACGTGGTAAAACGCCTGGAAGCGACAGGTCTCGAAGTACACCCTAACCGGATGAGCACCCAGGTGTTTGGTGAATTCGACGAGGTGATGGCAGCACTGAGCGATGTCATGAAGTGGTCGTTCGAGACCCATGGAAAAGCGGTATTCACCGCCAACTTTCTAGAAGGCGACCGGCGGCCTCGTTAGATTGTTTTGTGCCAACCAGGCCGCCAGGAATGTACCATTCTTAGGCGGCCGCCGTTTAGACGTTGGTATAAGGTTTAATTATTTACTTGAACGCCTTCCCAGTCGACAAAGAGAGGACAGTGTGTCGCTCTTTAGTCCGTACGCGTCGCAATGGGACATAAATGATTCCCAAATGGCTGTAGTTTAATCCCTATACCAATCAAAATAGGGGTTAAGACAATGTTCCATCCTGCTGATTTAAATAATAAATTCCCCCATTCGGGTAAGAAGCTTTCGATGGCATTGGGGATGTTGCTCGTCAGTGGCTATGCGCATTCCCAGACGGTCAGTATGGACTTCTCTAATGAATATAACTCGACCTCTATTCACGCCCAAGGCGATGCTTATTTTATTGATAAGCTTGCCGAACTAACCGATGGCGATATCAGTATCACGTTACATACAGGTGGCTCGCTAGGCTTTAATTCCAGTGATCATTTTTATGGAGTGGCAGATGGTGTGGTTGAAATAGCGGATACACTCTCTGGCACCATGAGCGGCATCGACTCTTTATTTCTACTCTCTTCTCTCCCTTTTATCGTTGAGGATGTTGAAGATGCCCGGCGGCTCTATGAAATAGCTAGGCCCCACTACGAAGACATCTTTGCCGATAATAATCAGGTTCTGCTTTATGCGTCCCCTTGGCCCCCAAGCGGTATCTGGTCAGAAGACGAAATTACTGACCAAGATGATCTTGAGAACCTGAAAATTCGCACTTTCGACCGTAACGGTACTGAAACTTTTAGAAATGTCGGTGCTTCGCCGGTCAGCTTATCCTGGGCCGATGTAGTTCCCCAGCTGGCCACCGGCGGCATTGAGGCCGTATTAACGTCGGCCGAAGCAGGAGCCAATGCCAGCTTTTGGGAGCACCAGAACTACTTTGCAGGGGTTCAGTACGCCATTCCTCTTAATATGGTGCATATGAATCGCGACACTTTCGAGTCACTTACGGAGGCTCAACAGGAGGCGGTGATGGAAGCGGCCAGTATGACGGACCAACATAATTGGGAAACGGTTGAAACGCGTACTGAAGAGAACTACAAAACGCTTCGTGAGCACGATGTTGTGATAAGCGATCCCGCCCCAGATGAATTACTAATTCCCCTTAACGAAGCGGCAGGCAGCGTTATCGAAAGCTGGCTGGAGAATACTGGGGATGTCGGTGAATCTATCTTAGCCGAGTTTCGAGGCTCTCAATGAAGGTAGTCAATATCATTGAGTCTATCTCTAAAATGCTCAATAGAGTTGGTGCGTTAATTGCCGTGATCCTCATTATTTATATGCTGGGTCATATTCTATTAGAGATAGTGCTGAGACTGTTTGGCCACTCGACGTTTATACTTGATGAGTATATCGGCTATGCCGTGGCCACGATGTCATTTTTAGGCCTGCCCTATGTACTGGAGAAGGGTGGGCTGATACGTGTCTCGCTGCTTCTGGAGCGCTTTCCTGAAACCATGCGCTGGCCGCTGGAGCTATTTAGCAGCCTGGTAACGGCAGGCTGCTTTGTGTGGCTCTCGACCTTCTGGTTTCAGAACGTTCAGCGTAGCTATAGTCGCGGCACCGTCAGTGACACCATGGCTGAGACGCCTATCTGGCTGCCGGAGAGTGCCATCCTCATAGGCATGTGGTTAATTTCCATCACGCTGTTGGTCAGAGCCCTAAAAATAATGGTTCTGCGTTCAGGCTACTCGTCTAGCGTCAATTGAAGCAACGGCTAATAGGAAAGGCGTTATGGATATTTTTTGGTCGGCCGTCGGGGTCGGTGTACTGCTGTTGTTCTTTTTGTCGATGGGTACCTGGATTTTTGCGGCCATGCTGGCCGTTTCCATTGGCTCGCTTTGGCTGTTTGGCGACTTCGGTGCTGATCGTATTGGCCTGATTTTCTCGCGGATTCTCTACCGTGCCAGTAACAGCTGGGAGTTATCGGCCATCCCGCTGTTTATATTGATGGGTGAGCTGATTTTTCGCTCCAATATTTCCGAGCGGCTTTTTAAAGGGCTGGTACCGATCACCCGCCATTTGCCGGGCGGCATTCTCCACACCAACGTGCTTGGTTGTACGCTGTTTGCGGCGGTGAGCGGCTCCAGTGCGGCGACGACCGCGACGATTGGCAAAATCACCACTCAGGAGCTGAAGACGAGGGGGTATGATCGTAATCTATCGATTGGCTCGCTGGCGGGCGCCGGAAGCCTGGGGCTGTTGATTCCGCCTTCGATCGTCATGATCGTCTATGGCGTCCAGGCGGAAGTCTCGATTAGCCAGCTGTTCATGGCGGGTGTCGTGCCGGGTCTGTTAATCGCGCTGTTGTATAGCGTATATATCAGCGCGAGGTCCTATCTATCGCCGTCGTTGGCACCCAGGCAGGCAGCATCAGGCCAAAGCGTAGGGCAATCCATTTTGTTGTTGTTGCCCTTGCTGGTACTGATTTCGATTGTCATTGGATCTATTTACAGCGGTATTGCCACCCCCTCGGAGGCGGCTGCGGTAGGCGTTGCCGCGACACTGCTGCTGTTGGGCTATGAGGGGCAGCTAAGTAATCGGCTATTCGTTGAGGCGTTTAGAGGAACGTTAATCACCAGTATCATGGTATGCAGTTTATTGATTACGGCATCCCTGCTATCCACGGCGATGGGGTACCTGCACCTGCCCCGGGAGCTTGCGGAGTGGATTGCCGCGCAAAACTTTAGCCCGATGTCGTTGTTGCTGGCGCTGGCGGTTTTCTATGTGGTGCTGGGGCTTTTTCTGGACGGTATTTCAATCACCGTCATGAGTTTGCCGATTACGTTGCCGATCGTGCTAATGGCGGGGTTCGATCCCATCTGGTTTGGCATCTTCCTGATCATCATGATCGAGCTTGGACAGATAACGCCGCCGGTTGGGTTCAACCTGTTTGTGTTGCAAAGCTTGACGGGGGAAAGCATCAGTCGGGTGGCCCTGGCAGCGCTACCCTTCTTTCTGCTGATGTGCGTGGCGGCCTTGATCATCAGCGTATGGCCGGATATTGCCTTGTGGCTACCACGCTTCATGGCGCAATAAGCCGGTTAGGAGTCGCACCAAGTAAAACGCCGCCCGATTGGGCGGCGTTTTGGTCTGGTATAAAGATAACGCTTACACCAGCGAATCCAGGCAGGACTCGATAATATCCAGCCCTTCATTGAGGACGTTGTCTTCAATGGTGACGGGCATCAAGAAGCGGATGGTGTTGCCGTACATGCCGCAGGAAAGCAGGATCAGCCCTTCTTCACGTGCTTTTTTGCACAGCGCCGCGGCCATTTCTGGGTTGGGTGTACGGTCGGTCTTGTCGGATACCAGCTCAAACGCGGCCATGGCACCCATGTTGCGGCCGTTATCAACGCAGGCGAACTTGCTTTCCCAGTTGCTGAAGCGCTGCGCCAGCTTTTCGCCCAGCGCCTGGCTCTTCTCGAGAATGTTTTCTTCTTCAAACACTTCCATTACCGCAAGGGCAGCCGCACAGGCGGTCGGGCTGCCGGTGTAGGTACCGCCCAGGGAGTTGGGGCCGGAAGCGTCCATGATCTTGTCGGTACCCACGATCGCGGAGATCGGCATGCCGTCGGCCATGCTCTTGGCCATGGTCATGATGTCGGGCTCAACACCGCTGTGCTCGATGGCAAACATCTTGCCGGTACGGCCAAAGCCCGACTGTACTTCGTCGATGATCATCAAGATGCCGTGCTCATCGCAGATTTCGCGGATCTTGGTCAGGAAGCTGGTAGAAGCTGGGTAGAAGCCGCCTTCACCGAGTACCGGTTCTAGCACGATAGCGGCGGTATCTTTGGGGTTGGCATCGGTTTTCAACGCCATCTTCAAGCCGCGGATGGCTTCGTCTTCGCTTACGCCGTGGTAGGGCACGGGGTAAGGGGCGCGGAAAACGGTGCCCGGCATCGGGCCAAAGTCGGTCTGGTAGGGCGCGACCTTGCCGTTCATGGCCATGGTGTAGAAGGTACGGCCGTGGTAGCCGCCGTCGAAGCAGACTACGTTGGAGCGTCCTGTGGCGGCGCGGGCAACCTTGATGGCGTTTTCCAGCGCTTCGGCGCCGGAGTTGGCCAGCATGACCTTGGCGTGGCCGCGCACCGGCACGATCTGGCTGAGCTTCTCGGCGACTTTTACATAGCCTTCATAGGGCATTACCGTCTGGCAGGTATGCATCACCTTGTCGAGCTGGGCTTTGACGGCCGCTACGACCTTGGGGTGGCGATGGCCCACGTTCAATACGCCAATGCCGCCGGCAAAATCGATAAAGCGATTGCCGTCGGCGTCCCATACTTCAGCGTTTTCCGCGCGGGCGGCAAAGGCAGTGGCGGGGCTTGCGGCACCAGCAGCAACATACTTGTTTTTTAACTCGTTTAACTCGGCATTACTCATAGTTCAACTCCTGAGTGGATGGGGATAGGCTTCAGCCTAGTGCGCAATAGGCAGGATTACATGGATGAAGCGACCACAACGCGATTGCGACCCGACTGTTTAGCTTGATACATGGCTTTATCGGCATGATCAAGTAACCGGGTGGTGGAGGCCTCGACATAACCTGCCACGCCTGCGGAGAGCGTAACCGTCAAGGCCCGCTGGGTAAACGTTGTCTCGGCAACGGCACTGCGCACGCGTTCCATGGCCTGCCGCGCATTTTCGGCATCCACTTCGGGCATGATGACCAGAAACTCCTCGCCGCCCAGGCGAATCTGGATATCGGTCTCGCGCAGTGTCTCGTTCACTTTCGCCGTGACTTCTTGAAGAATATTGTCTCCGACGCCGTGGCCGTAGGTATCGTTGATCGCCTTGAAATTATCCAGATCAAACATCGAAACGCTGAGGGGACTTCCATAACGCGAGCTTCGACTTAGCTCCTGCTCCAGGCGCTGCAAGCCAGCCCGCCGGTTCAGCAGGCCGGTGAGTTCGTCATGGTGGGCAAGGTAGTGCAGGCGCTCGTTGGCTTTCTGAAGGCGCTGTTCCAGCCGCTTGCGCTGGGTGATATCGACAATGAAGGTGACTTTTCGCGGTTGCCCGTCGAAGCCGATGATGCGTGCGGCTTCGGCGATAATGGTATGCGTCTTGCCGCCTTTACCTATGACTTCCCACTCCTGACGTAGCTCATGTCTCTCCTCGCCCTCTATAAACGAGTCATGTAGGTCATGGAGCGTCTCGCGGTTGGCATCGGGAACTAGCATGGTGAAGTGCTGGCCCAGCAACTCCTCTTCAGCATAACCGTAAAAGTCACAGTAAGCCGGGTTGACCATTTCAAAATAACCATGGGGGTCGGTGATGCAGATACCCAGCGGCGCCGCCTTGATGACGTTTTCCGTATTGCGTTTCGATTGGTCCAGAAGCTGATGAATATCTGGCGATGCGGAACTAGTCATTGGGTACCTGCAAGCTGGCCTGTTGTGATTCGTCGCGCAGCGCTATCAGACGCTGCGTCAAGGCTTTGTCGTCAGCCAGGGCATTGACGGCAGGTCGCGCATAGTAGAACCCCTGCTGGCAGGGAATGCCTTCACGGGCCAGCCACAATGCCTCTGCGTGGGTTTCCACGCCTTCGGCAATCAGTCTGATGGCTAGCTCATCGGCCAGTTGAATGATCGAACGAAGCAGCGACTGGCGTCTATTATCATGGTCACAGTTCATCACCAGTTCGCGGTCTATCTTGATTTTATCGGGGACGAGGTCGGTCAGCAGATCCAGATTGGCGTAGCCGTTACCGAAATCATCCAGAGCCGTCCTGAACCCCATCGAGCGATAGGCATCGATAATATTGCATAGGTGCTGGCGATCGCGCACGCGCTCGGTTTCGGTAATTTCGAAGATCAGCCGGTCGGTCGGCCAGCCGACGCGCTGAGAAACATCCAGTGTCGCCTGGATGCAGGCCCTGGGTTCATACACCGCGTTGGGTAAAAAGTTGATCGACAGCGCCGTCGGCATTTCGAGGGCGCTGGCCATTTCGATGGCTTTTACCCGGCATGCCTGGTCAAAATGATAGAGCAGGCTATCGGTCACCTGGGAAATAACGCTCCAGGCGGACTCACCTTGCGGTCCGCGTACCAGGGCCTCATAGGCGTCAATCTTGGCAAGCGATACATCCACAATAGGCTGGAAGGCCATTGTGAAATCGAAGGGCAGTTCGCCTTCACAGCGTTTGCAGGTTCCGTTCACGCGCGCGCACTGACTCATCGTGTCTCCAGGTATCTGGCGCTCGCCAATAACAAAACAAGCGCTGCATTGCTTACTTAATCCAACAATAACAGGTCAGTGTTGAAAGTTGGTCAACTTTCCGTAAGCTTTTTGTATATGTATTGTACAGCATTTAATGGCAATGAACATCAGTCAAAAAAGCGCCGGGACAGACTGTTTTTAGAGTAGCCTAATAGGTCGTTGGGTAGTGTACGGTTGAATAGACGTTTAAATGAAATCGGTCAGACTCAGATAATACCCGCATTGCGCAGTGCCTGTCGCTGTTCAGTGGTAATGCCAATATCGGTCAGCACGTCGTCGGTGTGCTCGCCGAGATAGGGCGGCGCCGTGCTGGCGCTGATGGACTTGCCGTTCATGCGAATCGGGTTGGCGACCAGATCAACCTGGCCCGCCTGAGAGTGGGGCAGCGTCTGCTTCAGTCCACGCGCCTTGACGTGGGCATCGTCGAAGACCCGATCCAGGGTATTGATCGGGCCGCTGGGCACGCCCACGGCTTCAAACCTTGCCAGCCAGTCGTCGGTGGGGCGCTGGGCAAGCGCCGCTTCGAGGACGGGCACCAGTTGGTCCCGATGCTGAACGCGCATGCCGTTGGTGTCAAAGCGGGAGTCTTCAGCCAGGGAGGACAGTGAAAGCACCGTGCAAAAGCGCTTGAACTGCTCGTCGTTACCCACGGCGACAATCATGTGGCCGTCCTGGGTGGCAAAGGCCTGGTAAGGCACGATATTGGGGTGGGCGTTACCCAGCCGCTGGGGGACGTTGCCCGAGGTTAGATAGTTCAGGGCCTGATTGGCGAGCACGCCTACCTGAACGTCCATCAGCGCCATATCGATATGGCAGCCGACACCCGTATCGCGGCGCTGGTATAGCGCCGCGAGCACCGCGTTGGCGGCGTACAGACCGGTGAAAATGTCAGTAAACGCCACGCCGCTTTTGACCGGGCCGCCGCCGGGTTCGTCATCAGGTTTGCCCGTCAGGCTCATGATTCCGCCCATGGCCTGAATCATGAAGTCGTAGCCAGCGCGGTGGGCGTAGGGGCTTTCCTGGCCGAAGCCGGTGATCGAGCAATAGACAAGGCCTGGGTTGAGCGCCTTGAGGTTTGCGTAATCCAGGCCGTACTTCTTGAGGCCGCCGACTTTGAAGTTCTCGATCACCACGTCGCTGTCAGCCGCCATCTGCTTGATGAGCGCCTGACCTTCGGGCTTCGCCATGTCCACCGTGACCGAGCGCTTGCCGCGGTTGGCGCACAGATAGTAGGCCGACTCTTCGCTGCCCGCGAGCCAGGGCGGCCCCCAGTGACGGGTGTCATCGCCGCAGCCGGGACGTTCCACCTTGATCACGTCGGCCCCCATGTCGGCGAGCATTTGCCCGCACCACGGGCCTGCCAGCACCCGGGAAATATCGAGTACTTTAATGCCCGCCAGCGGTTTGGGAGATGCGCTCATAAACGTCCTTAGAAAAACGCCTGAATACCGGTCTGGGCGCGGCCTAGAATCAGCGCGTGCACGTCGTGGGTGCCTTCGTAGGTGTTGACCGATTCCAGGTTCACCATGTGACGAATGACGCCATACTCGTCAGAAACGCCGTTACCACCGTGCATGTCGCGGGACTGACGGGCGATATCCAGCGCCTTGCCGCAGTTGTTACGCTTGATCAGCGAGACCATTTCCGGCGCCCAGTTGCCGCTATCCATCAGGCGGCCCACCTGCAGCGCTGCCTGCAGCCCCAGGGTGATTTCCGTCTGCATGTCGGCGAGTTTTTTCTGAATCAGCTGGTTGGCGGCCAGGGGGCGACCAAACTGCTTGCGGTCCAGGGTGTACTGGCGGGCAGCATGCCAGCAGAATTCAGACGTGCCCATCACGCCCCAGGCAATGCCATAGCGGGCCTTGTTCAGGCAGCCGAACGGGCCTTTCAGGCCGCTGACGTTGGGCAGCAGGTTCTCCTCGGGCACAAAGGCATTTTCAAGCACGATCTCGCCGGTAATCGACGCGCGCAGCGAGACCTTGCCGTCGATCTTCGGCGTGCTGAAGCCTTCCACGCCGCGCTCGACGATAAAGCCCTTGATCTGGTTGTCGTGGGCGGCCGACTTGGCCCATACCACGGCGATATCGGCAATCGGGCTGTTGGTGATCCACATCTTGGCGCCGGTCAGGCGGTAGCCGCCGTCAACTTTCTCAGCCCGGGTAATCATGTTGCCGGGGTCGGAGCCGTGGTCTGGCTCGGTCAGGCCGAAGCAGCCGACCATCTCGCCGCTGGCAAGCTTGGGCAGGAATTTCTGCTTCTGTTCTTCGGAGCCGTAGGTCTCGATGGGGTACATCACCAGCGACGACTGCACGCTCATGGCGGAGCGGTAGCCGGAGTCCACGCGCTCGACTTCCCGGGCGATCAGGCCGTAGGCGACGTGATTGACGCCTGCGCCGCCGTAGTCGGGGGAAACGGTCGCTCCCAGCAGGCCAAGCTCGCCCATTTCGGTCATGATCTCGCGGTCGAAGCGTTCTTCACGGAAGGCGCTGAGCACCCGGGGCTGAAGGTTTTCCTGGCAGTAGTCGTGGGCGGCGTCGCGGATTTGGCGCTCTTCGTCGCTCAGCTGGTGCTCAAGCAGCAGCGGGTCGTCCCAGTTGAAGTGTGTCATGTGAACTCCTTGGTGCAGTCCCGCAGACGCCCGCAAGCGACCACGGCAATCACGTGGCGGTCGGTGTGTTGCTGCGACCAATGTATCGCCGTTATTTTAAAATATCTACATTTTTTTAAAACGCAGAATTTATTCGATGCCGCGTGCCTTGAGCACACGGGTGATGATGGGTACCGGCGTCATCAAATGGTCGCGCATCAGGATAGACGCTCGATCTGCATCCCGGGCTAGGATAACGTCGACCAGTGCCGCATGCTCCTGGCGCTTCTGTTCCAGGGCCGTGGGCGACATGACGGTTTCCTGCAGCCAGAGATGGCGGTAGCGCTCCACCTGATTGAACAGGGTATCGCGCATTTGCAGCAAATGCGGTGAGTTGCAGCCGCTGGCAATGGCCGTATGAAAGGCTTTGTGACGCAGATCCCAGCCGTCGAGCAGCTCATCCGGCGAGCTGATGGCGGTGACCTTGGCCAGTCGGTGCGCCGCTGCCAGTACGTCGGCTTCCCAGTCATCGTCGCCGCGTTCGATGGCCAGGCGCAGAATGAGCCCCTCAAGCTGCGCGCGGGCGTCGTAGATATCGTTGAGCTCGGCAAGCGACATGGGGGCAACGCGATAGCCCCGCTGGCTGATGGCCACGACCAGGTGGTCGGCCACCAGCTGCGATAGCGCCTCGCGCAGCGGGCCGGTGCTGACGCCGTAGTCGTCTTTGAGGCGGCTCATCAGCAGCTTCTGTTCCGGCGCGAAGCGGCCGCGGATAATATCGTGCTTGAGCATTCGGTAGGCGCGAATGGCGAGGTTCTGACGCGGCGCGTCTGGCTCCATGGCGTGTGGGCTCCCTGGTAAAGGCTGGATGATATCGGCACCAGCAGAATAACGGCTATTATCAGAAAATGTTAACAATGTGGCCTGGAGGAAGAGCTTGATGTGGGATTTCATCATTATCGGTGGCGGTATCCTGGGCATGTCCACGGCGATGCAGCTCCAGCAGACCTACCCCGATAAACGGCTGCTGGTGCTCGAAAAAGAAAGTGGCCCCGCACAGCACCAGAGCGGCCATAATAGCGGCGTGATTCATGCCGGCGTGTATTACACGCCGGGCAGCTTGAAGGCCAGATTC
The DNA here is from genome assembly GCF_900111305.1 of Vreelandella subterranea. Taxonomy (GTDB): domain Bacteria; phylum Pseudomonadota; class Gammaproteobacteria; order Pseudomonadales; family Halomonadaceae; genus Vreelandella; species Vreelandella subterranea. The sequence continues at coordinate 30,663 of NZ_FOGS01000013.1, forward strand.
TGCCTCGAGGGTAACCGCGCTACCCGCGAATTCTGTGACCAGCACGACATCGCCTACAACATCTGCGGCAAGTTGCTGGTCGCGACGAACGAGGTCGAAAAGCAGCGCATGGAAGCGCTTTGGGAGCGCACCGCGGCCAATGGCCTCGAGCGTGAATGGCTGGAAGCCGATGCCCTGCGCGAGCGCGAGCCGAACATTACCGGCGTGGCGGGCATCCATGTGCCTTCCAGCGGGATTGTCGATTACGCCGCAGTGACTCGGGCCATGGCCGCTGACTTTCAGCGCCTGGGCGGTGAAATCCGCTATGAGGCGGAAGTGACGGGGTTGGAGGAACGTCGCCAGGTGGTGGTGGTGAGCACAGCGGAGGCGTCGTACACCAGCCGTTACCTGGTGTCGTGTTCGGGGCTGATGGCCGACAAGGTAATCCGCATGCTGGGGCAGAAGCCCGACTTCACGATCTGCCCGTTTCGCGGCGAGTACTACCAACTGCCCGAGCAGCATAATCACATCGTGAACCACCTGATTTATCCCATTCCTGACCCGACGATGCCGTTTCTGGGCGTGCACCTGACCCGCATGATCGACGGCAGCGTGACCGTCGGGCCCAATGCAGTGCTGGCTTTAAAGCGTGAAGGCTACCGTAAGCGTGATGTATCGCTTGCCGATATGGGCCAGATGTTGACCCATCCCGGTATTCTGAAGGTGCTGGGCAGGCACTTTCGGCCGGGGCTTGTGGAAATGAAAAATTCGTTGTACAAGCGCGGCTACCTGGAACTGGTGCGCAAGTACTGCCCCAGCCTGACGGCTGATGACCTGCTGCCTTACCCGGCGGGGGTTCGGGCCCAGGCGGTCTCCAAAGACGGCAAGCTGGTGGACGACTTTCTGTTCGTCAACACCCGGCGGACGCTCAATGTGGGTAACGCGCCGTCACCGGCGGCGACCTCGGCATTGCCCATTGGCGCGCATATCGTGAAGCAGGTCGCGGCGCTGCTGATCGATTGACCCCGGCGCTTAACCAAACAGCAGACGCAGCAGGATCGCGGCGATCATCGCAAGGGTCAGGTATTTGATCCACATCGCCCCCCGCGGGCTCATGTTGACCTTTACCGCCAGCCAGGCGCCGGTCATGCTGCCCACCGCCAGCAATAGTCCGTAGCTCCAGCGCACCTGGTCAAACCACATGAACATCACAAGGGCGGGGAGGCTGTAGACGAGAATGATCAGTACCTTGAAAACATTCACCTGAGCCAGGTCGATTTTCAGCATGCGGTACAGCACGATGATAAACAGCACGCCCACGCCGACCTGAATAAAGCCGCCGTAAATGCCGATCACGAACATGGCCAGATAAATCAGCGGGGTCAGTCGTTCCTTGGTGAGCGGGCGGGTATCCAGCTTGGGTTGCGGCAGCAGCATCACCAGAGCCGAGGCGGCCATGACGGCAATCAAGATCGCCTCGAACAGCGCATCGCTAACCTGCAGGGCGAGCCAGGCACCCACCAGCGAGCCGACCACGGCCGGCACCGAAAGACACAAGCTCAGGCCGATATGCGAGGCGCCTGCGCGTCTGAAATTGCTGATGGCGGACACGCTCTGCAACACGATGGCGACGCGGTTAGTACCGTTGGCCACCTGAGTGGGCAAGCCAAGAAACATCAATAGCGGCAGTGCCAGCATCGAGCCGCCCGCCGAGAGGACGTTGATGAATCCGGCGATAATGCCAATGCCCACCAGTGCGGCGGCTTCCCAGAGCATCATGCGCGGCGCCTGCCAGGGGTGTAGTGTCGATCAAGCATGGGTAGCTCCTTTCCAGAAATGTCGATAAGCCTTTAATCATATAAGCATCGCCAGCCAAACGCACGCAGCGGCTTTTTGCTTTGGCGAAACGTTGAAGCAAGGTTGGCCTTGATGCCAAGTTATTGGCATCAAACGGCGATTGCATGCTAATTTCATTGGGACCGCTTCCATTCGATCGGAAGCTGGATGTATTACCTGCCTATCGTCAACCATACCTATAAGTCCAAACAGGACGGAGGAAACGCTTATGCGAACGCTTTCTAAAGCTGCTGCCGCTTCACTCTTGGCCGTTGCGCTGCCTGCCAGCGCCCAGCAACTGTCTATCGCCACGGGCGGTACCGGTGGTGTGTACTACCCCATCGGCGGCGGTTTCGCCGAGATGATCAATGAGCATATCGAAGGCGCTCAGGCCACCGCCGAGGTAACCGGTGCGTCGGTTGAAAACATGGGCCTGATCATGCGCGGTGACGCCGATATGGCCCTGGCCCTGGCTGACACGGTCTATCAAGCCTATACCGGTACCGGCGACTTTGAAGGCCGCCAGATCGAGAATACCCGTGCGCTGGCGTCGGTATACCCGAATGCCGTGCAGCTGGTCACCCTGGCCGACTCGGATATTGAGTCACTGGCAGACCTGGAAGGCAAGCGGGTCTCCGTGGGGGCACCGGGTAGCGGTACCGAGCTGAATGCGCGCGCCGTACTGGAAGCCAACGGCCTGAGCTATGAAGACTTCACCCCCCAGCGGCTGAACTTCAACGAAACCGCTGACGCCATCCGCGATGGCGATATCGATGCGGGCTTCTGGAGCGTTGGGCCTCCCACCAGCTCTATCATGAACCTGGCCGCCACGCGGGACATCCGTCTCATCGGCCTTTCCGATGAAGAAATGGCCAATGCTCGGGAAGCCGTCGAGGTCTTTGCGCCTTACCAGCTGCAGGCCGGTCTTTACGAAGGCATGGACGAAGGAGTGCAGACCATCGGTATTCCCAACGTCCTGGTGGTCAACTCGGATATGGATGAGGACCTGGCGTATCAGTTGACCCAGTTGTTGTTCGAAAACACCGACGAACTGATCGCGGTACATCCGGCGGCGAATAATACCACCATCGAGTTCACCATGGGGTCCACGCCGGTGCCGCTGCATCCGGGCGCCATTCGCTACTTTGAAGAAGTTGACGCCGATATTCCGGATCGTCTACGTCCCTGATCCATACGCAGGCGGTCATCATGCAACAACCACGACGCCTGCCTTGGACACTGACCGTAAGGTTAGTCCCGGTCTTTGCGCTGGGGCTAGCCGGTTCACCATTAGCCGGAGCGGAGTCTACCTCTGCTCCGGCTAATGCGTCTGAGCTTCTGGTAGTGACCAGTGAGCAGGGCGAGCAGCTCTTCCACACGCCGATGCCCGAGGGCGCGCGCTGGTGCCTGAAATGGCAGCATTCGGTAGAGACGTTTACGGTCCTGGACTGTTACCGCAATCACGCGGGCGTGATGGAACTGGAGCGCAGCCACCAACCCGACTTTGCCGCTGGCCTGGGGCATATTAATGGTCGTGGCGAGCAGGTTTCCGATGGACAGGGCGGGTATTGGATCGAACATATCGACGAACCCGTTCCGGGGAATCAGTATGTATTACGTGTCGGCGCGCCTGCCGTTAACCACCGCCTGGTGTGGCAGCGTAATGGTCAGGCACACAGCTACAGCCTGAGTCAACGCGCCGCCGGGGAGCGGGTAACGCTGCGCCTGACCGAGTCGGCTGACGCTAACACGAAAAACTAATCAGCCAGATATATCGTCTGACGAGGACTCCATGAGTGAATCAAGACAACCTTCGGTGGTAATGCCCGGCGGCAATGTGGTTCAGCCACGCGCCGTGTTGTGGTGCATTACCATCGTGGCGGTAGGGCTTTCACTGTTTCAACTTTACTCGGCGGGCATCCAGCCGCTGGGGCTGTTTTATCAGCGCAGCATTCACCTGGCGCTGATCATGATGCTGGCCTTTTTAATGTTCCCGGTATTTGGCGGCGGGCGTCCCAGAGGCATTGTGGGCTGGGGGCTCGATGCGGTGTTTTTTACCGGTGCCTTGATTACGGGCGGCTATCTGGTGCTGTATCTCGATGAGATCATCAATCGGGCCGGTTTCTGGTCTCAGACCGACATCGTGGTGGCCTGTATCGCCACGGTCACCGTTTTGGAGGCGAGCCGCCGGGCTGTCGGTCTTAGCATGACCCTGATCGGGCTGATCGCGATTCTCTATGCGATGGCAGGGCCCCGCGGTGATCTGGCCTGGCTGGGGGAGTGGCTGCCCGGCATCTTGGGGCATCGGGGGTATAGCTTTGACCGTATTGCCGGTCAGCTCTACCTCGGCCAGGAAGGCATCTTCGGCCTGCCGCTGGGCGTTGCCGCGACCTATATCTTTATTTTCGTGCTGTTTGGCGCTTTTCTGGAAAGTACCGGTGCCGGCAAGTTTTTTATCGACATGGCTTACGCGGCGACCGGTCGCCAGCGGGGCGGGCCTGCCAAGGCGGCGGTATTGGCCTCCGCAGGCATGGGCTCCATTTCAGGCAGTGCAATCGCCAATGTGGTGACCACCGGTGCCTTTACCATTCCGCTCATGAAGCGCCTGGGTTACAAGCCCAAGCAGGCCGGTGGGATCGAGGCAGCAGCTTCCACAGGGGGGCAGATCATGCCACCGCTGATGGGGGCGGGGGCGTTCCTGATCGCTGAATATACCAACACGCCGTACCTGGAAATCGTCAAGATCAGTATCCTGCCTGCGATCATGTACTTTGCAACGGTTTACCTGTTCGTGCATATCATCGCGCTCAAGCAAGGCATGCAGGGCATGGCCAGAAGTGAGCTGCCCAAGATGCGCCAGGTGATGAAGGATGGCTGGCACTTCCTGCTGCCGCTGGGGGTTCTGGTATGGCTGCTGGCAATGAGTATGTCGCCGATGCGCGTCGGCTTTTATGCCGTTGTCACCATGGTGGCGGTGGCCGTATTGCGTTACGTGTTGTGGTTCTTCTTTGTGGCCCCTCGCCAGGGGGAAACCGTGACGGCTCGCAGCATTTTGGAGTTGGCCGCTGCGGGTTTCAAGAAACTGGTGGAAGGATTGGAGCTGGGTGCGCGCAATGCCGTCGCCGTCTCCATGGCGTGTGCCGTTGCAGGGATCATCGTGGGGATTGTCGGGCTTACCGGCCTGGGGCTTAAGTTCTCGTCCATGATGATGGCGTTTTCAGGCGGCAACATTGTACTCGCGCTGATCATGGTATTGCTGGCAAGCCTGGTTCTGGGGATGGGACTGCCGGTTACCGCCAGCTATATCGTCTTGATCGTGCTGGTCGGCCCGGCGCTGACCACAGAATTCGGGATTCCGCTGCTGGTCGCCCATCTGGTGGTGTTCTGGTACTCCCAGGACTCGAATGTGACGCCGCCCATTGCCCTTGCGGGTTTCGCCGGGGCCGCTATTGCGGGTAGTAAACCCATGGAAACGAGCTTCCAGTCGTGGAAGTTTGCCAAGGGCTTGTACCTGATTCCGCTGTTCATGGTGTTTAACCCGGAAATCATCGTGGGCGGGCCGGTGCCAATCGTGATCTGGAACGCGGTGATCGCCTTGCTGGCGCTTTGCGCCTTTGCCGCCGCGCTGGAAGGTTACCTGTTCACCCGCATGGGCTGGACGTCGCGGGTGGCGATCACTATCGCCATTATCGGCGTGTTCTACCCCAGCCTGATGGCGGAAGTGGCCGGAGTGGCAGTCATGAGCGCGGCGCTTATCGCCAACTGGCTGGCCAGTCGCCGGGAGTCTGCCGTCGCCACCTAGCCTGTTAATGGGCAGGCTGGTGTATTGATTCCGTCGCATAAAAAAGGCCTGGCGATATGCCAGGCCTTTTGCGTCGAGGTTGATAGGTTGGCTAGAAAATTGATTCCGCCGTGCCTGAGCCCTGTGAGCCGCTGGCCTCTTCCAGTTCACGGCTGATCTGGCTGTTCTGGTAGTCAGGCAGGTGGTCCTGGTGAAACAGCTCAACGATACCGCCGGGCTGTCCGTCGCGCAGGCGACGGCCACTATCGGGATCGATTCGTGCGGTGATAACCGTATCCGGGCGCTCGGGCAACGCCGAGGGAGAGCCCTCCAGGGCTTGCCCCATAAAGTCGATCCAGATGGGCAAGGCTGCCTGGGAGCCATACTCGGAGAGGGTCTCGTTGCTGTCCTTGCCCACCCAGACGGTGGTAACCAGGTTGTCGTTAAAGCCGGCAAACCAGGCATCACGCTGGCTGTTGGTGGTGCCGGTTTTGCCGACGATATCGTCACGCCCAAGACTCAGCGCGGCGCTTCCGGTGCCACTCTCGATCACGTCGCGCATCATATCGCGGAGAATGTACACCGCAGCAGGGTCGGCAACCCTCTCAGCAACAGGGTAGTCGTGGCCGTCTATCTCCACCGTCTCCTGGTCGTCATCGCACCCACGGCAGGCCACTTGTGGGCTTGCTTCGTCGAGGATTTCCTCCTCGTCGTCACCTTGGCGAGCGACCTTTTCGATAAACCAGGGCGACACCTGGAAGCCACCGTTGGCCAGCACCGAGTAGGCATTGGTCATTTCCATCGGTGTCAGCGTCGCACTGCCCAGTGCCAACGAAAGGCCGTTAGGCAGACGACCTTCGGCAAAGCCAAAGCCTTTCAGGTAGTCAAGCGTGTAGTTGATGCCCATGCTTTGCAAAACGCGGATGGTCACCAGATTGCGTGAGCGGGCCAGTGCCGGGCGAAGCCGTGTGGGACCCTGGAAATCGCGGCTCGAATTCACCGGGCGCCATAGCTCGTTGCTGCCGTCATCCATCACCACGGGAGCATCGTTGACCACGCTTGCCGCGTTCATGTCGCCCTCTTCAAGGGCGGCCAGGTAGATAAACGGCTTGAAGATGGAACCGGCCTGGCGCTGGGCCTGAACGGCGCGATTAAACTTGCTGGCGTTGAAGTCGAAGCCGCCCTGAAGCGCCCGAATCGCTCCGGTACGCGGGTCCTGGGCGACCAGCGAGCCTTCTGCATCGGGGCGCTGTGATAAACGCAGCTGGCCTTCCTCGTTTTCAACGACACGAACCAGGTCGCCGCGTACCGCGATCTCCTGGGCCGAGCTGGGCTCGGCACCGCGGCTGCGCGGGCTGAGATAAGGGCGGGCCCAGCTCAAGCCTTCCCACGGGATCTGGCGCAGTTCGCCGTCAACCAGCACGTCCATTGTCCGGCCGCTGCTCTCGACGACAATTGCTGGCTCCAGCAAGCCATAGCGAGGCGTGCGGTCCAGCACTTGAAGCCAGTTGCTGACGTCACCGTCGATACCCGCGATTTCCGTCTGGCTTCGTTCGGCTGCCTGGCGGGCGGTTTGGCGAATTTCCGGCGACTCGGCAAGCTCTTCTTCCAGGCCCCGGGTTTCGGTCTCTTCCTGGGCTTCGACCAGGCTTGCGGCAATGTCACGCTCCTCTGGCCCGCGCCAGCCATGGCGTCGATCATAGGCAATCAACCCATTGGCCAGAGCGCGGCGGGCGGTGGGCTGCAGCCCGCTGTCGATGGTCGTGTAAATTCGATAGCCGCCGGTATAGGCGTTGTCCCCGAAGCGGTCGACGGCGTATTGGCGGGCCATTTCGGCCACGTAGGACGCATCCACCTCCGGCACGGTGGAATGCCGTTCTGCGGTCACCGGTGCCTGGACGGCCTCACGATAGGTCTCGTCGTCAATGTGGCCCAGCTCGCGCATGCGGAAAAGGATCCAGTTGCGGCGAATCAGCGAACGTTCGGAGTTGGCCAGGGGGTTGAACGCCGACGGGGCTTTGGGCAGGCCGGCGATCATGGCGGTTTCGGCCAGCGTCAATTCATCCAGGGGTCTGTCGTAATAGGTGTCGGCCGCCGCGGCAATTCCGTACGCCCGGTTACCCAGGAAGATTTTGTTTACATAAAGTTCAAAAATTTCTTGTTTGTTTAGCACCTGTTCCATCTGCAGGGCGAGCAGTATTTCGCGGATTTTACGCGTGAAGGTTTGGTCCAGCGTCAGCAGATAATTGCGCGCCACCTGCATGGTAATGGTGGAGCCGCCGGACTGAATGGTCCCGCCGCTGCGCATCAGTTCCAGCGAGGCACGCGCCAGGCCGCGTGGGTCCACGCCCTGGTGTTCGAAGAAACTGGCGTCTTCGGCGGCAGTCAACGCGTTGATCATCTCATCGGGAATCGCCTCGAAATCGACTTCGATGCGCCGTTCTTCGCCAAACTCCCCGATCAGGCGGCCGTCACGTGTCAGGATGCGCAAGGGGGTGTGCAATTCAAAGTTCTGCAGCTGGCGAACGTCGGGAAGGCCGGGAGAGAAGTAGATAGCGGCGCCGACCAGGGCAAGAGCGACGGCACCGGTAAGCGAGACCAGAATGCCCAACAGCGACACAATAAGGGTGCGGAGAAACGTCATGAATGGAGAGTACCCGTGGGATGAATAAAAAAGAGACGGTATCTAAACGACCGTATCACGCAACTGGCTGCCATTATAGGAAGCCAAGGCGGCCGCCACCAGTGTTGATGTGCCATGATATGGCGTGAGTGTGACTCGGCTTAAAATCATGTAACCTCAAGCAACGCGATAGGCAAGCGACTTCGGACCCATAATGCGCTTACTCAAACCCCGCAACGGGTTGATCGGCGTCGACATTACGTCGGCGACTGTCAAGCTGCTCGAACTCAAGAACGCGCATCAGAACTTTCAGGTGCAAAGTTACGCGGTGCGTCCGCTCCGTGAAGGGGCAGTAGTGGAACGTCGCATCCGCGATATCGACGATGTCGCCCAGGTGCTCAGCCGCGCGGTAGAACATGCCAGTCCATCAACGCGTAAGGCGGCGGTGGCCGTACCGGCAAGCGCCGCGATCACCAAGACGCTCAGTTTTCCGCGCTCCCTCAGCGAAGACGACATCGAAGCCCGCATCATCGACGAATCTGACCGGCATATTCCGTTTCCGTTCAATGAGGTGGCGTTTGACTTTGAGTGCCTGGGCCCATCGCCATTCGACGATGATCAGCAGCAGGTAGTGTTGGTGGCCTGCCGCCAGCAGGATGTAAGCCAGTTAACCGAGACCCTAGAGCGCGCCGGGCTTGAGCCCGCCGCCGTTGAAGTTGAAACCTTTGCCATGGAGCGATCGTTCGAAGTGTTGCGCCGCCAGCTTCAGGTTGAGGACGACCCCGACGCCTGCGTCGGCCTGGTGGATATCGGGGCTAATATGAACGCCTTTCACGTCGTGCGCGGCGGGCACATCGTCTACAGCCGCGACACCGTCTTTGGTGGCCGCCAACTGACCGATGCTATCCGCGACCGTTACCAGTTGAGCATGGAAGAAGCCGGTTTTGCCAAAAAACGCGGCGGTCTGCCGGATGATTATCATGACAGCGTACTTAACCCGTTTCTGGAAACGGTCGTGCAGCAGGTGGGGCGCTCGCTCCAGCTTTACTACACCGCGGGGCGTCAGCATGAGGTCAAGCACATTGTGCTGGCGGGCGGGTCGAGCGTGATTCCGGGCCTGGCGGAACGTATCGCCGAGGATAGCGGCATGACGGTGACCATCGCCAACCCCTTCCAGGCCATGGCGGTCAACAGGCGCCTGGATGTCGAAGCGCTCACCAACGATGCCCCAGCGATGCTGACAGCAGGTGGCCTGGCCATGAGGGTTGGGCAATGAGCATCACCATCAACCTGTTACCCTGGCGCGAGGAACAGCGCGAACGGCGCACCCGGCGTTTTTACTACTTCATGGTGCTGATGTTGCTGTTAGGCGTCGCACTCGGCTGGGGCATTGCCAAGTTTTATTCAATGCAACTGGCTGCCCAGCAACAGCGCAATGCGTTTATCGAGACCCAGGCCCGGGAGCTGACAGAGGATATCGGCAACCTGGAAGGCTATAAGGCGGACGCCCTGCGGCTAGGGGAGCAACTGGTGCTGTTTCAAACGCTGCAAACGCAGCGGGCCAGCACCGTCGAGTTGTTCAATGCGCTCGCAAGCAGCGTTGCCAGCGGTGTGGTCTACCGGCAGGTGTCGCGCACCGGTGCCCAGGTAAGCATCGAGGGGAGCGCGGCCAGCGAACGGCAGGTGTCCGAGCAGTTACGCCGCGTCGCTGACAGTGGGGCGTTGGGCGTGCCATCGCTATCCGAAGTCGAGAGCGACGCCGAGGGGGGCGGCCGACAGTTCCGTTTCGACGTTGAGCAACCGTCACTGTCAATGTCCGCCGAGGAGCAGCCATGATCTGGAAGCGGGCGCGGTGGGCGCAGGAATGGCAACAGCTGCGCGATGTCGACTGGCGAGACCTGGATGTGAAAGAAGCCGGTGGCTGGCCATTGCTGCTTAAAGCGCTGTGCGGTGGGCTGGCCCTGCTGGTGGCCGTGTTGATCATGGAATGGTTGATCATCGGCGAGCGTCGCGCTGACTTGGCCAGTGCGCGGCAGCAAGAATCGCGTTTGCTTGGCGACTACCGTCGGCAGTCGGGTGAAGCGGCTCAGCTGCCCAAGATGCGCGAGCAGCTTGCCACCCTGGAAGACCAGATGGCGCGTATACGCGCCATCCTGCCCACCGATGCGGAGATTCCATCGTTGCTCGATAGCATCAGCGATGCCGCGGTGGATAACCGGCTGACGATCGAAACCATTCGTTTGCGCCCCACCGTTACCCAACGGCACTATGTGGAGCAGCCGCTGGATATACAGGTACGCGGCGACTTTCATCAGATTGCCCGTTTTGCCGCCGATATTGCCTCGCTATCCCGGCTGGTGACCCAGCACGACTTCACATTGGCACCCGTCGATAACAGCGGAGGCAACCTGCGGCTTTCCTTGCTGGCGCGTACCTACCGGGACCGGGAGGAAAATCCATGACGTCGTTGGTGCGCCGAGGTCTGGTGGCCGGATGGCTGGCGGCTTTACTCCTGTTGACGGGCTGCGCGGACCCGGCACTCCCGCAACTGGAGGCAAGCCTTGACGATATTCGGCAAAAGGCCAGCAGCGAGCCGGTCATGGTGATTCCCTACATACCGCTTTACCCGGCACAACGCTATCAGCACAGTGACGCGCGAAGCCCCTTTTTGCCGCCGCAATCGATACAGGACAACGCCTATGGCGTGGCGGGTGAAAATGGCCCGGACCCGCAGCGACCTGCCGAACCGCTGGAGCGCTTTTCACTGCAAGAGCTGCAGCTGGTTGGCACGCTACGCATGGGCGGGCGGCAGGTGGCCATGATTGCAACCCCTGAGGGCGAGGTGGTTAATGTCAGGGAAGGTAATTATATGGGCACCAACGATGGCCGCATTGTGGCTATTTCCGCCCAGGAAATTGAGATTCGTGAACGCGTTTACACCCAGCAAAATGGCTGGCAGACACGTCCTGCTTCGCTCACCATCGACGATGAGCGCTAAATGATGACGGGCATGCGCATCACGCAGCGACCCAAAGCAAGTGGATGGAGACCCATGGCAAACACCTTGGCAAGCCGTTTTCGGCAAAGCATGCTGGCAGCAATGATGCTACTTCCCGGCTGGGCGATGGCTTCGGTGCTCACCGACCTGGATGTGCGAAAGACGCAGAGCGGTGCTGTGGCGTTGGAGTTGCGCTTCAGCGGCGATGTGCCTGAACTCAACGGCTACCCGCTGGTGGATCCACCGCGTTTGGCGCTTGACCTTGCGGCTACCCGAAACGGCCTTGCCGAACGTCGAACCCGCGTTGACCTGGGCGGCATTGAGAGCATTACCGCGCTGGAGGGCAACGGTCGCACGCGCCTCGTACTCGACCTGGAGGCACCTCGCCAGTTTCGTTCGTCGGTGTCCGGTGACCGGCTGACGGTGACCCTGGCGGCCGCCGATGCATCGAATGAGGCGCCAGTCGAACGCCTTGAAACCGTTCAGGGGCCGCAGGTGCAGGATATCGACTTTCAGCGCGGTGAGGACGGGGCAGGACGCTTGCTGGTGACCTTTGATCGCGACAGCGTCAGGCCCGAGGTGCGTGAGGGTGGACGCAATGAGGTGATTGTCGATCTGGGGGAGGTGAATGTGCCCGACGCCCTCAATCAGGTTTATGACGTGACTGACTTTGCCACGCCGATCACACGTATCACGCCGCGCCGCGGGCAACACGGCAGCGAGCTGGTGCTGGCCACCGACGGCCCCTATGCCATGGTGTCATCCCAGTCAGGCGATCAGCTGACGGTGGAAGTTCAGCCTGTCAGCGAAGCTCCCCAGCAGGCCCGTATGGATCAAGGTGAAGACTACACCGGTGAGCGCCTCAGCCTGAATTTCCAGGATATTGAAGTGCGCGCCGTGCTGGCCACCCTCGCCGATTTTACCGGCTTGAACCTGGTGGCCAGCGACAGCGTCAGCGGGCGGGTAACCCTCAACCTTAACGATGTGCCCTGGGACCAGGCGCTGGACCTGATTCTCCAGAGCCAGGGGCTTTCCAGCCGTGAAAAGGGCAACGTGATAGTCGTGGCGCCGGCGAGTGAGCTGGCTGAGCTGGAGCGACAGGAACTGGAAGCCCGCGAACAGCAGGAAACGTTGGCGCCATTGATTACCGAGTTCATCGAAGTGAAATACGCCCGTGCCGAAGACCTGTCGCAACTGCTGCGCGGTGGTGATGGCTTCGGCCTGCTCACCGAGCGTGGTCGGGTCAGCGTTGATCAACGCACTAACACGTTGCTGATTCAAGACACCCCGGATCAGGTGCGTGAAATCGTGCGCACCCTGGACCGTCTGGATGTGGCCGTTCGCCAGGTGCAGATTGAAGCCCGTATCGTGATCGCCCGTGATACGGCTTCCCGTGAGCTGGGCATTAATTGGGGAGCGTCCAGTACCCGAGGTTTCCAGGAAAGTGACAGCGGTCAATTTATTGGCCGGGATATTAACCCGCAGGGCCTGAACCGCGCTCGGGGCGGGCTGGCGGTTGATTTTGGCAACGCGTCCGACGCGGGTGCCGGGTTCAGCTTTGGCTATCTGGCAGGCGATGTGTTGCTCGACCTTGAACTGCGCGCCCTGGAAAGCGAAGGCAAGAGCCAGACCATTTCACAGCCCAAGATCATTACCGCCAACCAGCGCACCGCCACCATCAGCCAGGGCGAGGAACGCGCCTTCCAGAGCGTCGATGGTAACGATAACCCGAACACCGAATTTAAAGAAGCCGAGCTATCGCTTGAGGTCACCCCGCAGATAACGCCGGACAACCGCATCATCATGGATCTGCTGATTCGCAACGACAGCTTCCGTGAATCCGAATTTGGCGGAGAGCCCCCTATCGATACCAACCAGATCGAGACACAGGTGCTGGTCGATAATGGTCAAACCGTGGTGCTGGGCGGTATTTTAACCACCGAGGAACTGCGCCAAGTCGCCAAAACACCGCTGCTCGGCGATATTCCCTTGCTGGGTCGACTGTTTCGCTATACCGAAGAGAGCAATGAAAAGGTAGAGTTGTTAGTCTTTATTACACCACGACTTCTTGATGATGGCTTAACGGTTCGCTGATGCAGGATTTACCCAACCTTTTTCTGATTGGCCCCATGGGGGCTGGCAAAAGCACGATTGGTCGACTGCTGGCAGCCGAACTATCGCGCGACTTTTTTGATAGCGACCACGCCATTCAAGCGCGCTGCGGGGCAGATATCCCGTGGATTTTTGATGTGGAAGGCGAGCAGGGCTTTCGCCAGCGTGAGATTCACATGATCGACGAGCTGACCCAACACCATCCCGTGGTCGTCGCGACCGGCGGTGGTGCGGTGCTGCGCGAGGAAAACCGCCGCGCACTCCGCGAGCGGGGCACGGTGGTGTATCTGTTGACCACTGTCGATCAGCAGCTCCGGCGCACGGCCAAAGACCGCAACCGCCCGCTGCTGCAGTGTGCTGACCGCGAGAAGGTGCTGAACGATATGTTCGCCGCCCGAGACCCGCTATATCGCGCCACGTCGGATATTACCGTGCGTACCGACCGGCGCAGTCCGCGGGCGGTGGTCAACGAAATTGTGCGACGCGTCCGGCGCCTTGTCGACCCTCTTGAACCCATAAACTCGTCAAACAAGGTATCCCCATGACCGCAGTTGAGGGCGTACAGCGTACGCTTGAGGTAGCGCTCGGCGAGCGCAGCTATCCGATCCTTATTGGTACGGGGCTTGTGGGCAGGCCCGACCTGCTGACGCCGTATCTGGCCGGTCAGCAGGTCATGGTGGTTACCAATGAAACCATTGCCCCGCTGTATCTGGCCCGCCTCTGCGATGGTCTGCCGGATGATCTTGAGGTGCGCACGGTCGTGCTGCCCGATGGCGAACAGTACAAGACCATCGAGCAGGTAGAGCGTATCTGGAATGCACTGTTGGAAGCGGGGTTTAATCGTCGCTGCACCCTGATCGCCCTGGGCGGCGGCGTCATTGGTGACATGGTCGGCTATGCGGCCGCCGCCTACCAGCGTGGCGTGGCGTTTATTCAGGTCCCGACCACGCTGCTGTCCCAGGTGGATTCTTCGGTGGGTGGCAAGACCGGCGTCAATCACCCGCTGGGTAAGAACATGATCGGTGCCTTCTGGCAGCCCAAGGCCGTGCTGGTGGATATCGGCACGCTGACCACACTGCCCGCGAGGGAGCTGTCAGCGGGGCTCGCGGAGGTGATCAAATACGGTTTCATTCGCGATGAGACCTTCCTGGCCTGGCTGGAAGCCAACATGGCGGCATTACGCCGGGTGGAGCCCGAGGTGATTGCCGAAGCCATCGCCCGAAGCTGCCTGATAAAAGCGGATATTGTCGCTGAGGATGAAACCGAGCAGGGCGTTCGCGCGCTGCTCAACCTTGGCCACACCTTTGGCCACGCCATTGAAGCGCACCAGGGCTATGGCAACTGGTTGCATGGGGAAGCCGTAGGCGCGGGGATGGCAATGGCCGCCACGCTTTCCCAAGCGCTTGGCTGGATCTCGACCGAAGACTGCGAGCGCAGCCTGGCGTTGATCGAGAGCGCCGACTTGCCTGTCCATGCACCGGCAGGCATGTCGAGTGACGATTTTCTGGCCCGCATGCGGCTGGACAAGAAGAATATCGATACCCGCTTGCGGCTGGTGCTGCTCGAGGCGCTGGGCAGCGCCTGCGTCAGCGATGCGGTGCCGCCTGACCAGCTAACAAGCCTGCTCGATCGCTACCCGCGGCGCTAGCCGCTGATTTTCCCTTGTATTGCACCTTGCCGACACCTCGCTTTGACCAAGCGGGGTGTTTTTCGGTGGTGCACAATAAAAGGTTATGCTTTAGCTAATCCGTATGCCTTATGCAGCATCGGCATGGCTAAAATGCGCCTTATTAGACTAAAGTCTAGTGATTTTGGTTTTTCGTTAAAATAGCGTTTAGCTGCATTGCAAGTGGTTGAAGGATATCGATTTTTTAATTGATCGGTTGTGCAACTACAGGATTTGGAAAGGGTTTTGAGGGTCCGGGAGGCGAGGAAAGATTGCGCAAAGCGGCTGCAAATCGCTATGCTGATCGGCCATTTTCCAATGGTAGCGAAGGCAAAGGCCGCCCTCCAGCAGGCCGGTGGACACCACTTAAAAAATCAATAACCCGCCTTTTTATCACAACCGCGCTACCAAAAAAACACGCTGACTAGACTAGAGGCACGCCCATGAATAGAGGTCTTCACCAGCCCGGCGAGTTTCGCGACAACTGCGGCTTTGGCCTGATTGCCCATATGGAAGGGCAGGCCAGCCACGATCTGTTGAAAACCGCGATCGAGTCCCTCACCTGCATGACGCACCGGGGGGGTATCGCTGCGGACGGTAAAACCGGCGATGGCTGCGGGCTGTTGCTTAAAATGCCCACTCACTTCATGCAGGCGGTGGCCAAGGATGCCTTGGGCGTGGAACTGGGCGAGCGCTTTGCCGTTGGGGTCGTGTTCCTACCCGATGATGACAAGCGGGCCGCCCGCGGACGCGACACTCTTGAAGACACGCTCAAGGCGCGCGGCCTGAACGTGATCGGCTGGCGCGACGTACCCACGGATTCCAGCGTATGCGGGCCGATGTCGCTTGATTGCCTGCCGCGTATCAAACAGGTCTTCGTGCAGCCGGGCAGCGGTGAGCACTTTGACGTTGACCTGTTCATGGCGCGCCGTTATGCCGAACAGGCAATGCGCGATGACGAAGACTTTTATGTTGCCTCGCTGTCGTCTGAAGTGGTGTCTTACAAAGGGCTGGTGATGCCCGAAGACCTGCCGGCCTTCTATACAGACCTCAACGACCCGCGTCTGGAAACGGCTATCTGCGTCTTCCATCAGCGTTTCTCGACCAACACCGCACCGCGCTGGCCGCTTGCCCAGCCGTTCCGTCTGCTGGCGCACAACGGTGAGATCAATACCATTCAAGCCAATCGCGGCTGGGCGAACTCGCGTAAAGCGAACTTCGTTAACGAACGCCTGCCGGACATCGCTGAACTGGATGAAATCGTCAATACCACCGGTTCAGACTCCTCCAGCATGGATAACATGCTGGAAGTGCTGCTTACCGGTGGCATGGAGCTACATCGTGCGGTGCGCATGATGGTGCCGCCTGCCTGGCAGAACGTGGAAACCATGGACGCCGAGCTGCGCGGCTTCTACGAATACAACTCCATGCATATGGAACCCTGGGATGGCCCGGCGGGCGTCGTGATGACCGACGGTCGCCAGGCTGTCTGCATGCTCGACCGCAATGGCCTGCGCCCCGCGCGCTGGGTGATTACCAAGAATGGCTATATCACCCTGGCCTCGGAAATCGGCACTTACGGCTATAAGCCTGAAGACGTGGTGGCCAAAGGCCGCGTGGGCCCCGGCCAGATGCTGGCGGTGGATACCCATACCGGTGAGGTACTGCACACCGAGGACATCGACAATCGGCTGAAGTCGGCGTATCCGTACAAGCGCTGGCTCAAGCAGGAAGCCAACTACCTGGAATCGGCGCTCACCGAGTTGGCGCGTTTCCAGAACATGGATGGCAATGCCCTGAACGTGCAGCAGAAGATGTTCCAGGTCAGCTTTGAGGAACGCGACCAGGTGCTGCGCCCGTTGGCCGAAAGCGGTCAGGAGGCGGTGGGGTCAATGGGCGATGATACGCCCATGGCGGTGCTGTCCAGCCGTCCGCGGCTGCTGACGGATTACTTCCGCCAGAAGTTCGCCCAGGTGACTAACCCGGCCATCGACCCGCTACGTGAAGCCATCGTCATGTCGCTGGAAACCTGTTGCGGCGCCGAGTTGAATGTTTTCAAGGCGACCCCGGAGCATGCCCACCGGCTGATCTTGACCACGCCGGTGCTGTCGCCGCGCAAATTTACCGCCCTGGTCAGTCAGGATGATCCGGCGTTTGCCAGTCACACCCTGTCGCTTGGCTATGACCCCGAGCAGCAGTCGCTCAAACAGGCGCTGACCGCGCTGTGTAAGGAAGCCGAAACCCATGTGCGGGCCGGTAAGGTCCTGCTGGTATTGACCGATGCCGATCTGCCCAAGGGTATGCTGCCGATTCAGGCCGTCCTGGCGGTAGGGGCGGTGCATACTCATCTGGGCCGACTCGCCCTGCGCCCCAACGCCAATATTGTGGTCGAGACCGGTTATGCACGGGATGCCCACCAGATGGCGGTACTGTTCGGCGTGGGCGCGACGGCGGTCTACCCATGGCTGGCCTACCAGGTGATGGCGGATATGCACCGCACCGGTGAGCTGACCGGCAACCCGGCAGATGCGCGGGAAAACTACCGTAAAGGCCTGCAGAAGGGGCTGTTCAAGATCCTCTCCAAGATGGGCATCTCGACACTGGCGTCTTACCGCGGTTCGATGCTGTTCGAAGCCGTCGGCCTCGACGACGACATCATGCAGATGTGCTTCCCGGGCATGGCGTCGCGCATCCAGGGCACCGGCTTTGCCGAGCTGCAGATGCAGCAGGCATTGCTGGCCAAAGACGCCTGGATTCCGCGCAAGGGCATCACCCAGGGCGGCTTGTTCAAGTACGTTCATAACCACGAGTATCACGCCTATAACCCTGACGTGGTGATGACGCTTCAGGCCGCCGTGCAGGAAGGCAGCTACGCCAAGTGGAAGAAATTCGCCCAACTGGTCAACGAGCGGCCGGTGGCGACAATCCGCGATCTGCTGGCCCTCAAGCCTGCCGAAACGCCGGTTTCGCTGGATGACGTCGAGCCGGTCGAAGACCTGCTACCGCGCTTTGACAGCGCGGGCATGTCGCTGGGCGCGCTGTCGCCGGAGGCTCACGAAGCCCTGGCCCAGGCGATGAACGAGGAAGGTGGCCGCTCCAACTCCGGCGAGGGTGGTGAAGACCCGGCGCGCTACGGCACGATTCGCAGCTCCAAGATCAAGCAGATTGCCTCTGGCCGCTTTGGCGTGACGCCTCACTACCTGGTCAATGCGGAAGTCCTGCAGATCAAGGTCGCCCAGGGCGCCAAGCCCGGCGAGGGCGGTCAGCTACCGGGCGGCAAGGTCAATCAGCTGATTGCGCGGCTGCGCTACTCGGTGCCCGGCGTGACGCTGATTTCACCGCCGCCGCACCACGACATCTATTCGATCGAAGACCTGGCGCAGCTGATCTTTGACCTCAAGCAGGTCAACCCGGACGCCCAGGTATCGGTCAAGCTGGTGTCCGAGCCGGGTATTGGCACCATCGCCACCGGGGTGGCCAAGGCCTATGCCGACCTGATTACCGTGTCCGGCTATGATGGGGGCACCGCCGCAAGTCCGCTGACCTCGATCAAGCACGCCGGGTCACCCTGGGAGCTTGGGCTGCCGGAAGTCCACCAGGCGCTGCGTATCAACAGCTTGCGTGACAAGATCCGCCTGCAGACCGACGGCGGTCTGAAGACCGGTTTGGACGTGGTCAAGGCGGCGATCCTGGGGGCGGAAAGCTTCGGCTTCGGGACCGCGCCGATGGTCGCGCTGGGCTGCAAGTACCTGCGCATCTGTCACCTGAACAACTGTGCCACGGGTGTCGCCACCCAGGACGACTTCCTGCGCGGCGAGCACTTCCGCGGTACCGTGGACATGGTCAAGAACTACTTCCGCTTTATCGCCGAAGAAGTGCGCGAGCTGATGGCCATGCTCGGTGTGACCAAACTCACCGATCTGATCGGCCGTACCGACCTGCTCGAAGTACTGGAAGGCAATACCGCCTCCCAGCGCAAGCTGGATTTGACGCCGCTGCTGACCAACGACTTCGTGCCCGCGGATGCGCCCCAGTTCTGCAAGGTGAGCCGTAACGTGCCCCACGATCCGGGTGCCAAAAACCAGGAAGTGTTGGCGGCATTGAAAGATGCCATCGAAAACCAGTCGGGTGGCGAGTTCGATTTCACCATTACCAACTGTGACCGTAGTGTCGCCGCGCTGACATCCGGCGCGATTGCCAAGCGCTACGGTGAAGAAGGCCTGGAAAACGCGCCGATCACCGCCCGCTTTACCGGCGTTGCTGGGCAGAGCTTCGGGGTGTGGAACGCCCGCGGCCTGAACCTGTATCTCGAAGGCGATGCCAACGACTACGTGGGTAAAGGCATGAACGGCGGCAGCATCGTGATTGTGCCACCGAAAGTCAGTGAATTTGAAAGCCATAAAACGGCGATCATCGGCAACACCTGTCTGTATGGCGCGACCGGCGGTACGCTGTTTGCGGCGGGTACGGCGGGTGAACGTTTCGGGGTGCGCAACTCTGGGGCGACGGCCGTTATCGAAGGCGCAGGCGACCACTGTTGCGAATACATGACCGGCGGCCTGGTCTGTGTCCTCGGTGAGACCGGGGTGAACTTCGGCGCCGGCATGACGGGCGGGTTTGCCTATGTGCTGGATGAAGAGCGCACCTTCGTCGACAAGTACAACCATGAACTGGTTGAGATTCACCGTGTTAACACCGAAGCAATGGAGGCGTATCGTCGCCACCTGCGCGAAATGATTGAGGCCTACGTCGCAGCGACAGGATCAGCACGTGGGGCGGCTATTTTGGAAGACTTCAGCGACTACGCGCGTCACTTCTGGCTGGTAAAACCCAAGGCAGCAAGCCTGGGTAGCCTGCTGGATCAGTCTCGGCGTCAGCCGGAATAACCGTTTTGTGCCCCTATCGCTGACAGGAGAGAAATCATGGCCAACCGTTTGAATAACGATTTCCAGTTTGTGGATGTGGGTCGTCAGGACCCGCAGAAAAAAGATGCGCGTAAGCGTGCCAAAGAATTTACTGAAATCTACGAGCCGTACAAGCCCACCGATGCGGCCAGCCAGGCACACCGCTGCCTGCACTGTGGCAACCCGTACTGCGAGTGGAAGTGCCCGGTGCACAACTATATTCCCAACTGGCTGCAGCTGGTGGTGGAAGGCAACATTATCGAAGCCGCCGAGCTGTCGCATAAAACCAACTCGCTGCCCGAGGTATGTGGCCGTGTATGCCCCCAGGACCGTCTGTGCGAGGGTGACTGCACGCTCAACGACGGCTTTGGGGCGGTGACCATTGGTTCGATCGAGAAGTACATTACCGATACCGCCTTTGCCATGGGCTGGCGTCCGGATATGTCCCAGGTCACCTGGACGGACAAAAAAGTGGCCATTGTGGGTGCCGGTCCTGCGGGCCTCGGCTGCGCCGATATTCTGGCGCGCAATGGTGTCAAGCCGGTGGTGTTCGACAAGTACCCTGAAATCGGTGGCCTGCTGACGTTCGGTATTCCCGAGTTCAAGCTGGAAAAGAACGTCATGGAACGCCGTCGTGCGGTCTTTGAGGAGATGGGCGTCGAGTTCCGGCTGAATACCGAGATCGGTACCGACGTTGAGTTCGATACCCTGCTCCAGGACTACGACGCCGTTTTCCTGGGCATGGGTACCTACAAGTACATGGAAGGCGGCTTCCCGGGCGAAGACCTGCCGGGCGTCTACAAGGCGCTCGACTTCCTGATTGCCAACGTCAACCGCTGCCTGGGCTTTGAAAAAGACCCCAACGATTACATTTCCATGGAAGGCAAGCGCGTGGTGGTCCTGGGCGGTGGTGATACCGCCATGGACTGCAACCGTACCTCGATCCGTCAGGGGGCCACCAGCGTCACCTGCGCCTACCGCCGCGACGAAGAGAACATGCCGGGGTCGCGCAAGGAGGTCGCCAATGCCCGGGAAGAGGGCGTCGAGTTCCTGTTCAACCGTCAGCCGGTTGCCGTTGTCGGTGACGACAAGGTCGAAGGCGTGAAGGTGGTGCGCACCCGTCTGGGCGAGCCGGATGAAAACGGTCGCCAGCGCCCTGAAGTGGTTCCAGGCTCGGAAGAGATTGTTGCCGCCGATGCCGTGGTCATTGCCTTCGGCTTCCAGGCAAGCCCTGCCCCGTGGTTTGACCCCGCCAATATCCAGGTGGACGAGCGTGACCGGGTGAAAGCGCCGGAGCATGGCCAGTACGCCTACCAGACCAGCAACGAGAAGATCTTTGCCGGTGGCGATATGGTGCGCGGCTCTGACCTGGTGGTCACCGCCATCTATGAAGGCCGCCAGGCAGCGGAAGGCATGCTGGATTATCTGGGCGTTTAATCCGGATTCCAGCACCGGTCTTGTAGGCGCCCGACTTGTCGGGCGATCGGGCCATCTACAAGCGATAACTTGCGGTGGCTTGATAATTGCTGATCGCTCAATAAATTGAGCTCCTACGAACCCCGGCGCACGCACCTAGCCC
The DNA here is from genome assembly GCF_900111305.1 of Vreelandella subterranea. GTDB lineage: Bacteria > Pseudomonadota > Gammaproteobacteria > Pseudomonadales > Halomonadaceae > Vreelandella > Vreelandella subterranea. The sequence continues at coordinate 52,141 of NZ_FOGS01000013.1, forward strand.
TGTAGGCGCCCGATTTGTCGGGCGATCGGGCCGTCTACAAGCGATAACTTGCGGTGGCTTGATAATTGCTGATCGCCCAATGAATTGGGCTCCTACAACCCCGGGTGCATGCACCCAAATTGTAGGAGCCTGACTTGTCGGGCGATCAGGCCATCTACTGGCTATCACCCTCGGCGCCTCGATCCCTCTTCCCGCCGTAATTGAGCCTTAGGTCGTACTCTGCTATTCTGTCGTCCCATCCTGGTGTGGCTTTCTGCCGTGCCTTTTGATCACGTTTCGACAGGTTTTTCATGACACGATATATCTTCGTGACCGGCGGCGTTGTGTCCTCTCTTGGCAAGGGCATCGCGTCGGCCTCGCTGGCGGCGATTCTCGAGGCACGCGGCCTTAAGGTCACCATGCTCAAGCTCGACCCCTACATCAACGTCGACCCGGGCACCATGAGTCCCTTCCAGCATGGCGAGGTATTTGTCACCGAGGATGGTGCCGAAACCGACCTTGACCTTGGTCACTACGAACGCTTTATTCGTACCAAAATGACCCAGGGCAACAACTTCACCACCGGCCGTGTCTATGAGCATGTGCTGCGCAAAGAGCGCCGTGGTGACTACCTGGGCGGTACCGTTCAGGTGATTCCGCATATCACCGACGAGATCAAGCAGCGCGTCTACGCCGGGGGCGAAGGCTTCGATGTGGCGCTGGTGGAAATCGGCGGTACGGTCGGCGATATCGAGTCGCTCCCCTTCCTGGAATCGATCCGCCAGATTCGCAGCGAACAGGGCGCCAACCGCGCACTGTTCATGCACCTGACGCTGGTGCCCTATATCAAGACGGCGGGTGAAACCAAAACCAAGCCAACCCAGCACAGTGTCAAGGAGCTCCGCTCCATCGGTATCCAGCCGGATATCCTAATCTGCCGCAGCGAAGTCGAGCTGGAAGAGAGCGAGCGGCGCAAGATTGCCCTGTTCACCAACGTGGAAGAGCGTGCGGTCGTGCCGCTGCAGGATGCCGATACCATCTACCGCATCCCGCTGATGCTTCACGAGCATGGGCTGGACGATATCGTCTGTGACAAGTTGCGTCTGGAAGCCGGTCCGGCGGATCTTTCCGAGTGGGTGAAGGTGCTGGATGCCAAGCTCAACCCGCTGAAGTCGGTCAGCATCGCCATGGTCGGCAAGTACATGGAATTGCTCGACGCCTACAAATCGCTCAATGAAGCCTTGACCCATGCCGGTATCCAGGGGCGCATCAAGGTCAATATTGACTTCGTCGACTCTGAAGATATCGAGCGCCATGGTACCGAACGGCTGGCCGGTAAAGACGCCATCCTGGTGCCGGGTGGCTTTGGCGAGCGCGGCGTTGAAGGCAAGATCATGACCGCTCAGTTTGCCCGTGAAAACAAGGTGCCGTATCTGGGGATCTGCTTAGGCATGCAGGTGGCCGTGATCGAGTTTGCGCGTCATGTGGCGGGCTGGGAAGATGCCAACTCCACCGAGTTCACCCACGATACCCAGCACCCTGTTGTCGGCCTGATTACCGAATGGCTGAATGCAGAAGGCAAGATCGAGCTGCGCGATGCAGCGTCCGACCTGGGGGGCACCATGCGCCTGGGCGGGCAGATATGCCGCCTCGCGTCGGGCAGCAAGGCACGTGAAGCCTATGGTGCCGATGAAATCGTCGAGCGCCACCGCCACCGTTTCGAGGTCAATAACCAGTTTATCGACGACCTGGAAAAGGCGGGGCTGGTGATTTCAGGCAAGAGCGTCGATCAGTCGCTGGTGGAAATGGTCGAACTGGCTGACCACCCCTGGTACGTCGCCTGCCAATTCCACCCGGAATTCACCTCGACACCCCGGGATGGTCATCCGCTCTTCTCGGGCTTTATCAATGCCGCCGTCGAACACAAAGCCGCGCGAGCACGTGCCCACGCGGCACCTCAGGAATAACCACGGGTCAGGAATAACAGGGGGAAGCATGGCTTCTCAAGAGACATTCCAAGAGCACCATATCAACGTTGCCGGCCTAACCGCCGGCAATTCTTTGCCTCTGATGCTGCTGGGCGGCATGAACGTCCTGGAGTCGGCTGAGCTGGCTGACGAAGTGGCCGAGACCTACGTCAAGGTGACCCAGAAACTGGGCATGCCCTATGTCTACAAGGCGAGTTTCGACAAGGCCAACCGCAGCTCCATCCACTCCTACCGTGGGCCGGGGCTGGAAAAAGGCCTGCAGATCCTGGCGGACATTAAAGCTCGCCACGGGGTGCCGGTGATCACCGACGTCCACGAGCCCTGGCAGGCCGCACCGGCAGCCGAAGTGGCCGACATTATCCAGCTGCCAGCGTTTCTTGCACGTCAGACCGACCTGGTCGTGGCCATGGCCAAGACGGGGGTGGCGATCAATATCAAGAAGCCACAGTTTTTGGCGCCGCATGAAATGCGTCATATCCTCACCAAGTTTCGGGAAGCCGGTAACGACCGCCTGATGCTCTGCGAGCGCGGCACCAGTTTTGGCTACAACAATCTGGTTGTGGATATGCTGGGCCTGGGCGATATGAAGCAAACCGGGTCGCCGGTGTTTTTCGACGTGACCCATGCGCTGCAGCGCCCCGGTGGGCGTGCCGATAGCGCCGATGGACGCCGTGCCCAGGTGGCGGAATTGGCCCGCGCGGGCGTCGCGGTGGGGTTGGCCGGGCTGTTTCTGGAAGCACACCCCGACCCGGACAATGCCAAGTGCGATGGCCCCTGCGCCTTGCCGCTGGATCAGCTGGAGCCGTTTCTGACCCAGCTCGTGCAGCTGGATGCGCTGGTGAAAGGCTTTGCGCCGCTGTCCATTCGCTGATGGCGCCGCCAAACGTGATACGTTAAACCTCCATTAGACCGACAACTAAGGACACTGTCATGACCAAAATCGTTGATATCCGTGCGTTGGAAGTACTCGATTCACGCGGTAACCCCACCGTTCAGGCAACCGTTCGCCTGGCAAGCGGTGCGGTAGGCGACGCCTGTGCCCCAAGCGGCGCTTCTACCGGCTCGCGGGAAGCGCTCGAACTACGGGATGGCGACAAGGCGCGCTACCTGGGCAAAGGCGTGCTCAAAGCAGTGGACGCGGTCAATGGCAAAATCCGTGAGGCATTGCTGGGGATGGACGCGCGTGACCAGCGTGGCCTGGACGACGCCATGCTGACCCTGGACGGCACGGACAACAAGGCCAACCTGGGCGCCAATGCCATTCTGGCCGTATCGCTTGCGGCAGCTAAAGCCGCTGCCAATGCCAAAGGCGTGCCGCTCTACGCGCATATCGCCGAGCTATACGGCCAGCCTGGCCAGTACCGCATGCCGGTGCCGATGATGAACATCCTGAACGGCGGCGAGCACGCGGATAACAACGTCGATATCCAGGAATTCATGGTCCAGCCGGTCGGCGCGCCCAGCTTCCGTGAAGGCCTGCGCATGGGCGCGGAGATTTTCCACGCGCTGAAAAAGGTACTGTCGGCCAAGGGGCTCTCCACCTCGGTCGGCGACGAAGGCGGTTTCGCCCCCAACCTGGCGTCCAACGCTGACGCGCTGGCGGTTATCAAGCAGGCGGTTGCCGATGCGGGCTACTCGCTGGGCAGCGATGTGACGCTGGCGCTGGACTGTGCGTCTTCCGAATTCTACAAGGATGGTCAGTACAACCTTGCCGGTGAAGGCAAAAGCTACGACGCCCAGGGCTTCACGGATTACCTGGCAGGCCTGTGCGCGGACTATCCGATCGTGTCCATCGAAGATGGCATGGATGAATCTGACTGGGACGGCTGGAAAGCGTTGACCGATAAACTGGGCGATAAGGTCCAGCTGGTTGGCGATGATTTGTTCGTGACCAACACCAAGATTCTCAAGCGCGGTATCGACGAGCAGATCGGCAACTCCATCCTGATCAAGTTCAACCAGATCGGTTCGCTGTCGGAAACGCTGGATGCCATCAAGATGGCTCAGGACGCGGGCTTTACCGCCGTGATTTCCCACCGCTCGGGTGAGACCGAAGATACCACCATCGCCGATTTGGCCGTGGGCACCTGTGCCGGGCAGATTAAAACCGGCTCGCTTTGCCGCAGTGACCGTGTTGCCAAATACAACCGCCTGCTGGTCATCGAGGATGAACTGGGCGACGTCAGCTACCCCGGAATCAAGGCCATTAAAGGCCAATAAGGCTAGAAATGGCAGCGGCTTTGTAAGAGATGTCTCAAGATTTTGTAAGAGATCTCTTACAAATGCCGTCGAAAATCGCTCGAAAGGCGTAAGAAAAACAGAAATTATGCACTAATTAAAATTTAGGTATCTGTTTTTAAAAGGTTTTTAAAAAAGGGCGGGCCATCGTGGTTCGCCCTTTGCTTTTTAGGACCACCTTGTGGTGTCAGGTGGTTCTGCCACAATGCCCATCAAGGACAAGGGGGGCAAGGATGTCGCCCACGCAGGATGCAACGGGATGCAGGTTGGTGCGCCGGGTGAAACAGAGATGTAAGCCCTGGCAAGGACAGCACCAAAGGAAGTTGACACAGGGAGTGGTCAAGAGGAAGTGCTTGGAGCGGGCGGCCTACGGGCCGCCTTTTTTTTGCATGCATGGCACATGTTTAAGATAAAAGGCCAACATGATTCAAAAGGCCAAGAGACCTAAAAAAATAGACCTAAAAATCAGTAGATAGAAAAAAACCAGCGTATTGGCTGGTTTTAATAGGATCGCTGTTAATGGTGCCGTGAATGGCTTCAGCGTTCCAGCTTCTCCAGCTTGCCGCTTTTTCCATCCCACTCTTCAGCATCGGGCAGCGGGTCTTTCTTCTCGGCAATGTTGGGCCACACTTCCGACAGCTCCGCGTTGATCTCAATAAACTGCTCCTGTCCCTCGGGCAGTTCATCCTCCGAAAATATCGCCTCGGCGGGGCATTCCGGCTCGCACAGCGCGCAATCGATACATTCGTCCGGGTGGATCACCAGAAAGTTGGGGCCTTCGTAAAAACAGTCGACCGGGCAGACTTCGACACAGTCGGTGTACTTACATTGGATGCAGTTCTCGGTAACGACAAACGTCATCTTGCTATCCCTCTTGCGGGACCAAGGGGACGCCCTTGGTCGTGGTCAATCGTGAATGGTTATAAATCAGCCGTTTTTTATAAGCTAAAAAGTATGGGCGACATTCTAGAGGTGCCCAAACGCGGCGGCAAGCGCCGTGGCGTTGTTCTGTTACGCGAATTTAAAGCAGCTCGCGCCATTGATATAACAGCGACAGTGCCTCACGGGGCGATAGCCCATCCACATCCGCGTTTTCCAGCGCCTCCACCACCGGGTGAGGTGCGCTGGCAAACAAATCATTCTGCTGAGGTGCCGTTGTTTGAGACAGCGGCATTTGGCGTTGTTCCTCAACGTCGCGCTGCTCAAGGGTCACCAGTTTTTCACGCGCCCGCTGGATGACCTGGCTGGGCACCCCCGCCAACTGGGCGACCTGCAAGCCGTAACTCTGGCTGGCGGGGCCTGACTCGATGCGGTGCATGAAGACGATGTTGTCGCCATGCTCGGTAGCCGTTAAGTGAATATTGGCCACGCCGTCGGCCTGGTCCGGTAGCCCGGTCATTTCAAAGTAATGGGTCGCGAACAGCGTCAAGGCGCGGGCACTGGCCAGGTGTTCTGCACTTGCCCACGCCAGTGACAGGCCGTCAAAGGTACTGGTGCCGCGGCCGATCTCGTCCATCAGTACCAGGCTGTGCTCGGTGGCATTGTGCAGGATATTGGCGGTCTCGGTCATTTCGACCATGAAGGTCGAGCGCCCGCCCGCCAGGTCATCCGAGGAGCCGATGCGGGTAAAGATACGGTCGATAGGGCCTATTTCGGCGGCGTCCGCCGGGACAAAGCTGCCGCTGTGGGCCAGCAGCGCAATCAGCGCCGTCTGGCGCATGTAGGTGGATTTACCGCCCATGTTGGGGCCGGTGATAATCAGCATGTGCTGCTCGGGGGTGAGGGTGACATCGTTGGGGACAAAGGGATGGTCACTCACCTGCTCGACCACCGGGTGGCGACCGGCGTGGATGGTCAGACCGGTGGCCTCCACCAGGGTCGGGCGTACCCAGTTGAGTGCCTCGGCGCGTTCGGCAAAGGCGCACAGCACGTCAAGCTCGGCCAGCGCCTGGGAGGTCCGCTGCAGCGCGTTGAGCTCCTCGTTGAGCGCGTTGAGCAACTGGTCGTAGAGCCACTTTTCCCGGCTTAGCGCGCGGGATTTCGCCGAGAGGGCCTTGTCTTCGAACTCTTTAAGCTCGGGGATGATAAACCGCTCGGCGTTTTTCAGCGTCTGGCGGCGAATATAGTCGGCCGGGGCCTGCTGGGCCTGGGCCCGGGGCAGTTCGATAAAGTAGCCGTGCACGCGGTTATAGCCAACCTTCAGGTTGGCAAGCCCGGTGCGTTCGCGCTCGCGCGTTTCAAGCTGCACCAGGTAATCACCGGCGTTTTCGGCCAGGCCACGGTGTTCGTCAAGCTCCGCGTCGTACCCCTGGGCGATGACACCGCCGTCGCGGATCACCACCGGCGGATTGTCGACCAGCGCCCGCTGGAGCGTGTCGGTGATCTCCGGGTAGGGGCGAATATGCGGGCGCAGGCTATCCAGCAGGCTGCCGTTTTCGACCTCGCCCAACTGCTGCTCCAGCGTGGGTAGGGTGGCCAGGGCATCGCGCAGGCGTGCCAGGTCGCGCGGACGGGCGCTATACAGTGCCACCCGGGCAAGAATGCGTTCGACGTCACCCACGTCGTTCAGGGTATCGCGGATGGCCAGGTAGTTGGCGTCCAGGCTTAATAGCGCAACGCCTGCCTGGCGACCCTGAATGACGTCGCGTTGGCGCAGCGGCCGATTCAGCCAGCGCTTCAGCAGGCGCGAGCCCATTGCCGTGGTGCAGGTATCCAGAACGCTGGCCAGGGTGTTGTCAGTCCCGCCCCCGAGGTTGATATCGATTTCCAGATTACGGCGGCTGGCGGCATCGATCACCACCGCATCGTCGCGGTTCTCGACGCTGATGGCCGTCACGTGGGGCAGGCGTGAGCGCTGGGTGTCCCGCGCGTAGTCGATCAGCACGCCGGCGGCGACCAGCGCGGTGGTCAAGTGGGCGCAGCCAAAGCCGCGTAAGTCCTGCACTTCGAACTGGTCGCACAGGCTGCGGGTCGCGCTCTGCAAATCAAACAGCCATTCACCCTGGCGGCGCAGGGCCCGGGTCTGCGACCATGCGTCGGGCAGGGTAAGGCTCTCGGGGACCAGCAGCTCAGCCGGAGACAGCCGCGTCAGCTCGGCCAGCATCTCGGCCTCACTGTCGACTTCCAGCACGCTAAAGCGGCCGCTGGAAAGCTCAAGCCAGGCCAGCCCCCACTGCTCGTTACCGGGCGCAACGGCCACCAGCACGTTGTCGCGCCGGGCATCCAGCAAGGCTTCGTCGTGCAGGGTGCCGGGCGTGACAATACGCACGACCTGGCGATCAACGGGACCTTTGCTTGTTGCCGGGTCGCCAATCTGTTCGCAGATAGCGACGGATTCACCGGCGGCTACCAGGCGTGCCAGGTAGCCCTCGGCGCTATGATAGGGAACGCCCGCCATGGGGATGGGCTTGCCGCCTGACTGGCCGCGCTGGGTCAGGGTGATATCCAGCAGCGCAGCGGCGCGCCTGGCATCGTCGAAAAACAGCTCGTAAAAGTCCCCCATCCGGTAAAACAGCAGTACCTCGGGGTGTTCGCGTTTGATCTTCAGGTATTGCGCGATCATTGGCGTGTGCGCGGGGCTGGGCTGTGACATGGGCGTCCTAATTAAGCGGGGCGCAAGCGCGTGGAACTTGCTGCCTGTTCTTTGAGCAACTGAAACGCAGTATTCTACGCTGAATTGACGATGCACATGAAGGAGCGACGATGTCACCCAGTGTCTCAAGCTTGATGAATCTGGACTTATCCCTGCTGGCCCAGCGCCTGGGGCGCCTTTGCCAGCAGGCGCAACTGGAAGTGACCGCGGCCGAGTCGTGCACCGGCGGCGGCATTGCCAGTGCGATCACCTCGGTGGCGGGTAGTTCGGCATATTTCACCACCGGCTACGTCACCTACGCCAATACGGCCAAGACGCGGCTTCTGGGCGTGCCGGAAACCACGCTGAACGCCCATGGTGCGGTCAGCGATGCCGTGGTCAAGGCCATGGTGGCAGGGGCCTGCCGGGAAAGCGGTGCCGGACTTGCGGTGGCTGTCAGCGGTGTTGCAGGCCCCGACGGCGGTAGCGAAGCCAAGCCTGTGGGGACCGTCTGGCTGGCGTGGGGCGATGCGGACCAACAGCAAGCCGAGCGGTTTGTTTTCCCCGGCGACCGTCAGGCCGTTCGTGAGCAGGCCGTGCGCCAGGCGCTGGCAGGCCTGATAGTGCGCCTGGCGGAAAAAGTGGGCGACGGCAGCGAGAAATAATCGCCCGAAACACTAGCTGAGGATTTGTTTAGCGGCTAATCTTTGGCATACTACTGGCTAATTATACAGCTTATGATGAGGATTGACTGAATGGCTCAGGATGATAATCGCACCAAGGCGCTCAACGCTGCGCTCAGCCAGATTGATCGCCAGTTTGGCAAAGGCACGGTCATGCGGCTGGGCGACGCTCCCCGCGTTGTCATGCCGTCGGTGTCCACCGGCTCGCTGGGTCTGGATATCGCCCTTGGTATCGGTGGCCTGCCGTATGGCCGGGTGGCTGAAATTTTCGGCCCGGAGTCCTCGGGTAAGACGACCCTCACGCTGTCGGTGATCGCGCAAGCCCAGAAGCAGGGCAAAGTCTGCGCGTTCGTGGATGCCGAGCATGCGCTGGACCCCAGCTATGCAGAAAAACTGGGGGTCAATCTGGACGACCTGCTGGTGTCTCAGCCGGATACCGGCGAACAGGCGCTGGAGATCACCGATATGCTGGTGCGTTCCGGCGGTGTCGATGTGATTATCATCGATTCGGTGGCGGCGTTGACCCCACGTGCTGAAATCGAAGGCGAAATGGGCGATGCCCACGTTGGCCTGCAGGCACGCTTGATGTCGCAAGCGTTGCGCAAGATCAGCGGCAATATCAAGAATGCCAACTGCCTGGTGGTGTTCATCAACCAGATCCGCATGAAGATTGGCGTGATGTTCGGCAGCCCCGAAACGACCACCGGCGGTAACGCGCTGAAGTTTTACTCAAGCGTGCGGCTGGACATCCGGCGTACGGGGTCGGTAAAAGTCGGCGACGAGGTCACCGGTAACGAAACCCGCGTGAAAGTGGTCAAGAACAAGGTGGCGCCGCCGTTCCGTCAGGCCGAATTCCAGATTCTCTACGGCAAAGGCATCTACCACGCCGGTGAAGTGGTCGACCTGGGTGTGCAGCAGAACCTGGTGGACAAGGCCGGTGCCTGGTACAGCTACAAGGGTAAAAAGATCGGTCAGGGCAAGGCCAATGCGGCCCAGTACCTGGAAGAGCACCCTGACGTCATGGAAGAGATCGAAAGCCAGATTCGCGCCCAGCTGCTTGCCCAGCCCGAGCCGAAGAAAGAAGAGGCTGCCAAGAAGGAAGAAGCGGCTGACGCCAACGCCGAAGACGACCTGCTTTAAGCCGCGAGCGTCAGCATGTTGTCATCCTCCCACGAAGCCACCCCACGCGAGGTGGCTATCCAATTGCTCGCGAGGCGCGAATACTCGCGCACCGAGCTTGAGCGCAAGCTGGAACAGAAGGCGTTTGCTGCTGAGGATATCGACACCTGCCTGGACGCCCTGGTCGAGCAGGGCCTGCAGTCGGATGAGCGGTTTGCCGAAAGTTTAATTCGCTCACGGGTGAATCGCGGGCAGGGCGTCATTCGCATCAAAGGCGAGTTGCGCCAGCGCGGTATCGACCAGGAAGTCGCCACGGCAGCGTTTGCGATTGTCGAGGAACGCGAGGCCGTCGACTGGTTCGAGCTGGCCCGTGATACCCTGGCGCGGCGCTTTTCATCGCCCGGTGACACCCCTAAAGAACGCGCTAAACGCGAGCGCTTTCTGGCGATGCGGGGGTTTGATTTTGACCAGATTCGCTACGCGCTGGATTGCCTGTAGCCTGCTTTATTGGGCGATTAACCCTTCTTTCTGACCGCTCTGCCACTAACTGCGGCTTTAGTCGTTTGACAACTGCGCTATAATGGCGTCTTTGCGACCCCAGCGGGTAGCGGCGACAGCGCCCTGGGGCATCACGCTTTATTGTTACGGATACCCTATGAAGAGCGCAGAGATCAGACAGGCCTTTCTATCCTTTTTCGAAGAACACGGGCACACCATCGTGCCCACGAGTTCGCTAGTGCCGGGCAATGACCCGACGCTATTGTTCACCAATGCGGGCATGGTGCCTTTCAAGGATGTTTTCCTGGGCCGCGACCCGCGCCCCTACGTGCGCGCCACCTCGGCACAGCGCTGTGTTCGCGCGGGTGGCAAGCACAACGACCTGGATAACGTCGGCTACACCGCGCGCCACCACACCTTCTTTGAAATGCTGGGCAACTTCAGCTTCGGTGACTACTTCAAGCGTGATGCCATTCGCTTCGCCTGGACCTTTCTTACCGAGACCTTGGGCTTGCCCAAGGACAAGCTGTGGGTAACGGTACACATCAGCGACGACGAAGCCGAGCGTATCTGGAAAGACGAGATTGGCATCGATCCTGAACGTTTTTCCAAGCTCGACGAAGATAACTTCTGGCAGATGGGCGATACCGGCCCCTGTGGCCCCAGTTCCGAAATCTTCTTTGACCACGGTCCCGAGGTCTGGGGTGGCCCGCCGGGAAGCCCGGAAGAAGACGGCGACCGCTATATCGAAATCTGGAACCTGGTGTTCATGCAGTTCGATCGCGACGCCGAAGGGACGCTCAACCCGCTGCCCAAGCCGTCCATCGATACCGGCATGGGCTTGGAGCGTGTCGCGGCCGTCATGCAGGGCGTGCACTCCAACTATGAAATCGACCTGTTCCAGAACCTGCTGCAGGCCGCCGCCAGCGCTACTGGTTACGCGGATACCACCGCGCCTTCCTTGCGGGTGATTGCCGACCACATCCGTTCCTGCACGTTCTTGATTGCCGATGACGTGCTGCCGTCCAATGAGGGGCGTGGTTATGTACTGCGCCGGATCATTCGTCGAGCGATTCGCCATGGCCACAAACTGGGCGCCACAGAGCCGTTCTTCCACAAGCTGGTTGACGCACTCGATGTGGAAATGGGCGATGCCTACCCCGAGCTGCGCGATGCACGCGAGCAGATCACCCGTGTCCTGCTCAAGGAAGAAGAGCAGTTTGCCCGTACGCTGGATCACGGCATGGGGCTGTTAAGCGCGGCACTCGATGACCTGCAGGGCGATGTATTGCCGGGGGAGACGGTGTTCAAGCTCTATGACACCTACGGATTCCCCTACGACTTGACCGCCGATGTGTGCCGCGAGCGCGAAGTGACGCTGGATGAAGAGGGCTTTCAGCGGGAACTGGAAGCCCAGCGCGAGCGTGCCCGTGCGGCCAGCCAGTTTGGCGCCGATTACAGCGCTTCCATCGAGCTGGACGGCGAAACCATCTTTACCGGCTACGACCGGCTGGAAGACCAATCCAGCGTGACCGCCCTGGTGGATACCGAAGGCAACGAACTGGCAGCACTGGAAGCGGGGCAGAAGGGCGTTGTCGTGCTTGACCGGACCCCCTTTTACGGTGAATCGGGCGGTCAGGTCGGCGATACCGGTTACCTGCATGTGGACGGTGGGCGTTTCCAGGTCACCGACACACAAAAGCAAAGCGGACACCATCTTCACCAGGGGATCATGGTCGAGGGCACCATGAATGTCGGGGCCAAGGTGCGCGGCGAGGTGGATGCCAGTCTGCGCTCGGCCACCGTTCGCAACCACTCGGCGACCCACCTGCTGCATAAAGCGCTACGCATGGTGTTGGGTGACCACGTTCAGCAGAAAGGCTCGCTGGTCAATGCCGAGCGCCTGCGTTTCGACTTCAGTCACTTCGAGCCCATGACCGCCGAGCAACTGGCCGAAGTGGAGCGGCTGGTCAACGAACAGATCCTGGCCAACGCGCCGACCAAAATCGAGCAAATGAGTCTGGATCAGGCCAAGGCCAAGGGCGCAGCGGCGCTGTTTGAAGCCAAGTACGCCGATAACGTCCGCGTGCTGACCATCGGCGCCGATGACTTCTCGATAGAGCTGTGCGGCGGTACCCACGTGGCGCGCAGCGGCGACATCGGATGTTGCCACCTGGTCAGCGAAGCAGGCATTGCCTCAGGGGTGCGCCGCATCGAAGCGATTACCGGCGAAAATGCCCTGGCGTATTTCCGCGAACAGGAAGCCCGCGTCCAGCGGCTGGGCGAGCGGTTGAAGACCAAGCCCGAGCAGGTTGAGGCACGTGTCGAAGGGTTGGTCGAGCGCAACCGGAGTCTGGAAAAAGAGCTTGAGCAGCTCAAGGCCAAGCTTGCCAGCGCCGCCGGGAGTGACATGCTCAGCCAGGCCCAGGACGTTAACGGCGTCAAATTGCTGGCGACCCAGCTCGAGGGCGTATCGGGTAAAGAGCTGCGCGGCGTTCTCGACCAGCTCAAGAACAAGCTGGGTTCGGGCGTGATCATTCTTGGCGTGGCCGACACTGACGCTGGCAAGGTCAGCCTGATTGCTGGCGTCACCAAAGACCTCACCGACCGTGTCAAAGCGGGGGAGCTGGTCAACCATGTGGCCTCTCAGGTAGGCGGCAAAGGAGGTGGCCGCCCTGATATGGCCCAGGCAGGGGGGAGTCAGCCCGACGCGCTTCCCGCTGCGTTGAACAGTGTACCGGCATGGTTGGAAAACACGCTTAGCTAAACAGAGAAGCCGGTGGCATTATTTGCTACCGGCTTTTTTGCTTCATACATTTCCAAATCACAGGAAAACGGCATATGGCACTATACGTTCAGAAGTTCGGCGGCACCTCGGTGGGCTCTGTCGACCGTATCAAGGCCGTGGCGGAAAAGGTCAAAGGCTTTCGCGACCAGGGCCACCAGGTGGTCGTGGTGGTCTCCGCGATGAGCGGCGAGACCAATCGCCTGACCGATATGGCGCACGCGTTAAACGACGACCCCGCCCCGCGCGAGATGGACATGCTGCTGTCCACCGGCGAGCAGGTGACGATCTCTCTGCTGGCGATGGCGCTCCAGCAGGCAGGTGTGGCGGCAACGTCGCATACCGGTGCCCAGGTGGGTATCCACACCGACAGTGCCTATACCAAGGCGCGCATCCAGCGTATCGAAACCGAAGACCTGAAAGCCGATCTGGACGCCGGTCAGGTTGTCGTGGTGGCAGGCTTCCAGGGTGTCGATGAGGAAGGCAATATCACCACCCTGGGGCGTGGCGGTTCAGATACCACCGGCGTGGCGCTGGCGGCCGCACTGGGCGCCGATGAATGCCAGATCTATACCGACGTTGATGGCGTTTACACGACCGACCCCCGTGTCTGCTCCAAGGCGCAACGGTTGGAAAACATTACCGTTGAAGAAATGCTTGAGCTGGCAAGTCTGGGCTCGAAAGTACTGCAAATTCGCGCGGTCGAGTTTGCCGGTAAATACAACGTTCCCCTGCGGGTGCTGTCGAGCTTTGAAGACGGCCCCGGTACCCTGATTGTTGCAGAAGCAGACAAAGACGAGGACTCCATGGAAGAACCGCTGATCTCCGGTATTGCCTTTACCAAAAACGAAGCCAAGCTAACCCTGCTCAACACGCCTGATGTGCCGGGTGTTGCCTCGCGCATTCTGGGGCCGATTGCCGACGCCAATATCGAAGTCGACATGATCGTCCAGAACGTGGCCCCGGCAGGCGATTACACCGACTTCACGTTTACCGTGGCCAAAGGTGATTACAAGGCCACCAAAAAGCTGCTTGAAGAAACCGTGATTCCAGGTCTGGGCGGCGGTGAGTTGCGGGGTGATGACAACATCGCGAAAGTATCGCTGGTGGGTGTTGGTATGCGTTCTCACGCGGGCGTGGCATCGAAAATGTTTCGCGTGCTGGCTGACGAAAACGTTAATATCCGTATGGTGTCCACCTCCGAGATTAAAATTTCGGTGGTGATTGACGAGAAACATATGGAGCTGGCCGTGAATGCCCTGCACAAAGCATTCGGCCTGGATAAGTCAGATATCGAATCTGAATAACATTAACGCCTTATACCTTCTACGCTGAAGGGTACTTGCCGCCGTGTGGTGGTGAGCTTTCTTTCAACGGGAGGTTAAGGTGTCATGGAGCCTGTGCCTTTGGTGGCAGGGGGTGCCATGCCGCATAATGGCATGGTACCGCCGCCGGCGGACACATCCCGTTGTATAAAACGTCTGAGAAGGAGATCAGCCATGCTCATCCTAACCCGCCGTGTCGGCGAAACCCTGATGATCGGGGATGAAATCACCGTCACCGTACTAGGTGTGAAGGGTAACCAGGTTCGTATCGGCGTCAATGCGCCAAAAGACGTGGCGGTTCACCGTGAAGAGATATACCAGCGTATTCAGCGCGAACGCAGTGATGAAAGTGAAGCCGAGTGAGCGCTGTTTGGCGGTGCGGTAGTGCCGTGTCATACGCGTAAGGTAAGGTCGGCGCGAAAAAAATCCGAGCAGGGCTGGACAACTTTCTGCTAAATCGGTAACATTCGCGCCGTGCCGTTAAGGAGAGGTGGCCGAGTGGCTGAAGGCGCTCCCCTGCTAAGGGAGTATAGGGTTTATAGCCCTATCGAGGGTTCGAATCCCTCTCTCTCCGCCAGCCGCACACCAAGGTAAGCGCCCGTAGCTCAGCTGGATAGAGTATCTGACTACGAATCAGAGGGTCGGAGGTTCGAATCCTCCCGGGCGCGCCACCTTTTTCAGATGTTGTTTTACCCGTGTTTTTAGATAGATAACGTGGAATAACATCCACGCGCCCGTAGCTCAGCTGGATAGAGTATCTGACTACGAATCAGAGGGTCGGAGGTTCGAATCCTCCCGGGCGCGCCAGATTCCAAACCCGTCCTTTTCAAGGGCGGGTTTTCTGCTTTCTAGTCAGGCTCAAGCGACTCGTGCTTGAGTCTCGTGCTCGTTTAGCGCCCCACTTAACGGTAGGGGCGCTTTTTTTATGCCGTCTCGGCCATGCGGGCTGGCACAACCAGGCTTTCCAGCAGGGTGTCCAGGTCGGTAATCCGCTTGACGCGCTGAAAGTGCAGGTTGGACTCCGCATTGCCCTGCCGCATCTGCGCAAGCCACTGTTTGACGAGCGATACCACCACTTTCTTCGGCAGCTGTTGACGCTGACGATGCGCATATTGCTTGAGAACGCTGGCGCGCATTGACCAGGTGGTGTCGGCCAGGCGCTCGCCGGTGCGTTGCCAGTGTCGTATCCTGGGCGCCAGCCAGGGGTCGGCCAGGGCACTGCGTCCCAGCATGACATCGCGGCATCCGGATAGTGTGCGCGCTTTCCAGTAGTCTTCCAGGGACCAGATATCGCCATTGGCCACCACCGGCAGTGAAACGCGGTGGCGAATCCTGGCGATCCATTCCCAGTGGGCGGGTGGCCGGTAGCCTTCGTCGCGGGTGCGCCCGTGAACCACAAGCCGAGCGGCGCCGCCGACTTCAGTGGCCTGGGCGCAGGCAATGGCCAGGCGGCGGTCAGAGAACCCCAGGCGAATTTTGGCTGTCACGGGGATTTCGCCGTCCAGGGCGCGAGCAACCGCTCTCACGGCCTGGTAAACGCGCTCGGGCTGGCGCAGGAGCGATGCGCCGCCGTCGTGACGGTTGACGAGCTTGGCCGGGCAGCCGAAATTAAGGTCAATGCTCCGCGCCCCGAGTGACAAGGCCTGGCGGGCATTGGCGGCGAGAGCTACCGGATCGGCGCCCAGGAGTTGCAGGTGAACAGGAATACCGCTGGGCGTGGCAACCTGGTCGCGGGCGAGTTCAGGACAGTGTTTGTAAAACACCCGAGGCGGTAGGCGGGCATCGACGACACGCACAAATTCCGTCACTGTCCAGTCAAACCCAGGCGTGACCGTCAGCAGCTCGCGCGTGACCGCATCGATCACCCCCTCCATGGGGGCTAGTCCGATTTCGCCTTTATGTAGTAAATTAACAACCATGACTTACACCATCGCGCCATTGCATTCTTCAGGGGGTGTGGCAGGTTAGTGTATTCCCAGTACTGCGCCAAGCGTCAATGGGCGGTCGCGTTGATGGTCTTATCCGTTACCAGAAAGGAGAAGCCTTATGCAGGACCCGGAACTATTACAGGAAGGCCTCGGGCTTATGGCGTTAGGCATGGGGTTTGTGTTTGTTTTTCTTGCGATTTTGGTTTTTACGCTGACCTTGATGTCAGGCATCATACGGCGCTTTCAGCCCACCCCTGCCCCGGTTGCCTCTGGTGACAGCGCCAAACCTAAGTCACCAGCAAAAAACCAGGACGATGAGACACTCGCCGTGATTAGTGCTGCAGTGCACCGTTATCGCTCGAAAAGACGTCGTTAACTTTCATCTTTTGTCGGGGTGCTCAGCCAAAACCGCATAAAACTTTGTTATTTTTACTACAAATAAACATTCCTTGACTACGAGCCAAGCCATGAACGAAACAAAAAGACCACTAGGCATTACCGATGTCGTGCTTCGCGACGCCCATCAGTCGCTGTTTGCTACCCGTCTGCGTCTGGCTGACATGCTGCCGATTGCCGAAAAGCTGGATAAAGTCGGCTACTGGTCCCTGGAAACCTGGGGCGGCGCGACGTTCGACGCCTGCATTCGCTATCTGGGTGAAGATCCCTGGGATCGCATTCGGGCCCTCAAGGACGCCATGCCCAATACGCCCCAGGCCATGCTGCTGCGCGGCCAGAACCTGCTGGGCTATCGCCATTACGCCGACGATGTGGTGGATAAATTCGTCGAGCGTGCCAAAACCAACGGTGTCGATGTATTTCGCGTCTTTGATGCGATGAACGACCCGCGTAATCTGGAACGCGCCATCAAGGCGGTTCGCCAGGTGGGCGGTCATGCGCAGGGGACCATTTCTTACACGGTTAGTCCGGTCCATACCCTGGATAGCTGGGTTGACCTCGCCAAGACCATCGCGGCCATGGGCGCGGATTCGTTGGCTATCAAGGATATGGCGGGTCTACTCACGCCTTACACCGCGTTTGAGCTGGTCTCGCGTCTCAAGAAAGAGCTGTCGATTCCCGTGCACCTGCATTGTCACGCCACCACGGGGCTTTCCACCTCGACCATTCTCAAGGCGGTCGAGGCAGGCATCGATAACGTCGATACCGCCATTTCGTCAATGTCGATGACCTACGGCCACAGTCCCACCGAATCGGTGGTGGCGATGCTCAAGGATACCGACCGCGATACCGGGCTCGACCTTGAACTGCTGGAAGATATCGCCAGCTACTTCCGCGGCGTGCGCAAGAAGTACGCTGCCTTTGAAGGCTCGCTGCGCGGCATCGACTCGCGGATTCTGATCGCCCAGGTGCCCGGCGGCATGCTGACCAACATGGAAGGCCAGCTCAAGGAGCAGGGCGCGGGCGACAAGCTCGACGATGTGCTCACCGAAATCCCCCGTGTACGCGAAGACCTGGGCTTTATTCCGCTGGTCACGCCGACCTCGCAGATTGTCGGCACCCAGGCAGTGATGAACGTCATGATGGGCGAGCGCTATCAGTCCATTTCCAAAGAAGTCCAGGCGCTGCTAAAGGGCGAGTACGGCGCTGCACCGGCACCCTTCAACAGTGAGCTGCAGCAACGCGTGCTGGAGGGTGGCGAGCCGATTACCTGCCGCCCGGCGGATAACCTCTCCCCGGAAATGGACAAGCTGGCCAGCGAACTGAAGGACAATGCCAAGGCCGACGGCATTCGCCTGGCCGAAGGCGAGCAGCAGGTCGACGACGTGCTGACTTACGCGCTGTTTCCGCAGATTGGTCTCAAATTCCTCAAGAACCGCGACAATCCCGACGCCTTTGAGCCCGAGCCCCAGGCAGCCGAGGCGGAAACGGCCAGCGTGCCTGCCAAGGCAGAAAGCAAGGCACCTGCCGTCAGTGACGGCCCGGAAACCTACACCGTCAAACTCAACGGCAAGGCGTTTGTCGTGGAAGTCGCTGAAGGCGGTGACATCAGCGATGTGAAAGAACAGGCCGCGGGCAGTGCCGCTCCGAAGGAAGAAGCACCGGCCCCCAGCGGCGAAGCCATCACCGCGCCGCTCGCTGGCAACATCTTCAAGGTCAATGTGCGCCCGGGCGATAGCGTCCAAGAAGGTGACGTGGTGATTATTCTTGAAGCGATGAAAATGGAAACCGAAGTGCGTGCCAGCAGTGCCGGGACCGTTTCGGCTGTTAGCGTCAGTGAAGGCGACAGCGTTGTCGTTGGCGATACGCTGATCGAACTTTAAGGACCCCTCATGGATAAATTACTGACCCTATGGCAAGGCTCCGGGCTTTATAACCTGGAGGTGGGCCAAGCCGTGATGGTGGTGGTGGGCCTGTTACTGCTTTATCTCGCCATCTACAAGAAGTTTGAGCCACTGCTGCTGGTGCCGATTGGCTTTGGCGGCATCCTCGCCAATATCCCAGAAGCCGGATTGGCGCTGTCCGCGCTGGATCAGGCGATTGACGTGGGGCGGCCGGTATTGCTGGAACAGATTGCCTCAGCGCTGGGTGGCAGCCTGGACAGTCAGGCGAATATCGAGAGCTGGCGCACGAGCCTTCAACAGATGATGGCCAATGGCGCATCGGCCGAGCAGCTAGCCACCGCAAAAGCCTTGGCCGAAGGGGCGGGCTATGGCGATGGCTTGCTGTACATGTTTTACACCGTGGCGATTACCTCGGGCATTGCACCGCTGATTATCTTCATGGGCGTTGGTGCCATGACCGACTTTGGGCCGCTGCTGGCCAATCCAAGAACGCTGTTTCTCGGCGCCGCCGCGCAGTTCGGCATCTTCGCCACGCTCTTCGGCGCCGTGCTGCTGTCGTCGATGGGCTGGATGGATTTCTCGCTCAATCAGGCGGCCGCCATCGGCATTATCGGTGGGGCGGATGGTCCGACATCGATCTACGTATCGAGCGTACTCGCCCCTGAACTGCTGGGTGCCATTGCCGTGGCCGCTTACGCCTATATGGCACTGGTGCCGTTGATCCAGCCTCCGATCATGCGCCTTCTGACCTCAAAGAAAGAGCGCGAGATCACCATGACGCAGCTGCGCCCGGTGTCGAAGCTCGAGAAAATCGTGTTTCCGTTGCTGCTGTTGATCCTGGTGGCGCTGTTTCTGCCCGATGCGTCGCCGCTGCTGGGTATGTTCTGCTTTGGCAACCTGATGCGCGAATGCGGCGTGGTCGAGCGGTTAAGCGACACGGCGCAAAACTCCCTGATCAATATCGTGACGATCATGCTCGGGCTGGCGGTGGGCTCCAAGCTCATGGCCGACAGCTTCCTGGCCGTGGAAACGCTGGGCATCATGGCGCTGGGGATCGTCGCCTTCGGGATCGGCACCACGGCAGGCGTGCTGATGGCCAAACTGATGAACCTGGTGAGCAAAATGCCGATCAACCCCTTGATTGGTGCGGCAGGTGTTTCGGCGGTGCCCATGGCGGCACGCGTGGCCAACAAGGTGGGGCTGGAGTCCAACCCGCATAACTTCCTGCTGATGCACGCCATGGGGCCGAATGTGGCCGGGGTGATCGGCTCGGCGGTGGCCGCAGGGGTAATGATCAAGTACTTAGGTTAGTCAGTGCTTAGGGTAAAAAAACACCTGACGCTCAGCAAAACGGCCGCACCTTCAACGGGCGGCCGTTTTTTGCCTAGGTGTTGATGGCCTGCGCGGCAATGGGCTGCTTCAGGCGGCTTTCCAGCGGTGTCAAATCGAGTTCCCAGTCACTCGGCCAGCCGATGGTGAGCGTGACTCCCTTTCCGTCATACTCGGCGTTGACCACGGGAATGGCCTGCTCCTCGCACCATCCGCGAGCAATGGATTCGTCGGCGAAGGGAAAGCATACCCGGTAGTGAACGCGTTGGATAACTTGCCGGGTTGCCAGGGTATCGAGTGCCTTGTTCACCGCTTGGGCATAGGCCCGGGCCAGCCCGCCGGTGCCCAGTTTGGTGCCGCCAAAGTAGCGGATCACCACGCAGCCGACCTCGCCCAACTGACTACCTTGAAGCGCCTGAAACATGGGGCGGCCGGCAGTGCCGCCGGGCTCGCCGTCATCGGAAAAGCCAATGCGCTGCTGCTCGCCCGGGGCGCCGGCAATGTAGGCCAGGCAGTGGTGGCTCGCATTGGGGTGTGCCTGCCTGGCGGCCTTTGTCAGTGCCTCCGCGGCATCAACCTCGGGGGTATGGGCTATCCAGGCAATGAAACGGCTCTTCTCGACCTCGACCTCGTCAATATGCCAAGTGCCTGGGGGCAGTTGGGGTACGCGATAACGCATGAATGTCCCGGCAATTTAGTGTGTCACGGGATGATGCTCAATTCCCATGAACATGCCAAGTACCTGAATATCGCGATTATGCAAAAACACTTCGGGGTGCCGGGCATCATCCAGCCACAGGTGTACGCCCGTCCGGCTAATGCATAGCTGCTTGAGGGCCAGGGTTTGCTGATTGATTTCGGCGATAACGGTCTCGCCCTGATGATCGTCCTGATAGCGCCGAATCACGATGACATCGCCATCGAACAGGTTGCAGTCGGCCATCCGGTTGCCGCGCACCTTTAGCGTATAGGTGTTACGGCGAGTCATTCGCGCTGCTGCCGACGGGGTTGCATAGGGGCTTGGCGTTGGGCGAGTCGTCGGTAATGCAGCGTTCATCGACATGTTCATCGGCTTTCTCCAAATCAGCGCCCGGTCCCTAGGCAAGATCTATCGGTAGACACGATACGGTTGTTAGGTTTTTACATGTTCTTTCATACAGTGTTTATTCAGTATAAACCTGTTTTTGCATACAGTGCCAGGAATAATTATCCAGTGGTTTGGCAACCCGACCTGAGCGAGGGTCGCAGGTTGGCGCGACTAGCGGGGAAATGGCTTTGAGTGTAGAGTTCAAGCCAGTATTCGATTGCGTGGGGTGGCATGTGTCGCTGAGTTTGCAAGGCCGTCAACTGGGGTGTGAGCGCGATGGCCGCTGGCTCTTCGAGGGGCTGGATATCGACGTCCATTGCGGTGATATATGGCACGTGGCGGGTCCCAATGGCAGTGGCAAAACCACGCTGCTAAAAGTGCTGGCCGGGCAGTTCAACGAGTTTTGCGGGGCACTCCACTGGCAAGGCAAGCCGCTGGGACAGAGTCGCGAGCACTTGGCCGCCAACATGCTCTACCTGGGGCATTCGCCAGGCGTGAGCGCGGGCCTGACACCGCTGGAAAACCTGGCCTGGTACGAGGCATTGCACGATGAATGCAGCGACGCGACGCAGCGCGAAGCCGCCCTTGCGGTCATGGGGCTTGAAGGCTTTGAAGATGTCCCGGTGGGGCATTTATCAGCAGGTCAGCAACGCCGCGTGGCACTGGCAAGACTGAGTCTCACGCCGCGTGCTCTCTGGATACTGGATGAGCCTTTTACGGCCATCGATCAGGCGGGCGTCGAGGCGCTGGAGGCGCAGTTGCTTGCCCATGCCCGGGCCGGAGGGGCCGTTGTGATGACGACCCACCATGTACTCGCTATTGACCATCTGCTGCGTCATGTTGCGTTGGGCTAAAGGAGCCAGAGTTGCCGCCTTCAGAAACCACACAGCGCGTTGCGGTACTGGCCGAACCGACCTCCAGGCGCCTCGGCGTCGCCTTTGGCGCAACCCTGTTACGTGACCTTAATCGCGTGCGCCGTCGGCGCGGTGAAGTGCTGAATCCGCTGGTCTTCTATGCCCTGGCGGTTAGTTTATTTCCCATCGGTATTTCACCCGAGGCCGAGCTGCTGGCCGTCATGGCGCCGGGGCTGTTATGGGTCACGGCGCTACTCGCCACGCTGTTGTCGCTGGATGGCCTTTTTCGCAGTGATTTCGATGACGGCAGCCTGGAGCAGATGATGCTTTCCCCTCAGCCGCTTGCGGCATTGAGCATCGCCAAGGTGGCCGCCCATTGGCTGGTTACCGGCTTGCCGCTGGCGCTCATGGCACCCCTGCTGGGCATCATGCTGGCACTGCCTTTCCATAGCATGGGGGTGTTGATGGCATCGTTAGCGCTGGGGAGTGCCAGCTTGAGCCTCATCGGCGGTATTGGTGCGGCATTAACCGTCGGTTTGCCCCGGGGTGGCGTGCTACTCTCGCTACTGGTTTTGCCGCTGTATATTCCGGTGCTGATTTTTGGCACCGGGGCGGTTCAGGCGGCTATCCAGGGCGATGCCGTACTGCCTCACCTGGCGATGCTTGGCGCCTTGTTGGCCGCGGCGCTGATATTTGCTCCCTGGGCCATTGCCGCGTCGCTGCGTATCAGTATTAACGGGTAGGGATGAGCACTGTATGTGGGGCTTGATACATAAGCTGGGGTCGCCAAAGTGGTTTTATTACCGGAGCGCAGCGCTGCAACCCTGGTGCTGGGGCGTGGCTACCGTGTTGCTGCTGGTCGGCAGCGTATGGGGGCTTGTCTTCGCCCCCGCCGACTACCAGCAGGGCAACAGCTTCCGCATCATTTATGTGCATGTGCCCGCCGCCTTTTTGGCCCAGTCGGTGTTTGTCGCCATGGCGGTTTCCGGGCTTGTTTTCATGGTCTGGAAAATCAAGCTTGCCGATATGGCGGCCGCGGCCATGGCCCCGCTGGGCGCGGCCATGACCTTTGTCGCGCTGTTTTCCGGCGCGGTGTGGGGCGTGCCCACCTGGGGCACATGGTGGATATGGGACGCCCGGTTGACGTCCATGCTTATTCTGCTGTTCTTATATCTGGGTGTGATAGCGCTGCGCGGCGCCTTTAGCCGCCGGGATAGCGGTGCGCGGGCAGCATCGGTGTTGGCCATGGTCGGCGTGATCAATATTCCCATCATCAAGTACTCGGTGGACTGGTGGTACACCTTGCACCAGCCCGCTTCATTTACGCTGACCTCCCGACCCGCGATGCCGATGGAAATGTGGCTGCCGTTGCTGATTATGGTGGTGGGCTTTTACGGCTTCTTTATTGCCCTTACGCTGACCCGTACGCGCAGTGAAATACTCCGTCGAGAAGCCAACACGCGCTGGGTGAAAGCGTTGCTTGAGGAGGTTAACTGATGGTGGCCTCGTTGGCTGAATGGGTGTCGATGGGCGAGCACGGTGTCTACGTGTGGTCTGCCTGGGGTATCACGGCCTTGTTTATACTGGGTCTGACGCTCCATGCCCGGCTTGAACGTCGACTATTGCTCAAACACCTCAAGCGGGTGGCGCGTCGGCAGACCGCACCCCCACAGCAAAGAGGGCATTGCGATGACCCCAAAGCGTAAGCGCAAGCTTTATGTGATCGTGACGCTGGTCAGCCTGGCCGCCGTGGCCGTTGGCCTGACGCTGTATGCGCTGCGGGCCAACATCAATCTGTTTTTTAGCCCGGTGCAGATCGCCCAGGGCGAGGCCCCCATGTCGCGCTCCATCCGTGCGGGGGGCATGGTGAAGGTCGGCTCGGTATCCCGCGATGCCGAGAGCCTTGATGTTGCGTTTACGGTTACCGACTTTGTGGGCGACCTGCAGGTTGATTACCAGGGCATTCTCCCCGACCTGTTTCGTGAAGGGCAGGGCGTGGTCGTGGTGGGCGAGCTGCAAGATGATGGTCGTTTTCGCGCCAAAGACGTACTGGCCCGACACGACGAGAACTATATGCCCCCCGAGGTGGCACAAGCCCTGGAAGAGGCCGGTTACTCGCCCGCCGATTTTCAGGCCAAGGCCGCCGAGGTAGGCCAGCAGCGCAAGGACGATACGTGATGCGCCAACACCTCGCCGTCGATTGTCGTGCTCAGCCGGAGTCCCCATGCTGACGCGGATATTGCCCGAAATAGGTCATTTCGCCCTGATCATTGCGCTACTGATGGCGGTGGTACAATCAGTGCTGCCATTGGCCGGGGCCGCAACGCGACGCCCTCTGTGGATGGCCTACGGGCAACCCATGGCCACCGGCCAGTTTCTGTTTGTGCTGCTGGCCTACGCCTGCTTGACGGCCAGTTACGCCATGGACGACTTCAGCGTGGTGAATGTCGCCAACAACTCCAATTCGCTGTTGCCCTGGTATTACAAGCTCAGCGCCGTATGGGGCAACCATGAAGGCTCGGTGCTGCTGTGGAGCCTGATGCTGGCGGGCTGGGGATGCGTTGCCGGCTGGTGGTCGCGGCGTTTGCCCAGGGACATGCTCGCCCGTGTGCTCGGTATCCTGGGGCTGATCAGCGTCGGCTTTCTGTTGTTTATCCTATTGACCTCGAACCCCTTCGAGCGGCATCTGCCTGACATCCCCGCCGATGGCGCGGACCTTAACCCCCTGTTGCAGGATATCGGTCTGATCATTCATCCGCCCATGCTGTATATGGGCTATGTCGGGTTTTCGGTGGTGTTCGCCTTTGCCATCGCCGCCTTGCTGGGAGGGCGCCTGGATGCCGCCTGGACCCGCTGGGCAAGGCCCTGGACCAACGCCGCCTGGGCGTTTCTGACGGTCGGGATTGCGCTGGGCAGCTGGTGGGCCTACTACGAGCTGGGCTGGGGCGGCTGGTGGTTCTGGGACCCGGTGGAAAACGCCTCGCTGCTGCCATGGCTCACCGGTACGGCTCTGATCCACTCGCTGGCGGTCACCGAAAAACGCGGCTCCTTCAAGAGCTGGACGGTACTGCTGGCGATTGCCACCTTTTCGCTTTCGCTGATGGGCACCTTCCTGGTTCGTTCCGGTGTGCTGACCTCGGTGCACGCCTTTGCCAACGACCCCTCGCGGGGGCTTTTCATTCTGGTGCTGCTGGCTATTACCGTCACGCTTTCCCTGATCGTATTTGCCCTGCGCGCGCCACGTGTCAGCCATGCCGTGCGGTTTAACTGGCTGTCCCGGGATGCCCTGCTGCTGATCAATAATGGCCTGCTGGTGACCGCGACGATGACGGTGCTGCTGGGCACGCTGTATCCCTTGATCCTGGATTCCCTGGGGCTTGGCAAGATCAGCGTGGGGCCGCCTTATTTCAATGCGCTGTTTGTTCCGCTGACGGTGATTACCTGCCTGTTCATGGGCCTGGGGCCGATGGCACAGTGGAAGTCGACATCGCCTGGCAAGCTGGTGCGCAAGCTGTGGCTGGCCGGATTGGTGGCGCTGGGGCTCGGGGCACTGGTGCCGCTGGTGTATCGCGGCGAATGGAACCTCTGGGTGACCTTGGGGTTGTCGACGGCGCTGTGGATAGGGCTGTCATTGAGCCGTGACCTGTTCGATAAAGTGCGGCATCGGCACTCGATATGGAAAGGGCTGCGCCGCCTGTCGCTGGCCTACTGGGGCATGGTGCTGGGCCATCTGGGGGTGGCGGTGACGATTGTCGGCGCCACGGTGGTCAGCCAATATGCGGTGGAGCGCAACGTGCGCATGTCGCCGGATATCAGCGTCGAGGTGGCTGGCTATCACTTTACCATGACCGAGCTCTTTGACCGGCGCGGTGCCAACTTTCTGGCCGACACCGCTGTCATTGAGGTACAGCGCGGTGACAGTCACCGCCGTTTCGAGATGCAGCCAGAAAAGCGGCTGTATCTGGCGACGGGCATGCCCATGACCCAGGTGGCGCTTAGACCGGGCCTCTTTCGTGATCTTTACGTGGCCATGGGCGAAGAACTGGACGACGGCAGCTGGGCGATGCGTATCCAGTACAAGCCCTTCGTACGCTGGCTGTGGCTCGGCGGTCTGCTGATGGCGCTGGGCGGTGTACTGGCGGTGTTCGACAAGCGCTACCGTAAGACGCGCCCGGCACGATTGACCCAGGAGGGACAGGCATGAAGCGACGCTGGCTCTTGTTTCTGTTACCCGTTGCGTTTTTAGGGCTGGCGCTGTTTTTCTTTGAGCGCCTGTCCCAGGACCCCGCTGATCGTGACTCGGCGCTGATGGCCCGCGACTTTCCCGCCTTTGAGGCCACGACGCTTGCAGACGAAAATCAGCGGGTTGATCAATCGTTGCTCAAAGGCCAGCTGACACTGGTCAACGTGTGGGGCGAGTGGTGCGCCGCCTGTCGCCAGGAAATGCCCCAGCTCCTTGACCTGGCGGACCGTGGCATCCGTCTGGTGGGGGTCAACTACCGGGATACCCGTGAGAATGGCCTGGCGTTTCTGAATGAGTTCGGCGATCCCTTTGCGGCCAATATTTTTGACCCTGAAGGTGACCTGGGTTTTGAGCTTGGCGTCATTGGCGCGCCAGAGACCTTTGTGGTCGATGCGCAGGGTATCATTCGCTACCACCATAAAGGCTATGTATCCCCCGAGGATGTTCGCAACCGTCTGCTGCCGGAGGTGGAAAAATGGCGCTAATTCGCGGCTTTGGCCTGGTAGTGCTGATGCTATGCGCGCTATCGGCGTGGTCGGCCGGTATCGAGCTGCGCGACTTTGACGACCCGGTGAAGGAACAGCGCTATCGCGACCTGACCGCCTCCATGCGCTGCCCGCTGTGTGAAAACCAGGCGATCGATGATTCCGATGCGCCTATTTCGGCGGACATGCGGGAACGCGTGTATCAGTTGCTTGACGAGGGTAAGTCGGACACGGAAATCATCCATCACATGGTGCAGCGGTTTGGCGACTACATTCTCTACAACCCGCGCCTGGAACAGCGTACCTATCTACTCTGGGGCTTGCCGGTCGGGCTCTTGGTGCTGGTGGGTGTTGTCGTCGCCTTGATCGTCAGAGCCCGTCGCCATGCCTCGGCGAAGGCGCTGAGCCCTGACGAGCAGGCGCGACTGGATGCCCTCATCGCGCGTAAGGAGTCGTCGTGACCCTGCTTTGGATTGCCCTTGCCTGCGCATTGCTGCCTGCGCTCTGGCTGCTGGTGCTGCCGTTACGCACGGCGCGCCGCTGGCGCGATAAACAGCTGGCATTCGAGCAGCATGACGCCGCCGCCGAGCAGAATGTCGCCATCTTCCGGCGGCGTCTGGCGGCGCTTGAGAACGCCCATGCCGACGGCAAAGTGGACGTCGCGCAATTGGCTGAAGAGCGTCTTGAACTGGAGCGCAGCCTGCTGGACGATACCGCCACCCTGCAGCGTCGGCCGCTCAAGCCTTATGCATCGGGGCGCTGGGTCGTGCCGCTGGTGATGCTCGCGCTGGGGGCAGGCAGCCTGGCGTGGTACCAGCAGAAGGGCGCGGCGGACGATCTCGTGCTGTGGACCATTGGTCAGGAGGTTCGCGAACACCCGGAGGGCTCACGGGAGATGTATATCGAGCGGCTTGAAGCTCAGGCGTTACAGCAGCCGTCGAACCCCAACCTGTGGAGCACGCTGTTTCCGCTATACCGGCAAACCGGCCAAGCGGATGACGCCGTGGCGGCGCTTGAGCGTTTGATCGCTCTGGAAGGCCGTCAGCCATCGCTGTTAGCCCAGCTCGCGCAGCTGCGCTTTTTCATGGCCGGGCGTGAGCTCACCGACGAGGTAAAGGGGTTGGTGGACGACGTGCTGGCGGAAGATCCCCGTCAGCCCACTGCCTTGGGTATACTCGGCATCCACGCCTTCGACGCTGGCGACTACGCGCAGGCGATCGACCGCTGGCGGCGTGCCGTGGCCAATGTTGAGAACCCGGATATCGCCGCATCGCTGCGCGAGGGAATTCAGGTGGCGCAATCGCGCCTGGGGGAAGAAGGCCGTCAAGTCGCGCAGGCAGACGGCCCGGGGGTGCGGGTCAGGGTGTCGCTTGACCCCGTTCTGGCAAGTCAGGTTGACGGTGATGATAAAGTCTTTATCGTTGCCCGCGATGTGGATGGCGAACAGCCACCGCTGGCGGTGGCTCAAGGCCTGGTCTCAGAACTGCCAATGACCGTCGTGCTGGATGACCGTGCGGCCATGACGGCCGATGCGCAGATATCGCGAGCGCGCGAGGTACGCCTGATGGTACGTGTTTCACCAAGTGGCCAGGCCAGCCCTCAGGCGGGGGATCTATGGGGTTCTGTCGAGCGGGTCGACGTTGGCCCGATTAACGCACGAGAGGCTACCAGGGTAACTATTGATCGTGTCTTTGAATAATCTCAACGTGAAGTCTCCATGCGTTTAACGTCAATACGTCTCGTCGGTTTCAAATCCTTTGTCGACCCGGTCACGGTGCCTTTTGACGGTAATATGACGGCGGTCGTCGGGCCCAACGGTTGCGGTAAATCGAATATTATCGACGCCGTGCGCTGGGTGATGGGCGAGTCGTCCGCCAAGACGTTGCGCGGTGAGTCCATGTCTGACGTCATCTTCAACGGCTCGACGGGCCGCAAACCGGTGGGCCAGGCCTCCATCGAACTGAAGTTCGATAACCGGGATGGTGCCATGGGCGGGGTCTACGCCCAGTACGCCGAAATCGCCGTGAAGCGGCTGGTCACCCGCGACGGCCAGTCGAACTACTTTTTCAATGGTCAGAAATGCCGCCGCCGGGATATCGCCGACCTGTTCATGGGGACCGGGCTGGGCCCGCGTTCCTACGCCATTATTGGCCAGGGGATGATATCGCGGCTGATCGAAGCCCGCCCGGATGATCTGCGTGCCACGCTGGAAGAGGCGGCGGGGATCTCCAAATACAAAGAGCGCCGCCGGGAAACCGAAAACCGCATGCGGCGTACCCAGGAAAACCTGGAGCGCCTGGACGACATCCGCGAAGAGCTGGATAAGCAGCTTGAACGCCTCAAGCGTCAGGCCGAGGCCGCCAAGCGTTACCAGGCATTGAAGCAGCAGGAATTCCAGCTAAAAGGCGAACTTGCCGTCCTGCGCGGGCGTGCCCTCCGGGCGGAACAGGCCCAGCAGGAAAGCCGCGTGCGCGACTTGGAAATCGCCGTCGAGAAAGACGTATTTGGCGTTCGCCAGTGCGAAACCCGCCTGGAGCAGGCCCGCGAGCAACACGATGAACTGGCCGAAGTCCTCGAACGCCATCAGCAGCAATTCTTTGAGACCACCACCCGCATCGCCCGTCTGGAGCAGGACCAGGCCCACCGGCGCAGCCGGGAAGCGCAACTGGCAAGCGACATCGAGACGGCGCGGCGAGACCTCGACGAGCAGCGCCAGGTCAGCGAAGGCGACCAGGAACGTCTGGCCGCCATTGAAGCACGGTTGGACGAATTGCTGCCCGAGCACGAAGCGCTCGACGAACAGCTGGAAACGCTGGAACAGGCCCTGGCCGATGCCAGCCCCTCTCTGGAGGCCGCCGAACAGCAGTGGGCGGATGCCGAAAGCCACTGGCGGGATGCCAGCCGCGAGGCCGAGCGCCGCCAGGATCAGTTGCGTGACCTCGAACAGCGAATTGCCCGCCTGCAGGCCGAACGCCAGCGCCGCCGTCAGCAGCGGGGCGAGCTTGCCGATGTCACCGAATTGCGCAGCGAGCACGCTGAATGCCAGGCCCGCAAGGAAGAGGCCGAGCAGCGCGCAGAGGCCTTCCAGGCCGAGCGAGACCAATGGCAGCAGCGCTACAGCGAAGCCAAGGCGGCTTACCAGCAGGCGACCCAGACCCGCGACCAACAGCGCGCCGAGTTGAGCCAGCGGCAGGGCGAACTTGCCTCGTTGCAGGCGCTGATTGATGCGGCGCTTGCCGACCACGACCCGCACCTCACCGAGGCGTTAGCCGCCCACGGCCTTGCCGAGGCGCCGCGGCTGGGTGAGGCCATCAGCGTTGAACCCGGCTGGGAGCGGGTGATCTCCTGGCTGCTGGCACCCTGGCTCAATGCCCGCCTGGTTGCCGTTGATCAGTTGCAGGCCCTGCCCGACGCGCTGGCCACCGACTGGTGCTTGATTGACCGGGCGTCCCCTGCCTTGCACGGCGGACAACGCCTGGACGCCCTGGTGAGCGGGGCGGGCGCGCTGGGTGAATGGTTGGCAAGTATTCACTATGCCGAGAGCAGCGCCGAGGCAGACGCGCTACTGGCCACGCTTGCCCCGGGGGAAAGCGTGGTCACCCGCGAGGGTGTGTGGCGCGGGCGTGGCTGGCTTCACCAGCAGGCCAATGGTGACGGCGTGGACGCGCTATTGGTCACCCGCCGCCGCTATGATGAGCTGGCGGCCCGCCGGGAGCAGGACGAAGAGGCGCTGGCGCTTGCTGAAGCCCAGTGCGAGGCGGCCAGTGAAACCATCGAGACGCTGGAACACACCCGCGACCAACAGGCGGAGGAAGAGCGTGCCCACGCTGCCACGCTTCAGCAGTTGGCGGTCACCGAACAGCGTCTTTCTCAGCGTCTGGAGCACCTGGAAAGCCGCGCCACTGAACTTGACGAAGAACTGAGTCAACTGCAGGAAGATGAAGCCGAGTTAGCGCTTACTCTCGATGAGCAGCGTGCCCGCTGGCATGAGGCCATGGAACAACTGGAAATGGCGGCCCAGGCCCGCGACGAATGCGCCGAGCAGCGGGATCAACAGCGCGAACAACGCGAACGGTTGAATCAGCAACATGCACCGCTGAAAGCCCGCCAGCAGGCGCTGGCGCTTGAGCGGGAACGTCTCAACACCGAGCTTAATAGCCTGCGTTCCCAGCAGTCGCGTAGCCGGGAAAGCGAAGAGCGCCTGACGCTGCGTATTGAAGAGCTGGAAGCATCGCGGGAGACCCTGCTGGAGCCCGACGAACTTGCCGCCGAGGAACTTGAAGAGCTGCTTCACCAGCGCGAACAGCAGGAGCAGCGTTTAAACGACACCCGCCAGCAAACCCAGACGCTGGCGGAGCAGTTGCGTAACGACGAACTGACCCGTCAGCAGCATGAGCGTAACCTTGAGCAAAGCCGCGAGCAGCTGCAGCAGCGCCGAATGGACGTTCAGGCGCTGGCGCTGAAAGCCGCCACCCAGGATGAGCAGCTGACTGAGCTGGGACACGATGTTGATGCGTTGACCGAACAGCTTGCCGACGACGCCACTGAAACGGCCTGGCAGGAACGTCTGGAAAGCACCACCGACAAAATTCGTCGCCTGGGAGCCATCAACCTGGCGGCCATTGAAGAATACGATCAACAGGCCGAACGGCGTGACTACCTGGAAGCCCAGCATGCCGAGCTCAGCGAAGCGCTGGAAACCCTGGAGCGCGCCATTAAACGTATTGATCAAGAAACCCGGGTGCGTTTTAGAGATACCTTTGACCGGGTCAATACCGGATTGCAGACCTTGTTCCCGAGAGTATTTGGCGGCGGCACTGCCTGGCTAACGCTCACTGGTGACGACTTATTGGAAACCGGTGTGGCGATCATGGCGCGTCCACCGGGTAAAAAGAACAGCACGATTCATCTTTTATCCGGTGGTGAAAAAGCACTGACGGCACTCTCGCTGGTATTCGCTATATTCCAGTTAAACCCGGCGCCTTTTTGTATGCTGGATGAAGTCGATGCTCCCTTGGATGATGCTAACGTTGGTCGCTATGCCAAGTTGGTAAAAGAGATGTCGGAAAACGTTCAGTTCATCTACATCACCCATAACAAAATTGCCATGGAGGCCGCTGAGCGATTAATGGGGGTCACCATGCAGGAGCCGGGGGTCTCGCGGATGGTCTCGGTAGGTATTGAAGAAGCGACAGCGATGGTGGATTAATGCTCGCAAGTGTTAACGTTATTAACTACCCTAACGGTTAATGATCCACATCCAAGCGTTAAAAAAGGTGACTCAAGGCGCTAAACTTATCTATATTATCCGGCGATGAGTGTTTTTGGCTTTCAGTAGTGTTAGACAATGCGGTAAAAACATCCGGTTTCCGGTGCTGGGCAGGGTGATGTTTAAAGGGCCGAGCTTGCATTGCTAACACGGGTTTCAATCGCAAAGGATGTTGCTATCGCGTAAGGTAGTTAATTAATGGACAGGCATTGGGGCACTTATCGCCGACGGTATAGTCGAATTTTTGCCTTAGATAACGTTAAAAACTGTGCGGTAACGTGAAAATTAGCAAAAAGTGGCCCTTTTCGTAGTAATCGCGCTATGCTTAGGGTAAGTATAGGTTTAACAGTAGTGATCTAATTTTCAGGCATCGCGCCTTAGCAACCGTCAAAATGACCCATGGAATGTTCAACATGGAATTAAGAGAGTGGCTAATCATTTTAGGGCTGGCGCTGGTTTCCCTCATCGTCATCGATGGGGTGAGGCGACTCCAGCGCCAGCGCCGTGTTCCTCGCCTTGACCAGTCTGTCGGCGAAACACCGTCAAGTCGTTCCAACGAGTTTGACGATGAGGCTAAAGAAGCCGAAGTCAACTGGGAGCTCCCCAACGGGGGAGCGCGTGTCGTGAAGCCCGCTGATTACAGCGGCCTCAATCAAAGGCCGAACCTGGAACGCCAAGAACACCCGGGTCCTTCAAAAATACTTTCACAGTTTAAACGCAGTACCTCCAAGGTAGGTTCTCCCGCCTCTTCAAGGGCTGAAGAGAGCCCAAGAGCTGAAGAGAGCCGGGATGAGCAGCCCGTCACCACGCGCACGGCCGAGTCACCAACGATGCGTGCCCAGCGCCCCGAGGTGGAAATGCCTGAGTCAACGGCAGAACCAGAAAGAAGCCATCGCGAACCTACGCTTTCCTCCCCAGACGACACCAGCCCAGTATCTAACGACACCGTTACCGATGGCAGCAGCGAACCTCGCCCCAGTCGTGAGCCTCATTTCAGCGCCACGGAGGAAAACGCGGCTGAACGTACGGCGTCCGCGCAACAAGATGCCCATGACGACAGGCCGGTATTGAGGGCCGAGCCGGAAGATGCAGCGTTCGCCAAACATGCCACCTCCGATGGCGCGCCGAAACGTCGCCACCTGCGCAACGATATTGCCGGTGAGTACCCCGATGAAGACGAAGAAGACACCTATCGTCTGGTCGACTTCGAGGAAATCGGTCGTTCACTGAGACAGAAAATGAACGACCACCGTAAAGCGCGGGCAAAGAAAAAAGCCGAGAAGGCACGTCGCGCTGAAGCATTGGCCAAACAGAAAGCAGAACGCAAGGCGCTTGAGGCCGAGCAGCGCCGGGCAGCCGAGGAGGCCGCCGAGGCGGAGAAAGCCCGCCTTGCTCAGGAGCAGGCGAAAGAACGCGAACTGGCCGCCCAGGCTGCCGAGGAAGAGCGTCTCGCCCAGGCGTCTGACACGGCCCGGTATGCCGCCGAGGAAGAAACTTATGACTCGGTAGAGCCACAAGCGACTCGGCACGAGCCTGAGGAAGGGGTCGTACGTACTCACCCTGCACTGGAAAAAGCATTGCGTCACGATGTCTGCGGTGAACACGCCAAGGAAACGTTGACCAATGCAGAAGAAATGATCGTCATCAGCGTGCTGTCACGCGATCCGGAAGGCTTTGACGGTGGCAAGCTACTGGAACTGATGATGGCCTGCGGCCTGCGTTATAGCAGTGCCATGGGGGTTTTCCACCGTTTCGAGACCGAAAGTGTCGACAGCGAGCTGCAATTTTCCATGGTCAATGTCGTCAAGCCCGGCACCTTCCCCATTGAAGAGATGGACGAGTTCGTGACGCCCGGCATTACCCTGCTCATGCCGTTACCCGGTGCTCAAGACAGCTCGTCAGCGTTCGAGGCCATGGTCGAAACCGCCATGGTGGTTGTGCGGCATATGGGTGGCGAACTGAAAGACGAGAACCATAGCGTGATGACGGCCCAAACCATCGAGTTTGCGCGCCAACGCGTACACGAGTTTGAACGCCGCCATCGCCTGCACCGCCATATGCAGGCCCACTGACAAGGCGCTTGTCACCCAGCACCCGTCCTCCTGCAGAGGGCGGGTGTTTTTATTTATAATACCGTTAACTTGTACTTTCGTTATTAGCCTGTCGATGAGAACCCGCTTCAATGAGTCAGCCTGCCCCCGATGTGCGGCAAGAAGTCAGCCAGCTTCGCGCCGAGCTGGACGATGCCAACTACCGCTACTATGTGCTGGATGAGCCCACGCTATCCGACGCGGACTACGACCGTAAATTTCAGCGTTTAAAAACCCTCGAGGACGAAAACCCAGCGCTCGTCACGCCGGACTCCCCGACCCAGCGGGTGGGAGCAGCGCCTGCCGATGGTTTC
Source organism: Vreelandella subterranea (assembly GCF_900111305.1). Classification (GTDB taxonomy): domain Bacteria; phylum Pseudomonadota; class Gammaproteobacteria; order Pseudomonadales; family Halomonadaceae; genus Vreelandella; species Vreelandella subterranea. The sequence continues at coordinate 86,226 of NZ_FOGS01000013.1, forward strand.
CCCGAAGTGGCCCACGCCATCCCCATGCTGTCCTTGGATAACGCCTTTAGCCGTGAGGATATCCATGCGTTTGCCGAGCGCGTTGCCGAACGCCTGGAGAAAGAGGCAGATGACATCGAGTTTAGCTGCGAGCCCAAGCTTGACGGCGCCGCGGTGTCGTTGGTTTACGAGCAGGGTGTGCTGGTAAGTGGGGCGACGCGTGGCGATGGCCGTACCGGCGAAGGTATTACCTCCAACCTGCGCACGCTGGGTTCGGTGCCCTTGAAGCTGATGGGGGAAAACGTCCCCGAGCTGCTGGAAGTGCGCGGTGAGGTGATCATGCGCCATGCGGGCTTTGAAGCGCTCAACGAACGTGCCCGGGAAGAAGGCAGCAAGGTATTTGCCAACCCGCGTAACGCAGCGGCGGGCAGCCTGCGTCAACTGGACCCGCGCATTACCGCTAAACGGCCTCTGGAGTTTCACGCCTACCAGGCGGCTCGTCTTGAGCCCGACCTGGGCGATACGACCCACAGCGCCTTGATGGCACGGTTAACAACACTCGGCTTTCGTACCAGCGCCGAGCTAACCACCATGAAGGGCCCCAAAGCCGTTGCCGATTACTGTGAACAGCTCGGTGAGAAGCGCGACCAGTTGGGCTACGATATCGATGGCGTGGTCATCAAGGTGAACGATCTGCGTCATCAGCGGGAGCTGGGCTTTGTCGCCCGGGCGCCGCGCTGGGCCGTGGCCTTCAAGTTCCCCGCCCAGGAAGAAGTCACCACGCTCAATGAGGTGGAGTTTCAGGTGGGGCGTACCGGCGCCATTACCCCGGTGGCAAGGCTGGAACCGGTAACGGTAGCAGGCGTGACGGTAGCGAACGCCACACTGCACAATGCCGATGAAATTACCCGTTTGGGCGTCATGATTGGCGATACCGTCGCCATTCGTCGCGCCGGTGATGTGATTCCCCAGGTGGTCCGGGTGGATACCGACAAACGTCCCGTGGATGCCCGGCCCATTACGTTTCCCGATCATTGCCCAGTGTGTGGCTCGCAGATCGAACGCCTGGACGACGAAGCGGTGGCCCGCTGCTCCGGGGGGCTATACTGCGCCGCCCAGCGCAAAGAAGCGCTGAAGCATTTCGCCAGCCGCAAGGCACTGGATATCGACGGTCTGGGCGAAAAGCTGATCGAGCAGCTCGTTGACCTGGACTGGGTGAAAACCCCGGCAGACTTGTTTCATCTGACCGTTGAGCAACTGCAAAGCCTGCCGCGCATGGGGGAAAAGTCATCCCGCAATTTGGTCAACGCCCTGGATAACGCCAAGTCGACAACGCTGGCGCGGTTCATCTACGCATTGGGGATACGCGAAGTGGGCGAAGCCACGGCGTCCAACCTGGCGAATCACTTCGGGACCCTCCAGGCATTGCAGGACGCCGACCAGGCAGGGTTGGAAGCGGTGAACGATGTGGGGCCGGTGGTCGCGGCTCACCTGTACACCTTCTTCCGCCAGCCGCATAACCTGGAAACACTGCAGGCGCTGATAGATGCCGGGATAACCTGGCAAGAGGCAGAGGTTACCCAAGGCCCCACGCCCCTTGATGGCCAGACCTGGGTGCTGACGGGTACCCTTGAGTCGATGACCCGGGATGAAGGCAAGGCGCGCCTCCAGGCGCTGGGCGCCAAGGTGTCAGGCAGCGTCTCCAAGAAAACCGCCTGCCTGGTGGCGGGTGAAGCTGCGGGCAGCAAGCTCACCAAGGCCGAGCAGATGGGTGTCGACGTCATCGATGAAGCGACCTTTATAGACCGTTTGGCAGAGTGGGAGCAGCGCTAATGAGCCGATTTATTGAAGTACCCGCCAGAATGCTGCCGCAGGAGACCCTGGATGCCCTGCTTGAGGCGTTTGTGACCCGGCAGGGCTACGACACGACCGATACCACCGGCGAGGGCATGCATGGCTGGGTCGCGCAGCTTAAAAAGCAGCTTGAGCGCAATGAGCTGATCATTGCCCACGACCTCGAGCTTGAGATGACCGAGGTGATGACCCTGGCCCAGTGGCGTTCCTTTGGCCGCGATATAGCCGACGACGAGGAGGAAGGCGACATCTAGGTCGTCGTTCCCCGAATAATCGCGCTGATAAGCCGCCGCCCCGGGTGCAGGTGATCCACCAGCGGCAACTCCAACGGCTGCGGGTCGTCGCTGATACGTGAGGCAATCACCTCGGCGCACAGCGGCGCGCTGGCAAGCCCGCGGGAACCGTGGGCGGTGGATATCCACAGCCCCGGATAATGCTCCCCCTGTGTATCAGGCACTTTCGAGGCGTCCTTGCCTAATGCTTGATACGCCGCCTGCCAGGCTTCAGCCACCGGCACCGGCCCTGCGTAGGGGCTTTTGTCCGGGCTTGCCGCGCGTACGGCGGCCCGGCCCTCGAGTGATTCAGGGCTGAGCTCAACCCCTGCGTCTTCAAGGGCCGCCACCCAGTCGGGCAATGCCTCGCGCAGTTCGTCAATATTGCGCTGGTGGTCGTCATGGGTGACGTGGCGGGTGGCGTTATTGGGCACAAAGCTGGCGCCAAAGGTCAGCACGCCATCCACAGGGGGCGACACATAGCCGCCAGCGCAAACCACGCGCTGAGGCGCTGGCACGTTTTCAGGCAGCGTCACTTCGCTGACCTGGCCGCGCACCTGCTGGAGCGGCAGTTGTGCGGTTTGCGCAAAGTGGTTGGCCAGTTGGGCGTTGGCGATCACGACCTGGTCGGCGCTCACGGTATCGCCGTTGGCCAGGTCGAGCTGCCAATGCTGCCCGTCCCGCTGCAGCTGCGTCACCTCCCCCTGAATAACACGGATAAGCGGATGAGCGAGCAGTTGCTCACACAGCGCCTTGGGGTGTACCCAGCCTGCCTGGGGATAAAACAGCGCCTGCCGGGCACTGATCGGTACCCCGGAAAGCTCGCTTAACCCTTCCGTATGAGCCGACACCACCGCTTCAGGCAGCGCATGGTACGCCATGAAGCGCTGCTGGCGGCGGGCTTCCTTATCGCTTAACGCCAGCTGTACCACGCCGCTTGGCTGCCAGACCGGCGTGTCCGTGGCTAACTGCCCAAGCCAACGCTGGGAATACATCAACCCGGCCAAATAGAACCGGCTTTGATGGTTTGTCTCGGCGGCCAGTTTGACGTATAGCGCCCCCTGGCGATTGCCCGAGCCGCCCGCGCCGGGTGCCTCACGCTCTACCACGCTGACCTTGATCCCGCGCCTGGCGAGGGCGGCGGCGACGCTGGCCCCGGCGATGCCCGCGCCAATCACCGCCACATGTCGGTTATCAAGGCCTGCAGGCGGCGTAAACCATGGCGTGGCGCCGCGACGCGTGTCGCTTGGGGGCACGTCAATCATGCCCGCCAGCATTTCCCGCTTGCGTCCAAAGCCCGGCACTTTTTGCCACCCAAACCCGGCGGCTTTCAGCCCGCGCTTGACGATACCGGCGCAGGTGAAGGTGGCGAATGTCGCGCCGGGACGCGAGCGCGCCGCCATGGCCTCAAACAGCTCAGGTTGCCACATCTCAGGGTTCTTGGAGGGCGCAAAGCCATCCAGAAACCAGGCGTCGACCTGGCCATCCAACTGCGACAGGCGCTCGGTGGTGTCGCCAAAATGCAGATCCAGCGTCACGCGTTCGCTCAGGTGCAAACGGTGGATGCCGCTGACCGCCTCGGGCCACTGGTCGCAAAGCACCTGTGCATAAGTGGCAAGCGACGGCCAGGCACTCAACGCGCGGATAAGCGAGGCGCGATCCAGAGGAAACTTCTCTGTGGATAACAGATGGAGTCGAGCATGGGCCGGTGCGTGCGTGTCAAAGCAGGCCCAGGCACACAGCATATTCAGCCCGGTGCCGAAGCCTGTCTCGCCGATCACGAAGGCACGCCTTTGCCGCCATTCGGCAAAACGGGTGGGCAGGCGATTGGCGTTGATAAACACGTGCTCGGTCTCGGCGCGGCCGTTCTCGCGGGAAAAATAAACGTCGTCGAAGGCGTCCGAGTGGGGCGCCGCGTCGTCCCAGGTGAGCGACGGCGACGTCAGCGCCGCCAGAGGCGGCAAAGGGTAAGGGCGTTGGGTCACGCAGTCATCCGTGTTGCAGAAAGATGGTTAAAAAATGACCAATTTGTGAATAGGGGCGTTATTCCTGGCTTAGGGAAATGCGTCCGCCGTGTTTTCACAGAGTTTTCCACAGCCTCTGTGAAAAAGCCGACGGACCCTCCATATTCACTCGCCAGGGTCAAGGCAAAACTTTCTTGAACGGTTTGACGGTCACCTGGGAATAAACACCGGCAATGACGTAGGGGTCGGCATCGGCCCAGCTTTTGGCGTCTTCCAGGCTGTCGAATTCGGCAATGACCAGGCTGCCGCTGAAGCCCGCTTCGCCAGGGTCGTTGGCATCAATGGCCGGGTGGGGGCCAGCAAGTACCAGGCGCCCTTCGTCGCGCAGGGCTTCCAGGCGTGCGAGGTGGTCGGGCCGGGCGGCCAGGCGACGTTCCAGACTGTTAGCCGTATCTTCACTGATGATGGCATATAGCATATGCATAACTCCTTGAATGAAAAAGGAACAAAAAGGCGGCCAAGGACGCCTTCAATTGACCGGACCGGTATAAGCGAGCACCATATCGCCTCAACCTAAACCTTATTCTGACAAACTCGCCACACGGCGTCATGCCTATGCCCCGACTTCCTGCTACGTTCGAGACCGACCAGCGTTACCCCGTTGATTTGCATATGCATTCGACGGCATCCGACGGCGCCCTGACGCCGACGCAACTCGTCACGCTGTGCGCCGAACGAGGGCTGACGCACATGGCATTGACCGATCACGATACCATGGATGGCGTAGCGGAGGCGGGCCAGGCGGCTGAATCCGCGGGCATTTGCCTGCTGCCCGGCTGTGAGTTATCCACTCGCTGGCAGGGTATCAATATTCACATGGTGGCGCTGATGCCGGGCGGCCTCCAGGGCCCGCTGGTCGAAGGGCTGATCCACCAGCGCGAGGCGCGTATCAAGCGCGCTGACGTAATCGCCGAGCGGCTTGAAAAAGCCGGTCTGATCGACGCCCTGGCCAAGGCCCGCGAGCAGGCGGGGAGCGACCGGCCGCTGGGGCGCCCCGACTTTGCCCGTGCGCTGGTGGCAGATGGCATGGTGGCCGATTGGGCCAGCGCCTTTAAACGCTTTTTGGGCAGTGGCAAGAAAGGCGATGTAAAGGCCCACTGGCCGGAAATCAGCGAGGCGGTGGGCTGGGTGGTGGCGTCGGGTGGCGTGGCGGTACTGGCCCATCCGCTGCGACACGGCCTGACCCGGCGCAAGCGTGGCCTGTTGATGGATACCTTTCAGGCCGCTGGCGGCCAGGCGGTGGAGCTGGTCAGCGGCCAGCAAAACCCGGACAGCACACGCGACCTGGCACGCCAGCTGGTGGAGCGCGAGCTATACGCCTCGATGGGCAGCGATTTTCACTTTCCCGGCAGCCACGCCGCCCCCGGCAGCATGAGTTTGATACCGCGCACCGCGGCGCCCCCTATCTGGCAGCATCCGCGTTTACGCCACCTGCTGGACGCACCGGCTGGGCCTCTGGCCGCTGCGTAAGCTAAGGTAGGCGGTAGGATCACTAATACCCACAGGCAGGAGTACGCCATGAGCCAATACTTTCAGATTCATCCCGAGAATCCGCAAAAACGCCTGATCGACCAAGCCATCGAGATTATCCGCAAAGGCGGCGTGGTGGCGTACCCCACCGATTCCGGCTATGCGCTGGGTTGCCACCTGGGCGAGAAAAAAGCCATCGAGAAAATCAAATGGCTGCGCTCGCTGGACGACAAGCACAACTTCACCCTGGTGTGTTCGGACCTGTCGCAGATCGGCACCTACGCCAAGGTCGATAATGACGTGTTCCGGCTGCTCAAGGCGCATACGCCTGGCCCCTACACCTTCATCCTAGACGCCAGCACCGAAGTGCCGCGCCTGCTGCTGCACCCCAAGCGGCGTTCTATCGGCGTTCGCGTGCCGGACCACCGCATCACCCACGCGCTTCTGGAGGCGCTGGGCGAGCCGCTGATGAGTGTCACCCTGATTCCCGTCGGCGAGGACCTGCCGATGAGCGACGCCGAGGACATCCGCGAGCGCTTTGGCGCACACCTGGATCTGATCATCGACGGCGGCGCCTGTCACCTGGACCCCACCAGCGTCATCGACCTGCGCGAACTGCCGCCCAAGATCGTTCGGGAAGGACGCGGGGATACCGCGCCGTTTAACATTTAAGTGGCTGGCGTTAAGCGCTTGAACGCTTAACGCCCTTAGCGTCTTTCTCCGCGCCTCAGGTGTCACCCGCCTGGGGCGCGTTTTTGTCTGTGCCTTCGCCGTTGTCGTCTTTCTTTTCTTCCTCTTTCTTTTCTTTCTCTTTCTTGCGCGGGTCTTCAGTGTCTTCATCCAGCCAGGTGCCGCAGCGCAGGCAGTAGTAGGCGCTTTTTTCGTGGCGGTCGTGGCCGCAGCCGGGGCAGGCTTCGTCCGAGTAGCGATCCTCGCGGATAGAACGGATGACCTGGGCAGAGAACACCCCGGTGGGCACGGCGATGATCGAGTAACCGAGCAGCATCAACACCACGGTGATGGATTTGCCGAGAGGGGTGGCCGGGACAATATCGCCGTAGCCCACCGTGGTCATGCTGACGATCGCCCAGTAGATCGACATGGGAATACTGGTGAAGCCGGCTTCTGGGGATTCGATCACATACATGAGCGCTGCAAACAGCGTGACCACCATGAAAATGCTGAAGAAGAACAGCAGGATCTGGCGCAGGCTGCGCTTCAAGGCGTCAATTAACAGCCGTGCTTCACCGACAAACTCCATCAGCCGCAGAATGCGGAAAATCCGCAACACCCGCAGAATTCTGACAATCACCAAGCCATGGGCGCCGGGAATGAGCAGGACCAGCCAGGTAGGCAGAATGGCGATCAGGTCGACAATGCCGTAAAAACTTTTCAAGTATTGGGTGGGCCGCTCGAGGCAATATATGCGCAGCAGCAGCTCGATGCTGAACAGCAGGGTAAATATCCACTCCAGGACATAAAAAAGCGTGCCGTAGCGGGCGGCATAAGCTTCGACGCTGCTCAGCAAAATCACGCCGACGCTGAGCAAAATCGCCAAAATCAAGCCGATGTCGAAGGCTTTGGCCCCTGGCGTGTTCGACTCGAAAATGATGTGGAAAAGCTTCGTGCGCAATCCTTCTGCGCCCGGGTGCAAGGGAAAGTTCATCAATACCGTCCTGAAGGTGCCGTTAAAGCCGTCAACGTCTAGCGTAGCGCGGTTTGATACGCCAGGCGATGGGCAAAGGCCAACGCCGCCTGTCCGTAGGCAAGGTTGGGCGGATCAGCGGTTTCCAACGCACGGCGCATGGTTTCAACGTCGAAGCGCGCCTGGTCGTTAAGCGTCGGGTCTGACGCCAGCGTGGTGAGCGCTGCCTGGGCGATAGCCAGGTGATCGGCGAGGTGGCTGTCATGGTAGGCATCCAGCGCCAGGGTGGCGCGGTGCATCCACTGGGCAGGCGTTGTTGCCTCGGGCAGTGGCCATTGTTGGGCGGCCAGGGCCGTGCCGCGGGCCGCCTTGCTGCTGTCGGAAGGGCGCAGGGGCACCTGCTCGGCAAGTGCCAGGGCCGTGGACCAGAGCGATTCAGGCTCGCCCTGTTTGAGTTCCAGCTCGGCCTCGCAAATGCTCGTCCGATAGCCGCCGCTGTGGATATCGCCCTGATCCAGCGCCAGTTCGATATGGCTTTCCGGCCCTGCCAACTGCCAGCTGTGGCGCACAAAATCGGTATTCAACTGCGCCACCAGGGCGGGGATCGACTCGGCGAGCGGCCCTTGAAAAGGCGGCAGTTCGGCCAGGCGCTGGGTATCCAGCTCAAGGGTCGGTACCGGCCATTCCCATTCCTGGCGCTCGGAAAACCCGCCGCCACCGTGACCCGCTGTCTTGACCGTCTGCAGCACCTGGTCATCCACCTGGCGAAGCCGCACGGCGATGCGTGCTTCTGCAAGCGCTCCCTTGGGCGTATCGAAATAGGTGTTGATAAGCGTTTGCCGTTTGGGTGTCAGCGACTGCAACAGGGGATGCTGGAAAAGCAACGCTGGCCCACCGGGGGCGAGGGCAAGTTTCAGTTCGATCTCGGTGGGTGTTGACATGACGCTAGCTACCCCTGTTCGATGAATTTTTAGTGAACTTTTCATGACGTCGCGCAGCACAGTCACTATACTGTCGCCGTTATTTCATGGCTTCCCGAAAACAGGCGTAAAGGCTTTATGGTTACCTCTAACCCCTTCTCCGCGATGTTTGGCCGCTCGCCATTCCAGCCGCTACTCGCGCATATCGTCAAGGCAAACGAATGTGCTGATCAACTTCTGCCATTCTTCGAAGCGACGCTGGCCGGCGATTGGGAGAGCGCCGGGCAACTGCGCGAAAACGTCACGCGCTTGGAGCACGATGCCGACGTACTCAAAACCGAGCTGCGTCTGAATCTTCCCAACACCATGTTCCTGCCCGTCTCGCGTTCTGATCTGCTCGACCTGATCAGCGTACAGGACAAGATTGCCAATAAGGTGCGTGACATTACCGGCATTATGCTGGGCCGTAAAATGACCGTGCCCAGCGAACTGGCCGACCCCATGCGTGACTATATCCGCACCAGTGTGGCCTGTGTGGCGCAAGCCCGCCAGGCCCTGGAAGAACTCAAGGACCTGTTGGAGTCAGGCTTCGGGCGCAACGTCTCGGATGTAATGCAAAACATGATTCGCGAACTGCATACCCTAGAGCACGAGGCGGACGGCCAGCAGGTGGCGATCCGCCGTCAACTGTTCAGTCTGGAAAGCGAGTTGCCGCCGGTCGATGTGGTGTTCTTGTACCAGATCATCGATTGGGTGGGCGAACTCTCTGACCGAGCCGAGCGGGTGGGCAGCCGCCTGCAGATCATGACCGCCAACTAAGTTGATCCCGACCTAATATCTGATCCCCCAAACAAGGGAAGCGTTATGCAGATCATTGCTCAGCACGGTGATATTTTTATCATCCTGGCCTGTCTTTTCGGCTTTTTCATGGCCTGGGGTGTGGGGGCCAACGATGTGGCCAACGCCATGGGCACGTCGGTGGGCTCCAAGGCCATCACCATCAAGCAAGCGATCATTATCGCCGTTATCTTTGAATTTCTTGGCGCCTGGTTGGCAGGTGGTGAGGTGACCGCCACCATTCGGGGCGGGATGCTTGACCCGGCATTATTGGAAGATAACCCCCAACTGTTGGTTTACGGGATGCTGTCGGCGCTGTTGGCGGCTGCTATTTGGCTAATGATTGCCTCGGCACGGGGCTGGCCAGTGTCAACCACCCACTCGATCGTAGGCGCTATCGTCGGGTTTGGTGCGGTGGGGTTGGGTATGGAAGCCGTCGCTTGGGGCAAGGTAGGCCAAATCGCGTCCAGCTGGCTGGTTTCACCCTTGCTTGCCGGTAGCATCGGCTTCTTGCTGTTCAAGTCTGTTCATCACCTGATTTTTGTGAATAGCGACCCCTTTACCGCCGCGAAACGTTACGTCCCGATGTATATCTTTCTGGTCGGTTTCGTCGTTGCCATGGTGACGTTAACCAAGGGGTTGACTCATGTAGGGTTAGATCTCAGTTTTGGCCAAAGCTTTGTGGTTTCCATCCTTATCGGGCTGCTTGTGATGGGACTTGGTATTGTGATGGAGCGCCGTGTGAAATACGTCCATAACGTCGATGACCACTTTGGTTATGCCAACGTTGAGCGCGTGTTTGGCGTGTTGATGATCTTTACCGCCTGTGCGATGGCCTTTGCCCACGGCTCGAACGACGTGGCCAATGCGGTTGGCCCGCTGGCCGCGGTGATCAGCGTCGTGCGCAGTGACGGGGTGATTGACAGTGCCGCGCTGGTACCCTGGTGGGTGCTTATACTGGGCGGTGGCGGTATAGTATTTGGCTTGGTGACCTATGGTCATAAAGTGATTGCGACTGTAGGTACCGGCATTACCGAGCTCACGCCGAGTCGGGGGTTCGCGGCCACCTTGGCGGCGGCCACCACCGTGGTGCTTGCCTCGGGCACTGGCCTACCGATTTCCACTACCCACACGCTGGTCGGGGCAATTCTGGGCGTTGGCCTGGCCCGCGGCATGACCGCGCTAAATCTGCGCGTGATCGGCACGATCGTGATGTCCTGGCTGATTACGCTGCCCGCCGGCGCAGGGTTGGCGATTCTGTTCTTCTTTATGTTCAAGGGCATGTTCGGGTAAGCGGCGGGCACGCAGCCACTGATATAGCCTGCCAAGGCACGAAGTACGCCCATCCAGCGGCATCTTCTTTATGCATAAGTGCATTAGAAGGTGCCGCTATTTTTTGCGCTCTGGTAAAGTAAGAGCAAGCTTTTTCATTCACCTGCTGCCGGAGAGCGGCCCCTTGGATACACGTTTCCCCTTTGTCGACTGGTTTCGTAATGCCTCCCCCTATATCAACGCGCACCGGGGGCGAACCTTTGTCATCTTGATTGAAGGCGAAGCCATGGCGTCTGGCCGAGGGGAGCAGCTGATCCAGGATCTGGCGCTGCTGCACACCCTGGGCGTGCGCCTGGTGGTCGTGTTCGGCATTCGCCCTCAGGTGAATGAAGCGCTCACCGCTGCGGGAGTCGAGCCCACGCGCCTCAATGGCCGCTGGGTCGCTGACCGCGCCGTCATGGCCCATGTCGAGCAGGTGGCGGCGCACCTGCGATTGTGGCTGGAAGCACGGCTTTCATTGGGCCTGCCCAGCACCCCGTTGCATGGCGTGGAACTCAGCGTGATCTCTGGGAACCTTGTCACGGCCAAACCCCTGGGGGTGCGCGAAGGCATCGACTTCGACCACAGCGGCGAAGTGCGCCGTGTGCGGGCAGATGCCATTCAAGGCCTGCTGGACAAGGGCTCGCTGGTGTTGCTGCCGCCGCTGGGATTTTCCAGCACCGGCGAGGTGTTCGACCTGGACGCCTCGGAAGTCGCCCAGCACGCCGCGGTGGCGCTCAAAGCCGACAAGCTGATTCTGCTGGGCGAGTCCGAAGGCCTGGAAGACGAGCAGGGCGCACTGCTGCGTCAGCTTTCTCCCGCTGATGCCGAGCCGCGCCTGCAGCAGGCTGTTCCAGGCAGCGAACTGGCCCGCCACCTGAACGCTGCCTGCACCGCCGCGCGGGAAGGCGTGGCCCGCACGCACCTGCTTTCCTGGCGCAACCACGACGCCTTGCTGGGGGAGCTCTTCACCCGTGACGGCGTGGGGACGATGATCACCCAGCACCGCTATGAGCAGCTGCGCCCGGCCACGCTCAACGATGTGGCGGGCCTGCTGGAGCTGCTGGAACCGCTGGAAAACCGGGGCATGCTGGTGGCACGCTCCCGGGAGCGGCTCGAGCACGAAATCGACGATTACATGGTCATCGAGCGCGACGGCATGGTGATCGGCTGTGCAGCGCTGCATGTCTTCCCGGATGCGGGCGTAGCCGAGCTGGCCTGCGTGGCCGTGCATGGCAACTACCGGGGCGGCGAGCGCGGCGAGCGGTTGGTCGAGGCCCTGGAACGCCGTGCCCGCCAGCGCGCAGTGCAGGAAATGTTCGTGCTGACCACCCACACCGCGCACTGGTTTGTGGAGCGGGGCTTCCGCGCCGCCAGCCTGGAAGAGCTGCCGCCGCTGAAGCGTGAAACCTACAACCACGCGCGCAAATCCAAGGTGCTGATCAAAACGCTGGCGGGGTAGTCAGGGCGAGAATGGCCGTGATGCGCTGTCATGCGGTATACCCGAGCGGTAATTTGTGAGCGTTAATCGTGCGATACGGTCCCTGAGCTTACCGATCGGGAATTTTAAGTATTTTTGTAGCGCCGTTTTACTTCCACGCTCAGTTTGCCTTCGCCTAGCTGTAGCTTGAGCTTCTGGCCGGGCGTGGTTTCTTCCGCGCTGCGCACGATCTGCCCCTGCTCGTCCTGGGCGATGGCATAGCCGCGCCCCAGTACCGCCAGCGGGCTGACCGCATTGAGCTCCCGGGCGGCACTGGTTAACCGGGCCTGGCGAGTTTCCAGCTGGCGCTGTATGGCAACGCCCAGGCGGCGACGTAACAGGCTTACCCGTTCTTGCTCGGCACGGTGCAGTTTGACCATGTCCTGGCTGGCCAGACGCCTGCTCAATTGGGATACCTGGGCTTTCTGCTGGGTGAGCGTTTGCTGCATGGCGCGGCTCAAGCGCTGGTGGAGCGCGGTTAAATGCTGGCGCTGGCGATTGAGCTGCTCGCCGGGGTGGCGCAAGCGAGCGCGCAGGGTATCCAGCCGCTGACTGTCCCGCTCCAGGCGTGCCTGCATGGCCCGCATCAGGCGGTTTTCATGGTGGTCAAGCTGGCGCTTGAGGGTGTGCTGGTCGGGCACCAGGCGCTCGGCCGCGGCGGAAGGCGTGGGTGCGCGCATGTCGGCGGCAAAATCCGCCAGGGTGATATCCACCTCGTGGCCCACCGCCGACATCACCGGCAGCCGCGAATGGAAAATTGCCCGCGCCAGGTGCTCGTTGTTGAACGCCCACAAATCTTCCAGGCTGCCGCCGCCGCGGGTGATCAGGATGGCATCGCGCTCCGGGTCCAGTCGCGCCTGGCGATTGAGCAAGGCCAGCGCCGATATCATCGCAGGCGCCGCCTCGGCTCCCTGTACCGGCACCGGAATCAGCGTGACATCCGCCAGCGGCCAGCGGGAGGCCAATACCGCCAAGACGTCGCGAATGGCTGCGCCCGTCGCCGAGCTTAAAATCAACAGCTTGCGCGGCGGAAAGGGCAGGGGACGCGCATTGGCAAACACGCCTTCGCCATCCAGTTGGGCTTTCAGGCGCTCGAACGCCGCCAGCAGCTCGCCCAGCCCCGCAGCCTGAACGGCCTCGGCAATCAGCTGGTAATCGCCGCGGGGTTCGAACAGCGACACCCGCCCGCGCAGCTTGACCTGATCGCCATCGCGCATTGGCGCAGACACAAACCGCGCCCGCTGACGAAACAGCGCACAGCGAATCTGCGCCCGGTCGTCCTTCAAGGTGAAATAAACATGCCCGGACGCGGGGCGCGAGACGTTGGAAAGCTCGCCCTCTACCCATACCTCGCCCACGTCGCGCTCGAGGGTCTGCTTGGCGCGCTGATTAAGCTGGCTGACGGAAAGCGCCTGGGGTGTGGAAGAGGACATGACGTTAAGCGCGCTCGGTGAGGAAGTGTTTCAACGCCGCCGGGTCGGGGACGCCCTGGATCGTTTCGCCGTCGATGATCAAGGTGGGCACCGACTGGATGCGCGCTTCGTCAACCGCGTGGCGCAGTGCCGCCTGATGGCGTTCGCGGTAATCGCCCTGTTCCAGCGCTTCCAGCACCGCCTGGCGCTCCAGCCCGACGGAATCGGCAATGTCGGCCAGCACGTTCGGGTCGCCAATATCGCGCTCCTGCTGGAAGAACGCTTTCAAGGTGGTCATCGAATAGGCGTGGCCGACGCCGTGGTCTTCCGCCATGGCGAAGACTTCAAAGGCCTTGTCGGTGCGCGGCTGCGGCGAAATATTGGGCAGCTTGATGGGCACGCCGAGTTTCTCGGCCATGGGGTAGACCGCCTCGCGCCACACTTTGGGCAGGTAAGGGTCTTCGACCTTCAAGGTGGGCACCGGCGCCGGGCGCAGCTCGAACGGGCGCCATTGGATGTCGACGTCCAGGCCTTCGGTGGCCTCGGCAAGCACCTCTTCGGCCAGCAGGCAGAAGGGGCAGACGTAATCGCTGTAAACAATGATTTTCTGGGTCAACACGCACCCCTTGGGTCGGTAAATGAGTCGGCTATCAGGCTACCATCAATCGTCATTATCCATTGGTATAAGCGTAATGGCGTCTCTGCATTGCTGGAACAGCCCTCTACCCGTTATAATGGGGGATTAACTTTTCACGCCCCGTCTTCCACTTCAAATTGGGTGTTGCCGCTATGCTACGTATGGCTCAAGAAGCACTTACGTTCGACGACGTACTCCTCCTGCCCGGTTATTCGGACGTTCTCCCCAAGAATGTTAACCTTAAAACCCGCCTGACCCGCAATCTCTCGCTTAACATTCCGCTTGTCTCCGCTGCGATGGACACGGTGACCGAAGCGCGTTTGGCGATTGCCATGGCGCAGGAAGGTGGCATTGGTATCATTCACAAAAGCATGACCATGTCGCAGCAGGCCGCTGAAGTGCGCAAGGTGAAGAAGCACGAAAGCGTGATCGTTAAAGACCCGATTACCGTCAGCCCCAAAGCCAAGCTCGAAGACCTGCTCGCCATGGCGCGCGAGTACGGGTTCTCCGGTTTTCCGGTGGTCGAAGGCGAAACCCTGGTGGGTATTGTGACCGAGCGCGACATGCGCTTCCAGCCCAACCATGGCGACAGCGTGGCCGACATCATGACCCCCCGCGATCGGTTGGTCACCGTGCCGGAAGGCACCCAGCTTGAAGAAAGCAAAGCCAAGATGCGCGAACACCGCATCGAAAAAATGCTGATCGTTGACGACGCCTTCCACCTGCGCGGCCTGGTGACCTTCCAGGACATCGAAAAAGCCCGCACCTACCCGATGGCCGCCAAGGACAGCGATGGCCGTCTGCTGGTAGGCGCTGCCGTGGGTACCGGCCCGGAAACCCCGGACCGCATCGCGGCGCTGGCCGAAGCCGGTGTCGACGTGATTGTGGTGGATACCGCCCACGGCCACTCCGAAGGCGTGATTGACCGCGTTCGCTGGATCAAGGAACACTTCCCGGCCATTCAGGTGATTGGCGGCAACATCGCCACCGCCGCTGCCGCCAAGGCACTGGCCGAAGCGGGCGCCGATGCGGTGAAAGTCGGCATTGGCCCCGGTTCTATCTGCACCACGCGGATCGTCACAGGCGTGGGTGTACCGCAAATCACCGCCGTCTCCAACGTGGCTGAAGCGCTCAAAGAGTATGACATTCCGTTGATCGCCGACGGCGGCATCCGTTTCTCCGGCGACCTTTCAAAAGCCATTGCCGCTGGCGCAAGCGCGGTGATGGTGGGTGGCCTGCTGGCCGGTACCGAAGAAGCCCCGGGCGAAGTGGAGCTTTACCAGGGCCGTACCTACAAGGCCTACCGCGGCATGGGCTCCATGGGTGCCATGTCCGAGAATCAGGGCAGTGCCGACCGCTACTTCCAGGATAAAGCCGAAGGCGCCGAAAAACTGGTGCCGGAAGGCATCGAAGGCCGCGTACCTTACAAAGGCGTGATGGGCGCCATCGTCCACCAGCTGATGGGCGGCCTGCGCGCCTCCATGGGTTACACCGGCTGCAGCACTATTCAAGAGATGCGCACCAAGCCGGAATTCGTGAAAATCACCGGCGCTGGCTTTAACGAATCCCACGTCCACAACGTGCAGATCACCAAAGAAGCTCCCAACTACCGGGTGAGCTAACCAGCGCTTTAGTTCAATAGCGGCGGGCATGGCTCGCCGCTTGCTTTTTGGCCTTACCGTGGCCCCGCCCCGCTTAACGAGATACCGCCATGAGTGACATTCACGCCCACAAGATCCTGATTCTCGACTTCGGCTCCCAGTACACCCAGTTGATCGCCCGCCGGGTCCGCGAAATCGGTGTGTATTCCGAAGTTCGCGCCTTCGATATCACTGAAGAAGAGATCCGAGAGTACAACCCCAACGGCATCATCCTTGCCGGTGGGCCGGAATCCGTCACCGAGCTGGATTCCCCGCGCGCGCCGCAGTGCGTGTTTGACATGGGCCTGCCGGTATTTGGCATCTGCTACGGCATGCAGACCATGGCCGAGCAGCTGGGCGGCAAGGTGGAAGGCTCCAACAAGCGCGAATTCGGTTACGCCCAGATTCGCCTGGACGAACCCACTGCGCTGTTCAACGACATCAAGGACCACGTGGACCACGAGACCGGCAAAGCATTGCTGGACGTGTGGATGAGCCACGGCGATAAAGTCGCCCAGGCGCCGGACACCTTCACCGTGACCGCCTCGACACCGAGCTGCCCGATTGCCGCCATGGCCTGGGAAGAGAAACAGTTCTACGGCGTGCAGTTCCACCCGGAAGTGACCCACACGCTTCAGGGCCAGCGCATTCTCGAGCACTTCGTGCTGGATATCTGTAAAGCCGAGAAGCTGTGGACCCCCGCGCAAATCATCGAAGACCAGGTACAGCGCGTTCGCGAGCAAGTGGGCGACCGCCACGTGCTGCTGGGCCTTTCCGGTGGTGTAGATTCCTCCGTGGTCGCCGCGCTGCTGCACAAGGCGATTGGTACCCAGTTGACCTGCGTCTTCGTGGACAACGGCCTGCTGCGCAAGGCGGAAGGCGACCAGGTCATGGAAACCTTCGCCAAGCACATGGGCGTGAAGGTCATCCGCGTGGACGCTGAAGACCTGTTCCTCGACAAGCTGAAGGGCGAAAACGACCCGGAAGTGAAGCGCAAGATCATCGGCAACACCTTCATCGACGTGTTCGACGATGAAGCCAGCAAGATCGAAGATGTGGACTTCCTCGCTCAGGGCACCATCTACCCGGACGTGATCGAATCCGCCGCCAGCAAAACCGGCAAGGCCCACGTGATCAAGTCCCACCACAACGTGGGTGGCCTGCCGGAAACCATGAAGCTCAAGCTGGTCGAGCCGCTGCGCGAGCTGTTCAAGGACGAAGTGCGCAAACTCGGCCTGGAGCTCGGCTTGCCCTATGACATGGTCTACCGCCACCCCTTCCCGGGGCCGGGCCTGGGCGTGCGCATCCTCGGCGAAGTTAAAAAAGAGTACGCCGACATCCTCCGCGAAGCCGACGCCATCTTCATCGAAGAGCTGCGCAACTCCGGCTGGTACGAAAAAACCAGCCAGGCCTTCGCCGTGTTCCTGCCGGTCAAGTCAGTCGGTGTCGTCGGCGACGGCCGCCGCTACGAATGGGTCATCGCGCTACGCGCGGTAGAAACCATCGACTTCATGACCGCCCGCTGGGCGCACCTGCCCTATGAACTGCTGGAGAAGGTATCCAACCGCATTATCAATGAGTTGGAAGGGGTTTCTCGGGTGACTTATGATGTTAGCAGTAAGCCGCCTGCTACTATTGAGTGGGAGTGATCCTGCGTTAGATAGCACCTTGCACTGAACAGTAATAAACACTCTCAAGCCCGCTTTCTAGCGGGCTTTTGTTATCTAACAGAAAATCATAAGTACAAATACAAATAATATTAAGAAAAAATTGAATTTTATATAATTATAGTGTAATTTTTTAGTACGCTCACATGCAGATTTGTTGATTGCGTTTCGCAATCTGTGACAACATCGTCTAAGTGACTCGCCTTCTCGGATTGCTCCATATTGCTTTCCTGAATTACTCGCTAGCGGCGCGTAAGAGTGCATGTGAGCTACTTCTTTTGGCTTTAATGAAAAAGAGTGTAATTTGATTCATAGACGAAACTATTTGCTTCTTAGAAAAGCCAAAACAAAACCTGAGCTAGCATCAATATTGGGTGTTTCAGCGGCTTTTCTTACCAGAACTTTGTACAGATCTGGTGTGAAGTCACACGTAAACTCACACTATCATCAATTCGATATTGCCAAAAAATCAGGTGGTGTCAGAACAATTAGTGCGCCATCAGATGAATTAAAAGATCTTCAGCGGAAATTGTCAGATTTGCTATTGGATTGTAAAGAGGTGATTTATCTTGACAAGAAAGTTGAATGCCTGCTTTCACATGGCTTTGAACGAGAAAGATCGATCATAACGAATGCGCGCATTCATCGTGGTAAAAGAAATGTATTAAATTTAGATTTGGCAGATTTTTTTGGAAGTTTTAACTTTGGCAGAGTTCGTGGATATTTCATTGCCAATAGGGAGTTTGAATTAGATCCGCATATAGCAACCGTTATTGCTCAAATAGCATGCTATAAAGATTCTTTGCCTCAGGGGAGTCCATGCTCCCCAGTTATTGCGAATCTCATAACAAATAGCCTGGATATAAAGCTGTCAAAGTTAGCTAAAAGCAATGGCAGCTCGTATACAAGATATGCTGATGATATAACTTTTTCGACTAGAAAGAAAAGTTTTCCCGCCGCCATTGTTAAAGATGTTAAAAGTATAACACTAGGTTCAAAGTTACTTGGTGAAATAAGGCGTGCTGGGTTTTCGGTAAACCCTACAAAGACTAGGTTGCAATTTAAGGATTCGAGGCAGGAGGCAACTGGCCTAGTTGTTAATAAAAAAGTAAGCGTTAAATCTGAATACTGGCGCTTAACCAGAGCTATGGCTCATTCTTTATTCAAAACAGGGAAATTTCAGATTGCCGAGCAAGATGGTTCTTTTAGAGATGGCCATTTATCAGAGCTAGAAGGTCGATTAACTTTTATTGATTCTATCGACTTTTATAACAACTTAGAAAAAAAGAAACAACCAGAATCAAAATTTGAACCTAAGATACACACGGGAATTAATAAATTTCGCGGAAAATTAAATTCAAGAGAAAAGGTCTATGGGAGGTTTTTGCAATACAAGCATTTTTTTGCAAATGAATATCCCACAATTCTAACTGAAGGTAAAACAGATAGTGTTTACTTAAAAAGTGCTTTAAATCAGCTGCAAGCTTCCTATCCTAATTTAGTTAATTTTAAATCATCTAAAGAGGAGTATTCACCAAAGCTAAAGTTTCCTGACTTAAATCGTAAGACAATGTACTTACTTGATATAGGTGATGGTGCAACATCTTTCTTAAGGTTTGTTCAAAGATATACTGATGATTTAAAGTACTTTGAAGGAAAAAAAGCTAAAAATCCAGTGATTCTAGTGCTTGACAACGACGCTGGACCTAAAGATTTATTAAATCATTTGGTGAAGAAGGTTAAATCATGTCCCGATGATATAGCTGTACTGAAGAGTGGTGGCTATATTCATTTGTTCCATAATTTATATCTTATTTTGACTCAACTAAATGCTGGTGGAAAAGATTCTGCTATGGAAGACCTGTTTGATGCTGAAACTCTCAGCACTGTGATTGATGGAAAAACATTTTCACCAGCCAAGCATATTGATGTAAGCAAGCATTACGGAAAGCATATTTTTTCTACTAAAGTTGTTCGCGCAAATAAAGAAAAAATCAACTTTGATAAATTTAAATACATCTTTAATGAGATCGAGAGAGTTAAGCTGCATTTTTCAACATTATGACAATTTTTTGTATTTTTTATTAGAGTGACTTAAGGTTCTTGGTAAGCTCTGAGCAGAAAAATTCTGCATTGTGTTTTCGAGCCTTATTGCTAAAGTTAAAGCATATGCTACATATAGAGAGGATTCTACCTGCATGCAACATAATGATTTTTGATCGTAGCATGGCGGTCTCAATGACCAAGTGCAACACTATTTTAGCGTGCTCGGGCCGCCGACGGATTTCTTGAGCACCTCGGCGTAGACTTCCAACGGCGTGCGCCAGTCCAGTGTCTTGCGCGGCCGTGTGTTGAGTGAATCGGCGATCTCGTCGAGCTCATCCTGACTGTAGGCCGATAGGTCCGTGCCCTTCGGCAGGTACTGCCTCAATAGCCCGTTGGTATTCTCATTGGAACTCCGCTGCCATGGGCTATGCGGGTCGGCAAAGTAGATCGCTATCCCCGTCTTCTGAGTGATCTCGGCATGTTTCACCATCTCTTTGCCCTGGTCATAGGTCATGGACAGAAGCAGAGCGCGCGGCAACTCATTGAGCTTGTTGAGGAAGCCAGCAGCCGCCGCTGTAGCCGTGGCGACGTCACCCCATCTTCAGTAGCAGCATCACTAACAGTTTTTTTGGTGATGTATTTTCCGCTAACCTTGCTGCCCGTGTTGGAAATGGCCGCGATTCTCTCGGTGCGTTATCGCTCGCTATTCCTATATATACGTCGGTAATTTGAACTCAAACGCATACTATAAAGTCTAATCGCTCCCAGCCACAATCAACATCGTCGCCACAATAGACAACGCTACCCCCGTCATGGTGGTGCCGCTAACCGCCTCCTTGCGAGTCAGCGAGCCAAACACGACTGGTATCAGTGGGTACATCGACACAATAACGATGCTGATAATGGCAAGCTGGCCTTTCTGCGATAACGCATACATCGTTAGCCCCAGTGCGCTGATACCGCCTGCCACCGTGGCGAAAAGCGGAAAGCGTTTTTGTGCTGGCTTGGCGCGTTGGTAAAACGGCAGTAAACACACAGCTCCGCTTAGCATGCATAGAGCGATGCCATACGACGCCGCGTGGTCGGGAACTTGCCCAAGGAAATGCAGTTGCAGGGCAAACCCCAAGCCTGCCTCGAGTCCGAATAATAGGCCTGTTCTGGTTATGCTGTTCATCCGCCCTGTGTTTATCCGGCCGCCGCCCGCCGTTAACCAGATGGCGGGCAGGGCGATCATCACGCCTAGCCATACCCAGGCATTGGGCCGCTCGCCCAGGAAAATCAGCGAGAGTCCAAGGGCAATGGTGACCATCGCGACAGCGCTAACAGGCACCACGATAGCGAAGGGCGCCCGTGATAATCCTTGGTAAAGCATCCATGCCCCAAGGGCGGAGCCGATGCCCGCCAGCGCGCCCCATATCCACACAGTTGGCTCCCAGGTGGAAAAGAGCAGTGCGCCCGCAAATCCGACAAGTGCGCCGCCTAGGTGCGTATAAAACGCAATATTAAGCGGCGGGTAAAAACGGGCGAGCAGGCCATTGATAAAGTGCGTGCTGCCGAGCAGCACCATGGCGCTCAGCGCAAGGGCGATAGACATGCGGGCTCCTGGTCACGATGATAAGGGAAGGGCCAGCATAGAAGTCGCTAACGTGCGGCTTGAAACTCGATTAGGTCATGGTCGCCATGAGGAGTTGTGATGATCAGAGGGGCGGATATCTCCATTGCCCAACTTCGCGCGCTGCTTGCCGTGGCGGAAGCGCAGTCTTATACCCGTGCGGCGGAGCGCCTTGGCGTTAGCCAGTCGGGCGTGAGCCATTCCATGCAGGCACTGGAGAAGCTGGCGGGTGGCCGGCTGATGATAAAAACCCCAGAAGGGCTGGTGCCCACTGCGTTAGGAGAGTTAGTGCTTACTAGCGCCAGGAAGGTTGTAGGTGAGCTTCAGGTATTAAGCCAGCAGGTGGGGCAGTTTCATAACGAGGCGGATGAAGCGCTGAAGATAGGTGTTATTCCCAGTGCGTTATCTGGCTGGTTATCGCCCCAGCTTGCGAGCTTCACGAGCCGCTATCCGGATGCCATCAGCCTTGTTCTGGAAGGCATGGAAGAAGAGATAAAGGAGTGGGTGGAAAGCGGCGTAATCAACATGGGTGTCACAACCGATGTCACTCAGCTTAATCTCACCTACTGGCGTGAGCACTTTGATTGGCAGCTATTAAAGAAGGACGAGATTGTTGCCGTGTTGCCTGCAAATCACCCACTCAGTAAACAAGCCAGCGTGACGGTGGCGGAACTGGCGGAGCACCCGCTTATTATGTCGTCAGGCGGTTGTGAGGCTCTGATCCAGCAGATATTTGCCCACTCGTTGGAGGAAGTCGATACCTTTCAGGTGGATTTCTGGGTTCGCGATACGCGAACGTTATTGCAGATGGTCGCTGGCGATGTGGGCGTGAGCCTGGTGCCCACATTGGCGTTAAATAATAAGCCGACGGCCAACGTGGTGACGCGGCCGTTATCTCCCCGGCGCGACCGGAACCTGATTGCCTTCTGGCCTAAGCGGCAGCCGCTTAATCAGGTTGGCCTGCAATTACTGAGGGAGTGCAAAGCTTAACGAGTTCTTCATTATATCTTGTGAATGTATTACGGGGAGATGGACATGGTAATCTGTCTCGTAACGATTGGCAGAGGTCTCCATGGTCAACAATCACCACGATACTGGCTACAAAGAGCTGTTCAGCTATCCGGAGTTTGTTCAGCAGCTTATCGAAGGCTTTGCCCCCGCTGAGATTGCCCAGTTAATGGACTTTTCTACTCTGAAAAGCCATAGCGGCCACTACATTACGCCTCTGTTCGAAGAAAAAATTGAGGACGTGGTGTGGTCAGTCAACATCAATTGGCAGGGCGTGACCCAAGAGGTGTACCTGTACATCTTGTTGGAGTTTCAGTCCTCGGTGGATCGCACTATGCCGGTTCGGCTGATGCACTACGCCGCTTGCTTCTACAGTGAGTTGCTCAAGCAGAAGGTCATCACACCCGGCCAGGGTTTACCGCCGGTGTTTCCGGTAGTGCTTTATAACGGCTCAGAGCGCTGGTCGGCATCGTTAGATCTCTATGACATGATCATGCCGGAACCGCCGGGTCTCCTGGGGGTCTATCAACCACGGATGCGTTATTATCTGGTCGATGAAGGGCGCTATACTGATGAGCAGTTAGGTTTGGTACAGTCGCCGCTAAGCGGGGTGTTCAGTATCGAGAAGGCTTCCACAAACCGCCAGGGGCTGCAGCAAGCCGTGGATCGAATTGTGGCGATTATTCAGGCCGACCCTCACAAAGAACGTATCGACAAGATTATTACCCGCTGGCTTAAACGCCACCTGCAGCGGCTCGGGGCTGAGGTCGACCTCAATCAGCTCAACAGTTTGGTGGAGGATAAAGACATGTTGGCAGAAAATTTGGAAAACTGGGCGCAGCAAGAGCGTCAGGAAGGCGAGAAGCTGGGTATTGAGAAAGGCGAGAAGCTGGGTATTGAGAAAGGCGAGAAGCTGGGTATTGAGAAAACAGCCCGTAATCTGCTCAAGTTGGGAGTGCTCAGCGATGAGCAGATCGCTGAAGCGACTGGTCTGGCGCTAGATGAAGTGGCGAAGCTGCGCATTGAGGGTAAGGGCTGATCCTTGCTTTCATTTCCGTATTTCCACTTCACACATGAAGTGACCCCCTCCAGAGCTGCACAGGCTATAGTGCAGCTATCAGGAGGATGATATGAGCAACGAACCCTCAGTCAAACGCTGGACCGCCAAGCGCAAAGCCGCTGTGGTCATGGATATCTTCAAGGGCAAGACCACCGTCGCTGAGGTGGCTCGACAGCATGACCTCACCGTCTCGGAAGTCGAGGGCTGGATGGAAGAAGCCCAACGCAACATGGAGAACGGGTTCCGAGCCCGGCCCAAGGATATCCGCGAGCAGTACGAGTCAGATCTGCGGGAAACCAAGGAGGCGCTGGGCGAGGCTCACCTGCAGATCTATGCATTAAAAAAGTTCAAACGCCTGCTCGACGAGGACGAGAACTCGTAAGGTCGTTGCAGGCGGAACTGGCCCAGGAGGGCCACGTGGTATCACTCGTCAAGCTATGCCAGTGGCTGGGGCTCCCCCGACGGACGCTGTACTATCGCCCCAAACCGCGTCGACGGGTGATCAATACCGACCTGGCCACTCGGGTAAAGCTGGCTCTGGAGCGATTCCCCACCTATGGCTATCGTCGTCTAGCGTGTGTACTGGGTGAGAACCGCAAACCGATCCAACGCATCCTGCAGCTGAAGAACTGGCAGGTACGCAAGCGACCGCAGGGCT
>NZ_FOGS01000017.1:0-17261 GCF_900111305.1 Vreelandella subterranea
TGCGTTTGACGCCATGTTCAGGGCACTTCGTGCGAGGCACGCGAGCATGCAGGTAACAATGGTGCTGGAAGAAGTTTAGATGCCGCCAGGTTTTGTCGGCAAAGTCATGGGCTTGGCAGGCTTTACCGCACTCTGGACAGGGGTAGAGACTACCGCGCTCGGCCTCGACATAGAGATCCAGGCGGTGTGGTGACACAGCGGTATCCAGGTGCTGATCCTTGAGAATCCAGGGTGGTTCCAAGCCCAGGCCGAGCGTCAGAATCTGAGTGCCGTCCATGTCATACCTACTGCTGTTGGGGAGGTCATATTCTGGCCCAGCTCAGGGGGCGAATTCCACACCCAACGTCGAAGAGCCATATTATGAGTATACCGCTGCTCAACTTCACGCCGAAGAATTCCATCTGCAATATCCGATACAGCTTTTTGTCGTTGAGCATCATCATGCTTCAAGTAATCGCCCCACATTATAGATGAGTCCATTTCAAACGACTCAACGAG
The DNA here is from genome assembly GCF_900111305.1 of Vreelandella subterranea. Classification (GTDB taxonomy): domain Bacteria; phylum Pseudomonadota; class Gammaproteobacteria; order Pseudomonadales; family Halomonadaceae; genus Vreelandella; species Vreelandella subterranea. The sequence goes on from NZ_FOGS01000017.1 coordinate 499, forward strand.
CAACGCAGAAATATAACGGATAAGTTCTTCATCAGAAGCAGGAGTTAGTTCAAGCGCACGATTCAGGGCCTCAGGGAAATTCGCCAAGTTCGGCTCATATATAGCACCAGAGCCAATAGCAAGAAAGGGAGAGTCGCCAATAACTACTGTAGACTTACCTAACCTGATCGCTTCCCACGCAGCTGTACCCGTCAGCACAGCAGTAATGGACGCTTTCTGTACCAAGTCCAAGCCTACATATTCAGGTCCCAAAAGTACCACACGCGGCATTCTTCTAATTTTACTATAAAAGCCTTTTGGACGTTTGCCTACCATTGGAGCATGCTCCTTCACCACAACCATCATATCTGCAGGAGCACTTTTAGCTAGAGCCTCAATAACTGACAGTTGGTCTGTGTGATAAGGAGATAGCACCTGAGTTGATGCTTCAGGGTCAACATGCAGAGGGTAGTAAATAAATTTTTTATTAAGTTCAACTCTACTGAATGAACGTAAAACATAGTTTCTCCGCCAACTATTTAGTACGCCCCACCAAACCCGAGAAACAACTATTTGAACATCCCGTTGACCACGGGGTATTTTTAAACAGGCCTTAATGGTAGTAATTATTGCACTGATTGTAACCTTAACAGGAAGGTTAGAGTTCAATATTGCATGGTTTCGAACCATATATTCCGGTGGCTCTGGGCATGATCTAAATTCTTCGAGAAGATTCTTCGCTTGCTTTTCCTTTTCTATTATCTCAGTATTGTTTAGACTTTTGAAAAGCCTTGCTACAGAACTAAGACGCCCCCTTGGATCATCATCAATGAGCATACGATTCCCAATACGTGCTGGCGCAGGGCGGCAAAAAGGAATATTTCGCGCTTTAGCCATCTCAGCTAGCATTAAGGCAGGCGCCCCGGCAACGGCGTAAATGAAAACAATATCTGGCTTAGTTTTTTTCAAACATTCATCAAGAAATTGATATAAACCTGCAATATATTGCTGAGGCATTGCTTCTGGTGATGTAGCAATCTTATTCGCTAATAGGTCAGGCCTACAAAGACCACCGCGGACGAACCCACTGCCAACACGGCGGTCAGCCGAAATGATTCGCCCTAGTGCTCCCACGCCGAGCTCTGAATCTATTATCGCAAGCTCATCGTCAGTAGTGGTTTGCGAGAGCCATTTTAGTTCCTCTGACTCAATGTGCCAAAAACTCCCGCCCACATCGCGGAGCAAATCACTTACTGTCCGCTTTACAGATGATGGTCCTGTACATATGCCATGTACTTTTCCGCCTCCACATTTAACTAAGTAATCTTTGGCTACATCACAACCAAGCTCTTTAAACTTAGGAGCAAAAAACATTAATATATTTTTATTCATTGCGCTCACAGCCCTCTTTAATTTTATAAAAGTTAACTAACAAAAACCAAGCTCAAAGAGAAAGTTACTTATCAATACTGGCATAGCAAAAGGCAATACAACTCATAACTCATAACTCATAACTCATAACTCATAAAAAGATAGATAAAAATAACTAACCTTATCTCAATAATAACACCAACAAGTTATATATTTTTTAATTAACCTTGATTATAATGATACTGATCATTGAAATCTGGAATAGAAAAAATCACAAACTGAGCGAGTCTAAACTAACAGGTGTATTTGCAACTACTACTTTGCTGGTTTTAGCACCTATCACTTTTTCTAGCTCTTTAGGCGCCAATCCGAAACCCGGTCGCACACTCCGCACACAGTCTTCAGTAATTACTTCGCCGGCTTTCATGTCCTTTACAAAATACAGTGATCGCCGAAACTGAATATTACCATGCTCGCTGGATTTACGGCCGTAGTTTACCTCACCAAGGGCTTTCCAAGCCGTTTTACTATCCTTGCAGAGCGCAGCCAAGTCGGCAGGTTCCAATGAAAAGCTATCGTCCGGGCCACCGCCGTTACGGTTTAGTGTGAAGTGCTTTTCAATAAGAGACGCGCCCTTCACAATGCTGGCAATAGCAGTGGTATTATCCAGAGTATGGTCTGACAAGCCTGTGACCAACCCAAAGCGCTCAATCATATCTGGAATCGTTCTCAAATTGTAGTCTTCTGCGGGAGCAGGATAACCGGTAACACAATGCAGAATTGCCAATTCTTTACAGCCACCCTCTCTAGCTGCCGTGATAGCTTCCTGAATTTCCTCAGCATTGGCCATGCCAGTGGATATGATCATGGGCTTGCCAGTAGCCGCGACATAACGAATAAGTGGTAAGTCTACCGCTTCGAAGGAGGCAATTTTGTAGGCCGGCGTGTTCAAATCTTCCAGCAGATCGACAGCGGTAGTATCGAACGGGGAGCTGAAAATTGGAATACCTATTTTTCGAGCGTGTTCGAAGAGAGGTTTGTGCCACTCCCAAGGCATGTGCGCCTCTTCATAAAGTTCGTATAGCGAACGGCCATCCCACAACCCGCCTTTGATAATAAAATCTTCAGCATCCGAATTCAGAGTAATCGTATCAGGACGATATGTCTGAAGTTTGACTGCATCTGCACCAGCTTTTGCTGCCGCTTCTATAATCTGAAAGGCTGTTTCCAACTTTCCGTTATGATTAGCTGATAGTTCAGCTATGACGTATGGTTCTTCGTTTATGGAAATTTTACGCCCAGCAATTGTAATAGAAGGAGTTGCCATTAAACACCTCACGGTTAGAAAGTAGAAATATATTCCTGGGAACCACGGTAAAAATGCGTTCCCGCTTTTGGCATCATAAACGGAGGGCTATCAAGTCCTAATTTAGCAGCCACCCACCATCTAAGATCAGCGAACCCCATCTTGTCACGAAAAACGAGTGTACTGGACAACCGTGGATTAATTTCAAATAATAATGGGCCACTTTTAGTAAGGCGAAGCTGTATATTGATTGCCCCATCGAGCTGCATGGCTTCCGCTATTAAGCGAACATACCTCTCTATTTCTTGATTGGCCACTACGACACCACTGCCAGTCATCCCGTGCACTAGTTTACGTTTGATCACCAAGACATGCATATCATTTCTAGGTGTTCCGTAGACTGCGCATGTATATTCTTGGTCATCAGGAGAGAGATAACTCTGCCAAACCCAGCCAGATTGACAACTTTTCAATTCTTCTACATTCCTTACTAAGGTAATACCTTTGCTACCTTGTCCCGAACGTGGTTTTGCAATGACAGGATAATTAGATGGAAAAGTGCTACCAACCAGCCCGTGAGTGGGAACTGGTATTCCACAAGATGACAAGTAGGACAGGCACTCATACTTGTCCAATGATTTCTGGATGGTCAATTCATTGTTTTTAATTATCTTTGCACCAGCAATTCGGTCCAAGCGTAACGTGACTAAAGCATTAATTTCAGACTCACTACTAGGAATGAACACATCGATTTCATTATCAGTGATATAAGTCGATAGCCACAAAATATAGCTTTCGTCATCCGCCTTTGGAGCAACGGCACATTGATCAACAATAAGGGATCCCGGATGATCCGAATGTATGTCGATACCATAAATATGTGAAAAAACTCCCCAACCTTTCAGGATTCGGGCAATACCTAAACCAATGTCCCCACCAATACCACTCACAAGAACTTTCATGAACTTAGTCACCTATTCATTATATCGGCAAGATAGCCAAGATTTGGATCATGCTCACGTGAGGCATTGATAATGGCCAATTTATCAAACGAGGTCCTTTTGAAACGGATAACGTCATTATCAGTATTAATAATAATATAGCTCGCTAAACCACCAGTATCTCTAGGCTGACCGACTGATCCAGGGTTCAACAGGTACCGCCCTTGATGCTCATGTAGAAATGGATAATGTGTATGGCCAAATATTGTGTACTTTGCATCTGAGTAGTTTTTTAACAATTTTGCCAGAGGAGCATCGGGATAAAGATATTTATCACTAGTCCCTAGTGTGCCATGCTCAATATGAAATGTGACACCATCTATAGACAGATCTATCTCGTCCGGCAACGACAAAAGCCATTCCAAATCTGATTCAGAAAGTAGTTGTTGGCAGACTTTATATCCAGAGCCATACTTCACACGATGCCTTTGGGCTGCCCCCCTGTTAGTCAAAACCTCTTGGAGAATGTGCTCGTGGTTTCCACGAATGCAAATAAAACGATTATCAAATCTTATCCGCTTGATAATTTCATGAGGCCAGTAATAATAGCCAATCAAATCACCTGCAATGAGAATTTTACTCACATTCTCATTATCAAGGTCATTCAAAACATTTTTAAAAGCATATATATTAGAATGAAGATCGGAGAGCACGGCGATTTTCATAAAAGGAAGTCTCGCACAACATCAATGATATTTTCTGCCACTTCACGTGGATTTTTCAGGGCTCCGTTAGTTTTTAATTCTCGAAAAAAATCGACCTCAGGCATGATATTGGTAGATTTTGACCTTATATAGCTTTGCATACTGGTATCCATTACACCTGGATCGAAATGCAGGATTTCAACGTGGTCATTTTCTGAAGCGAGGACGTCCAAGGCCATTACAGCTGCCGCTTTACTAACGCAATAGGTCATCCATCCATTAATCGGACGACGGGCAGCTCCAGTGCTAACGTTAAGAACTAGTAGACGAGCATCAAGCTCTTTCGTCTTTCTGACTAATTGTTGGCTAATTGCTAAAGGGGCAATGCAATTAATGCGTAACGCGTTTTCCATATCCGATACTGCTATATTCTGGGCTTTACCGATCGGCTCAATGGTTCCAGCATTATTAATAAACACTACAGCTTTGTTATCAGAGCTGATGGCCGAGGTTAGATCCAGACCACTCTGTCCCCCAAAGTCTGTCTGGATGTATCGACAACTTTTTTGAGGCTCAGCTACTGGTACACGAGAGATGAAAATAAGGTTTCCAAACAGTAGTTCGTTTTCGACCAATATATCATGCAACTCTTTTCCCAGACCGCGATTGGCACCCGTCACAATAATCGAATGCATTTAGACCCCCACCAGAAAATTTGCTAGCCTTGCACAACCAAATCCGTCAGCAACAGAGGCTCCTTTCTCAGTCATGGTTGGAGCTGCGCACCAAGCATCCTTCACCACATTATCAATTTTTATACTGTCTTCTGTTTTTAAGGCCTGAATGTCTAACCCCTTAGCGATGCCAGCTTTAATCAAAGATTGATTAACCATTCTCTGATTGTCTGCCAAAACCAGAAGAATAGCCGGAAGCCCTAGACAACACATTTCCCACGCAGTACTCCCTGCAGCACCAATTGCCAGATCCGCAAGACACATTCGTTCAGCCATATTACTGACACTCACACTAACTGTTGCCTGGAAAGGAAGTTCCAAAGCCTGTTTTTTTACAGTTTCAAGATGAGGAGCAGATCGACCCATCACAATGTCTAATTCGATCTCTGGGGGAAGTGTGCTGCTTGAAAGTGCTCCAAGTATCTGGCCGGTCACATTGGTGCGGTCAACTCCTCCCAGGGAGATGAGGATACGTTTAAGCTCCAATGTGCGCCTGCGTTCAAGGCTGGCCGCCCTCATCTCTGCGAATTCAGTACGGAGCAGCGCATACTTTGGACCGATCAGCTTTGTACAGGTCGGAGGAACCAGTTCATCATAATCTGTAGATTGTCGGCCAAAGTTTTGATCCAGCAATACCGTAGACATATGCTCCCGGTCTGCCAGGTCATCAATCACTAAAATCTGACCAACGGCTTCAACCAATTGACGCTCCCATTTGGCATCAAGCGCGTAATGGTCGACAATAAGCCAATCTGGATTGTGGTTGACAAGCACTTCAAGTGTTTGCTGTGCATCCGTTTGCCATGGCACGCCCAACCAACCGGAGTGAACCACTGCTTGTTCATCTTTTACAAACTTTTCTGTTTGCTTTGGTGAATGCAGCAGATGAAGTTCAAAACCTTTTTGAACAATCAATTCCGCTATGTTGCCTTTGTGGTTTCTACAAATAAACAGGCACTGGTGGCCTTGTCGACGCAACTCTTCAGCCAGAGCCAGACATCTCATAACATGCCCGGTACCAATCTGGACTGAAGCATCAACTCTGATAATGAATTTCATTTTATTCAATGATAATGTAATATTAATTTATCTCATCTAGCTAAATTTATTTTTATACTTCGCTAATAGCATCTCATAATCAGCTGGCGTATCTAAATCACACACCTCATCTTCCGGCACATCGAAAACACAAAGTTTATTACTATAAAATGTTTTCTCTTTTAGAAATGACTCTTTTCTTCCCCAACAAAATGTCCCATTGCTTACCCGAAGCTTAGGCTGGAATTGCGACTGAACGCCCAAATATTCCGGGAGCAAAACCTCAGCTTTTCCATTATAATCTACTTTCAAAGCTTGTACTGGTGAATAATTATAAGAGGAGACACCCATCACAACATTGACATCTGGATTACTAATAAATCTCTCAAAAGATTTCTGTAGTGTTGCCGGAGTCAACATTGCTGCTGTTGCGTAAACACAGCAAAAAAAATCGTAACTACTATTAATCAGCACATCTTCACACACCTCAACCACTGTTGATCTATCTTGTGCTAAAGAAGGACTTCTGACATGAACGTATGCGCCGGCGTCTTTAGCAATTTCAACTATTTCATCATCTTCTGTCGAAACAATAACCTCCCCAAACAGTTCACTATTTTGGCAACAGTCTATTACTCTGGCTAGCAATGATTTTCCGTCTAGAAGCAAGATGTTTTTACGAGGAAGGCGCTTAGACCCCCCTCTCGCTGGTATAATCGCTACTGGCTTCATGAGAGGTCTTGAACTGATAGCACATGCCCTTTTGGCAATGCTTTATTAAAAGACATACCAACCATTTTTTCATATTGATCAGGTGCAACACCATAACCAGGCCTTTTGAACTTTACTTTTGCTGAAGATAGCGTTTGTCCTTCAGTTACTGCTTCATCCAGAATAGCGCTTCTTCGAGCATTTAAGCGTTTTTGCTTCTCATGATCAGTCATAATTCTACGTGGTTCGCCCATTGCTCGCTCCACGTCTCGTATAGTGTCTACAAATTTTTTCATTTCGTGTGGCTCAATAGACATCACATGTTCAACACTTCGAGTCATTTTGTCTTCTGTAATCGTTTTTTCTACCAGATTTGCCCCAAGAGCTATTGCTGCGACATCCATTGTTTCCCCAGGGGAATGGTCTGAATAGGCAACCGGGCACTTAAAGATATTTTTAAGGTTCGGAAGCATATTAAGATTTATACTATCAAGATGTGCAGGGTAACCAGAAGGACAATTATGAATGATGATTTGATCGTTACCTTCACTTTTAATAACGTCTACAGCTTGTTCGATTTCACCAAAAGTGGCATTGCCAGTATCTAACTGAAGCGACACTCCCAACTTCGCAATTTTTCTTAGCCACGGTAGGTAGTTAACGTCTGCTGATGCAATTTTAATAGAGTGGCAGCCAATAGATTTTACCAACTCAAATCCTGACTCATCTCCGATAGTTGCAAAAAAAGTAAGACCTAAGTCATCAGCATACTTTTTAAGCTCTTTCCATGAGCTTTCAGACATGCTGCGCCTTTTGAAAATCTCATATAACGATTCAGAAACCGTTTCAGTTTTTCCTGTTTGCTTATCAATCAATACATCGTAGCTATACATCAGCTCTTTATCAGCCACAAGTTCATCTGGATCAAAAATCTGAAATTTGACTGCATCACCGCCAGCCTCTGCAGCATGTTTCACTAGAAGCTTTGCGCTTTCTAAACCATTGTGTGTAGGACCAGCCTCAAAAGTGATAAATGTTTTTTCGCCATCACCAACATATTTATCACCTATTTTTACAATATTAGTCATTTAATAGTCCTTTCAGAATATCTGATATTTTAATAGACACGGAAACAGGCATGTTTGGAAACATCGGTAGACTGATAGCTTCACGGTAATACTGCATGGCTTGCGGGAAGGCTTCTGGTTCAAAGCCCATTTCCTGGTAATAGGGTTGGGTATGAACGGGGATGTAGTGCAAGTTCACACCGATGCCGTGCTCTCTCAGAGACTCAAACACCTGACGGTGTGTTTTGTTGATTCCTCCCAGCTGCAGGCGTATCACATAAAGATGCAGGCCTGAGTAGCTGTCCGGATGCTGCCAGGGCGTTGTCACAGGCAGGCCTTCTAAGAGTTGATCATAACTCTTGGCCAGTTCATGGCGGCGAACAACAAACTCATCCAGTCGACCCATCTGGCTGATACCCAACGCAGCCTGCAGTTCGGTCATACGATAGTTATAGCCCAACTCTACCTGCTGGTAATACCAGGGGCCGTCCGGTTCATGCGTCATCAACTGCTGATCACGGGTCACGCCGTGGCTGCGCAACAGGTTCATGTGACTGGCTAATTCGTCATCATTGGTTAGCGCCATGCCGCCTTCAGCGGTAGTAACAATCTTTACCGGGTGGAAACTGAACACGGTAATGTCACTGTAGTGCCCATTACCTATAAACTCACCCTTATACTTACCACCAATAGCGTGGGAAGCATCTTCAACGATGCGGAAACCAAAGCGCTGGCTTAGGTTATATATCGCTTCCATATCGCAGGGTTGGCCACATAGGTGAACGGCCACCAGCACTTTTGGCAGGCGGTTTTCCAGCTCGGCTGCCTCCAGTTTGGCTTCGAGGGCTTGCGGACAGAGGTTGTAGGTTTTCGGGTCGATGTCCACAAAATCGACCTGAGCACCGCAATACAAGCCACAGTTGGCAGAAGCCACGAAGGTGATGGGCGTGGTCCAAAGCCAATCGCCTGGCCCAAGGCCCAAGGCTTTGCAGGCGATATGCAGCGCTGATGTAGCGCTGTTTACGGCAAACGCATGTTTCGCACCCACATGATCGGCTACTTTCTGCTCGAAAGCAGGCACCATCGGGCCTTGCGTCAGAAAGTCTGACGTCAATACCTCAACTACAGCATCAATATCAGATTGGGTGATGTCCTGTTTTCCATAAGGAATCATTATTAAATCTTACCGATTTCGTTATAATGATTATCAATCCAGCTTTTAAGCTCGTCGTCAGTCATCCATTCGGTGTTGTTATCGCTTGAATACACAAAACCTTCAGGTACCTTTTTGCCATCCTTGATACGTTCTACTGAGTTCCCCCAGTTATTTATACTCGGCAATATCTTGAAGTGCTCCGCATACTCATAGGTAAAGTGGGAGTCTTCTGAACCAATCATTTGTTCGTGCAGTTTTTCACCAGGACGAATACCGATTATTTCCTGCTTTGCTTCAGGAGCAACTACGCGTGCCAGGTCAGTCATCTTCATGGAAGGAATTTTCTTCACGTAAATCTCGCCACCCACCATGTCTTCAAAGGCATGCCAAACCAATTCCACACCCTGCTCCAAGCTGATCATAAAACGACTCATCCGAGAATCTGTAATTGGCAGTGCGCCTTTATCTTTGATGGACATAAAGAACGGAATCACAGAACCACGTGACCCCATTACATTACCGTAGCGCACGACTGAAAATTTGGTTTCGTGGCCACCAGCGTAGGAGTTACCTGCTACAAAAACTTTATCAGATGCCAACTTAGTCGCACCGTATAAGTTGATAGGGCTGCTGGCTTTATCAGTGGACAACGCAACGACACCTTTAACGCCTTTATCGATACACGCATCAATCACGTTCATAGCGCCGTTAATATTGGTCTTGATGCACTCAAACGGATTGTACTCGGCAGTAGGGACAATTTTTGTGGCAGCTGCATGCACTACATAATCTACTCCATCCAGCGCACGGTACATACGTTCACGATCACGAACATCACCGATGAAGAAGCGCAGGCGGTCTTCCCCTTCGAATAATTTAGCCATTTCCCATTGTTTCATCTCGTCACGAGAGAAAACGATGATTTTTTTTGGGTTATATTTTTCCAACGTCATGGGAATAAACTTGTGACCAAAAGAGCCCGTTCCGCCGGTAATGAGGATAGTGGAATCGTTAAACATCCAGGTGCTTCCCTTTAATTTTGTTTCTACGCATGCTCAGTCATGCGCTGAAAGATAGTGCTACGCTCAGCCAACTCGTCATAAGTGCCCTGCGAGTCTACTTGGCCGTCTTTGAGCAGATAAATGCAATCACACTGTTTTACTGTGGCTAGGCGATGGGCAATCATGATGATGGTTTTTTTGCCTGCGAAATCATTGATGGCCTCCATCACTAACTTTTCCGTAATGCCGTCTAGCGCACTGGTAGCTTCATCTAAAACGAGCACCTCGGCGTCATCGTAGAGTGCTCTAGCAATGCCGATCCGCTGCCGCTGTCCGCCTGACAGCTGTATACCGCGCTCACCAACGCGAGTATCCAGGCCATCGGGCAGACGCTCAAGCAATTCATCCAAATGGGCCATTTGAGCAGCTCGCAGCACTCGCCCTTCGTCGATTTCAGAAGAAGACAGGCCGAACGCGATGTTCTCACGAATACTGGCATCGGCAAGAAAAATCGCTTGCGGCACAAAGCCAACGCTATTTTGCCAGGCCCGTAGACGATCTCCAGTGAGTATTTCACCATCCACTTTTAACGCGCCCTGCTGCGGCAGCATTAGGCCGAGCAAAACGTCAATAGCCGTTGATTTGCCGGAGCCTGAGGCACCGACTAGGCCAATCACTTGGTTACGCGGTATTTCAAGCGTTAGACCATCAAGCGCTTTTTCCTCTTTCCCAGGGTAGGCAAAGTGAATATTTTCAAGGGTAATACGTTGTTTTGGAGATAGTTTGCCGGCTGCTGCAGCGGGCTTGCCAGCAGTAGCATTCTGGCTGGCTGCCAAATCGTTTTCGAGGCTGTCGAAAGCTGCAATATTGCCTTTAACGTTGGCTAGACTGGTGTAGATCTGCTGAAAGGCTGGCAAAAGTTTAAAGCCAGCCAATGCGTATACTGAGAGCACAGGTAGAATTTGGCCAAGATTGCCATCGTGGGCGGCTAGCAAATAGAGCACTAAAAAAATGACGGCGCCAAAAGCAATCAGCTCCATGGCATAGCGCGGCACCTGTGCTAGGCCTGCAGTGACACCGCGCGCAACGCCCATCTCTCGACTGGTTTCGGCGAAGCGTTGATTGAAGTCCGCCTGGCGGCCAAGCAACAGGGTATCTTTAATACCGCCGAACCCTTCGTTCATCAACTTAAAGCGCAGTTGATTGGTGCGAGTGATCACCTTGCCATTTTGCGTTAGACGTTTTCGCACAGTGCGATAGAGAACGAAATACGCGACCCCAAAAATAAACAATCCGGCAATAGCCACTAGGGGGTTATACAAAAAGATCGTAATAGCCATCACCACCGCCATCACACCCTTGGCGTTCATCTGCATCAGCGGCTGAATGATGCTGTTGGTAATGCGACCTGTTTCTTGAGCGATCTTATTAGTAAGCTGGCTGCTACTGCCGCTAGCATGAAACAGCCATGGCTGCTGCATATAGTGTTGGTAGAGTCGTATAGAAAGTTCCGCGCCAACTTGCTGTGCATAAAGCGCCAAGCGCCAAGTAGCGTACATCGAAATCAGCGCCGCGCAGGTCAATGCCATCAGCACCGCAATGCCGAGCCAAAATAAAAACTGGCGAGGTGTTTCCATTCCGCTGGCGGTATACAACTGCGCCAGAGTACTCTCACCTTCCAAGCGGCTGATATCCCCTACTACGGCCATAAATGGGCCAATCGCCGCAACACCGGCCACTTCCGCAAAGGCCATCAGTACTACCAACACCTGTAGGCGCAGAAGTTTTTTGCGCTGCTCCGAAGTTAACAACCAGTAGAGCTTTTTTACGCGTGAAAACATAGTACCTTCATAACGTTACTATTCAATATACCAGGAAGCGAGTTAACTAAATTTCTCTTTATTTAGGCTTTCTTTTACACGCGCACAAAATTCAGCCAAAAATGCCATCACTATGCCCAACATAACTCCTAAAATAATACCTAGCACTAGTATTAGCTTACTGTTAGTACCTTGTGGCGCATCGGTGGCTTGCTGTGTTTTTACAGCTAATGCAACAACTTCTGAAGGGATTAATTGTAATGATTGGTCGCCTTGAAATATAATATTTCCTTCATTTTCAAGGCTGCGCTGAAGGCGTTCATGCCGCTCAACGATAGGGGTAGTCAATGCTTCGTGAAACTCAGCGATACCGTTTTTTTGCTCACTCTCACTAGTAATGGTGACGATATTTGATTCTTCGATATAGCTAACCTTAGCGGAAAGAGATGAAAATTCATCATTTTTTTGTTTTACATTAGGAATGATGGCGCCTTGAAGCTGCTCAATAATAGAAGGCAACGGCTCAATCAAATGAGAGGGTGTTTTGTAGCCCACTGCTAGCTGGGTGGTGTAATTGAACGTATCGGTGCCACTTTGTTTTTCAGTGTTTTGCAGTAACACCCAAGCCACTGACGCCAACACCACTATTACAAATGTACCTAGAAACCACCAACGGCGATGAATAAGAACCTTTGCTAACTCGACCAGTGAGATTTCATCATCATTGTAGGTACTGCGTGGGGGTTGCTCCATGCTCACTTTGTGTAACCTTTGATATTTAACGATTAGGCACGCTACCGCCCGGGGATCTTAACGGACGCATTCCCATGCCCTACTAGTGACGGTTGCCATGCAGCGCAGCGTGAAGCGATTCATGTCGCTAGATGCGTTGCTGGTGTGTTTTTTTATCGGCATGATACATTTTATTTATTATTGGCTCTACGTTGACATGGTGCCGTAGGTTTGGTGCTTGTAGATGGTCTGATCGCTCGACAAAGTCGTGCTCCTACAAAAACCTGCCGGGTGCTGCCGCTGGTGGGTGCTTGTAGGTGTGCTGATCGCTCGACGAAGTCGTGCTCCTACAAAAACCTGCTTTGTGCTGCCGTTGGTGGGTGCTTGTCGGTGGTCTGATCGCTCGACAAAGTCGTGCTCCTACGAAAACCTGCTTTGTGCTGCTGTTGGTACGTGCTTGTAGATAGGCTGATCGCTCGACAAGTCGTGCTCCTACAAAACCTGCGTTGTGTTGCCGCTGGTGGGTGCTTGTAGTTGGTCTGATCGCTCGACTAAGTCGTGCTCCTACGAAAACCTGCTGGTTCCTTTCACGTTCTTTAGCGCTTCTTCCCAGCGTGTGTCGCGTTGGCCGTATGCTATGAAATACGGGTTTATTACGCTTTCCTGCTGATTGTAGCGTAGCGGTTCTAGGGTTTCGGCGTTGAGCACTTCGCCGCCGGCGGCGGTGACGATGGCATGGGCGGCGGCGGTGTCCCACTCGGAGGTGGGGGCGAGGCGCGGGTAGAGATCCGCGTTGCCTTCCGCCACCATGCACAGCTTGATCGAGCTGCCTATTGAGACGCACTCGTGGGCGGGCAAGCCGCTGCAGAATGCGTCGAAGGCTTCTGCGCCGTGGCGGCGGCTGCCGACCACCTTCCAGGGCGCCGTTTCGGGGTCTGGCAGTTCACGCACCTGAATATTGATGTAAATGCCCTGCGCGATCTTGAACACCTCTCCGCCTACCTGCCCTACCCAGGTGGTTTGCAGCACCGGTGCGTAGACGATGCCGAACACCGGCACGCCGTTTTCGATCAGCGCCACATTGAGGGTGAATTCACCGTTCTTGTTGATGAATTCCTTGGTACCGTCCAACGGGTCGACCAGCCAGTAGCGCTCCCAGGTCTGGCGAGTGGCAAAAGGCACCTCGGCAGACTCTTCGGAGAGTACTGGTACGTCAGGGGTAAGGTTCTCCAGCAGCGCTACCAGCGAGTGATGCGCGGCCATATCCGCTTCGGTGAGCGGGCTTTGGTCTTCCTTGGTCTCGACGGAGAAATCACGCTCATAAACCGCCATGACCTCACGCCCGGCGGCATGTACGCCTTCAATCAGGCGGGCGCGTCGTTCATTCGAGATAAAAGCAGTCACAAAAGATCCTTGAGTAGAGAAAGAAGATTGAAGAGGGAAGAAGGAAGAAGAAAGGCCTCTTACCTCTTACTTCTTCAGCCGCGCAGCGGCGTCTTCCTTCTTAGAACGGCCATACCAGTGGCACCAGGGTAATCACCGTGATGGCAACAATCGCGCTGAGCGGTGCGCCGAGGCGCAGGTAGTCGCTGAAGCGGTAACCGCCGGGGCCGAGGACCATCAGGTTGGTCTGGTAGCCCAACGGCGTCATGAAGCTGGCGGAGGCAGCAAACATGATGGCGATTGCAAAGGGTAGAAAGTTCACGCCTAGCTGGTCCGCGACAGAGACCGCGATAGGAAACATCAGCACGGCGGCGGCGTTGTTGGTAATCAGCTCGGTGAACGCCACGGTCAATAAGTAGACCAGTGCCAGCGCGGCCCAGGGGGCCAGGTCATCGGCCAGCAGCAACCATTGGGCGACCTGGGCGGCGGTGCCGGTTTCGGTCATGCCTGCGCCCAGCGCAAACGAAGCGGCAATCACGACGAGTACGGAAAGGTCGATATAGCGGCGTGCTTTGCTGACCGGTACACAGCGGGTGGCGACCATGCCACCACCTGCCAGCAACGCGGCCTCCAGAATCGACAGCAGCCCGGTGGCGCTGAGTATCACCATGCTCGCCAATATGCCAAGCGCCACGGGGGCTTTGCGAAAATCCGGCGGTGTGGAGTCATTCAGGCTGCTGACCAGCAGAAAATCTTTGCGGTAGCGGTATTGGTCGACAAAGTCGTGGGTGGTTTCCAGTAGCAAGGTATCACCGACTTGTAGCGTTGCCGCCCCCAGCTTGCCGGGCACACTTTTGCCGTGGCGTGAAATGGACAGTATTACGGCCTGGTAGCGGGAGCGAAAGCGCGACGCCTTGACGGTCTGCCCTAGCCCGCCGAAATCAGGGCCGATGACGGCTTCCACCAGGCAGCGCCGGTGGTGGGCAATATCCAGCTTGTGAATATCGCCACTGGCGGGCTTCAGACCACGAATACGGCGTAGCTCGCGGGCGCACTCAGGCGCGCCGATAAACATGAGAATGTCGCCCGCCTTTAGCGTGGTTTCTTGGGGGATGTCGTTGAGCAACTCGCCGTTACGCTCGATATCCGCCAGGTATCCGTTGGCCAGGCTACTCAAGCCAGCGTCCGCGATGGTTTTACCCACCAGGGGGCCTTTGGCTTCTACCTCGACATCTACCACGTATTCGCGGGCCTGTTCGAGTTGCTCAAGCACGCCCTGGCGTTCCGGCAGCAGGCGGTTGGTAAAAAAATACAGAAAAGTGCCGCCTACCAAGACCAGCGGTACGCCGACCCACGCCAGGGAAAACATCGATAGGCTGACGCCTCGCTCGCTTTGTAGCAGGCCATCCACTACCAGGTTGGTGCTGGTGCCAATCAAGGTGCAGGTACCGCCGATAATCGCCGCGTAGCTGAGCGGTAGCAGCAGCTTGCCCGGCGGGAGCTTTAGCCGTGCGGCCCATTCCTGTATCGCCGGGATGAACATAGCCACCACGGTGGTGTTGTTCATAAAGGCGCTGAGCCCGGCGGCGGGTAGCAATACGCGTAGCTGTGCCTGACGAAGCCTGGACGGTTGGCCTAACAATCGATGGGCCAACCATTGAATGGCGCCGGTTTCTTTCAGCCCTGCCGCCACCACGTAGAGCGTAGCAATGGTGATTACCCCTGGGTTGGCAAAACCTTGCAGCGCCTGGCCGGGGGTTAACGTGCCGCTGATGACCAGCGCGCCGAGGGCGGCCATCAGGATGGCATCGGGGGCAATGCGGGTGAACGCGAGGGCGGCTAGCGTGGCCACGACCACGAGCAGGGTAAAAATAGCCGCGACTTCCATAGTGCTCCGTTTCCAAACCAGGCCGTCTACAAAACCTTTCAGGCACGCTACCGCCCGGGGATTGTTCCGGACGTTTTCCCTTGCCCTAGCCTTTTAGCATTTGGCGTGCCGACGACGGTGTTTGCTGCGTTCGGTCACTGCGATTTTGTTACAATGCGCGTTGAGCCCAAGCCTCGGCAACCCCTTGGGTTAACCCATTCTAACGCAAGGAGCGACATGAGCCTTAATGATAGCCAAGCCAACGCGGAATGCGCGCAATGGTACCTTATCCAATGTAAGGGGGGCGAGTCTTTCCGCGCGGCCGAGCAGCTGGAAAACCAGGGTTATCAGGTCTTTCATCCGGTGCTCCGCGTGCAGCGAAAGCGCCGTGGTAAGCTTGTGTGGCTTACCGAGCCGCTCTTCCCGTATTACCTGTTTATTGAGCTTGATCAAGTAGCCAGCAACTGGCGGCCGATTCGTTCTACCCGGGGGGTGTTGAAGCTGGTGACGTTCGGCGACCAGCCCGCCGCGGTGCCCTCGCCTATCGTCGAGACATTACGCGAACACAGCGTTGAAGATGACGATTCGAAGGAAGTGTATTTCCACGCCGGCGATGCCGTGGAAGTCACCGAAGGGGCGTTCAAAGGCCAGTTGGCCCAACTCACCGCCCTGAAAGGCCAAGACCGCGCCCTGCTGCTGCTGACGTTATTGAATCGCCCCCAACAAGTGGAAGTGCCTATTGCGCATTTGCAGAAGCAGTGAACGCCGGTTGATGTTTTGATTGACCTGTAGGAGCGCAATTTATTGCGCGATCGGGAAGCGTCCTGGCGCCGTGGTTGATTGCTTGTAGATGACCTGATCGCCCGACAAGTCGGGCTCCTACAGGGGCTGGGTGCAACCACCTACGTATGTGCATGGGGGGTTCGTAGGAGCCCAATTCATTGGGCGATCAG
>NZ_FOGS01000017.1:17456-20863 GCF_900111305.1 Vreelandella subterranea
GTCGGGCTCCTACAAGGGCTGGGAGCAACCACCAACGTATGTGCATGGGGGTTCGTAGGAGCCCAATTCATTGGGCGATCAGGAAGGATCAAGGCGCTGAAGGTGATTGCTGGTAGATGGTCTGATCGCCCGACAGAGTCGGGCTCCTACAAGGGCTGGTAGCAACCCACCCACGTATGTGCATGGAGGGGATTGCAGGAGCCCAATTCATTGGGCGATCAGCAAAGGATCAAGGCGCCAAGGGTGATCGCTGGTAGTTGGGCTGATCGCCCGACATATTCGGGCTCCTACAGGGGTTGGGTGCGCGTACTGGGCAATCAGTGTGAAGCCAGCTCGTTAAAGAACGAAGGGTTTTCTTGAATGGTCGCGAGTACCTTCGCTGCCAACCCTGTTGGATTGCGACGCTTGGTCTCCCAACTTTTTATGGTGTCGATGCTGGTGCCCATTGCGTCGGCAAACTCAGCTTGAGATACATGCAATTTTGCCCGAATTGCTCTGACATCCGCCACTTCGTGGCGAGTCACCCGGCTGGCTTTCGTCTTACCCTTTTGGATCTCGACAGCTTCTTGCAGCGATGTGTTGAGCTCATCAAAAATACTCATCAAGAAACCTCCTCTCTTAACTGCTGGGTAAGTGCTTTGAGCGTAGCCTTTTCAGAAGGCGTCAAACTGTCTTTCACATTTTTGGGATAAGCCAGTATCAGGTAGATCACCTCAGCGGTAGCTAGAAAATAAATGACGCGAGCTCCGCCTCGTTTACCCTTATGCCCCAGTGCCATACGAACCTTACGCAGTCCCCCAATGCCTTGGATCAGGTCACCCTTGTCCGGCTGCGCAATGAGCGTTAACTGAAGCTCCTTTAGCTCGTCATCAGAGGCAATTGTGTCGATTTGCCTAGTGAATGTGGGCGTTTCAATAAACTCTATCCCGTGAGTCACCATTATGGCTTTCTTTCAACCAGCATACCTCATGGTGTACAAAGTACACAACAAAAATCGAAATGTCGATGTATTATTAACATTTTCGACAGAGGTGATCGCACGACAGAGTCGGGCTCCTACAAGGGCTGGTAGCAACCCACCCACGTATGTGCATGGAGGGGGTTGTAGGAGCCCAATTCATTGGGCGATCAGCAAAGGATCAAGCCGCCAAGGGTGATCGCTGGTAGTTGGGCTAATCGCCCGACATAGTTGGGCTCCTACAGGGGTTGGAGATTACGCGGCGTGGCTGCGCAACAACGGCCAGGCGCCTTGTTTGGATGCTTCTAAAATCACAACTTCAACAATGGTGCCATCTTCTGCGTAACTAATATGCGTATTCCAATCTTGCGACACCTCTTTCGAGATTGGCTTGTCGGAGAGATGCACGACTAAAATGTCATCCGTTTCGTCATAGGTGGTTCGCATGTTTAACCCTCCCACTGAAAATGGTGCATAACGGTTTTAACAATAAGCTTATCTTCTAACACAACAGCAGCACAGACCAAGTTATCACTGCGCGATGAAGCCAGGCTCCTGCCAGGGCTGGGTGCAAACACCAACGCTTGTGCATGGGGGTCGTAGGAGCCTAATTCATTGGGCGATCAGGAAGGTTCGAAGCGCCGAAGGTTATCGCTTTTAGACGATCTGATCGCCCGACATAGTCGGGCTCCTACAGGGGTTGGGAGCATCCACCCACGTATGTGCATGGGGGGTCGTAGGAGCCCAATTCATTGGGCGATCAGGAAGGATCGAAGCGCCGAAGGTTATCGCTTTTAGACGGCCTGATCGCCCGACAGAGTCGGGCTCCTACAGGGGTTACGTGCGTGTGATGGGTTTTGTTGTAAATTATAGATAGAAATCCAGGGATGGAGGTGGGTTATGCCGCGTGGTCATGCGTTGCGCTTGGGCAGACGTTGTATACCGGGGCATTATTATGTGGTGACGATAGTGACGGAGAATCGCCGGCATGTTTTCCGTGATTTCTCGATGGGGTGTGCGGCATCGCGTGCGTTTTATCATCCGAGCGTTCAGCGGCATGGGGTAACGTGGGCGTTTGTGGTGATGCCCGACCATGTGCATTGGTTGATGGCGTTAGAGGGCGACCTTTCACAGGCGGTTAAGTTGTATAAATCGTATGTTTCGCTGGCGGCGGGAAGCCCAGTTTGGCAACGCGGATTTCACGACCGGTTGATACGCCAGGAGGAAGGCATACGTGATAGCGCGCGTTATATAGTGGCCAATCCGTTAAGGGCCGGGTTGGTCAACCAGATTGGTGATTACAGTTTTTGGGATGCCCGCTGGTTAACGCCGAATGCAGATGACCCGGTGATTGTGTGAGCGTTTTGTAGGAGACCAATTCATTGGGCGATCAGGGAAGGATCGAAGCGCCGAGGGTAATCGCTGGTAGATAGTCTGATCGCCCGACGAAGTCGGGCTCCTACAAGGGCTGGGAGCAACCACCAACGTATGTGCATGAAGGTTCGTAGGAGCCCAATTCATTGGGCGATCAGGAAGGATCGAAGCGCCGAGGGTAATCGCTGGTAGATAGTCTGATCGCCCGACAGAGTCGGGCTCCTACGGGGCTGGGTGCTTGTTTTAGCACTATTTTGGCGTTATGCGGGTCACCAAATCGTCTAGTGAGATTGAGTTTCCTATGTGGCGATCTGCGAGCTTTTGATCGTCAGTTACCAATACAAAGCCACCGCTCAGCGCGGTGGCAGAAATAATGCTATCGGGAAGCTTCAAAGACGACGATCTGCGAATTTTGATGGCCGTGTTTTGAATAGCCCTTTCTAGCTGTATCACTGTCAGCTTTTGAAGCAAACCTCTAAGTTTTGCTTCATCCTCGCTGGTTAAAGAAGGCCAGGACAGCAGTTCCATCTCAGTGATGACTGAGACGGCATATTGGTTTGCAGGTAATTTCAGCTTTCGGTTAAGCGCGTAGATAATGGCATTTGTATCGAGCAGGTATTTACCATTCATCCCGTAATGCCCTCTGCATTTCAACGGCATCTTGCTCTTTGAATGCGCTTATTTCAGTGTCGCTAAAATCTAATGCTGCTGCTGGCACCTCCGCCGTATCCATGTCTTTTATCATCACAACGATATGCGCGTGATGGTTTTGGATCTCGTTATATTCAGGCGGTATGGTCACCACACCGTTTTTTATATCCGCCTCAAATTCAATCGCGTACATAATATTTCTCCCAGCGGTTTTCCCTGAGGTTGTTCGCATATACAGCTGCATCAAGTCGTCAATCCACCTTCGCGCGCCTCAGCTTATCTCACAATGATAGTTACATAAATTTCTGGGCGCTCATATACAGTTCTATGCCACAGAAATGATTGCGGTTCCATAGGTTATAGCTTGTAGATAGCCTGATCGCCCGACAAGTCGGGCTCCTACATTGGCTGGGTGCAAGCACGG
>NZ_FOGS01000017.1:21088-27824 GCF_900111305.1 Vreelandella subterranea
GGGGTTTGTAGGAGCCCAATTTATTGGGCGATCAGGTGGTGGTTTACTTATAAACCGGGAACTTGTTGCATACCGCGGCGGCTTTATCCAGCACTTCGGCTTCGATGGCGGCGGTGTCGTCGCCGCTGGCGAGCACATCGAGGATGTCGCAGATCCAGCCGGCCAGGTCGCTGCACTCTTTTTCACCGAAGCCGCGCGTGGTCACAGCGGGGGTGCCGATGCGCAGGCCGGAGGTGACGAACGGGCTTTGCGGGTCGTTGGGCACAGCGTTCTTGTTGACGGTGATGTGCGCACGGCCTAGCGCGGCGTCGGCGTCTTTGCCGGTGACGCCCTGCTTGATCAGCGAGAGCAGGAACAGGTGGTCTTCGGTGCCGCCGGAGACGATGTCGTAGCCGCGATCCATGAACACTTTGGCCATCGCCTGGGCGTTCTTCACTACCTGCTGCTGGTAGGTCTTGAACTCGGGCGCCATGGCTTCCTTGAAGCAGATGGCCTTGGCGGCAATCACGTGCATCAAGGGGCCACCCTGGCCACCAGGGAAGACGGCGGATTGCAGCTTTTTCTCGATATCCGCGTTGTTCTCGGCGGAGAGAATCACGCCACTACGCGGGCCACGCAGGGTTTTGTGCGTGGTGGAGGTGACTACGTGGGCGTGGGGCAGCGGGCTTGGGTAAACGCCTGCGGCGACCAGGCCGGAGACGTGGGCCATATCCACCAGTAGGTAAGCGCCCACTTCGTCGGCGATCTCGCGGAACTTGGCCCAGTCGACAATTTGCGAGTAGGCGGAGAAGCCGGCGATGATCATTTTCGGCTTGTGTTCGCGGGCCAGTGCCGCGACCTGGTCGTAGTCGATCAGGCCTTGCTCATTCAGCCCGTACTGAATGGCGTTGTAGTGCTTGCCGGAGAAGTTGGGCTTGGCACCGTGGGTCAGGTGGCCGCCCGCGTCCAGGCTCATGCCGAGGATGGTATCGCCCGGCTTGACCAGCGCCTGGAAGACAGCGCTGTTGGCCTGGGAGCCGGAGTGCGGCTGCACGTTGACGTAGGTGGCGCCGAACAGTTCCTTGGCGTAGTCGATGGCGAGGTTTTCGGCGATATCGACGAATTCACAGCCGCCGTAGTAGCGCTTGCCGGGGTAGCCTTCGGCGTATTTGTTGGTCAGCTGGCTGCCCTGGGCTTCCAGTACGCGTGGGCTGGCGTAGTTTTCTGAAGCGATGAGTTCGATGTGGGCTTCCTGGCGCGCCACTTCTTTCTGCATGGCGTCAAACAGCACATCATCGAATCCGGCAATTGTCATATCGCGGCTGAACATCGGCGGGGAACCTCGTACGAAGGGTCGGTCATGAAAGAGTAGGCGGCCATGATACCTCAGCCGAGCGCGAGTTTCATCGCATCCGCGTCAGGATGCAGATGAATCGCGCTCATGTGGTGGTGCTGCTTGAATGTTGCTCGTAGACGGTCTGATCGCCCGACAAGTCGGACTCCTAAACCGCAAATTTTGAGTTCATTTCTATTTCGCTAATAGTTCCTGCACTTGCATTCCAAGCCTTTCTGCAAACTGCCTTAGCACGGTAATATTGCCATGCGCTGTCGTTAACGCGTCTAACAACGTCTGCGTATCTTCGATATATTCGTGGATCATCTGATTACGTAGTTGCCTGAGTGCAACCCAATGCTCAGAAGATGAAAGCCAGCCGTATTTTTCAGCTTTTTCAAGGTTAATCAACAACGCCCGATCTGGCTCGCCCAAGGCTTTGAGCAACGCTGGTAACAGCTTATCTCCAAGAGTATCTTGCAAACGGCAAAACCTGCTAGCGAATGCTTCTACCTTCATCGCTAACTCTGGCATATTATCTAGATTTTCCACATCTTCATAAGTCAACTGCCCATCAAAGACCTGATTGTCTGCGTATTCTAAGTGTCTGATTTCTTTCTCAACTACACGACTGAGAAACGTTAGCCTTACCTCCATCTCCTGAGCTATGTTCACAGCGCGATTCCTTGAGATTTGGCAACCTGATGTATGACTGCTTTTGGCATGTTGGGCGCGTCTAGAACCACATCTATTTTCCTATCGCCCAATTGTTTGATGATTTTTGCCTGCAGCTTTGCAGTGTCCCATGCTGGACGCTCTACGATGTTATTAACCGAAACCAGTAAGTCGATATCTCCGCCCTTGGCACTATCATCCGTACGTGAGCCAAACAGCGATACTTCTGCTTCGGCGCCGAAAACAGCTTCGACCGATGCTTTGATTATGTGGATTTCGCGAGCACTCAGTCTCATAGCATGGCTACCTAACGATAAGTTGACTCTGATTGATCTGAAGGCCGCCCCTACTGAAAAATGGCGATAAAGGAATTTTAGCACTTCATGGTGTTTTGCAAGCAACTCCAATGATAGCACTGTATGTAATCGTCTGTAGACGGCCTAATCGCCCGACAAGTCGGGCGCCTACAGGGGCTGGGTGCAACCACCAACGTATGTGCATCGGGGGTTGTAGGAGCCCAATTCATTGGGCGATCAGTAGTGATCCAGCCACCGCAGTTTATGGCCTGCAGACGACCTGATCGCCCGACACTGCGGACTGGGTGCTAGGCCTCGCCCAATAATCCTAAACTCGCCGCGGGGGCTTGTTTGCGTAGGCTGCGGGAGAGGCCGTGGCCGATAACGCCGATCAGCAGTGCGCCGCCGATGGGTAGCGCAAGCCATAGTTCCGGGTGCACGCGGGGCGCTAGATCGAGCAGGTAGAGATACAGTACGGCGGTGGCGAGCTCGGCTAGGGCCGCACCGAGTAGCCCGCTGGCCAGGCCTAGTAGCGCGAATTCGGCGCCTTGTATCCGCGAGATCATCGTCTCCCCTGCTCCGAACACGCGCAGCAAGCCGCTTTCGTGGGCGCGCACCGGGCGGCTGGCGGTGAGCGCGGCGTAGAGCACGCTGACCCCGGCCAGCAGCACGAGGATCAGCACCAGTTCCACCGCGCGGGTGACCTGGGTGAGCACATCGCGCACCTGCCCTAGAATGGCCTCGACGTTAAGCAGCGAGACGCCAGGGAAGTCACGCACCAGTTGATTGATCAGGCTTTGCTCTTCTTCCGGCAAGAAAAACGCCGTGATATAGCTGTGGCCGAAGGATTCCAGCACTTCCGGCGGGAAGATCACGAAGAAGTTGGGCCGGAAGGAATCCCAGTTGAGACTGCGCAGGCTGGTGATTTCGGTGGTGATTTCATCGCTGCCCACGGCGAAGGTGATCTGGTCGCCCAGCGTCAACCCCAGCCGTTCTGCCAAGCCGTCTTCCACGGAAATGGGCACCGGCACGGCTTGGGCGGTGGCGTCTACCTCGTTCATCCAGCCTTGCTGTTCGTCAGCGCCCTCATCATCTGCAAACCATTCCCCGGCGACGATCTCGTTGCCTTCCGGCACCTCGGCCTGCCAGGTGAGGTTGAGCTCGCGGCGCAGGGAGTTGTCGCCGCGGGCATCCGGGCGCACGGCTTCACGCGGGTCCTGGTCGTTGATCGAGATCACCCGGCCGCGGACCATGGGGTAGAGTTCGCTTTGCGCTTCGGCCCGCGGGCTGACCACGTTTTCGAAGTCGTCGCGCTCGCTGGGCTGAATGTTGATCGCGAAGTAGTTGGGGGTGTCGTCGGGAAGCTGGTCCTGCCAGGTATTGAGCAGGTCGCCGCGGACCAGGACGATCATCGCCATGGCGAAGAAGGTCACCGAGAACGCCATCAGTTGACCAAGCCCGGCCTGCCGACGCCGCCCCAACTGGCGCCCGCCCAGACGCAGCGCCTGCGACCAGGGGCCTTTGCCCGAGAGCGCCTGCACGCCACGCAATACGCCATTCAGCAGGAGCATGCTGATCCCCCACAGCACGCCGAGCAGGGCCGCACCGCCGACCAACAGGGCCATTGCCAGCGGTAGACTGCCGGAATACAGCCATAGCAGGCCGCCAAACACCAGGCTGGCCACGCTGACCACCAGCCATGCGGCGGGCGGCAGCGGGTCCAGCTCGCGACGCAGTACCTTGAGGGCACTGACGCGCTTGATGCGCAGCAGTGTAGGCCCGGCAAAGCCGATCAGCACGGCGAAGGCCGTGAGCACCCCCAGGCCGAGGGGCATGATGCCGGGGGGCGGTAGCGTCATGGGCAGGAAGCTGGCCAGCAGCCATAACAATGCGGCCTGCCCGGCCAGCCCCAAGATGGCGCCCAGCAGCGAGGCCACCAGGGCCAGGCCCAGCAGCTGAATCGAGAAGATGACGACCAGCTGGTGCTGGCTGGCCCCGAAACAGCGCAGCAGCGCGGCGGTGTCCAGGTGGCGTTCCACATAACGGCGGGTGGACATGGCCACCGCCACACCTGCCAACAGCACGGCGGCGAGCCCGGCCAGGCCGAGGTAGCTTTCGGCGCGCTCAAGGGCATTACCTAACTGTGGCTGGTCGACGCGTACGTCGCTGACTTCAACGCCATCCCGTCGCAGTTCGTTGAGCAGCCCCTGCACGGCATCCAGCGCCTGGGGTGGCCCGGCGGCGAGGATTTCAAACTCGACCCGGGAGCCTTCCTGAATCAGCCCGGTGGCCTCCAGGTCGGCGGTGTTGAGCATCAGCCGGGGGTTGAAGCTGCCGAAACCGCCGGATTGGTCGGCTTCACGCTCGATAATGCCGCTGATGGTCAGCTCTGTCTGCCCCACTTGAACGCTGTCACCGATCTCGATGTCAATCAGTTGGGCGAGGCGCGGGTCGGCCCAGGCTTCACCCGCTGGTGGGCCGGAGGCCACTTGCTCGGTGCCCTCCCCCAGATCCACCATCGAGGTGCCGTAATGTGGGTAGATATCGTCCACGGCTTTCAGGCTGGCAGGCTGGAAGCGGTCGCCGCGGCTGATCATCGAGACGAGATCCACTTGGTCGCTCAGGGTAAAGCCGGCGTCTTCCAACTGGGTGCGCAGGTCTTCACTGAAAGGGTCGCGCTGTTCCAGTACCACGTCGCCGCCCAGCATCTGGCTGGCCTGGCGTTCCAGGCCGCGGTCCAGGCGGTCGAGGAAAAACGCGATCATGGTGGAGGCGGCCACGGCCAGCATGAGCGCCACGAACAATGCGCGCACGTCGGCGGCACGCAGGTCGCGCTTCAGGCTACGTAGGGCCAGCCGGGCGTTAAGGTTGCTCATGTCTTGGCCTCTTCACTTTCAAGCGTATCGCTGGCGAGGGTATGAGGATCGAAGGCATCAAGACGGCCATCGATCAGCCGCAGGCAGCGGTCGCAACGGCGGGCCAGGGCGTGGTCGTGGGTGACCAGGATTAGCGTGGTGCCCGCCTGGTGGTTGAGTTCGAAGAGCAGGTCGATGATTTGCGCGCCGGTGTCCGGGTCCAGGTTGCCGGTGGGTTCGTCGGCGAAGACCAGTTCCGGGTCGCTGACAAATGCCCGGGCGATGGCCACGCGCTGCTGCTCGCCGCCGGAAAGCTGTTTGGGCAGGTGGCCCTGGCGCTCGCCCAGGCCAACGCGGGTCAGCCACTGGGCGGCGGTGTCGGTTTCCCCAGCACGGGGCGAGAGTTCCAGCGGCAGCAGCACGTTTTCCAACGCGCTTAACGTGGGCAGCAGTTGGAAGTTCTGAAACACAAAGCCTACGCGACCCGCGCGCAGCGACGCACGGCCGTCTTCATCCAGGCGGCTGAGGGGATGGCCGAACAGGTTGAGCTCGCCGTCTGTCGGGGTGTCCAGCCCTGCCAACAGGCCCAGCAAGGTGGATTTGCCCGCCCCGCTCTTGCCCAGAATGGCCACACTCTCTCCGGCTGCCACGCTCAACGAAAGGTCGTGTAAGATAGTCAGCGTGCGTTCGCCACTGGTGACACTTTTGGTCAAGCGTTCGGCATGAAGCACGCGTTGGCCAGCCGCCTTGGCGGTGGGTTCAGGGGAATCAGCAGAGGAGTAAGACATGAAGCGTGGCATCCTTGTAGCTTGGCAAAAAGTAGCATGGCAAAAACATTACCGCATACTAACCCTGTGGCTGGGGGTGCTGATAGCCACCCTGGTCGCCTCGCCAGTCAACGCTGAGCCGGTCAACTCGGACGCAGACTCCGCCCCCACTCTGTTGGTCATGGGCGATAGCCTGAGCGCGGCCTATAACATCGAGCGCGAAGAAAGCTGGGTGGCCCTGCTTGAAGAGCGGCTGCCGGAAGAGGCAACCGTGGTCAACGCAAGCATCAGCGGTGAAACCACTTCGGGTGGTGTGCAGCGTTTCGGTGACCTGTTGAGACAGCACGAGCCGGATATTGTTCTGCTGGAGCTGGGCGGCAACGATGGGCTGCGCGGCCTTCCGCCGCGACAGATGCAGGCCAACCTGGCAACGATGATCGAGGCCAGCCAGGCCGCCGATGCCGAAGTCCTGCTGCTGGGCATTGATATTCCGCCCAACTACGGCGCTGCCTACCGCGAAGCGTTTACCACCGTTTATTACCGTCTTGCGGAAGAATACGACATTGAGCTGGTACCGTTTTTGCTGGAAGGCGTGGCCACCGACGATGCCTTGATGCAGGATGACGGCATCCACCCCACCGCCGCGGCGCAGCCGGTAATTCTGGAAACCGTGTGGGAGAAGTTGGAAGGTATCATGACCCAATAGGTTATCGCTTGTAGATGGCCTACTCCCCTGTAGGAGCCCAATTCATTGGGCGATCAGCAAGGATCAAGGCACCGAGAGATATGGCTTGTTGACGGCCTGATCGCCCGACATAGTCGGGCTCCTAC
>NZ_FOGS01000017.1:28898-36166 GCF_900111305.1 Vreelandella subterranea
GTTGTAGGAGCCCAATTCATTCGGCGATCAGCAAGGATCAAGGCACCGAGAGATATGGCTTGTAGACGGCCTGATTGCCCGACATAGTCGGGCTACTACAACGGTTGGGTGCATGCATTGTTTTTCGTGGCGCGATTAAGTTGCAACGTCTTTTGTCGATATAAATTGAGAAGTTCTTACAAGGCACCATGAGGATAACCCCATTAGCTTGAACATCATCGAAACAGGTTTCTATCTCGCTCCACCCTGGATGGCCAGGTAACGTGATGGTATCGCGGCGGCAACTGATCTCGGGGCTGGGCGCGGGGCTGCTGTGCCTGATGATTGGCGCGCCTTCCACGGCCTCGGCCTTCAACCCGCAGCGGATCCGCCAGAAGATGCAGCAGGCGCATGGTGCCTCGGGCGTGGCGCTGGTCGATGAGTGGCTGGCCATGATCGAGCGGCTACGAGGTGCCAGGCTTGGTGACCAGATGAGCGAGGTCAATGACTTCTTCAACCGCAAGGTGCGCTGGCGAGACGATATCGATGTCTGGGGCCAGGAAGATTACTGGGCGACGCCACTGGAAATGCTGGGCAAGCGTGAAGGTGACTGCGAAGATTACTCGATTGCCAAGTACATCACGCTCAAGGAACTGGGCGTGCCGGGCAATAAGCTGCGCATGATTTATGTACGGGCTCAGATTGGTCGTTCCCAGCGTAGCCAAGCGCATATGGTGTTGGGGTACTATCAAACGCCCGCGTCTGAGCCGTTACTGCTGGATAATATCATCCCTTCCATTCGACCGGCCTCGGAACGCGACGACCTGACCCCTGTATTCAGTTTCAACAGCAGCGGCTTGTGGGCCGGGGGCTCCGAGGAGTCCCGAGCCGACCCACTCGCGCGGCTTTCTCGCTGGCAAAGCGTGGTTAACCGCATGCGCGATCAAGGATTTATATAAGAGGATAGGATATGTCTCTCATCAAGCAGCTTTGGCTGACGGTCATCCTGATACTGCTGCTGGCGTTCGTGGGCAGTTTGGCAGTGAGCGTGACCTCCACACAGGATTACGTTGAGCAGGAAATGCAGATCAAGAATGCCGACAACGCCAATGCGCTGGCACTTTCCATGACCCAGATGGAAAAGGACGACGTCAGCATCGAGCTGCTGGTAGCCGCGCAATTTGATACCGGGCATTACCGCTTGATTGAATTGCGCTCGCCGGAAGGTGACGTCATGCAGCGCCGCGAAGCCGAGCCTCTGGATGATGGCGTGCCCGACTGGTTTGTTGATCTGGTCCGCCTGGATGTTGCCCCTGG
This sequence comes from Vreelandella subterranea, assembly GCF_900111305.1. Lineage (GTDB taxonomy): Bacteria > Pseudomonadota > Gammaproteobacteria > Pseudomonadales > Halomonadaceae > Vreelandella > Vreelandella subterranea. Next base: position 30,195 of record NZ_FOGS01000017.1, read on the forward strand.
CCAGGCGGTGGTGCAGGACGGCTGGAGCCAGTACGGCACCCTGACCTTGGCGAGCCAGCATGACGCCGCCTACCGCTCGCTGTGGCAAAGCACGCTGAAAATGGCGGCCTGGTTTGCCCTGGTGGGTGCCATCAGCCTGTTGCTGGCGTGGTGGATCGTACGCACCATCCGTCGGCCGCTGCTGGAAGTGGTCAGCCAGGCGCGCAGCATCAGTGCACGCCGCTTTACCACTTCTTCAGAGCCGCGAACGCTGGAGCTTCGCGAAGTGGTACAGGCGATGAACACGCTCTCCGGGGCTGTGCATACCATGCTCAGCGAAGAAACCGGCAAACTCGACCAGTTGCGCCGCCGCTTGCAGGAAGATGCCACCACGGGTGCATCGAACCGCACGACCCTGCTGGAGCATCTGCAGAACAACCTGGACAGCGATTCCCAGCGTGCCAGCGGTGTATTGATCATGTTGCGTTTGGTTGATCTGCCCGAGGTCAACGAGCGCCTTGGCCGCCAGGCGACTGACGATGTATTGCGGGCGCTGGTGAACCACCTGACGCAATTGGCCAATGAATTAGGCGGCGGTGAAGTCGGCCGCTTGAACGGTAGTGACTTTTTGGTGATCGTGCATGGCGCTCAGGATATCGAGCACGTCAGCGAAAGCCTGAAGCATCAACTGACGCTATTATGCGACGCCGTGGGCGAACCGCTACGGCTCCCCGCCGCGCTGAGTGAATACACTCACGGCGATACGCCTTCTCAACGACTTGCGGCGCTCGACGGCGCACTGGCCGATGCCGAGGGCCGTGGTGATATGGCATTGGTGGCCGTCTCGGACGAGGCGCGCTTGCCGCTCTACACGACCCATGAAGCGTGGCGCTCTGCGCTGATCCAGTCGATGGAGGCTGGCGTTGCGCTGGCCCGCTTTCCGGTGGTCAATGCCCGTCAGGAAGTGGTGCATTTCGAGGCGCCCTCGCGTCTTGAGTTAGCAGGCGAGTGGCGGAGTGCGGGCTTGTTCATGCCCTGGGTGGCCCGCCTGCAGTTGGAAGATAAACTGGACCTGGCCGTTGCCGAGCGTGCCCTGGCGATTATCGAGTCCGACCAACTACCCTTGGGTATCAACCTCTCCGGCCGCGCGGTCAGCGACATGGCGTTTATCAAGGCGCTGCGCCAACGACTTGAGCACGCCCCCGAGGCGGCCCGCAAGCTGTGGATCGAGCTACCCGAAAGTACCGCCCTGCATGACTTGGCAAGCTTCCGGTTGTTATGCCGCGAGCTGCAGCACACCGGCGTGCGGATAGGCCTTGAGCACGTGGGCAGCGAGTTTACCCGCCTTGCCGACCTTCACGACCTTGGGCTTGCGTTCCTCAAGTTCGATGCCAGCCTGGTCAGCGGCGTGGACCAAGCATTTGACCAGCAGACCATCCTGCGCGGCATGGCCACCCTGGCCCACTCGCTGGGCATTCTGGCTATTGCCGAAGGCGTTAAACGCCCCGAAGAAGCCGAAACGCTGTTTGACCTGGGGCTTGATGCGGTGACCGGGCCTGGTGTTAAAGCGTCTTAAGCTGGAAGCTGGAAGCTGGAAGCTGGAAGCTGGAAGCTGGAAGCTGGAAGCTGGAAGCTGGAAGCTGGAAGCTGGAAGACAGAAGCTTAACGGTAAATCAGCGGCATGGAAGCCGCTGGTTATTGTCATGAGCGACGGTTAGATAACGTCGCTATCGTCGTCGCTGATCAGCCCTACGTCGTTGACGCGTTTGCGCAGTGACTGCCTGTCTAGAAGCTTTTCCTGGGCTTTTTCCGGCAAGTCGGTGAAGCGGATGACCCCCTTATCCATCAACAGGGTGATCACGTCTTCCAGTACCCGCACAAACTCCATATCCGACTGCCTGAGCAGCGCGGCTTCATGGGTTTCGGCGTTGATAAAACGCTGTAGCTCCGCCGACTCCGGCGAAACGTACTCCTTGCATTTTTCGCTTACGCTGCGGCTGACCTCGCTGATCTCGCCCTGGCTGTCGCGGTTGACGTACATTTATAGACTCCTTGTTTTTCGCTGCCCGCCAGCATAAACAATCCACGCAGGCACTGCAGTCACAATAAAAAGCCCCGCCGAGCAGTACACTCGGCGGGGCAGTATCAGCGGCTCAGCGCATTCGGGTTATTGGTCAATTTTCAGTTGACCATCTTCGATCAGTTTAGCGATCAAATCCTCTGAAGCTCCGCTATTAACGCCGAAGTCGCTAAAGGATTTCCCTTCAAGGGTAATCTTCTGATCGGCGACACTTGTACTGCCGTTCAGATTACCTTCAGTGCTGATACTAAGCACAACATTGTCGCCATCTTCTTCGGCAAAGATGTACCCATTGATGTTGTCACTATCCTCACCCTGCAGAAGGTCTGAGAGGTCGAGCTTGTCATTACCAGTACCAAAGTCGGTAACAGTATCGTCTGCAGGTTGGCCCACGGTACCTTCGTCGCCGAAGTTCCACCGGAAGACATCGTCACCATCACCGCCTGTCAGTGTATCGTCGCCCGCACCACCGACGAGGATGTCAAGGCCACCGCTGCCTTCCAGCGTTTCGTCAACTTCTGTGCCGAAGATAACGTTGAAGTCATCACTATCGATCTGAATCGACAAGGTGGCTGTCGCGTTCTGACCAGTATCAGGGTTCGTCACTTGATACTCGAATCGCTCAACACCTCCCACGTGCTCCGTGCTCTCTTCCGGCTGGTAACTATAAGTACCATCTGGACTTATCGTCAGTTCACCATAGCGCCCAGCGATAACGGTATTGGCTACATCTACCGATACATCATTGCCATCCTGACCGGCGCCCAGAATTGTGAGCTCTATGTCATCATTTCCCAAGAAGACGGACGCATCATTGAATAGGTTGTCATCGGCTTCACGGGTATCCAGACTTTCCGTAGTTTGGACCAACTTCACATTCGAAACGCTGGCTTCCCTGGAGGCGCCGAATGGCACTCGAGAAACGTTAACATTAGCTTCGAAGCGATAGTCGCCTGGCGCGAGGTTAGAAACCTCTATCAACGAAGTCCCAAGCTCCTCGGAGGCTCCATTTTGATAGACTTCAAATTCAGTGCCTGTCCATCGCGACAATGACCAACTAAATGAGGAATTACTCGACGAATCGCTCAGATTAGTTGTAAAGCTAAAATGTCCTGAACTGTCTTCATTAACCTCAAAGTCCTTTTTCATGCTGGACGAGTCGCTATAACTGAAAGCCACGACACTGGCTGAAATGCTGCCATAGTTTTCAGTCGACTCATCCGTGACAGTATTCACAAATGCCTGATCCACCATATCAACCAGCTCGATAGGCGGTGTTACACCCGTCAGGTTAAGCGTGATATCGCGGTTCACCTCGTCGCCATCACCATCCTTGAGCGTATAACTGAAGTTTTCAGTGAGGTTGCCTTCCGTCTTAAGCGCCTGGCGACCAGCCTGACTCAGCACATAAGCATAAGAGTACTCGCCGTTGCCATCGTCGGTCAGCGTCAAGATGCCATATTCGCCCTCGATCACGGCCTGGCCGGATGAATCCAGACCTTCGCTGTTGCCATTCTCATGCGCAACGATGATGGGATCATTCTCTGCCGGCCCATCGGCACCCCAGTCAGCGCTGATACTGCCTTCGGCCGTCGCGGGCTCGCCCACATAATCAATGCTGGCTAACAACTCGAATGACGTTGATTGGCCTTCTGGGGTTCTCACTTGGTTGCCTACAGAGCCACCATCTTCGTACCTAAAGCCAGAGATAGTGAATTCGTACCCTGCTGCCGCCAAAGCTTCAGCAATGCTTGGATCTGTAATGCTGAAGCTTTCTATCGTGATGATATCGTCATCACGGGAATCACCATAGTTATTGGGGGTCTCATTATGGTCAATTTGAACTTCGACCGGAATGGAATAAGTCGTACCATTAAGCACCACGTCCACATTGAGCGAGAGCGTGGCGGCATTTATGGCACTTCCGGACGGAACCGAGTTATTGACATGGGTAAACGTACCCAACGAAACTGGATCGCCAGAAACAACGCTCTCTTCGGCATCTATGTTGTTTGCATATTCAAACTTGTAGCCAGAAGCCTGATTGAAGTTGTTTCCGCCCCAAATAATCCCGATGCCATTTGGGACATTGGCAGAACTGCTACCGTTGGCATTCGACCAGTTACCATTAATATCATCGATACCGAACTCATTGATCACGACATCAAAGGCAATAGTATCTGATTCGCCCTCCGGCACATCATCCTTAACAACGAGTTCCAACGTTCCGCTATCCGACTTGCTATTTAAGTCGACAATGGCCAAGTCGATATCGAACTCTGCATTGTTCCTGCCCTGGACGTCATCGTGATTCACGTTGTCATCTAGAGTGAGTTCGTAGCTCAAGGTGCCGCCGGTGTCAGTTCCCTGGAAACCGGTCAAGCTTAACGTTCCGATGCCATCGATCTGTATCGATACCGGGCTATTGCCAAGATCTTGCAGTGCTGCAAAGTCAAGAGTCTCTCCTCCAACCGACAGAGAGGCAATCCCGCCTTCGGCACTCAGTTGGATGCTACCTTCCTGGGTCGTATCACCCTGGCCTTCACGCGTACCGCCGGGCAGCCAAGCTTCATTGATGAGCACTTCACCACCTGTGATCGAAGGCGCAGCGGGTTCTTCGGGTTCGGGCAGCTCGATTGACAAGGACTCTGGATCGAAGCCGATGGTGAATCCGGAATCCACCGTGTCACCGTCGCCATCGACGGCTTCTACCTCAACCGGTAGTTGATAATCGATGCTGGAATCCTGATATCGACCACTGAAATCGTTGACGCGATACTGATCGTTGGGCTTGCCGTGGCCGATGAAGTGCACCTCATCGAAGCCGCCTTCGATACCTGTAATATTATTGCCAGTTCCGCTACCGACCTCCTGGCCGTCAAGATAAACCTTCCACTCAGCCGTTTGCGGGTTGCCAACACCTCGGCTGGCTGTAAAGCTCAGCTCGGTGAGCACTTGGTCGAAATTGGCCACCAGAACGTCGCCATTGCCAATCAAGTTATTGGGTGAACCGCCAATTCCGGTATTCGACCAGTTAACGTTTCCGCCATCTTGCATGGTGAACACTGCATTGAGATCAGCACCATCCAATTCAAGAGCAAGGCCAGTGCCACCGCCATTGGAGGTGACGCCAGCATTTTCAAAGCCAACTGTGACCGGGTCTAGTGCTTCGATCACATTGATTTCATAGCTGCCGTTGGCAACATCGAAATCGATAGTGAAAACCGGGTTGCTGCTGCTATCGCCCTGCTTGAAGGCAATCAACTGCTGGCTATCCTGGTCGAACTCGTATTGCAGCTTGCTGCCGCCCGACGTCAGGAAGGCCGACTGCGTTACACCACCTTCCTCGTACTGGACCTGGATATAACCATCGTCATCTTGCTTGAGCGTCGCACCTGAAATTTGCGCGCCTTCGAGGTCGGCACCGATTTCGAGGTTCAAAGATCCGGTCGCTTCGCTGCCTACAGCTGTGCTGAGAGAGGCGTCTTCGATGCCTTCTTCATTGAAAGTAGGCACATCATCAGTAATCGTGATCGTGACGGCACTGCCCACGTCCAGGGTGCCGCTGACCGTGTCGCCATCGCCGTCGGTGCCGGTGAACGCGAGTTCTACCACGCCGGCCGCCAGGCTCAGGCTTTCTTCAGCATCGGCGTGCCAGATCGCTTGCTGTTGCGTGAACACGACGTCGTTGCCGTCAACCGACAGGGTGAAGTAGGTGCCACCGCTCTCGGTGTAGCCTTCTATGTCACCGCTCTCATTGGTGCGCAGCAGGATCGGTTCGCCTTGACCGGTGCTGTCGGCATCCAGGGCGTACAGGCCGGAGGCCGGTGCGCTCTCGCCGTCGCTGTTCAGCGTCAGGCTGAGGGCGAGGGTCTCGCCCTGTTCGCCGTCGGCGCCGTAGTTGATCACGCCG
>NZ_FOGS01000015.1 GCF_900111305.1 Vreelandella subterranea
CTGGATCCAGAAGGCCCCGACGCCCAGAGCGGCTCGATGGCGCATCACTAATTACCTCAAGGTCATGCAGGCGGCGGTGTCTGAAAAGCCACTACTGAAGCCGATGGGAAAGGCCTTGGCGACCCTTGAGCGGCACGCCGACGCGGTGGTCAGGCGCTGGCACTCGGGACTGACGAACGCGAGACTGGAAGGGATGAACGGTCTTTTTCAAGCGGCTCGGTCACGTGCACGTGGCTATCGAAACGAGGCTAATTTCATCGCTATGATCCACTTGATTGGCAGCCCGGTGGGCCGGCTATTCGATCAGGCCAAATCCACATGAAGTGACGAAGAGCCAGAAATAATCTCCGTAATTGCAAGCAAACTGGAGCATAAGTTTGGGATCAAGAATGCGTCTATCGCACTTGAGCCGGCACCTTGGGCCCGATAACTCATAACAAGCAAAAGCAGGCTGACGCATAAATGCGCCGCTGTTTTGAGCGTTATTCCCTAAGAGGAGAAATAAGCAAAAGTGGAATATGTGATTTATGAGTTTCCTGACTATGCTGAACAAGTAGTTGGTCTTCTATTGGAGGAAAATTGGCTTGTTCATTCATTCCGTTTAAGTGATGAAGCGGATATTTTTAATCCATCTGCATACTTGTATAGTGCAGAAACTAGCGGGATAGAGTACACAATTCATTTAGATCTCAATATATATCAATACATATTGAGCGCATTCAAGAAAGAGAAGAAAAATTCTTTACATAGAAGTGCTATAGCTCTAGTAGTTTTTGCCAAATTTACAAATATTAAGTTTGACCCAACAATCGCAATCTATGAAAAGCTGAACTATAGGAATCAATGTCCAGATGAATTAATTAATGATCTAATATTGTTTCGTCAAATTGACAACGCTGAAATGGATCATTTGGCAGAATTTGCTTTAGGTTTTACCGACTCAATTAAACTTCCTAGGCCAACATGTATAGATCGTTCTCAGTTGAAAGCGAAACTTACGGAGTTTCGCAGATTAAAAAAATGGGATACTCTGTATGCTATCGTTTTGAAGCTAGCCGATTTATACTTTTGTGAAAGAGGTTTGTCGAATGAAGATAAGTTGGAGACATTTTGGCGTTGGTGCCATGAAGAGTTCTTATTTTCATTGGTTGCAACTTGTTTAGCAATTAAGATGTTTGGTAAGCAACCCATGCCAAAGCTAATGAAGTATGCGCCGAAACATTCTGCTGAAAAAAACAAGAAACACTTAGTCAACATGACTTGGGATTTGTTCTTATTAGACAAGTTCTTTGAGAACTGGGTGAGTAAATCGGATGGCCAGGAGTTTATTTATGCTAGTAATGACAAGCCATTGCAGGAGGTCTTAAAGACAGCGATTAATATACAAAATGAGGGCGAAGAGGTTGATTTAACGAAAGATTTATCGCCTTCGTTAATCTCATCATTTACTACTACATTTGATCAAGTTGCGTCAGAGAACGGACGACGTATTTTGTCTGTGACAGACTTTCAATCGTTTCGTGATGGTGTGATTATAAACTATGAGAACGCGTTAAAAATACGGGAATAACAAACAATTCAAGGGTGGTTCACAACGCATGGCGATTTCAGCTAAAGTTGGTTTTTTGTGTTCACGCTGTAATGGTTTAGGTTAGGTGTCGGCGTTGCTCACACCTTAATTGGGCGTTAAAGCGCTACATCAGTGATACCTAAAAGACCGCTCTTGGCCGAAAGCCGACACCACTAGAACTAAAATGCCGATAGGGAGCGTACTGAACACGGCCGTTTCTTTAAATGTATTTCCTTACCCCTTTAAGTCTGACTCTTTTTAGCGCTGTTCGTATTAAACACGCGCACCAATATCCCAATCGACAGAAATAAAATATTTTCTGTCTGTTATGCCTGATTACCAAAATCCAAGCTGGCTCAGCGCCAAGTGCGGCTCACAGGTCTTTCCTGTTGCCGCCCAGCAGGAATGCACTCAACTGCTTGATAATGCGCATTATCCATAACCTATGTTAAGTGAGCGCGTAGGCATATGCATTAGAATAAGGTGAAAAAATCATTTGCCTGAGAGGTAATAGAGTGGCTCTCCTCGATACAGTCGTCATGCGGGGCCTTAGCAACCAAGGGGCATTGTCAACCGAAGACAAAGCCTTTTTGCTGGAACTTGAGCTTAACCCTCGGCACATGTCAGCCAGCGAGGTGCTGTGGTTGGAGAACGGTCAAGCTGATCTGTTCTGCGTGGTCAAGGAAGGTTGGGGATATTCCTATCGTAACTTGAAAAATGGTTCGAAGCAGATTCTAAAGTTCTACCTCCCCGGGGATATCATCGGCATCCGCGATTTTGGCTTCACCCGTCGACTGGCAAGTGCGGCGATGATAAATGACGGTGTGATCTATCCGTTCTCCTATCAGCAGCTTTTTGAACTCTTTGGGCGTTCAAGCCTGGCTGTCGGGATCATGGCCACCGCGATGCGTCAGCAAGCGCTTCTTTCCGAGCGGCTGGTCTATCTTGGTAAGTATGCCGCTCATGAGCAGCTGGCACACTTTCTCTACGAGATCTATCTGCGACTCAAGCGGATTGGGGCGGTGGAGGACAATAGCTTTCTCATGCCGCTTACTCAGGAGTTGATCGGCGATGCGCTGGGAATGAGCCCGGTACACGTTAGCCGGACCTTCTCGATGCTGCGGGAGGAGGGGCTCGTGATCCGAGATCGCCAGCATGTCAAGTTGCCCGATCCCGAGGCGTTGGCGCGGCTAGTCGAGTTCAATGACAGCTATATCGATGAATTCCTACCTTCCGCGTTCTCTGAGCTGCTAAGAGCTACCCCATAAGGCAAACGCGCGGGTCGCATCCGTTGGTATGATTGCTAGCTTGAAGCAACATCGCCATGTGTATGTCTTGGAGGATGCATGTAGGCCAATTTCGCTTACCCATGCTTTCACAATTCGCGCCGACGGATGGTAGAAAGATGTGTTGGTCTGCATCAAGTACAGCGGCTCGCTTCTAGGGCCTGCCGACAACGGCTGGGTAGACAAAACCAGCCTTCGTCGGCCGGTTTTGTCTGGGAAGGCTCCCAAGATCAGGGAGCGATGCGGTTAATTGCGTCGGTAAAGCCGATCAGCGAAATATCCAGGTCCATGCGGTCACCGCTTGGGCCAATCATGCTGAGGGTTGCCGTATTGCCCCTGCGGAGCTGCTGCAACATCGACGGCTCAATGGGGACGTCAGCACGGCACCCTTGCTCCATGCAGACCTGGTAGGGGAACTGGATAGGCTCACCGTTATCGACACTCAATTGCAGGCCCGGGGCCAGACGAACCCCAAGCGGCACGAAGAAGCTCATCGCCGGGTCATCGATCTGGGGTGGGTAGTCGAGCATTACCTGCATCAAGGGCTGGTCGCTGTCAGGTTGAGTGACCAATTGCGCCATCGCACAAGGCGTCGGGCCCTGAGCATTACGCTGGCAACGGACCTCCCAGTCCTGGAACGACTCGGTGGTAACATTACCACCGGAAGCTGTCCCCGGTTGTTGTTGGCTGAAGGCGTTGGGAGACAACGCCAAGATAGATAATAGCCCTATCCTGCATAGGTTTTTAGTCAGACAGTACGGCATTGGCGGAACCTCACGTTGGTTTGCTGATAGTAAATGATAATATCTACCATGCCTGCTTGTTCGCTTGAGGTCGAGCCCCTAGGGTCAAGAAAGGCGGTCACCGCCTCGAGCCGCTATGAAAAAGCGCATCGGTGATATGTGCCACCGATGCGCTGACGGGGTGAACTTTCTCTCAGACGTCAGTCCTCGTCGCCAAGGCGAATGGCGACAAAGTAGGCGCGGCCTTCGCGATTGAGCAGCACAGGCAGCGTTTGATCGCCAGACAGATTGGTCAGCATTTCCTTCAACTGGCCTGGGCTTTCAATCGGCTGCTGGCCGATGCTGACCAGCACATCGCCGGGGCGAATGCCAGCGGCAGCGGCGCGGCCGGTCGGGTCGACCCTGACGATGCGTACCCCGTGTTCGATGCCGAGCTGACGTTTCTCCATGTCGTTCAACGGCTGGACCGCGATGCCGAGTCGAAGCGGATCGCCGTCTGATTGATGAGGACCGGCATTCGGCCACTCGCCCACCTCTAACGTGACGGTCTCATTCTGGCCGTCGCGCAATATGGAGAGCTCGACCTCTTCGCCGGGTGTCGTCTTACCGACCAGGCGCGGCAGCGTGGTGGAGTGGTCCACCTCCTGGCCGTTGACTTCCAGGATGACGTCGCCTGCCTGGAGGCCACTTTCCGCCGCTGGGTCGCTGGGGTCGAGTTCGGCGATCAAGGCGCCTTCGGCCTGTTCCATACCGAAGGATTCAGCCAGGTCTTTGGACACCGGCTGGATGCTGACGCCGAGCCAGCCGCGACTCACATAGCCGTCTTCACGCAATTGTTTGGCAACATCCATCGCCACATCGATGGGGATGCCGGAGGTGACAGAGTGATCAAAGCCAAAGGGCGAGCCGATGGCGGCGACCCACTGGCCGACCTTGAGGTCGTTGGACTCGCCCATCTCCAGGGTTGGCAGGTCGTCAGCTTCGACCTTGAGGACCGCCACGTCGGTCTTCTCATCGGCCCCGATCAATTCTGCCTCAAGCTCGCGGCGATCGTTGAGGCGCACCAGAATTCTGTCGGCATCCTTGACCACATGGGCGTTGGTCATGATGTAGCCGTCTTCATCTCATGATGATCTTCGCATCAGGTTGATGTGATGAGCGGCCCGTTGAAGAAGCCTTCGATGAGCCACCAACTACTGCCGATGATGGCTGTGGAGACCACACCGGCTATCAGGGCAAGGCCGAGTCCCGCGACGACAGCGATGCCATCCCGCTGGGCGAGGCCTAACGACAAAATCAGTACTGCCAAGCCGGGCAGCGTATTACCGAATGGAATCGGGAGCGCTATCAACACGGCCATGATGAAAATGACGACGCCGATGCTGCGAATCGCCAGCGGTGTGTTAAGGCACGCCAAGCGTGCGCTCAGGCGCCGTTCAAGCTTTTCGAGATGAGGCGTTGCCTTGCCCAGGACCCGCTCCAACTGCTCAATTCCGATACGCAGTTGGGCAATACGCGAAGGCAGCCGGATACGCTTGGCGCCGACAGCCATCTGCATGCCAATGAAGGCTAGCGCTGTCCCAAACACCATGCCAGCGGGAATACCAGGCGTGGGCACAATCGCAGGGATCGCGAAAAGCATTAATACCAAAGGAGTCGCGCGCTCATCGAGAGCGTCCAGAATGTCACTTAGGGAGGGGCGTTGATTTTTCAAGCTACCAGGAAGAGCACGCAATACATTGGCCAAGCTCATCTCTTATGCATCCCTCATCCACGTCGTTAGAAGTTCGACGAGTGGAATATATATAGATGGACGGTAAATAGATATCCATCTCTTCCCATTTTTTGCGACAGCCAAGGTCAAGTCTGCGTTGTTTGACAAAAGCCACTGCTATTTCGCCAGGCTCATGTTCATAAGTCCGGGTCAGTCAAGCCATTAAGTCGTCGGGACTCGCACGCTTAATCAGCATGTGACTTACGCCGTGCTTCGATCACGTAGCGGTAAACACGTAGCACTGCTGTGGCAAACTGCTCGATACGGTGTTCGGCGGCACAGTGCGAGGCTTGCTCGCTCATGCGTGCTTTTAATGTATCGTCGCTGAGCAGGGTGTCGATTCGTCCGCACCAAGCCTGAGGGTCGGGGGCGGTTTTGTAGCCGTTAACCCCGTGCTGCACGATATCCTCGATACCGCTGGAGCGGATTACCACAACCGGCAGTCCTGCTGCCATGGCTTCGAGTACCACCATGCCTTGCGTTTCCGAGCGGGAAGCGAAGACGAAAAGCTCGGCCAGGTGGCAGTAGCAAGCCACTTCGTCGGGAGGGACGGCACCCACCAATGTAACGTGTTTGCTAAGGCCTAACACTTCGATTCGTGCCTGCAATCGCTCGTGGTCATGACCCTCTCCAAGCAGTAGCAAGTGAAAGTCGTGCTCACTGCTATCGCGTAAAAGCGCTAAACCATCGAGCATAAAATCGATGTTCTTCTCTTTGCTCAGGCGTGAAATTGACACCAGCACGCGTTTGCCTTCAAGCCGGTAGCGTTGGCGTAGCGTGTCGAGCGTGGCACTGTCAGCGGTGGCAAAACGCGCGTATTCGATACCCGTCGGCTGGACAAAGATGGGTTGTTTGACGCCGATAATCCGCATGTACTCTTCCGCGGAGCTGGTGGGAACAATGACCGCATCGCAGCCGTTGGCAAAGCGCTTCACCAGGGCGTGGGAAATCAAATTGCGGAACAACGGTCCTGGTAGTGGCACATAGTGAGCGTAGTGCTCCAAGCGTGTGTGGTAGGTGTAAACCACGGGTACTCTCAATAACCGGCCCAACAGCTGACCGGCGCGGCCGATCCAGAACGGGTGGTGAACGTGAATCACCTGCGGAGCAAAGGCGCGCACACGCTTAACCAAGCGCCAAGAGAAAATGTTCGCCAAGCGAAACTCTTTGTGGCGGCCCATTGGCAAAAGCGAGGCCAGGCGCAGTATGTCGGCTTCCTCGTCTGGAGGCTGGTGAGGGTAGCCCGGGGCGACGACCAAGACGCTATTGTGAAGCCCTTTCAAACCGCGTTTTAAGCGCTCAACCGATATCGGTACGCCACCGATAAATGGCAGGTAGTTATTGGTGAACATGGCCACGTGAAGTGGCGTATTACCACCGGCATCCGGATCAATATCAAAATCAGGGTAGTAATCCTGCTCGGTGAAAATCCGCTTGTATAACCAGAGCGCGATGGCAATGAACGTGGAAACGATCAGGATGAAGTTCAGGTAGCCAACGTAAAACAGTGAGTAGATAAAAAACCACAAACTTTCCAGCGTGCGCCAGATCGGGTGCTGGCCGATATCCAGGCGCCGTTCGCTAATCTGGAATTCATCACCGTCAACGCTGACGGAGACAAAGTGGTGGTAGCTTTCGTCATCATTGAGCACTAATCCGCCAGCACCGCCGGTGGTGATGTAAGTGGTGCCCCCATGTTGCTGGCGGTCAAACAGGGGCGCTTGTGAAGAGAACACTGCATCCACGCCGGCTTGCTCGATCTGGCGGGTCAACCCTTGGCGTGCGGGGTTCTCAAGGTGATAGTCGTCATCATCGTCCAGGCCGAAAAGCCCTGGGTGGTCCACCGGGTAGAGTGGGTGGGCGCTGAACAGAAACTGGTTGGGTTCGCGCCGTGCGGCGAGCACTTCATCAAGCCACCGCATTTGCCAGCCAAAATCGGTGGTGCCGGTGCTGTCAAGAAAGGTGAAGCGGCTTTTGCCTGCGGCAAAACTGAAGTGATAGGGGCCGAAGTGGTCGTAAAAGCGAAAGCCACCGAGTCGGCTTTCCTCGTGGGGGCCGAAGGTAAGCAGGTATGGCATATCCAAATAACTGAGGGTGCCAAACAGTGCGCGGTATTTGTCTTCGCCACCGCTGGCGACAGCATTGCCAGCCGAGATGATAAAGTCATAGCCCTCGCGATTGAGGCGAGGGATAATTTTGCGCTCAAAAATGCCCACCGAGTTGTTAATGTTGCCCAGCACGGCAAAACGGTACGTCTCACGTTCGGTAAGCATCGACTCAATGGCGTTGACCTGGTCGGCGTGAGCGCTGGCAAAGTCCTGCTCAAAAAAATTCAGGTAAGCTTTGTAACCCAGCAGTGCCGCAATAAGGGCAAGGTTGAGATAGAAAAACCACGAAATGAGTCGCTGGCGGGGCACTCGGAGTGTCTCCTGGCTGGGTGGGTAACAGGGGCGATAAGCTGACACAAACGTGCCCGCGCGTCGACAACCCAATTTTTTACCATGTTTGCAATCGAATTTGGGGAGAAAAAGCGGATGGTGCGTCCCGTCACAATAGCGCTAAGTGTTTTAGCATTGCTGCTTGCACTCGGTGGGTTATGGCAATGGCTGACGGTCAATGACGTTGTGACAGTCAATAGCCTCCGTGCCTGGGTAGCCGCATCACCTCAGTGGCGAGATTCTTCTTGGGTGTTTGTGCTGGTGACGATTGTCTATGTGCTCGCCCTTTTGGTGATGTTTCCACTGAGTATCTTGGTGGCCGTCACCGGTTTGATATTCGGTCCGGTATGGGGGTTTGTTTATGCAACGATGGGGACGCTGGCGTCGTCGGTCGTGTCGTATGCTGTAGGGCATCACCTGGGCCGCGAGGCGTTGATGAACCATGGCGGCAAACACATGAAGGGGCTTTCGCACTACCTGTCCCGTCGTGGCATCCGTGCAATGACGCTGATTAACCTGCTCCCGTTGGCACCTTTTACCCTTACCAATATGATGGCGGGTGCGTTTCACATCAAGTTTCGCGATTACATGGTCGGTTCAACCCTTGGCATTGTGCCGGGGCTCGCCGCCGTCACCCTGCTGGGCAGTCAGTTGGGTGCGCTTGTGACGGCCAGTGACCCGCGCGATGTCATGCTGTCGCTGGCCGGTCTGGGGCTTGGCATCTTGCTGCTATTTGCATTGCGCCACTACTCCCGGCGCAAATCACGCACGCGCTAGCGGCTTGCTGTTACACAGTCGGCCGTAATTAGCGCCGCTTCCGCCATGCAAAGCCTCGCCACCACGTCAGGAGAAGGCGGGCTACATACAGTGCCACTGGCAACGTTTAAGGAGACGTCGTGATCTTACCGATTCTGGCCATCATCCTGGGTTTTTTACTGCTCCTGTGGAGTGCTGACCGCTTCATTGATGGCGCCTCGGCGGTGGCTGGGCACATTGGGTTACCGTCGTTGGTGATCGGCATGGTCATCGTCGGGTTCGGTACTTCGGCACCCGAGATCGTCGTGTCCATCATGGCGGCCCTGGAGGGGAATCCCGAACTGGCCCTCGGCAATGCGCTGGGATCCAATATCTACAATGTTGGCCTGATCATCGGAGTGACGGCGCTGATCGTGCCGATTGCGGTGCATTCGACGATCATTCGCCGCGAGTTACCGCTGCTGTTGCTGTTTGGCGCCGTGGCAGGGGCATTCTTCTGGAATGACCAACTGGGTCGGCTGGAATCCGTGTTGCTACTGATGGGGTTCTTCGGCCTGATGGCCTGGACGACCTGGGCAGCACTGCGTGGCAAGGGTGACCCATTAGCCGCAGAGACTGAACAGGAACTCTCATCGCCTGCCATGACGCTTGGCCGGGCCATCCTGTGGCTCCTGGTTGGCCTGGCGCTGCTGCTGGTGAGTTCGCGGATGCTGGTCTGGGGTGCCGTCTCGGTGGCGAGTGCTCTGGGCGTCAGTGACCTCATCATCGGATTAACGATCGTGGCGCTGGGTACCTCGCTCCCGGAGTTGGCATCGTCGATCGCCGCGGTTCGCAAGGGGGAGCACGATATTGCCATTGGCAACGTCGTGGGTTCCTGCATGTTCAACCTATTAGCGGTGGTGGGCATCGCGGGTGTTATCGCACCGATGGAGGCGCTTTCCGCGGAGGTCATGCGCCGAGACTGGCCGGTGATGATGGCCATGGTCGTTGGCCTGTTCATCATGGGCTTTGGGATTCGCGGAAAGGGGCGGATCAACCGTATCGAAGCGAGCCTGCTACTGCTGGGGTTAGTGGTCTACAACGTCTGGCTGGTAAGTGCTGTGCTGACAGTCTGATGGAGCTGAGTAGTCATGCCGTCGGGCGAATGACTGGGCGGCCAAGGGTGCCGTTTCTAGGCGTGCGATAAAGGCACGGTCGGCCAACTGAAAGCCCGGGGTTGTACGTCAAATCACGACGCGGTTCAGCTCGACGGCTCTTCGTTACCAGGCACAAAACCGCCCAGCAGGCGTTCGATTTCCTTGGCAGGCATCGGACGGTAGAAGAAGAACCCCTGGACGAGGTCGCAATGCATTTCGAGAAGCAATGACAACTGTTCGGCGTTCTCGACGCCCTCGGCCACCACTTCCAACCCCAACCGATGACCAATGAAGATGGCACCTTCCATGATGGCCCTATCCTTCGGCTGCGTGGGTGCGTCGTGGATGAAGGAGCGATCGATCTTCAGGGCGGTGACTGGAAAGTGCTTGAGATAGCTCAGGGAGGAATAACCGGTCCCGAAGTCGTCGATAGCAATGCGAATACCGCGATGATAGAGGCGCCGCAGGTCCTCGAGGACGGTCTCGTCGGCTTCGATCAGGACATTCTCGGTCAATTCGATGCCGATATCCCGCGGGCCTAAGCCGTGACGCTGCAGCGAGTCCTCGAAGTTCTTGAGGGCATCGGGGCGCACCAGTTGACGACCCGATACATTGATGTCGATGCGGTGCTCATGAAACCCCTTGGCACGCCATTCCACCTGCTGGCGGCAAGCCTCTTCGATGACCCATTCGCCCAGTCGATGGATCAAACCGGAACGCTCGGCCAGGGGGATAAACTCCCCAGGCGAGATCGTCGGGCCCTCGGCAGGCTCCCAGCGTATCAAGGCCTCGAGATTCTCTATTCGCCCACTGGCCGCCGAGACCTGGGGCTGGTAGTGGAGGGAGAATTCACCGTTATCCAGGGCTTCCTCGAGTCGCGCCGAGAGATCGTGCTGGCGAACCAGCTCATCATGGAGTTTCTGTTGGAAGAAACGTACAGCGCCCCGACCCTCCAGTTTGGCACGATTCTTGGCAACATCGGCATTACGGATCAATTCGCGTGACGATTCACCATTCTCGGGAAAGAGCGTCACGCCCAGGCAGGCCGTGACATGATGCTCCCGACCATCCAAGACGAAAGGTTCCCGAAAGACATTCTGGACATGACGCACGACCCGTCTGACATCGGGGTCCAAGTGGACGCCGGGAAAGGCCAGCACGAATTCATCGCTAGAGACACGGGACACCAGGTCAGTGACTCGCTGGCACTCTCTCAGTCGCCGAGTCAGCTCAACGAGCAGGCGATCACCCTGATCATAGCCAAGGGCATCATTGATATCGGCGAAGTGATCGATGTCCAGATAGATGGTTGCCAGGCCATTGCCCTGGCGTCGACAGGAATCCAGCAGACTGTCCAGGTCGACCTCGAAGGTCTGGCGGTTAGGGAGATGGGTGAGACTGTCGAAACGGGTGGCGAATTCCAGGTCACGGTGGGCGCGTTTTTGATCGGAAAGATCGACATCCACGCAGAACATCAAGGGTGAGTCGGTATGCTCATTGAGCATCAGATGCTGCGAGAAGACCGATACCAGTTCACCGGTTTTGTGCTTGAGCTCGAGTTCACCGGGGGGTATGTCGACGCCTTCATTGATCCAGGCAGCATGCGCCTGGATCATTTCGTCACGCATGAAGGCAGGGATGATCAGATTTTCCAGTAACTGTCCCAGCGCTTCCTCAGCGGTATAGCCATAGAGACGAGTGCTACCTTCATTCCAGTAAATCACCCGCCGATCGCGATCATACCCCTGAACCGCCACCTTCGGCAGGCTCTCCAGCAGGGCGCGGAATCGCTGCTCACTCTCCAGATACTGGCGGCGTACTAACTCGACTTCTTCCCTGTCGGCATCATGCGAATCGCTGCCATGCGTTGAAGATGTCTTTGACATCTTCAACACGAGCGCACCGGAAAACCTCCTGCGGTTCTTCTTCAGGCGTTCCGGATCTCTGTGATGTCGGGAATCGCTGGCAGTCATGGGATCCACTTAAAGAAACAACACGGTCAAGAGCCATCATAATGGTAACGATAGGCACTTCGTTGTGATTATCCTACACCTATTGGCAGGAAAACCTACATATATACCTCATCAACGGTCTGATACTGTTTTCAAAAAAATCACGCTTATTTAGTACATTTCTTTGACTTATCCTTGCAAATCTTTTCATTTTTCTCCTGTTGACCGCGATGTTTACAACGGCAACACCGGGCAATTCTGCCCAGTTAACAGGAGAGTACCAACATGAAACTCGATACCCTCAAGCACGGTTTCGACCCCACCTCCATGCCTGCCGATTCACTCGCAGACTATTGGAATCCAGGAGTGACCGAGGCGCTGAGACAACAGGATTGGGCGAAAACCGATATTCGGGAGCGAATCGATCTGACCGCCTGGCAGGGGTTTACCGCTGACCTGCCGCGCGATCCCTATGTCAATCAGCGATGGAAGCGGATGTCATGGCTTGCCCTGAATGATCAGGGAGATGTCGAGGATATGGGCCAATGCCCCATGGCCCAGGGAGGGGCCTTCAACGATGCGGAAAGCATGGCGGATCGCCTGCGGTACTATGATCCGCTGACTCGGGAGTTCATGCTACGCCCCGATGTAAAGGCCTTCGTTCGCGCCTGGGCAAGGCTTTGGAGTATCGGTGCGCACGAACCCATTCTGATGCAGATCACCGGGGTTCGCGGAGAAGGCAACATCGACCCCCTTCAGGGACAGGGAATTCATGCCGATGGCTGCAAGGCGCTCAGCATTCTGGTCATCAATCGGGAAAACGTGGCGGGGGGTGAGAACCACCTCTACGCAGACAAGGCCGGCACGCAACCCTTGGTTGATATCACCATGGATCCGGGTGATATCCTTCATCTGCGCGATGACCGGCTATTTCACAGTGTCGACGGAATCGAACAGCTCGACAGCGAGGCACCCTTCGAGCGGTTCATCATCATCATCAACAGCCGCTTCGTGGACGAGTTCCAGAACCGGATGTTGCGTCGCCACTTCCCGGAAGCGGTCCTCAATGAGAGCGAATGACACTCTCGGTAAATTCAGAACCTAGCAACACCCACGCCCCCGGAATTCCGGGGGCGTCTTGGTTGTGCGCCAGGCAAGACACGCAGCGCCTGGTGCAGCGTGTCCGCAAGTTCCTCAAGCGTGGCAGAGGGCGCAACATCCGACGAGGATCTTTGGGCTAGAGACGCTAATTTCATAAGTGCGTACAGTTGCAGAGATTTATCAAAGTCTGTAGGTGACTTTCTGGCCTTTCCGAACCGCATATTTTAGGTTATTCGGGGTGGGGCCACCGTATATAAGGAAGGGCAATGCTGAAAACTTTGGAAGCTGGTTTACAGGCCTGGATGTTGCCGGGCATCTTGACGTTGCTTGCCGTGATAGCCAGTTACTTCCTCTACCGGCTGACACTAGCGGTGATCCGCCATTTTTCGAAACGGCGAACCGTCCCCCGGCTATTTCTGGATGCGGTTGACAAGGCGCTGGGCTTGGTTATCAGCCTGCTGGTACTCAGGGCTATGCTTGATGGCGCTCCGGAGGGCCTGCTGCTCTTGAGTCCGTTGAAGCAGATGGCCACTTTGCTACTGATTCTGTCACTGACCTGGGCGGCCGTTCGTCTGACCTCCGTCATTGGCGACGTTATCGTGTTTCTGAATCCGGTATTGGAAGGGCAGTGGAAACGGGCCCGCAAGGTAGAGACACAGACACGCTTCCTGGTCCGTTGCCTGAATGTCCTCGTTGTCATCGTGGGCTTTGGTGCCGCGCTGATGACTTTCGAACCGGTGCAGAAAGTAGGCGCCAGTCTGCTGGCGTCCGCCGGTGTTGGCGGTATTGTCCTGGGTTTTGCTGCACGGCCGGTACTCAGTAACCTGTTATCGGGCATTCAGATTGCGCTCACCCAGCCGTTCCGCATTGATGATGTGCTGATTGTGGAGGGCGAATGGTGTTGGGTCGAGGAAGTGACCGCAACCTATGTCGTCCTGCGGGTGTGGGATCAGCGTCGGCTTATCGTACCGTTGCAGTGGTTTATCGAGAACCCTTTCCAGAACTGGTCGCGGAACACAGCGGATTTGCAGGGCGCGGTCTTTATCTGGGTGGATTACACCATGCCCATTGAGCCTCTGCGCCAGGAGTTCTCGCGCTTGCTGGATACGATGAAGCAGTGGGATGGCAAGGTGGCGACGGTTCAGGTGACCGACGCCAATGAACAGGCGATACAGGTGCGCTTCCTTATGAGTGCACCTAACTCCAACCAGAATTGGGATCTGCGATGCGCTATTCGTGAAGGGCTGGTGACGTTTATACAGCAGCATTACCCCTCGCAACTACCCCGCCTTCGGGCGCGATTGGAGAATACGGCTCCGGAGTTTGAGGGCGGCGCCATACTGAATCGTTCCGAACCTTCCGGAGGCTCCAAACCTTGAGTGGGTGTAGCCTGCCAGTCTCTCGGTTGACATGAATGGTAGGTGCTTACCTGGGACTGGCCGGTGATGATGGCCAAGGTGGCTGTTGATCATGGGCTACGGGGTTCGCGGCAAAGGGGGGATCAATCAAGTCGAATACCCGTTATGGTGCGTTTGGTTCTGTTATGGGTGGCAATGCCGAAAACTCAGCAGTTTTGCGCACAGCATCGATATCGTCTTGAAGCGACATGGCGATTTCTGAACGGGCCAGTGCCATTCTTGAATGTTTTCGGGCGGCCGCCACCATCGCACTGTCATCTGTTCCGGCCAGAGCGAACAGGGCTTTCTGCAATCGGATCGACACCTCAACCATATCCGCGCCGTCCCGGGCAATTGCCGTAAAGGCATCGTCGAACAGATCGTCGATCAGCAGTTCTGGCACTGAGATACGGTGGTAGGTAATCGCTTGCAACCGGTCTATCTCTACGGGGGATTGCCAAAGGGTGAATAGTCGCACCAATGTGCCAATAACATTTATCGCGGTTCCCGGGTCATTGATGCCCGGTGACAGCGCTTTGTCGGCGATTTCGGACAACGCCAGCAGCCCGAAGCGAGGATCATCTTCAAAGGTGCGGCTTGAGCCAATTGTGAAGGCACTGGAGAAAGCCTCTGTCTCGAACGCCTTGCATTGTTCGACGTCTTTATCAATATGAAGCAGTGGAAGGCGTGTATGAGCAAAGGTACCCGGCAGTACCGCTACCGTTACGTGGCAATTGTGCGCTTCAGCACAGGCTTGTAATGCCTCCAGGTCGATATGCTGGACATAGCCAACTTTTGAAGAACAGACGGGAACGCCCTTGTTAGCCGCTTGATGCGGGGAGGCTGTCAACGCGCCGAGTGAAGGTGCATGTCGGCGGCGGTCCAGTGCGTCGCCTGCTGCCTTTTCCGCTTTCTCAATGGTATTCACCACTTTGCCTAGCCGGGCGATTCTGTCCACCCAGCGAACGAACGTGATGATGACAATGGCAAACACCAAAAGCGTCAGGGCGAAGATTGCAAACCGGCCTGCCGCGTCAAACATGTCATTCTGGAGGGTTATCAGCGAAACAATACTGAAGATGAAGGCGCCTATAAACGCCGACAATGCGTTCTGGGTAACGTCATCCGCAATCACCAGCGGGATGGAGCGGGGCGTTGCCCCGGTGCTGGCGGATGCATAAGCGGCGACCATGGAGCCCACTGCAAATGTCGCAATCACCAGCATGCTGGATGCCATGATGGTCAATAGCGATTCGACAGACGCCAGGGTGATATCGGGTAGCACACTCGACAGCCCCATCGTGTCAGCGAGCATGGCGATGAATGTACCGCCAATAGAAAGCACGCAAAGGAGCAGTGGCTTGACCCAAAGACGCTCGTTAATCCGACCAAAGGCAAAGCGTAGCTTGTCCAGGGTGAACAGCTTTGATTGAGCCATAATTCCATTCTCTGTGGTTAGGCTCAGGATTCTGAGGCCGACTTGTGAAAATTTAAGGGGCTGTCCGACGTCGAACCCAGTCGAGCTAACGGCCACACATATGCTGTCTTCGTACTCCCGTGTCTGCACCCACCTAGGCAACCCAACAAGCGCCCAGGCGAGAACCGGTATCTTGAGAGTGTACGCCCTACCGAGATGTGGAGGAATACAGCGAGCGCCGCATAAGCGTTGTAAAAAGTGCATTCCATCGGCCAGGTATGCCAGGATTACCGCTTATCGTCGGCAGCGAGTGCTTGCATCTTTTAGGCGCTTAATGGTGGGTGTTCAGGAGTTTATCAATGCAGCTCGATATGTGGTTGATCTATTTCGTCAGTTGTGTGGGCTTGTCGTTGTCGCCCGGCCCCAATGGTCTGCTCGCCTTGACGCATGGGGTGCTTCACGGAAGTCGCAAGACGCTGTTCACTATTTCAGGCGGCGCGATAGGGTTTGTCATCGTGATAGCCCTCTGCATGTTTGGTATTGGGGCGCTGGTCAAGTCTTCCGTCATCTGGCTTTCCGTGCTCAAGTGGGTAGGGGGTGCCTATCTCATCTGGCTTGGCATTCAGGTATGGCGCTCACCGCCGGTTTCCACGACGGCTGATGCTGACGAAAGGGTGACCAGCAGTTGGTCGCTTTTCCGCCAAGGGGCGCTTGCCTCGATAACAAACCCCAAAGTGCTGCTGTTCTTTAGCGCCTTCTTGCCGCAGTTTCTTGACCCGCAAAATAGCCTGGTGCATCAGTTTGTCATCATGGCCGCGACCTTCGTGATGACGGAATTTCTGGCGGAATTCATCCTTGCAAGCGCCGCTAGCCGTATCCGGCACTGGTTAGAGCGTGCCGGGCGTGGGTTTAATCGCGTTTGCGGAGGTCTTTTCATGGCAATTGGTGCAGCGCTGCCGTTGCGGGCCTGAAGCGTCTATGGAATGAATCGTGATATCTGAAGAGTGGCTACTGCTGTTGCTCGCAGACGCTATCCTGATACTCCACGTACTATTTGTAGCCTTCGTGGTATTTGGCCTGTTGGCTATTTACGCAGGGTACTTCCTGGCGTGGCAGTGGGTGCGTCATCGCGTTTTTCGTATCGTGCACTTATGCGCCATCGGCTACGTCGTGGGGCAAGCCTGGCTGGGAATGATCTGCCCGCTGACGACCTGGGAGATGGCGCTCAGAGCCGAGGCGGGGGCGGCCACCTATGCCGGGTCTTTTATTCAGCATTGGCTGCATAGCCTGCTTTACTACAGCGCCCCGGACTGGGTGTTTGGCATCGTTTACAGCGTATTTGGCGGCTTGGTGCTGACAAGCTGGTGGGTGGTCAAGCCGGGTAAACGGATTCACTAGCATAGGGGGTGTGTACTAGGCTTTGTGAAGCATGTCGCAATAAGGAGGCACACATGCGGCACCTTTACGTAATGCGTCACGCCAAGGCCAAGCAGCCCAGTGGCAACATGAACGACCACCAACGGCCGTTGCGTAAACGGGGGAAACGTCAGGCGACGGCAATGGCGCCTGTGCTACAGCGCTGGCAAGCGTTGGAGGGGCAGGTTTACGTCAGCACGGCGGCGCGTACGCGGGAAACCCTCGACGACATCGCCGCGCAGTTGCCCGAACGAGCACTCATCAATCAGCTTCACCTTGATGACGCTCTCTACACCTTCGATGGTGAAGAGGTGCTTGCATGGCTCAAGGCACTGCCTGATGAGCTTGAAAAAGTGCTGGTCATTGGTCACAACCCGGCACTGGTTGATCTTGCCCGTTGGCTCGATGAGGCAACGCCGACTTCGCTGCCTACCGGCAGCGTGCTGCATTTCACTTTGCCCGATACGCCCTGGTCAGCCATGGAACAGGGCTGTGCGGAGCTGGTGGGGCGGCTGACCCCGGAAGAGGCCAGCTATTCACTTTTCAAGCGTCTTGCCCCCAAGCCACCTGATCGCAAGGGCAGCACGTCTAAACAACTCCGAGCCATGCTCACGCATCAGTACCGGATGGTCAGGGCCCTTGAGCCAGGGGTGATGGCGGGCGTTGATACTGAATTTTTGCATCAGTACCGGGTTAACTTGCGTCGCAGCCGAGCCGTGGGGGAATCCATACGTTCCATTACCAAAGTGCCTGGCCTGAAAAAAATGCTCAAGCGGCTCAAGCACCGTGCCCGGGCCACCAGTGACCTCCGTGACCTTGATGTGTTTCTGGAGGATATTGCCGATACGCCGCCGCCGCTTTCTTCCGCGACTTATCAGGGGTTGCAGCATTGGCTGCAGGGTTGCCAACGCGCAGAGCACCAAGCCCTTTGCGAGCAGTTGAGCGCGCCAGCCTACGCTGAGGAAATGCAAAACTGGCAGAGGTTTATCGCTTCCGATGACGTCAGTAAGGCGCTCGCCAAGCTGACGCCCAAGCGCATCAAGGCGGTGCTCAATAAGCGCATTGCGCGTCACGATGAGGGTCTGGCAGCACTGTCTTCAGATAGCTCTGACACTGCTTTGCACGAACTTCGCAAGGGCGTGAAGCGCATCCGTTATCTGGCCGATCTGAATCCAAAGCGCTCCAAGCCCTTTCTGACAGAATTGAAGCGCCGCCAGCGCCTGCTCGGTGACTTTCAGGACCTATGTACCCGGCAGGCCTGGCTGAGTGCCTTCAGCGAAAGTCCGGATAATGACTCTGAACAGAAGGAAGAGTGCGCGTCATGGGGCGCCTCGTTAGAGAAGTCGAAGCATGAACTGCGCAAGGAGGTGTTGGCGTTGTCGCCATTGGCCCGCTAATCGACACCAATCTGGCGAAGATCACCAGGTACGTTAAGCTAAAGCCGTGGGTTTCTACATGACGACGCAAGGGTTTCCATAGTCAAGCACTTGAACCATAACGTTTTACAGTCAAACGCAAAAGGAGGCCTGGGATGGTTAAAAAACCGCAAGGAAGCGGCAGCTCGCCTTCTGACTCGAGCGGGTCACTTAACTCTGTTTCCTGTAGCACTGAGAAACTTTTGCTGGCCGCTCTGGAGCGTGGCGGTAGCTGTCTGGAAACGGGCCGCTTTCTTATCAGTTACCATAAGGGAAGAGTCGAAGAGGGTATCAAGGCACTCAAGGCTCAGAACTTCCGGGTGGCCGATGCGCGCGACTTTACCGATCAGGCCGTCAGCCTGGAAGAGGCCGGAGATGCTGAGGCGATGGTGTTCCCGGAGTTGGGTGTCGCACTGGTTGGCGGTGACGCCCTAGGACAGCACGGGATGAGTGTTTTCGATAAGATCGCAGCGGACAGCCCGATCGAAATTATTGAGCCCGAGTATTTTGCGTTTTCTGAAAGCTCTGATTCTAAAAATTCTGAGTACCTGCGGGGCTTTCTGCGGGCAGCGAGTGTCATCGCGCGTGATTTGGGCGTTGATCTTGATAGTAACGAGCACGATGAGTCGCGCGAAATGGACGAGCTTGAGGTGACTTGGGGGCTGAGCCAGTGCAAGGTGCCGCAAAGCCATTGGAGTGGCGCTGGAATTAAAGTCGCCGTGCTGGATACCGGGATGGATCTTGGCCACCCGGATTTCGCTGGCCGGGAGTTCGTTACCCGATCCTTCGTTGGGGAACCGGTTCAAGATCTCAATGGGCATGGCACGCACTGTATAGGCACAGCCTGTGGCCCGAAAGCGCCTTCCGACAGTACGTCGCGTTACGGTATCGCGTTCGATGCTCAGGTCTTGGTCGGCAAGGTGCTGACTAATTCAGGCAGCAGCACCGGAGCGGGCGTACTTGCAGGCTTGAACTGGGCGATTGCCCAGCGCTGTGAAGTGATCTCGATGTCCCTCGGCAGCCAGAGCCCGGTACAGGCCGCCTACACCCATGCGGGTGAGGCGGCACTGCGTAATGGGTGCCTGGTCATCGCCGCCGCGGGCAATGCCTCTGCACGCACTGGCGCGCCCGCCAATTCGCCCAGCGTCATGTCCGTGGCGTCACTCGATGAGAACCTGACGCCTTCCCGTTTTTCCAATCATGGCAAAATCGAGATTGCCGCGCCCGGGCGGGATATCTTCTCTTCCTGGCCACGGCCGAGTCGCCATAAAACGATCAGTGGCACCAGCATGGCGGCGCCTCACGTAGCAGGTTGCGCGGCGCTCTGGGCGCAGTCTGACTCGTCACTGCGCGGGATGAAGCTGTGGCAACAGTTGGTGGCGTCGGTGCAAACGCTGCCATCGCGTGAATCCTGCATTGGTGCAGGATTGGTACAAGCGCCCTGAGAGAGGATGATCGATGCCGAAGATAGCGCTATGGATAATTACGATTTCTAACGATCAATCGATCAATGACATCGCCACACGCCTTAGTGAGGAGGGGTTGACCGTTAAGGAGATCCTTGAAGAGATCGGGTGTATTACCGGGTCGGCAGACGAGGTCACGGCTGAGCGGCTGAAAAGGGTTAAAGGGGTGGTGGATATTGCCCCTGATATGCACATCGATGTGGGGCCACCGGGCTCTGAAGAGACGTGGTAAGGCAGCTGGCTATTAGCCAATACGGGGTGAAAAGGGGGTGGGTTTGAGCGAGTCATTACAAGCGCTGCTAGTCGAATTAGAACAATTTGGGCAGGAAAACGATGCTGCAATCGCCGAGCGCCCACAGCGGATGCTGAATATCACCCGTGATACCGGGGAGTTTCTGTTGGTGCTTACCCAGGCAACCAACGCTCAGCGTGTGCTTGAGATTGGCACGTCCAACGGGTATTCCACCTTGTGGCTGGCTCAGGCGGCGCAAAAGATTGGCGGGCACGTTACAACTATTGAGCAATCTGACTTCAAGCTTGAACTCGCCGCCAAGAACTTTGAACGTTCTGGCCTCTCTGCGTTTATCACCCAGCTGCGTGGGGAAGCAGGCGGCCTGATCGGCGCCCTGCATGACGAAAGCTGTGACCTTATTTTTCTGGATTCCAAACGCTCGGCGTATGTGGCCTGGTGGCCTACCCTTAAACGTTTACTACGCAGGGGCGGGCTTCTTGTCGTTGACAACGCCACGTCCCACGCCGATGAAATGGATTCTTTTATGACGTTGGTATCGGCAGATGCTGATGTCACTACCTGCACAGTACCCGTCGGGAATGGACAGTTCCTGGCCACTCGGTGTGCCTTTTAGCGGCATAGCCTGCAGGGACCGCCAATTCTGGCAGCTTTGTTCCGTAACATGGAATGACGATTTAGCTGAGGTGATCGCCAGTTTTGTGGGTGCCATCGTATTGTGTTCGTGACCGGACCGCTTTCATGCGCCACACTGCTACTCAACCCGCCTCGGATGAATCCCTGTGACCAACGCTACCTGGTTTGTATTGATCGGAACCCTGCTGATCATGATGGGGTTGCGTTCGCCCGTCCTCCAACGCCTGCGGCTGACACCTTCCATTGTCTATTTGGCTATTGGGGTGACTCTGGGTCCGTCGGTCTTGGGCGCATTTCATTTTAATCCGTTAGAACAGGCGCATTTGCTGGAAGTGCTCGCTGAAATTGCGGTTCTCGTATCGTTGTTTATCGCGGGTATGAAAATGCCGATGCCGTTCAAATGGCGGGAGTGGAATGCCCCCGTTCGTCTCGCGATTATCTCCATGACCATCAGTGTCGCCCTGACCGCTGTGTTTGGCTATTACGTGCTGGCCTTGCCACTGGGGGCGGCGATTCTGCTGGGGGCTATTCTGGCACCCACTGATCCCGTTTTAGCCACCGATGTTCAAGTCCGGCACATGGGGGATAAAGATCCTTTACGTTTCACGCTGACCAGTGAAGCGGGCATGAATGACGGCAGTGCTTTTCCGTTTGTCATGCTGGGGCTGGCAATGCTCAGTTCCCCGGTTAGTTACGAACTTTTTGGGGCTTGGGTGTTAAAGGATGTTTTATGGTCGACAATCGTTGCCCTGGTTGTCGGGCTCGTAATGGGCCGCTTATTAGCACAGCTGGTATGGAAACAGCGCTTTCTCAGTAACGAAGGCCCGTTGCTGGATGACTTTCTGGGTATGGGCTTGATCGGCGTGGTCTATGGTGTCTGTCTGCTACTCGATGCCTGGGGGTTTCTGGCCGTTTTCGCGGCGGCCATTTCACTTCGTCAGTCGGAACTTAAGCTGGCAAGTATTCACGGGCCTAACCAAGAAACGGGCTTCAACCGGCAAATTCCGGTTCATTCCGAAGAGCCGACGCCACCGCATAGCACCCAAGTATCTGAAGGTTCCATGTTGTTCAAGGAGTCTCTGGAGCGGCTGTCCGAGCTGGTGCTGGTCATGCTGCTGGGTGGAATGTTGTTTCTTGACTCATGGAGTTTAAGGGCCGTCGGGGTGGCGCTGTTCCTTTTTCTCGTGGTTCGCCCCGCCAGCGTATTCTTGGGTCTGCTGGGTTCTGGCACACCGCTGCGGCTGCAGGTGCTGGTTGGCTGGTTCGGCGTACGTGGAATCGGCTCGATCTATTATTTGATGTTCTCAATCGTCTTTGGTCTGCCGGAAGCGCTGGCCGTGGAACTCATCCACATTACGCTAGTGGTTATCGTGCTCTCGATCGTCATCCACGGACTAACCGTCAAACCGATGATGACAAAGTGGTGGCCATAATCAGGCACAGTGCACCGGTTTTCCCTTTACAACCCGCTTTTTTAGTTAACTAACAGGAATGAAGTGATGGAATCGATCCGCAGTGTCGTTATTTCTGAGTTTTCGGATTTCAATGACGTAAGTGAGCTTATTATTTTGATAGTTCGGCTACTGATGGCTATCTTGCTGGGCGGGCTGCTGGGGCTTGAGCGTCAACAGAGCGGCAAGGCGGCTGGAATACGCACCCATATGCTTGTTTGCATGGGCGCTGCGTTATTTATATTGATTCCGCAGCAAGCAGGTATTTCGGATTCGGAGATGAGCCGAGTTATTCAAGGTGTTATTGCCGGGATCGGCTTTCTTTGCGCCGGAAGTATCATCACTGGCAAGAATGATCAGGCTGCTACAGGGCTTACCACGGCAGCCGGTATTTGGTTCACAGCGGCCATCGGCATAGCGGTTGGCCTTGGGCGTGAGCAAACGGCGGTACTGTGCACGCTTCTGGCTTGGCTGGTGCTTTATGTGGTGCCTTTCTTTTCCCGGCCCATCAGCAAGAAAAAAGCTTCAATCTCTGATGATTAAGAAGATAATTCCGATATTTGATACCGAAGCACTGTCACCATTTAGCAGGCGAAGTTAGCCGCCGTGCTGGCAGAAAAGGGTTTGGAGTTGCGCCCTGGGGGATAGGGCAGAGTCAGTGTCAGACAAACCGTCACCACTTGTTTATATCTGGTGACAGTTTGTCTGATGCAGGGCCTTCCGCTTAGTCACTAGCATGGAGGATTGAAACTCGATAGTGAGGCCTCTCGCACATAGTTTGAATGAGGTTTCGGACTAAGACGTCAGGTGCCATGTATATGGTTATAAGGATTCGCCTGTTGACTATCAGCCTTGCTTGGCAGGGGGGCGTTTCACGTTTCCTCTACGCTTTCTCGGCTTGCCTGAGCGCTTCGCCGGGCTTCCGGCTTCTCCCTGTGCCGTTTGCAGGCT
The DNA here is from genome assembly GCF_900111305.1 of Vreelandella subterranea. Lineage (GTDB taxonomy): Bacteria > Pseudomonadota > Gammaproteobacteria > Pseudomonadales > Halomonadaceae > Vreelandella > Vreelandella subterranea. The sequence goes on from NZ_FOGS01000015.1 coordinate 23,156, forward strand.
CTGCCTGAGTTTCCCTGCATCGCTATGGTTGAGCAGGCCACGCAAGTCATCCAGTAACGCCTGCTGAAAGGTGTTGGCGTCGTCCTGCTGTTCGGCGATGGCGCGCAGTCGCTGTTCCCAGAGTGCGGTGCGTTCGGGGGTGCTGACCGCTTCAGGCAGGGCGGCGATCAGGGCGCTGCCGAGCTTGGTGGCGCGCAGGGCCTTTTGCTGGCGTACCAGATAGCCGCGCTGTACCAAGGTTTCGATAATACCGGCGCGGGTGGCTTCGGTGCCCAGGCCGTCGGTGTCGCGCAGGGTGCGCCGCACGGCAGGGTCGTCCACGTAGCGGCCGATGTTCATCATTGCCTTGATCAGGCTGGCATCGGTGAAGGGTTCCGGCGGGCGGGTTTCCTTCTCCTCAACGCCTGCCCCCAGCGCCTGGCAGGCTTCTCCTTGGGTGAGCGGCGGCAGCGGCGGGCTTTCATCGCGGGTGGTGAACAGCGGTTTCCAGCCGGGGTCGAGGATGCTCTGGCCGCGAGCGCGGAAGGCCTCATCAAGCAGCGTAAACTCGGCCTTGACCTCAAAGGTGCGCAGGGGACGGTAAAACTGGGCCATGACGTTGCGTACGATCAGTCGGAACACATGGCCTTCGGTGGCGGAGAGCTGGCTAAAGTCGGCCGGTTTGCCGCTGGGGGCGATGGCGTGGTGGGCGCCTACCTGCTTGTCGTTCCAGGCCTTGGAACGTAGCGAGAAGTCCGCGCCTTTCAGCCACTGTTGAAGCGCATCGTCGTTCTGGCAGGCGCCGCTCAGGCTACGCTGGGCTAGCGGAAGGTGCTCTTCGGGCAGGTAGCGGCAGTCGGAGCGCGGGTAGGTAATCAGCTTGTGCTGCTCGTATAGCCGCTGGCAAATATCCAGCACCACCTGTGCGGAAAGCCCGTGACGGCGGGCGGCATCGACCTGAAGGGCAGACAGCGAGTAGGGCAGCGGCGGTGCCTGGCGTTTCTCCTGCTGGTCGAGCTTTGTCAGTTGACCTGAGGCGCCGGGTAGCTGCGCTGCCAACGCATCGGCGGGTTGGCGGTCGATCAAACGCCCCTGATCATCAAGCGGCTGGTGTTCCTTGGGCACCCACCAGGCACGCAGCTGGCCCTTGGCGACCTTGAGATCCACCCATAGGGGATAAAACGGATGGGGCACAAAATTACGAATGGCGTTATCGCGGCGCACGATCAAGCCCAGTACCGGGGTTTGCACACGGCCCACGGAAAGCACGCCGTCGTGGCCCGCCTGGCGGCCGGTGAGGGTCCAGGCGCGGGTCAGGTTGATACCGTACAGCCAGTCAGCACGAGCCCGGGCCTGGGCCGCCTGGAACAGCGGCTGATACTCGGCATTGGGTCGCAGGCTGGCAAGCGCGCGGCTGACGGCAGGCCTGTTGAGGTCGCTGATCAGCAGCCGTTGTACCGGGCCGCGGTACTTCATGTAGTCGATCACTTCCTGTACCAGCAACTGACCTTCGCGGTCCGGGTCACCGGCATGAACAACCTCGTTGGCCTGTTTGATCAGCTTGCGAATCACCGCCAGTTGGCCTCGGGCTTTTGAGCGCGGCATCAGTTTCCACTGCTGCGGCACAATGGGCAGCCGGTCCAGTCGCCACTGTTTGTCGGCGGGGTCGTAGGCTTCCGGTGCCGCCTGTTCCAGCAGGTGGCCCAGGCACCAGGTCACCGTGGTATCGCCGCAACTGATCGCGCCTTCCTGGCGCCTGGCACTGCCGGGGAGCGCCTCGGCAATCGCTCGGGCAAGGCTGGGTTTTTCGGCGATAATCAAGCGCATACGGGCATGCCTTAAATTGTGTAACGTAGGAATATGGTAACAGACACCGTATGCCGGTGAGCATAGTGAAAGGTTGTCTGGAAAATGATATGTGGCGATTCTTCGTATAGCTTTTGTATAATTTAACCGGATTGCGTAAGCTGCATGTCAGATGGTCAACGAGGCGACTTAAATGCGAGATCGCGGAAGAACACGACGTTTGATGGGGTTGGGTGCACGCACCGGCGGAGCGCTGCTCAAGACACGCTTGGGTGGCCAGGCAGACTGGCGGTCCCTGGGCGAGGCGCTATTCGAGGGTCTCTCCGAGCTGAAGGGCCCGGCCATGAAGCTGGCGCAAATCATGTCCCAGTGGGATGACCTGCTGCCGCCGGATCTTGCCGAGGAGCTGGCGCGCCTGCAACGCCAGGCGGAACCAATGCCCTGGCCGCGCATCCGCGAGGCGCTGGTGATGCAGTACGGTGATATTGAACAGCATTTCCAGGCAATTGAAGAGCGCCCCTTTGCCAGCGCTTCCATGGGGCAGGTGCACAAGGCGGTCACCCATGCTGGCGAGACGGTGGTACTAAAGGTGCAATACCCTGGGTTGGCGGATGTACTGGAAAGAGATCTCAAGCAGGTCAGGCGTATCATGAGCCTGGGCCGCTGGTTCAAGGTTCCCCAGGCGCGGCTGGATGCGCTGTTTGAAGAGCTGGCGGCGGGGCTGCGCGATGAGCTCGACTATCGTGCTGAGGCCGACGCGATGGCGCGCTACCGCGAGCGTTATCAGCAAGACGCGCGCCTGGTCATTCCTGAGCCGCTGTTTGATCTATCCGGCCAGCACGTGCTCGCCATGCGCTTTGTTGACGGCACCCCGCTACGTGAGCTGGAGAGCGCCGACGATAATACTCGTCAGAAAGTCGCATCGGCCCTGGCGGACTGGATCACTGAAGAGTTGTTCACCTATGGCGAGCTGCACGCTGACCCGCACGCGGGTAACTTTGCGGCCGATGACCAAGGTCGACTGGTGATTTACGATTTTGGCGCTGTGATTCCGGTGCCCGAGGCCCGCCTGAAAGCAATGATGCAGCTCCTCGATGCGACCCTTGCCCATGACCCGATGGCGATGGATGAAGCGCTGATGCAAATGGGCGGCCGCCAGGGGCAGGGGGCCCCCTTGTCGCTTTACCGCGAATCCGCTGAGTGTGTGGCGCCGCTGTTTAGCCTCGGTGAACAGGACTTCAGCGATGTGCGTGTCCATCGCCGCCTGCGCGAACTGACGCCCAAGGTATGGGCGGCCATGGACCGTCTGCAGCCCCCCGCCGATACGCTGCTGCTTTCCCGCGCCCTGAATGGCCATTACTGGAACCTGGTGCGCCTGCGGGCACGGCTCGATATGCACTCGCGGACGGCACCCCTGCTTGAATGGGTCCGAACGGCTTAATCGAGACGCTTCATCCAGAACACCATCGTTTTGTGGCTCTCTTCATTTTCGCCGATGTCTTTCCAGGCGAAAGTGGTAGTGAGTTCCGGGTGACGTTGGTACCCCTGGGCATTCCAGAAGCCGTGCAGCGGACGATAGTTGGATGGCTTGAGCGGGTGGTCGGCGGGGCGCTCGACAGCGCAGAAAGCGGCAATATCAAATCCCTTCAGCTTGGCATGCGCCTCGCGTTCGGCCATGAAGCGTTTGCCAATGCCGCGGCCACGGTAAGCGTGAAGCAACACCGATTCGCCGTAATAAAACACGCTCGCGGGGGTAATGCCGTTAGCCTCGAACGGGCGGCGGAACTCGTCGACTTCATCGGCCAGGGGCTGTCCGGTGGCGGCACCCACCAGTGAGTCGCCGTCGAAGGCCAGAACGAAGAGGCTGTCTGGATTATCCGCGTAGCGACCCAGGTAATCCGCTTCGTAGCTTAGGTCGCCATCGTACAGATAGGGGTAATCACGAAATACCTCGATGCGCAGGCGTGCCAGTGCCTGGACATGAGGCGTTATTTCGGCGCCCTGGCAGGTGGTCAGTGTTAGCGTGTCCATTGGTTTGCTCTCCTGATAAAGCGTTGCTTGGCTGGGTAAAAGGGCTGCCTGCTGGCAGCCCTTGGCGATCTTGCCAATCCTCTCTGCGTGCCCCCAATGGTCATGCTAGACTATGTCGCTTTTCAATAGGGTCTTTTATAAGTGGAGACGGCAATGCTGGCGGTATGGGTCGATCAGCTGCTGGGATTTGCCTCCGGGGCACTCTCGGCAATCAGGCAGGATGAACACTATCCCGATTTTATGACCTGGGTGCGTGCCGAGGGGGCGGAATATTTCAATGGTGATCTGGCGACGGCCCAGGCGCTTGCCCCTATTTTATGGTCGCAAACGCCACTGGAACGGCTGGATTTTGCCTGCGAGCCCCTGGCCACGCCCGGTCGCAACGAACCCTGTTGGTGCGATTCAGGGCACAAGTACAAGCAGTGCTGCGCGCAGGTCGAATTCCCCACCGAAATCCCCGAGCAGATGATGTGGATGCTTTCACTGCGCGAGTGGAAGGGCGCGACCCTGAAAGCCGCGCTGGAGAGCCAGCGCGCGCTGCCCCAGGCACTGCTCGAGGCCGGGTTGATTGCCGCCGAAAGTGGCCAAAGCGGCCGTGCCATGCAGATTCTTGAATCGCTGTTCGATGGCAGCGACTGGTCGCGGCTACCGGAGCAGGCAGAGCCCGCGTTCGAAATTCTGCTGGATATTTACCAGGAGCGCGGTTTTACCCGCAAGCGCGCCGACCTGCTGGATGAAGTATTGGAACGCGGGCCGCTGTTTCTGCGCGGGGTGGCACTTGAACGGCTATGCCTGACGCACCTGGACAACGATGACCTGGATAGCGCCCGTGCAGCCTTTGTCAAAGCCCAGCAGGCATTGCCTGACTCGCCGACGCTGGCGTATATCGAAGCCATGCTGTTGTTGCATGAAGGGCACGAGCGTGAAGCCAAGGAGCGCGCCAATTTCTGGTATCGCCGCTTGGTCCGGCAGGGCGATCTTGACGACGATCAGCTGGACTTCCTGGCGGCGCTTGCCGACAACCCCGGTGCGACCCTGGCGGATCAATTGCTCAGCGCTGAGGAAGACCTGGCAACGCCGTTGATTTCATTGCAGGCGCTGCTCGCCGCGCTGCCCACTGCGCCGAAGATCGACATCACTCCAAATCCTGATACCGGGCATCTGGAGTACCACGTCAGCGCACGCGAAGCGACGCTTTTTGCCGCCTGGCACGAGCAGTTTCAGGTCATGGTTGACGATGAGGTCGCGCTGGGGTTCCGAGGCGACCCCTGGGGCAATGCGGTGGAGTGGATGTCGGCATTGTGCGCCCATCCCGAGTGGCTGGATGCGCCGCAAGTGGTGCAGGACCTGACGCTGGCCCTCACCAGCCGTTTTGGCAGTTTGCCGTGGATGGCGCCCAGTCTGCTCGCTCCGCTTGCCAAGCGTCTCTCGCGCTGGCTGACCCAGGCACGCGCTGAGGGCGAAGGTAGCCTGCGCTGGGACGATGCCAATAACGCCATCCTGTTGCGCATTGGCCTGGCCCTGGTAGTGGGCATGGAGCGTGGCGCGCGTCAGCATTCACGCGAACTGGCTGAAGAACTTCTGGCGATCGACCAGGAGGACAGCCTGGGGCTGAGCGAACTGGTGCTGGACCAGCTGCTGCGCGACGACCGCAATGAAGAGGCGCTGGCGCTTACCGAACAAGCCAGCAGCGATAGCTCGCTGGAACTTGGGTTGCTGATGGGTCGCACGCTGGCACTATACCGCCTAGGCCATCACGAAGCCGCAGAACGTTCGCTCAAGGAGGTGGTCGCCCATAATCGCCATACGCTGGATATGATATGCGCTGAAAACCCGCGCCCGGTCATGCCGCACTCCGATGGTCAGGTTGACCCCGGGTCACGCGCCGAGGCCTGGCAGTACCGCACGCTAATGCGTGATCAGTGGCGGACGACCCAGGGAGCGTTGGACTGGCTCGATGCCCATCGCCCTGCGAGTCGTTAAGCGTTAGCGGGCGGCCGTAACGGGGGCGGGAACGAGCTGCTTGTCGCGGTTGATCCAGATGGCCAGCAAAATGGCGGGCAAGCCGAGCAGGGTGGCCAGCACAAAAAAACTGGCATAACCCTGGTCAGTCACCACGAGCCCGCCAAAGCCGCTGAGGAACTTCCCGGGTAGCGTCATCAAGGATGAAAACAGCGCGTACTGGGTGGCGGTATAGGCGCGGGACGTCAGGCTGGAGAGAAAGGCGATGAATACCGCGCTGGCCAAGCCGTTGGCGAGGTTGTCCCCGGTGATGGTGAGTACCAGCATGGGCAGTTGATCGCCGATCAGCGCCAGGGCCGCAAACAGCAGGTTGGTGGCCATGACAATGCCCGCCCCAAAGATCAGCAGCGGCCCAATGCCGTAGCGCGCCACCAGCAGCCCGCCGAGAATCCCCCCCGCAATACTCATCACGATACCGAATACATTGGTCACGTTGGCGATGGTCTCCAGCGAAAACCCCAAGTCGATGTAGAGCGGGTTGGCCATCGAGGCCATGGCCAGATCGCTGATGCGAAACACGCCGATAAACACCAACAACCACAGCGCCTTGATCCCATAGCGGCGGAAAAAGTCGGTGAACGGGCAGACGATGGCGCCAATCACCCAGGCGCCCATTCTGCGCAGTATTTTGGGCTGGCCACGGCTGGCACGAATAAAGGCCCGCACCTTGGGTTCGTGAATCAATTGCACCGTCAACGAGGCGCGCTTGGGTTCCGGCCGCAGCAGCACCGTTATCACGCCAATGCCGACCAGTGCTGCCATGGTCAGGTACGCCACCTGCCAGGACACCGCCGAGGCGACATACAACGCCAATGCACCGGCGGCGATTAACCCGCCGCGATAGCCGATGATATAGGTTGACGCCATCGCGGCTTGCATATCGTCGTCAGCGGATTCAATCCGAAACGCATCGATGGCGATATCCTGAGTAGCGGAACCGAAGGCCACCAGCAGTGCGAAGGCGGCGACCCAGCCCAGATTGCCTACGGGGTCGAGCCCGGCAAGGCCGATGAGCCCGCCGGCGATCATGGCCTGGGCGAGCAGCATCCAGCCGCGTCGCTGGCCAAAATGGCGGGTGAGTACCGGCAGCGCCAGACGGTCGACCACCGGTGCCCAGAAGAACTTGATCGAATAGAGCATACCTACCCAGGCGAAAAAACCGATCGCCGCGACCTCGACGCCGTCGCTACGCAGCCAGGCGGAAAGCGTCGAGAATACCAGCAGGAAGGGCAGTCCGGCGGAAAACCCCAAGAACAGCATGGTAATGACCGGGGCGCGCAGGTAAATCGCCAGGGCAGCGCGCCAACTGCGCTGGGGTTTAAGGGTGGGCATGAAATGCGACTCCTGGGTAAGACGGTGACAGCGGCCGGATGATAAGCTGTGCCTACGCTTGGACACACGGCCAACAGCTTACCGGAGAGGAGTTTTGTATGTCGATTTCAGCACATCAGGTGGTTACCTTGCACTATCGTTTGCATGACGTGCTGAACGATGGCGGCGAGCAATTGCTGGATGATTCACAGGCGCGGGACAAACCGCTCGAATATTTGCATGGCCATGACAATATTCTGCCGGGGCTTGAGCGTGCCTTGGAAAACCAGCCAGCAGGTGCCGAGCTTAACGTAACACTAGCCCCGGCAGACGCCTACGGGGTTTATAACGAGTCATTGATACAAACGGTCAGCCGTGCCTCTTTCGGTAATACCCAACTTGAGGTGGGCAGCCGTTTTCAAACCGAGGGGGAAGCCGGGCCGCAGATCGTGACCGTGCTTGGCCTGGATGGGGACAGCGTCAGTATCGATACCAACCACCCGCTGGCAGGCCATACGTTGCGTTATCAAGTCTGGGTGCTGACCGTCCGCGAGGCGACGCGGGCCGAATTGGCGAAAGGCCACCCGCTACCGCCGGGTACCGCGCACGACAAAGTGGAAGATCGCAAAGTTCTGTAGCCAGGGTGCCTTCAAAATCACAGCGTTGGTGATGTGCGTTACGCTTTAACGAGTCAAATAATATCTTGAATGCTAGGATGTTTGTACAATTCTGGCGGTCGGTTTTATGCCTACCGCATTCACTCATGCGTTAGGCTGCGTTGTTGCCAATGGAAAACTCTGGTTGGTATCTAGATCAGAGTCAACACACAGGAGTTACCGCTAGATGCAACTCGCCTTGTTAATGGGATTTGTATTGGCGGCGGCATCGCCGCTGCTCAATCGTTGGTTTGGACAGCGGGCAAGCCTGGTGATGGCGATATTTCCTGCTTTCCTCGCCGCTTGGTTGATTAGCCTTGCGCCATCGGTCGTCAATGATGGTCCGATGTTACTGGAATGGCAGTGGGTGCCTTCGCTAGGCATTAGTCTTAGCTTCTTGCTTGACGGGCTGTCGCTGCTTTTTGGCCTGTTAATTACCGTGATCGGTACTTTTGTGCTGGTTTATGCGGGCGGCTATCTTAAAGGCCATGCTGATATAGCCCGTTTTCATGTGGCGCTGGTCGCTTTTATGGCGTCAATGCTGGGGCTGGTGCTGGCAGATAGCTTGTTCACGCTATTCGTTTTCTGGGAACTGACCAGTATTACCTCCTACTTGCTGATTGGCTTCAACCATACCGATATTGAAGCCCGTAAGTCAGCTCGCCAAGGACTTTTCGTCACCGTTGCGGGTGGGCTGATGTTGATGGCCGGGTTGGTGCTGTTGGGGATCGCATCAGGTAGCTGGTCGCTCCATGAGATTAGCCAGATGGAAGGCGATCTGCGGCAACATGCGCTTTATACACCAATGCTCATCTGCCTGCTGATCGGTGCCTTCACCAAGTCAGCCCAGTTCCCCTTCCATTTCTGGTTGCCCAACGCCATGGCGGCACCAACGCCTGTATCGGCGTATCTGCATTCGGCGACCATGGTAAAAGCGGGTATTTATCTGCTGGCAAGGTTACATCCCGAGCTCGGTGGTACAGCATTATGGGTAGGGATCCTTTCCTTGGTGGGCGCGACTACAATGCTGACCGGCGCCTTTTTAGCAATCCATCATACCAATATTAAAAAATTGCTGGCCTATTCCACCATCATGGCATTGGGTACTCTGACCATGCTGTTGGGCATCGGCACTGAATACGCCATGACGGCATTTGTCACTTTCTTGCTGGCGCACTCCATGTACAAGGGGGCGCTGTTCATGGTGGCCGGTATTCTGGATCATGAGACCGGTACCAAAGACGTCACGGCCATGGGCGGGCTGCGTAAACTGATGCCGGTGACGGCAGCCATCACGATGGTGGCGGCATTATCGTTAGCCGGTGTCCCGCCATTGTTGGGCTTTATCGGTAAAGAGCTAATGCTTGAAGCCGCATTGGGGGCGGGTAGCTTTCGGCCATTGATCGTTTTGTTTGCCTTTGCCTCCGCCGTACTCACCATAGCCGTTGCCGCTATCATTGCGCTGCGGCCGTTTTATGGTCAACGTCAGTCGACACCTCAAGACCCCCATGAAGCGCCGCTCAGCATGCTGCTGGGCCCGGGTCTGTTGGCTTTGGGGTCGCTTCTAGTCGGATTGGCGCCGGGGTTGCTGGGCGGTAATGCCCTGTTGACGTCGGCGGCTATTGCGGTGTCCGGTCAGTCGATGGACGTCTCCTTATCGCTTTGGCATGGCATTAACCTCCCGTTGATCATATCCATTATCAGTCTTGGTCTTGGCTTTTTGGTCTTCAAGCGCTGGGGGGGGGTGCGTTCGAAACTGGCATACCTCAACCCCATCATGCGCCGTGGCCCTGAGGCAGGTTATGAGGGCTTTATGAACGGTGTGGTGCTGTTTTCCGAGTGGCAAACGCGATTGCTGCAAAACGGCTATATGCGCAACTATATTCTCGTCATGCTGACCGTGCTGATTGCCCTGATTGGTAATTCGATTCTATTGCGTCATTCTCCGCAGCTGGCATTTGAGCTGGATGTGCATTTCCACGAAGTCATCGTGGTGGGTACCATGGCGATGGGGGCGATATTCGCCACGATTTCCCGATCAAGGTTGGGCGCGGTGGTGTCAGTCGGCATCATGGGGTTCTCCATTGCGTTGGTCTTTATTCTGTTCAGCGCCCCTGATCTAGGCATTACCCAACTGCTGGTGGAGACGTTGACCGTCATCCTGCTGGTATTGGTGCTCTTCCGCCTTCCGCGTTTCTCAAATCTCTCCACCACCCTGGAGCGTATTCGCGATGGCGTGGCGGCGGCCTCGCTCGGGGTGCTGGTCTTCCTGTTGATCATGACGGCCTGGAGCATTGATCAGTTTGAGTCGATTTCCACCTACATGGTGGAAAACAGCGTGCCTTTGGCCCATGGGCTGAATATCGTTAACGTGATCCTGGTCGACTACCGTGCGCTTGATACCTTGGGTGAAATGTTTGTTCTGGCGCTGGCCGCCATTGGTGTCATTGCCATGTTGAGGCTGCGACCCGTTGAAGACGACGACAGCTCTGCTGTCAATGGCGGCAAACCAAATGCAAAGGAGCCGTACGATGGTTAAGTCAGGCACCATTATTCTTAATACGGCGGCCCGCTTTCTGATGCCGTTGCAGTTGATGTTTTCGGTTTTCCTGTTGCTTCGCGGCCACGACGAACCAGGCGGTGGGTTCATCGCCGGCCTGGTGGCAGCCGGGGCCTTTACGCTTTATTTGTTTGCCTTTGGCGTCAGCGCAACCCGGGAGCTGCTTCGCATGGTCGACCCTCGGGACTTGATTGGTGTGGGGCTATTGTTTGGTATGGTGTCCGTGCTTCCGGCCTGGTTCATGGGGCAGCCGTTCCTGACGGCCCAGTGGTGGACAATTCCGGTTATCGACTTTAAAGCCTCCACGCCGCTTATTTTTGATGTAGGCGTCTTTTTGGCGGTACTTGGTTCGGTGATGGGCATGGTCATGGCGCTGATGGAGGCCGATAAGGATGAACCTTAAGTTAATAAGAGGCGATATATGGAACCGCTAATGGCACTGGCGATTGGGCTGCTTTATGCCACCGCTGTTTTTATGATGTTGCGCCGCTCCATCGTCAAGTTGGTAATTGGCTTACTGTTGCTTTCCAACGCGGCGAATCTGTTGATTTTTACCACGGCGGGAATGACGCGGGGAGCGCCGCCATTGATACCCGAAGGTCTTCAACAACCGTTGGGTGAGGTCGCCGACCCGTTGCCCCAAGCGGTCGTGTTGACCGCCATCGTGATCGCTTTCGGGGTGCTGGCCTTTGCCGTGGTGTTGATTCGGCGCGCCTATGAAATTGTCAAAGCCGATGATTTGGACAAGATGAAGGAAACCGACACGTGAGGCCTGAAGTTGCACTGCCCGTCCTGCTGCCGCTCCTCTCCGGTGCCATATCGCTGCTTTTCTGGCGTTCGCGCCCCATGCAGCGGTTTATCGCCGTTGCCGGGAATGTAGCGTTACTCGTCGTTAGCCTCTGGCTGTTTGTTGCCACACTGTCTGACGGCTATATCACCATGCAGATGGGCAATTGGCCAGCGCCGTTTGGCATCACGCTGGTGGCCGATATGCTCAGTGCCGTCATGGTGCTGCTCACAGGCATTATTGGCCTGGCGATGGGAATCTATTCGCTGGCCACGACGGGGCGTGGCCATGAAAAGTTTGGCTACTATCCGTTAATGCACCTGTTATTGGCAGGGGTTGCGGGGGCATTTTTAACCGGCGATATTTTTAACCTTTATGTGTGGTTCGAGGTCATGCTGGTGGCCTCGTTCGCACTGCTCACGCTAGGTGGCGAACGCGCGCAGATGGAAGGGGCGATTAAATATGTAACGCTCAATCTGTTGGCGTCGGTGATTTTTCTAACCGCCGTGGGGCTCTTGTACGGTACCCTGGGTACCCTCAACATGGCCGATATCGCCTTGCGTCTGGATGTTGCTGAGCATACCGGGATGGTCGAGGTGCTGGCGGTTATGTTCATGGTGGCGTTCGGCATCAAGGCCGCGGCGTTTCCGCTTTTCTTCTGGCTTCCTGCTTCTTACCACACGCCGTCGGTGGCTGTGTCAGCATTGTTTGCTGGTCTGCTGACCAAGGTGGGCGTTTACTCCTTGTTCCGTGTCTTTACGCTGATGTTCGATCAGACCATGGGATATTTACAGGACATCATGTTGTGGGGGGCCGTGTTCACCATGGTCACCGGTGTCTTGGGGGCAGCGGCTCAGCACGAGTTCAGGCGCATCTTGTCCTTTCATATTGTCAGTCAGATCGGCTACATGATCCTTGGGTTGGCACTGTATACGCCGCTCGCCATTGCCGGCGGTGCCTTTGCCATCATGCACAATATTGTCGTCAAGACGAACCTGTTTTTGATCAGCGGTATTACCCATCGCCTGCAAGGCACCTATCAACTGAAGAAAATGGGCGGGCTTTATCGGGAACGGCCATGGCTTGCCGTTGCCTTCTTTATCTCTGCCTTTTCTTTGGCCGGTATTCCGCCTCTGTCAGGTTTTTTTGCCAAGTTTGTACTGGTTCGTGCCGGCCTGGAGGCGGGCGCCTATGTTGCCACCGGGTTTGCCCTCGCGGTGGGGCTGATGACACTTTATTCCATGGTCAAGATCTGGAACGAGGTGTTTTGGAAAGCGTTACCCGAGGATAACCTCGTACCTAGTTCGCAAACGCCAGTGGGCGATGATGGTCGGCTCGTAAAACCCAGCTTGTGGATGATGTACTTGCCAGTTGGGGTTCTAGCCCTGATGTCCTTGCTGATTGGCTTGTTCGCAGAGCCGGTGATGAATGTCATGACCGCGATAGGGGATCAGTTGACGACGCCTTCCGGCTATATTGAAGCGGTGCTGGGCGCTTCGGTGAGTCCTGAAGGTGCGTTGGCCTCACCCGGTGAGATTCAGGCTGAGGAGACAGAGAATGGTTCGGAGGACTTGCCATGACCGGTGCAATTTGGAACCTGCTGCTAGGCTTGGCATGGGTGCTCCTCAGCGGTGACTTTACAGGACTCAATCTGCTGGTTGGGATGATATTCGGCTATCTTGCTTTGGTGCTTCTGGAGCCTCAGGTAGATGCATTAAAGGGTTACCCGGCCCGTATACCCAGGTTCATCAGCTTCGTCGGCTTTTTTATCAAGGAACTGGTGCAGGCGAACCTTCGTGTCGCGTTCGATATTGTCACTCCGCCTTGGCATATGAAACCTGGTGTTATCGCGTTGCCGCTCTCGGCACGTACGGAAATGGAGATCACCATGGTAGCCAACTTGATCTCGCTAACCCCGGGTACCCTCAGTCTGGATGTATCCGATGACCGCAAAGTACTCTACATCCATGCGATGTTTCTGGACAACGAGGACGAGCTGCGGCGTAACCTAAAAGATATGGAACACCGTGCTCTGGAGTTATTTCGTTAATGGAAACCGTTATCTTAATTAGCCAAGTCATCATGGGGTTAACGCTCCTGTTGACGTTTGTGCGTGTCGTGCGCGGCCCGAGCCTGCCAGACCGGGTGATGGCTCTGGAGCTTTTTTCAACTACGGTTGTGGGGCTTGTCGGGGTTTACGCCATTCAGTCCGGTGTGGCGAGTTTTCTTGATGCGGCGATAGTGATTGCCCTGATGGGGTTTTTGGCCGCGATTGGTTTTGCCCGCTTCCTGGAACGTGGGGGGCCACGGGATGATTGATTTTATAAAAGGTGCTTTGCTCATTACTGGGGCGTTGTTCATGCTTTTGGCTGCGGTTGGCTTATTGCGATTGCCCGACTTGTTGACACGCATGCACGCCACCACCAAAGCGGCTGCGTTAGGTGTGATTCTGATCATGCTGGCATCAGCCATGCACTTTGCTGAGGTGGGTGTCGTCGCTCGCTCGTTTGCCATTATCGTGTTTATCTTGATGACAGCGCCGGTGGCAGCCCACGTCATTGGGCGGGCGGGTTACTTTGTGGGATCGCGATTGTGGAGCGGCACGGTCAAGGACGAGCTGAGACCCAATTATGACCCCTTGACCCATGAGCTGAAAAGCGGTCTCGAAACCCAGGAGAATGCCAAACGATACCCCCGCGATTCAGACCCTGATTGACCTGCCGTCCAGGAAGGCTTCGAAGCCTATTGTGTTCGGCGTAAGTTCATCGTGATTGAAAGGTAAAGGGAATTTGGAAGTGGTACAGTCGGTCCCATTGCCAGCAACTGAGAAGTTCCCGCTATGGATGCTGCCGTTTTCAAGCGTTGTCTACGCCGCTCCCCCTTAGCTCAGTGGGCGCTAGGGGCGGGTATCGCCGCTCTTCTGATGCCTGTCGCCAGCGTGGCGCAAACGCTACGATTGATCGACGGTGACATGGTCAAGGAGGTCGATGTCGAGCAGCTTCGCCAGTCTTCAGACAGCCACTTTCAAGTGTTTGACCCTTATCAGGGAGAAAATGTGGCAATGCAAGGCATGCCGTTTGCTGAATTCCTTGCCCGCCATTTTGGCCGTGTACCCGACAAGCTGCGCTTTACTGCCTGGGACGGTTACGAGGTCACCCTAGGCGGCTGGGATGATCCCAACTGGTATCTGGTGACGATTGAAAATGACAAACCTTTGACCCTGCGGTCAAGGGGCCCGGTGCGGCTGGTAGAGCGGGAATACGGTGACCGGGACGTTAACAGCTTGCGCGAGTTCAACGACTGGATCTGGATGATTCGCAGTATCGAAGCGCGTGGGTAAATCATGAAGCCAACCCTTGACTCATCACGGGACATTGATGGTAAAGGCCCAGCCAGCAGCAAGCGGCCCGTTCGCTACATCAAATGGCTATCACTCAGCCTGATGAGTTTCATGGCCTTGATGGTATTGATCATCTATGAAGCCCGTTGGGTGCTTCCCGAGATCCAGACTTACTTCAGCCAGTCGGGAAATCTGACGGGCCAGCAGTTGGCTACACGTTCCCGGCACTATTTACAGGATGCCCAGGCCCGTCTGCTGGACATCCCTGGGCCCGAAGAACGGGCAGCGGCGATAACCGACATTGAGTTGGCCTACGGGTTGTTCGACGTGGATGTTTACCATCAGCACTACGACTGTACGTCGCCCAGTTTAAGCGTGCTGGATGAGACGGTGACCGCGCTTGAAAACAATAATGTGTTACCGGTGATACTCGCACGAGAGCTTCTCGACCCGATTGCCTGCCTGACGCGCATCGAAATGGGGCAGTTGGATCTCCGCGGGGAAGCCATCAATTCCTTTTCGGACAGAACCCGCTGGCACAACCAGGTGCTTATCTATACCAGCCTGCTGATCTTCGCCTTTGGCCTGCTGTTCTGGTGGCTACATGATCGGCAATTAAGACGTACAGAAAAAGCGACGCAGGAAACGCTGCGATGGATGGAGCGCGCCATGCGCGATCCTTTGACGGGCATTGGCAATCGCAGCGCACTCCACCAGGACGTCATGCAGCAGGAACAGCAATCGCTTGGTCTGGTGTTAGTGGATATCGACTTTTTCAAACAGTATAACGATACCATGGGGCATCCGGCGGGCGACGCCCTGTTGCGCCATCTTGTGCTATTAATTGCCGATGCCTTGCCAGAAGAGGCGACCCTCTATCGGCTGGGCGGCGATGAATTCGCGGCGCTACTGCCTTGCAAGGATGTTGATGCACTGGGTCGTTACTGCCAACAGCTTCACCTGCAAGTGCAACAGTCAGCGTTCTCCCACGCCGCCCACCCGAACAAAAAACAGGTGACGCTGAGTATCGGGGCAACCTGCTTTATTCCGTCGAGAGTGGGCTTCCCCCGGGCCTATGAAGCCGCGGATAAGGCCCTTTATCAGGTGAAGACGGCGGGTCGGGATGACTGGCACATCATTGCAATCGCATGACATCATCGTACAGCGGTGCCAATCGCCCCAAAAGCTCGTTTTGCGCTGCCAGCGGAACACCTTCCTCTGCCATTGCGTCGGCCAGGTACTCAACCACGCGATTGAAATGCGCATCGTTGATGCCCATGTGCTGGTGTGCGCGATCCATGGGCGGCCCCTCATATTGGCAGGGGCCGTCGCTGATATCGCATAGTTGGGTGGCGAAGGCCTCCGCAAAATGGTCGATGTTGGTGTTGGCAAAAAAGACCACGACCTCGGGGTCATCTGCCACGCGATACAGCATGTTCTCGACCACGCGATCGATGGTCTGCATGCCGCCGAGCTGCGTATAAAGCGATGGTTGGGTCGCATCCTGGGCCGCACAACCTGTCAGCCAGAGTGCCATCAGTAGCGGGGTGGCGCAGCGGTGAAAACGCATGATGGAGTCTCCTTGGCGGGTCAAAAGGTTGCCTGAAGCGACGCGTAGGCGCCATTCTGCGAAGGCAGCCCGGCAATATCGCCCAGTGATAACCAGGCAGCGGTCAGCGATACGTGCTTGTTGAAGAAGTACGCGCTATACAGGCTTTGCCAGTCGTCTTCACGGGCTGCACTAAGCCGATCAGGCTTTTGTCGATATTCCATTCCCACGACCCATTTAGGTGTCAAAAAGAGTCCCAGGCTGCCTTCGGCAACCCATTCGCGGCCGCCGTTATCGCCGCCAAACCCCAGCAACCCGCCTTGATTGGCGTTGGTATTGCGCAGCGTGGCATTCAGCAACAGGTTGCGCCCAGCCACGGCGTTGAACACCAGTTTGCTGGCACTTAAATAAACGTCGTTGCCCTGGCCGTGCTCAGCACCCAACGCTTTGGGGGTGCTGTCATCGGCCAGGTTCTTATGTTGAACGCCCGCGCTCCAGATCCCCCAGGGGTGGTACAGCACATCGCCGAATAAGCGTACCTTGGCTCCGACAATGGTTTGCTCCAGCTCGCCGCCTAAGGTTTCGAGATCCAGGGTTTGGCGTGCCGCAGAGAGCTCGACGCGATCGTAGATGTTGGCGCTGGCGGCCTCTACCGTTAAGCGATAATCATCCAGCCAGGCCCGCGAGACGGTTGCCGTTGCACCGAATTCCTGCTCACTGGCGGTACTGGTAAGCACGGCCCAGGGCGAGAGGCCACCGCCAGCGGCTCCCTCGATAGCGCCCACGCCACCGGTACCTATAAGACGACTGCCAGCAAGGGAAGAACTGCTTATTGAAAGCCCGAGGGCGATAATAAGCAGCCGCATGCCGTTTGCTGTTGCCTTGGGGATGAAAGTGGACATGGGCAGGCTCTCTCGGTAAGTACGCGGTTAATGTATGAAGGTGAAGGTTTCGGCGCTTTTCAGCCAGGGAATGACCTCGTCACTGGGCATGGGTTTGGCGATCCAGTAGCCTTGTAGATAGTCGCAGCCCAGGTCATTCAGCAGGGTGGCGCTAGCCGCATTTTCAACCCCTTCAGCCACAATGCTAAGCCCCAGGCTGTGACCCATCTCGATCGTCGAACGCACAATCGTCAGGTCGTCTTCCTGGGAGTCGAGCTTGAGCACAAAGGACTTGTCGATCTTGAGCTCGTTGACCGGCAATCGCTTGATCTGGGCCAGGGAGGAATACCCGGTGCCATAGTCGTCTATGGCGATGGACACGCCGAGACGGCTCAGTTCGTCCAACGTCCTGGCGGCGGCATTGATATCCTGCATGACGGCACTTTCGGTGACCTCCAGACTCAATTGATCCGCGGCTAAATCGTGGCGGGCCAGCAACTCGGCTAGCTGCTCCGGAAGCTGGGCGTCGGTGACATCGCTGGCGGATAAGTTGACAGCCACGCTGATTCGCACGCCTTGCTGCTGCCACTGGTGGAGCTGTGAGGCGATGTGTTCAAGCATCCATTGGCTAAGCTTGCGAATGTTGCCAGAGCGTTCGGCCAGGCCAATGAACTCATCCGGGGGCACAAACCCAAGCGATGGGTGACGCCAACGCATCAGCGCTTCAAACTGGCATACCTTTCCATCACGCGTTGCCACTTTGGGTTGATAGGCCATCCAAAGCTGGTTGTTGCTCACCGCGTCGCGAAGATCATGAATCAGCGTCAACTGGCGTAAGTGGCGTTCGTCCTGGCCTTCGGCGTAACGCTGGTGGGCATCCGGGTGATGACGTGCCATGTCGAGAGCAATATCGGCGCGCCGGAGCAGCAACTGGGCCTTTGCACCGTGTTCTGGATAACTCACCTCACCCGCAGCCAGTGAAAGACCGATTGACGAATTATCCAGGTCAATGGGCGTGGACAGTGATGCGAGCTCACTGATGCGCCACTTTGGCGTGGTGTAAGGCTGATTGATCAGCAGCAAGAATTCATCGCTTGCCAGGCGATAGGCGGATTGAATAGGAGAGGTCAGCGCTTTCATACGGTTGGCGAGGGTTACCAGTACATGGTCGCCCAGTTCGTAGCCGAAGGTATCGTTGATGTTGCGAAAGTCTTTAATGGCCAGGCGTAGCAGGGTGAAGGGGTGACCGTCTTCAATGCGGGCATTGATGTCTTCCAGCGCACTGATGCGATTTGGCAAATCGGTGAGCAGGTCATGGCGTGACTGGTGCCGCAGGATCGCTTCGCGTTCGGCAATATCGTCTTGCATCGAGCGCAGCGTTCCGGCGAGCAGCCCGGTTTCGCTTTGGGATGATTCTGCCGGGACGTCGGTGACCCGTTCGCCTTGACCGATTCGTCTGGCTACGTCGGCCAGCGCGACAAGCGGGCGGCTGATACTCCGGGCACTCCAGGCCGCAATGGCGATCGTGAACAGCAGTATAAGCGCCACGATAACCAATAGCTGCCACTGTAGGTCGTCGTAGGCCGCTAATAATTCGTTACGTGACAGCTGAATGAGCGCAAACGTTTGGTTCTTTGAGTCCTTATAAAGTTCGCTGGCGTAGGTAAGATAGCCATCGTCAGGCGTCATCTGGCTGGTGTCTGAGTACGCCCCGGCCTCAGCTGCATTACTGAACTGACTTAACGGCTCGGCTGCTTGTGGGGAATGCGAACTGGCTAGATACGTTGGTGTCTGGCCAGAGGTGTAATTGACCACGCTGATGTCCAGACCGGTGAGGGCATTGATTTCCTCGACGACGGCGTCGTCAATCAAAAAGCCCATGCCCACCCAGCCGATCACGTTGGGCGCTTGAACCGGCATCATGACAAGCTCATAGGGTTCTCCATCAGCGATCACGACGCTGAACGCAGAACCCTGTTGGCGAGCGGTTTCGAACAGCTCGGGAAAGGGCATGGGCGTTTGCGAGGGATGGTGGCTGCTGGCCAGCAGTTGGCCGTCCAGGTCGCTTAATAGCACGATGTCTGCATCAGCCCGAGTGCCGTGATTAACCAATACGGACTGAAGGGTTTCACGGTCCTGCGACGCGACCGCGCTTTTAAAGCCAAAATCATCGGCCAGGATGGCCACGTTATCGCGTAGCTGATCGCCGCGTCTTTCGAGCAACTGGTCGAGAACGCGGGCACCTACTTCCAGGCGCTGGTTGCCCTTGGTCAGGGCATCTTGCTGGGTGGCTCGCAGAAACGCGAGGCCGGTGGCCAGCTGTGAGACCACCACCACGGTTAACAGTACGAGCATTAAACGGGTACGAAAGCGCATATTGTTATTATCGGGCCCTCAAGTTGTCGCTGGGCACTAGGTGGCCTCCTTGAAACGTTGCTGCAACGGCGACAGCTTTTCGGGAGGCTTCGGTGTGGCGCGGAGCTCCAGCGGGACCGACAACTGCTCGTCTGAGGCAATTTCGCCTTCCCACCAACGCTGCTGGCTATCGTGGAGTCGCTGGTGCCAAACCCTTACACGATGCTGGCCAGATGGCAACGATGGCAGACTGACCTGCCCTCTGTCATCGGTCATGGCATAAAAGGGGGCATTGCTGACCACAATGAAGGCCTGCATGTGATCATGAATATTACAGCCCAGGACCACCACGCCAGGCGTATCAAAATGCACGGGCGGCGGCGTCTCGTTCAGATAAAGATTCAGATCAAAGGTTTTGGCGTCTGAAAAAGAAAACACATGGTGACGTGTTGTGTCTTCATTGGGAAACGCGACCTGGCTATCGACAGGTACTGCCAACACCTCGGGATGAAAGGCCGCATTCCGCTGGTAAATGTGCTCTACGCGGGTATCGCGTGACGCCGAGTGTGGAAAATAGACTTCCACCACGGCGTTGGGCAGCGGTTCACCATGACTGTCAGAGACGCTGATACGGGTATCACTGGCAAGCGTATCAGGGCTGATATTGAGAAGAGCAAGCGAGGCGGCACTGCATAAAAGCGCCCGATACGCATGTTTGAGAGATACCATAAGCTTCCTTGGTTAACAGAGCCGGATATTGAACCCCTATAATGCGAGTTTATGCCAGGAAAGTCATGCCACTTACTTAACGATAGGCCCACAGGTATACCTCGAGCAGGCATCAGGCTTATCGCCAGTGGTCATGCCAGGTACGCAGTACCCGTTCCGGGTACCAGGTTTTGCCTAAGCTGCCGTTGTAACGGGCCAACGCCCGGGTAAAGTCGCCCTGCTCGACGGCGAGATAGTGGGCCAGGATCGTACAGCCATAGCGCAGGTTGCGCGTTGGGTTCGTCAAGTCATCCATCGGCAGCCCCAGCTCTTCGATCCAAAACGGCATGATCTGCATGAGGCCGACGGCGCCCGCGGATGATACGGCCTGTGTATCGAAGCCACTTTCCACCTGAATCAATGCCAGAACAAGCTCGGGCGGTAGCCTGGCAAGGCTTGCCTCCTGGTAGACACGGGTAAGCAGCTTGCGGCGCTCGGTGGGTGCGCTGATAAAGTCAGCCAGATGGCCGTCCATACGCTGTCGCCACTGGCGCATCAGCCATTTTTGTTGGGGTGTCTGATGACGCTGGTGGGTATCCGCCAAGGTCGGGCGAAGGGATTCAGGCAATGGCTCGGCCTGGACGGGCGGGCCGATGAGGACACTGGCGGCCATACAGGCCGCCAGTGTCAGCCGCGACGATCGTCGGGCGCGGCAGGTTACGCGTCTATTGACCGTTGGGCGCAAGACCGGCTTTTTCTCGCAGGAAGTCGATAATCTGCTCGGCAGGCACCATGGTGGCATCGCTGTCACGGCGGCCTTTGTATTCGAGTTCGCCGTTGTCCAGGCTGCGGTCGCCAATGACCAGGCGATGGGGAATGCCCATGAGTTCCAGGTCGGCAAATTTAACCCCTGGGCGCGTGTCGCGGTCATCCAGCAACACATCCAGGCCAGCGGCACTGAGCGCTTGGTAAAGGCGCTCAGACTCTTCGCGCACCCG
Source organism: Vreelandella subterranea (assembly GCF_900111305.1). GTDB lineage: Bacteria > Pseudomonadota > Gammaproteobacteria > Pseudomonadales > Halomonadaceae > Vreelandella > Vreelandella subterranea. The sequence goes on from NZ_FOGS01000015.1 coordinate 44,139, forward strand.
CTGGGACTTGTGAGCATTCATGGGGACGAGCGCCACTTGGAAAGGGGCAATGGCATTGGGCCAAATGATGCCAGCGTCGTCATGATTCTGCTCGATAGCAGCCGCCACCACCCGGGTAATGCCAATGCCATAGCAACCCATCCAGGGGTGGCTGGTTTTACCATTATCGCCGAGCACGTTGGCATCCATGGCTTGCGAGTATTTCTGGCCCAGTTGGAAGACATGGCCCACTTCGATACCGCGCTTGATCGACAGCGTGCCCTGTCCGTCTGGTGAAGGATCACCTTCAACCACATTGCGCAGGTCGGCAATCTCTGGCAAGGGCGTGTCGCGCTCCCAGTTGATACCAAAATAGTGTTTGTGGTCGGTATTGGCACCGGCACCAAAATCGCTCATCAGTGCCACGCTGCGGTCGATGATGATGGGCAGCTCGAGGCCTACTGGGCCAAGCGAACCGGGACCTGCGCCAACCACGGCGCGAATTTCTTCCTCGCTGGCCATGGTCAATGGCGTTGCTACCTTGGGGTGGTTCTCCGCCTTGACTTCGTTCAGCTCGTGGTCACCGCGCACCAGCAGGGCGATGAGCTGGCCATCGGCACCCTTCACGATCAGTGTCTTGATGGTTTTCTCGATGGGCAGACCAAACTGCTCGACCAGCGTTGCGATGGTTTTAGCGTCGGGCGTGTCGACCAGACGCATTTCTTCCTTGGGGGCTTCGCGCGAGGCATTGCTATTCAGCGGGGCAGGTATTGCCTCGGCTTTTTCCATGTTGGCAGCGTAGTCCGAGCCATCGGAGAACACAATATCGTCCTCGCCCGAGTCGGCCAGGACGTGAAACTCATGCGACCCCGTACCACCGATCGAACCGTTGTCGGCAATCACCGGGCGGAAGTCGAGACCCAAACGGGTGAAGATGCGCGAGTAGGCATCGTACATACCCTGGTAAGTTTCCTTGAGCGATGCCTCGTCCAGATGGAAGGAGTAGGCATCTTTCATGATGAACTCCCGCGAGCGCATGACCCCGAAACGCGGGCGAATCTCGTCGCGGAACTTGGTCTGGATCTGGTAGAAATTGATCGGCAGCTGCTTATAGCTGGCGATTTCTTTGCGCACCAGGTCTGTGATGACTTCCTCGTGGGTAGGGCCAACGCAGTAGTCGCGGGCATGGCGGTCTTTAAAGCGTAAAAGCTCAGGACCGTACTCTTCCCAGCGACCGGATTCCTGCCAGAGCTCGGCTGGCTGAACCGCGGGCATCAACACTTCCTGGGCACCGGCGTTGTTCATTTCCTCTCGTACGATGGTTTCCACTTTACGCAGCGTGCGCAGGCCCAGCGGCAGCCAGGTATAAAGGCCCGAGGTGAGGCGGCGGATCATGCCCGCGCGCAGCATGAGCTGGTGGCTGATCACCTCGGCGTCCGCCGGGGTTTCTTTCAGGGTGGCAATGAGTAGTTGGCTGGCGCGCATGGGCGAGAGCATTCCTTGTTGATGGGGTGGACCCGTTATCGTTCGTTGCGACATTGTACGGCCAAGCGGTTAAGGCGGCAAAATTGCGCTGAGATTACCCAAGCTGACTTATCCGTTCGGTGTGCTAAAATCAGCGGGTTTTAACCCTATACACAATTGATTATTAACGGGGAGACCCTGCATGCAACGCACAGTTAACCAGTGGTTGAAGGGGGCCGTCATTGGCGCGGCGGTTGTCGCCATCAGCGGTTGCGGAACGCTTTTTCACCCGGAAAGAAAAGGTCAATTGGGTGGCGATATTGACCCTGCCGTGGCAGTGGCCAATGGCGTTGGGCTGCTCTTCTTTATTGTCCCCGGCGTGATTGCCTACGCCGTGGATTTCTCCAATGGCACGATTTACCTGCCCAGCCGGACAAGCAGCGATATCGAGATGCAGTCGCTGGGTGACGACATGGACATAGCCTCGCTGGAAAAGGTGCTGTCTGAACAGGCTGGGCAGCCGGTGACGCTGAAGAATGAATTGGTCAAGGTCGAACAGGTGGATAGCCTCGAAGAAGCGCTGGCCATGGTGCGTATGTCGGGCATCATGGATGACGATCGTCTATCGGCGATGTAATTTCAAGCGTTTTGAGGGAGGTTGGGAACAGAGGGGAAACGCGGCGGATGTGCTTCCATGAAGGCATGGCAGGCGCGAAGTACCCGCACATCGTCGAACTTGCCGCCGGACAGTTGAAAACCTACCGGCAGGCCGCGGTCAGTAAAGCCGCAGGGAACCGAGGCAGAAGGTTGCTGGCTGAGATTGAAGGGGTAAGAGAACGGTGCCCATTCTTCCCAATCGCGCATGCCGCTTCCCGGCGGGACCTCCCGGTTGATGTCAAACGGCATGACGGCCACCGCTGGCGTCATGATCAGGTGGTACTGCTGATTGAAATGCTCGAGTCGCCGGGTCAGTTCGGCCCTGTCCGACAGCGCATGAAAGAGATCAAGGGCGCTCCACGTTTCGGCTTCGCGAGCATTGGCCACCATGCCCGGGTCGAGCTGGTCACGCTTTTCTTGATCCATTTGCTGCCATTGGGCCAGGGAAGCGGTGAACCAGATCTTGCGGAAGGTATCCAGGGGTGATGTGAAGTCAGGGTCCACTTCGACGATTTCAGCACCCAATGCTTGCATTTTATGGGCGGCTTCTTTCACCTGGCTGGCAATCTGCGGATCGACATTCGCGTAGCCGAGATCGGCAGAGTAACCAATGCGAAGCCCCTCGAGACTTTTATTCAAATCGCTTCCCCAGCAGTCGGGCTGACCTCTGGTCGCATAAGGGTCGCGATAGTCATAGCGTCCCATCACGTTCAGCATGCTCGCCGCATCACGTACCGAGCGGGTTAACGGCCCCAGGTGTGAAAGCGTTGGCTCTTGGGCTGGCGGCCATTGAGGAGTCCAGCCAAAGGTAGGCTTGAAGCCAAATACGCCGGTAAAGGCAGCGGGAATGCGAATTGAGCCCCCCGAATCGCCGCCCTGGTGAAGGACACCCATGTTAAGGGCGGCCGCTGCGGCGGCTCCCCCTGAGGACCCGCCGGGCGTCAGACGGGTATCCCAGGGGTTACAGGTGGCGCCAAAAACACGATTATCGGTGACGGCTTTCCAGCCAAATTCAGGTGTGTTGGTCTTGCCGAGAAAAATTGCACCGGCCTCGCGCAGCAGCCGCGCAGGCGGCGCATCGGTATCGCAAAGTGCCGTCGAGGACGTCAATGAACCCGCACGGCAGGGCATGCCCGCCACTTCGGTCAAGTCCTTCATTGACACTGGAATCCCATCAATAGGGCTCAGCGGTTTCCCCTGTTGCCAGCGACGAGTCGAGGCTTTGGCAGCCTCTTCGGCGCCTTCAGCATCCACATAGACATAGGCGTTGACAGCCTCGTTAAAACGGTCAATGCGACCCAGGGCGGCGCGAGTGGCTTCAAGGGGGGATGCCTTTCGCGACTCGAAGAGCTGGTTGAGAGTTTGCGCATCTAAGGTGCCAAGGTCCGTATCACTCATTTCACTCTCCTTGTTGGTCATGACTCAGAAGGGGCTCTCCAAAGCCTAATGTACGGGTCGATCAGCGTCTAACCCACCTCACGCACTACTTATCACCCAAGTCGGCTACCGGTACATGCCCTGTGATAAGTGGCGGACAAAAATTCCTTCCAAGGCGTGACCTAAGCTAAATTTATGAATAGAGTGTGATGGAACAAAGCAAAGCAAGCGGGCACGCGAATTTTGTATATGCTGCCAAGTGGCCAGGTTGATGCATTGTAAAACAATGGGTTATAGGGGGAGACTTGCTTGATAATCTCAATAAATGCATCGGCACTTTCATTGAGATTGTTCAGTCGGACGTATAATCGCTGTTAGGCCTATCGATTGATCATTATTGGGAGTGAAGGTGTTAGATTTCGGAGAACTACCAAAGGATGGGACGAGATTCGAGCAACTCGTTCGAGAGATTTTATTAAAGAAGGGGCTAAGACCTCATTGGACTGGAGTTGGGCCAGATAGTGGGCGTGACTTATTAGTAGAAGAAGAAATGAATAGCCAAATAGAAAATACGAAACGGCTTTGGCTCGTTGACTGCAAGCATTATGCAGCATCCGGAAAGGTAGTTGGCATAAATGATGTTACCGATATTCGTGACAGGTGTGAGCGTATCGGAACACAAGGATTTCTTTTAGTTTGTTCAACAACTGTTTCATCTGAGCTTTCACGAAAACTCGATGAAATAGACAAAAATACCGGTATTGCCACAAAAGTTTGGGACTCAATAACGATCGAGAAATTGTTGCTCAACCCAGTTTCTTATTCGGTAGCGCAGCAGTTCTTTCCGGTTTCATTAGCATCACCAGCGTGGAGAATGTTCTACACTGAGCGAGAAGAGCGTTGGATGGCGCACTTTGAGGGCTACTTTCTATATGTTGAAAGCCGCTCTGGGATTGAGCCTCCATCACTAGTTGCCCTCGAGTCGATTGTGCGTGAACTTGAAAACGTGGATCTTGGCAAAAATGAGTCCCTTCGAATTCGTGCAATCTGGCACGATACGCCCAATGGTCCTTTCTATAGCGTTGCTGCTGATTATCTGGTTCCGTGTGAAGAACCGCCAGCTATGTCTCCCTCCGATATTATGAATCAGCTTGACGAGTGCTGTGTTAACGGTGGCCACGTTGTCTGGCATATCAAACTTCAAATAACGATACCTCAGTCAGACTACTATTCTCCTGATGATCCTGAATACTACACTTTGTTTAAAAAGCCTCTTTTTCATGCGTTTTACGGAATCGGTGACCTGTCTGAAATGACAGAGTTTGATAGGTGGACAAATCAACAGCCGCCTTTGATCAGAACGTTCAATGATCAATTAATCTGGAGCAACGAAAAAGAGAAATTTGGTTACACTAGTATGGGCGGTTTGGAATGCAGGGTTCTTTGAGCCTAACCAGTAGCGTCAGTCGGACCGTTTTGTCACGCTGCGCGCAACAAAACGGCCGCTGCGCATGGCGTTGAGGCTGTAGAAAAACCCCGCTGGCCCCTAAGTTTTGATAGGATCGAGGAAACAGACGAGGAGTGGTCAGCATGCCGCGCTTCAAGGCTTATAACTACGATCAGAACGCCATGGTGGTGATCAATTACCAAGATCAGCTCCAGCCAGGCACCTTCGAACACGCCGTACACTACCTGATCGAGCACAAGCTCGATTTATCCGTTTTCCATCCCAAGTATCGAAACGACGCGACCGGTCGGCTGGCCTATGATCCGGCCATCTTGTTGAAGATCATCCTGTTTGCTTACTCAAAAGGCATCACCTC
>NZ_FOGS01000001.1 GCF_900111305.1 Vreelandella subterranea
CCATGATCAAACTCTTCAGTTTACAATCATTGCGGTTCTTACCTGCCACCCGAAAGCGACAGAAGCGAACCAAACTTGGCTCAAGGTTTTCAAACGTTCTCTCAAGATCCGAAGACCTTGGACGAGTCGCTTGCCTTGATATTTGGTGATTTACCACCCTCATCGGCAAGCGCCCACATGAATTACCTGATCACATTATTAAAGAGCGTTTCGCTGTGCTGCTTGACTGACTAAAAAGTCAGTGAAAGGCTCGACCAACCGTTGAACTGCTTGGCCTCAGCGAGGAAGACGTATTCTACGCACTTCCGAAGGATTGTCAATGACTGATTGGCAAAAATCGCGGCGGCGTGACATGACACATGAACCACGCTCGCTTGCCTAACCCGCTGACAAATCTGAGGTTTTACACCTCATCTACCGCTGGCAACGCTGGGCGTCCCCGGCAGCGGATGCGTACTTTACGGCTTTGCTGGCGGGGACGCAAGGGGCGTGCGAAGATTTTTTAACTTTTCGGTTTCGCCTTGCGCATGACGGCCAACACGGGGCCAGAGAGCACATAGGCACCAAACAGCAGGAGTAGCATGACAGACGGCTCAACGGAGATCATCACAAAACCCAGCACCACGGCGAGCAGCACCACGAAAGGCACCGGCTTTTTAAAGTCGAGGTCTTTGAAGCTGTAATAACGAATGTTGCTGACCATCAGTACGCCAGCCGCCGCCACAACCACCAGCATCAGCAGCTTGAAACCAAAAGCATCCGCATCGAAGCTATGGAACGTCCATACACTCGCCGCCACCAGGGCCGCGGCCGAGGGACTGGGCAAGCCGATAAACCATTTTTTGTCCACACTGCCGATCTGCACATTAAAGCGCGCCAGGCGCAGTGCCGCGCAAGCAACATAGAGGAACGCCACCACCCAGCCGGTTTTACCGATGTCCTGGAGAATCCAGGTAAAGGCGACGAGTGCAGGCGCCATGCCAAAAGAAATCATATCGGCCAGACTGTCGTACTCGGCACCAAAAGCACTTTGCGTATTGGTCATACGCGCAACCCGTCCATCCAGGCCGTCAAGCACCATGGCAATGAAGATGGCGACGGCCGCCGCCGTAAAATCACCATTGATACCCGCCACCACGGCAAAGAACCCTGAAAACAACGCCGACGTAGTAAACAAGTTAGGCAGCAGGTAGATCCCCTTGCGGCGAACCTTTTTGCCATCTTCGACCGCTTCTTCAACCACTTCCGTGTCGCGCAAAAAGGCTGCTGCCAAGTCCTCATTGCCGCCTATTTCTGATTGGCCAGCGGTATCTTGTCGCGTATTGCCTGCCTGGTTTTCGCCAGAATGATCTGAACTTGGTTGCTCTTGATCGCGAGCGTCCTGGGTCATAGGTCTCATCCATTAAAAGTAAATCACGGGAACAGCAGTGACCACTTTCATTCTACACGCTGAAGACTTATCAGCCAGCCAATTGCGCCCGAGCGCGCATAAACAGTCGTGCCATACAAAACGGGGCGCGCCAATGCGCACCCCGTCAGTCACCCCTGTGGCGTTAACTGCTTATCACCATCAGTTTTTAGACTTATCAACCAGTTGGTTAGCAGCGATCCACGGCATCATGCCACGCAGCTTGGCACCTACCTGCTCAATGTCGTGCTCGGCATTGAGGCGGCGACGCGCGGTCATTGACGGATAGTTGCTGTTGCCTTCATTGATGAACATCTTGGCGTATTCACCGGTTTGAATGCGCTTCAACGCATTGCGCATAGCAGCACGAGACTGCTCATTGATGACCTCGGTGCCGGTCACGTACTCGCCATACTCTGCGTTATTGGAGATGGAGTAGTTCATGTTGGCGATGCCGCCTTCGTACATCAGGTCGACGATCAGCTTGAGCTCATGCAGACACTCAAAATAGGCCATTTCCGGTGCATAGCCAGCTTCCGTCAGGGTTTCAAAGCCTGCTTTTACCAGCTCAACGGCGCCACCGCACAACACTGCCTGCTCACCGAACAGGTCGGTTTCGGTTTCATCTTTGAACGTGGTTTCGATGATCCCGCTGCGGCCACCGCCTACGCCTGCAGCGTAGGAAAGTGCCAGTTCTTTGGCGTTGCCCGATGCATCCTGATGAATGGCAATAAGATCGGGAATACCACCGCCCCTGACGAACTCGGAACGGACCGTATGGCCCGGCGCCTTGGGTGCGATCATGATGACGTCGAGATCTTTACGCGGCTCGATCTGGTTGTAGTGGATGTTGAAGCCGTGAGCGAACGCAAGCGTCGCGCCTTCTTTCAGGTTTGGCTCGACTTCCTGCTCGTAAATCGCCTTTTGGTTTTCATCCGGCGCCAGAATCATCACCACATCAGCAGTTTGGCATGCCTCTGGAACAGTGGCTACTTTCAGGCCAGCACTTTCTGCCTTGGCCGCCGACGAGGAACCTTTGCGCAATGCAACGGTGACATCGACACCTGATTCTTTAAGGTTGTTCGCGTGGGCATGGCCCTGAGAACCATAACCAACGATGGTGACTTTTTTGGCCTGAATAAGGGACAGGTCACAATCCTTATCGTAATAAACGCGCATGGCGAAACTCCAAAAGCAGGTTGAATCAGAAAGTTGAATAGCGTGTGGTTCAGCGTTGATGGCCACCCGTGCCGTCTTTCGCGGCACTGGGATATGGCATTGAGATCACTCTACGACAGCATCGCCGTTGCGTAAAACGCTATGTTTGCAACATACTATTTCATTTTACGAAATATAGCCGAGAATACTGACCTGCCATGGACTTCCGCTTACTCAAACACGTGGCCACTCTGGCCGAGACGCTACATTTTGGTCGCGCCAGCGAACTGTGCCATATCAGCCCGTCAACGCTAAGCCGTTCGATCCAACAGGTTGAAGCGGAACTGGGCACTCGCCTGTTTGAGCGCGACAATCGCCATGTCACCCTGACCTCGCAGGGTTTGGCGTTTCACCACTATGCGAAAGACACGCTGGAACAGTGGGAAACGCAAAAGCGGACGCTCGCGGCCACCACCGAACAACTGCGCGGCGAAATCAGTATTTACTGCTCGGTCACCGCCAGCTACAGCTTCCTGTATGAGTTGTTAAGCGATGTCCGCACGCGTCACCCGGGCATTGAGCTCAAGCTGCACACCGGCGACCCCGCCAACGCCATGACCCGCGTGCTGGATGGCGCTGACGATATGGCGATTACGCCGCGCCCGCGCATTCCGCCTGGCGCATTGGCCTTTAAATCGCTCACACGCTCGCCGTTAGTGTTCATTGCGCCAAACGAGACACAGGACTGGCTACCCCTCGAACCCGAAAGCTCGACCGCCGCGCAGTGGCAACGGGTGCCCATGATTCTGTCTGAAGCGGGGCTTTCCAGGGAGCACACCAACACCTGGTTCAAGGCATTGGGCATTGCGCCGCGGATTTATGCCCAGGTGGCCGGGCATGAAGCCATCGTCAGCATGGTGGGCCTGGGGTTTGGCGTGGGTGTCGTGCCGAAAATCGTACTGGATAACAGTCCACTGGCCGGGCGGGTCCAGGTGCTGAACGTGAAGCCTGAGCTACCTCACTACGATGTTGGGTTATGCGTACTCAACCGGCGCTTGAAAAACCCCATGATCGACGCCTTCTGGGCCACCGTCAGCGCTCGTTGAAGAACGTCACTTGTAAAAAAAAGCCGCCCCTTCACAGGGGCGGCCTTCTTGAACAGCATCAACGACCAGCAGTTTAAAGCGACAACACCTTGTCACCACGGGCAATGCCCGACACCCCGGTACGTGCCACTTCCAGGATACCCACCGGCGCCATGGCCTGCAGGAAGGCATCCAGCTTGGCGGCATCGCCGGTGATCTGCACGGTGTAGAGGCTCGGCGTCACGTCGACGACCTGCGCGCGGAAGATATCCACCGTGCGCTTCACTTCGTCACGGGCCGCGCCTAGCGCTTTCACCTTCACCAGCATCAGCTCGCGCTCAATATGGTTGCCTTCGGTGAGGTCCACCAGTTTCACCACATCAATCAGCTTGTTGAGGTGCTTGGTGATCTGTTCGATCACCCGGTCATCGCCCACCGTGGTGACCGTCAGGCGGGAGAGCGACGGGTCTTCCGTGGGCGCCACGTTAAGCGTTTCAATGTTGAAGTTTCGCTGGGAAAACAGCCCGACCACACGTGACAGCGCACCCGGTTCGTTTTCCATCAGAATCGAGATGATATGACGCATCAGGTACGCTCCGTTTTAGACAGCAGCATGTCGCGCATGGCGCCTAACGGCACCTGCATCGGATAGACGTGCTCAAAGGGGTCGACCTTCACGTCCAGAAACACCAGTTCATGCTTGTCGGCAAACGCACGCTCCAGCGCTGGCTCCAACTCCTCAAGGGTGGTCACGGTGATCGCAGTAAACCCATAAGCCTCAATCAGCATATGAAAATCGGGCAGCGACTCCATGTAGGAATGGGCGTGGCGTGACTTGTAGTTCAAGTCCTGCCATTGGCGTACCATGCCAAGCGAGGCATTGTTGAGATTGACAATCTTGACGCCGACACCGTACTGCTTGCAGGTCGATAGCTCCTGCATCATCATCTGAAAACTGCCTTCACCGGTGACGCATACCACGTCATCATCCGGGAAGTTCTGCTTGATGCCCATGGCGGCGGGAAAGCCAAACCCCATGGTGCCAAGCCCGCCTGAGGTAATCAGTCGGTTGGGTTTATCGAACTTGTAGTACTGGGCGGCGAACATCTGGTGCTGACCGACGTCGGTCGTGACATAGGCTTCACCGCGTGTCACCCGACACAGCGCCTCGATCACCTCTTGAGGCTTGAGCGCTTCGCCTGGGCTGGACGGCTCATAGAGCTTGCCCTCGCGCTCAGCACGCCAATCATCAATTTTCTGCCACCAGTCGGTGAGCGCTTCCGGATGCGCAACTTCCCGGCCCTGCACCAGGCTGATCATCTCATTGATGACGCTTGACGCCGGGCCCACGATCGGCACGTCGGCGCGCACGGTCTTGGAGATCGAGCTGGGGTCGACATCAACGTGAACAATCTTCGCCGTTGGGCAGAATTTCGATGTGTTGTTGGTGACGCGGTCATCGAAACGCGCGCCGATGGCGATGATCAGGTCCGCATGGTGCATGGCCATGTTGGACTCATAGGAGCCGTGCATCCCAAGCCAACCCAAACACTGCCGGTCACTTTGCGGGTACGAACCAATCCCCATCAGCGTCGTGGTAATGGGAAAGCCCAGTTGCTTGACCAGATCGGTCAAGCCCTCACTCGCTTTATCAAGCACGACGCCGCCACCCGTATAAAATACCGGTCGCTTGGCCTTGAGCATCATGTCAACGGCTTTCTTGATCTGGCCGGTATGGCCTCGGGTGACCGGGTTGTACGAGCGCATCTTGACCTTTTTCGGATAGACGTACTCGTAACGCTCGGTAGGCGCGGTCATGTCCTTGGGAATATCGACCACGACGGGGCCAGGACGACCGGTGGCCGCCAGATAGAAGGCTTTCTTGAGCACTTCCGGGATTTCGGACGGGTGACGAATCGAAAAGCTGTGCTTCACGATCGGACGGGTCACACCGACGATGTCAGTCTCCTGGAAAGCATCATCGCCGATCAGGTGGCTCATTACCTGCCCGCATAGCACCACCATCGGAATCGAGTCCATATAGGCGGTGGCAATACCGGTCACGGCATTAGTGGCCCCCGGGCCTGACGTGACCAGCACGCAGCCGGGCTTGCCCGATGCGCGTGCGTAACCGTCCGCTGCATGGGTGGCCGCCTGTTCATGCCGCACCAGAATGTGCTTCACCTTGTCTTGGCGGAAAAGCGCGTCATATATATGCAGCGCCGCACCGCCGGGATATCCATAAATGTATTCGACGCCCTCATCTTGCAAGAAGCGGGCAATCATATCTGCGCCGGAAAGCAGTTCCACAGTGTTTCTCCCCTGGAGGTCTCGAGTGCGATCCGCAGACGATTCTACGGTGTCGAGTGCGGCGGTATGCCGCTGCCAGCCATTGCTGGCACCTGATGCCAAACCCTGGCATAAGGCCCGGTTAGGGCCTGCACTCTTGTCACGGCGGTTTGCCGTGTCGGGGCGTTGGCCAGGTCGGGCGGTTAGCCCAAGCCCGGAAGTCCTTCGGCGGGTAGAGGCCTTCGCCTACCCTTCGCGCGGGGAGTGGGGGTTACCCGTTGGTTCCGCGCCCGCAAATCAGGAACCCACAAGATTCCATTAGCATCCTCAGCCTGTCAACCTTCGATCCAGCGAAAGCCGACAAACAGCCTGATTCAGGGTAAAAAAAGCCCCGCAGACGTGGTCAAGCGGGGCTGGCAGGTAAAGAAGCAAAGCTTAAGAGAAGACTAATTTACCTTCTTCTGCGCTGATATGAATGGTGTCGCCGGGCGAGAACTTGCCGGCCAGCAAATCCTGGGACAAGGGATTCTCAATACGGCTTTGAATCGCCCGCTTGAGCGGCCTTGCCCCATAGACCGGGTCGAAGCCCACCACGGCTAACTGTGCCAAGGCATCGTCGCTGATTTCCAGGCTCAAGTCATGCTCAGCCAGACGTGCCTTCAGGCGTTCCAGCTGGATACCGGCAATTGCCTGGATTTGCTCCTGACCCAGCGCGTGGAATACCACCACTTCATCGATGCGGTTGATCAGCTCAGGCCGGAAGTGATTGCCCACCACCTCCATGACGCTGTCTTTCATGACGTCATAATTACTGTCCTGGTCATCACCAGCGCCACCGCCCATACGCTGGATGATGTCAGAGCCCATGTTGGAAGTCATGACGATCACGGTATTGCGAAAATCTACCGTGCGGCCCTGACCGTCGGTCAAACGCCCATCTTCCAGCACCTGGAGCAGGATATTGAACACATCGGGGTGAGCCTTCTCTACCTCGTCGAGCAGCATCACCGAATAGGGTTTGCGGCGCACGGCCTCGGTCAAGTAGCCACCTTCTTCATAGCCTACATAGCCGGGCGGCGCACCGATCAGGCGAGCCACGGAGTGTTTCTCCATGAACTCCGACATATCGATGCGCACCATGGCCTCCTCGGTGTCGAAGAGGTAGTTGGCCAGCGATTTGCACAGCTCGGTTTTACCCACCCCGGTGGGACCGAGGAACAGGAAGGAACCGTTGGGCCGGTTGGGGTCAGCCAAACCGGCTCGCGAGCGCCGCACGGCATTGGCCACGGCCTCGACCGCTTCATCCTGGCCGATCACCCGCTCATGCAATGCCTCTTCCATGCGCAGCAGCTTGTCCCGCTCGCCTTCCAGCATCTTGGCGACCGGAATGCCCGTCCAGCGGGAAACCACCTCAGCAATCTCTTCCTCAGTCACGTTGGAGCGCAACAGCTGATGGCTTGAGGTATCCGTTTCGCTGTCGGCGCTTTCGGCGATTTTCTTCTCCAGCTCAGGGATCTTGCCGTACTGGATCTCCGACATGCGACCCAGGTCACCCTGGCGGCGGGCCTGTTCAAGATCAATGCGGGCCTGCTCCAGCTCGGCCTTGAACTGCGCCGCCCCCTGAATACTGGCCTTCTCGGCTTTCCAGATCTCATCCAGGTCCGCGTACTCGCGCTCCAGCTCATGAATCTGGTTATTGAGCGCTTCCAGGCGTTTTTTCGTCGCCTCATCGGTCTCTTTCTTAAGCGCTTCGCGCTCCATCTTGAGCTGAATCAAGCGGCGGTCGAGCTTATCCATCTCTTCGGGCTTGGAATCCAGCTCCATGCGAATACGCGAGGCCGCTTCGTCGATCAGGTCGATGGCTTTATCGGGCAGTTGACGGTCCGTAATGTAGCGCGTGGAGAGTTTCGCCGCGGCAATAATCGCCGAGTCGGTGATATCCACGCCGTGGTGGACTTCGTAACGCTCCTTCAAGCCGCGCAAAATCGCCACGGTATCTTCTTCCGTGGGCTCGTCGACCAGCACCTTCTGGAAACGGCGCTCAAGGGCGGCGTCTTTCTCGATATTCTGGCGATACTCGTCCAGAGTAGTGGCGCCCACGCAATGCAACTCACCGCGGGCCAGCGCCGGTTTGAGCATATTGCCCGCGTCCATGGCACCCTCGGCCTTGCCTGCGCCGACCATGGTGTGCAGCTCATCGATGAACAGGATCACCCGACCCTCTTCCTGGGAGAGCTCCTTGAGCACTGCTTTCAGGCGCTCTTCGAAATCGCCGCGGAATTTGGCCCCCGCCAAAAGCGCGCCCATATCCAGCGACAGCACACGCTTGTCTTTCAGGCCTTCAGGGACTTCGCCATCGACGATCCGTTGCGCCAGACCTTCGACAATGGCGGTTTTACCGACACCGGGCTCACCAATGAGAACAGGGTTGTTCTTGGTGCGCCGCTGCAGCACCTGAATGGTGCGGCGAATTTCGTCGTCGCGGCCAATCACCGGATCCAGCTTGCCGTCCAGCGCGCGCTGAGTCAGGTCCAGGGTGTACTTGTTGAGCGCCTCACGCTGGTCCTCGGCGTTTGGATCGTCCACCTTGGCACCGCCGCGCAAGCTATCAATGGCCGCTTCAAGCGCTTTGCGGGTAAGCCCGACCTGCTTCATCAACTTGGTGATGGCACTGTTCATTTCCAGTGCGGCCAGCAGCACCAGCTCGCTGGCAATAAACTGATCGTCACGCTTCTGCGCTTCGCGGTCGGTCAGGTTGAAAAGCTTGACCAAATCCCGCGAGGGCTGCACTTCCCCATCGAACTGGCCGACCTTGGGCAAATCGTCCAGTTGCTGAACCAAGCCATCGCGCAGACGCGAACTGCTGGCCTCGGCTTTCTCGACCAGGGCCTTGATGCCGGTATCTTTGGTATCCAGCAGCGCCAGCAGCAAGTGGGCAGGCTCAAGCTGGTTGTGCCCGCGACCCACGGCCAGCGATTGCGCCTCGGCAATGGCGGCCTGGAGCTTGGCGGTAAATTTATCAAATCGCATGATTTCCTCCTGGGGTGGCCGCGCGTTTGGACGTGCGGCGTATCCCGATAACCTGTCGTCATTCGTGCTAATCACGATTAGCTTGACTGCTTAAATGGCGGCAGCGCCGGGAGGTTTCAAGGGCAAGAGTGACGGTCTGCTGATTTACTTGATCCAGATCACGCTGGCCATTCTGCCGGTACGGCCTCCGTCTCGGCGATAGGAGTAAAAGCGTGACTCGCAGGCGGTGCAGAAGTGACCACCGCTGATGTGATGAATGCCCAACGCCTCGAGACGAAAGCGGGCCAACCGGTAGAGGTCGGCCATGTGATGCCCCAGACGATAAGGGCTGTGGTCGAACGCATCCGCCGTTTCGGGCTGCGCTGCCACAAAGGCCCCATAGACTTCGGGGCCCACTTCAAACTGCGCGTTCGATATCGCCGGCCCCAGCCACACCAGAATATCGTCCGGCTCACTGTTCATCGCCGAGACCGTGGCTTCCAGAACGCCCGTTGCCAAGCCACGCCAGCCCGCGTGGGCAACCGCCACCTGAGTCCCCGCCCGGTTGCAAAACAACACCGGCAGGCAGTCGGCTGTCAGCACCACGCAGGCGTAGTCGCGGTCATTGGCAATCGCCGCGTCAGCCTCTGGCGCCCCGGCCTGAAAAGCCTGCTGAACGCGCGCTCCATGGACTTGATTGAGCCACAGGAATGGACGCTCATCGCCGAGCTCTTTTCCGAGTAAACGACGGCACAGGTTAACGTGGTCGGCGTTATCACCCACATGGGCGGCTGGATTGAAGGCCGCAAAATCACCTTGGCTGGGCCCTGTCTCCCGGGTAGTGACGAACGCCCCTACGTTAGCCGGTGCCGGCCAATCTGGCACCAACAGCGTGGGCTTCAGGTCAATGGCATCGCTCATCGCATGGTCTCGCTATCGTCGCGCAGGTAGTCCAACAACATTAGTAGATCATCGGGCAGGCCCGCGTGGAAAGTCAGTGTTTCGCCGCTAACAGGGTGGACAAACCTGAGCTTGCGCGCGTGCAGCGCCTGGCGGGGAAATTCGCGTAGTATGTCTTTCAATGGGCCCGCAGCGCCAGGCGGCAGCTTGGCGCGCCCGCCGTAGAGCTGATCCCCAATCAGCGGGTAGCGGGCGTGGGCCATATGGACCCGGATCTGGTGGGTACGCCCGGTTTCCAGCTGGCAGCGCACGTGCGTATGCGCCCGAAACCGCTCCACCACACGAAAGTGGGTCACCGCCGGTTTGCCTGAGGCGTTCACCGCCTGTCGCTTGCGGTCTTTGGGATGGCGTCCAATCGGTGCATCGATCGTGCTGCCCGCGATCGGTTTGCCAATCACCACGGCATCGTACTGGCGGGAAACACTGCGCGCCTGTAGCTGCTCAACCAAGGCAGTTTGCGCGGGCAGGGTCTTGGCCACCATCATCAGGCCGGTGGTATCTTTATCCAGTCGATGCACGATGCCTGCCCGGGGAACTTCCGCCAGGGCCGGGTGATGGTACAACAGGGCGTTCAGCAGGGTGCCATCCGGGTTGCCCGCCGCCGGGTGAACCACCATATTCGCTGGCTTGTTGACCACCATTACCGTCTCGTCTTCAAAAACGATATCCAGGGGGATCGACTGTGGCTCGAAACGCGTATCTTCTTCCAGTGTCGCTTGCAGCACGAGTGTCTCGTGACCGTGCAACTTTGCCTTTGGCTTGGCTTTTTCGCCATCGACCGTCAATTCACCGGCATTGATCCACGCTTTCAACCGTTCACGGGAGTAATCACTGAACAACTCGGCTGCCGCTTGGTCCAATCGGGCACCTGCCAAAGAGGTTGGCACGCGTTGCGTCGCTTCAACACTGCGAGGCATGGGATAATTTCCTTTGACGACACCCCGGCAATGTCATGCGAAGCCTGCGTTTTTTGCCGAGGTGATTTATAGTGGGCTGACTGTGACTTATTCTACCATTTCTACTCATGGCCATCGTCGCTTTTCGGTGATTGAGGCTTGTTTGCAACGAGGATGATGATGCGCGTTTTTTCCGCTGCCAATCGTTTTGGCGTGTTTGCTTTAAGCTTTGCTTTACTGGCCGGCTGCGCCAGCAATGGCAACAACGACACCGCCTCGGACGAGGACGAATACGCTGGCGTTGCCGAGCGTGAACTCTACGAACGGGCACGTGAAGCTCTAGATGGAAACCGCTTCAATATCGCGGTAGAACGCCTTGAGGCGCTGGACACTCGCTATCCGTTTGGCGAGCACGCCGAACAGGCCCAACTGGAGTTGATCTACGCCTATTACGAGAATGGCAATTGGGAAGAAGCGCGCGCCGCCGCCAGCCGATTCATTCGCCTGCACCCCGACCACCCTCAGGTGGACTATGCCTATTACCTGCGGGGCCTGTCTGCCTGGCAGGCAGGGCGTTTCAGCCTGGAGCGCCTGCGCTTGATCGATATCTCCAAGCGCGACCTGGGGGCCACGCGCGATGCTTACAGCGACTTCCGGGAGCTGATTCAACGCTACCCCCAAAGCGAATATGCGCCGGACGCACAGCAGCGGATCGTGTACCTGCGTGAATTGCTCGCCCGCCATGAACTGCACGTAGCCGACTACTACCTGCGCCGCGGCGCCTATCTCGCCGCCGTTGAGCGCGGTCGCTGGGTGGTCGAAAAATACCCTGAATCCAACGCCACCCACGACGCACTCGCCACCATGGTAGAGGGCTACCAGGGCCTGGAAATGAACGACCGTGCCAACGAGGTGCTCGCGGTGCTGCGTGACAATGCGCCCAACCACGACCAGCTTGAGGGTAACCGGTTTGTACCCAAGCATATCGATTAACGCATCGCTATCCGCTCTGTCAGACGCTGACATGAGCTGACAAAGACGCTGTACAAGTTTTTTTTGGTGACAAAGCCTTAAAGAAGCCATGCTCTCGCTTGGCTTCTTTTTTATTCCTTTTTATCAGTAGGTTAACAAAAACTCACACTAAAACCGCTACCAAAAATTGTACAAAAGCTATATAAATGACTACTATCCTCATACCAACATGATCAAGCACCTGAACGGTGCCTAAGGAGAAACTCAATGCTTTTGTCAAACTCACGGTTCACGGGAACCAAGATCAGCACACGTCTTACCCTGGGATTTTCGGCACTTCTCGCGCTTCTCGTGATATTGACGGGCATTGGCATCTACCAGGTCAACCAGATTGATCGTGATCTCTCGATAATCAATGACGTCAACGGCGCAAAACAGCGCCACGCAATCGACTGGCGCGGCAGCGTCCACGACCGCGCCATCGCGCTGCGCGACATTGTTCTCACTCGTGATGGCAATATTACCTCGCTTCAGGAGACCATGCAGCGCTTGCAGGACAACTACGTAAGCGCCTCGTCAGGCATGCAGAGCGTTATCGCCGAGAACGCTGACATGCAGGGTCAAAACAACAGCGAAGAACAGAACTTGCTCAGCCGTATTGAAGAGCAGGCAGAGTCGACCCGAGCGCTCACCGACGAAGTACTGGATGCCCACGCGCAAGGAAATTATCAAGCGGCTGAGCAGTTACTGCTCGATGAAGCCGGGGCTGCCTATGCCGAGTGGCTCAACCGCATCAATCAGTTCATCGACCATCAGGAACAGCTGAATAACGACACCACCGCGTCCGCGCGTGATACTGCATCGGGCTTTCAGATGCAGATGCTCGGTCTGACGGTATTCGCCTTGCTGGTAGGCGGCTTTATTGCGGTCTTCATGACCCGCCAACTGATGCGTGAGCTGGGCGCCGAGCCCCACGAAGTCAAGGCGTTTGCCGAAGCCATTGGGCGTGGCGAACTGGATAGCCAAGGGCGTCTGAAGAAGGGCGACAAGCGCAGCATCATGGCCTCTCAGGTGGAGATGGCTCGTCAGCTTCAGGACATCGTCGCCGAAGTACGGGCATCGGCCCAGGCGGTCGCCAGCAACAGCGAGCAAATTGCCGAGGGCAATAACGACCTGTCATCACGTACCGAGCAACAGGCCAGCGCATTGGCAGAAACCGCCTCGGCCATGGAGCAGCTCAACAGCACCGTCAAACTCAACGCCGACAACTCCGAGCAGGCCAGCCAGGAAGCGAGCAGCGCTTCCCGCACAGCGACACAAGGCGGTGACGCCGTGCGTCAGGTGGCCGACACCATGAATGATCTCAACAAGAGCTCACAGGAAATCGCCGGGATTATCTCCACCATCGATGCCATTGCCTTCCAGACCAACATCCTGGCGCTGAACGCTTCCGTGGAAGCGGCTCGTGCCGGCGAACACGGCCGCGGCTTCGCCGTGGTGGCGGAAGAAGTGCGCAAACTTGCCCAGCGCAGTGCCGACGCCGCCCGGGAGATCAATGATTTGATCTCCAGCAATCTGGAGCGCGTCAAGCACGGCAACGAGCGCGCCGCCGACGCCAACAAGTCAACCGAAGAGATCGTGGCGGCAATTGGCCGGGTTACCGACATCATGAAAGAAATCAGCCATGCCAGCGCCGAGCAGAGTGCCGGGGTACAGGAAGTCGGCCAAGCGGTTACCGAGATGGACCAGGTTACCCAGCAAAACGCCTCCCTGGTACATGAAAGCGCCACGGCGGCCAACAACTTGCGCCAGAATGCGCATAAGCTGATCGACTCCATGTCCATCTTCAGGCTGCCCTCTAGCGGTTCCGACCACGCGAAAGCCCTGGCCTCGTCTCAGGCCACCGCTAACGCTGCGCCAGCCACCTCTCAACCCGCATTGCGCCAGCAAAAACCCCAGCCCGAGTGGGAAAGCTTCTAAGCAAAAGAACGCTGTCTTCATCGCCACGGATAGGCGCTCACCAAAAGGAAGGCTCCCGATTGGAAGGGAGCCTCTATTTCAGACCCTCTGTGCTGAGTCGGATATGAAGCCCACCCAAAGCCTTATCGTGTTTTTCCTGCTGCCCGTCTTGATGTTTGCCGTTCCTGCCTTCGTGCTGGGCATGCTGGCCCTGAACATTGCCAGGGAGCAGTTCCTCGACAGTCACCAGACGCAATCAGAAGACCTTGCCAACCTGGTTGAAATGGCTACCTTCGAGCGCCGACTTGGCGCCCTTCACGAACGCCTCAGCCAGGTGCTTGCGGAAGCCGACAACGACCAGCTCAGCGCATTCGATAGCTATAGCGAATACAGCCAGATTCACCTAAAGCTGAACGAAATGGGCGAGCGTATCGAGCATTTGGCGTCGTCGGGCCTGGTTGATGGCCTGCATGCCGACAGTGCTGAAACGCTACTGTCCGCTTTTCAAAAATATCGGCGTTTCATCGAAATGGCTAACGAAGCCGCCACGCTGAATCAGACCGACATCAGTTTTTTCATGCAGGAAGCTGAAACCAACTTCAATCATTTCATGATTCTCACTCAAGGTACCTTTGAAACACTCACCGAGCGGGCGAGTGAGCGTCATCAACAAACCTTCCATACCCTGAGCCGGTCTATCAATACCCTTGCCTGGGTAGGGCTGGGGTTATTGGGCATACTGGTCGTTGCCGCCGTCTTTGCCGCCTGGCGCATCAACCGTCGACTGGTGATGGTTGGCGATGCCATCCTGGCACTCTCAAACACTCGCCAGGCACTGCCTGACTTTGCCGATATTCAACGCCTCAGCCAACGTCATCGGGGGCCACTGAAGCGTATTGCATCCGCACTGCTATCGTTTCGAAAAACCGAGCAGCAGCGTCGCGAGGCCGAGCGCAAGGTGCACCGACTGGCCTACTACGACAGCCTTACCCAACTGCCTAACTGGCAGTTAATGAAAGAGCACCTTCACCATTCACTGGATACCAACCAGCGGACGGAAACCTACGGCGCGCTGCTATACCTGGACGTAGACGACTTCAAACGCATCAATGACAGCTGCGGCCACCGGGCAGGTGATAGCCTGCTTCAAGAAATTTCCCGGCGGTTATCGGCCCTTGGCGTCGAGGGGACAACCATTGGACGCATAGGCGGCGATGAGTTTGTCATGATTATCGATGGATTGCCGGCGGACCAACTGAAGGCTGCAGAGAAAGCTGAGCTGCTCACCGAGAAGCTCCACCACGCTCTCGGCCAGCCGTATCTTTGGGAAGAAAAGGAACATTTCCTGAGCACGAGTATTGGCGTTGTCCTGTTTGGCGACGCTGCGTATAGCGTCGACAATCTGTTTCAATATGCCAACGCGGCTGCCCACCTTGCCAAGCAGTCAGCTCCCAACGGCCTGAGGTTTTATGACCCGGCGGTGCAAGCGGAACTCGAAGCCAGAACAGAAATGGAGCGTGACCTGCGCGTGGCCATTGAACGTCAGGAATTCGTACTCGTTTATCAAACGCAGGTCGACAGCACCGGGCGGGCGATTGGCGCAGAGGCGTTGATTCGGTGGCAACATCCGCAACAAGGCTTTGTCTCGCCAGGCACCTTTATCCCCCTGGCCGAAGAAACCGGGCTGATCGTGCCGATCGGTCAGTGGGTGCTTGAAGCCGCATGCGAGCAGTTGGTTGCCTGGGCCGACGATGACAGCACGGCGCACCTGACGCTTGCGGTCAACGTCAGCGCCAAACAGTTTCAGCAGCCTGATTTCGTCGATAGCGTACGCTGCGTTCTCGCCAGGACCGGCGCCCTGCCACAACGGTTGAAGCTGGAAATCACGGAAAGCACGGTGATTGGTAATGTGGACGATACCATTGCCCGCATGCATCAGCTGAAAGCGCTGGGGATCAGTTTCGCCATCGATGACTTTGGCACCGGGTACTCATCGCTTCAGTACCTGAAGCGGCTGCCGCTGGATCAGATCAAAATCGATCAGTCGTTTGTCCGCGACCTGCACAAGGACGCGGACGACATGGCGATTGTGCAAACCATCATTGCCATGGGGCAGGCACTGGGACTGAACGTGATCGCCGAAGGCGTGGAAACCCAGGAACATTGGCGCCACCTGAATGATCGCCAATGCCACGCCTACCAGGGCTATTATTTCAGCAAACCGGCCTCCGCTGTCGAGATGGTAAAGCGCAGCCTGGCACCGCCACCAATGCTCAACTAGGCTCGACTAGGCCTCCTGGCACCCGACTACTCGCCGGGCTGCCAGCCGTTGACGATCGGGTAGCGCCGGTCACGGCCGAAGCCACGCGGGGTGACCCGTACGCCCACCGGTGCCTGGCGCCGCTTGTATTCGCAGCGGTCGACCAGCTTGACGACCTGATAGACATCTTCGCGGGCAAAGCCTGCCTCAATGATGGCTTCGGCACTCATGTCGCCTTCGATATAGCGCGCCAGGATGGCGTCGAGCACGTCATAGTCGGGCAAGGAGTCGCTATCCTGCTGATCAGGTGCCAGCTCGGCGCTGGGCGGGCGTTCGATGACGCGCTCGGGTATCGCCGGTGACTGAGTATTGCGCCAGCGGGCCAGCCGGTACACCCAGGTCTTGTACACATCCTTGATGGCGTTGTAGCCGCCCACCATATCGCCGTAGAGCGTGGCGTAGCCCACCGCCATCTCGCTTTTATTGCCGGTGGTCAGGACCATCAACCCCTTTTTATTGGAAATCGCCATCAGCAGTACGCCACGGCAGCGCGACTGAAGATTTTCCTCGGTGGTATCCCGCTCGGTACCGGCAAAGCTTTCCGCCAGCGTGCCCATGAATGCCTCCACCATTGGCTCGATGGGCATGATGTCGTAGTGCACGCCCAGTAACCTGGCCTGCTCGGCGGCATCCTGTTTGGAAATATCGGCAGTGTAGTGATAGGGCATCATCACTGCCTGGACCCGCTGCGGCCCCAGCGCATCCACGGCAATCGCCAACGAAAGTCCCGAATCAATACCGCCGGAAAGGCCCAGCACCACGCCGTCAAAACCGCTTTTATTGACGTAATCGCGCACGCCGGTCACCAGGGCACAGTAAAGGCTTTCTTCGGGCTCGACCTCAGGTTCTATCTCCCCGGGTTGCGGCTCCCAGGTCGCGGCACTGGTTTGCAGCAACTGCACCGGCATCAAGCCGACCTCCCAGTAAGGCGCCAGCACCTGTAGCTGCCCCTGGGCATCGACACAGCAGGAGCCGCCGTCAAAGACCAGCTCGTCCTGGCCGCCAATGGTATTGACGTAGACAATGGGCCGCTCGACATCCTGAGCTCGCTGCTCGAGCAGGCGAAGGCGTTCACTCGGCTTATCCTGGTGGTAAGGCGAGGCATGCAGGGTAATCAGCACCTCGGCACCGGCCGTTGCCGCGGCCTTGATCGGCGTGCCCTCCCACAAGTCCTCACAGATGGCGATGCCCAGCTTCACCCCTTTGTGCTCGTGCACCAGCGTCTCGGTGCCCGGCGTGAAATAGCGCTGCTCGTCGAACACCTGATAGTTGGGCAACGCCTGCTTGGCGTACTCGGCTTCCCATTGGCCGTTGTACAACAGCCCCGCCAGGTTGTAGCAGTGGCCTTCCCGTACACCGGGATAACCGATGATCACCAGCACGTCCCGTGACATCTTCTCGGCCATGCGGGCACGCGCCTCACGCAGGCGCGTTTCCATGGAGGGACGCAGCAGCAAATCTTCCGGCGGATAACCTGACAAAAACAACTCGGGAAACACCACAATGTCGGCACCGTGCTCGATGCGCGCTTCACGCACGGCCTCAATGGCGCGGGCGGCATTGCCGGGAATATCCCCCACCAAGGGGTCGAGTTGAGCCATGACCAGCGTTAAATCTTGCATGGGCGATAAAATCTCTTGAGAATCTTTTAGAATGGAGACACACCATCAATACGCATTGTCCCGCAAGGGCCGCTCGCAGGCAAAGGCCGCGCTTGCAAATTGCATGAGGGCGACAACAGGATGAACCTTTTGATTATTCGGCTAATTATTTTCGCGGTGTTGTTCTACGCCGGTCTCAAGCTTTTCAGCATGTACCGGCAATGGCAGCAGGAGCGCCTTACCCAGCAGCAGCAGGACCAGCAGCACCATGGCGGCCATATGGTACGCTGCCGCTGGTGCGACGTGCATTTACCCGAAGAGGAAGCGCTGCGCGAGGCTGAGCAGTGGTTTTGCTCAAGCGCCCATCGCGACCGCTTCCTGCAGGAGCAACGGAGCCAGCGTGATAACGACACCGACCCATAGCCTACCCGGCGGTTAATCGCTCTGGCGTCATCCGATACGGCGCCGGATCGATCAACGGCGGGCGCCCGAGCAACTGATCCACCAGCAGGTGCGTTGACGCCGGAGCGAGTACCAGACCATTGCGGTAATGCCCCGCGTTCACCGATATGTTCTTCCATCCCGGCAGTTCGCCGATAAAGGGTACGCCATCCGGCGAGCCCGGCCTCAACCCAGCCCAATGATACGCCACCGGATAATCGGCAAGCGCTGGCACGATGTCCTCTGCACTCTGGCGGAGCGAGATCAGCGCCTCCTGATCGGTGGTCTTGTCGAAACCACACGCCTCAAGGGTCGAGCCGACCAACAGCAGACCATCGGCTCGCGGAATCACATAGCGTCCGTCCTTGAGCACCACGCGCTTTACCAGGCCAGGCGGCGTCTGGTAGGCAAGCATCTGGCCTTTTACCGGCCTCACGGGCAGCGACACATCAAGCGTCTTGAGCAGCGTCCCGGCCCAGGCGCCGCCGCAGACAATCGTATGCGCCGCGGTCAGCGTCCGCTGGGCAGTGCTTACACCCTCGATGCGCTCGCCGTGGCGTACAAAATCCTTCACCTCACACTGCTCATGCAGCGTCACATTGGGCATCGCCGATAACCGGGCACGCAGCGCCTTGCCAAGGCGCGGGTTACGCACGCTGCCCAGCGTTGGCATCCACAGCGCTCCCTCGGTTGGTGGCAGGCAACTTTCCTTGGCCCGCACCATATCGGCGCTGACGCGCTCCAGTGGCTTACCCATCTGCCGCGCCCAGGAAAGCGCAGCCTCTGGATCATCCACACTCAGGTACAGCAGCCCTTTTTGCCGGTACTCCGGGTCGATGCCGGTTTCTTCCAGCAAGCGCAGGGAGAGGCTTGGGTAGGCGCCTTCCGACCAGCGGGACAGTCGGGAAATGGCTTGAGCGTAACGCCAGGGGTACAGCGGCGAGACAATACCGCCACCGGCCCACGAGGCTTCCCGGCCACAGTCGCCACGCTCGACCAGACTGACTTGCTGCCCGGCATCGGCTAGCTGGAGCGCGGTCATCATGCCGATGACGCCGCCGCCCACAATTAAGAAATCGCTCACACACTTTGTCCACTTTGGCTTACATAAAAAAGTATCGGCAACGCCTAAGGTAAGGGTTTCAATACCTGCCGCTCAGTCACGAGCATAACGGCGGGCGTCCAAGGGTCAAGCGCAAGGAGGCGATATGCATCAACCATCCATAGGCCGCATGAGTGGCGCCAAGACGCGGGGATTTACCCTGCTGGAGCTATTGGTCACCCTGCTGATCATGGGAATCATCGCTGTATGGGGCATTCCCAGCTTTCAGGCGCTGGGTGAACGATCGGCGCGCACCGGCGAAGTCAATCGGCTGCAAACGGCGCTGGGCTTTGCCCGCCAGACGGCCATAACCCAGCGCCAGCCGGTCACGCTATGCCCCATTGCCGACTTGCATGATACGTTGCGCTGCGGCGAGAACTGGAGCAAGGCACTGATGGTGGTTCTCGGGGATCAAACGGCGGATATTGCGTCGACCGATGTGCTGCGCGCCTTCCCTGCCAGCGAACGCGTCGAGGTTCGGTACAGCCGGGGCTGGCGGCGAATACGCTACGATGCGCTGGGCCACAGCAGCGGCTATAACGGGCGATTTACCCTTTGCCCCCAGGGCGGGAAATCCCGCACCAGGGGCAGCACCCTGATTCTGAGTCAACTTGGACGCTGGCGGATGGCGCCCGCACCGACCGAATGCAGCGACTAGCCGGGCAAGGCGGGTCGATCAGCCTGTAATGCCGTCCAGGTAACGCTCGGCGTCCAACGCCGCCATGCAGCCGCTGCCCGCAGAAGTGATCGCCTGCCGGTAGACATGATCCATGACATCGCCGCAGGCAAAGACACCCGGCACGCTGGTCGCCGTGGCATTGCCTTCCAGGCCGGACTTCACCTTGATATAGCCACCGCTCATATCCAGCTGGCCGTCGAAAATACCGGTATTCGGGCTATGGCCAATGGCGATGAACAGCCCCGGCGCGTGAATATCCTTGAGGCTGCCGTCTTGGGTCGATTTAACCCGCACGCCGGTTACCCCGGTGTTATCGCCGAGGACTTCCTCCACCTGCTGAAACCACTCCAGCACGACCTTGCCCGCGTCGACTTTCTCAAACAGCTTGTCCTGGAGGATTTTCTCCGCGCGCAGGGTGTCACGGCGATGCACCAGGGTCACTTTAGAGGCGATGTTCGACAGGTAAAGCGCCTCCTCGACCGCGGTATTGCCGCCGCCGACCACCACGACGTCTTGATTACGATAGAAGAACCCGTCACAGGTGGCGCAGGCCGACACGCCCTGTCCCATGAACTGCTGTTCGCTGGGAAGGCCAAGGTAACGTGCGCTGGCCCCCGTCGCCACGATCAGCGCATCGCAGGTATATACACCATTGTCGCCTTTCAAGGTAAAGGGTTTATCGCTTACGCTAACCTCATGGATATGATCGAAAAGCACTTCGGTATTGAAACGCTCGGCGTGCAGCTTCATGCGCTCCATGAGTTCAGGACCTTGTACGCCCTGCGCATCACCGGGCCAGTTATCCACGTCGGTGGTGGTCGTTAACTGACCACCTGCCTGCAGTCCGGTAATCAGCAGCGGCTTCAAATTGGCGCGCGCCGCATAGACGGCTGCCGTATAGCCCGCCGGGCCAGATCCCAGAATGATTAAGCGCTCGTGACGTGTTTGCATGACACCACCTTGTAAAGAGTCGGCTGATAATTTTGCACAGAGTCTGCCTGAAATGGCGTCAAGTACAAGGGATTGCAAGGCCAGCATGGCGCAAAAAGGTCGCTGCGACTTGAAACCGCAGGCGTACAGACCCACCTCTAATAACAACCAAGGGCCATGATGTTCGGGTTTAACGCCCCGGATGAGCCATACTGATAGTCGTCATATCCAGATCAGCCAGAGGAAAGGAAGACAGTGACCGGCGCGCATCGCGCAACGCCAAGCAATAGAGAGGAGAATCGCATGAGCAAGCTTTCTGACACGGAAAAAACATTAACGGTAGGCAATACGTCCTACCATTATTTCAGTCTGCCAGACGCAGCAGACGCCCTTGGCAACATCGACCGGCTACCCAAGACACTCAAAATTCTGCTCGAAAACCAGCTGCGTTTTGCTGACGACGAGAGCGTTTCCCAAGAAGACATGCAGGCCCTGGTCGACTGGCAAAAAGAAGGCAAGTCCAGTCGTGAGATCGGCTATCGCCCCGCCCGCGTGCTGATGCAGGATTTTACAGGCGTGCCAGGCGTGGTCGACCTGGCGTCCATGCGCGCCGCCGTTGAAAAGCTCGGCGAGGATCCTGCCAAGATCAACCCGCTGTCACCGGTGGACCTGGTCATTGACCACTCGGTGATGGTCGACAAATTCGGCAACCCAGCCGCTTTCCAGGAAAACGTCGACATTGAAATGCAGCGTAACCGGGAACGTTACGAGTTCCTGCGCTGGGGTCAACAAGCCTTCGATAATTTCCGCGTGGTACCGCCCGGCACCGGCATTTGCCACCAGGTCAACCTGGAATACCTGGGCAAAACCGTGTGGACCAAGCAGGAAGACGGCCGTACCCTGGCCTACCCCGATACCCTGGTCGGCACGGACTCCCACACGACCATGATCAACGGGCTTGGCGTCCTTGGCTGGGGTGTTGGCGGCATCGAAGCCGAAGCGGCCATGCTCGGCCAGCCCGTCTCCATGCTGATCCCCGAAGTGGTCGGCTTCAAGCTCACCGGCAAGCTGCGCGAAGGCATCACGGCCACCGACCTGGTGCTTACCGTGACCGAGATGCTGCGCAAGAAAGGCGTCGTGGGTAAATTTGTCGAATTCTACGGCGACGGCTTGAAAGACCTGCCGCTGGCCGATCGGGCGACCATTGCCAACATGGCCCCCGAGTACGGCGCCACCTGTGGTTTCTTCCCGGTTGACGACGAAACGCTTAACTACATGCGCCTGACCGGCCGTGAAGACGAGCAGGTTGACCTGGTCGAAGCCTACTCGAAGGCCCAGGGGCTGTGGCGCGAACCGGGCGACGAGCCTATCTTCACTGACAGCCTGCATCTGGATATGACCGAGGTCGAAGCAAGCCTTGCAGGGCCCAAGCGTCCCCAAGACCGGGTGGCCCTTAAAGACATGGCGTCGGCCTTTGAAAAATTCATGCAGGAAGATACCAAAGCAGAGCCGACCGCCAACGGAAAACTGTCCTCCGAGGGTGGCCAGACCGCCGTGGGGGTTGAGCGCAGCTTTGAGCATGACACCAGTCAGGCGGTGAAGCTCGATGATCAGGACTTCAACCTCAACCCAGGCGCGGTGGTGATTGCCGCCATTACTTCGTGCACCAACACGTCCAACCCCAGCGTGATGATGGCAGCCGGCCTGCTCGCCCGCAAAGCGCGGGAAAAAGGCCTCACCACCAAACCCTGGGTCAAGACATCGCTGGCGCCGGGTTCCAAGGTCGTCACCGATTACCTGGAAGCTGCCGACCTGAATTATGACCTGGACGCGTTGGGCTTCAACCTGGTGGGTTACGGCTGCACCACCTGTATCGGCAACTCCGGCCCGCTGGCCGATGAGATCGAAAAGGCCATCTCCGACGGTGACATGGCCGTTGCCTCGGTGCTGTCGGGTAACCGTAACTTTGAAGGCCGCGTGCATCCGCTGGTGAAAACCAACTGGCTGGCATCGCCCCCCTTGGTCGTCGCTTACGCGCTGGCGGGTAACGTGCAGTGCGACCTGAGCAAGGACCCGCTCGGCGAGGACCGCGACGGCAATCCGGTTTATCTCAAGGATATCTGGCCGAGCCAGGCGGAAATCGCCACCGCCGTCGAGCAGGTCAATACCGCGATGTTCCATAAAGAATACGGCGAGGTGTTTGAAGGCGACGATATCTGGAAGGCCATCAAGGTACCCGAAAGCAATGTCTATCAGTGGCCTGAGTCGACCTACATCCAGCATCCGCCGTTTTTCGAGGGTATGGGCCGCGAGCCGGACGCCATCGAGGATGTCCACAACGCCCGCGTGCTCGCCATGCTGGGCGACTCGGTGACCACCGACCATATCTCCCCGGCCGGTGCCATCAAACCCGATAGCCCCGCCGGGCGCTACCTTCAGGAGAAAGGCGTCAAGCCGGTGGACTTCAACTCTTACGGTTCGCGCCGCGGTAACCACGAAGTCATGATGCGTGGCACCTTCGCCAACGTGCGGATCCAAAACGAAATGCTCAACGGCGTAGTGGGCGGCGAAACCCGTCACGTGCCGAGCGGCGAGCAGATGGCGATCTACGACGCCGCGATGAAGTACAAGGAAGAAGGCAAGCCGCTCGTCGTCATTGCAGGCAAAGAGTACGGCACCGGCTCCTCGCGTGACTGGGCTGCCAAAGGTACCCGCCTGCTGGGCGTTCGCGCCGTACTCGCCGAGTCTTACGAACGCATCCACCGTTCCAACCTGATCGGCATGGGCGTGGTCCCCCTGCAGTTCCCGGAAGGTGAGAGCCGCAAGACGCTGGGGCTTACCGGTGATGAAGAGATATCGATTGCCGGGCTCAGCGATTTAACCCCGGGCGGCAGCGTCAAGGTCACCATCAAGCATGCCGATGGCGAAAAAACCGTTGATGCCAAGTGCCGCATCGATACCGAGAATGAACTGGCGTACTTCCGTCATGGTGGTATCCTACATTACGTGCTGCGTAACATGATTGGCGCAGCCTAATCGGGAAACCGACCAATGCTTGCTGGCCCCCACTTTGTGGGGGCTTTTTTTTGCATGACGGTCTAGAAAGCGCGCCGCCGGTAGGTGCGGTATTCCGGGTCCCATGAAGCGCGATCAATGGCAGCACGCAGCTCGGTGCCGCCGGTCTTGAGCGCCACCCCGTTCTGTTGCGCCTGGGCCGCCACTTCAAAGGCAATGGACTGACTGATATCGCGAATACGCGACAGCGGTGGCAGCAGCGCGCCCTTGCCTTCCTTGACCAGCGGTGCCTCCCGCGCCAAGGCCCGCGAAGCACTCATCAACATTTCATCGGTGACCCGCGATGCCCTGGCGGCCACGACCCCAAGCCCAATGCCCGGGAAAATATAGGCATTGTTACACTGCGCAATCGGATAGGTGCGGCCGTTAAAGACCACCGGAGGAAACGGGCTGCCGGTTGCCACCAGCGCCTGGCCTTCCGTCCAACGGATGACGTCCTCGGGCACCGCTTCCGCCTGGGATGTCGGGTTGGATAACGGCATGATCACTGGATGCTCACAGCCCGCGTGCATGGTGCGCACCACCTGCTCGGTGAAAATCCCACGCTGGCCACAGACGCCAATCAGTACCGTCGGCTTGATTTGTGCGATGGTTTCTTCGAGTCCTTGCCCGTTCCAGTCGGCTACCAGGCCTGCCTCGTGGGCCAGGCGGCGTTGAAAATCGCGCTGCCAAGGCTGGTCGTCGGTCATCAGGCCTTCGCGGTCCACCATGTAGATGCGCGCCCGGGCTTCGCTCTCGGTCAAGCCCTCCGTCTGCATGGCCACCACCACCTGTTCGGCGATGCCGCAACCGGCAGAGCCGCCGCCGACGAAGACCACCCGCTGGTCGGCAATGGTCTGCCCGCGGGCCTGGCACGCCGCCAGGAGCGTCCCCACCACTACCGAGGCGGTCCCCTGAACGTCGTCATTGAAGCAGCACAGCTGGTCACGGTACTGCTCCAGCAAAGGCACGGCGTTGGCCTGGGCGAAATCCTCAAACTGGAGCAGCACATTGGGCCAACGGCGTTTGACGGCCGCAATGAACATCGCCATGAACTCGTTGTACTCTTCCTGGCCGATCCGTTCGTGCCGCCAGCCCATGTACATTGGGTCATCCAGCAGCGACTTATTGTTGGTCCCCACATCCAGCATGATCGGCAGCGTGTACGCAGGGCTGATGCCGCCACAGGCCGTATACAGCGCCAGCTTGCCGATGGGAATGCCCATCCCGCCGATGCCCTGGTCGCCCAGACCCAGAATACGCTCACCGTCAGTCACAACAATGACCTTGACGTTGTCCTTGGTGGCGCTGCGCAGGATGTCATCCATGTGCTCGCGGTCCGGGTAGCTGATAAACAGCCCGCGGTGATTGCGGTAGATATTGGAAAATTCCTGGCACGCCTTGCCCACCGTCGGCGTGTAGATGATCGGCAGCATTTCTTCGAGGTGCTGCGACACCAGGCGAAAATACAGCGTTTCGTTATCGTCCTGAATGGCACGCAGGTGAATGTGGCGCTCCAGGTCACTATGGCACTGCTGGTATTGTCGATAGACACGTTCAAGCTGGTCATCGATGGTTTCGACTTTCTGCGGTAACAGGCCGATCAGGTTGAACGCCAACCGCTCCTCCTGAGTAAACGCACTGCCTTTATTCAATAGCGGCATTTCAAGTAGGGAAGGACCGGCGTAAGGAAGGTATAAGGGGCGTTTGCTCGTGGTGGTCATAAGCACTCTCGTTTTTTAGCAAATTTCTATTGCAATGCAGCAACATAGCGCGTCTGCAGCGGTTGAGCGTAATGTAACATGCCCACCCTACAAAGGTAGCAAACAGGCGTTTTAAAGCGACAAAAACGCCCCAACCGAGGTTGAGGCGTCAGATAGAAAAACAGGCTGGAAGTGGCGTTATCTAATGGCTTCTCAACATGTTTTCGCCGTCGGCTTGCGCGCGGCTTCACCGGTGAAAAATAACGGGCGCAGTTTGACGCCTGCCATGTTGCCGACAAATGCCGCCACTAACCAGAGCCAGCCATGCAGGCTGCCGGACGCGATGCCACTGAAATAAGCGCCGATATTGCAACCAAAGGCCAGACGGGCGCCATAGCCCAGCAGCAGGCCACCGATGACCGCCGCCAGTATCGAGCGCAGCGGTATCCTGAAGTTCGGTGCAAAACGCCCGGCAAGGCTGGCCGCTGCTAACGCCCCCAGCATGATGCCCACGTTCATTACCGTGGTCACATCGCCCCATACGCTTGCGCCCAGCGCTGCCGCATTACCCGGTGACTGCCAATAGCCCCACTGGGATACGTCGCCGCCCAGCAGTTCGAAGCCTTTAGCGCCCCACAGCGCGAACGCCGAGGTAATCCCCCACGGACGCCCCGCCAGCGCCAGGGTGGCAAAGTTCAAGACCGCCAGGCCAATGGCGCCCGCCACCAGCGGCCACGGGCCCGTTAGCCAGCGCTGATAGCCCTGCTTGTCTACCGGCGCGGCTTGTTCGAGCTTGCCATGGCGGCCTTTTTCCATCACCACGGTAAACGCAGCAATGGCGGCAAACAGCACCAGGCTAATGGCGATACCGCCACCGGCGCCTGCCACATTCACCAGGGAAACGGGCTGAAAGGCGGGCAGGCTTTGCCACCAGGTAAAGTGCGCGGTGCCAATCACCGATCCAACGACGAAAAAGATCAGCGTGATGACCATGCGGGCATTACCACCACCGGCCGTGAACAGGGTGCCCGAGGCGCAGCCACCCCCCAATTGCATGCCCACACCAAACAGGAAAGCGCCGACCAGCACCGAAATACCTATGGGGGCCACAAAGCCGTACACCTCTTGACCAAACAGGGTGCCCGCGCCCAATGCCGGGAAAAACAGGATAACGGCCAGCGTGAGCATCACCATCTGCGCCCGCAGCCCACGCCCACGCCGCTCTGTGATGAACACTCGCCATGCAGACGTAAAGCCAAACGCGGCATGATAAAGCACCATGCCGAATAGCCCACCGACAATCATCAGCAGGCCGGTATTGGCTTCAAAGACCACACCGATGATCAGCGCGCCGAGCACAATCGCCGCTGTGGCGATAAGTGGCACGCGATACGTAGCGGCGGGGGTTTCAGTCGTTGTCGACATACAATCACCTTCAGCAACACCAAAAGCGCCAGTCGCGACACCGGCGCTTTTGGTTGATATGAGTAATAATGACGAGCTTACCGATCGCTAACGATAGCGTAAAATGCTTTATCCAGCATTTTCTATACCATTAAAGAATATAAACGCAGCACCCGGTGACAGGTACGCTTTTTTAGCCGATTCACCTTGAATCCTCGCCGGTGCGGCTGCATATAAAGAATCAAATTTCCTTATATCGCGAGTCCGTTTATGTCATCCATCATTGATCCTCGCACCGGTGAAGCATTGACCAGTCCTGATACGGGTCAGGACAGCCAGGCCAGTGCCGACCAGCCGCCGGTTCGCCCCGAAGACGTCATCATTGACCTCAACGCCGGTAATATCCAGCAAGTCCTCGAAGCCTCGATGAAAGTCCCGGTACTGATGGACTGCTGGGCGCCGGACTCCGAGCCGTCCAAACAGCTCATGGCGGTATTGGAGCGACTTGCGGTCGAGTACGGTGGGGCCTTCCTGCTTGCCAAGCTGGATACCCAGGCCAACCCTGAGATTGCCAGCCAGCTGGGCGTGCAATCAGTACCCGATGTCAAGCTGATCAGCCAGGGCGGCCTGGTCGACGGCTTCCAGGGTGCGCTCCCTGAAAAACAGGTTCGTGAGTGGCTGAATCGCTATTTCCCAGCCCCGGAAGACGCGCCACCCAGCCCGGAAGAGCAGGCCGAAGCGGCGCTCAACGAGGGCGACCCGGCCGGGGCACGGGACATTTACCAAAACCTGGTCAGCCAGTACCCGGACCACTACCCCTACCAGGTAGGTCTTGCCCGAGCGCTGGTCAGCGAAGGGCGCCGCGATGAAGCCCGCAACCTGCTGGACAACCTGCCCCCGGAAGAACGCGACGCCCCGGCTGCTCGCGGCGTTCGGGCGAGCATCGAGTTCGGCGAGCAGGCGCTGTCCAGCGAGGAAATTGCCGCCCTGGGCGACCGCACCGATAGCGAAGCCCAGTACCAGCGCGCCCTGCGCCAGGTAGCGGACGGTCAGTACGAAGCCGGACTGGAGGCGCTGCTGACGCTAATGAAGCAGGACCGTGCCTATAACGACGATGCCGCGCGCAAGACCCTGCTGCAGGTCTTCGACGCCCTGGGGGCTGATCACCCGCTGACGGTCACCTACCGTCGCAAGCTGTTTGCCCTGCTTTACTGATCGTTTAACGGGCTAGCAATGCATCCATGCGGGTTAATGCCGCCTCCAGCTGTGAGGCGGTGGTGCCAAAGTTGAGCCGCACAAACCCAGGGTGGCCAAATGCCGCCCCGTCTGAAAGCGCCACGCCCGCCTGCTTGAGCAGTGTCGCCTGCGGCGATTCACCCAGGCCCGCCTGGCGCATATCCAGCCACGCCAGGTAGGTCGACGCGGGTGGGTTCATCTCGACTCCCGGCCAGGTCGCGACCCGCGCCTTGAGCGTCGCACGATGCTCGCGTAGAACCCCCAACAAGGCCTGACGCCAGGGATCGCCGTGGCGATAAGCCGCCTCCGCTGCTACCAACCCCAGCACGTTGCCATCCGGCAACAAGCCTTTGGTGGCCTGGGCAAAACGCTTCCTCAAGTGGGGATCGGGTATCACCGCACAGGCAGTGGTCAAGCCTGCCAGGTTGAACGTCTTCGACGGCGCCCAAAGCGTAATGGTGCGCTGGACAAGTGCCGGGAAAGCTGCCACCAGCGGCTGGTGGTGCGCCCCTTCGTCAAGCAGCAAATCGCAATGCAGCTCATCCGACACCACCCAAAGGTCGTGGCGTTCGACAAACGCCGCCAATGCGGCCAGCTCGCCATGCGACCATACGCGGCCGGTGGGGTTGTGCGGGTGACACCAGAGCAGCAGACGCGTTTGCGGGGTTACGGCGGCCTCCAGCGCACCGATATCCAGCCGCCAGTTATCGTCGGCGCTGACCGGCGTGGCCAATGCCGCCTGCTGGGGCAACCGGCCGGTACGCTCGGCCACTGCCAGAAATGGCGGGTAAATCGGGGTCACGGTCAACACGCCATCACCCGGTGCCGTCAGCGCCAGGGCCGCCAGATGCAGCGCTGGCACGACACCCGGCAACCACTGTTGCCACTCGGGTTGAATGGGCCACTGATAATGCTTAGCGCTCCACTCGCATAGGGTTTCTGTTAACGTATCAGGCACTTCACCGTAACCATAAACGCCGTGCGCCACCCTTGCGTGTAGGGTCTCTATCACCGCGGGCGGTGAGCGAAAGTCCATGTCCGCAACCCACAGGGGTAGCACATCATCGGCGTACCGGTGCCATTTTTGCGAGGCCCACCCCTCGTCGGGGTAGCGTCGCTCAATGGGCGTGGCAAAATCAAATGCCATCATTGCTCTCACTTATCTAATCGGGGGTGCTATAAAGCATGCCGCAAGATGACTTTTATACCAAGGTTCGCGAAGGGTGCCCGGCACTTTTGCGCCAATGGCGCGCGCTGGGCCAGGCTGATGCTGACCGGCTCGCACTGATTCTGGCCGAGACGGCACGGGTCGCCAAGCTTGGCGAACCCAGCGAGACGCCATCTGGCGACACGCTGGATGCCTGGAGCCAGGCCCAGAACACCGACATTCCATTATGGGCGCCGCGCACGGCGGTATTCCTGCTTAACCAGATGCCCGCACGCCCCGTGCCCAAGAGCGAAGCCGAAGCCTGCGCCTGGGCTTACTGCTGGTTGCGCAACCGCCATTTTGACCACCTGGAAGACGCACACCAAGCGCTGCCCGCTCATTTACAGGCCCCGTTGCAAAATGCGCTGGCAGCGGCCTGGCGGGACCAGCAAGGGCTTCGCCTGGTGTAATGGCGTGCCATGCGCACTTGACCAAGCGCTTGCTTGGGGTAATCCTGAAGCCTGTCATCGATCAACGGTTGGCATTTCCACGCCACTGACAACTGGCGACGAACACCACGTTAACTGATCTGTTACTGACAACCCGTTACCTACAACAAGCATAAAGGATAGCGCCATGTTCACCCGCACCATCGAGCCTGCTTTTTACGATACTGATGCGCTGGGCCATATCAACAACACACGCCTTCCCGCCTGGTTTGAATTGGCCCGTAACGACCTGTTCAGGTTATTCACCCCCGACCTGAACCCGAACGCCTGGCGGCTGATCATGGCGCGGATGGAGGTCGACTACCGTGCTGAACTGTTTTATGGTCACGATATCGAATTACGTACCTACCTGACGCGCCTGGGCAACAGCTCCTTTACTGTCACCCAGGAAGCGCGCCAGCATGGCAAGTTAACCAATGTCGGGCACACCATTCTAGTGCAGTACGATCATCAGGCTAAATGCACCGTGCCCATCGAAGGCGAATTGAGGGAAGCGCTCTCCGCCCATCTACAGGACGCGCCCGCCCCCGCCTGAACCGCGACGCCCCGTCAACGGGGCGGCCAGGAGTGCCCCATGGCGATCCGCTACAATCTATGGCTAGACCCGGACAACACCGCCCAGCACCGCGCCGTCGAGGCCGACCTTGAGCGCTACTTCATGGAACGCTTTGCCGATTACCCGCATATCCGCTTGTTCGGCGCCGACCCCTACGATTATGATGCGCCGTTCAACCGCCTGTACGATGTACTGATGGCGCGAGCGGCTGAATACTGTGAGCGTACCTGGCATTATGTCGCCTCTCCGGAACAGCTCAATCGCTGCTTTTTTCGCGCCGTTGGCCGGTCCACCAAGTTTGTCCGGGAATAACCGATTTCCCTTACACCTGATGACTGCCTGCAAGAGACTCGCCCATGGTGATTCGCACCAATCAAGCACCCGACGAACGCCAACTGGCGATTATTACCCAGCAACTCGGTCGCCCACCCAAGGGCATCGAGGCCGTGACGGCGACCGACAGCCATGGCACCCCACTGGTGCTGCGCATGGCCCCGGTTGTCGAGGGCAAGCCTTTCCCGACGCTCTACTGGCTGTGCTCCGACGTGCTCAAAATCGAGATATCGCGCATTGAAGCCGTCGGCGTTATCAAGTCGCTGGAGCAGCAGCTACAGGACGACCCCGACTTTCTCGCCGCCTACCAGCAAAGCCACCGCGACTACGTTGAAACGCGCTGGGCACTGATGAGCGATGCCCAGCGTGCCGAGGTCGCCGAGCGCGGCTACACCGAGGTACTGACCCAGCGCGGTATTGGCGGCATCAGCAACTGGCAGCAGGTTCGCTGCCTGCACACCCAGTACGCCCACCACCTTTGCGGCAACAATGTGATTGGCCAATGGCTGGATGCTCACTACCAGGTCGACGCCTGTCTGCCTTGAGCCTTCATCTCGGCCCCATCAGCACAAGGAAGCAAGATGTCCCGAATCTGCGTTTATCTTGGCTCACGGGAAGGCAATAGCCCTGCCTTTCGTCACGCCACCCATGAACTGGGCCACACCCTGGCGGCTCGCGGTCATACACTGGTCTACGGCGGCGCCCGGGTCGGGTTGATGGGTGTACTGGCCAATGCGGCACTTGACGCCGGGGGCGAGGTGATCGGCGTGATGCCGGATCACCTGGTCGAACGCGAGCTGGCCCACTTTGGCCTGAGCGAGCTGATCCGCGTGCCCAACATGCACGAACGGAAGGCCACCATGGCCGCCAATGCCGACGCCTTCATCGCGCTACCCGGCGGCATCGGCACCTTTGAAGAGCTGTTTGAAATCTGGACCTGGGGGTATCTGGGCCTGCATGAAAAGCCGCTTGGGCTGCTCAATGTCGAGAGTTTCTACTCGCCGCTGCTGACGTTTTTGAACAGTACCGTCCAGCAGGGATTCATGGCACAAGCGACGCGAGACATGCTGCTTGATGCCGAAACGCCCGCTGCGCTGCTAGAGGCGCTGGAAAGTTCAGGGGATCGTTAGAAAAAGCCCGATACTTACTGGCAAAGCTGCTGGGTGCGCTGGTAAGTCAGTTGCAATAACCGCGCATCTTCACCGGCGCGGTGGCGGTGGATACCGCGCTCGGCGATGACCGCCTCTTTGGTATCGCTCCATAGCGCCTGCTGGTCTTCGCTGAGCAGGATTCTCAGCGCTTCCAGGCGAAAGCCCGGCAGCATGCCCGCGTGATGAAACAGCAGCGATAGCCAGGTATTGTCGTACCCCCAGCTATCGCTATACGCCTTGCCTTCCTCGCTTAATTCGTCGTTCAGCCAGCGTGCCACCTGACGCACAGGAAAACCCTCGCGGTGCAAGCGCTCCCGGGAGATGCCGTGCAGCAACTCAGCCTTGGGGTCCCAGTGCGTCCATTCATCGAGCGGTTGAATAAGAAACGCACAGGTCGTCCCGTCGGGACGGGCAATACCCACCTCGATCGGGTAGCTACCGCGCCCGAAACCGGACGCCTCAATATCCAACACCGTCGGTAGCGTCTCGGACACGGACGACCTCACTTGCGAAAAAAGGGGCGGCACATCATGCCGCAACAGGGTCAGACGGATCAGCGACCAGGCTCTGCCAATAGGCGGCCTGATCAGCATCCACCGCCAGGCCCAGCTCGCCGACCCGGTAGGCATGCGCCAGACGTTCAGCCGCTAATGAATGGCCGGATTGTGCCGCCCGCGCATACCAGGTCACCGCGTAATCATCACGGCTCGGATACTGCGCGCAGCCGGTCTCATAAATTTTAGCCGCCTGATATTGCGACTTTACATCGCCTGCATGGGCAGCTTCCATTACATAGCGCGCCCCGCGTGCTTTATCGTGGGGCGACAGGCTTCGCTGTAACAGCATGTTGCCATAAACAGAAAGCGCGTCGGGATGGCCCGCCTCAGCGCAGCGCTTGAACAAGTTCAGCGTCAACCGCTGAGTACGCGGTGAGCGTGGCAACAGCCAACGATTTTGAAACAGCCTTTCGGCCAGACGAAACTCGAGCCGAATGAACAAAGATGATGCCTGTGGCATGGCCAACCACCCTGCCTGTTTGTGAAACCTTGGGCCAGCCGTCACTCTCTATGAGACAACCAACCACGCGACAAACCGGCCCTTGGCCGGTCAATGGGCTGGCAAGCATACGCCTGCCATGGCGACGACTCAACCCCTCTTATTTGCTGCCTGGCGAACGCCTCGCTAACATGCCCAACAACCCCGACGCGATGCGCTGAAATTCCCGCGCATTCCGCAGGTCATTGTGTTCATACTAGGAGACCCACCATGCAAACGCGACCACTGGGCAGAACCGGGATGCACGTCAGCCGACTTTGCCTGGGCACCATGACATTTGGCGAACAGAACAGCGAGGCCGAGGCCCACGAACAGCTTGATCGCGCCGTCGCCTTTGGCATCAACTTCATTGATACCGCCGAAATGTACCCGGTGCCCCCCAAGGCCGACACCCAAGGGCTGACAGAGCGCTATGTGGGAAGCTGGCTCAAGCAGCGCGGCGAACGCGACGATGTCATCCTGGCCACCAAGGCCGCAGGCCCCGGGCTTGACCATATCCGCGGCGGGCCGCGCCTGACCCGCGACCACCTCTTCAAGGCGATCGACGCAAGCCTTGAGCGGCTACAGACCGACTATGTGGACCTTTA
This sequence comes from Vreelandella subterranea, assembly GCF_900111305.1. Lineage (GTDB taxonomy): Bacteria > Pseudomonadota > Gammaproteobacteria > Pseudomonadales > Halomonadaceae > Vreelandella > Vreelandella subterranea. The sequence continues at coordinate 33,546 of NZ_FOGS01000001.1, forward strand.
CCAGCTGCACTGGCCCGACCGCAGCACCAACTTTTTCGGCAAGCTCGGCTATACACATAACGAAGAAGAAGATGCCACCCCCCTCGAGGAGACCTTGAGTGCGCTCAAGGAGCTGGTCGACGCTGGCAAGATCCGCGCCATCGGCCTGTCGAACGACACCCCCTGGGGCACCATGCGCGCCCTGCAGCTCTCCGACCAGCTTGACCTGCCCCGCGTGGCCTCGATTCAAAATCCCTACAACCTGCTCAACCGTTCTTTCGAGGTGGGCCTGGCCGAAATCGCCCACCGCGAAGATGTCGGGCTTTTGGCCTACTCGCCGCTGGGCTTTGGCGTGCTCTCGGGTAAGTACCTGAATGGTGCCCAACCACCCAAAGGCCGCCTTACCCTCTATGAACGCTTCAAGCGCTACACCTCGCCGGAAGCCGAAGCGGCCACCAAGGCCTATGTATCGTTGGCGCAGGACTACGGCCTCGACCCCGCGCAGATGGCCCTGGCGTTCGTCAATTCGCGTAGCTTCCTGACCAGCAATATCATCGGCGCCACCACCATGGAACAGCTGGAAAGCAACCTGGCCAGCGAAAGCCTCAAGCTCGACGACGAACTGCTGGAAGCGATCGACGATATCCATCGCCGTATGCCCAACCCCTGCCCTTGATGGCAGACAACGCTATCGACCTTATAGCCTCGGCCATCGCCGAGGCTTGGTATAATACGGATCATTATTTCTGCGACGTCCCAAGGAATCTGCCATGTTGAGCGTTATTTCGCCGGCCAAGACACTGGATTTTGAAACCCCTTCAACCACCCACGACGTCAGCCAGCCGGATTTTCTGAGCGACAGCCAAACACTCATCGATATACTGCGCGACTATTCGCCACAGCAAATCAGCGACCTGATGGGCGTCAGCGATAAACTGGCGGGGCTGAACGCGGCACGCTTTGCCGAATGGCAGCCACCGTTTTCGCTGGAAAACGCCAAGCCTGCGGCACAGGCCTTTCAGGGCGATGTTTACACCGGGCTTGAAGCCGATACCTTCAGCGACGCTGAAAACCGCTATGCCCAGCAGCACCTGCGCATCCTCTCGGGGCTCTATGGTCTGTTGCGCCCACTGGATTTGATTCAGCCCTACCGGCTGGAGATGGGCACCAAGCTGCCCAACCCGGCGGGTAAGGATCTGTATGCCTATTGGAAGCCCACGCTCACCTCAGCGCTTGATGCAGCGATTGCCGACAGCGGTTCCAAGGTACTGGTGAATCTGGCTTCCAACGAGTATTTCAAAGCCGTGGATGCCGGAAAGCTGGATGCCCGGATCATTACGCCGGTGTTTAAAGACGAGAAAAACGGCACCTTCAAGATCATCAGCTTCTACGCCAAGAAGGCGCGCGGCCTGATGAGTGCCTGGATCATTCGCCAACAGGTGAACGACCCCGAGGGGCTGAAAGATTTTGACGTGGCAGGTTACCGCTTCGATGCCGCCGCGTCCCAGGGCGATACCTTTGTCTTCACCCGCCGCGAATCGGATCGTTAAGGTTCCCGCTAGAAAAAGCGGACGGTTCTATCGGCACGCGGTTTCAGGAACTGGCGATGCACGGCGCTGAAAGACGCGGTATCGCAGCGGTGAAGCCACTCATAAGCCACCATATCCGCCGAGACCGCCTGCGCCCCAAGGGCGCAGGCTCGCTCGCGCGCCAAGACGGCCTCCTCGGCACGGCGGCTGGCCGTTGCTTCCGTCAGCCAGTAGACCGCATAGCCCTCGTCCAGCAGCCCCAGCGCCGTTTGCAGGACACAGATATGCGCTTCGGTGCCGCATAGCACCACCTGCTGTCTGCCCGAGTCGCTCAGCGCCTCACAAAATGCCGTTTCTTCCATCGCCCCGAAGTGCTGCTTCAGCCAAATCGTTGGCGCCTGCCGTGCTTCCAATAGTGCCGGTGCCGTACCGCCCAGCTTTTCGGGCATCTGTTCGGTCAGCCATACGGGGATGTCCAGGGCATCCGCTACGCCATACAGCCAATGAGCCTCGGCAATGGCCTGGTCACCCCCGTCAATCACCGGCACTAGGCCGGCTTGAAAATCGACCATCAGCAGTAAGCTTTTATCACGTTGCAGGCGCACGCCATCACCTCGTTTTAGTGGAAACGGCCAAGCCCCACGGCAGACCGCAGCCTATCCATGGTCACCGCCGTTTCTTGCCGCGCTCTTTCAGCCCCTTTCTGCAACACCGCTTCAATATGACCGGGGTCTTCCATGAGGGCGTGATAGCGCTCACGGGGTTTTTCCAGGTGAGCGTTGAGGTACTCGAACACCTGGTTCTTGGCATCCCCCCAGCCGATGCCGTTGGCATACTGCTGACGCATGGCCGCCGTTTCCTCGGTTGAGGCAAAGGCCGCATAAATCTGGAACAGCGTACAGGTATCCGGGTCTTTCGGCTCGCCGGGTTCCAGCGAGTTGGTCTTGATCTTGCGCACCAGCTTCTGCAGTTTTTTCTCGGCGACAAACAGCGGAATGGTGTTGTTGTAGCTCTTGGACATCTTGCGTCCATCGAGCCCACCGAGTACCTGGCTCTTTTCGTCCACCACCGCGTTGGGCAGGGTGAAGTAGTCGCCTTTGTACAGGTGGTTGAAACGCCCCGCGATATCCCGCGCCATCTCGATATGCTGGATCTGGTCGCGCCCGACCGGCACCTTGTTGGCGTTGAACATCAGGATATCCGCCGCCATCAGCACCGGGTAGCCGAACAGCCCCATGGTGATGCCCTTATCCGGATCCTGGTTGCCCGCTTCTTCGTTCTCGGCCACGGCGGCCTTGTAGGCATGGGCACGGTTCATCAATCCCTTGGCGCACACGCAGGAAAGCAGCCAGGTCAGCTCGGGGATCTCCGGGATATCCGACTGGCGATAGAAAATGGCGTTGTCGGTATCCAGCCCCAACGCCAGCCAGGTCGCGGCGATTTCCAGCCGCGACTGCTGCACGCGCTTGGGATCCTGACACTTGATCAGCGCGTGGTAGTCAGCCAGAAAGTAGAACGACTGCACGCTGGGGTCCTGGCTCGCCTCGATGGCGGGTTTGATCGCCCCGACGTAGTTGCCCAGATGGGGCGTACCGGTCGTGGTGATACCGGTAAGGACACGGGTCTGACTCATTGGAAGTTAGCCTATCACTGGAATAATGCGGAACAAACCGAGCATTGGAGTCTACCATGCTGGATATTGCAAGTAGAGGCGTCCTCAACCCCTTAATAGCCTTTACTAAAATGGAGCCCAGGCACTGCTTCCTGCTCCGTCAGTTGCGCTACTAGAGCCATCAATAAAACTTCCCTCACCGATAATGCGGCCAGCCCCCCTTACATCCACGCTTTCTCCCCATAAAGCGCCTCTCAAACCGCCACTTCCGCGAATATCAACAGAGGCAAAGGGCGCATAAATCATGGCCATTGCCTGGGAATTTCCGGTAATTTTGACGTTTTCACCTAATGAGTAAACAGCGAACCTTGGCTGCCCACTTTGCGTCTTCACAGATAAATTTTGCATCTGCAACGAACTTTTTAGGTCTACATCACCTGTCACCAGAACTGTTAAGGAACTATCCCCTGCAAATATAAGCCCTTCATCACCACCGCCTCCAAGGGTTAAGTCGCCATCCACAATAAGCACGGCATTCCCTGTTACTGTTAGGCTGCCGTTTGTTTGGTTAAAGTCCCTCGTTCTCATTACAGGATAATTACCCGTTATCATAGGCACTTCTGATACGTCGTAATCTTCAGCTTCTACCATGACTTGATTTTCACCGGGGTTTTTAGACTCATTAAAACCAATAAGCCCATTACCGCTTATTGTGGCATCAACTAAAGGATATCTCCCAACGCGAACATCGCCATATTCATAAGGGCCTTCTTTCAGCGCCTCTGTTTTTCTATCTAAAGAGGCATATACGTCTTCAATACTCAGTGGATCTTGTCTAACAGAGTCAAAAGAGACATTTTCCCGGAAATTTTTTGTGTCATCTTCATCCCAGTAGTTTGGCGAATCAATCGTCCCAGCCGCATCAATTGAGTCTGGCACCGAAGCACCGCCTTTAATTTCCACGTCACCGCTTGTCGTTATCCCTCCACTCACTCGGGCACTTCCCGTTAACCTAACACCACCCTTGCCTGCCACGACCGCTCCGCTACCGAAGCTATTATTACCGCCGCCTCCCTCACCAGGAGAAGAACCTGAACCACCACTGGCATTTGGGTAAAGCACATAATAATCGACAGCTATGAACTCATTCACCGAAACATCTGCATTACGTTTAACTTGCCCAACAATGAGCTCTGAGCTTTTTCCGGCATTTTGACATTCGGCAAAATAATACCCTGCCACCACATTGCTATTTCCAGCCGCCGACTCAATGGCATTGAATTTTGAAAAATTTGCAGACGCGGCAGCATTACGTTGAACTGATTCTTTCAGCGCTCCACAGCTCACATCACTTTCATTTGTTGCATTTTTCTCGCCTCTGACAATCGCCCCGGACTCTGCCGCCATTTGCGCCAAGGTGGCAGCACGATAATTTCCCGCCAAGCGCTCGTCTACCAAGGCAGTTTGCATACCTGAGAGGCCAAGTGTCATGGCGCCGGCAAGTAGCGCCATCACAATCACTAATGCCGCACCCTGCTGTTTCATGGAGCATCACATCCATTACGATTGGTGTTCAAATTCCCATTCCCAGGCACATAACACCGGTCGTTATACATCTGGTCACCATTCATGTAGTAGCCGGGGTTGTTGGGATCGGGTTGACGGGCATCTTCATCGTTTTCATCATTCTCGTCTCGACTTTGCTCGGTACCTAGTACCGCGGCACGATGGGCGACATGGAAGACAATCGACTCACCGTTATTTTCAATCGGCAGTACGACTCGATAAAGCGCATCGCTATCCGATACTGGCTCGCCCAGCTTGCGCTCTTCCACGAGACAATCCGACAAATTTTCACTGGCAAGGTCTTTCCGGAAACTGATCAGCGGCTGGTTGCCTTCATTGGTATCGGCAACGGTGCAGGTGCATTGGTCTTTTTCCTGCACCTGCTCTAACTCACATTCAAGCGTGAAGCGCCCCGGGCCGTTCTGACGGATCTCGCGGGTAACGCGCTGGGCGATAAATACCAGGTTTTCCTGCTTGCGGCTGATCTTGTCAACGTTTTGAAAGGTTTGAAAAGTAGTGAGAAACAGTTGCCCCGCCCCCAGAATGATGATGGTACCGATCACCAGCGCTACCATCAGCTCTACCAGGGTAAACCCGCGCTGAACGTACCTCATTCCAGGTCCTCCAGGCTAGGCAAGCGAAAGCGGGAGTCCAACTTGTCGTCATCACCGCTGCCCAGCACCAAGATGACCGTGAACTGGCAACTGCTACCTCCACTCTCCCGCGTAATATCGCTTTGCGATTCAACGGCGTTGCGCAGCGGCGAATGGTCCTCATCCTGAAACCAATGGTCTTGCCAGACGGTTTTAACCGCCCCGACATCGATGGCATCACAGCCTTGTCCGGGCTCAAGCGTTGCCCAAAGACGCTCCTGGGCATCAACAGCGGCGACGCTGGCCACCGAGCGCTGGTAGCCCTGGGTCGCACTTTGCAGGGCTTTTAGCTGCATGGCGGCCACGCCCACCAGACCCAGCGACAACACCAGCAGTGCAATCAGTGCTTCAACTAAACTGAAGCCACGCTGTGACATCATAAGGGCACCTTGCGCAAGCTGCCGGTTTCACGAACCCGGATCGTCACAGGGTCGATAGCGTCTCCCGAGAGCGTAATCTCGCACTGGCCATCATCGTCATCACAGTCGCTGATATCCGCATCGCCCAGGCTTTCAAACACTAAAGAGAATCTGTCTTCGGGCTGGGTAATCTTGTCGGTTTGCCCTACGCGCATGACGTTCGCCTCTCCGCCGTCTTGAGCGCTTTCGGCCCAGTAACACCACGGGGCGTCGTTGCACGCTTCAGGGCGGCGCGAAGCGTTGAGTTCGTTGGGCGGGGAAAATTCCACCGTGATGGGCCGACGCTGCTTGATCGCTTCGCTGCGGGCAAAGGTCAGCACCGATTGCAGCTGGTTAACATCACCGGCCAGTTGCTGGCGGGCCATGAAGGTAGTGAAAGCGGGCGCCGCGAGTAGCATCAACAATGCCGCGATAGCCAGCACGATCATCAGTTCAATAAGGGTAAAGCCGCGTTGGGGCATAGGCCTACCAGCACTCATCGGGTTCTTGGTTGCCCTTGGCATCCAGTGTCAACGGCGCATCGCAGCCATCGTCCTGGCCGTTCCTGGTCGTTGCCGTCAATGTATAACCACCGTCTCCACCTTCACTGGAAAAACCAATGGCATAGTTTTGCTCAGGTGACTGTTTCGTTTCCAGACAGCTTGCGGCATAGGCATAAGTGCGCGTGTAGCATCGCTCCAGCTCGGACGCTGCCTGCATGAGCCCCGCATGGGCGTCGGTGCGCAGCGATTTTTGGGCGTAGCGGGTATAGCTGGGGTAGGCAATGGCCGCCACGATGCCGATGATGGCCAGCACGATCATTAACTCAATAAGGGTAAAGCCGCGCTGGCCGTGACGTGACAAGGGGGGATGAGAAACGTAATGCAAGCGGCGTTGCTCCTGTATTGGTTGACTCATACCATTTCAGTATGTCGCAAACCCATACGCATTGCATTACGTAGGCTTGGATTGGCTGCCAGGTATTAGCTGCTGGCGATGACCTGCTCGCGCAGTTCACGAGGCATTGAGAAGGTGATCGTCTCTTCCCGGCCGAGCAGCTCCTGGGGCGCGGTGGCGCCCATGGTCTGCAGACGTTCGATGACACCCTTGACCAGCACTTCCGGCGCGCTCGCCCCGGCGGTTACGCCGATGCGATTGATGCCGTTCAACCACTGAGGGTCGATCTGCTCGGCGTTGTCGATCAGGTAAGCGGGCGTGCCCATACGCTCGGAAAGCTCGCGCAGGCGATTCGAGTTGGAGCTATTGGGGCTACCCACTACCAGCAATAGATCGCTATCGGCGGCCAGTTCACGTACCGCGTCCTGACGATTCTGCGTGGCGTAGCAGATGTCGTCCTTGCGCGGCCCCTGAATCTCGGGAAATTTATCACGCAGCGCATCGATCACCTTGGCGGTGTCATCCATAGACAGCGTGGTTTGCGTCACAAAGGCCAGTTGGGACGGGTCTTTGACATCCAGATTGGCGACATCGTGCTCGTCTTCCACCAGGTAGATGCGCCCACCGCTGGCCGTATCGTAACGACCCATGGTGCCCTCGACCTCCGGGTGGCCCTGGTGGCCGATCAAGATGCATTCCTGGCCGCGCTTGGCGTAGCGCAGCACTTCAAGATGCACCTTGGTGACCAGCGGGCAGGTGGCGTCAAAGACTTTCAAGCCGCGCTCTTCGGCTTCCTGCTGTACCGCACGGGAGACACCGTGGGCGGAGAAAATTACGATCACATCGTCAGGTACTTCGTGCAATTCCTCGACGAACACCGCGCCGCGCTCACGCAGCGTTTCCACCACAAAGCGGTTATGGACTACTTCGTGGCGGACGTAGATCGGCGGCCCAAACACATCCAGCGCCCGGTTGACGATATCGATGGCACGGTCGACCCCCGCGCAAAACCCTCGCGGGTTGGCCAGTTTGATCTCGATGGGGTGTGTTTGCTGCTGTGATTGCATAAGTCGCGCCTTGATGCTGAACACCGTTGGATGAATATCGCCCCTGCCGGTAGGTGGGGGCTCAGTGTGTCGTGACCGGCTTCACGTCGAGCACTTCCACCTCAAACGTCAGGGTACGCCCCGCCAGAGGATGATTAAAGTCGACCTCGATCCGGTCGCCCTCGATCGTTTTGACCACACCCGGCAATTCCGTTCCCGCTTTATCGGCAAATGACATCACCATACCAATTTCGGGCGCTTCATCACCGAAGTCGTCACGCTTCAGCGTTTGAATATTCTGCGGGTTATGCTGACCGAACGCATGTTCAGGGGTAATCTCGAAACTGCCTTCCTGCCCCGCGGCCATGCCCTTGATCGGATGCTCAAAGCCAGGGGGCAGATTGCCGTCGCCATACTGAAAGGTAGCGGGCACTTTCTCTTTGGTCGAGTCGACCACCGTGCCGTCTTCCAGCTTGAGCGTGAAGTGCAAGGACACTTCCATACCGTCATCAATTAAATAATCGCTCATTGCGTTACTCGCAGTTGAAAGGAGGTTAGGACCGCTGGGCTTTTTTGCGTCGCCGTTCGCCCACCACCGACTCCCAGATTAGCCCGGCAGCCCCCAGGGTAATGCCAATATCCGCCACGTTAAATGCCGGGTAGTACCAGCCCGCTACGTGGAAGGACAGAAAGTCGACCACATAGCCGTGAACGAGCCGGTCAAAAAGGTTGCCCAGCGCCCCGCCGATGATCAGCGGCAACGCCACGGCCAGCAGCTTTTCGTCGGCCTTGATCCGCGCGAGCCAAATGGTCAGGCCGATGCTTGCGCCAATCGCGATAATCGCAAAGAACCAGCGCTGCCAGCCGGGATGGTCGGCCAAAAAGCTGAACGCCGCTCCCGGGTTATGCAACAGCGTCAGGTTGAAAAACGGCAGTACTTCCACCGGCTGGGCGTAGTTCAACAAACTGCTGGCCAGGTACTTGGTGGCCAGGTCGAGCACGACCACCGCGACTGCCAGCCACAGCCAGCGCAGCGGCCGGTGCATCGGCGGCCGCTGCGAAGGGGTATCAGGCGTATGGGGCGCGTTAGGCATAGTCACGAATCTCGCCGCTGCCTTCGGGGAGGTTGCTGATACAGCGGCCGCATAGATCGGGATACGCCTCATGGGTGCCTACGTCCGGACGATGATGCCAGCAGCGCTCGCACTTGGTGTGCTCGCTTTGCGCCACCGCGACCTTCAGGCTTTCAAGCTCGGTGGCTTCAGCATTCTTGGCCTCAGCCAGCGGTTTAAGCGTTACCTCGCTGGTCAGCATCACAAAGCGCAGCTCGTCGCCCAGCTTGGTCAGCGTCGCGTTGAGCTCGTCGCTCACGTAAAGCGTGACTTCCGCCGCCAGGCTGCCCTTGATCACCTTCGCATTACGGGCATCTTCCAGACACTTGTTGACCGCATGCTTGACTTCCAGCACCTGCTCCCAGAAACCACGCCCCATCACGGCATTATCATCCAGCGTTTCAAGGCCGGTGTAATAGGTTTCCAGCAGGACGCTGTCGCCGCGCTCACCGGGAATGTGCTCAAAGATCTCTTCAGCGGTGAACGACAGGATCGGGGCGATCCAGCGGGAGAGCGCCTCGACTACGTGGTAAAGCGCGGTTTGTGCGCTGCGCCGGGCCAGCGAATCCGCCTGGGTGGTGTACTGGCGATCCTTGATGACATCCAGATAGAAGCCGCCCAGCTCACGGGCACAGAAACCGTGCACCTGCTGATAGACATCCAGGAAGCGGTACTCGTCGTAGGCGGTGTCGATACGCCCCTGCAACTGCGCGGCGCGGTCGACCACCCACTGATCCAGCGCCAGCATGTCGCCAAACGCCACCTTGTCCTTCGCCGGATCAAAGCCGTTAAGGTTGGAGAGCAGGAAGCGGGCAGTATTACGAATACGCCGGTAGACATCCGCGGTGCGCTTGAGGATCTCGTCCGAGACCGCCATTTCGCCGGAGTAATCGGTCGAGGCGACCCAAAGGCGCAGAATATCGGCACCCAGTTTGTCCATGACCGTTTGCGGGACGACCACGTTGCCGATCGACTTGGACATCTTGCGGCCCTGGGCATCCACGGTGAAGCCATGGGTCAGCAACTGGCGGTACGGCGCGTGGCCGTCGATGGCCGAGCCGGTCAGCAGCGACGAGTGAAACCAGCCGCGGTGCTGGTCGGAGCCTTCCAGATACAGGTCCGCCCGCGGGCCGCTTTCATGGCCATGCGGGTGCGAGCCGCGCAGCACATGACGGTGGGTGGTGCCGGAATCAAACCACACGTCCAGGGTGTCGGTCACCTTGTCGTAATCGGCGGCTTCCGCACCCAGCAGCTCCGACGGGTCGAGCTTGAACCAGGCGTCGATACCTTCCTGCTCGACGCGCTTGGCGGCTTCTTCCATCAGTTCAACGGTGCGCGGGTGCAGCTCGCCGGTCTGCTTGTGCAGGAAGAACGGAATCGGCACGCCCCAGTTGCGCTGGCGGGAAATACACCAGTCCGGGCGGTTGGCGATCATGCTGTGCAGGCGCGCCTGCCCCCAGGCAGGGGTAAACCTGGTCGCTTCAATGCCTTCCAGGGCACGCTCGCGCAGGGTTTTGCCGTCCTTGCCCTGGATATCCATGCCCACAAACCACTGGGCCGTGGCACGGTAGATCACCGGCGTTTTATGCCGCCAGCAGTGCATGTAACTGTGGGTGATCGGCGTGTGGGCCATCAGCGCGTTCACTTCACGCAGCTTGTCGACGATATGCGGATTGGCCTTCCAGATCATCTGGCCGCCGAAGAACGGCAGGTCGTCCGCATAAACGCCGTTGCCCTGCACCGGGTTGAGCATGTCGTCAAATTCCATGCCGTGCTCGCGGCAGGTAATGAAGTCATCCATGCCGTAGGACGGCGCGGAGTGGACAATACCCGTGCTGCCGACTTCGGCCTCGACGTAGTCGGCGAGGTACACCGGCGACAGGCGGTCATAGAAAGGGTGACGGAAATTGATCAGATCCAGCGCCGCGCCCTTGGCGGTGGCAATTACCTCACCGCTCAGTGCATAGCGTTCCAGGCAGCTTTCGACCAGGTCTTCCACCAGCAGCAGCAGACGCTCGCCGGTATCGACCAGCGCGTAGGTGAACTCGGGATGGACATTCAACGCCTGGTTGGCAGGGATGGTCCAGGGGGTGGTGGTCCAGATCACCACGGCAGTGGGCTTGGGCAGCGTGTCTAAACCGAATGCGGCCGCCAGCTTGTCGGCGTCTTCAACGGGGAAGGCAACGTCGATAGCGTCGGACTTCTTGTCGGCATACTCGACTTCCGCCTCGGCCAGCGCCGAGCCGCAGTCAAAGCACCAGTTCACCGGCTTCAGGCCCTTGAACACATAGCCCGCGTCGACCATATCGGCCAGCGCACGAATCTCGCCCGCTTCGTTGGCAAAATCCATCGAGCGATAGGGGTGATCCCAGTCGCCCACCACGCCCAGCCGTACGAAATCGGTCAGCTGGGTTTCAATCTGCGCGGCGGCGTATTCACGGCACAGCTCCCGGGCGGTGTCCGGCGCCAGGTGCTTGCCGTGGGTGGTTTCCACCTTGTGCTCGATGGGTAGGCCGTGGCAGTCCCAACCCGGTACATAGGGCGCGTCAAAGCCTGCCAGGTTCTTCGACTTGACGATAATATCTTTAAGAATCTTGTTGACGGCGTGACCGATATGAATGCTGCCGTTGGCGTAGGGAGGGCCATCGTGGAGCACGAACAGCGGCGCTCCAGCGCGGGCTTCGCGCAGGCGCTGGTAGAGGTTCATGTCCTGCCATGTGGACACCCGCCCCGGCTCCTGCTTGGGCAGCATACCGCGCATGGGAAAATCGGTTTCTGGCAAGTTTAGCGTGTGCTTATAATCCATAGTCCGGTCAGCCGTCGTTATCTTCGGCGGAATCGCCCGCCAAGGAGGAATCAGAAGATGCGGTCTCTCGCCCGAGCGGGGCCGAGGCCAGCGGGAATGTTGCGTTTTTGCCAGCAGCGGCGGTCGCAAAGTAGCGCCGCGCCTGACGCTGATCACGCCCAATCTGCGCTTTCAACGCCTCGATATCGTCAAACTTCACCTCGCCCCGCAGCCGCGCGCAGGGCACCACCGTCATGCGCTGGCCGTAGAGATCACCTGAGAAATCGAACAGGTGAACCTCCAGGGTCGGCCGCGTGGCGCCCACCGTGGGCCGAAAGCCAACGTTGGCCACGCCCAAATGTCGCTCGCCGTTTTCCAGTTCGCCAACAACGGCGTATACACCGCGCAGCGTAAGCGGCTGGGGCAGCATGGGCAGATTGGCAGTGGGCACGCCAATGGTTCGGCCCAACTGCTGGTCGCGCACCACCCGGCCATCCACCGAATAGGGCCGCCCCAGCAGGCGGGCGGCGGCGGTAAAATTGCCGCTGGCCAGCAAGGTACGTACCCGCGAGCTGGAAACGCGTTCATCGTCTACCGTAAAGGTACGGGTATGCTCAACGCCAAAGCCCTGTTCGCGGCCCACGGCTTCCAGCAGGGTGAAGTCTCCGCGGCGGTCGCAGCCGAAGCGAAAGTCGTCGCCGACCACCAGGTGCTTTACATTCAGCCCGTCAACCAGTACCTGATCGATAAATTCACGGCCGGTAAGGCTGCGAAGCGCATCGTTGAACGGCAGGCACAGCACCTGCTCGGCACCGTGATGACCCAGCAAGCGGACCTTTTCACGCAGCCGTGTCAGCCGGGGCGGGGCCTGGTCACCGGCAAAAAACTCCCGCGGTTGGGGTTCAAACACCACCACGGTCAGCGGCCCGCCCAAGCGCGCGGCGTGCTCGCGGCACTGCTGCAGGATCGCCTGATGGCCGCGGTGCACGCCATCGAAATTACCGATGGTTGCCACGCAGCCCCGCGATGACGCCGTTAAATTGTGCAAACCTCGAATGACCCGCATGGCACCTCTGCCGTTGCTAGCCTGCTCACCCGCTCAAGAAGCAGGCAGCAAAGCCACCGATTATAACGAACCTGGCCGCCGTCGTGCAGCGTCAGGCACGCATTTTCAAATGCCGCACCCGCAACCCCAGCGCACCCAACCAGGCAAAGTACAGCCCCGCGCCCAGTGCCACCAGCCCTGACACCCAGGCGACCCGCTGCCACAGGCTCATGGCAAGCCAGGCTGTCCACTCGGGCGCGATGACGTACAACGCAATGCTCATCAATGCACAGCCGCCTAAAAGCTGCACCGCAAAGCGCCCCCAGCCCGGCTGAAACACCAGCACGCCTTCCTTACGCAGTAGGTAACCGAGCAGCCCGGCATTCAAAAACGCCGACAGCGCCGTGGCCAACGCTAACCCGGCGTGGGCCAGCGACCAAACCAGCATCAGGTTGAAGACCATATTGGCGACCATGGCAAAGATGGCCACCTTCACCGGGGTCTTGGTGTTCTGGCGGGCAAAAAAGCCCGGTGCGAGCACCTTGATCAGCATAAAGGCCACCAGCCCGACGGCGTAGGCGCGCAGGCTCATCGCCGCCATCTGGATATCGGTATCGGTCATCGCGCCGTAATGGAACAGCGTGATCAATAGCGGCTCTGCCAATACCACCAGCGCCAGCGCGGCGGGCAGCCCCAGCAGCAGCACCATGCGGATTGCCCAATCGAGCATGGCGGCAAAATGCGTGTTTGACTGGTCAGCATGGCGCTTGGAAAGCGCGGGCAAGATCACCGTGCCAATCGCCACGCCGAACACGCCCAGCGGCAGCTCCACCAGCCTATCGGAATAATACAGCCACGACACACTGCCGGCGGCCAACAGCGAGGCCAGCACGGTATCCAGCAGCAGGTTGATCTGCGATACCGAGACGCCAAACAGCGCCGGCCCCATGAGCTTCAATATTCGCCGGACGCCTTCATGCGCCAGGTTGGGCCATGGAGTGGGCATCAACCCCAGGCGCAGCAAAAACGGCACCTGGAACACCAGTTGCGCCACCCCGGCAATCAGCACGCCCCAGGCCAGCGCCATCGCGGGCTCAGTCATCAGCGGGGTGAGTAACAAGGCCGCCCCGATCAGCGACAGGTTCAGCAGCACTGGAGTAAACGCCGGGACCGCAAAGCGGTTCCAGGTGTTCAGCACGCTACCGGCAAAGGCGGTAAGCGAAATCAGCAGCAAATACGGGAAGGTCAAGCGCAGCATGTCCGCGGTCATGGCGAGCTTTTCCGGGTCGCGGCCAAACCCTGGTGCAAACAGCCAGATCAACCAGGGCGCCCCCAGCATGGCAAGCGCGGTAATCAGCGCCAGAATCGCCGTCAAACTGCCCGCCACGGCATTGAGCAGCTCGCGAATTTCCTGCTTGTCGCGCTGGGTCGAGTACTCGGAAAGTACCGGCACAAAGGCCTGGTTGAACGCCCCTTCGGCAAACAGACGGCGCAGAAAATTGGGGATCTTGAAGGCCACGAAAAACGCATCGGCCCCGTCGCCTGCACCCAATAGCGCCGCCACCACCACATCGCGCGCAAGCCCCATGACCCGCGACAGCATGGTCATGGCACTGACTATCAACCCCGAGCGCATCAATCCACGCCCCCGAGGCTGCTCCTGACCTTCCTGCTGCGATTTCGTGGTCATCGCCTTCGCCATCCTTCCCTTGGCAATCCACAGACACAAAAAAACCGGCCGCAGCCGGTTTTTTAAGGCGCCTGCCGGCTTACGCCGCCAGTGCTTTAATGCGCTTGTTCAAGCGGCTTTTCAGACGTGCGGCTTTCTTCTTGGAAAGGACGTCTTTATCAGCGATGCGGTCGATGACCGGCTGCGCCACCTTGAACTCTTCCATCGCCTTGCCATGGTCGCCTGTCTTAACCGCTTTGAGCACGCGCTTAATGTAGGTACGGACCATGCTGCGTTGGCTAGCTTTCAGGACACGACGGTTTTCGGCCTGGCGGGCGCGCTTGCGAGCTTGCTTGCTGTTCGCCACTGGTATCTCCTTGGAGAATAAGGTTGCCGCTAAAGGGCAACGGATTAACTATGTGTTCGTCGCGAGCCGACACGGCCAATGCGACGCTTCCGTAACAACCAATTGTTTTGGCGGCTAATTTTTGTGCAATAAGCCGACCAAAATAGTGTAGCGAGCAGTTCAATTCAGCTGCCCGCTCACGGGTCTTGTCTGAGAGGATGGCATAGTCTATCACGCAGAATGCGGCCTTGCTAGCGGGTTTCAATAACGCAAGGAGATTGCCATCAGCCCTGTGCGGAGCATCAAACCATTAATCTACAGCAGCCGCTTGTTAACGACTGAGTTCAAGATCTTCCCGAATAACTTCTGGGTGGCGGAAAGCAATCTCGATAAGCGCTTTTGCAGGCCCGGAGGGTTTACGTCGGCCTTGCTCCCACTCCTGCAAGGTACGCGGAGAAATGTGCAGTACCTCAGCAAACTCAATCTGAGTCAGCCCAGTTTTACCGCGCGCTTCTGCCACCTCGTTAGGCTCAACACGACTAATTCGCGCCGCCTTGCCCGCTTTCATTTCTTTAACAGATTGGAGCAACTTGTTGCCAAGCTCCTCTGCACTAAGGGTCTCGCTACTCATTTTCCAGTACCTCACGAATCGACTTCAGGATATGCGCGGGTATGTTCTCCTTGACAGCCTTCTTGT
The DNA here is from genome assembly GCF_900111305.1 of Vreelandella subterranea. Lineage (GTDB taxonomy): Bacteria > Pseudomonadota > Gammaproteobacteria > Pseudomonadales > Halomonadaceae > Vreelandella > Vreelandella subterranea. The sequence goes on from NZ_FOGS01000001.1 coordinate 48,880, forward strand.
AGATCACCAACAACCAAATCTCACCGTTTGCAAACCTAGTGAAGTAGATGACACGAACCCCGCCACGCTTCCCTGAACCCGCTACCGACCAACGAACCTTTCTACATCCACCGCTGCCTGGTACAAGATCACCAATTTCAGGATTGGCCGCCAGCCAAGTGAAAAAAGCACTTCGCTCCTCCTCATTCCAGATCTTTCTGGCATCCGCTTCGAATGTAGGGGTTTCGATGATAGTCAACATGAAGACTATTATACGTCAATGACGTATCTTTGCAAGATTACGACGTGAAAGGTTAACCGCTCACGAACCTGCTCTAGCTTTTCCCATGACAGGTCATTGCGCTGAGCCAGCAGATTCCTCATCCATTCCTCAGCCCAGACCCAATGACTGATCGAGAGATGAGAGCTCATCAAGCGCTTCAAGCCGTCGCTGATCAATTTCATTTTTATAGGCCATCACATCCATGTACTTTACTTTCCGACTGATCTTACAATCCTAAAAAGCCTCCCACTCAGGCTCACTTTTCTGGGCACTGCGTTGCGGCGTGGCCTGCTTGGGCAGCGACTGAGACGCGGCGCCTGAGGCATCGCCACTAAGCTTGAACGCATCCACCAGGCGGGTGAGTCGGTTGGCTTCCTGCTGAAGGGACGCCGCCGAGCCGCTGGTTTGCGACACCAGCGTGACGTTCTGCTGCGTGGCGGAATCCATCTGCGTCAGCGCCGTGCCCACCTGTTGAATGCCGGATTCCTGCTCGCGCACGGCCAGCGAAATCTCGTTCATCAGCCCTGACACCTGGCGGATAGCCTCCACCGTATCCTGAATCCCCTCGCCGCTGCGTACCGCCTGCTCGGCGCCGCTGGCGATACGCTGGCTGATATCCGTGATCATCTCACGAATCTTTTTGGATGAATCCGCGCTGCGGCTGGCGAGGTTGCGCACCTCGCTGGCCACCACCGCAAACCCACGGCCATGTTCACCCGCGCGCGCCGCCTCGACCGAGGCATTGAGCGCCAGGATATTGGTCTGGAAGGCAATCGAATCGATGACTTCCACAATCTCGCCCACCTTGCGGGAACTGGTCTCGAGCTCGCGCATCAACTCAACAGAGCGCTGAACCTCTTTGACGCCTTTCTCGGCTTTTTCTGCTGCCTGGCTGGAAATGGTATCGGCATTGCTGGCCGACTCGCTGTTCTGGCGCACGATCGAAGACATTTCTTCCATGCTGGACGCCGTTTCCTGCAGAGCGGACGCCTGCTCCTCGGTTCTGGACGCGAGGTCCTCGCTACCGGAGGCAATCTCGTTCGACGCCACATTGACATTGCGGGCACCGTCGCGCACCGCCTGGAAGCTTGTATCCATGCGCTCAATAAAACCATCAAACTCACTGGCCAGCTCACCAATCTCGTCGCGCCGCTGGCTATCAATACGCGCTGTGAGGTCGCCCTCACCCTGGGTAATATCGCGAATGCGCCCACTGACCTGGCGAATCGCCCGGGACATCAGGTTCGGCCCCACCAAGGCGATGGCGAACGTTGCCAGCAGCACCAAGGCAGTGAAGCCCATCACCCAGCGTTGCTGAACGGCGACTGCCGCCAGTGTTTCTTGTTCCAGCGCCAGGCCGCGCGCATCGGCGCTTTCCCCGGCCATGTTGTAAAGCGCCCGCAACGAATTAAAGGCCGCTAAGGAGTCGCCTTCCAACTGCGCCTCGGCGGCATCAAGCTCGCCGTCTGCATGCAGGTCGAAAACACGCTGGGACGCCGCCTCCCATGCCGTGAAACGATCCTCGAACGGCTCAAGCCCTTCGCTTACCTGCGGATATGCCTCTAGCAACGTGAGGAAGTCATGCATTCGGTCGTACGCCTGCTCGGCATTTTCGCGGTAATCGTCGTACTGAGCGCTTGCCCCCTCACTGCCCGGCGCTTGACGTAGTACTTCAATTTCGGCCACCCGTGCCTGGTAGAGATCGCGGTCCGCATTGAGCACCGCTGAAACGGCCGGGTTAAAGGAGCCACTGAACGCCGTCATGCGTTCGCGTATCGACTGGACAAGCAGACTATCGACCACCACGACGCCCAGCAGCGACAAGGCCACCAGGATAAACGCCAGGGTGTATTTCACATTGATCTTGTGGAGTTTCTCCAGCATTGCATCACCTTTTGATTGTCTTGCTTGTTATGGTGATAGCCAACCCTGGCAGAATGTAGCTGTGTCCTGTTTTTTATACTATCGGCTTCGACACGGTGGGCTTGAGTACACACTGTCTAGAAATGTTGCCTTCAAAAGACGTTGTATCCGAGGGGGGAACTCAGCGACTTTATCAGTCTAACATCGCCTGGGTATGCTCGCGCTGCTGCTTCACGGCACTGTCGACAATATCCAGCAGGGCCTGGAAGTCTTTCGGGGATGTTTGATCCAGGCCGTGTATTTCGGCACGCTCGATTGTCGCTTGGGTATCGCGAATTAGCGATTCTAATTCCTGCGCGACGCGTTCGTGTTCATCTGAGTTCATAGTTGGCTCACTTGTTCAGCCGTTGCATTATTGGCCTTGCTGTAGACGCTGCACGCGGTCGTATAATGCCTTGGCACTTTCCACTGCAACGGTTTCGTGTTTATCCAAAGCAAGTGTTACATCGTGGTGATCATCACGGGTGACGGCCTCCAATTCCGTTCGGTAGCGGCTTAGCAAGTGCTGAAGGTTCATACGGATCATCGTCAGCTCCAGCTCGAACTCTATTTTCAGCTTTTCCGTACTCTCTTTTTCCGCGGGCGATTGGCCTGCCGTGATCATGGCTTCCAGGGTGTTGTTAATCTGTCTTTCCAGAGCGTTGAGCTTGGGAATTAAATCGTACATCACCTCGTGGGCAGAAATGCTTTTTTGGCTCATTGGATAACTTCAGCCTATGCCACTTGCCGGTTTATCTTATAAAAAACGGGGCCTTGCGGCCCCGTTATATGTCTTTCAATCAGCCTATTGGCTAACCAATTAACCCAGCAGAGACAGAACGTTCTGCGGGATCTGGTTGGCCTGGGCCAATACCGAAGTACCCGCCTGCTGCAGAATTTGCGCGCGAGTCATGTTGGCCACTTCAACCGCGTAGTCGGCATCTTCGATGCGCGAACGTGCAGCAGAGAGGTTTGTTTCAGTAGTACTTAGGTTCTCAATAGAAGATTCCATACGGTTCTGAATAGCACCGAGATCAGAGCGCAGGGCGTCTACATCAGACAGTGCACTGTCCAAGTCGCTTAATGAAGAACGTTCCTTCTCAGTGACGGCCTCCATGGACAACTCGCCATCAGCATCTTTGTATACTTGGGCGCCAGTATTATCAGTTACTTTGCCATTTTCTTGTGCAAAGTAAGTAGTGGTCGTTACATCGTCAGCCGTTAACTCACCGTCAGCACTTAAGTACTGAACGTCACCACCAGCATTATCTGTAACTTCACCAGCAGCATCTACGTCATACTGAGTGGAATCAAGCGTTACGCTGTAAGCGTTACCGTCTGCAAGATTCTGCAAACCTTCAGCACTAATGGTAGCGCCGGTCACATCAATATTTGTACCGTCACCGGTAAAGGCTGTATCACCAACGGTAATGCTATCACCAGCAGTGGTAGCAACAGCCGCTGCAACGTTAGTTGCCGTTGCTTCAGTTCCAGCAGTTGCATTATTTTTGGTAAGGACACCGCCCTCTAAATATAATTGAGCACCGTCATCTGCAGCAGTCATATTGCCGTTACTGTCGATGATAACGTCTTGGCTACTACCGCCAATATCAACCGTAGCTGCTGTAGTTTCACCTGCCCCAGGAGTGATGGAGGCTGTCACATCTGCCGCTGCAGCATCATCAACATCGAATGAAAAGTTACCGCTCTCGGCATCAAAAGTATAGTCGCCAGCAGCAGCAGCACCTAAACCAGTATCTGTACCCGCGTAAGTCACTGTATCGCCATCAGCTAATGCGGAAAAAAGCGCATCCGATGTAGCAGTTGCATTGTCAGTGTCTTTAGAATACGTAACAGATCCGTTGGCATTGGTTGCACCAGCGGTAAAGCCATTAAGCGTAAGGTCATCAGCAGTAGCTTCTGCATTAGCTACTTCACCCGCACCTGTCACGTTAAAGCCTTCCAGGCCTAATGTTTCACGGTTGATTTGCTTAAGATTTACATCGATAGCTTGGCCATCTTGAGCGCCAACTTGAATGCTAATGGTGCGGCTGGTGGGATCAGAGGCACCTTCATTCGCGCCCAGCACCTTGGTGCCGTTGAAGTCGGTTTCACGCGAGATACGATCGATCTCTTCTAAGCGCTGGTTAATTTCATTTTGAATAGAATTCAAGTCATCCGAAGAGTTAGTACCGTTTTCAGCCTGCACTGCCAGCTCACGAATACGCTGCAAGTTGTCATTTACTTGGTTTAGGCCACCTTCAGCCGTTTGCGCAACGGAGATACCGTCATTGGCGTTACGCTGTGCTTGGGCTAGACCTGTAATCTGACTGCTCATGCGGTTGGCGATGGCCTGACCGGCCGCATCATCCTTGGCGCTGTTGATGCGCAGGCCAGAGCTCAAACGCTCCATAGAAGTTTGCAGATCATTCTGAGATTTGTTCAGGTTCTGCTGGCCGATCATCGATGTGATGTTGGTATTGATCACTGACATGGTGTGATTCTCCTTGCTTGGACACTGGCCTGGAAGGCCCGCTTTTCGGCCACTGTGTGTGCCGTTATATTAATTAACGGCGCCGCGGGGAGAACCTTTAGGGTTAATGCTAAAAAAATACCAAAATACGCCAGAAAAATGTTAACAAACGTAAACACGGTACTTACTGCCATTTTGAGATGCAAACAGGGCCTTTCGGTCCTGTTGATAAAACTCACTCGGTTGCTGGCTAGCTAGCGAACGGGTTACTTGCGGCCCAACTGATAATCCAGCGCATCAAACTGCTGGGTCAAGTATTCGCTGGTACTGTTCATCTGGGCGATCATGGCATCCAGTTGGCCGAACTGAGCGCGATAACGACTAATAGTCCGCTCGATAGTGCTTTCCATACGCTCATAGCGGTCTTTCAAGCTGTCGATGCGATTTTCCGCGCCGCTGATGGCATTGCCCAGGGTACCGTTTTTGCTCATTAGCTGCTCAAGCGTGGTGCTTAGGCTGCTGGCCAACCCTTGAGAGGCATCATTGCCTTCCACGCCTGTAAAGAAGTCACTGAGAGCATCCGGGCTGTTTTTGGCTAAATCGCTGACAGCGTCGTCATCCATTTCCAGCGTGCCGTCGCGCTGCAGGGTAATACCCAGTTGACTCAACGAGGCTAGCTCACCACCCGCCACGCCACTGGTCAGCACGCTGCGCAGGCGGTTTTCAATGGTGCGCACGGTGCTGTCGCCGACCAGCTCGCCTGCCGTATCCGTACCGGCATCATAGTTGGTTGCGGTGCCTATGGTGCTTTTGACGTCATTGAAGGCTTTAACGAATGCGCCGATGGCCTCGCGCACTTTGAGCGTGTTTCGCTCCACGTTGACGGTACTGCTGGCAGTTTCGCCCGCCCCCAGGTTTAGCTCGCCCAGGTTCAGCGTCACGCCTTGAATGGCATCGTCAATACTGTTGCTGGCGCTGGTAATCGCAATGCCGTTAACCGTCAGAGCGGCATCCTGACCGCTTTGTGCGGTGTCGCTCGTGAAGGGGGGCGTGGTAACGTCTGTGCCATCCGCATTCACAAAACTAAAGCCGGTTACCGAGGCATCCAAGCCCGTCTCGCTGGAGCTAAGCGCCAGGCGGTAGCCTTCCCCATCAAAAATCACGCTGGCGCTGACACCTGCATCTTTGCGAGCATTAATGGCATCACGAATATCTTCCAGGCTGCTGTCCGCGGCTACGTCAATATTGACACTAGCTGTTTCTGGACCTGCAAAATCGAGCCGCAGTTGGGTGGCGCCACCCATATCAAGAGGAGTATCGCTATCGGTTACCCGCTGGGAAGCTAACGTGCCACTGGTAGCCAGCGCAGTGACTTCGACGCGGTAGCTGCCGGGCAGGGCATCCGCGCTGGTAGTCGCGGAAATTTCATCGCCACGCACATTGGCGGAAAGACTTTGGTAGAGCTTGGGATCATTCAGCGCATCAACCGCATCCTGGAATTTATCCATGGATGACTGGATTTTGCCGTAGGCGGAAATCTTGGCTTCCTGCTGTTCCTGCTGACGGGTGATCGGTGCGAGTTTGCCGCGTTCAGCATCGTTCAATTGATCCAACAAGCCGTTGAGGTCAAGGCCTGAGCCAATACCTAGAGAGGTAATCGTTGCCATACTGGGAGTCCTCAGTAAAAGGCTAAACCTATCCACTGCACTGCGGGGCCACTCACGCCACGTCAACGCAAAATTTAATAATAATATTATCGGTCAAAGTGAAAACAACTTTAGCGCTTTTTTATTGCTTTAGATATTGATGGCGGCATCGATATGCAAAAAAGCCTGCGCTAGGCAGGCTTTTAAATGTAACCGACTGAATTAACGGAGTGCTAGCGGCCCAACTGAGCATCCAGTGAATCAAACTGCTCGGTTAGGTAGCTACTGGTCTGATTCATCTCGGCGATCATGCCGTCCAACTGGCCAAATTGGGTACGGTAGCGGTCGATGGTTTGACCGATGGACTGCTCCATGCTGGTGTAGCGGTCGCCCAGTGATTCAATCCGGTTTTCACTGCCGCTGATCGCGCCTGATACCGTACCGCTCGAGCTCAACATTTGCTCCACGGCGGTATTCACTTGACCTGCCAGGCCAGGGTTATCGCCACTGCCCGCGAAGAATTCAGATAGAGCTTGCTGGTCGTTGGCGACGACGTCATTTAGCTTGTCGTTATCCAACGAGAGCGTACCGTCAACCTCAAGCGAAATACCTACCTGGCTGAGCATCGAGAAGCCGTCGCCCTCTTGGGCGATACCGCCACTGAGCACGCTACGCATGCGAGACTCGACAGTGCGAACTGTGCTGTCGCCATTGAGCGGCCCGGCCTCGCCGGTCTCCTGGTTAAAGCTGGTCAGCTCGCCTGTTGACTCTTTCAGTGCGTTGAACGAATCCACAAACGACGTGATTGCTTCACGCACGGCGCGGGTGTCCTGCTCTACCGCAACGGTGCTATCCCCCTCGCTTTGCAGGTTCAGCGTAACGCCTTGAATCGCGCCCTCGACCTGATTGGTGGGGCTGGTAATGGCGATACCGTTGACGTTTAAAGCTGCGTCGGTGCCATCCTGCAATGTATTCGCTGTATCAGCGGCGAACGGAGCGGCATCGCTAAATGTGAAATCGCTGATGGACGCATCCGCGCCGGTTTCACGTGAGCTGAGCGCCAAGCGGTCTTGGGTACCATCGTTGATGATAGTGGCGTTAACACCCGCGGTTTCATCCGCGTTAATGGCATCACGGATATCTTCCAGCGAACTGTCAGCGGCGATGGCAACCGTCGTCGTTTCACTGCCGTCGCCAAAGGCGAACGTCATATCCTGGTCAACCGTGGTTAGTGCCGCTTCCGCGTCGTCCACTCCCTCAGAGGCCAGTGTACCGCGTGTGGCCAAGGTATCCACGGTGATGTTGTAGCTACCGGGCATGGCGGTTTCATCGGCGGCGGCGCTGACGGCTTCGCCGCTCACGTTGGTCGATAGGCTCTCGAAGAGAGAACCGTCTGCCAGGGCACTGGCCGAGTCTTGAAAGGTCGAAAGCGCACTCTCAAGCTGGCCATAGGCTGAGATCTTGGTTTGCTCGGTTTCTACCTGTTGCTCAATCGGGACGAGCTTTTCGCGTTCAGCGTCTTGAAGCTGATCGAGCAAGCCGTTCAGGTCTAACCCTGACCCTATACCGAGAGAAGAAATAGCACCCATAAGCTAACCGCCTTTTTTGAAACGAGTGGAGCAACCGCCTTCATCAGCGCCCATTTATAAACCTGATCGGGCTGACGTGTTGCCAACGTCAAATATATTCATGTCGTTACTGATTACCTAGTGACTCGGCTTATAAAGTACAACCTTGAACATTCTAGCCAATTTTTCTGTACCAAAATGTAACCATAGGTATGTAAATGCACGCTATCGCCCTACGCCAAGGTACCTAAGCCCCGCCGCCTCGGCAGCGCTGGGCGTAAATAGGTTGCGTCCATCCACCACCAGCTTGTCGTTTAACTGGCTGGCCAGCCATTCAAGGTCGACGCTGCGGAACGCCTTCCATTCGGTGCAGATCACCAGGGCATCTGCGCCTTTCACTGCCTGGATGCGGTCGCCGGCGAGCAGCAGGTCGTCGCGTTCGCCATAAATCCGGCGACATTCAGCCATGGCCTCAGGATCGAAGGCCTGCACCTTGGCGCCCGCTTGCCACAGCGCTTCCATCAGCGTGCGGCTGGGCGCTTCACGCATGTCGTCAGTATTGGGTTTGAAGGCGAGCCCCCACACGGCGATGGTTTTACCTGCCACATTACCCAGTGATGTTTGCAGCTTGGTGAACAGTGTCTGTTTTTGCTGCAGGTTGACTGTTTCTACCGCGCTTAGCAGCGCCGGGGTATAGCCGAGCTGACGGGCGGTTCGCTCCAGAGCTTGCACATCCTTGGGGAAGCACGATCCGCCGTAGCCACAGCCGGGGTAGATAAAGTGATAGCCGATGCGCGGGTCGCTACCGATTCCCCGGCGCACGTCTTCGATATCCACATCGAGGCGTTCGGCAAGATTGGCCATTTCGTTCATGAAGCTGATCTTGGTGGCCAGCATGGCGTTGGCGGCGTATTTGGTCAGCTCCGCTGCGCGCACGCTCATGAACATCAGTTTTTCGTGGTTACGGTTATAGGGCGCGTAGCATTCGTGCATGCGCTCTTTTACCCGCTCACTTTCAGTGCCGACAATAATCCGCGCGCCGCGAGTGAAGTCCTCGATCGCCGCGCCTTCTTTCATGAATTCAGGGTTGGAGCATACATCAAAGGGCAGATCGGCTCCGCGGGCGGCGAGGGTTTGGCTGATTGCCGCCTGCACCTTTTCAGCGGTCCCCACCGGCACGGTGGATTTGTCGATCACCAGCTTGTAATCGTCCATGTGCTGACCAATGGTGCGCGCGACATCCAGCACGTAGCGGAGATCGGCGCTACCGTCTTCATCCGGCGGGGTGCCTACGGCGATGAATATGAGCTCGCCATCGCGCACGGCTCGTTCGGCGCTGGTGGTGAAGATGAGTCGCCCGGCGTCGACATTATGCGCCACGATATTGCTGAGGCCCGGCTCGAAGATGGGCACTTCACCGGCATTCAACTGGGCGATCCGCTCGGCGTTGACGTCCATGCAGGTGACTTGATGGCCGACATCCGCCAGACAGGCGCCTGCGACTAATCCTACGTAACCGGTTCCAAAAACACTGATATGCATGCCGTGTTAACTCACTCATCAATACGGGTGACGGAATTTATGGCGAGCTTATCACGTCGCCTGGACTTTGATGACGGGGCGCGGCAGGAAAAACATGAACTAGACGTTGGTCTAATATCGACTTTCGTTTATAATGCACTGCAATACACGTCCCCACTCACTTTCCCACCATGCAGTTGCCGCCATGCGGCTTAGGAGAAGGGAATGCAAAGCGACATGTCCACTGAGCGTCATATTCAGCGCAGCTTACGTCAGTGTTTGGCCGTCGTGGCCGAGCTGCTTTACGACAACGGGCATGTGCTGGAAACCATCACCCTGGCCCAGCGCGGCCTTAGCAACAAAGAATTGCAGTTGCTCAGCCAGAACGCGCCTGGCTGGACCACCTGCCAGAAGGTGTTGGAAACCAGCCAGGCAGCGACCCGCAACGAACAAGGACGGCTTGTACTAACCCCCATGGGGCGCGAATTGATGTTTGATATGTTCGGGGAAGGCGCAGCGGACTGCGCCTGAACGAGCCCTGAAACTAAAAGCGATTGATTAGCGGATACCGAGAAAAGACAGGATAAACAGCACGACCACCACCAGTCCGATGATGTAGATAATATTTCTCATAAATGCACTCCTTGCGAATTGCGTGGTTAAAAAGCAATCTGTTGCTGGCCTGTTCAGACTAGCAGGCCTTCCCGGGTTTTGCGTATTCAGGCGGTTGGCTACCCCTTATTTAGCTGGTAGGACGGGAACCCTTGTATAACAGCGGGTTCAAACAGAAACCTGATTGCCGAGGTTTCGCCATGCGCTTGTTGATGTCCGCCGTTTTTTTCGCTGCCACGTTTTTACCCTCCGCCCTTAATGCCCAACCAACGTCTCCCCAACCGCCCAGCGCCGATGCGCTCAGCAGCCTGAGCGAAAACGCCCGTGGTTATTCACGCTTGCACAGCATTGTGGTAGCCCACCAGGGCGAGATCATTCACGAGCACCACCAGGGCGGCCCTGGCGTTGATGCGCCCGCGAACATCAAGTCACTCTCGAAAACCGTGCTGGCGGCGCTGACGGGGGCTGCTATCGAGGAAGGTATTGTCGAATCCACCGATCAGTCGCTGGTGTCGCTGCTCGACCATCGCGTGCCTGATGCGGCGGCCCCGGAAGTTGCTGATATCACCGTGAGCCATTTGTTGTCGTTGCAGGCGGGGCTTGAGCGCACGTCTGGTCAGAATTACGCCGCCTGGGTAGCCAGCCCCAACTGGGTGGCAGATGCACTGACACGACCGTTCGTCGACCGGCCCGGCGGGCGCATGCTGTATTCCACTGGCTCCAGTCATCTGTTGTCTGCCGCGCTGACGTACTCAAGCGGCGAGTCAACCTACGCATTGGCCCAACGGTTGCTGGCGGAGCCGCTGAATATTGTCGTTCCCCCCTGGCTGCGGGACCCCCAGGGGATCTACTTCGGCGGTAACGATATGCAGCTCTCGCCCCGGGCGCTGGTAGCAATCGGTGAGCTGTATCGCAACGGCGGTGCCGTCGTTGATGGCAACGGCAACGAACAGCGTGTACTGCCGGAAGGCTGGGTCGAGCGCTCGTGGACGCCGCGGGGCACCTCGCGCTGGACGGGCGACGGTTACGGCTATGGCTGGTTTATCACCCAGTTGGGCGGCGAAGACGTCTATTACGGCCGCGGCTTCGGCGGTCAGGCGCTGTTTGTGGTCCCCGAGCGGGCGTTAACCATCGTCATGACCGCTGATCCAACGCCACCCTCGCCAGGCGGGCAGTTTCAGGAACGCCTGAATGCCATGGTGGCGGATCTATTAACGCACGGGTAAGCCGACTATTCCTTTTTATGGCCCAGGCTCATCAGGTAGAGCGCAGCGGCCAGGGCGAGTACTGAAAGCGCCAGGTAGATCGCCTCCAGCGGGGTGGCGAAGCGGATATCCACCACCGCACGGAAGAATTCGATAATCACCGCCAGCACAACGACCCGGGCGATTTTATCCTTTAGCTGGTCAAGCGAGGCGACGTTAAAGGGGTGCTGGGGAGAGTGCTCTTCGGCCTGATCAATACGCGAGACAAAAAGCCGGTAAATGCCCAACCCGAATATCATCAGCACGATGGCAATGAGGTAGATATCCACGGCGATAATGATATCGGGCACCAGGCCCTCATGAATATCGACGCTGCTGTCCACAAAATAATAGTGCAGCGTGCGCATCACGACCTTGAAGATATCGACTGTGCCCACCGCAAACAGCATGACCGCACCGATCAGGCTGGGTACCACGGCCAGCATGACCAGAAACCGTGAATTCCATAGTGCGGTTTCGATTCGTCGCTCCCAGCGGCCTTGCTGTTCAGGCGGCTTGGGGGGCGTCGGTGGCGTATCGGTCATGGTCGATTCCTTGTTGTTAGCGCAGAAATTAAAGCAGGCCTACGAGAATAAGTGTGCAGGTGAGACCAAACAGCGTAAATCCCAGCACCAATGCAGCCCCATCCCGCGCGACTAACCCGAGGCCCAGCAAGGACAGCGCCAGCCCGGCGCCGTTGGCAGAAAAGGGGATGAATTCCATAGGCGGCATGGCCAGGGCAATCATCAGGCACACAACGGCGGTCACGCGGATGCCAATATAGCCGGTTAACCACGGCAGGCGAACCCGCAGCAGCCCATCGATCCAGCGGGCAGGCTTCTTCAGGTGGTAAATGCCTTTATCGAACTTATTCCGTGAAATAGAGCGTTTGAGCATCCAGCCGGGCAACCAGAAGGTTTCCCGCCCGACCAGGAGCTGTACGGAGACCATCAGCACCAGCAGCGCCATCAAGGTGGGCATACCGGGAATATCGCCAATGATCGGTGCCAGCGTGATCAGCCCCGTCACCAATAACAGGGGACCAAAGGAGCGCCGCCCAACGGCATGCACCACATCGTCAACGCTGACTCGCTGAGCGTCCTGCTCCATGCGCTCCAACGACGCAATTAGATCCATTAAAGTCGAGCCCTTGCGGGGATCATCCATTCTGGTTAATACGCTCTTCGGTTAATAGCTTGGTGCGAATAAAATCGCTGTGGCTGACGTGGAGCAGATCCGCCAGGCGACGAATACGGTGTTCTTCCAGGGCATCCACACTGCCGTCGGCCCAGGCCAGCTGCCACATCAGGGCCACCAGCTCGCAGCGCTGGTCATAGCCGTAGTGATCCTTGATCAGGCTGACAAACTGGTAGTGGTCGACCGCGTCTTCCACTTCGTCCCGCGCCATTGCCATCAGCTCGTCAACATCGGCTTCACTGAGTTGGTAGCGCTGAAGCAGCATTTCCCGCAGTGCTGTTAGCTCGGCGTCGCTTGTATCGTAGTCGGCCCGGGCGATTTCAAACAGCAACGCGGCCGAGGCCAGTTCGAGCGTGAGGGTCTGGTTATCGCGCTGCTCGGGTTGCGCAAGCGTGCGCTGAAAAAACGCTTGGATAGTGTCCAGCATGGGGTTCTCCTCCGCCCGCAAGACGCTGCGGGCGCCTTACGACTGCTTGGTCAGTTGCTCTTTTAACTGTTTGGGCACCTGCTTGATGATCAGCCGGTCCTGGGTGGCATCGTATTCAATGCTTGAGCCGAGCAGGTGCGAGTCAAAACTGATCGAGACGCCGCCCGCACGCCCGGTAAAGCGCCGGAATTGATTGATCGTGCGCTTGTCCGGGGGAATTTCCGGCGACAGGCCGTAATCGGCATTGCGAATATGCTCGTAGAAGGCCTTGGGCTGTTTTTCATCGACCAGCGCTGAGAGTTCGTCGAGCGTCATGGGTTCCCCACGGCTCATCTGATCGTTGGCGTAATCCACCAGGGTGTCGGTTTTTTCCCGGCTGGCCTCATCGTCTAAATCCTCCTTCTCGACGTAGTCGCTGAAGGCTTTGAGCAGTGTGCGGGTCTCTGCAGGCGCGTCTATGCCTTCCTCCATCCCCAGCAACGCCGCCATCCCCTCGCCCAGCTTCTTGCCGCCGCGGTCTTTCAAGAAGGACACATACTGGGCATCCGGCGAATCGCTCTGCCATTGGCTGAGGTTGATCCTGGCGGCCAGCGTCAGTTGACGGGTGTTCAACTGGGCGGCGGGCACCGCCTGGTGCGAATCATCGATGCCAATGCCCTCACGCTGGTGGGCAAGCCCCATGAAAAGCGTCTCGGTGTCGCCCTGGCGCTGGTGACTGATCACTAAGTAACCACTTACTGACAGCTGCTCTTGAAGCTTACTGACGAGCCGCTCAGCAAGCGCAGTGGCAAGCTCGGTAAAGGGCTGCTCACCGGCAAGGTAGTCTTTCAGCCACACCGATAACGGCCCGGCGTGCTCGCCCTCTTCAGCAAACCGCCCCCAGCCTTTGGGCTTGGTGTTGTAGGTGTCGTTGAGCGCGCTGACCAGGCTTTCCATGACCGGCTCGGCGCTGTCGGCCTCAACCGGGGCGGCGGTCAGCGTCAGGCGCTCGCCGTCAAGCGTCGGGTCCAGGCGGTGAACGATACTGTGCAGAAGTGGCATAAGACGTGTGATGCTCCCTTGCTAGGGTTTAAGGCTAGGGTTTAAGACGGTAGCCGGTGCGGAAAATCCAGCCGATGGTGGCCAAGCAGGCCGCCAGGAACAGGCAGATCATTATCACGCTGGCCGCCAGGCTGACATCGCTGATGCCGTAAAAGCTCCAGCGAAAGCCACTGACCAGATACACCACCGGGTTGAGCAGCGTGACGCCCTGCCAGAACGGCGGCAACATGTCGATGGAATAGAAACTGCCGCCCAGGAAGGTCAGCGGGGTAATCACCAGCAGCGGCACCAGCTGCAGCCGGTCAAAGCCTTCGGCCCAGATGCCGATGATAAAGCCCAGCAGGCTGAAGGTAACCGCGGTCAGCACCAGAAAGGTCAGCATCCAGAAGGGATGCGCGACTTGCAGGGGTACAAAAAACCCGGAGGTGGCAAGAATGATCAGCCCCAACAGAATCGATTTGGACGCCGCCGCCCCCACGTAGCCCATGACAATCTCCAGGTACGAGATGGGTGCCGAGAGCAGCTCGTAAATGCTGCCGGAAAACTTGGGAAAGAAGATCCCGAACGAGGCATTCGATACGCTCTGGGTCAGCAGCATCAGCATGATCAGGCCCGGCACGATAAAGGCGCCGTAGCTGATGCCATCAATCTCGCTGATGCGCGAGCCAATCGCCGCCCCAAAGACGACGAAGTAGAGCGATGTCGAAATCACCGGCGAGACAATACTTTGCAGCAGGGTGCGCCGGGTACGCGCCATTTCGGCCATGTAGATGGCGCGAACAGGATAGAGATTCATGCGCGCTCCTTAACCAGATCAACGAAAATATCTTCCAGCGAGCTTTGCCGGGTGTGCAGGTCCTTGAAGGTGATGCCTTCGCGTTCAAGGTCGGTGAGCAGCGCGGGAATACCGTGGCCATCCTCTTCCTGGTGGCCGTCGTAGGTATACACCAGCTCATGGCCTTCGGCCGACAGGCTGAGTTCGGGGCGATCAAGGGCGGATGGCAGGATTTCCAGCGGCTCGTTGAGGTAAAGCGTCAGCTGCTTGCTGCCCAGCTTGCTCATCAGGGCGTGCTTGTCCTCGACCAGCACGATTTCGCCATTGTTGATCACGCCGATGCGGTCGGCCATTTCCTCGGCTTCTTCGATGTAATGGGTGGTCAGAATGATGGTCACGCCGTTATCGCGCAGCTCGCGCACCACCTGCCACATTTCGCGGCGCAACTCGACGTCGACACCGGCTGTCGGCTCGTCGAGGAACAGGATGCGCGGCTCATGGGACAGCGCCTTGGCGATCAGCACGCGGCGTTTCATGCCGCCGGACAGCGTGATCAGACGGTTGTTGCGCTTGTCCCACAACGCCAGCGATTTGAGCACGCTTTCTATATGCGCCGGGTTAGGCGCCTTGCCGAACAGGCCACGGCTGAAGCTGACCGTGTTCCAGACGGTTTCAAACGCCTCGTTGGTGAGCTCCTGGGGGACCAGGCCAATGCGCTCCCGGGCCTGGCGGTAGTCGGCAACGTTGTCGAAGCCGTCCACCAGTACCTGGCCTTCGCTGGGGTTGACCAGACCGCACACCACACTGATCAGCGTGGTTTTGCCCGCCCCATTGGGCCCCAGCAGGGCAAAGATTTCACCGCGCTGAATCTGTAAATCGACACGGCTGAGCGCTTGAAAGCCGCCCCGGTAGGTTTTATTCAGACCTCGGATTTCGATAATGGCATCGTTCAAGGCAGGCTCCTGACAAAGCGGCCGATGTGGGCCGCTGATGGCGAATGGCGCGGGCGCTAGTTTAGCACGGGCAGTAAACGAACGGCTGGCTACCAGGGTGTTCCCAATGCGCCGCTGTGTCGCAGGGCTAATCCGACGCCTGCCAGCGCACGCTCGTGTTCACTGACCGCGTCTGGCCCCTGGGTGCAGGCAACCACGGCCCAGGCGGCATGGGGCATATCGTCACGCTCTACCACCCCGGCATCGCAGCTGCGCCGGTCCTGGGTCCCTGTCTTGTGGGCAAAGCTCACCGCCTCACCCAACCCTTGTTTTAACCGTTCTTCCCCGGAGCTGGTATTGGCCATCAGGGCAAGCACCTCATCGCGAGGCGTGCCCTCGAGGTCGGGCATGGCGCCAAGGTAGAGTGTTGCCAGTATGTCGCCAAAGGCGCGCAAGGTGCCGACGTTTTCGCCGCTGGCGTGGTAGGCGTCAAAGGCATGATGGTAGTCAGGCTGTTTGAGGGCCTGAGGCTCTACGCCAAGTCGCTGCGCCAGGGCGCGAGGGCGCTGACTCACGGGTGACTGACGGAGGCTTATAAAATCCATGCCACCCAGCTTACGCGCCCCGGGATGGAGTTCACCGTAGACGCCCTGGCGCACCTCCACCAGCTTGGAGATCGGCCCAAGCGCCGCGGGGTCGCCACCGTTGGCCGCCACCATGGCCTGGGCACGCTGGTTGACATTATCCAGACCAACGCGGTCTATCAGCATATCCGTGGCGGTGTTATCGCTCACGGTAATCATCTGCTCCAGCAAGTAGCCCACCGAGATGGGCGTGCCAGGGTCGTGCCAGTTGGTGGGCCCTGCGCCATCGACAAAATCACTTTGTTCAAGCGTCAACCGCTCGCTGGTCGATATCCGCTCACCCAAGACTTCCGCCGCGACCGGCACCTTGATCAGCGACGCGAGGTACCAGGGCTGATCAGCCTGCCAGCTGTAGGCCTCACCGCTGTAAAGGTCTTGCACATAGAGGCCGATATCACCGGCGAAGCGTTCCTCTATCGCGCTCATTCGCGCGTCGAGGTCGCTTTGCCAGGCGCTGCGTTTGTCCACCTCATGGTACCAATGCGCGTCGTACGCTTCCGTTTGTACGGGCAGTGCAAACAGCAGCGCTACCGCCACCAGTCCTTGCTGTATCCAGTGTTGCAAACCATTAACTCCCGGTTTTCTTCGCATTTAACGATGCCGGGCCATCCAGCGGGTCGACCAAATCCACGCCGCCGCGCCAAGAATCAACAGCCCGCCGACACCAAGCGCCTGTGGATAGCTGTAGTCGCCCTTGCCTTCCAGCAGGAAGCGCAGCACCAGAAAAATCATCACGATATGGAAAATAAATGCCTTGAGCGCATCTGAGCCGACCAGGGTAAGCGGCTTAAGCGCCCTGGCCGCCTTGTCACCGCCCGCCAGGGCCAGCGCGAATATCACCAGTGCACCGCCCAGGCTAAACAGCATAAAGGCTACGCCAGGGGGATGTTTACCCTCGTTATTGGCGACCGCCAACATGGCAGCGTAAACGTCACCACCGGCCAGCGCCAGGCCATAAAACCCGGCGATCATGAGCGCCCCCAGACCCAGCGAGATGAGCGTGAGGCGACGTTTCAGCAATGGATCGCCCGAACAGCGCAGTAGCGCTTCGCCCAATAGCAGTCCTAGCAGAATCAGCGGCGCCCGACTGATCTGGCCCCAGGCATAGTGATCGTCATGGTCCACCAGCAGTGCCTTGAGGATCTCATTGCCACCGAACGAAACCCCTTGCAGCCAGGCGGCCAGGGAAGTGAGTAGCGCGATGACGGCCAGGCGACCCCACAGCGGTGCGCGTGCCCACAGCGGCAGGATCAACGGCACCCAGAGCAGGGCGATGGCATAGAAACCGAGAATTTCCACCCAGATACCAAAGCGTCCGTAAAGCAGCGCATCAACGATCTCGCTTGGCGTGTTGAACGGCAGCATTTCAATGATCAACAGCGCCTTGTACCAGAACCAGACCTCCACCGCGCGCAGCCAAAGCTTGAGGCGGCGTTTGGGCCAGTCCTCGCGGTTAACATGGGAAAGAAACGCCACGGCCAGGGCAACGCCAAACACCAGGATGAACAGCGATGAGGAAAACTTGGTGAGGAAGTGAATCGGCACCATGCCCCAGTCGGGCACGTTGCGGATGCCTACCAACCCGCTGACGGAATGGCTGACAATCATCAACCCGATCGCAATACCGCGGGCTAAGTCAATCGCCTCAATGCGGCTTTCCGCTTTGGGCAGATGGGGCGTTTCGTTCCAGGCAATCGCCATCGGCATGTCCCTATTTCCTGTGCTGATCCTGTTCAGTCAATAAGTTAATACCGCATTTAGAATCGATTATGAACCCAGTGCTTGCTTGCAGGTTCAACGCTCTCGATGGCAGTGCACTCAGGGCAACGACTCACCGCACACGCGAAATGCCCCACCAGGGGCGGGGCACTTGAAACTAAACATTGAATTTGAGGCGTTAGACAACTGGCGTAAAGGGATTACCAGTCGGCATCTTCTTCAGCATCGTCTTCTTCCGTTGTTTCCCAATCTTCCTGCTCTTCTTCCTCTTCCTCATAAGTGGTAGTGCCTTGACCTTCCGTTTCAGAATCGAAGGAGTTCATTGAGCCTTTGTCTTCCTCCTGGATCGCTTCTTCCTGCTCCTGCGTTCCGATGTTTGGTTCGTCCTCTTCATGCATGTCTGCAAAAGCTAACGGGCTGGCCATCAGACCGAAAGAAACGCCGAGGATGCCTAGCTTCTTGAGAGATTCCGTTTTCATCATGATACTGCCTCCTATTTGGCTTCACTTTCTGATAAGAACGTCAAGCCTTCCTGCCTGTCCGTTCTTACTCAGGTATCTGCAGCCAACATGCCAGAACCTCAAGTTAAAAAAATAACACATAAAAATCAAAAAGATGTAAAATAATCCATCATGCCAATAGCGGCCGATTCCACGTCTGAAACGGCTTGATGGCTGTTTAACGCTGGCACATGCGCCCGACGGTCTCGGCCGTCATGACCGACAAAAGGATTAAAGCTTAGTGCATGAAGCAAAATGCCCCGCATAAGCGGGGCATTTGAGTCTTGGATGAGCAATTAAACGTCATCAAGACATTACATCCATTGTCTAGATTAATCTTCGTCTAGATCAGACTGCTCTTGAGTACCCACATTTGGATCATCAAGATCGTGTCCATCATCAACTTCTGGCGAACTCATTGAGTCGCTTTCCTCATCAAGGTCAGACTGTTGCGTAGTACCGACTTTGGGTTCGTCATTATCAAGAATATCAGTCGCATTCTGGTCTTCAGCTACAGCAGCGTCCATGGAATCTTGGCTGCCATCTAGATCAGCCTGTTCCTGAGTTCCCGTGTTTGGCTCATCTTCTTCATGCATATCTGCAAAAGCAAGAGGGCTAGACATCAACGCGAATGATACACCAAGAATACCTAACTTTTTGAAGCATTCCTTCTTCATCATGAGACCATCTCCTATCTGGCTTTAACTTTTCGTCAAGGGCATGCTGCACCCCTTAACTCTACAAAACTTATACCAGTACCTGTAAAAATATCAGTCAAGTAACGTTTATCCATGTACGATGTTTCTTTAAAACTGTACAAGTCGAAATAGTTCTACCGAGGATGTATAGCAAACCACAAGGTAGTCGCTCAAAAGAGACTATCCATGCCTTTCTTAACGGAGATGGCGCATACGCCAGACCTTTTGACGCCATCGACGACCTCTTTAAGCCCATCCGGCATCTACTGTCAGCTCCTGACCAGTGATGGCGTCGCTTTCAGCGCTGGCTAAAAACAGCGCGGTGGGCGCAATATGCTGGGGTTCAAGCCGTAGTTTGAGGCACTGGCGGGCTTGAAGAGCGGCTTCGTCATCGGGGCCAATCCATTTCTCTAGCTGCCTTTCAGTCATCACCGCGCCTGGCACCAGCGTATTGACGCGGATATTATGCTCCCCCAGATCCCGAGCCAGGCTGCGTGTCAAGCCGTGAACCGCTGCTTTGGCAGTAACGTAAAGAGGCAGACCACCGAGCGCCATCTGCACACTCACCGAGCCGAAGTTAATGATCGAACCGCCACCGATTTGCATCATCTGCTCCGCAGCCGCCTGGGCGGCAAAGAACATTGGTCGCAGGTTTAGCGACATGCGCTCATCCCAGTAGGCAACATCGACTTCCTGCCAGGAATGGCGATCGTCGTTGGCTGCATTGTTTACCAGTGTATGGATCGGCCCTACCTTTTGGCCGGTCTCGTTGATCACCTGCTTGAGGCTTGCCACATCGCGGATATCGCAGTGGTGGTAGCGCGGTGCCGCGCCAGTCTCAAGGCGGAGTTCATCAACCAGCGCCTCGCTGGCGGCGTCGTCGATGTCGACAAACACCACCTGCGCACCCTGATGATGAAACGCGCGGGTAAGCGAAGCCCCGATACCGCTGCCGCCCCCGGTAATAAAGACCACCCGCTGCTCCAGGCTCGCATAACGCGCTGATTGTTGGTTCATATCGATTCCTACGCCGCTTTATTGTTTTTCAAGAGCCCCATCTGCCTCGACTAAACATCCACCCACTGCCCGCCAGCAGCGGACGAGGCCAGCGCGCGGGTGATAAACCTCAGGCCGTCAACGCCGTCGGCCACACCCGGCGTGGGCGCGGCCAGCGCATCAAGGTTTCCACCATTTTGGCGGGCACGAATTTGCACGGCGAAATCGCTGTAGAGCTGGGCAAAGGCTTCGAGATAGCCTTCCGGATGCCCCGGTGGGATGCGTGCCGCCGCCTGGGCAGCTTCACACAAGCCTGGGCCGTTGCGGGTCAATATCCGCGGAGGCTCTCCCAACGGCGAATGCACGAGCTGATTGGGATTTTCCTGGCGCCACTCCAGGCCACCCTGACTGCCGTAAACGCGCAGCTGCAGGCCATTTTCATTCCCCGCCGCAACTTGGCTCGACCACAACATGCCCCGTGCGCCGCCCTTGAAACGCAACAGCATATGCACGTTGTCATCCAGCGCTCGGCCGTCCACAAAAGTGTGCATATCGGCGGCGAGTGACTGAAGCGCCAGCCCGGTCACATAGCGCGCCAGGTGGTAGGCGTGGGTGCCGATATCGCCCAAGCAGCCCGCCGGGCCGCTGCGCTTGGGGTCGGTGCGCCACTCGGCCTGCTTCACACCACTCTCTTCCAGTCGGGTGGAAAGCCAGTCCTGCGGGTACTCCACCTGGACGACGCGAAGGTCACCCAGCTCGCCGTTAGCCACCATTTCTCGCGCCTGGCGCACAAGCGAGTAGCCGGAGTAGTTATGGGTCAAGCCGAAAAACAGCCCGGAGCGTTCCACCAACTCGGCGAGGGTTTGCGCCTCTTCCAGGGTGATCGTCATCGGCTTGTCGCAGATCACGTGAAACCCCGCTTCAAGAAAGGTGCGCGCCACGTCGAAGTGCATGTGGTTGGGGGTCACGATGGCGACCACGTCGATGGCATCCGACCGCTTGCGCTCCGCCTCAGCCATGGTTTGGTAGTCGGGGTAAGCGCGATCTTCGGCGACGTGTAATTCCGCCGCGGCGGCCCGGCTGCGCTCAGGGTCAGAAGCAAAGGCCCCGGCCACCAGCTCGTAATGGTCATCCAGCCGGGCGGCAATGCGGTGCACCCCGCCGATAAAGGCCCCCTGGCCACCGCCGACCATGCCCAGGCGCAGCCGACGTGTCGTGTCGTGTTGATCGCTCATGTCGTATTGCCTCCCTTTTAGTTAATTGAGACCCAAAATGCGGCGATTGGCAGCCTCGTCGGAGCCACCGTCAGCAAAGTCATCGAATGCTCGCTCGGTGACCTCGATAATGTGGTCGCGAATAAAGGTCGCGCCTTCCCGGGCGCCGACTTCCGGGTGCTTCAGGCAGCACTCCCACTCCAGCACCGCCCAGCCGTGGTAGTCGTTGGCCGCCATCCACGAGAAGATCGACTTGAAATCGATTTGGCCATCACCCAGGGAGCGGAAGCGGCCCGCGCGCTCAGTCCACGACTGATAGCCGGAATAAACGCCCTGTTTGGGGCTGGGGTTAAACTCGGCGTCCTTAACGTGAAACATCTGAATATGGTCGCGATACACATCCAGAAAGCCGCGGTAGTCGAGCTGCTGCAGGATCAGGTGGCTGGGGTCGTAGAGGATATGGCAGCGGGGGTGGTGGCCGACCCGCTCAAGAAACATCTCGAAGGTGATACCATCGTGGAGATCCTCGCCAGGGTGAATTTCGTAGCAGAGATTGACCCCGGCTTCGTCAAAGGCGTCCAGAATGGGACGCCAGCGTTTGGCCAATTCGTCAAACGCGGTTTCGACGAGCCCCGCCGGGCGCTGAGGCCAGGGGTAGATAAACGGCCATGCCAGAGACCCGGAAAAGGTGCCATGGTCGGTGAGCCCGAGGTTTTGCGAGGCCTTGGCAGCCAGCTTGAGCTGATCCACCGCCCATTCCTGCCGTGCCTTGGGGTTACCGCGTACCTCGGGCACCGCAAAGCCATCGAACATCTCATCGTAAACCGGGTGCACGGCCACCAGCTGGCCCTGCAAGTGGGTAGAGAGCTCGGTGAGCACCAGGCCGTGTTCAGCCAGGGTGCCCTTGATCTCGTCGCAATAGGTGCGGCTCTCGGCGGCGCGTTTCAAATCGATCATGCGTGCATCCCAACTGGGAATCTGCACGCCCTTATAACCTAATCCCGCCGCCCAGGCGGCAATGCTATCGAGGCTGTTAAATGGGGCTTCGTCACCGGCGAACTGGGCGAGAAAGAGCGCTGGCCCTTTGATTGTTTTCATAGGACTCTCTCACTATCGTTTCGATTAAGTGCGTGGGTAGGCGCGGGCTGGAGTGGTGCTTTTTATCCGCGCCTATCTATCAGTACGCGTTATCAGTACGCGATCAGACCGTGTTTAGAACGGAGAGTCAGGGAAGTAGTACTGCTCGGCGTTCTCCTGGGTGATCAGCGGGGAGCCAAGAATATATTCGCCCACCACCGGGCCATTGGAGACAAAGTGCTGCACGGTCAGATCCATTGCCGTGGCGATCATACCGGGCGGATAAAGCACATCGACGGGCACTAATTCATCGCCGTCCATGACACGCTTGATAATGTCCTTCATGCCCGCGCCGCCAACAATAAACAGCTCGTCTTCACGATCCGCCTGGCGCACCGCTTCGATGACGCCGAGGGCGATATCGTCATCCTGGGCCCAGACGGCGTCGATATTGTCGAAACGCGACAGGTAGTCCTGCATGACCTCGAAGCCATCGTCGCGGTTCCAGTTAGCGTGCTGCATATCGAGAATATTGACCTCGGAGCCTTCGATGGCCTCTTGGAAACCCTGAACCCGCTCATCGTCAATCACTGTGGGAATACCGCGCAGCACCACAATGTCGCCTTCGCCATCCAGGCGTTCACGGATATACTCGCCAGAAACGCGGCCTAACTCATGGTTGTTGCCCGCCACGTAGAGATCTTCGATACCCTCTTCGGTCAAGCCACGATCCACCACCGTCACGAAAACCCCCGACTCTTTAACACGCCGCACCGGATCAGTCAGCGGGCCAGATTCAAACGGCAGCACCACCAGCGCGTCGATATTGCGCAGCGATACCAGGTCTTCCAGATCATTGGCCTGCTCGCCTGCCGTGCCCGCGGTGGAGATGGTGATCTCAATATCGGGATAGAGTGCCTCAAGGCGTTTTTTGGCCTCTTCAGCATGGTAATTGACCCCGCCCGTCCAGCCGTGGGTGGCGGCGGGAATGGATACACCGATGGTGACTTCCTGGGCAACGGCGGCGCCGGAAAACCCTATTGTTGTAGTGAGTGCTGCTGTAGCGACGCAGGCCGCCACGGCTGTTTTGATGGTTCGCATAGTGATGCTCCTTTCGTGTTTGTACTTGTTAGGCTGCGAGCTGCTATGGGTTTATGTTGCGCTGGCTTTGAGCGCCTTACGGTGCTGCCTTCCTCCACGAGGCACGCTGCAGATAGACCGCCACAATGATGATGATCCCCTGCACCGTACCGTTGAGATAGTTGGAAATGGCGTCGGTCAAGTTGAGAATATTGCCGATCATGGTGAGCATGATGGCGCCTACCACCGTGCCCCAGATGCGCCCGTGGCCGCCCTTGAGCATGGTGCCACCGATGATCACAGCGGCAATTGCCTCTAACTCCCAGAGCACCCCGGTAGCCCCTGATGCAGAGCCCAGCCGAGGCACATAAATAATCGTCGCCAAGGCCACGCACACGCCTTGCAGCATGTAGGTCATGGTTTTGATGCGATCCACGTGGATGGCGCTGTATTCGGCAACTTTTTCATTGGAGCCGATGGCAAAGCAGT
Organism: Vreelandella subterranea; assembly: GCF_900111305.1. Taxonomy (GTDB): domain Bacteria; phylum Pseudomonadota; class Gammaproteobacteria; order Pseudomonadales; family Halomonadaceae; genus Vreelandella; species Vreelandella subterranea. Next base: position 72,897 of record NZ_FOGS01000001.1, read on the forward strand.
AGCGCCCGAAGCGGGTGTAGTTGAGCAGGATGTAACCAATAATCGCGACCGCCAGAAATACCCAGACCGGAATGGTGATGCCCAGAAAGCTGCCGTAATAGACCGGGCGGTAGATATCGCGCACTGCCCAATCCAGGGTCAGGGTGCCGCCATCGGCGAGGTAAGTGACCAGCGAGCGGTAAATCCCCATGGTGCCAAGGGTGACGATAAAGGCTTCGATTTTGCCTTTGGTGGTCACCATGCCGTTGATAAAACCAGCGCACAGCCCGAGTAGCAGTGAGGCACCCACGCCCAGCAGCACGGTGGTGACACCGGCACCGAACTGCTCGACCAGACTGTTCATCAGAATGATCATTACCCCGGCAATAAAGGCGGCCATCGCCCCGACCGAGAGATCCAGTCCGCCCGCGGTAATCACAAAGGTGGCGCCGATGGCGATAATGCCGATAAAGGCGCTGCGGGTGAGCATGTTCGAGAGATTATCCAGTCCCAGAAAAGCAGGATTAATCAGCACCCCCAGCAGCGCCAGGGCGAGCAGCGCGACGAAAGGCCCCCAGGTTTTAAGGTCTATTTTAAGGGCTATGGAGAAGCCCTTTTTCTGAGTGGTTGGGTTAGCTGCTTTATTCGTTGATTTGTTATTAGCCATAACGCTGCTCATCGACCCCTACTCCCTTAATACCGGATGCGTACTGCATGATTTCGTGCTCATTAATCTGCTCGCCTTCAAGCACCCCGGTGAGCACGCCTGCGCACATCACCGCCACTCGGTGGGAAAGCCCGATCAACTCGCCCATCTCTGAGGAGATCAGGATGACCGAGCAGCCCGCTTCAGTGAGCTCGCGAATGAAGTGATAGATCTGGTGCTTGGTGCCCACATCGATGCCCCGGGTCGGTTCGTTGATAATCACGATTTCAGGGTCGATGGACATCACCTTGGCGAGCAGCAACTTCTGCTGATTGCCACCAGAAAGCTCGGCGGCGGTGCGCGTCGCCGTGCGCAAGCGAATATCGAAACGCTGGATGGCTTGCTGGAAGGCTTGCTCTTCAAGGCGGCGGTCAATCAGCGGGTGACAGTGAGCACGTAGATTGAGCAGCGTAACGTTGGAGCGCAGATCCATATTGAGCACCAGGCCTTTGCCTTTGCGGTCCTCCGTCAGATAGGCAATCCGCTGGTGCACCGCATCGCGCAAATTTTTCAACACGACCGGCTGGCCGTTGCGCAACACTTGGCCAGCACTTTTACCGCGCAGGCCCAGCACCGCTTCGAGCAGCGCGGTGCGACCGGCGCCCACCACACCCCCGAAACCAAGCACCTCGCCACGCCGCAGCGTAAAGCTGGCCTGTTTAACCGCGCCGGGCACCACCATATCCCGCGCTTCCAGCACCACCGGCGCATCAGTCGGAATATCCGTACGCGGCGGATACATCTCCGTTATTTCCCGACCCACCATCAGCCGTGCCAGCTCTTCCTTGCGGCGCCCGGCCATCGGCCCACTATCCACCAGGTGACCATCTCGCAGCACCGTCACATGGTCGGCGATCTGCTCGATTTCACGCAGCTTGTGGGAGATATACAGAACCGCCACGCCCCGCTGGCGCAAGCGGCCGATGAGGGCGAATAGCACCGACACTTCGTTTTCGGTCAGGGTGGCGGTGGGCTCATCCATGATCAGCACGCGTACATCGCGGGTGATGGCCTTGGCGATTTCCACCATTTGCTGATCAGAGGTGCTTAAGTCTTTCACTCGCGCGCGTGGATCAACGTCAGTTTCAAGTTCGGCCAGCACCTCTTTACTGCGCTCTCGCATGGTGCGGCGATCCAGCAGCAACCCACGCCGCAATTCGCGCCCCAAAAAGATGTTCTCCTCAACGCTGAGCTGTTCCGCCAGCGCCAGTTCCTGGTGGATCATTACTATTCCGTCGGCCTCAGCCTCGCCGCTTGAGCGGTAATGCTGGTGTTGGCCATCGACTGACACCTCGCCCGAGGTAGGACGAAGATAACCGGCCAGGATTTTGACCAGCGTCGACTTACCGGCACCGTTCTCGCCCAGCAGGGCGTGCACTTCCCCCGCCTGTAGGTCGAGGTCAATGTCGAATAACACCTGGTTTTCGCCGAAAGAGCGACAGATTTGCCGCGCCGATAAGAGCATGAGCCACCTGTTTATTGCTGTTGTTGTTATGCGTGCAGGTATCGCCAATATTGATTTTTATAGCGTGCTGCCCTATTTACTTTAGGTACTAAAATAAATAACTGCATATGCAACTTAGGTCGCATTTTGGCCATCAGGCGAACACGCCAGGATGAGAACGTGAACCGACCTTCCCGTCCTGCTTAACAATGGCGATATTTATGGCCCTACCGTCCACTGATACAAGCCGCCACGATAATACCCTGGCGGTGATTCGAACCTTGCGCGACCGAGGGCCAGCCGCGCGTGTCGACCTGGGCACACTGAACGGGATTAGCTCCGCTACCGTGACCTCGATCAGTGCCGAGCTGCTCCAGCAAGGCTTGATTACGGAAAGACCGCCCGAAGCACCCCGCCCCAACGGCCGTGGACGGCCAAAGACCCTGATAGAACTCGCCCCCAATGCCGCCTGCGTGGTGTGCGTCAAGTTATCGATCAATGAAATCCAGTTGGTAGTGGGTGACTTTGCGGGTCAGGTCCGCCACAGCGAGCACCATACGGTGTCAACCTTGACGCTTAACGCCGACGATCTGGAAGCACTGCTGGAAGACAAGATCAGCGCTCTTTGCACTCGACAGTTGACGGGGTTTCAGCGCTTGGCGGGGATCTGTTTGGCAGTACAGGGGGTGGTGTCGTCGCAAAGCGGTACGATCATCTGGTCACCCGCTTTAAGCTTTCGTAACGCCCCGATATCGGCGCGATTGGCGAAGCGTTTTCACTGCAGCGTGCTGCTCGAGAATGATGCCAACTGTATCGCCAGCTTGCTGGCGGCCCAGCCCGCCTATGCCGACTGCCCCAACCTGGTGGTGATTATGCTGGGCTACGGTATCGGCATGTCGGTGTTGATTAGCGGCGTGCCCTTTCTGGGTGCCAATGGCTCCGCGGCCGAATTTGGGCATAGCAAATACCAGCCCGACGGCGCACTGTGCGCCTGCGGGCGACGCGGCTGTATCGAAGCCTACGCCAGCGACTACGCGCTCTACCGCGCCGCCGCTGACCCTTTAGAATTACCCGTCGGCGACAGCGCGCACCCTTCCGAGCAGCAGATGCAGGCACTGACCCAACTGGCATTACACGGTAACCCGGTCGCCAAGCGCATCTATGCAGAAGCAGGCCGTGCGCTGGGGGTCGGTATCGCCAATGTGCTGGCGCTGTTCAACCCCGACCTGGTACTGATTACCGGTTCCGGCGTGCGCGGCTTTGACGCCATGCAAACCGCCATGCATGGCGCCATTGATAACGCCCTGGTGGCCGAACTGAGGGGCACCACACGCATCGAAAGCTGCGCCTGGGATCGCGACATGACCTGCATGGGCGGCATCGCCATAGCGCTGAACGCTACCGATAGCCAGACGCTGCTTGACAGCCAAACCGCCCGTGAAGCCTAAGCGGTTTGGCAATCAGTGCGAATGACGCGGCACATCAGAGCCTCGGCAGCCGACCAGAAAGTCGAAATCACAGCCTTCGTCCGCTTGCAGCACACGCTCGATGTACAGCTGGCGGTAGCCTCCCTGGCTGGCAATCAGTGTCGAGGCGGCGGTGGGGTCGCTCTCGGCCAGGCGTGAGGCCAGCGCTTCGTCGCTGATATCCAGGTGCAGTCGGCCGCTTGCGCAGTCGAGCTCGATCCAGTCGCCGTTGCGTACCGCGGCCAGCGGGCCGCCCGCGGCGGCTTCCGGGGCCACGTGCAACACCACGGTGCCGTAGGCGGTGCCGCTCATGCGCGCATCGGAGATACGCACCATGTCGGTAATCCCCTGGGCGAGGATCTTGGGCGGCAGGCCCATATTGCCCACCTCGGCCATGCCGTGATAACCGCGGGGACCGCAGTGCTTCATGACTAGAATGTCGTTGGCTTCCACGTCCAGGTCCGGGTCGTTGATGCGCGCCTTGTAGTCGTCAAAGTCCTCGAAGACCACCGCGCGGCCGCGGTGCTGCATGAGTTCGGCTTTCGCCGCCGAGGGTTTGAGCACCGCGCCGTTGGGAGCCAGGTTGCCGCGCACCACGCAGATACCGCCATCCGCGGTGAGCGGGTTGTCCAGCGGGCGGATCACCTCGTCGTTGTAGTGCGGCGCGTCTTTGACGTTCTCCCAAAGGGTCTTGCCGTTAACGGTGAGCGCGTCCTTGAAGGGTAGCCGGTCGGCCTCGCCCAGGCGTCTAAGCACCGCAGGCAGGCCACCGGCGTAGTAGAACTCTTCCATCAGAAAACGCCCGGAGGGCTGCAGATCGACCACCGTGGGCGTGCCGCGCCCGACCCGGCTCCAGTCGTCCAGGGTGAGATCCACACCGATGCGCCCGGCAATCGCCTTGAGGTGAATCACCGCGTTGGTGGAGCCGCCGATGGCCGCATTGGTGCGGATGGCGTTATCGAAGGCTTCCTTGGTGAGGATTTTGGAGAGCTTGAGGTCTTCATTGACCATCTCGACAATCCGGTTGCCGGAGAGGTGCGCGAGTACATAGCGGCGGGAATCGACTGCCGGAATCGCCGCGTTATGCGGCAACGAGGTACCCAATGACTCCGCCATGCAGGCCATGGTGGAGGCAGTCCCCATGGTGTTGCAGGTCCCCGCCGAGCGGGACATGCCCGCCTCCGCGGCCATGAAGTCGTGCATCGATATCTCACCCGCCTTGACCTGCTCGGAGAGCTGCCAGACTACGGTGCCGGAGCCGATATCCTTCCCCTTGTGCTTGCCGTTGAGCATCGGCCCGCCGGTGACCACAATGGTGGGGATATCGCAGCTTGCCGCCCCCATCAAAAGCGCCGGGGTGGTCTTGTCGCAACCCACCAGCAGCACGACGGCATCGATGGGGTTGCCGCGAATGGCTTCTTCCACGTCCATGCTGGCCAGGTTGCGGGTGAACATGGCCGTAGGGCGCAGGTTGGACTCACCGTTGGAGAACACCGGAAACTCCACCGGGTAGCCGCCCGCTTCCAGAACCCCCTGCTTGACGTGGTCCGCCAGCTTGCGGAAATGCGCGTTGCAGGGCGTCAGCTCCGACCAGGTATTGCAGATCCCGATAACCGGTTTGCCCTGGAACTCATGGTCAGGAATGCCCTGGTTTTTCATCCAACTGCGGTACATGAAGCCGTTCTTGTCGGCGGTGCCGAACCACTGGGCAGAGCGTAGGGGCGGCTTGCGATCAGACATGGGAGACTCTCCGTAAAAATCGGGGAAGAAGGTTGTATAGCAAAGAGGAATAGGAAAGTTAGCGTCAGGCCCGCTGACGACGCGTCTGTTTCCAACGGTCGAACATCACCGCCAGCAGCAGAATCGCACCGCGCACCAGGTACTGGTAGAAGGTCGGCACGTTGAGCAGTCCCATGGCGTTCTGCACGCAACCCATGATCAGCACCCCGACTAGCACGCCGGTGATCGTCGCGACACCACCGGATAGCGCCACGCCGCCCAGCACACAGGCAGAAATCACCGCCAGTTCCAGCCCCATGGAGGTATTCGGATCGCCAAGCCCCATGCGTGACGCCAGCAACACACCCACCACGCCGGCAACCACGCCCTGCAAACCGAAGACAATAATCTTCAGACGGCGAACGTTGACCCCAGCCAGCGCGGCGGCTTCAGCGTTACCGCCGGTGGCCAGCACGTTGCGCCCGAAGGCCGTCAAGTTGAGTATCACGCCAAAGATCACAAAGCAGGCCAGCATGGTCCATACCGGCAGGGTCAGGCCCAGGAACGAGGCGCTGCCCAGGTCAAAGAAGCTCGGCACGGTAATCATCACGGCATCGCCCCCGGAGGTGATGTAGGCCAGGCCCCGCACAAACTCCATCGCCGCCAGAGTGGCAATCAGTGAGTTAATGCCGAACTTGGCGATCACCAGCCCGTTGAAGGCCCCTACCGCACCACCGGCGACAATGCCGCCCATCACGCCGATAAATACGCTACCGGTGTTGGTCGTCACCACCGCTGCCACCACCCCGGCAAAGGCCACCGTGGAAGCCACCGAAAGGTCCACCTCGCCCAGCGCCAATACCAGCATCATGGTGGTGGCCAAACTGCCGATCAGGGTGATCGAAAGCAGCAGCCCGACCATGTTGCGGCCGGTGAGAAAATCGGGAATAAGAACGGCTAGTGCTATGAACAGCAGCAAGAAAATGGCAATCAGCCCGGAAGTGTCCAGCAGCGTGCGTAGCGGCTTGATAAGCCCCTGGCGCCCCGCCGGACGGGCAGGTGCATTCTCACCTTGGGTTACGTTGTCGGTTGTCATGGTGTTTGTCCTGAGCTTGTGTTTTGAAGCGCTTGAGTCCTGAAAAACATCTGCTCTGAAATGTGTGGTCTAAAAATAGACGTCAGGCAGGCAGTGCCAGACCCAGAAGCCGTTCGGGGGTGGCTGATTCGCGTGGCACCACTTCCACCAGCTCGCCGTCACGCATCACGGCAATGCGGTCACAAATGGAGCTGACTTCCGCCAGGTCACTGGAAATCACCACCACGCTTTTGCCCTCCTCGGCCAGGTCGTAAAGCAGCGAATAAATGTCTCGGCGAGCGCCCACATCAATACCCCGCGTCGGCTCGTCCATCACAAACAGGTCGATCTCTTCGGCCAGCCAGCGAGCCAGAATCACCTTCTGCTGATTGCCCCCCGACAGTTTGCCGATAGGCGAACGCGGGCCCGGGGTCTTGACGCTGAGCTGCTGGATATACGACTCGGCGTTGCGCCGCTCACGCCCGGGGTGGCGGAAGAGCCCCCAGCGTTTGAAAAAACGCCGACAGCTGATATTGAGGTTGTCGGCAACGCTTGCCACCGGGAAGATGCCCTGTGATTTGCGATCTTCCGGGCACATGGCAATGCCAGCACGAATCGCCTCGCCAGGGCTCTTGAAACGCCGCGACTCGCCGTTAAAGGTGACACTACCGGCCTTGGGGGATTCAACGCCGCACACCAGACGCAGCAGCTCGCTGCGACCGGCGCCCACCAGGCCAAACAGCCCGAATACTTCACCGCGCTTGACGGAAAAGCTTACCGGCGCCCTGAGACCGCGCCCTTCGATACCCTCGACGCTCAAGATCACGTCACCCTGTTCCCGGGGGCGATAGCCATACACGTCATCGATATCGCGTCCCACCATTTCACTCACCAGCAGATCGTGATTGAGCGTCGACATATCCTCATGGGTCCGAATATGCTGACCGTCGCGGAAGATGGTGACCGCATCGCACATCTCGAACACCTCCTCCATGCGATGAGTCACGTAGAGCACGACGCGCCCTTCGTCGCGCAGTCGTTGGACGATGCGCTTGAGTTGGCGGGTTTCCTGGATAGAGAGACTGCTGGTCGGCTCATCAAAGGCGATCACCTTGGCGTCGCGCAGCAACGCACGACCAATCTCGATCATTTGCTGCTGGCCGATGGAAAGCTCGCGTACCTTGGTCGAGGGATGAATCTCCCCTTCGCCCAGGTCGGCCAGGATCGCCATGGCTTTTTCCTTCAACTGACGGCGGTTCACGAACCCCTGCCGCGTGGGCAGTTGGCCGAGCAGCAGGTTCTCGGCCACCGACATGTTGGGAGACAGCGTCAATTCCTGATAGATGATGGCGATGCCTTCGCGCAACGCCTCCCGCGTGTTGCTGAAGACGTGACGCTGGCCATTGATCCACAGCGCGCCTTCGGTCACGTGGTTAACGCCACTCAGCACCTTGAGCAGAGTCGATTTACCCGCGCCGTTTTCACCCATCAACGCATGCACCTGGCCGGCGTGAGCGTCAAAGCTCACGCCATCCAGCGCACGCACGCCGGGAAAAACGACACTGATACCATCGAAACGTAAATAAGCATCAGACATGCGTAAGCACTCCAGCAGACAATCTGTTACAGCCCTAGCTCTTCGCGAACTTCCTGCCAGTTATCGCGGGTCATCAAGGTGCCGGAGGTCTCGGTGTTGGCCGGTGGTTCCTGGTCTTCGGTAATCCAGCGATAAATATCTTCGGCGGTCTGGCGGCCGTGCATGGTGGAGCTCACCGCTACGGTGCCGTGAAAGCCGGTGGGGTTCTGACGGGAGAATTCGGCAAAGGCGGCACCGGAACCGTTGATCCCAACCCCGATAACGTCCTCGGCGGCCATGCCGTACTGTTCGGTCGCCCTGACCCCACCAAGCACGCTCTCCTCATTGAGGGCATAGATTACCCAGTGCTCGTAATCGCCATGCTGAGCGAGCACCGGCGAAGCGGCGGAGAAAGCGCTGGAGGTGTCGCTGTTCTGCTGGGGGGCGTCAAAGATATTGCCTTCGGAGAAACCCGATTCCAGCAGCGCCTCGGTGGCACCATCGGTGCGTTCAACGGCGGTGGGCAGTTCGTTATTGGTAATACGCAGCGCGGCAACCTCTTCAGGGTTCCAGCCGCGGGCTTCCATTTCGTCGGCAATCGCATTGCCTACCTGCTGACCGATCTTGTAGCCGGACATCCCCAGATGCGGGACACCTTCCATGGGCTCCCCGCTGGCGGTGACAAACTGATCATCGACGGTGATCACTTTCATACCGTACTGCTCGGCACGGTTCATGATGGCTGGCCCCAGACGCACATCCGGCGGGCAGATGACAAACCCTTCCGCGCCCTGGGAATTGAGGTTATCAATGGCGCTAAGCACTGCCTGGCCATCTTCGCCGCCCAGCCGTACCACGTCGAAGCCGAGTTCTTCACCCACCTCGGTGGCTGCCCGCTGTTCATTGATAAACCACGCCTGTTCCGGTTTCTTGACGATGAAGCCGATCTTCACCTCGTCATCCTGCGCCTGCGCAGTGCCCAGAGACGCCAACATAACGGCGCTACCGAGGGCTAAGCGGGTAAAGGTCGTGGTCAGGTTTGTTGTTAATCGCATGGTCGTACTCCTGATGTGTTGGCGAATCTTGTTGTTGATTGTGATGATGGCTATTGATGTCTCGGCTTGCCGGGGCAAACCACGACAGGTTACGAATCAAACGCCTCCTGGGCAGAAAAGCGATATACCGTGCGTGAGCGATAGGTCTCGCCGGGCTCCAGGACCGTGCTGGGAAACGCCTCCTGGTTGGGAGAATCGGGATAATGCTGGGTTTCCAGGGCAAAGCCGGAACGGTGTCCGTAAGGCTCGCCCCGCTTGCCGGTCAGGCTGCCGTCGAGAAAATTACCCGAATAGAACTGGATGCCTGGCTCCGTGGTTTCGATTTCCACCATGCGTCCGCTTTGCGGCTCCCATACCTTGGCAGCCAAGACAAGCTCATCCGACGCTGCGTTGTCGCGATCCAGCACGAAGTTGTGGTCATAGCCACCGCCAAAACCCAACTGCTCGTTGTCCTGATCAATCCGCTCACCGATCGGCGTCGGCTGGGTAAAGTCGAACGGTGTGCCGTCTACCGAGCGGATTTCGCCGGTGGGAATCAGGTTGTCGTTGACCGGTGTAAATTCAGAAGCGTTGATCAGCAAATGGTGATCGAGAACGGTGTCGCTGCCTTCGCCCTTCAGGTTGAAGTAGCTGTGCTGGGTCAGGTTGACCGGCGTGACTTTATCAGTGGTGGCGCGATAATCCACCATCAGCTCATCGTTATCGGTCAGGGTGTAGGTGACTTGCGTCTCCAGCCTCCCCGGATAGCCCTCTTCGCCATCCTCGCTGATATAGCGCAGCGCAAGCCCCGTGCCCGACGCGTTATCGAACGGCTCGGCCTGCCACAAGACCTTATCGAAGCCCTGATCGCCGCCGTGTAGATGATTGTTGCCATCATTGGTGGCCAGTGAGTAGGTCTCGCCATCGAGCGAAAACTGACCACCCGCTATGCGGTTGCCGTAGCGCCCGATGATGGCACCGAAATAGGGATTGGCCTGGCGGTATTGGTCGGAAAGATAGGCCTCAAGCGAGTCGAAACCCAGCGCGATATCATCGAACTCACCGTCTACATCGGGCGTCTTCAATGACAGGATGATGCCACCGTAGTTGGTGACCTGAAGTTCGATGCCGTTGGCATTGGTCAACCGGTAGACATCGACCTGGCGGCCGTCGGGTAAGTGTCCAAATACCGATTTATCAATGCTGCGTTCCGCGCCATTTCCAGCGGTGGTTTCTTCGCCTTGTGCCTGGGTGGCGCCAAGCAATAGCATCGTGATACCGGCACTCAATAACAGGCTGGGCCTTGCGCTGACCCCATGAGCGTACATGAGAGGCATGAGACTGCTCCTTGCGTTTTTGTTATTAGGGCGACGTTAGCGTCGCCTGTACAAGCGTTACAGTAGACACCTCCGCCATAACCAACCAATATACGAACATGGCAACTTTGATATGCTTATTGCTATCAATAACAACAAAAGGCTTATTCCATGGGCGTTCTCAGCGAGAACTGGTTTTTGGACGTGCGACTAAAGTTGCGCCATCTGCAGCTATTTTTAGCGCTCGACGAGCAGCGTAACCTTCACCGTGCGGCCGCTCAGTTACATATGAGCCAGCCCGCCGCCTCCAAGTTACTCAGCGACCTGGAAACCAACCTGGGCACTCGTTTATTCGACCGCCACCCTCGCGGACTGACGCCTAACTGGTACGGCGAGATAATGATTCGCCACGCGCACAGCATGTTATCGACACTGCGCCAAACGGGTGAGGAGTTGAATGCCCTAGGTGAAGGCAATGCAGGTACGGTGGCCGTCGGCACGGTAATGGCCCCGGCGGTGACGCTACTGACCAGCGCCATCGAGCGAGTACACAGAGACCGGCCGGGACTCAAGATCAGTGTTGATGTGGATGTCAGCAAGGCCCTGGTGCCACGCTTGCTTGAGGGCGAACTGGACTTCGCGATTACGCGGATTCCGGCGGGCTTTGACGTGGAGCGCTTTGTATTTGAAGAGATTGGCGAAGAAGAACTGTGTTTTGTCTGCCGCCAAAATCACCCGTTAGCCGATAAAACCACACTTAGCCTGTGCGACATGGCGGACTACCCGTGGTCGCTACAGCCCATTGGGGCGCTGATGCGTCAGCGGGTCGACAGCCTGTTTTTGCATCATCAGGTAACGCCGCCGCGCCAAATCGTCGATACTGCGGATTTAATGGTGTCCCTCGCGCTGGTCGATAAATCCGACACCATCACAGTGACCACCCGCGAGGCCGCCAACCTGCTATGCAACCCGCAACGCTTCCATCTGCTGCCCTTCAGCGAGACGCTCAGCGTTCAACCCTATGGGCTGGTGAGTTTGCGCCACCAGCGGCTCTCCCCCGGCGCCGCCACCTTGATGAGCGCCCTGCGTGACATTATTGCGCAAGGCCGCTAACCCGCTAAGGCCATCACCACCCACAGGCACCAAGCAACCATACAAAAGTTTATGTTGAACAATTTACACCAATGTTCAACATTAGGTAGCTTGTGGGCTTGTCTAAACACTTTGATCACCACGTTTTCCATAACAATTATCTCTAGGAACCCCCATGCGACTGATTCAGTTTGACCATCAGGACCAGGTTCGCGCCGCGCTGGTCGAGAGCGAAGAGCAGGTCAGACTGCTCGATTGCGACACCTACACCCTGGCCAGCCGGGCGATTAGCGCCGGTAAGCCGCTCAGCGAGATGGTGACGGAAGCGCTGACCGACACTCGCCTTGATTACCAGGCGCTGGTCGACGATAAGCGCCTGCTGCCACCGCTGACGCATAGCGACCCGGCGCACTGCCTGGTGACCGGCACTGGCCTTACCCACCTGGGCAGTGCCGATACCCGCTCGGCGATGCACGCCAAAGCGCAAGCGGCTGAAGAGGATATGACCGACTCCATGCGCATGTTCAAGCTGGGCGTGGAAGGCGGCAAACCCGACGCAGGCCAGCTTGGTGCCCAGCCGGAGTGGTTCTACAAGGGCGACGGCCAGTGCGTGGTGGCCCCGGAAGCAGCAATCCCCTCCCCCGCCTTTGCTGAAGATGCAGGCGAGGAGCCCGAGCTGGCAGGCCTTTATGTGATCGGCAATGATGGCCAACCCTGGCGCGTCGGCTATGCTTTGGGTAACGAGTTCTCTGACCACGTCACCGAGCGCTTCAACTACCTGTGGCTGGCCCACTCCAAGCTACGCGCCTGCAGTTTTGGGCCCGAGCTGTTGATTGGCGAGCTGCCCGCGCACTTGGAGGGTACCAGCCGTATCCAGCGCAGTGGCGAAACGGTGTGGGAGAAGCCCTTTCTAACCGGCGAGGCCAACATGGCCCATAGCCTGGCCAACCTGGAGTATCACCACTTTAAATACCCGGGTTTCCGCCGCCCCGGCGATGTGCATGTGCACTTTTTTGGCACCGCAACACTTAGCTTCGCCGACGGCATCAAGGTGCGCGAAGGCGATCGCTTCGAGATCAATATCCATGAATTTGGCCGCGCCCTGCGCAACCCGCTACGGGTTGAAGCAGACACACCGGCCATCAGCGTGAAACCGCTTTAACACCTGAATTTTTACACCAACAGGAGGTTGTATGACTCTGGAAGGCAAACTACTTATTGGCCAGCAGGCCATCAGCGGTAATCAGGCGGACATTCAAGCCGTCAACCCTGCCACCGGCAAGACCCTGGACCCCGTCTACCACGGCGGCGGCAAGGCGGAAGTGGAGCAGGCGTGTGAACTTGCCGAAGCGGCGTACGCCACTTACCGCGAAACCTCGCTTGAAGACCGGGCCGTGTTCCTCGAAACCATCGCCAGCGAGATCGAGGCAATCGGCGAAGAACTGACCGAGCGTGGTGTCGCCGAAACCGGCCTCCCCGAAGCACGCCTGCAGGGCGAACGTGGCCGTACCTGCGGCCAGCTTCGCTTGTTCGCCAGCGTGGTACGGGCCGGCGAGTGGCTCGATGTGCGCATTGACCCCGCCCTGCCCGATCGCGAACCGATGCCGCGTGTCGACCTGCGCCAGCGGCATATTGGCCTTGGCCCGGTAGCGGTATTTGGCGCCAGCAACTTCCCGCTGGCTTTCAGCGTTGCCGGTGGCGATACCGCTTCAGCACTGGCCGCAGGCTGCCCGGTGGTGGTCAAGGGCCATTCCGCCCACCCCGGCACTTCCGAGCTGGTGGGTCGCGCCATTCAGCGCGCCGTTGCCAAGTGCAACCTGCCTGAAGGCGTCTTTTCGCTGCTGTTCGGTTCCGGCAAGGAGATTGGTCAGGCACTGGTCGCCGACCCGCGCATTCAGGCGGTGGGCTTCACCGGCTCACGCAGTGGCGGTACGGCATTGATGGCCACCGCCCAGGCGCGCCCGCAGCCGATCCCGGTCTACGCCGAGATGAGCTCCATCAACCCGGTGTTCCTGCTGCCGGAAGCGCTCAAGGCACGTGGCAAAGCCATCGCCGAAGGCTTCGTCGGTTCCCTCAACATGGGCGCCGGTCAGTTCTGCACCAACCCTGGCCTGGTGATCGGGGTGAAGGGTGCTGATCTTGATGCCTTCATCGATACCGCTGGTGAAGGCGTCAAAGGTAGTGCCGCCCAGACCATGCTCACACCGGGCGTTCATGGTGCCTACAACGATGGCATTGGTGCCCTGGCTAACCACCCCAACGTTCGCAACGTCGCCCGTGGTCAGGCCGGTGAAGGCCCGAATGCTTGCCAAAGCGGGCTATTTGTCGCTAGTGCGACCGACTTCCTAGGGGATGAGGCTTTGCAAGCCGAAGTATTCGGTGCCAGCTCGCTGGTCATTGAGTGCGCCAACGTCGACGAAATGCAGCGGGTTGCTTCCCAGGTCGAAGGCCAGCTCACCATTACGCTACACATGGATGACGGCGACCTGGCCACCGCCAAGCAACTGCTGCCCACCCTGGAGCGCAAGGCGGGGCGGATTCTGGCCAACGGCTGGCCAACCGGGGTGGAAGTATGCCACGCCATGGTGCACGGCGGCCCTTATCCGGCGACGTCGGACTCCCGCACCACCTCGGTAGGCAGCGCGGCGATTTTCCGCTTCCTGCGCCCGGTGTGCTACCAGGCGTTGCCGGAAGGGTTACTGCCCGAGGCGCTCCGTGACGGCAATCCCTATGGCGTCTCACGCCTGGTCGATGGCAAGCGTGAATGAACGAGCGTCACTTGAGACGTTACTCGATAAAGGCGTCGGTGGTTTCACGATGACCATATAGAAACGCATCGGCGACCTGGCGCAGCGGGGCAACATCCACCTCGCTGCGTTTTTTTGCGATCAACTCGCCAAACCGCGCGTAGAGACCTTGATATTCGCGCTCTTCAGCGTCGATGAGGACGTCGCCGTCAATCACTAGACGGCAGCCGCCCTGAGTAAGGCTCAGGCGGCTTCCATCACTGTCGATATGCATATCCCAGGTGGGCGGGCCGGGCTGACGAAAGTCAAAATCAGCCTCAATCGCCGCGCCTTCTGGATCGGTGAAGGAGAGCTCCGCTGCAATGGGGGTTTGCGCATTACTGGGTACCTGCAGCCACGCTTTTTGCAGGAAAAATGGCTGCGGCAAAATAGCGGTGGCAATCGACAGCGCGTTAATACCCGGGTCAAATACGCCCATGCCACCGACCTCCCATATCCACGCCTGGCCTGGGTGCCATACCCGTACGTCTTCCTTCCATTCGATCTCTACCCGCTGCACATGACGCTCACTCAACCACTGCCGGGCATGAGCCACGCCGGGGGCAAACCGCGAATGCCAGGCGGCAAACAGGCTAACGCCCTGCCGGGCAGCGGTGGCGATCAGGTCCTCCACTTCGCTTAGCGTTGCCCCTGGCGGCTTTTCCAGCAGCACGTGCTTGCCGCGCAAGAGCGCCGCCCGCGCCTGGGAGTAGCGCAGGTGGGTTGGCGTGCAGATCGCCACGGCGTCGATATCCGGATGGGCATCAAGCATCGCTTCCAGGCCTTGATAGCCAGGTAAATCCGGCAGTGACGCATAAGGATCCGCCGTGGCGACAAGCTGGCAGTTCGGGGTGGCGGCTATCGCCGGCAAGTGCTGATCGCGGACGATCTTGCCCACGCCAACCAGGCCAAGGGTGAAGTCGGACATACGCTTACCTCAATTGAAAACGCTCACTCTATAACAGCGATCGGGGAGTCAGTGTGCCGTATGGAGCAGTTCAACAGTGCGCCCTAATGAGCTGGCGCTATGTTCAAGCCCCAGCGCCTCTGCGGTCCCCGCCAACACCGCTTGGGAAGCTAAAAAAGCCTCCCGGGGTCGGCGCAATCGAATGCTCTCCATGAGATATCGATGGCGCTCCAGGCTCTCTTCAGGGTCGGAGGCACTCTCGTTGGACATGGATATCAGAATATAAATGGAGGGGCGCAGAATATGCGAAAGCTGCGCCCAGACAATATTGTGGGTCGCCTTGAAGATCGCTTCGTGAAAGGCGATATCGCATTCGCTATGCAACCGTCGCTCTTCTTCGCAAGTCGCATTGCGCAGGTTCTGCCCCAGGCCTTCGAAGGCTTCCTCGATGGCGACCAGATCCCGCGCCTTGGCACGCTTGGCGGCGGTCATCGCCACATAGGGTTCAACGTCCAGACGAAAGGCGAGGATTTCGCGCTGAATATCCGGGTTGGGCGCCGCATAGCGGGTCAACCAGTCGGTCACCTGGGCATCGAGAATATGCCACTCCGAGTATTCACGTACCTTGGAACCATGGCCGGAGATACGCTCGATAATGCCCGCATCCACCAACTGACGCAGGTCGCTGCGTACCGCTGAGCGATTGATCGCGAAGCGTTCGCATAAATCCAGCTCACGGGGGACAAAATCGCCAGGATGATAACGTCCTCCAAAAATCTCCTCGGCGAGATATTCGGCGATACTGGGGCGAGCGGCGGGTTTCCTTAAAGATGAAGTCAATGCGGTAGGCCCCTGTTTCAATTCCTGTCAATTATAACGTATTTGAACGGTCGACTGTCACTGAAATGGCATCAAGCCCGGCTCGCTGCCTCAGTTCCAGCCGCCGTTCATAGAGGCCTTTAGCGCTCAATGTCCCCAGTACCAGAACGCCGCCAACCATAGCCATCGGCGCTGGCTGTTCGGCCAGAATCCACCAGGCCAGCAGCGTGCCTATCACCACTTCCAGAAGTAACAGCAAACCGACTTCAGCGGACGGGAGATACAGCGGCCCGCGCTGCAGCAGCGTCACACCGCAAGGCACAATAATCAGACAAAGCAGGATCACCACGGCTAGCTGGTTGGTGGCTGGCAGGGCCGGTTCGCTCCCCGCCAGCCAAAACAGCCCGGCAATGCTACCCACGACAATACCGTTAAACACCAGCATGGGGCTCATATCCACCCCTGGGCGCGTCCGGCAGAGGGTGAAGTTGATCGCCAGAGTTGTCGCCGCCATCAGGGCGAACGAGTTACCCAACCAGGAGCCAGCGCCCGCGTCATCGAGGGCGATCATGGCGATACCCAGCATGCAAACAACGATGGCTGACCAGGTGCGTCTGGGCAGGCGCTCCTTAAGGATGATCCAGGAGAGTACCGCCGCCATTAACGGTGAACTGGCCAGTATCATCAGTACGTTGCCCGCTTTCGTGTACTGGTTGCCCAACACGAACCCGCAGGTGGTCAGGCTGAACAATAGCGCCACGGCGATGCCCGTCCAGCCACAGCGACGGTAGGCTGCCAGGGTACCTCGCCCGTAGCGCAGCAGGGCGATCAGCAGAAACCCCAGCCCTGAAAGAAAGCCACGCCACATCAGAATTTCTGCATCGGGCAGGTCGGCCACTTTGATCAGCAGAGCGTCCGGCGCCATGATGATCGCGCCACCCGCGGTCAACAGCAGGCCCTGCTGACGATGCGACAAGGTACTCAAATGACTCATTCTGGTGCTTGCCCTTTTAGTGCTAACGCCTTTAGTAACCGCCCCTCTAATGATTATCCCTGGGCGGATGCTGGCGGGCCACATCGCGATACTTGCTTGCTGACTCCAGCGTCATACCGCGATCCAGCGGCTCCACCATGCTGCGCTGGATCTCTTGCCAGGGCGTCTGGTGGCCGGGGTAGCGATAGCCCCCCTGCTGGGCCAAGCGCTCGCGGCGCGCTTCCAGTTCACCGGCATCAATCAACAGCTTCACTTCGCCGCGCTTGAGGTCGACCCGCAGCCGGTCGCCGCTTTCCAGCAGCGCCAAGCCGCCGCCGGTAGCCGCTTCCGGTGAGGCATTGAGAATCGATGGCGAACCGGAAGTGCCCGACTGGCGACCATCGCCGAGGCATGGCAGGGACTCGATACCTTGTTTGATCAGCGCTTCCGGCGGCTGCATATTGACCACTTCGGCACCACCGGGGTGGCCGACGGGACCTGCGCCACGCATCACCAGAATGGTGCGCGCGTCGATGTTGAGCGCCGGATCATCAATACGCGCGTGATAATCCTCGGAGCCATCGAATACCACCACCTTGCCTTCAAAGGCATCGGGGTCGTTGGGGTCATTCAGGAAGCGTTCGCGGAAATCCCGGGAGATCACGCTGGTCTTCATCAACGCCGAGTCGAATAGATTGCCCTTGAGATTGAGGAAGCCCGCATGCTCGACAAGCGGGTCGGCATAGCGACAAATCACATCGGCGTCACGGGTTTCACGGCCTTCCAGATTATCGCCAATGGAGCGGCCATTGACCGTCAGCGCATCGCCGTGCAGCTTACCGGCGGTATTTAGCTCATGGAGGATCGCCGGAACGCCCCCGGCACGGTGGAACTCTTCGCACAGGAAGGCACCCGCCGGCATGACGTTGGCCAGCAGTGGAATCTCATGGCCTAGCCGCTGCCAATCATCGTTATCCAGTTCAATGCCCGCATGACGGGCAATGGCATTAATGTGCACCGGCGCGTTTGAAGAACCGCCCAACGCCGAACACGCCACGATGGCGTTCTCAAACGCTTCCCGGGTCAGGATATCCAGCGGCCTGACATCCTCCCAGACCATATCGACGATTCGCGTGCCGGTATCGTAAGACACCATGGCACGCTCCTTGTAAGGCGCAGGAATGACTGCAGAGCCTGGCAGGCTCATGCCCAGCACCTCAGCCATGGAGTTCATGGTGGAGGCGGTGCCCATGGTGTTGCAGTGACCAATTGAAGGCGCCGAGTCGCTGGCCCGGGAAAGAAACTCGGCGTAGTCGATATCCCCCGCCGCCAGGCGCTTGCGAAGCTCCCAGATAATCGTGCCCGAACCGACCCGCTCGGCACCGCGCCAGCCATTCAGCATCGGCCCGCCGGACAGAACAATGGCCGGAATATTCACCGTCGCCGCCGCCATCAATGCAGCCGGCGTGGTTTTATCGCAGCCGGTGGTCAATACCACGCCATCTAATGGGTAGCCATGCAACACTTCCACGATGCCTAAGTAGGCGAGGTTACGATCCAGCGCCGCAGTAGGCCTGCGCACGTTTTCGTGGATAGGGTGCATGGGGAATTCAAACGGCACGCCGCCTGCGGCGCGAATACCGTCTTTGACTCGCTTTACCAGCTCAATGTGATGGCGGTTGCACGGGGTCAAGTCGGAGCCCGACTGACAAATACCGATAATCGGCTTGCCGCTGGTCAACTCATCCAGCGTAATGCCGTAATTGAGATAGCGCTCGATGCACAGCGCCGTGGTGCCGGGATGATCAGGATTGTCGAACCAGTAGCGTGACCGCAACTGCTCAGGGGCTATGCGTTGAAAGTTGGCCATGGTGCCGCTCCACGCCTAGAGTGAATATAGAGGTTAGTAGGCAAGGTACGCTTTCTTCACCTCAAGGTCGACACATACAAAAGTATATGTTGAACATACAACCAAAACGTTAGACATTGACATAGGCATGGCGGCGCTTACCTGTCAAAGGCAACGCCGCTGACACACAACTACAATAGACACCACGCTGCAGTTCGCTTGCAAAATCCCTTCGGTGAAGTGGTCTGCAGCACGCCAGGAGAGTGACAATGCATAATCTATGGAAACGCACCCTGTTAATGACCGGCGCCACGCTGCTCAGCTCAGGCATGGCTTACGCGCAAACGCCTGACCTTTCAGACCCGCCCGAGATTGATGGCGACATGGTGGGTGACCACGGCAGCGTTACCTTACGCATGGGGCTTGGCTTGGCCGAAAGCTCGCCCCAGTACATCTCCAGCCAGTATTTCGCCGATATTCTTGAGCAGCGTAGCGACGGCCGAATTACGGTTAACGTCTTCCCCAACAGCCAGCTCGGTGACGACGTGCAGATGATGGAAATGCTGCAAACCGGCACGCTGGATATGACCTATCCCTCTTCATCACCTGCAACGAGCTACGTCGAGGAACTGGCGGTATTTGACCTGCCCTTCTTGCTACCGACCCGGGAAGCGGCTATCGAGGCCATGCGCAGCGAAGCTGCCCAGGAGATGCTCGATGCCTTTGACGGCACCGGCATCAAAGCCCTCGCGTTCTCTGAAAATGGCTTCCGCCAGCTCTCCAACAGTGCACGGGAAGTCTCCTCGCCAGAGGATGTCGCAGGCCTGGACGTTCGCGGTTTGGCCATTCGCACCATGGAAAATCCGGTGCATCTGGATATCTGGGAAACGCTGGGTGCCAACCCCACGCCCATGGCCTTTGGGGAGCTGTTCTCGGCCATGGAACAGGGGGTAGTTGACGGCCAGGAAAACCCCTGGAGCACTATCCTGACCTCCAACTTCCACGAAGTTCAGGAATTCGGGTCAGAAACCCGCCACGTCTACACACCTTTCATCAAGATGATCTCCGAACGCACTTGGGACAATTTAGATCCTGAGTATCAAGCGCTTATTCAAGAAGCCGCGCTGAAAGCAGCCGATTACGAAATCCAGCTTTCCGCCGAGTACGACGACTGGTCGCGTAATCAGCTTGAAGAACGCGGCATGAAGATCACCCGCCTTGATGACGAGCAGATTGCCGCCTTCCAGGAAGCGGTACAGCCCGTTTATGAAGAGTGGGCCCCCCGCATCGGCGAAGATCTGGTGGAGGAGTTCCAGCAGATCGCCGAATCGTCAATGACGGAATAAGCGTCGCGTTACTGTCACGTTGTTAGCCAAGACAAGGGGCCATGGCCCCTTGTCTTGTCGTTATTCGCCTCTGCGGAGAGCTTATGGACTTCCCCGATACGCAAATTCCAGATACGGCGGCCTTTCTCGACGACCCACAGCGCCAACCGTTGGAAATCGATCCCGAACAGCGCCAGGGTCCTGCGCTGTTTCGCTGGCTGACGCTGGCCATGGAACACGTGATTGCGGCATTGCTGTTAGCGTTAATCGTCTCGGTATCGGTCAATGTGGTGGGTCGCGCCGTATTCAACAATTCCGTGCCCTGGGCCGACGAGCTGGCCCGCATGCTGTTCATCTGGCTTATTTTCCTCGGCGCGGCGGCGGCCTTTGCACGCTTTGAACACATCGCCGTGGATATCCTGGTTCGTCGGCTACAGCCGCGCGCCGCCCATATGTTGTACCTACTCCAGCACATCATTATTACTGTCTTGATGGGTGTCATCATCTGGGGTGGCTTTCTGGTGATGTCGCGCGCATCCGGTAAAACGGCCATCCTGAATGTGCCCTGGAATCTGGTTAACGTCTCATTCGTGCTTTGCGCATGCTTTATTGGTGCAGTGTCAATCTGGCGCGCCTGGAAGAGCATCCAGCAAATACGTTCCCCCAGCGCAACGCCGAATGCCGATGGAGGCTGCTAAACCATGCTATGGATTTTTCTCGGCATCCTGTTTGTTTCGCTAGCTCTGGGCCTGCCGATTGCATTTGGCTTGGGCATCGCCGCCGTAGTGATGGCGGTACTCTCTGATATTCCGCTCTCGATTCTGATCGAGCAGTCGATTCGAGGCGTGAACAGTTTTCCCCTGCTGGCCATTCCGTTCTTTATCATGGTCGGTGAAGTCATGAGCAACGGCGGCATCGCCCGTCGCCTCATGGAGCTGGCCGGCGCACTGGTAGGCTTCGTGCGCGGCGGCCTGGGACAGGTGGCCATTACCGGCTCGATGTTCTTCGGCGGCATTAGCGGTTCTGCCGTAGCCGACACCGCCGCGACAGGCGCGATGATGATTCCTTCGATGAAGCAACAGGGTTATAGCGGCCCACAAGCGACTGCGATCAACACCGTCTCGTCGGTGATCGGTATTATCATTCCACCATCGATTCCGCTGATTCTGTATGGCATTGTCACCGAGACGTCGATCAGCCGCCTGTTCATCGCTGGCATTGTGCCGGGGATACTGATCGGTTTCGGGCTCATGACGACCACCTTTATCATGGCCACCATCGGCCATGCTGGGCAGACCCGTAAATTCCGGCTGGATGTTTTATGGCAGGCGTTCAAAGCCGCATGGCTGGCATTGGCTCTGCCAGTGCTCGTCATCGGCGGTATCATCGGCGGTATCTTCACCGCCACCGAGGCGGCCGTTGCCGCGCTGCTTTACTCGCTTTTCATCTCGCTGGTGGTCTACCGCGAATTCAAGATTACAGCGCTCTGGGGCATGCTGATCCGCACTGCCCGCCTGACCGGCATGGTCCTGCTATTGCTGGCCTTCGCCACGGTTATTGCCTGGTTTTTAACCATCAATATGGTGCCACAAACGTTGGTCACCCAGGTGCAGGCAATCACTCAGGACCCCTTACTGCTGTTGTTGATCGTTGCCGGTTTGCTGCTACTGGTGGGCTTTGTCATGGATCTGACCCCTGCAATGGTCATCATGGCGCCGATGCTCACTCCCATTGTCGAGTCCGTTGGCATCGACCCGGTGTACTTCGGCGTACTGATGGCCTTCATCCTTGGCATCGGCCTTTTGACCCCCCCGGTGGGCACCTGCCTTTACGTCGGATGCGGTGTCGGCAAGGTCTCCATGGAGCAGCTCGTCAAGGCCATGCTGCCCTACTATGCCACCCTGCTGGTGGTGCTGGTCATCCTGATTGCTTTCCCCGGCATTGTAACCTGGCTGCCTGACATCACCGCCGTGCGCGGTAACTGATAACTGAGTCTCTATATGGATAAGACATGCAAACGATGATAAGTCCCCATGAACTACTGCCGACTGACCTGGACAAAGCCTTGTTAGTTGGCCGTGTATGGCAGGAAGGTTCACGCCCTGGGCCCGCACTGGTCGCGGTGCGCGATAGCCAGGTAATCGATATTACCCAGTTGGGCCCGACCATGTCCGACCTGTTGGAACGTGACGACTTACTGGACGTCGTGCGTAAAGCGGAAGGGCCGAGCCTGGGTAGCCTTGACACGCTACTCACCAACTCCCAACAGTCACCGCCACAGGCGCCCTATCTGCTCGCCCCCTGCGACGTGCAGGCCGTCAAGGCCTGCGGCGTGACCTTTGCGGTCAGCCTGCTGGAACGGGTGATCGAGGAGCAGGCGGGCGGCGATTCGGCCAGGGCGGCCGAGTTGCGCAGCGACTTACAGGCACTCATAGGCAAGGATCTTTCCAAGATCAAGCCAGGTTCCGAGGAGGCGATGTCGCTTAAGAAAGCGCTCCAGGAGCGTGGCGGCTGGTCGCAATACATGGAAGTCGGCATCGGGCCCGATGCCGAGGTGTTTACCAAAGCGCAGCCGCTGTCCTCGGTGGGCTTTGGCACGACGGTAGGCCTGCACCCGGCCTCCCAGTGGAATAACCCCGAGCCGGAAATTGTCCTGGCCGTGGATAGCCGCGGCCAGGTGCGCGGCGCCACCCTGGGTAACGACGTCAACCTGCGTGACGTCGAAGGCCGCAGCGCCCTGCTGCTCGGCAAGGCGAAAGATAATAACGCCTCCTGCTCACTGGGGCCGTTCATTCGCCTGTTTGACGACCACTTCGATATCGACAGCGTGCGCAATTGCCAGGTATCGCTGCGTATCGAGGGTGAGGACGACGACTTCCTGCTCCAGGGCGAAAGCGATATGCGCGAAATCAGCCGCGACCCGCTGGACCTGGTCAGCCAGACCATCGGCGACCATCACCAATACCCCGATGGCTTCATGCTGTTTCTGGGCACCATGTTTTCGCCGATTCAGGACCGCGACGGTGAAGGTCAGGGCTTTACCCATCACCTTGGCGACCGCGTCACCATCGCCACTCCGGACCTGGGCGCCCTGGTCAACCCGGTGGGCAGAAGCGACCAGTTGCCACCCTGGACCTATGGCATTCGCGAACTGATGCGTCATCTGGCCTAACATCCCTATCATCAAAGAGTCGACAGATGGCAATGACGAACGACGACTTTCTTGACGAACTCAAAGCCCTGCTTGGCGACAGCGGTGTATTACGTCACCCCAACGATATAGCACGCTATGTCAGCGATTGGGCGGGGGACACGCTTGGCACACCGCTTGCCGTTGCCCGCCCGGCGAATACCGAGCAGGTCGCCGAGGTGGTCAAGCGCTGCTATGAACACGACATTGCGATGACGCCCCAGGGCGGCCATAGCGGTCTGGTGGCGGGCGCCCTACCTGACGCAAACGACCAGGAACTGGTCATCAGCCTGGAGCGCTTGAATAGCGTACGCGCCCTCGACCCGGTTAACTTCACGATTACCGTGGATGCGGGCTGTATTCTGGAGAACGTCAAGCAGGCCGCCTTTGAGCACGACTGCGACTTCCCGCTCTCGCTAGGAGCCCAGGGCAGCTGCCAGATCGGCGGCAATATCGCCACCAATGCCGGCGGGCTCAATGTGCTGCGCTACGGCATGATGCGCGAGCTGGTACTGGGGCTGGAAGTGGTACTCCCCGACGGGCGCCTTTGGGATGGCCTTAATGCCCTGCACAAGGACAACCGCGGCTACGATCTTCAGCAGCTGTTTCTGGGCAGTGAAGGCACCCTGGGCATCGTCACCGGCGCCGTCCTCAAGCTCGCGCCGCGACCAACCCAGAGCCGTACCGCGCTGCTGGGCCTGCCCTCCGTTCAGGCAGTGATTGACCTGTACGGTCTGGCGCGCCGCGACTGCTGCGACTTGCTGACCGCCTTCGAGTTGATACCCCGCCGCTGTATCGAGCTGGCCATGGAAGCGACCCCCGAGCTGCGCGACCCGATGGACAGCGCCTACCCCTGGTACGTATTGATGGAAGTCGCCGCCACGGGGCCGGTGGATCTCGGCTCAATGCTGGAACAGCTGCTCGAAAACGGCATGGAACGCGAGCTGGTGCTGGATGGCGCCCTGGCGTCCAGCGACACCCAGTCCGCCCAGCTATGGCAGTTCCGCGAGAGTATGCTGGAAGGCCAACGGCGGCGCGGCGAGCATCTGCGCACCGATATCTCGGTGCCCATCTCGGCAATTTCGGACTTCGTCGCCCGCGCCAGTGACGAGGTCATGGCGGCGTCACCCGAGTGCGAGATCATTGCCTACGGGCACGTGGGCGACGGCAATCTGCATTTCAATATCCTGCCACCTGCGTCCATGGCGGACAGCGACAAGAAAGCCCACCTGCATGAGCTGGAGAATCGGCTGTTTGACGTGCTCGACGACTTCCACGGCAGCATTAGCGCTGAACACGGCATTGGCCGTACCAAGCAGGCGCCTTATCTGGCAGGGCTTTCACCGGTCGAGCGGGAACTGGTCAGCGGCATTAAAGCGCTGTTCGATCCCAAAGGGCTGATGAACCTCGGAAGAATTTTGCCGGCCAGGGAGTAAGCCACAGCGCGGCATGTATTAGGTTTTGGTTCATCACTCTCTGAAACGCGCCGCCAGATCGCGTAGCGCATTGGCGTAAAGCAGCGTATCAATCCCCACGCCCACAAAGGTGCAGCCCGCCGCGATATAGCCGCGGGCAGCCTGCTCATCCACCGTCACAATACCCGCTACTTTTCCTGCGGCGCGTATCCTGGCGATGGCATCGTTTACCGCCGCTGTCACCTCCGGGTGGCTGGCGTTGCCAAGGTGGCCCATCGAGGCCGATAAATCCGCCGGACCAATAAACACGCCGTCCACACCATCCACTGCCGCAATCGCCTCCAGATTCGCAAGCGCCTGGGGGCTTTCCACTTGCACCATCAGACAGATTTCGTCATCAGCGCGGGAGAGGTAATCATCCACCTGCCCCCAGCGCGAGGCCCGCGCCAGTACATGGCCCACTCCGCGAATGCCACGGGGCGGGTAACGCGTAGCGGCCACCAGCTCAGCGGCCTGCTCGGCCGTTTCGACCATGGGTATCAGCAGGTTCTGCACGCCGATATCCAGATAGCGCTTGATCAACACCGCGTCGCCAGTAGGCGGGCGCACGACGGGATGGCTGTCATAAGCCGCCAGCACCTGCAGTTGGGCAAGCAGGCTCGACAGCTCATTGGGCGTATGCTCGGCATCCAGCAGCAGCCAGTCAAAGCCTGCCGTCGCGGCAATTTCTGCTGCATAGGCACTCGCCAACCCCAGCCAGATCCCTGTTTGAGGCTGGCCTGCCTGTAGCTGTCGCTTAAAGGCATTGGACGACATCTTCATATGGGCTCCTTGGGAGGGGCGCTACTCGGATTAAACCAGCGCATTTCACCCAGCTAAGCGCCCAATAGCCAGCGATGCAAGGCGTAAAGACAACGTCTAGCCTGCCGCAGGCCCCACCACATGTTTCACTTCGAGATAAGCACTTAGCCCCCAAGGGCCGAGTTCGCGGCCGATGCCGCTGCGTTTGAAGCCGCCCCAGCCGGTTTCGGGGAGCACTAGCTGCTCGCTGTTGTACCAGATGCTACCGGCTTTGAGCTGGCGGCCGATGCGCTTGGCGCGCTCGGGGTCGCCGCTGATGACGGTGGCCGCCAGCCCAAAGTCGCTGTCGTTGGCAAGTTGGATGGCTTCGGCTTCGTTTGCCACGCTACGTGCACAGAGCACAGGGCCAAAAATTTCTTCTTTCCACAGGCGGCTATCCACCGGCACATCGCGGTAGAGGGTTGGTGCCAGGAAGTAGCCCTTCGCTGGCAGCGTGCGGTGCCGCCCGTCGCGCACTGCCTTCAGGCCTTCCTGTTCGGCCAGATTCAGATAGCCATGAACCGCGTCGCGCTGCCTGGCGCTGGTCATCGGGCCCAGGTCGGTACCTTCCGCCAGCGGATCACCCAGCGTCAGCGCATCCATGCGCTCGGCAAGGGCAGCGTAGAGTGCTTCCGCTATATCCTCGTGCACCAATAAACGCGAGGTCGCGGAACAGATTTGCCCGGCGTTGAAGTAGATACCCGCCATCACCCAGTCGGCGGCCTGAGCGGGGTCAGCGTCTTCCATCACTAAAATGGGGGATTTCCCGCCCAGTTCCAGCGATACGTTGGCAGAGCGGTTGGCTGCGGCTTTCATCACCGCCTCGCCCACCTGATTACTGCCTGTAAAGGATATTTTATCCACGCCGAGATGGCGGGCCAGCGGCGCGCCGATGCCTTCGCCGTCGCCATTGAGAATATTAAGCACGCCCGCAGGCAGACCGATCTCAAGGGCAATCTCTGCCTGCACCCGCTCGGGGAGCGGCGTGACTTCCGAGGGTTTGAGCACGGCGGTACAGCCCGCAGCCAACGCGGGGGCCAGCTTCCAGGCGCTGGTTACCAGCGGGAAATTCCACGGGGCAATCAGCCCTGCTACGCCGACCGGGTCATGGTAGCAGCGCGCCTCAACGCCCTCCATTTCGACACTGACCAACTCCCCCTGGCGGGCATCCAGCGCCCTGGCCTGCCCGGCGTAATAGCGATAGCAGGCAATGGCGTCGTCAAGATCGATCCCCGCTTCCGCCAGCGGTTTACCGTTATTGGTCGCCGAAAGCGTGAGGAGCGAATCCCGGCGGGCTTCCAGCCCATCGGCGAACTTTTCCAGGAACGCCGCTCGTGCGGCACCGCCGAGCGCCTGCCAGCCGGGCTGTGCCTGCCGGGCGGCGTCGACGGCAGCATCGACATCCGCCGCATCCCCCGCGGTCACCTGGGCAATGAATTCTTCGCGGTAAGGGTTCATCACGTCGAGCAGACGGGTTCCTTGGGAGGCAACCCACTGGTTGTTGATGAACTGGTGATCGAGAATCTGGCTATCTGGCAGCGAAGCGTGTTCCGCGCTTGAAGACGTAGACACCGTGGTGACTCCTTTAAAGGTCGTGTTGGCGAAGCCAATCATCGATAAGTTGCTTGAGATGCTGGCCGCTAAAACTGGGGAAGTGTCCGCCGTGTACCGTGCTGACCGGCAGCTCTCTAAGCCGTCGCATGCTGGCGGCATAGTCGGTGAGATCGCTGTGCCACAGGTCTTCAATCAACGGACCATCGTAAATCAGATCGCCCGAGATCAGTGTTTGGGTGGCCGCTTCCCACAAAGCGATACCGCCAGGGGAGTGCCCCGGCGTGTGGATCACTTCCCACTGGCGGTTACCCAAATCCAATATCTCGCCATCCTCTAATGGGCACACCATCTGCGGCGCAGTAATGCGGTAGCGTTCGTGGCAATAGGGCTCGGGCGGTAGCGCCTCGAACATATCGTCGCTGAGGAACTGCGCTGCCAGAGTACGCGCGTTATCCGGGGAGGTCAGAATGTCTGCCTCAGCCCGATGCACATGACAGCAGTCGAATTCGTGGGCCGCGCCGATATGGTCAAAATGGGTATGGCTGGCCACCGCCAAGATGTCACGCTGGCTAAGCAACGCAACGTGTTGGCGCAGCGGTATGGCACCCAGGCCAAAATCCACCACCATGCCGCGCTCGCGGCCCTGAACATGCCAGATATTGCAGCGATAAAACGGCTTGATCCACGGCTCGTCGATCAGGTTAATACCGTCCGCCTTGGCGGCGGTACGGTACCACTGCTGCTCGTTAATGCGCATTAAGCTCATGCCGTTGCTCGCCTTGTGATGGCCACTTTACTGACAACGTAATAAAGCGCGCCGGTAATCACAAACACGGGTAGCGAGGCCCCAAAGTCCAGCGGTGCCACCCAGTTCCAGTAGTAGGCCAACAGCGCCCCGACCGCATAGCTGCCCAACGCTAGCCAGTTAAATGCAGGCAGGCTATCGGCCTGTTGAATCAGCTGAGCCGAGGTGTAGCGCTGGTGACCCAGCAGGAAGTAGTCGACGATCATCAGTGAAAAGGCGGGAATAAAGACGCTGCCAATGATTAGTAGAAACGTCTGGAACTGATCGAGAATACCGGGGATCAGGGCACCGATCACGGACACGACGCCAATGATGAACGCTGGCTTCCAGAACGGCACCTTGGGCCGCACGCTCATGAACGAAAGCGTCGCGCTGTAGACACACATGACGTTCGTCGTCAGTACCGAAAAGAAAATCACCAGCGCCGCCGGCAGCCCAAACCCGAAACCGCTCAGCAGGGCCGTGGGATCGTAGGTCTGCTCCATGCCTTCGGCGATGGATAGCGCCGAGACCGTGGCACCAAGCCCCATGGCAATCAGGGTGGCCGTCACATAGCCGCCCCAGGTACCGACAACCGCTGCCTTCAATGTACGGCAGTGGCGATTATAGTCAGCCGCGAGCGGTATCCAGGAAAAAGCGGTGGCCACGACGATATCGAAAATCACACCACCGCCCAGCACGCCTTCCGGCTCCAGTTGGGTAATGCTCGGCAGGTCGTAATGGCGATTGAGCGCAAACAGTACCACTGCCGATAGCCCGACCATCAACAGCGCTGCGATTTTCTCGACCTTTTCGATACCCAAGTGTCCGCGAAGCGCGATAAGCACCACCAGCGACTCACACAGCACCGTAAACAGCGCCACATTGGAGTATCCCGTCAGGCTTTCAACCGCGTAGTCGAGGCTCATGCCCGCCAAGAGCGCCTGGATCCAGCTCCACGCAATCAGCGCCAGCAGGTTCACCCAGGCAGGAAAGTTGGCACCTTTTCTACCGAAGGTACCCCGCGCCAGCACCATGGTCGTCATCCCGGTGCGCTGCCCCATGACCCCAATCAGCACCAGCGGAATAATGCCGATCGCCGAGCCTACCGCGATCAGCAACATGGCATGCTGAAAGGTTAAGTCCGGCACCAAAAACATACCGGTTAGAATCGTGGTGACGACGACGTTAGCCCCCAGCCACAGCGCGAAGGTGCCAGGCAGCCCGAGGCTATGCTCTACATCGTCAGCCGACAGCGTATCCTGGCCCAATACATGATTACTTTTCATTGTTATCTCCTGTTTCAATCAGGTTTTTTTGCCATGCTGCGGCGTCTATTTCGATCAACACTGGTCGGTGGGGATCGCGTTTAGTCAAGGCTCGAGAAAGCTCAGATGGGCTCCCCACCATGACACCTGAACAGCCGAACCCTTCGGCCAGGGTGAGGAAGTTGGGTGCCTGGATATCCACGCCCAAGCGCGCCACGCCATTGGCATCCATATAGCGACGAATCTCTTCATAGCCTGCGTTGTGCCAGAGCACGATGACGATTGGCAGACGCTCTTCCACGGCCGTTGCCAGCTCGGAGAGGGTAAACATCACCCCGCCATCGCCTACCAAAGCCACCACCGGTAGATCGGGGCGACCCAACTGGGCACCCAGCGCCGCCGGTAGCCCATAGCCCAAGGTGCCG
This sequence comes from Vreelandella subterranea, assembly GCF_900111305.1. Classification (GTDB taxonomy): domain Bacteria; phylum Pseudomonadota; class Gammaproteobacteria; order Pseudomonadales; family Halomonadaceae; genus Vreelandella; species Vreelandella subterranea. Next base: position 102,439 of record NZ_FOGS01000001.1, read on the forward strand.
TAGCCCGTTGAGGCGTTGAAATAACGCCGTGGCGCGGGCTGGCTCACCAGGTGATTACCGGCATACACCGGCGCGGTGGAATCGCCCACCAGAATGGCGTCAGGCAGGTGCTCGGCAAGCGTTGTATAAAGCGGCACAAAATCGCTAAAGGCGGGGTCCTTGACCAGGTTCAAGGCGCTTAACGCCGAGGCGGTTCGTTTAGCTCCCTGGCGTTGCAATGAATCGGGAAAGTGACCAAGCAACAACTCAAGGCTACGCCCAGCGTCCCCCACCAGCCCTAGCGTGACGCGCTGGTTGCGCACCAGCTGTTCAGGGTCGAGATCGATACGGATCAGCGTGCCATTGAGGAGAAACCCACCGTCGAACACTACGTCGTAGTCGGTCTCACCAAGCTCGGTACCCACCGCCAGAATCACATCGGCGTTGGCCGCCAGCTCGCGTACCGCAGGCAACGCGACGTTCGCGCCTAAATCCAGCGGGTGTTCACGGCCCAACAGACCTTTGGCGTTGATGGTCGTGACCGTGGGCGCATCGAGCTGTTCTACCAATGCCCGCGCTGCTTTGGGCGCCGATACGCAACCACCGCCCAGTAGCACCAAGGGCTGCTTCGCCGCCTTTAACAGCCGAGCGGCCTCGGCAAGCCCGTCTGGGTCGGGCGCGGCCCTGTAAAGCGTGGGCGCCTGCCAGGAAGACGGTGCGTCTACCGGCGCGTTGAAGAGGTCGATGGGGATTTCAATGTGCACCGGACCAGGCCGCGCACCGTTGAAGATTGCAAAAGCACGGGCCAGCACCTCGGGCAGCGTGTTGGCATCCAGCAGCGTATGGCTGAAGCGAGCCACACCGCTGATCATCTGCTGCTGGCTGGGCAGCTCGTGGAGCCGCCCCTGGCCCATACCCAGGGTATCGCGACGGTTCACGCTTGAGATCACCAGCATGGGAATGGAGTCCGCCAGGGCCTGGCCCATGGCGGTGGCCATATTGGTCATCCCCGGCCCGGTGATAATCAGGCAGACCCCTGGCTTGCCGCTTGCCCGGGCATAGCCGTCGGCCATAAACCCTGCGCCCTGTTCATGGCGCGGGGTAATATGCTGCACATCGCTGCCTTCCAGCCCGCGATACAGCTCCACGGTGTGCACGCCGGGAATGCCGAACAGTGTGCTGACACCGTAGGTATCGCGCAGCAAACGGATCAGTAGCTCCGCGCAGGTCAGGGTTGCTGGACTGGTTGACTGATTGCTCGTTACGTTAGCGTTCATTGTAGGCCCCTTAGAAGAAAAACGTATGGGCCATAAAGGCGATGATCGGCAGCGTGATGGCTGTCCGCAGCAGGAAAATCGCCACCAGTTCCCATAGCTTGATGGGGATCTTCGACTTGAGCAGCAGCGCGCCGATTTCCGACATGTAGATCAACTGAGTGAGCGACAGGCAGGCAATCACGAAGCGGGTCAGTTCGCTTTCGATATTGGTCGCCAGTACCGCTGGCAGGAACATATCGGCAAAGCCGACCAGCGTCGCAGGCGCCGCCGCTTCTGCCTCGGGAATCCGCAGCAGCTCCAGCACCGGCACCATCGGGTAGGAAAGCCAGGTGAACAGCGGGGTAAACTCAGCAAGGATCAGCGCGACCGTGCCGATGGCAAACACCAGGGGCAGCAGTGCGAGGAAGATATCCATGACGTTAAGCAACGCCAGCTTCGCCAGTTCCCTGGGCCCCGGCGCACCGGCGGCACGGCGCGTGGCTTGCAGCAGGCTGTAGCGCAACAGGCCTATTTTAGCGGTGGGTTTTTCGCTGATCTGACACCCCACCGGCTCATAGTAATCATTGGCTTTGCGGGACAGCGGCGGCAAGCGCGGCACAATCACCGCAGCAATTAACCCCGAAACCACCACCGTGAAATAAAACTGCACAAACAGGTGGTTGATATCCACGAAGCTGGTCACGAGCAGCGCAAAGGCAATCGAGACCACCGAAAAGTTGGAGGCAATCACCGAGGCCTCGCGGCCGTTATAGTAGCCCTGCTCGTACTGCTGGGTGGTAATCAGCACGCCGACGGTACCCGACCCCATCCACGACGCGGTGGCATCGATGGCGCTGCGTCCCGGCAGATTAAAGATCACCCGGAACGGCTTGCGCACCAGGCTGCCGATAAACTCCATAAAGCCGAATTCCACCAGAAACGGCAGCAGCAGCGCAGCAAAGAAGAAGAAGGTCAGCAGCACCGGCGCCAGGTCGTTGAGCATCACCCCACCGGTAAACGATGCGGTGACGAATTCGGGGCCTACCTGAAAAAACGTCATCAAGGCAAAGAGCGCGCCCAGGATGCGCATACCCAACCATACCGGCCCGACGTGAAACATTTCGTTCAGTACGCCCGATTCCGCCCAGGAAGGATTCACCAGTTTGGCATAAAGCGTGGCCACGACCGAGAAGCACAGTACCACCGTGGCGATAGCAGGCAAGGTCGTTCCCAGCAGGGTTTGCAATCCATCGGCCATCAGGCCCATGCCGATGTTAATGGTGTCGCCCACTTGAAAGGGCACCAAGAACAACAGCACCCCGATCAAGGAGGGAATTAAGAATTTGATGAGATGACGCCGTTGGATCGGTTCATCGGCGCTTGGCTCGTCTAGCTGCACATGCGAGGACATGGGTTCACCTGTATTGAAGGTTTATTGGAGGTGAGCTGGCGATTTCTGAAGCGGCGGCCTGCACCGCTTATTACCTTGTCTATTTATTTAATGCGCCTTGTTAAACCGGCGCTTTTTAATGCCATCATCTGATTAACTGCCGCGTTTTACGCCCGGCAGTACACAGAGCATTTCATACAACAATGTGGCCCCCATTAGCGCGGTGTTGCCGCTGGGGTCGTAGGGTGGCGACACTTCCACCAGATCGCCGCCGACAATGTTCAGGCCTGCCGCACCACGAACGATTTCCAGGCCCTGGGAAGACGTCAGGCCGCCCATTTCCACCGTGCCCGTACCGGGGGCAACCGAGGGGTCCAGGGCGTCGATATCAAAGCTGATGTACACCGGGATATCGCCCATCTGCTCGCGTACTTCCTTCATCAACGGCGCCAGCGAGCGGTACCAGCAATCCTCCGCCTGAACGACACGAAAGCCCTGATCTCGACACCAGTCGAAATCTTCCGCCGCGTATCCCGTCCCCCGCAGGCCAATCTGCACGACCTTGTTGGCGGCCAGCAGCCCCTCTTCCTGGGCACGACGAAACGGCGTGCCATGGGCAATCGGCTCGCCAAACATGTGCTCGTTCACATCGGCGTGGGCATCGACGTGGATCAGCCCTACCGGGCCATGCTTCTTGGCAATGGAACGCAGTACCGGCAGAGTGAGCGTATGTTCGCCGCCAAGGGTCAGCGGAATACAGTCATGCTTGAGCACCTCGTCGTAAAACGCGGTAATGATGTCGACGCTTTTTGGCAGGTGAAACGTATTGATGGGGACATCGCCAATGTCCGCCACCTGCAGGCTTTCGAAGGGCGCTGCGCGGGTCGCCATGTTATAGGGGCGCAGCATGCGCGACTCATCGCGAATCTGGCGCGGACCTAGCCGCGTGCCGGGGCGGTTCGAGGTGCCAATATCCATGGGAATGCCGATAAAGGCCGCGTCCAACCCCTGAGCCGTTTCCTGCGTGGGCAGGCGCATCATGGTCGCGGGGCCGGCAAAGCGCGGCATGCTGTTGCCGCCCAGCGGCTGATTAAAGTCCGACATACTCATCTCCAGCTTGTTATTGGTTGCGCCATATCCGGCCTGACTACTGCTCACTACTGCTGAATACTGCTGAATACTGCAGGTACCGTGCCAACTTCCATCTCGCGCTTAAGCCGCCATTGAGCGCCGTTAAAAAGCTCTTTCGATGCAAAAATGCATTGAAAATAGGGCCACTTGATTCAAGAATGCATTATCGATTCATAAACGCATCAAAGGAGCCCCTGGTGAGCGACATCGATAGCTGCGTCCTGCAAACCATCGTGGAAACAGCCAACGACCATTTCTTCATCGTTGGTGGCGACGGCCGCGTGCTGGATATCAGCCCAGGCGCCGAAGCGGTTTACGGGTTATCACGGGAGGAACTGCTTGCCAGCAGCGTTCAACAGCTACAGGCCGCTGGGGTACTGAAGCCGTCGATTACGCTGGAAGTGATGCGCACGCGCCAACCTGCGCAGCTTATGCAGGTCACCGGGACAGGCCGACGCGTCATTGCTGAAGCCTACCCCGTGTTTGTGGAGGGCAGGCTCGAGCGCGTCATCAGCCGCTCCCGGGATCTTACCGACCTGCAACTGCTGCAAGATGAATACGCCCTGCTGCAAAAACGCTTCAGCGAACACTTGAAGCGCAGCCATGCCGCCCCCGATGCCGAAGAACAGGCGCTGGATGACGCCCTGGATGACCTCCAGGTCAGAAGCAACGTCATGCGGGAAATTGCCCTGCTGCTCAAGCGCGTGGCGCCCTCGGATGCCAATGTGCTGATGCTGGGCGAGTCCGGCGTGGGGAAAACCGCCTTCGCCAAACAATTGCACCGCTGGAGCCAGCGCTGTGACGGCCCCTTTATCGACGTCAACTGCTCGGCCATCCCCGAGAACCTCTTCGAGTCGGAGATGTTCGGCTACCAGCCCGGCGCTTTCAGCGGCGCCGCGCGGCAGGGCAAAGCGGGCCTATTGGAGCAGGCCGAAGGCGGCACGCTGTTTCTGGATGAGATCGGCGAGCTGCCGCTATTGATGCAGACCAAACTGCTCAAGGTGATCCAGGATGGCAGCCTGACTCGCCTGGGCGATACCCGCCCAAGGCGGGTGAATTTCCGTTTGGTGGTCGCCACCAACCAGGACCTGGCCAAGCAGGTCGAAGCCGGGCACTTTCGGCTGGACCTTTACTACCGTCTTAATGTCATCCCCGTCACCCTGCCCCCGCTTCGAGACCGCCGCGAGGATATTCCCGACTTGGTAGAGGCCTGCCTGAACCGGCTGAACCAGCGCTACGGGCGGCAGAAAATCCTGGGCAATCAGGTATGGTCGACGCTGATGGGCAGTGAATGGCCGGGCAACGTGCGTGAGCTGGAGAACTGGCTGGAAAGAGCCTGGCTTTCAAGCCCCACCGATCAAATCGAAACGCCGGCCGTTCATTCCCAAGCGGAACACCCCGCCACGAATCCGGCAGACGCTTCGCCTACTTCCAACACAATACCCATCCAGCCCCACGAGACACTCAAGCAGTATCTCGCGCGGCTGGAGCGGGAAACCTTTGAAGAATTAAGTGCCACGCTGCCCAGCACCTACGCCATCGCCGAGCGGCTGGGCATCAGCCAATCAAGCGTCGTACGCAGACTCCAGCGTTATGGGCTTAAAGTCACTCGGTAACTATTTCGCTTGACACAGGATTGCTATATAAGTGTCATGCAAGTGCAACACCTTCAACACAAGCTGGATCAATAACAACCAACAGCCGGTGATGAGTGTTATGGACCAATCGCGTATCCGCCTGGAACGCGTTACCAAACGATGGGACGCGTCACCCGCCGTCGATGGTATTTCCTTCGACGTCACCCCTGGGCAATTTGTCATTCTGCTCGGCCCCTCGGGCTGCGGTAAATCAACCACCTTGCGCATGATCGCAGGCCTGGAAGAGGCCAGCGACGGGCGTATCCATATCGGCGATCGTGACGTCACGCGCCTGCCGCCGGGGGATCGCGGGCTGAGCATGGTGTTCCAGTCCTACGCGCTGTTTCCGCACTTGAGTGTAGCCGACAACATCGTGTTTGGCCTGCGCAGCCGCAAGGTACCCAAAGCCGAGCAGCGCGAGCGGCTGGCCAAGGTCGCCGAACTGGTTGATCTCACCGACCACCTGAACCGCAAACCCGCCCAGCTTTCCGGCGGCCAGCGCCAGCGGGTGGCGCTGGCCCGCTCGGTGATCTCCGAACACCCCATCTGCCTGATGGACGAGCCGCTTTCCAACCTGGATGCCCGGCTGCGCAGCGATATGCGTCGGGAAATCAAGGCGTTGCAAAGCCGCCTGAACATGACGGTGATCTACGTCACCCATGACCAGGTCGAGGCCATGAGCATGGGGGACCGCGTGATTCTGATGCAGCACGGCCAGATCGTGCAGGACGGCACCCCCGACGAGCTTTACAACCGCCCGGCCAGCGCCTTCGCCGCCAGCTTTATCGGCAGCCCTGCCATGAACCTGCTGCCACTGGTGGCTGGCGAACACGGCGCTGTGATTGATAGCGAATCCGACATGCCGGTTGCCCCACTGGAAGCGGCCAACGGTCAGCTGGGCATCCGCCCTGAAGATATCGAGCTACGCCCTGCATCAGCCTCCGGCGTACCGGCAAAGGTGCTCAGCGACGAATACCTGGGGGCCGACACCATCGCCCACCTGGTGGTCGGCCGACATACCCTGCGGATCCGGCTGCGCGGCCGCCATGCGATTACCGGCCAGCACTGCCGGATCGGCTGGCCTGCGTCCGCCGCTCACCTGTTCGGAGCCGACGGCCTGCGTCGTGACGACCTGACCGCTTACTCACTGATGCCCACTGCTCCGCCGGAAAGCGAATTACCCATTGGTTCATCGCAAGCCGAATTGCGCCACTTCCCGCTCCAATCCCAACGTTGAGGTGTTCCCCATGCGTGCCCGTATCCCCTTTGCTCTTTCTGCCCTAACCGCTGGTCTGCTAGGCGCCGGTCAGGCCGCTGCCAACGACCCGGTCGAATTGACCATGTACTACCCGGTCGCCGTCGGTGGTGCGTTAACCGATGTGGTCGATGGCTTGGTAGAAGATTTCGAAAATGAGCATCCTGATATCGACGTCGAAGCCATCTATGCCGGCAACTACGACGACACCCGCGTGAGGGCGATGTCGGCGATGGAAGCGGGTGATACGCCGCAGCTGTCGGTGATGTTCTCCATCGACCTCTACGAACTGCTGGAGCAAGATGCCATCGTAGCCTTCGACGACCTTGTCGAAAGCGACGCAGAACGCGAATGGCTCGACAGCTTCTACCCCGGGCTGATGGAAAACGGCCGACTGGATGGTAAGACCTACGGCATTCCCTTCCAGCGCTCCACCATCGTGCTGTTCTGGAACAAGGACGCCTTTGAAGCCGCCGGACTCGACCCTGAGACGCCCCCCGAAAACTGGGAACAGATGGCCGAAATGGCCGCCACTGTGCGCGAGGCTTCCGATGGCGACCAGTGGGGCGTCATGGTGCCCTCCACCGGTTATCCCTACTGGATGTTCCAGGCCTTCGCCTTCCAGAACGGCCACCGGCTGATGAGCGAGGACGGTACCGAGGTCTATTTTGATGACCCTGCCGCCATTGAAGCGCTTGAATACTGGGTATCGCTGGCCGATGAGCACGATGCCATGCCTGACGACACCATTGAATGGGGCACGCTGCGCCAGAACTTTATCGAAGAATCCACCGCGATGATGTGGCACACCACCGGCAACCTGAGCGCCGTGCGTAGCGACGCCGATTTTGATTTCGGCGTCGCCATGCTGCCCATGAAAACCCAGCGCGGCAGCCCCACCGGCGGTGGCAACTTCTACGTCTTCAAGGATACGACGGAAGAAGAGCAGCGCGCGGCCATGACCTTCATCCGCTGGATGACCGCCCCGGAACGCGCCGCTGCCTGGTCGATCGAGACCGGCTATATGGGCGTCAGCCCCGCTGCCTACGAGACCGAGGCGCTGCGCGATTATGTTGAAGACTTCGCGCCCGCCGCCGTCGCCCGGGATCAGCTGGAGCACAGCACGGCGGAGCTCTCCACCTACCAGGGTGGCCGCGTGCGCCGCGCCCTGGACAACGCCGTGCAAGCCGCCCTGACCGGACAGATGACGCCCGAAGAAGCACTCACTCAGGCACAGCAAGAGGCCGAGGGCGTGCTACGTCGCTACGCCCGCTAAGGCGCACCACAATAAAACATAACGCTTCCATGTTCGCCGGGGGGTAACCCCGGCTTTTCCGACTCGCGGTGATCCGCCATGACCCTGACCGCCCACGGTAAATTACAGCTGTACGGCGCGCTGCTGTTACTTCCCGCTGCCGTACTCCTGGCTGCCTTTGCCTACTTGCCTACCATCATGACCGTCATCAACAGTCTTTTTCTTCCCGGCTTTCGCGGTGAGCCCGCGGAATTTGTCGGGGTCGAGAACTATCAGGTGCTGTTCGACGACCCAACGTTCTGGAAGGTAGCGCGTAACAACCTGCTCTATGCGCTGGGCACCATTCCCACTTCCATCGCGCTGGCGCTGGGCATGGCGCTGTTCGTCAACGGCAAACTGCCCGGGCGCGGCTTTGTGCGCATGGCCTACTTTACCCCGACCATCCTGCCCATGATCGCTGCCGCCAATATCTGGATGTTTTTTTACGCGCCCCAGATCGGCCTGTTCAATAGCCTGCTGGAAGCATTAGGATTTTCCGGCGTTAACTGGCTGGGCAACCCAAGCGTCGCCCTCGGCTCGGTGATCGTCATGTCGGTGTGGAAGGAAGCGGGCTTTTTCATGATTTTCTACCTGGCCGCGCTGCAGAGCATTCCGCCGGAACTCAAGGAGGCCGCCGACCTGGAAGGGACCGGCCGCTGGAGCTTCTTCTGGCGAGTTACCTTTCCGCTGCTGATGCCCACCACGCTCTTTGTCTTGATCAATGCGCTGATCAACGCGGTACGCGTGGTGGATCATCTGTTTATCCTGACCAAGGGCGGGCCGAATAACGCCACCAACCTGCTGCTTTACTACGTTTACGAGAATGCCTTCTCGTTCTTCGACCGCACCACAGCGGCGACCATCACGGTGGTCATTCTGCTGGTGCTGGCCGTGGTGGCCACGCTGAAGTTCACGATTCTTGATCGCAGGACGCACTACCAATGAACACCACAACAACCACTGTGCCCCGCTCACGTCACGTCTCGGTTCCCTCACTCGACACCATGGCGGCATGGCTGTTGGCGATTATCTGGGTGTTTCCGTTGCTTTACGCCTTTTGGGCGGCGTTTCACCCCAGCGAGTTCATGGTGAGTTTTGAGCTCTTCGCCCCGCTCACGCTGGAAAACTTTGCCGATGCCTGGACGCAGGCGCCCTTCGCCCGCTACTACCTGAATACCTTCGCGCTGGTGACTGGCGTGGTGTTCGCCCAGTTTGTGGTCTGCACCCTGGCGGCGTTTGCCTTCGCCCGTTTTCCGGTGCCGGGCAAAAACGTGCTGTTCATGCTGGTGCTGATTCAGCTCTTTGTGTTTCCCGAAGTGCTGATCGTCGAGAACTACCGCATCGCCAGCGGGCTGGGATTGATCGACACCATCACCGGGATCGGCCTGCCCTACGTGGCCAGCGCCTTCGGGATTTTCCTGCTGCGCCAGACGTTCAAGACCATCCCCCGGGAGCTTGAGGACGCCGCGCGTATCGAAGGCTGCAACTGGCTGGAAATTTTGTGGAAAGTCTATGTACCGCTGGCCAAGCCCACCTACCTTGCCTATGGCCTGGTGTCCATCAGCCACCACTGGAACAACTTCCTGTGGCCGCTGGTGGTGACCAACTCGGTAGAGAGCCGTCCGTTGACCGTCGGCCTGGGGGTCTTCTCGGCACCGGAAACCGGGGTCAACTGGGCCACCGTCAGCGCCGCTACGCTGCTAAGCATTGCCCCGCTGCTGGTCGCTTTCCTGCTGTTCCAGCGCCAGTTCGTGCAGTCGTTTTTACGGGCGGGGATTCGATAAGTGTCCATATTCAAGCCATGCATCAATACACGCATACCTGGCAGAGCTAGTGGAACCTTGCCACGTTAATGGTGGGGCGCAGCGGGGTTGTAGAGATAAGTTAATGCTGCCCCCACTGGCCGCTACGTTTCATTGCGCCCCACTGGTGTTTCCGGCGAGAAAACCATTGCCATAAACCCCGGCAACGCCAGAGAGTATTTAACTGGCGATAACCGAAGTTCTCTATTATCGCAACAAAAAAAAGCCGCCACATGTCTCTTTTTTTGGTGTATACCCGGAATGATAGCGTTTCCAGTAAAAGGCCATTCACCGAAAGCAGTATCCCCATACCAATCGCCACCAGCATAAAGACAGTTAACGCAACAGGAGAGATAACGCCCAGACTGAAACCGACCAACATAAAAAGATAGCCCCCCAGTTCAATCATCGGTCCAAGCCACTCAAATAGTGCCATAAAGGGCCATGCCAACCATCCTGGCGCGCCACCTCGCCTCGTTACCGCCAGCTTGGTATGGCGCGACAGGCTTTCGGCTAAACCACGTTGCCAGCGGCTACGCTGCTTACCCAAGGTTGCAATATCTTCAGGTGCTTCAGTCCAACAGATAGGGTCTGGCAAATAATGAATACGATAAGGAAGGCGCTTTTCACGATGATAGCGGTGCAGCCTTACCACGAGTTCCATATCTTCCCCTACCGTTGTGGTACTGTAGCCACCCACATCCATGACGCGTTCACGGTTAAACAAGCCAAAGGCGCCTGAAATAATCAATACTGCATTCAGCGGCGACCATCCTAAACGGCCAAATAAAAAAGCGCGCAAATACTCCACAATTTGAAAACGCGCGAGTAGACTGCGCGGGATTCCTGCCTCAAGTAAAAATCCACTCTGTACTTTTGATCCATTAGCAATACGTACCGTACCACCAGCGGCGACTGTTCTCTCATCCTCTAGAAAGGGCTGCACTACCCGTAACAAACTATCTCGCTGCAAAATTGAATCGGCATCTACTGCACAAAAAAGCGCATGTCTGGCAACGTTAATACCCGCATTTAGCGCATCCGCCTTGCCTCCATTTACTTTATCAATCACTTTTAGATGATTATGTCGACGCGAACGATAAACGCCTATCACCTCTTGGTGGGGAACACTTCGATGAAGAGGCTCAGGATACTCCTCTAGCTCAAATGCCTCTTTCATGACGGCTAGCGTATTATCTTTAGAACCATCATTAATGACGATAACCTCAAACTCAGGATACTGAATCTGCATCAGCGATAAGAGCGAGGTTCGAATCGTGGCTTCTTCGTTAAAGGCAGGAACCAAGATAGAAACTGCCGGTTCTATGCCCAAATAAGGGGCCGTGTCTCCAAACTCCGCGCGCTGACGCATATAGCGCCGCAGGCTTATCATAGACAGTATGTTCAGCGTTAGATATCCGCCATTCAGCAGCAAAAAATAACCAATAAAACCAACCTGCCCCCACCATACCCAATCAACAGTGAGTATTTTTTGCCAGCTTTCCATTAGCGTTTCTCCGCTATTGCGCGACGCAGTGCATCACGTCCGTAACGATCCAACAGACCTTGGTAGAGAGCATCAAGGCGTGGTGTATCGATATCTGGAAGTGCAACCAATGCGTCGGCTGCCGCTTGACGGACCCACCAATTAGGGTCACTGAGCATACGCATGAATCGAGTTTCATCTTCAATCGTTGCCTGTCGCTGGAGCGCAACAACAGCCTCGCTCCTTACCTGTGGCAACGGGTGGTCAAGCGCCTTCACCACTAACTCATGGTCTTGAGAGTCGTGCAACTCGCCCAGACAGCGTAGCGATGCACATAAGGCGTCTCTCTGCTCGTTACTCAGATCCGCAGCAACCGAGGTTTGACGCAGACTATACCTTGCCCATTCTGCTGCCTGAGAAGGCACTATCCACTCCAGCAGAGCCACAATGCGCGGCGGAGATGCTTGCTTTAACGCAGCGAGCAGAGGCGGCCCTGCCGCTTCCCGACCTGCCTGCTTACAAAGTAATTTAAAGCGGAAATATGCCCAATCACTCCGCTCAATGTAGAGGGGGATTAAAAGCTGCATGGCATGGCCGGGGTTCATTGCCACCAGGGCTTCTGCAGCTGCAAGACTTTCAATCGGATTTGATGACGCCACCCGAGGTGTAACAGATCGCCAATAACTCTCGTCGCCCAAGTGGCGTAGGCAGGTTAGCGCTATCAGTCGTCGGTGTACCTTTCTGCTACCCAGCAGGCCCGACACGAAGTTATCCATGGCCAAATGATTAAAAAGCGTATTCAGCCTGTCTTTCGTACTACCTCGTAGATGTCGCTGATAGTTTGCCCACATGAGCAATAGCCAGAGTTTCTCTTCCAAGCGCTGACGAGGCAACGAAGGCAATTCAACTTGCTCGCCCATGCTCCAGGCTATAAGCACGGGCCGCCATAAACGTGTGAAGGCGGCCCGTCTTCGCTCACGCCGTACCGCAAGCTCGGAAAGTACCAACACATTCAGCATGCCTAACAGCGTTAAGGCGGCTAGAGCGATAGCACTATAAACAGCCAACCGGAGGGCAGGGTCACTTGGCAAGGTGGTCAACTGACGCAGGGCCGCTATCAACAGCTCAACGAGCGTGTATAGTTCAGAAGGCACGGCGTATGCCTATTTGCGCGCCATATCGATTATAAATATCCCCTTGGCTAACCCAGCCCAAGTCCCAGGACAACGCCCAATCTGCATCAAGCCAGTGCCTACCGCGCAGCCCGAACCCTGAAACGGAGGCCGTGAACACCCTTCCATCAGGCAGTCCTTCTTCTTCTCGCCCGGTATTCGCACGTATACCGACAAAGCTTGTGTCATTGTAATAGCGATCAAGCGCCAACATATGCCCAATTGGCGATCCCGCTCCTTCAACATCGCTGATGTTCAATGTATACGCACCACGCCAGTTGCCCCAATAACGCTCTCCCCCTAGCGCTAGGCGATCGACCTGAGAATTATCGTACTCGGTACGGCGCAGACTGGCGCTGCCTATCCAGCCTTCAGGTAATAAACGTTGCACGCGAAGATCAACGTACCCCTTTGGTAAAAAGCTGTCGTCAAAGGTTTTCCCCGCTTCTGGCTGTATTACCCAATTTTCTCCTACGGGTATCGCAACGCCAGCTTCAACCCCCTCATCCCAGTTTCCATAGCGACGTTCCCGAAGAACAGCGCCATACCAGGTTATGCCACTTACCGTTCGCCTTTGAGCATCAAGGCGCTGGGCTTGCCATCCAGCGAAACCATTATCTAAATGTTCATAACGCTGTGAAACTTCAAGCTCAGTTCGCCCTTCGTCGGCTACCAGGTATGGTGCAACTAGCAAGGTCAACCCCATAAGTGCGACTTGTTGCCATTTCCTTGGTATCCCCCCCTGACCCGTCACAAGTTGAGCGCGTCCCATCAATTTTCCTCTTCAACGTTTACGTAAGAATCGTCGTAAGCGCGCCAACAACTCATCGGGCTGAAACGGCTTGGTCACATAGTCATCGGCACCCAACTCCAGCGCACGAACAATATCCGCCTCTCTTGCTTTCGCGGTAAGCATCAAGACAGGCACTTCCTGCCACGCGGGTTGAGCCCGTAGCCGAGCAAGTATTTCCAGACCATCATGATAAGGTAGCATAATGTCCAGTAGCACCAAATCGGGGACTTGGCTGCTGCCTGCCCCAAAGGTAATCCGTTCAAGCGCTTGTCTGCCGTCCTCAGCATGTTCGACTTGGTAACCACTACGCTCCAGCATGAAGCGCAATAGAAAGGCGATATCCTCTTCATCCTCAACCATTAAGATAGTGGTACCCGTTGCTGTCATAAGTTTTCCTTAGAAGGTGTTAACAGTAACCGTCACTCGTGCTTTTTATCCTTAGGCAAACGCACCCAGAAACAGCTTCCCTCATGGGGTACCGAATGAAACCCGATGGTGCCTCCCATCTCCTCGACAAGAGCTTTGGTGATAGCAAGCCCTAGCCCGGTCCCTCCTGTACGGCGCTTATCTGAACCATCTGCCTGGGCAAAGCGCTCAAATACGCGAGGCTGGAACGACCATGGAATGCCGTTCCCATTATCAGTAACGCTCACTTCAAGCCAGCGGTTATCTATTCGCCGCATGCCAACCACTACTTGCGCGCCTTGCGGAGAATGTTTGCAGGCGTTTGAAATCAAGTTTGCCATGACTTGAGCAAAACGTTCAGGGTCTACTTCAACGCAGTCACTATTTTCTAATGTTTCACCCAAGGCATCGTTGACACCTGGAGGGGTTGAAGGCTGAGGAGCTAATACCAAAGAAATTGCGAAGCTTTCCGCATAAGGCTGATTGATATCGACAGCCTCTTCTACAAGCGACTTTAATGGCACTGACTGCCACTTAAAAGCCAATTGACCACTTTCTAATTTTTCAATATCTAAAATATCGTCAATTAAAAGCTTTAGGCGCTTACCGTTATCGTTTGCCACCGCTATTAAGCGTACCAAATCTTTGTCCAGCGCACCGCCAATACCGTTATGCAGCATATTTAATGTTCCGAGTATCACTGTCAGTGGCGTACGCAACTCATGACTAACCGTAGAAATAAATGTCTGCTGCATCGACATGGTACGCTGACGATGATGCCACTGGCTAATAATGGACACACTGGTGATGATCAAAAGCAATGTCACGAAGGCGGCTCCTGCTCCCCATATCCACCGGGACGTGCGCGCTTGCCGGGTAGCTTCCTGAGTTTGGGCGTTTAAGTGTCCACGCTCCATACGTTCCCACATACCCAGGTGGTTCCGCAGCTGGTCCATCGTTTGCTTGCCGCCTGCCACCAATAACCTCAAGGCAGCGGCTTCCAAACCGTCGCTTTCACGCACGGCAATATTCGCCTCGGCAATTTCCACACGACGAGCCACTAAAGCATCGAAGTCCTCAATGGATTGCCCATTATCAGCGGACGTGAATGCTGGTGTTTGCCCTAACTGCTCGCGCTTGTCGGCTAACTGGGCACGAGCCTGCTGATAAGGCAATAAATAGGAGGGCTGACCGGTCACCACATAGCCTCGCTCTCCGGTCTCCAGGTCAAGCAGCGTTGAGCGAAACTCCTGGATCAAGGTAATGGTTTCAAGATGTTCCTGGACAGCGTCATTGGATGAAAGCAGCGCTTCCTGCACACGTATGCCCTGCCATCCCATCGCGACTATGACACATGCTGCCACTATCAAGGCGACCCATTGAAAGCGACGTAATATTGGATGAGCGAAATGTATCGACAAGATAGCTCCTGAGAAATATCAATGGGTCATTATGGGCTTTTGTCTTCATAAATGGCAGTGCCTGCTTGCATTGCCATTGGCACCAGCACTTTTTCAAGTCCAGAAAAGGGCAAGAATAACCGCTAAAGCGTTTTCTCGGCAGCAAACACCGGCGCCGACCGGGCGACGGTAAGTCCGGCCATTTTTAAGGGCGGAGGCTCACTAGGCAAACTTCCTTGAATTTTCGTGCGACAATTCTTCCTCAGGCACGAGACAAGGAGCGCATCGATGCACGGCGACACCCACCCGGAAGCCCTCAAGGTCCTGCAGGCGGTATTTGGCTACGACAGCTTTCGCGGCCCGCAGCAGGCGATCATCGAGCATGTCGTTGCGGGTGGCGATGCGCTGGTGCTGATGCCTACCGGCGGCGGCAAGTCGCTGTGCTATCAGATCCCGGCGCTGCTGCGCGAGGGCACCGCCATTGTGATCTCGCCGCTGATCGCGCTGATGCAGGATCAGGTGGCAGCACTTCAGCAGAATGGGGTCAGGGCGGCCTATCTCAATTCCAGCCTCGATTACCACGAGGCGGTCGAGGTGGAGAACCGCCTGCGGGCTGGCGAGTTGGATCTGTTGTACGTCGCCCCCGAGCGGCTCGCCACACCGCGGATGCAGACGCTGCTGGAACAGACTCAGATCGCGCTGTTCGCCATTGATGAAGCCCACTGCGTCTCCCAGTGGGGCCACGACTTTCGCCCAGAGTATCGCCAGCTTTCCCAGCTTCATCAGCGCTTTCCCCAGGTGCCGCGCATCGCCCTGACCGCCACCGCCGATGTGCCCACCCGGGGCGACATCATGGCGCATCTGCAGCTCCAGGAAGCGGCGCTTTACAACAGCGGCTTTGACCGGCCCAACATCCGCTACCATATCGCCGAAAATCAGGGCAACGCCAAGGAACAGCTGCTGCGCTTTATCCGCGAGCGCCACGACGGCGAGGCGGGTATCGTCTACTGCCTCTCCCGGCGCAAGGTGGAGGAGACCGCCGCCTGGCTGGAACGCCAGGGGCTGACCGCGCTGCCCTACCACGCCGGGCTGCCCCCCGAGCAGCGCCAGCACCACCAGACCCGCTTCCTGCGTGAAGATGGCGTGGTCGTCGTGGCCACCATCGCCTTCGGCATGGGGATCGACAAGCCAGACGTGCGCTTTGTCGCCCACCTCAACCTACCCAAGAGCATTGAGGCCTACTACCAGGAGACCGGCCGGGCCGGGCGCGACGGCCTGCCCGCCGATGCCTGGATGGCCTACGGCCTTCAGGACGTAATCACCCTGCGCCAAATGCAGCAGGACTCCAGCGCGGCCGACCAGCAGAAGCGCATCGAACAGCAGAAACTCGACGCCATGCTGGGACTGTGTGAAATCATCAGCTGCCGCCGCCAGGCGCTCCTCCACTACTTCGGCGATCACCTGGACGCCCCCTGCGGTAACTGCGACAACTGCCTGACCCCGCCCGAGACCTGGGAAGCCACCGTGGCAGCGCAGAAGGCGCTGTCATGTGTCTACCGCACCGAGCAGCGCTTCGGCGTGACCTATCTGGTGGATGTATTACTCGGTAAACATAACGAGCGGATCACCCGCTTTGGCCACGACCGCCTAAGCACCTTTGGCATTGGCAAAGAACTCGCGGCTAACGAGTGGAAAGCGCTCTTTCGCCAGCTGATTGCCAGCGGCTATTTGAGCGTGGACATGGAGGGGCACGGCGGCATCAGGCTGACTGCCAATGCCAAGCCGGTGCTGCGCGGCGAGGAGCGCCTCACCCTGCGCAAGCCAAGCAACAAACCCAGCAAAGCCAAAACCGCCCGACGGGGAAGCAAAGGCGCCTCAGCACCCCAAGGCCAAGGCCCGCTGTGGGAAGCCCTGCGCCAGCACCGCCGGGAACTGGCCGAAACCCAGGGCGTGCCTGCCTATGTGATCTTCCACGACGCCACCCTGGCCGAAATGGTTGAGCAGAAGCCCCAGAGCCTGGATGCCATGGGCGCAATCTCCGGTATCGGCGCGCGCAAGCTGACGGATTACGGAGAGGGCTTTCTGGACGTTATTCTGGCGCATCAGGAAACCGAGCAAAGCGGCTGAACATAGGAGGCAGTATCGTCATGGAGGCCGCCGCCCCGCTCGTCTAGCACCCGTTCGTGCAGTCTTTTTGGGTACCCGGATTAACTAGTTGAAGGGGCCCTCAAGCCCTTCCAAACCCTTACTCCTCCCAGAAGGTTGATAGATCGACGCCGAAGTTCTTCTCTGGCGTGATGGTCATTTAGGTGTGTCGGACGTTGCTCTCGATTAATGAGCGGGCAGCTTCAACCAGCTCGGCATTGCTTTTCGCTGCTCGACCATCCGGCAGGACTGTCACATCTTCTATACCTGTCCGAATTCCATGTCCCAATGAGAGCGCTCGTTTGTTCACCGCCCAACACGACCCATCGTATCCATGATGCACCTGCGGAAGGGTAATACCAGCCGACGATACGATTTCCCCCATTTCTTCCGCATCGCACAAGGCAGCTACCGGATCTGGGTTGCAGGGTTCTATAAGGATACGATGGCATCTATCGCGAAGCGGTGAATCAACAAAGGTTCGGGCATCAGCGGGCGACAGCAAGCCCGCTTCGATACCAACGCCACGCGATATAAGCCACTCACATAGTGCAATAATTCCTTTCTCCCCCTGATTCGCGGTTACAAGGTCTGGGAACTCAGTCCATGACTGCACCGTCTGCAAACGCCGTAAAGGATCGGAGATAATCGTTTCGGAAGTAGTAAGTGAAATTGGAACACCTGGGCAACGAGTTCGGATCACCCGTATGACAGCACCGCATTCAAAAGCGTTTAGAGTCTCTTTCCCGGCATTATCGTAAGCATGGACATGAAGGGAATGAGCTCCAGCCTTAACTGTTGCCGCCGCGTCATTTCCAATCTCCTCAGGGGTTCTCGGGGCCGCCGGGTGTTGACGATCGCCATTTA
Source organism: Vreelandella subterranea (assembly GCF_900111305.1). Taxonomy (GTDB): domain Bacteria; phylum Pseudomonadota; class Gammaproteobacteria; order Pseudomonadales; family Halomonadaceae; genus Vreelandella; species Vreelandella subterranea. The sequence goes on from NZ_FOGS01000001.1 coordinate 120,451, forward strand.
GGGCTACCTGTAGAAATACCATGTTCGCCTCCATCGAAAAGCAATTATTGTGCATTGACAGTCCCTACATGCGCTCTATTACGAAAATCGGCGACTTCTCGACGCCTGGTTACGTAACCAAGATAGTGGTTAAATAGGACATAATTCGTCCTATTAGAATCAAGAAAATGCTCAACCCCACCGCTCGTGTGCTAGCCCTGCTAGAGCTGTTGCAGACCCACCGTCACTTAAGCGGCGGAGATTTGGCGAATCGACTGGGCGTGGATCGCCGAACTCTACGGCGTTATATTCGAACCTTGGAGGAGCTAGGCATTCCGGTGACCACAGAGCGGGGATGCCACGGTGGCTACCGATTAATGCCTAGTTTCAAGCTGCCGCCGCTGATGTTCACCGCCGAGGAGTCTCAAGCCCTCGCGCTGGGCCTGAAGTCTGCTCTGCATTTGGGATTGAGCGAGTCGGTCCCCGCGGTGGAGAGCGCCCGGGCAAAACTGGAAAGGGTGATGCCCGCCGAGCTGCAGCAGCGGGTTCGTGCCTTAGATGAGAGTACTCGGCTGGCGTTACCTACGACCCACGCCACGAACAACGAGCAGTTGCTGGGACTGCTAGCCACTGCCACCCAAGAGCGCCAGCGGATACGGCTCGACTATCTAGATGGCTACGATCAGGCCTCCAAAAGGGTGCTCAATCCCTATGGCTTGGTTTATCACAGTGGGCATTGGTACGTCAGCGGTTGGTGTCACTTGCGCCGCGACCTGCGCAGTTTTCGATTGGATCGGATCTGCGATGCCGTTCCCCTCTCAGCCACCTTTGATCGGCCTACGGACTTCGATGCTGCCGCTCACCTGATCCACAGCCTCGCCTCCCTGCCCCGCGCCACCGCTGTGGCACTTTGGCTCGACACCGATCTGGAGAGCGCCGTCGCCGAGCTCGACCCCCATATCGGCCTGCTGACCCCCGCAGACAGCGGCGTAGCGCTGCACGGCCGCACCGATAGTTTGAGCTGGTTCGCCCGCCAGCTGACCCGCCTGCCCTTCGACTTTCGGATCGTCGAACCCGCCTCGCTGCGCCACGAGCTTCACCGCCAAGCGACGCGACTACAGCGTCTAGCCGAAGCAGACTAGCACTACGGTGTCACAAACGTCGCCAGGCGCTGTATGAGCCTGCCATGATCCCTTGCGTCCAGCCCAGCGTGGTGATCGAATCACACACGCAAAGATCAAATGGTCGATATTTTTCAAAAACCGCTCACTTGGCGTAAGCTATGAGTGAGTGAGGAGAACACTATATGACCATTCAGCATAAAACCGCCGATAAGCGCCGCGAAATGGGGGCCGCCGCAATGCGCACCTACCCCAATATTTCGCACGCCTGGGGGTTGAAAGAGAGCGAGGCCGCGCTGTTGTTAGGTGTCCCGGGCTCCACCTATCGCCGCTGGAAGCAGTCGCCTGAGCAGGCGAGGCTTGATGCCAATCACCTGGAACGAATGTCGTTGATTCTCGGCATTTATAAAGCGCTGCATATACTGTTGCCCAGTAAAGAAGCCGCCAACAGCTGGCTTAAACGAGCCAACAGCAACCCGCTTTTTGCTGGCCACGCTCCCATGGAGCGTCTGTTAAATGGTCAGGTTTCCGATCTCTACGTTGTTCGCAAACATTTAGATGCCGCGCGTGGTGGGGGCCATGCATGACATTCCCAATAAGCAAGGTCACGTGGCAGCCCAGCTATCGCATTGTTGCCTCCCGCTTCCCACCCATTGATTTGTTTGAAAGCGTCAACAGCAACGCTGGTGACTGGGACTTACTCAATGAGCTGGAGGGTGAAACCTCCGCAAGGCTGCGTGAGGAAGCGGGCGCCATTCACCTGGTTCGCGATGGTGACCGTCGCTACGGACCCGGTTGGACGCCGGTCATGGCGGCCTTCTGCCACTTCCCTGCCGCAGGGTCACGCTTCACCGACGGCTCCTTTGGCGCCTACTACTGCGCGCTAACAGAAGCCACGGCCATTACTGAAACGGTTTACCACGCAGAACGCTTTATGAGGGAATCCAGTGAACCGCCCATGATGCTTCAGCAGCGTGTTTACCTGGCGGATTTGGCGGGCCAACTGATTGACTTACGCGATCAAAAAAATGCCCAAGCGCTACTCGTACCGGACAGTTGGACCGCCGGACAGACCTTTGGCCGGGAAGCCTGGGAAAAGCACTCGGATGGCATCATCTATCCCAGCGTAAGAGATCCTGGCGGCGAGTGCGCCGCTGTATTACGCCCGCCAGTCCTTTCCGCAACGCGGCAAGGACGTCATCTCGGCTATGACTGGGATGGTCAGCGTATCCGCCATGTTTATGAACTGACGGTATTGCGCTAAAGACCCCAGTACGGCGGGTCGCCAGTCTGCGTGAACAGACAACCCAGACGGATCATCCAATAAAGAGAGCGAGATACCCCATACACCCTGATCAGGCGCCATCGATGGTAATATCCTGCAAGACTAGGCCTAATCACCATGATCAGGAGGGACGCCATGCAAAGCGAGCAGGATGCCAAAACCCGCGACTGGATCTTCACAATAGGCCATCGTGAATTAGTCGTGCATCAGCGCTATGAGGTGTTGAGCATGCTCAATGATTTTCTATTGGGCATTTGGTTTACGATTGGGAGTGTATGTTTCTTTTACCAAGGCGCCGTACAAACCGTCGGTGTGTGGTTGTTTGTGCTGGGCAGTCTACAGCTGTTGATTCGCCCGTCGATTCGTTTGCATCGCTACATCTACTTCAAGCGGCTCCCGGATACGAACCACGACGCTTAGCAACGCAAGGCTTCACCTTCGGGTAAGTACGCTTAACGCAGTTGACTGTCTTTGCTACCGCGACGGTTATAGCCACTGAAGGCCGACTGCTGTTTGTCCAGTTCGCTTTGACATGCCACACAGAGCCGCACACCCGGAATCGCCTTGCGCCGCGCGTCAGGGATCGGATCGCCACACTGTTCGCATACGTCAAGGCTCTCGCCACGGGGGAGCTGGCTGCGGGCGCGCTGGACCGCATCGTTCAGCGTGCTCTCCATCTGTTCTTGTTCAGCGCCGTCTTTGGCCCATCCGCCTGCCATGATTTTTCCCTCGCGTTGGTTGATGCTCTTTTACAAGCATTGCTCTTTTACAAGCATAGCAGCCACAACGCTTGAGGTAGCGCGGGCAACGACCTCCGGCTAGTCGGAAGGATCGTGCTTTGTTGGGCTTTCAAGCACTTCCGGTTCTTGATACGCCTCGGGATATTTGCGCTTGGCCCGCGCCAATCGAATGATGGTGATGATATTGGTCACTACGATGAGCGCTTCTGCCAGCGTGCCGCCTATGGTGCCAATCAGCAGGTTATTGAGCATCCACGCCAGGGCAGCCAGCCCCAGAAAGACCCGCATACTGATGCCGCGCAGCAGGAACATGCCAACGGTCCCCAGCACCATGGCCGTCAAGGGCAGTACATCGACCCAGCTCTGCCAGGTGAGCGCCGCCGCGATACCGCTCGCTGCCAGGACACCGGCCATGACCCGTTGGCTACCCAGGTAACGGCGGGCCAGTACGATACGCACAATCACCAGCACCGTTAGCGCCGCGGCGGTCCAGCTTTGAAAAAACACAAACTGCAGGGCGAAGGCGACATTCGCCGAAATCAGTATCACGAGCAGCCGGTCATCTTGCTTGCTGGAAAACGCCACAAGACAGAGCACCAGCGCCAACAGGCCAAAAAACTGGCCTGCCAGGGCACTATGGCTGAACGATTCAAGCATGACGGCTAGGCTCCTAGGGGCGAGGTTGGGCCCCCAGGCTATCATCTTGCTGGCGGTACCGCTGCCAGGCGATGGCGAGAATTGGCAGCAACGCCACCGGTATTAACGACAGATTGAGCGATGCCCAGCCCAAGCCACTGACCAGGGGACCGGCCAGGAAGGCGGTGATGGCGACGGTCGAAAACACCACAAACTCGTTCGCTGCCTGGGTACGGGCTTTTTCCACCGGGCGGTAGCTCTCGGTCAGCAGCCCCGTCGCGGGCAGGAAAGTAAAGTTCCAGCCCAGCCCGAGCAAGATCAGCGCCACATTGAAGCCTGCTAAACTCATTTGCCATTGTGCCGCCAGCAGGCTCGCGACCAGCAGCAGGCAACCTGCCACGATCATGCGCCGTTGTCCCCATCTGGCGGTTAAATGCCCGGTCAAGAACGACGGCAGAAACATCGCCACCACATGCCACTGGATGGTCATCGAGACATGATCAAAGGAGTGCCCTGCACCGGCCATGGCCAGTGGTGTCGCCGTCATGGCGAGGTTCATCACCCCGTAGCCGACCAGCGCGGCGCATACGGCAACGATAAAGCTCGGCTGGCGCATGATCTCGCCCATGGGTCGAGATACGCCGTCCGTATGGGTCTCTTCTGCGCTGGGCAGGCGAATGATACACAGTATCAACAGGGCCAGCGCATAGAGCACACCCAGACCCATAAAGCTGCCCAAAAACGCCACCTCAGCAATCTCGCGGCTGATACGCGCCAGCCAGGGGCCAAAAAACGCGGCCAGCACACCCCCACCCATTACCAGCCCAATCGCGCGATCACGCAGGACTGGCGGTGCCGCTTCAACGGCGGCAAAGCGGTACAGCTGGCCAAACCCGATACCGATACCAATCAGCCAGGTGCCCACCATAAACAGCCCAAAGTGCTCGGCCAACAGCGCCTGGGCGGCGACCATGGTGCCAATCAGCCCGATGCCATTACCCAATAAAAAACCACGCTTGCGCCCCAGGCGGCCCATGATCAGCGAGGCGGGAATCGTCGCACACATCAGCCCCAGCCATTGGGTCGCCACAGGGGCCGTGGACCAATAGGGACTAGGCGCCAGGGAGGCGCCAATCAGGGGTGACACGGCAATTAACAGGATATTGCCGCTGACCAGCAGCGCCTGGCAAAGCGATAGTAGCGTGACGGTTAAGGGCACAGATAGGATGCTCCATCGGTAAAGACATACGAACGTTAACCCGTTTGGGAGACGGGCGCTTCCATCCTTCTTACGCTGGATACAAAGTCGCTGAAACGCTCGCCCTGGATGAGCACGTGGTCGCTGAGCGCTTGCTGAGCGCCCTGCGCATCGCCGCGTTCAATGGCGTCAAAGATCGTCTGGTGTTCACTTAGCGAATTGTGGATGCGCTGACGAACCTGTAACTGAAGCCGCCGGTAGGGCTTCAGGCGCTGCTTGAGCTGGCGCGCCTCACTGGCCAGAAAGGTGTTGTGGCTCGCCGTGTAGATGCAGTCGTGGAAACCTTCGTTTTCGTAGTAATACTCATCGGTGTCCCCCGCCAGGGCCGCCGCTTCACAGCGCTGGTGAGCATCGCGCAATGCGGCCAGTTCCTGTTCGCTAATACGTCTTGCAGCCAGCCGGCCACACATGCCCTCTAGCTCTGCCATGACTTCAAACATCTCGATCAGTTGGTCGATGCCTACCCTGGCAACGAAGGTGCCCTTTTTGGGAGAAACCGTCACCAGACCACTGGCCACCAGTTGCTGAATCGCCTCGCGCACCGGCGTGCGCGACACGCTGAACTGCTGGCCTAGCGTTTCGGGGTCGAGCCGCTCGCCGGGCGAACGGCGTCCGTTAATGATGTCGTCTTCCAATGAATCCTTGAGCCGCTGAGCGTTGGAGCGTTTCGAGCCTGGCATGCGTCCCCCCCTTTTTTGGCAGCGCTAAATCGTACAGAAAGAATATGTCATAACGTTGACATTAGCATACACAACGCCTATTGATGTATATATCAGCTCGACTGATGAATACATAAAGCCAATCCAAGACCACAACAACAATCGTTGGAGACGCCACATGCAACCTAACCACCTAGTCACTGCCGCCGCTTTAGGTCTGGCAATCGCCGCTTCGCACGCCTCGGCAAATACCGTATTGCGCGCTTCCCACCAGTTTCCTGGTGGCCAGGGCGATGTACGCGACGAGATGGTCCAGATGATGGCCAAGGAAGTGGCCAATGCCGACGTGGGCCTTGAAATAGAAGTCTATCCGGGTCAATCACTGTTCAAGGCGCGGGAACAATGGGGCGCGCTAGCGCGGGGGCGGCTGGATATCACCGCCCTGCCGCTGGACTATGCCAGCGGCCGTCACCCGGAGTTTTCCGCCACCTTGATGCCCGGCCTCGTGCGCAACCACGAGCACGCCCAGCGTCTTAACGACTCTGAATACATGGACATGATCAAGGATGTCATTCAGGAAGGCGGCGCACGCGTGCTGGCCGATGCCTGGCTGTCAGGCGGTTTTGCCTCCAGCGAGCAGTGCATTACCTCGCCAGACACCGTCGATGGTCAGGTCTTCCGTGCTGCGGGCCCGGCGTTCGAAGAAATGCTTGAAGCCGCCGGGGCGTCTATCGCGTCCATGCCGTCATCGGAAATCTACACCGCCATGCAGACCGGCGTCCTCGACGCTGCCAATACGTCGTCGATGTCGTTCGTGTCCTACCGCCTTTACGAACAGGTTGACTGCCTGACCCAACCCGGCGACTACGCCTTGTGGTTCATGTATGAGCCGATCCTGATTTCAGAACAGGTCTGGCAGGGGCTCAATGAAGAGCAGCAGACAGCCCTAATGGCGGCGGGTGAAAAAGCTGAGGCATTCTTTGCGGAAGAAGCGGCCGCCATTGACCAGCAGATGGTCGATGTCTATGAGGAGAACGGCGTCGAGGTCGTCAAAATGACCGAAGACGACTACAACGCCTGGCTCGAGATCGCCCGCGAAACCTCCTACAAGAACTTTGCCGAGAATGTCCCTAACGGCCAAGCCATCATCGATGCGGCACTCGCCGTGGAGTAAGTCACTGCCACGATCAAGCGTGTCGGCCATCCTCCGGGCAGCCGACACGCTTCGCTGCCTACCCGCTTGATGAACCTAGCTGATGAGGGACTTATGTCGACAACAACACATACCTCGGCAACACGCAGCGGCCTGATGGGTGGCTATATTCGGGCAATGGATCGACTATCGCGCGTTTCGGCCTATATCGCCTGCGCCATGTTCATTGCCGGAGTGCTTGTCATCTGTCAGATGGTATTTACTCGCTATGTGCTCGGCTGGAGCACCAGTTGGCAAACCGAGTTCACGATTTTCTCCGTCACCGGCGCCATGCTGATGGGCAGCCCCTACGTGCTGATGACCGGCGGCCATGTGGCGATCACCATTCTACCCGACGCTATCGGCGGCCTGGGCCGCAAAGTGATGCTGACCCTCGCCTCGCTGTTTGGCTTTGCCTTCTGCGCCGCGCTCGCCTATGCCAGTTGGGTCTACGTATTTGAGGCCCTCCACGGTGAGTGGACCACCGGCTCAGTCTGGAACCCACCGCTGTGGCCCGCGCTCCTGCCGATGGCGGTCGGCACGACCTTGCTGGCTTTCCAGTACGTCGCCGATATGCTGCGTGGGGAGGGCTGACCATGGATCCGATTACACTGGGCATTATCGTCGCCGTGGGCCTGATCTTCATGATGGCCATCGGTACGCCTATTGCATTCGCGCTGGGGGGTGTCTCGCTGCTCGCGCTACTTTACGACCGCGGACTCACGGAACTTACCTACTTTGGTGAAACGTTTTTTGACCGGATTGCCGAGTTCGGCTTTGTAGCCATTCCCATGTTCATTCTGATGGGGGCGGCCGTTGCCTCGTCGCCTACCGGGCGTGACCTTTACCGCTCGCTGGACTTATGGATGGGCAGGTTACCGGCGGGCCTTGCGGTGTCCAACATCGGCGCCTGCTCGATTTTCGCCGCGCTTTCAGGTTCCTCGCCGGCCACTTGTGCGGCAATCGGTAAAATGGGCATCCCTGAAATGCGCACCCGCGGCTACCCCGACGGCGTGGCCGCTGGCTGTATTGCCGCGGGCGGCACACTGGGCATATTGATTCCGCCTTCCGTGACGATGATCATTTACGGCATTTCCACCGAAACCTCCATCGGTCGGCTGTTCATTGCCGGTGTGATACCCGGCTTCATGCTCGCCGGGCTGTTCATGATCTGGACCATCATCGCCTGCAAGCTGGCGGGTGGCTACGCCAATCCCCTGGCGGTCTCCGCGGAAAAACTCAAGAACACGGTCCAGCAGAATGTCGACAGCAACCTGAAAGCCGTGGTGCGCGTCCTGCCCTTCCTCGGGGTGGTGGCGGGCATTCTGTTCGCGCTGTACGGCGGCGTCGCCACACCATCAGAAGCGGCAGGCGTGGGGGCGTTTTTATGCCTGATGCTGGCCATCCTGATCTACCGCATGTGGCAGATCGGGCCGATCAAGCTGATCATGCGCGACTCGCTGCGCGAAAGCGTGATGATCATGCTGGTCATCGCCTGTGCCGAGGTGTTCGCCTACGCGCTGTCGTCGATGTTCATTACCCAGACCGTCGCCGCGGCAATCGCCGATCTGGAGGTCAATCGCTGGGTCCTGATGGGGGTCATCAACGTCTTCCTGCTGGTCGCCGGCTTTTTCCTGCCGCCGGTGGCCGTGATTGTCATGACCGCGCCGATTTTGCTGCCGATCATCCTGGCGGCAAACTTTGATCCCTACTGGTTTGCGGTGGTTCTCACCATCAACCTGGAAATCGGTCTTATCACTCCACCGGTCGGGCTTAACCTGTTCATTATCAAGGGCATTGCGCCGGATATTTCGCTGCGCGACATCTTGCTGGGTAGCCTGCCCTATGCGCTGTGCATGGTGCTGGCCATTCTGTTGCTGTGCCTGTTCCCGGGCCTGGCCCTGTGGCTGCCCAACCTGATCATGGGCTAAAAGGAGGATGACCATGAACATGATGTTTCTTCAGGAACTGTTCAACAACATTACCCAGCGCGATGCGTTGTTGCGGCGGCGTCAATCTGTCGCCTCAGCGGTGGACCATACGCACCTGGTCAAGGCCTGCCAGGCGCTACTGGAAAGCGACGGCGAAGCATCGAGCATTGCCCTGGCCAGCCGCGCCCTGGCGATTTACCAGCGCCTCTCGCAGGATGAGAAAAGCCATTTTTTCAAGCGCCTGGCTGAGGACTTCGCTGCCGAGCCCGAGCACATTGACAGCGCTTACGCGGCCTACCGCGACGCCCGGGATAACCGCACCCTGCAACAGCTTTTTGAGGCTTGCGAGCCGCTTCGCCAGGAACTGTTCCGGCGTCTGAACTTTGCCAGCGACGGCACCTATGAACTGGTCAACATGCGCAAGGACCTGCTCGCCCTGCTGCGCGATCAGCCCGAGCTTGCGCCTATCGATGACGACTTTGCCCACCTGTTCGGCTCCTGGTTCAACCGCGGATTCTTGATGCTCAAGCGCATCGACTGGAATACACCCGCGTCGATTCTCGAGAAAATCATCCGCTACGAAGCGGTGCATGAAATTCAGGATTGGGACGACCTGCGCCGCCGTCTGGACGCCCGCGACCGCCGCTGCTTTGCGTTCTTCCACCCTGCCATCGGCGATGAACCGCTGATCTTTGTGGAAGTGGCGCTGCATAAAGGCCTGCCAAGCCGCATCCAACCGATCCTGTCCGGTTCAGAAGGTGGCATTGAAGACCCCGAAGACGCCGACAGCGCCGCCTTCTTCGGCATCAGCAACTGCCAAACCGGCCTGCGCGGTATTTCGTTTGGCAACTTTCTGATCAAGCAGGTGGTACAGGAGCTTTCCCAGGAGCTTCCCCAACTCAAGTACTTCGTGACGCTTTCACCGGTGCCTGGCTTTGCCCAATGGCTCAATGAACAGCGCCAGAATGACCAATGGCCGGCCAGCGTCCACGATACTCTGGCAGAGCTGGACACGCCGGAATGGCACCAGGATAAGCAGCGCCAGGATCGGCTCAAGGCAACGCTGCAACCGCTCGCGGCGCGCTACCTGGTCGACGAAAAAAACCGCCATGGGTTACCGCTCAACCCCGTTGCCCGCTTTCACCTGGGCAATGGCGCCAAGCTTCAGCGTATCAACTGGCTCGGCGACACGTCTGACAAGGGCATCAAGCAAGCCGCGGGGCTGATGGTCAACTACCTTTACGTGCTGGACGACATTGAGCGTAACCACGAAAATTATACCGCCAAGGGCACCATTGCCTGCTCGAGCGACGTGCGCGATCTCGCCAAGCGGGCACGCAAGCTGGCCAAGGGAGAACCTGCCAAATGAACCACAATATGTTTGCCACCTTTGCCACACGAATGCACAAACGCGGGGACGCCGACTTTATTACCACCCGTGAAGGTCGCCGCTACTCCTACGCGGATGCACTGACCCAGAGCGCCCGCCTGGCCGGCGCCTTGACCGCTCTCGGCGTTCGTCAGGGCGACCGCGTGGCGGTCCAGGTGGATAAAAGCCCGGAAGCCATTCTGCTTTACCTTGCCTGCCTGCGCATGGGCGGGGTCTATTTGCCCCTAAACACCGGTTACACCGGCGATGAAATCCGCTATTTTTTGAGCGATGCCGAGCCCGCGCTGTTTGTCTGCCGACCTGCCGATGTCGACGAGGCCCGCCGCATTGCCAGCGATACCGGCTGCCCCGCCGTTGTCACTCTGGGCAGCGCAGCCGACGGTAGCCTGATGGACGAGGCCGCGGATGCCAATCCCCATGAAGACATCGCCGAACTGAACGACCGTGATCTGGCGGCGATTCTATACACTTCGGGCACTACCGGGCGCTCCAAGGGCGCCATGCTGACCCACCAGAACCTGGCCTCCAACGCCGCAACCCTGGTCGAGGCCTGGCACTTCAGCGCCGAGGATCGCCTGATCCACGCGCTGCCGATTTTTCATACCCACGGGCTTTTTGTCGCGTGCAACGTCACCCTGATGGCCGGTGCCAGCATGTTGTTCCTGCCCAAATTCGACGCCGACGTGATTTTCGAGGAACTGCCCCACGGCAGCGTGATGATGGGCGTGCCCACCTTCTACACACGCTTGGTTCAGGATCCGCGCCTGACGCCTGAGGTTACCGCCAACATGCGGCTGTTTGTGTCGGGCTCTGCCCCGCTGACCGCCGAGACCCACGAGGCCTTCGAGGCCAAGACCGGGCATGCCATTCTCGAACGCTACGGCATGACCGAAACCAACATGAACATCTCCAACCCCTACCACGGGGCGCGTCGTGCGGGTACCGTGGGCATGCCGCTGCCCGGCGTGGAAATGCGTATCACCGACCGGGAAACCGGCGATGAGGTCGCCCCCGGCGAGATCGGCATGCTGCAGATTCGTGGGCCCAATGTGTTTATCGGCTACTGGCGAATGCCGGAAAAAACCCGCGAGGAGTTGCTTGAAGACGGCTTTTTCATCACCGGCGATCTTGCCCAGGTGGACGAGCAGGGCTATGTGCATATCGTTGGTCGGGATAAGGACCTGGTGATTTCGGGGGGCTACAACGTCTATCCCAAGGAAATAGAACAGGTCATCGACGAACTGGAGGGAGTATCCGAGTCTGCTGTTATCGGCCTGCCCCACCCGGACTTTGGCGAGGGCGTCACCGCCGCCGTGGTCACCCAGCCGGGAGCCAACCTCGACGAAGCCATGATCCTCGACCACCTGCAGGGCAAGCTTGCCAAGTACAAGCAGCCCAAGCGCGTGTTCTTTATCGATACCCTGCCGCGCAACACCATGGGTAAGGTGCAAAAAAACGAGCTACGCAAACGCTTCCACGACACCTATCAGTCCGCGTAAATTGCAACGCAAACGCCCCATGCCAGTATCAATGGTCATGGGGCGTTAAGCGGTCACGGGTTACCTGCCCGTCACATGAATTATCCGGCGAACGCCGCGTACATGATGACCACCAGTATCACCAGCACGATACCGGTAGGCACCGCTCCCTTCCACGGCGTAAGGTCAACATCGCCAGAATGCTCCTGAACCCAGTCGGTCTCGCGGGGACGCAGCTTGCCAATCACCAGCATCATCGCCACCAACAGCACGAATACCGCCGCGACAAAATGGAACTCGTGCATGACGGCCGGCAACTTGTCGAAGGGCGGCACGAAATAGCCCGCGGCAATCAGCAAACAGCCGCCCACCAGGCCGATTTTGGCCGCCATCGGCGGCACGCGCTTGGTCAACAGCCCCACCAGCACTACCGCCAGAATCGGGATGAAGTAAATCGCGTTCATCTTCTGCAGATAGCCGAACAGGCTCTCCTGACCGGCCAGCAGCGGCGCAATGGTCATGGTCGTAATGGCCATGATCCAGCCAAACACCTTGCCCGACTTCACCACCTGCTCTTCAGTGGCGTCTTTTTTGAGCACTTGCTTGTAGATACCCAAGCTGAAGATGGTGGTCGTGCTGTTCAGCGCGGAGTTGAACGACGACAGAATCGCACCGACCATCACCGCGGCAAAGAAACCGGTGAGGTACGGCGGCAGCACGTTAAACACCAGGTGGCCGTAAGCTTCATCGGCGCGAATGCCATCATCGGCGTACAGGTGGTAGGCAATGATCCCTGGCAGCACCAGATAAAGCGGGCCCAGCAGCTTGAAGAAGCCGGTCAGCAGTACGCCCTTCTGGCCTTCCGCGAGGTTTTTAGCGGCAAAGGTCCGCTGGATGATCTGCTGGTTGGTCGTCCAGTAGAACAGGTTGATCAGGAAGACACCGGTGAACAGCGTAAAGAACGGTACCTGTTGATCACTACCGCCGATCGAGTTGAGCTTGTCGGGATTGCTGGTCTTCAGTGTGTCCCAGCCTTCCATGATGCCGTCACCACCGCTGACGGCTTGCAGGCCGAAGTAGACGATCACAAAGCCGCCGATCAGCAGACCAACGCCGTTAAGGGTGTCGGACACCGCGACCGTGCGTAACCCGCCGAACAGTGCATAGATGGCGCCAACAATCCCCACGACCCATACCGTCAGCCAGAGCAGCGTGGCCGGTGATTCGATACCGGTCAGCGCGGGCAGGTCTAGCATGCCCTGCAGCCCTACCGCACCGGAGTAGAGAATGATGGGCAGCAAAATCACCGCGTAGGCAATCAGGAAGATCACGTTGGCGATCAGTTGCGTGCCTTTATCGAAGCGGATCAACAGCAGCTGCGGCAGGGTCGCAATACCGCTTTTCAAGAAACGCGGCAGGAAGAACAGCGCCAGCGCCACCAGGGCAATGACGGCCACCACTTCCCAGGCCATCACGCTCAGGCCATCACTGAAGGCTGAACCGTTCAGGCCCACCATCTGCTCGGTGGACAGGTTGGTCATCAACAGCGACCCGGCAATCAGGGGGAACGTCAGCGTCCGCCCTGCCAGGAAATAACCGCTGGTGCTGCTGTGATCATCCCGTCGCGTAATGCGCCAGGTGATGAAGGCCACTAGACAAGTGAAGAATAGAAATGACGCCAGGGTGAGGGCATGCATAAGAACATCCTTCGGGGCGGTCGCGCATGCTCGCGTGGAACACAAAACATCAGCGCAGTGGATTTAGGTAAATTTACCGAGTGGCGAGAGATTGTAGAACGGTGACTCGATTCTTCTATTCGCCTTTAGTCGCAAAAAAATGCGTAACGAGGTGTTTTTCTAACAAAAAATTTTAAATATCAGACATTTGAACCCGCTCTACCGAAGGACTATCCGTTGTCACGATTGGCTACGCCGCTGAACGTTCACAGTGTTAAAGTAAGGTGATTCGGCCGCGTGACGATCAGTCCTTATTCTGAACACCCGCTTCGTTCATCAACTGTCTCAACCTTCATCAAGGAAACAACGTCCATGCTGCATTACCTGCAGGGTTTACCATATTTTATTGCCTACCTGGTCGCGGCGATCATTTTGTTGGTCGCGTTCATGTACTGCTATAGCCGCATCACGCCGCACCACGAATGGCAACTGATTCGCGAGGGCAACGCGGCGGCCGCGACCGCCTACGGCGGCTCTATCCTGGGCTTTACCATCCCGCTGTACAGCGCCATGGCCAACTCCATCAGCTTTGTCGACTTCATTTTGTGGGGCGTGGTCGCGTTTATCGTCCAGTTGGCAACGTTCTTCGGCGTGAAGCTGTTTTTACGCAAGCAGGGTGAAAGCCTGTCGCAACATATTACCGAAGGCCACCAGGCTTACGGCATTTTAATGGCAAGCATCGCCGTGGCCGTTGGCTTGCTCAACGCCGCCTCGATGACGTGGTAAAGGAAGCTGCTGACATGTCCAGATACGATCAAACACCGCATTTGCCGAGACGCAAACGCAGCGCACGCCTGTCACTCGCGATGATGGGCGCCAGTGCCTTTGGCCTGACCGCCTGCGGGCAACCGGCTCAGGAAGAACACATTACCGACATCGAGTTTGACGAGCCGCGCAGTTTTCAGAGCGTTGAGGACTGTGTCGCCGCGGATATCTATACGCGCAATACCTGCGAGGCTGCCTACGACGCTTCGCTTGAGGACGTGCCGCGCTTCAACACCCTGGCAGAGTGTGAAGCAGAACATGGCGAAGGCGCCTGCACCGAGCCCAACGAAGAGCAGTCGCAGGCGGCAACCGGTAGCAGCGGCGGTGGTTGGTTCATGCCTGCCATGATGGGTTATATGGTCGGCAGCATGATGTCCAACACTAACCGTGGGCGCTCGTTCGAGCGGGTATATCAGGAGCCGGTGTACCGCAATCGCCAGAACCAGGGCAACTGGAACACCGCGTCAAACCAGGCAACCCAACGCATCTCGCAGCGTAACGACGCCATGCGCAGCTCGGTGCGCGCTTCTTCGCAGCGTAGCGGCTTTGGCTCGCGTTCATCGTCAGGAGGGGGTTGGGGCTCCTAGCCACCAGCAAAGCTCACCATGCTAAGAATCGACATCCCGGAGCGGCAAAACTGGAAAGCCCTGGCCCACGAGCTTGGCTTTCATTTTCATACCATCGAGGGCGCACCTTACTGGAAGGAAAACGCCTACTACCAGTTCACCATGGAGCAGGTAGAGCGCGACATAGAGGCGCCCACCGAGGCGCTCCATGAGATGTGCATGGAGCTGGTCGACAAGGTCTGCCACTCCAATGCCTTGATGCAGCGTTTAGCACTGCCCGAGCACATGTGGGACAGCATCCATGACTCCTGGAGGGCCGGTCAGCCGCACCTTTACGGGCGTATGGATTTTGCCTATTCCGGCGATGGCCCGGCCAAGCTGCTGGAACTCAACTACGACACCCCGACTTCGCTTTACGAGGCGGGTTTCTTCCAGTGGGTGTGGCTTGAGCAAGCCATGGCCCAGGGCACCCTGCCGCGTCACGCCGACCAGTTCAATTCGATCCAGGAGCGGCTGATCAATGCCATGGCACACCTGGGCGATCGTCTCGAGGGCCGCACGCTGTATTTCTCGTGCGTCAAGGATAACGCCGAAGAGCGCGCCACGGTGCACTACCTACAGGATATCGCGGTGCAGGCAGGCCTCAACGCCCCCTTTATCCATATCGAGGATATTGGCCAACATCCCGCCGTTGATTATTTTGTCGACCTCGACGACCAGCCCATCCATGCGCTGTTCAAGCTGTATCCCTGGGAAGAAATGGCCGACGACGCCTTTGGTGAATGGATTCCCCAGCTAAACACTCACTGGTTTGAACCTCCCTGGAAGGCGGTGTTATCCAACAAAGGCATCTTGCCGCTGCTCTGGGAACACTTCGAAGGGCACCCCAACCTGTTACCGGCATTTTTCGAGAAAGCCGATAGCCCGCCGCTACCCGCCGGCTGGGTGCGCAAGCCGTTTTTCTCGCGGGAAGGCAGCAACGTCGAACTGATTACCCCAACGGGCCAGCGCGAAGCGGTCGATGGCCCCTATACCGACAGCCCCTGGATTCGGCAGGCCTATCACCCTATGCCGCGCTTTGGTGATCATCACGCGCTAATCGGCAGTTGGGTCGTCGGCGACCGCGCCTGCGGCATGGGCATCCGCGAGGACGTTGGGCACATCACCAAGGATTCTTCCTGCTTTGTGCCCCACGCCATTGTCTAAGGGTTGCTCACCTTCAGCCCATCAGCCATAAACAGCTGATGGAATCCCCCTGGGCGATATCGCGGTGAGGCGGGATCACCGCCAGCGCATTGGCCTGAATGCACGAGGAAAGCACCGACGAGTTCTGGTCATCAAACGCCCTGGCGTGGGCGCCCTCGGCGTCAAACGTCAGGGTCACGCGCATGTAGTGCTGTCGCGGGCCGGTGGACGTCGAAAACTCAGCCCGTGCGGTAACGCAGGGCAGCGCGGCCAAGTCGGGGCAGTTTAATAGCGCGCCCATCAAGGGGCGTAAAAACAGCCAGGCGCCGACAAACCCGGAAACGGGATTACCGGGCAACCCGACAAAGTGCGCCTGCCCGCCTTGGCGCCGCGGTAGATGGCCCAGCGCCAGCGGCTTGCCCGGCCGAATGGCGAGCTTCCACATCGTGAGCTCACCCAGTGCCTCGAGCGAGGCTTTCACGTGATCCTCTTCGCCGACACTCACCCCGCCGGTGCTGACCACCACGTCGGCGTCTTCCGCCGCCTGGGCGAGCAGTTCCCGGGTGCGCTCAGCATCGTCGGGCACGCTGATCTGGCTCACCACCTCAGCGCCAAAGGTGGCAAGCAAGCGCGTGAGCATGGGACGGTTGGAGTTATACAGCTGCCCCGGCTTGAGCGGCGTCCCGGGGTCAATCACTTCGTCGCCGGTAGACAGCAGCGCTACCCGCGGCCGACGGCGGACGGCCACCTCCGTGACCCCCTGCCCGGCCAGATGACCGAGGGCGGCGGCTTCCAGACGCTCACCGGCGCTCAGCAGTACATCCCCCTGGCGCACATCGCGCCCTTTCAGACGCACATTGTCGCCAGCGGGAATATCCGCTGGAATGATGGCAGCATCGCCCTCCACCTCGACGCGCTCCTGCATGACCACGCAGTCGGCCCCCGGGGGAATTTCACCGCCGGTGAAAATGCGCGCACAGCTGCCTGGCGCCAGCGGCATGGCAGGCGTGCCCGCCGCGATACGCTGGCTGACTGGCAACCGCTGCCCGGCATCCGCTGCCCGCAGCGCGTAGCCATCCATGGCGCTGTTGGTATACGGCGGCACATCAAGCTGTGCGGTAACGTCTTCAGCCAGCACCCGCCCGGCGGCGTCGGGAAGCGCCACTCGCTCCGCCGTCACGGGCGTGATATCCGCCAGCAGCGCGGCCAGAGCGTCATCGATGACGTGCAGCTCAGCCATGCTGGCCTCGCTCGGGGATGACCAGGTTGGCGAAGTTGCAGGGCTTGTGGCGGCTGTCGAGCTGTTCGGCCAGAATGCCGTCCCAGCCGGTGCGACAGGCGCCGGTGGAGCCCGGCAGGCAGAAGATTACCGTGGCATTGGCCAGCCCGCCCAAACAGCGACTTTGGATGGTGGAGCTGCCAATCTCGTCGCCGCTGAGCTGGCGGAAGCGTTCGCCAAAGCCTTCGATGTGCTTATCCAACAGCACGCTGACGGCCTCGGGGGTGGAGTCGCGGCCGGTAAAGCCAGTGCCACCGGTGGTAATGACCACCTGCACGTTACGATCGGCAATCCACTGGGCGACGACGGCACGGATGGTATACACATCGTCGGGTACGATACGCTTTTCCACCAGATGATGACCGGCTTCAGAGAGGTGTTCGACCAGGGCCTGGCCACTGCGGTCCGTCTCCTCCGTGCGCGTATCCGAAACGGTTAACACCGCGATCGATAAAGGAATCATTGCCTCTGCCATCGCCTTCACTCCTGCTTCGCAGCTTTCTTTTTCGCGTGGTGGGCTTCCCAGGCCGCCATCTGCTCGGGGGTTGCAGGCGGCTGATAGAGTTCTTTCCATTCGCTGTAAGGCATACCGTAAACGTATTCGCGGGCTTCTTCGTAAGTCAGCTGTTCACCCCGCGCTTCTGCCGCACTCACCAGCCATTTGGACAGGCAGTTACGGCAGAAGTCGGCCAGAATCATCAGGTCGATATTCTGCACGTCTTTATTGTCATCCAGGTGCTGTAACAGGCGGCGAAACGCAGCGGCTTCAAGCTCGGTACGGGTGGTATCGTCAAACTTGTCCATCTCTGTGACCTCTATGGTGTAAAATTAAGCTCAGCATAACAAAAGACACCGCCCGTAGGCGGTGTCTTTTGCAACATTCCAGCGCGCCTTACGAGGAGCGAGGAGCGGGTGATTCACCTGCGTCTTTTGAGGCTTTCCGGTCAGCCAGCTCCTGCTCGGAGACCGCCTGGTCCTTGACCTCTTCGTACCACAGATTGTGGTGCTCCTTGGCCCAGGTTTCATCGACATAGCCGGTGGTCATGCCTTCCAGCGAGCCTTCCGTACCCAGGGTACCGATGTAGATGTGCCCGATGGAAACGGCCGTCAGCCCCAAGGCGCCCACTGCATGAACAATATTTGCCCACTGCATGGTGTCGCGCCCCTGACCGAAGTTGGGGAAATCGAGCACGAAACCACTGGCCACCACCAAGAGCCCCACCGTGGCCAACAGCCAGTACCAGGCTTTTTCGCCACCGTTGGCAAAACCGGCATCGACATGCCCCTTACCGACCAGGCCACCGCCCTTCTTGAACCATTCCAAATCGTGCTTTTTGGGCATGTTGTCCTTGATCAGACTGACCAGCAAGACGATCAACAGCACACCGAAGATCGGGCCAAGGTAGTTGTGCAACACCTTGGAGGAAGAGACCATCCATCCCCAGAAGGCATCGCCAAACAGGCCACGGAAGACGAACTTGCCAAACAACAGATTGAGACCGGTGAGGGCCAGCACGATAAACAGCGACGCTACCGACCAGTGCAAGGCACGCATGAAAAGCGGCCAGCGGAACAGCTTGCGCCCCGATCGCGGCTCTTCAAGGTGCTTGCGACCAATGATCAGGTAGAACAGCGTAATGATCCCGATCATGCCACCAATTACGATCAACCCGAAGGGTGACACCCAGCGGTTACGCCACTGACGCCAGGTTTCACCGCTTGAGTTGATCAGGTTGTAATTACTTTCATAACGCGAGTCGCGGTAGTTTGGCCCGGTCTCGCCGCTGCGCACTTGCCGCCACTGGTCCGCGTCGATACCCGGGGCTGCCGTGCTCATTTCACGATCAGGGTCAGCCTGGGCATGCGCCACCTGGGTAATGCCAAGACTTAGGACCAGAGCAAAGGCCAACAATAGCCAGCGCCAAACCCCTTGCCAGTAGCGAAGGTGCGGCACCCCACCGGGTGCCTGAGCAGTCAACTGGTTCATGGAAAGCCTCCTTACCCTTTACGGGCAGCATCATAGGCTAGGTTGTCGGCACTGGCCTGGGGGTTGTTGGACCATGCACCATCTTCGTGGCCACGATGCACCACGCGCTGACGGAAAATATCCGCCACATCCTGAGCGTCGCCTGCCAGCAGCGCCTTGGTCGAGCACATCTCCGCGCACAGCGGCAGCTTGCCTTCTGCGATGCGGTTGGCGCCGTACTTCTCGTACTCCTCTTCCTTGCTTTCGGCGGGGCCACCCGCGCAGAAGGTACATTTGTCCATCTTGCCGCGCTCGCCGAAGGCGTCCTGCTGCGGGAACTGCGGGGCGCCGAACGGGCAGGCGTAAAGGCAGTAGCCACAGCCGATACACAGGTCCTTGTCGTGCAAGACGATGCCGTCGTCCGTTTTATAGAAGCAGTCGGTGGGGCACACCGCCATACAGGGCGCATCGTCACAGTGCATGCAGGCAACCGAAATGGACATTTCATCGGCTTCGCCGTCATTCAGCGTCACAACACGCCGACGCTGAATGCCCCATTCGACATCATTGGCATTTTTACAGGCGGTCACGCAGCCGTTGCATTCGATGCAGCGCTCGGCGTCACACATAAATTTCATTTGAGCCATGGTGTTCTCCTTATACGGTGCGGGATGTCGCCCGCACCGTGGATGCTGTCAGGTCTAGGCGAGCCTCAGGCACGCTCGATGCGGCAGATGGTGCACTTGGTTTCTTGCATCAGTGTCACCGGGTCGTAGCCATAAGTGGTCGCGGTGTTGGCCGCTTCGCCAATGACGTAGGGGGCGGTGCCTTCAGGGTAAACACTCTCCAGGCTTTCGCCTTGGAACATGCCGCCAAAGTGGAACGGCATGAAGGCCACCTTGCGGTCCACGCGCCGGGTCACCATCGCCTTGACTTTCACGCGGCCGCCTTCGGCCCCTTCGACCCACACGTCATCGCCGTCGCTGATGCCAATATCATTGGCATCGGCCGGGTTGATCTCCACGAACATTTCTTGCTGAAGCTCAGCCAGCCACGACATGGAACGTGTTTCTTCACCGCCGCCTTCGTATTCGACCAGGCGCCCGGAGGTGAGGATGATCGGATAGTCATCCACCGAGGGGGCACCGTCCTGTACGCTCTTGTACATGGTCGGCAGTCGCATGATGGAATCAAAGTCGTCCCAGGTCGGGTATTTATCGACCAGGTCACGGCGGGTCGAGTAGAGCGGCTCGCGGTGCTTGGGCACTTCATCCGGGAAGGTCCAGACCACCGCCCGCGCCTTGGCGTTACCATAAGGGGCGCAGCCATGCTCGATGGCGACACGCTGAATACCGCCGGACAGATCGGTCTTCCAGTTCTTGCCTTCCGCCGCTTGTTTCTCTGCGTCGGTGAGGTCGTTCCACCAGCCAAGGTCTTTCAGCAGCTGGTCGTTGAACTCTGGATAGCCGTCGTCGATATCGCCGTTAACCGGCGCTGAGCCTTCGGCCAGCAGGTTGACGCCGTCCCGCTCGATGCCAAACCGAGCGCGGAAGCCCATGCCGCCTTCCATCACCGGTACGCTTGGATCATAAAGATTGGGCGAGCCAGGATGATTGAACTCGGCCGTTCCCCAGCAGGGCCAGGGCAAACCGTAATAATCGCCATCCGCCGGGCCGCCTTCGGCACGCAGGTTTTCAAAGCTGAAGGTGTGCCAGTTTTGCTGGTGTTCCTTGAGGCGTTCCGGGCTCTGGCCGGTGTAGCCGACGGTCCACATGCCACTGTTGATTTCGCGCAGAATATCTTCGATCAGCGGTTCGTCGCCGTTCATCTCGTAGTTGGCGACCAGCTCGTCACCAAACCCGAGCTTGCGCGCGAACAGATACATGATCTCGTGGTCGGGCTTGGACTCGAACAGCGGGTCGATGACCTTGTCGCGCCACTGCAGGGAACGGTTGGTCGCCGTCACGCTGCCGGTGGTTTCGAACTGGGTCGCGGCCGGCAGCAGGTACACACCGTCGGTGCGGTCGTGCATGACGGCCGCAACGGTCGGGTACGGGTCGACGATGACCATCATTTCGAGCTTTTTCATCGCCTGCTGCATTTCCACGCCGCGAGTCTGGGAGTTGACCGCGTGCCCCCAATAGAACATGGCCTTGAGGGCGGTGCGCTGGGAGATGTTCTCGTCTTCTTCCAGCACCCCGTCAACCCAGCGCGATACGGTAATACCGGCACTGTTCATGGGCTTGCCGTCGGCGTACTCGCTATCGTCGAAGCGCCCTTGCAGCCACTCATAGTCAACGTTCCAGACGTTGGCCCAGTGCTGCCAGGCGCCTTCCGCCAGGCCGTAGTAGCCCGGCAGCGAATCGGAACCCAGCCCCAGGTCGGTAGCACCCTGGACATTGTCGTGACCGCGCAGAATGTTGGCACCGCCACCGGCCACGCCGATGTTACCCAGCGCCAGCTCGAGAATGCAGTAGGCGCGGGTGTTGTTGTTACCCGTGGTGTGCTGGGTACCACCCATGCACCAGACGACACACCCCGGACGGTTCTCGGAAAGGGTCTTGGCAACGTCGAACATGTCCTGTTCGCTGACGCCGGTGATGTCTTCGACCACGTTCGGCGGGAAGTTGGCCACTTCCGCGCGCACGTCGTCCATGCCGTAAACGCGCTGGTTGATGTACTCGCTGTCTTCCCAGCCGTTTTCAAAGATGTGCCACAGCAGGCCCCACACGTAGGCCACGTCGGAACCCGGGCGCAGCCGCACGTATTTATTGGCCTTGGCGGCCGTACGCGTGAAGCGCGGGTCGGCCACGATGATCTGGCAGTTGTTACGCTCCTTGGCAATCAGGAAGTGCTGCATCGCCACCGGGTGCGCTTCGGAGGGGTTCGACCCGATGAACAGAATCGCTTTACTGTTATGGGTATCGTTGAGCGAGTTGGTCATCGCCCCATAGCCCCAGGTATTGGCTACCCCGGCCACGGTGGTGGAGTGACAGATACGCGCTTGGTGGTCGGTGTTGTTGGTGCCCCACATCGACGCCAGCTTGCGCATCAGGTAGGCCTGCTCGTTGTTGAACTTGGCCGACCCCAGCCAGTAAACGCTATCCGGGCCGTGCTCTTCACGCAGTTCAAGCAGCTTGTCGCCAATCTCGTTGACGGCATCTTCCCAGCTCATGCGCTCCCATTCGCCGCCCACCAGCTTCATGGGGTACTTCAAGCGGCGACTGGAATGGCCGTGCTGGCGTAGCGAAGCGCCTTTGGCACAGTGGGCACCGCGGTTGATCGGGTGGTCAAAGGCCGGTTCCTGTTTGGTCCAGATCCCCTCTTGCACTTCGGCATAGACGCCGCAGCCCACCGAACAGTGCGAGCAGATCGTACGCTTGGTTTCCACGGGGGAGTCGAGCACCGGCGTTTTGTCCGCCGATTCCGCACGTCGCATCATGGGCGCGCCCATAAAGCCTAGGGCGGCCACACCACCTGTCGCCACGCCGCTTCGCTGAATGAACTGGCGGCGCGAAATACCCAGGCCGGGTGCTTTGGGAGTGTCTGTTTTGCGAGTTAAACGCATGGCAATTCTCCTGGCATTCCGCCGTCAGTCACGCAGGGACGCGTAAAAAGCACGGACGTGATCGGTCTCACGATAATTGGTTGTTGGTTTTTCAACGTCGCTTGGGGCGCTGTCGGCTTGCGCCAGGGTGACATGCCCTACCGCGGCGGCCGCGCCCGCAGCGGCCGTTCCCAGACCTACGGTTTTCATGAACCGGCGGCGCTCAGGATTATGTGACTGTTGCATGGTGCTCTCCTCTCTTGCCATGGCCTTTGGCCGTTTTATCTTATGCTATGGCTGCTGCGCGCTCACCGATGGGCGAATCAACGCATTAGCGCGTCACGTCAAGGTTCCATAATAGTTACTGGGGTATGACTCGCCTCAATGGCCAGACGGTCCTCTTCGCTTGTCATGAAAGCACTGCCCAACTGCCCGAGCGCTGCATAAAAAGCCGTGTCGACTTGCCCCAAGTCGTCAAAACAATCGCTTGCCCAGGGGGCAAGGTGGTGCATGAAAAACTGCGCTTGATCGGCGCTGGTCATGTCGACCAGCATGGCCATTACTTCGCATAGCGCGGCCAAGTGATCTTCCGGGTCGCGGGTGTGCTCGTTGCGTTCGAAACCCAGCGCGCCAAGGTCTCGCCGCAGTTCAACCAGCGCCGCTTCCATGAGCTCACCGTTGCGGTACCAGGAAGCATAGGGCACTACATCGCCTTGAATCACGCCGACCAGATGACCGAAGTGCGCTCGTTTCAGGCCCGCGGCGTCAGCGCTGTTCGCCGCTTGACTGAGCCCACGCCAGCACTCGGCCAGGCGGCTGCCGTCCTGCTCGATATCGAGCGACGCCAGCCAGCCAAGCAGCTCTTCGGTAGGCGCTTCGCGCAGTAGCGCGGCGATAAGCCGGTAGATATCCGCGCGTAACGCATCGGCCTCGTTCAACTCGTGGGCAGTGTGCGTCATGACTTATATCCTCAATTGGGCGTCGGGATCACGAATCATGGTTTTCCATACGTCTTTCACCCGACAGTCTTCGCACATCTCCAGGCGCAGCATGGCGTCACCGGCGAAATAGGGGTGATCAGCCAGCTTGGCCTTGATGTTGGCCACCGTGCTGGCCGTGGCAAAGGGTTTGCCGCAGCCGATACACTCAAACGGCGCTTCTTCATGGCACACATGGCGAGTCTCGCGCTCGGCCGTGGCCAGAAAGCCGGGTGTCAGGGTAATGGCATCTTCCGGGCAGGCGTGCTCGCAAAGCCCGCACTGCACGCAATCCGCTTCGCGGAAGTTCAGCGAAGGCACCTTGCCCCCGGAGGAAAGCGCCGATGTCGGGCAGCTGCTGACGCAGGCGTGACACAGCGTGCAGGCATCACTGTCGACCTGAATGCCACCATAGGCGGCACCCTCTGGCATGGCGTGGCGCTGGCCGCTGGGTTCGCCAAGTTCGCTCAGGCGCGCCAGCACGATGTTCAGGCGAGCGCGCTTATTGGGCTCGTTCAGCGTCAGCGGCTGGTCGGTCAACGGGGTCAGCGTGGGCAACGCATCGCGCGCCTGGGCATCGTCAACGGCCAGCAGCTGCACGCGGGCCGGGTCGTGCCCCAGGGCGGTCAGCAGTGTCTGCGCCTGGTTCACCTGATCATCCAAAAAGGCGCCGAGGCGGGCCGGCATGTCGGGATGCGCCTGAATGCGCACTTCAGCGGCCCCGCTGGCCAGGGCCGTCAGCCACTGGTCGTGACCGGCCGCCCCGAGTTCTTCCAGGGGAATATCCAGCACGTGCCCGGCGGGTACTATGCCCGCCGCTTTTTCGGCGTCCTGGGAATCGTGGGTGATAAAGCGCAGCACAGGCACCTGGCCGCCCGCATCGCGGTAGGCGGCCAACCAGCTTGAGAGCGTGTCCTGCTGGCGGCGTGTATCGGGCAGGCGAAATTCAATGGCACCGGTGGGGCAGGCGCTGGTGCAGCTGCCGACGCCCTGACACAGATAGGGGTCGATCTCGATCTGCGATTCGATGCGCCCCTGGTGACTGCTGATGGCATCGGCGGGGCACACATCCAGACAGCGGGTGCAGCCGGTGTTGCCGCTGGAGGAGTGGGCGCAAAGATCACTGTTGACCTGGAAATAGCGCGGCTTGTCGAATTCCCCGATCAACTCGCCGACGCTGTCCAGCGCCTCATGGCGCCGCTCGACATCTGTCCAGTCGAGGATGACATAGCCCGGGGGTGGCAGCTCGCGCGCCAGCACCGGCCGAGCGCTCAAGTCCAGCACCAGATCAAAATGATCGCGGTCGATCAGTGCCCGGGCCAGGTTAAGCGGGCTGCCGTCGTTATCAAACTGGGCAGTAAAAGCGCCAAGGTGGCCTGAAATACTTAACACCTCGGCCTGTCCTGGCGACATTTCATAGCGGACAAGCGGCTGGGCATGCCCCTGTGGCACTGCGTCGGACGACTGAACGTCCTCAGAACCGGCATCTTGGGATTCACCGGCGGTATTGAGGGTCAGCAGGGTCAACGAAGCGAGCCCGCTGCCCTTCAGGGCATGGGCGGCTTTCTCGGCGGCGTCGCTCGAACCAATCACCAACGCATGACCACGGCTGTGGTAGGTCACATTGGCGGGCGTCAGATTCGCCGGCCAGGAGATGCGTTGGCGTACGGCTTCTCTGGCTTCGGCGTTACGCTGGTCGTCCAGGGACGTCAGCTGGATTCTTTGATTCATGCATTCTCACGGTCAGAGGATCATTTTTATTATATTGGTGGATCATATTTTTTAGATATTTTGTCATATCGGCTGCACCAATACACAACATTAGTACAGAGCGATAAAAATCATTTTTAGATTTTGCTATTTCTTCGGTCAGCTTATGGCGATTTGGTCATCCATGCCAAGAAAACGCACCTTGCACTTTCAACGCTGTTGTTTCGGTATCCGATCAAGCCATTGTTTTGAAAGGGTCAAAAGCCAACTCATGCTTTCGTATTAGAGGTATCAGACTGGTCGTCTTGTGCCACTTCCTTCTCAGAACCAGGCGGATTGGGCGCATCGCTATCAGCGGAAGATACCTGCTCCGAATCGATGTCTGTTGATGCTTGCTCACTCTGGGTGTCGTCGGCATTGTCGGCCAGGGATTCATCGGCTTTTTTGGCCCACCGCCGCAACTTGCCTGCCAGCTCCGAGGCCATGGGTTTCAACTGCTGGCGATAGTCCAGGTCATAGTCATCCAGACCGTCGCGAACGTTATAGTTCCCGGTCGCCCAAAGGCGCTTTAGCGCCCGCCGCCGCAGCGCTGAGCTGACGCCGGGTACCATGTAGCCACTGAAATCACTGCCCGCTTCCAGCGTCTCGGGGTCGGGCAAGGTTTCATCCAGGCTACCGGGCGGGGGCGGTGCAGGCCGCACGGGCTCGCTGGCTTCGGTAGCGTCTGCTTCATGACTGTCCGCCGCTCCATCCCCGTTGGCCCGGTCCGTTTCATCCGGCGGCAGCGGTGACTTGATGGTGTCTTTCGTCTCGGGGTCTACAGCGGATGGTTGCTCGTCCGGCTCGAGCCCTCGCTTGATACGCGACCAGCGCTCTAAACGACTCATTGCGGTTTCTCCTTGGTGGGCGTTTCTTTGGCGCGCCCGGCCCCTTTGTTTTTCTTCTTGCGGATTTCCATCGGCGCTTCACCGTGGCGGGCCAGATAGCTTTCGATCCATATCTGGATCGCCATCGGCATCGCCACTTCCAGCACCTGCTGCTCGCCATCCATCCAACCGGCGGCGACATCCTGACTCGCTGTAATCGCCGCAGGCTCAGGGGCCTGCCCGGTAAACCCGGCACGCACGAACAGCCGTGGCGTGGCGGCCGTCAGGTTGAAGCGATAGGCAGCACGCTCGGTCATGAACAGCTGCAAGAACAGCACGTGCGGGCCCTGCTCACCCAGCGTCAGCTCACCGATACGCCATTGTGTCTGGCTGAAACGGTTGATCTGCTTATGCTCGGCGACCAGCGTAATACTCAGTGGGCGGAGGTTATCGGTCATTACGGCGGCCCTTATGCTTTATTCGGAACGAAAGGTTCAGGTAGACAAGTAAGCCTTTTGAGCGCCATCATCGTCAACTCAAACCTTGTATGCACCATGAGGATCACGGATGCCCGCCCTGGAGCTAAGCCGAGCCCGCTTACCGGCCACCACCGAGATTGACGTGGTAGACGAATTTGGTGATACCCGCCGACAGGCCATTGCCGCCGAGCGGGCCTTGACCGTTTATCTCAACAAGCGTGAGATTGTCACGCTGATGACCCTTGGCGACGACCCGGAAGCGCTGGTGGTGGGCTATCTGCGTAATCAGGGGCTGCTGCGCGCCGCGGCGGATCTTTCCGTTGTTCAGGTAGACTGGGAGGTTGAAGCCGCCGTGGTCGTCACCGGCCACTTGCCTGACGACCTTGAGGCTCGCCTCAGCACCCGCACCGTCACCACCGGTTGCGGGCAGGGAACGGTATTCGGCAAGCTCCTCGATCAGACGGCACTCACCAAGCTGCCTGACACGCGGCTGGCTCAGTCCACGCTCTACGCGCTGCTGCAAAATCTCAATGCCTATAATGAAACCTACCGTAGCGCCGGGGCGGTGCACGGCTGCGCGCTATGCTTGCAAAGCGACGTACTGGATTTCGTGGAAGATGTGGGCCGCCACAACGCCGTGGATACCCTGGCGGGCCGCCAGTGGCTGCAACAGGCAGACAGCGCCAATGCGGATATTTTCTATACCACGGGGCGACTCACCTCAGAAATGGTGCTTAAGGTCGCCCAGATGGGCATCAGCGTGCTGGTCTCCCGCTCCGGTGTGACCCAAAAAGGCGTCGAGTTGGCGGAACGCTTTGGCGTGATGCTGATTGCCCGCGCCAAAGGCAAGCATTTTCAGGCCATTAACGCCCAGCACCGCCTCACGCTGGATGCCATCCCCGCACGCCCGCCCCGCGCCCGTGCAGCCAAACAGGAGGCACGCCAATGATTTCGACCAAGCAACTGACCGGCATGATTCTCGCCGGCGGTGAAGGCCGCCGCATGGGCGGCCGCGATAAAGGCCTCGAACCCTTTGCTGGCCTGCCGTTGATTGCTCACGTCATTCAGCGTTTCGATGGCCGGGTAGCCGAACTGCTGATCAACGCCAACCGCAACAGCGACGCCTACGAGTTGTTCGCTGACCGTGTCATTGAAGACGCCGAAGGCGGTTTCAAGGGGCCACTGATGGGTATCTACAGTGGCTTACGGGCGGCGAAAACGCCCTGGCTGCTGGTGGCGCCCTGCGACTCCCCGGCGCTGCCCAACGACCTTGTGTCGCGTATGGTGGCGGGCATCGGCGAGCATGATATCGGCGTTGCCTTTGACGGTGAACGCCTGCACCCCGTGGTGGCCTTGATTCGCACCTCCCTGGCAGAGGATCTGGCAACAACACTGGCCGACGGGGAACGCAAGATCGACCGTTGGTATGCCCGCCATGCCTGGTGCAGGGTCGATATGTCTGACTGCCCGGACGCCTTTGCCAACCTCAACACCGAAGAAGAGAAAATTCGCCTGGAAACAGCGCTTGCCAATGACGCCAGCGGGAAAAAGGCCGCCACATGACGCTGTCCTGTTTCGAGCTCGGCGAGCAGATGCTCAGTGTGAGCGAGGCGCGAACAGCGCTTGCCACCCTGATCGAACGGCCCCTGGGCAGTGAGTGCGTCGCCCTCGCGAATGCCCATGGTCGACGCCTTGCGGAAGACATTACCGCCACGAT
The DNA here is from genome assembly GCF_900111305.1 of Vreelandella subterranea. GTDB lineage: Bacteria > Pseudomonadota > Gammaproteobacteria > Pseudomonadales > Halomonadaceae > Vreelandella > Vreelandella subterranea. The sequence goes on from NZ_FOGS01000001.1 coordinate 148,913, forward strand.
CAACGTACCGCAGAACACTAATGCGGCAATGGACGGTGTGGCTCTGGCCTGGGAGAACAGCGCTCAAACCCACTGGGCACGGGTAGGCGATGCCTTTGCCGGGCAGGCGTTTGCGGGCAACGTCGCTGCCGGGCAGTGTGTGCGTATCACGACCGGCGCGCCGCTGCCGCCCGGCACCGATACGGTCATCATGCGTGAGCAGTTGGTCGAGCATCACGACAGCGTGGTCATTGAAGCGCCCGAGCGTGTCAAACGTGGCCAGAACGTGCGCCAGGCGGGAGAGGACATCACGATCGGCGACGTCGCGCTGCCCGCTGGCACGCGTTTAGACGCCGCGGCACTCGGGCTGGCCGCCTCTCTGGGGTGGGCGCGAGTACCTGTTTATCAGCGCCCCAGGGTGGCGATTTTCTCGACCGGCAACGAAGTCACGGCCCCTGGCGATCCGCTGCCTGGCGACGGTATTTACGACGCCAACCGCTTTACCCTGACGGGGCTGCTCATCGAGCAGGGCGCTGAGGTCATTGACCTTGGCATCTTGCCGGACGACTTTACCGCGCTGACGGAAACCCTGGCAGACGCCGCGGCGAAAAGTGACCTGGTGATTTCCAGTGGCGGCGTGTCGGTGGGCCATGCCGATTTTACCCGTGATGCCCTCGAGCACCTTGGGCGGCTGGCGTTCTGGCGGGTGGCCCTGCGCCCGGGGCGTCCCATGGCCTGCGGCTGGCTGGGCGCAGCGCGTACGCCTTTCGTCGGCCTCCCCGGCAATCCCGTGGCCGTCATGGTAACCTTCCTGCAGTTCGTGGTGCCGTTGCTGCAACGGCTTCATGGTCGGCCGGTGACGCCACCGCGCCGACTCCAGGCGATTGCCGACGACACACTGAAAAGTCGCTTTCAACGGACAGACTTTCTCCGTGGCGTCTACCATAATGATAAAGACGGACGGCTACACGTTCGCAGCACCGGTGCCCAGGGGTCGGGCATTTTAACCTCAATGGTGGCCGCTAACTGTTTGATAGAGTTAGCCGATGACCAGGACGGCGCGCAACCAGGTGAGGTCGTCAGCATACAACCACTAACGGACTGGCTATGACCGAGCAACTGATCGACAACTTTGGCCGCCGCATCAACTATGTGCGTATATCGGTAACCGACCGCTGCGACTTCCGCTGCGTTTACTGCATGAGCGAGGAGATGACCTTTCTGCCCCGCGCGCAGGTACTGACGCTGGAAGAGTTGGCCATGGTCGCCCGCGCCTTTACCGAGCTCGGCGTCGAGAAAATCCGCCTCACCGGCGGCGAACCCCTGGTACGCCGTGACATCACCCAGCTGGTGGATGAGATCGGCACGATGCCGGGGCTCAACGACTTTACCATGACCACCAACGGCGCCAGCCTGCGCAAGCATGCCAAACAGCTTTATGCGGGGGGCATGCGGCGCCTCAATATCAGCCTGGACTCGCTTGACCCGGAACGTTTCAAGCAGCTCACCCGCACCGGCGACCTGGACAAGGTGATCGATGGTATCCTCGCTGCCAAGGAAGCAGGCTTCGAGCGCATCAAGCTCAACGCGGTCATCCTCAAGGGCCGCAATGAAGATGAAGTGCTGGATCTGGTCGACTTTGCCCGCCGTGAAGGGCTGGATATCAGCTTTATCGAGGAAATGCCGCTGGGCGACGTCTCCGACCACTCCCGTGCGGAAACCTTCTACTCGAGCGACGATGTCCAGGCGCTGATCGAAACCCGCTATCCGCTGATCGCCACCCCGGAAACCACGCCCGGCCCGTCACGCTATTTCCGCATGGCCGACAGCAACAGCCGTATCGGCTTTATCTCGCCGCACAGCCATAATTTCTGCGATACCTGCAACCGCGTACGCGTCACCGTCGAAGGACGCCTGCTGCTGTGCCTGGGCAACGAGCATTCGGTGGATCTGCGTGCGGTATTGCGTCGTCACCCGGGTGATATGCAGGCGCTCAAGAACGCCATCATCAATGCCTTGCCGCTCAAGCCCGAGCGCCATCACTTCACCACCGATGGCGATGTCCAGGTGGTGCGCTTCATGAACATGACCGGCGGCTAACGGTGTCAGGGTTAGCCAATGTGCCGGTGCATATCATCACCGGCTTTCTGGGCAGCGGCAAAACAACGCTTATCCACAGCCTGATCGAGCAGAAGCCTGTGGATGAAAAATGGGCGATCCTGGTCAACGAGTTTGGCCAGATCGGTATCGATCAGGCAATGTTCGAAACACGTGACGATGTGGTGGTCAAAGGCTTGCCGGGTGGCTGTCTATGCTGCCAGCTAGCGTTCGTGATGCAGGCGGCTCTGGTCAACCTACTGGCTCGCAGCCAACCCGACCGGGTGATCATCGAGCCCTCAGGGCTTGGCCATCCGGCAGGTTTGGTGGATCTGCTGCGCAGCGAGGCATTTCAGGGTGTCGTCGACGTACGCGATATTGTGACGACGCTTGACCCGCGTCGCCTGGATGAACCGCGCGTGGTCGCCCACGAAACCTTCCGCGACCAGCTCGAGATTGCCGACGCCATTGCCCTGACCATGCGCGACCAAAGCACCGCCGAGCAGCTCAGTGCGGCCCACGCCTTCGTTGCTGAACGTTGGCCACCGCGCAAGTGGGTCCATGAGGCCGATCATGGTCGGCTGCCACTGGCGCGCCTGCTGGAAAGCGGCAGCGCTCAACGCGACGGGCTTGAAACGCCTGCGGCTCACCAACCGCTGTCCGCCACTCCCAGCCTCGAAGGCGGCTTTTTCGACTTCCCGCCTGCTCCCGGCACGCCACAGTGTGAAAGCGGTGCATCGCTGGGTTATACAAGTATCGGCTTGCGCTGGCACCCGAGTGACTGCTTTGACCTGGACCGCCTGGCCGCCTATTTCGGTGAGCTTTCCCGGGACGTGCGGATCAAGGGCGTCTTCCACACCCATGATGGCTGGCGACAGCTCAACCGCGCAGATGGCACGCTAAGCGTCACGCCATCCACCTGGCGTCAGGACTCACGCCTGGAACTCATTGCCCCCGAATCATCCTCTCCTCATATGCCCAGCGCGGAGTCACTCAAAGCGGCGCTCGCCGACACCTTAAAAAGCTAAGGACTCATGCCTCAGCCACGCCTCAAGGACGTCCAGGGGCATGGGCTGCCCGAACAGGAAGCCTTGGTAAGCTTGGCAGCCATGGGCCAAAAGCCACGCCTGCTGGGCGTCGCTCTCGACGCCTTCGGCCACGATCTCCAGCGACAGACTTTGTGCCAGCGCAATGGTGCTCTCCACGATGGCGGCATTCGCCTTGCTGTCGATCACCTGTTGGACAAAGGATTGATCGATTTTTAGCTGATCCAGAGGCAGGTGCGCCAAATAGGCCAGCGATGAGTAACCGGTACCATAGTCATCCAGCGAAAAACGCACGCCCTGCTGCTTGAGTTGCCGCATTTTCTCACGGGCATCATCGCGCTCTTCGACAAAGAGCGACTCCGTCACTTCCAGTTTCAGTCTGTGACTGGGCGCGCCCGTGCGCTGCAATATCGACTCCACCTTGTTGACGAAATCGACCTGCCGGAACTGCAGTGGGCTGACGTTGACCGCCACGCTCAACTCGGCAAACCCAGGCTGATGGGCCCATTGCGCCAATTGCTGACAGGCCGCCTCCAGCACCCAATCACCTACCGGGTTGATCAGCTCGGTCGATTCGAGCAGGGGAATGAACTCGCCAGGCATGACCAATCCGCGTTCGGGATGTTGCCAACGCAGCAGACCTTCGACCCCTATGCAGCGGCCCTCCTGGTCAACTTGAGGCTGATAATGCAGCCGCCATTCCTCATTCGCCAACGCTTGGCTCAGTTCGTTTTCCAGGCGAACCCGTGCCAACAACTCGGCTTGCATGGTAGGGTCAAAAAAGCTCAAGGCGCAGCGACCACTGCTTTTGGCCTGGAAAAGCGCCATGTCCGCCTGCTGCAAGTAATCATCGACTGAGCTGGCGTGGTCGTTTACCACCGTAATCCCGATACTTGCCGTGACGTTAAGGCTCTCGCCCCGGATCATCACCGGCAGTCGAATCAAGTCTTGAAGTTTCTGCGCGATATTTTCGGCAAGTTCAGCAGTGTGCTCCCGGCTTTGACTCATGCCTTCGATCAGCACGGCGAATTCATCGCTCCCCAGCCGTGCCAGGGTGTCCGTTTCACGCAGCGTTTGCCCAATTAAACGGGCGAGATGCTGCAGCAGTTGATCACCAACGTAGTGGCCCAGGGTATCGTTGATTTGCTTGAAGTTATCGATATCGATAAACAGCAAGGCACCCCAGCGAGCATGACGATTCACGTCCTTTAAAGCCGCCTCCATGCGATCCATGAACAGACGCCGATTGGCAAGCCCGGTCAACGGGTCGTAAAACGCCAGCTGGTGAATTTCCTGCTCTGCCGCTTTACTCTCGCTAATGTCGCTCATGGTGGCCACGTAATGAGTCAGGGCGCCTTGCGGGTCGTAAACGGCACTAATGGTCAGCCATTCGGGAAACACATCGCCATTCTTGCGGCGGCTCCAGATTTCTCCTTCCCAACTGCCGGCTACCTGAACCCGCTGCCATAATTTGCGGTAGAAAGCGGCATCATGTCGGCCAGAGTTCAATATCCGCGTGCTTTTACCCACCAGCTCGTCTTCGCTATAGCCGGTAATCCGCGTAAAGGTGTTGTTGACTTTCAAAACATGGCCGTTTGCATCGGCAATCAACATGCCCAGATGGGTCTGGAAGGCCGTGGCGGAGATGCGCAGTTCCGCTTCACTTTGGTGTAACCGATGTTCAAAGCGCAGCCGGTTAAGGTAGTGACGCACGCCCCAGGCGCCCAGCAGCGCAATCAGCAGCATCACGCCTGCCAGTATCCCGGCACGCTGTCGCCAGTTGGCCAATTGAAGCTGGACGTCCTCGCCTACGACCACGAGCAGCGGCAACTCTTCTATCCACTGCATCTGAAACAGGCGTTCGCGCTGATCCAGCGGGGAGGTCAAACGCAGCGACCATGTATCAGCCTCCCGCTCAAGCATCATGCGTGTCTCGGGGCTTTCCACCTGCCACCCGGCGGTAATGGGGTCCTCAAGGGGGGGTAAACGGGCAATCAGCTTTAGCTCGCTATCCACCAGCGCAATACTCTCACCACTGGATAAGCCCAGCCTTTTCAGGGCACGCTCAAAGACAAGGGGCGATATACGCGCCACCGCAATGCCGCCAAACTCGCCGTTGTCACGGGTCAAGCGCCGCGCTTGATAGAGGTAATACTGCTCATCATCCAATGCCGAGTAGAGCGGCGTCACCATTTTGGTGCGATCATCCTGATCACGAAAGGCTTTAAAAAACGCGCTGCCGCTGAGATCAAGCCCCACCAGGTTGGCTCGCAGCGCACTGGCTTGGACAATACCGTTGGCATCAATAATGCCGATATCATCAATCCATTCGACGGAACGCGTTCGGTTACGTAGCACCTGCTGAATAGACGAAGGCGCGTCCTGCGGCGGAATGCCCTGCACCTGCACAAGTTCGGCAATACTCAACAGCGCTTGACCGCTCTGCGCGAAAACGCCTTTCGCCCACTCGGTCACGACATCGGCACGGGCCGCGTTGCGCGTTTCAAGAGCTTGAATTTCCTGTCGATACTGTTCGTAGAGTACCCACACAAAGATACTCAGGAGCAGCAACAGCGCCACCCCGTAAAGCGTTAAAGCACCACGGCGCTGCTGGCGATACTTCTTCGCCAAATCGGCCGATAACGGGGTAACAGGTTGTGGCATTGCGCGGGCGCCTTGTCATAAAGTGGCACTAAACAAACAGAACCGTCCTAACATAAGCTCAAACGTCGATGATATTGAAGAACTATTTTTGAAAAGTACATCGGCCTTTTTCGATTCCTCTATCATTAAATCAACTGATTACCCGCCATGAGAGCTTGATATGCCCGCGCTTGGTCAAATGAGCGACTATGAGATTCGTCTGATTCGTGTTTTTCAAACGGTGGTGGAGTGCGGTGGCTTTACGGCGGCCGAGACCACGCTGGGCATCAGCCGGTCAGCAATCAGCCAGCATATGAGCGACCTGGAAGGGCGGCTGGGCTTTTCGCTGTGTCAGCGAGGACGTGGCGGGTTCAGCCTGACCGAAGAAGGCAAGGAGATTTATCAGGCAGGCCTGACGCTGATTTCCGCGCTGGAAACCTTCAAAAGTGATGTCAACGCGCTGCATCACACCATCAGGGGCGAGCTGAATATCGGCATTACCGACAACCTGGTGACGCTACCCGCCATGAATGTCACCCATGCATTGGCCAGGCTCAGCGCCCCGGAGCACGATGTCACGCTGAACATACACATGGAGCCCTCGGATGCGGTGATTCGCAGCGTGATGGATGGCCACCTGCATGTCGGGGTCGTGCCCGCGGTCAACCTGCCCACCAGCCTGGATACTCAGCATCTCTACGATGAACCTTCCTTCCTGTACTGCTCGGTGGGGCACCCGTTGTTCGATAAGGCCAGCGATCGCCTCACGCTGGCCGAGCTTGCGTACCATCCCGCCATATCGCCCCGCTATCCACTGCCCGCTGAGGCACGCCAGGCCCACGATGCCCTCAACCTGCGCGCCTCTGCGTCTGACCGTGAGGGCGCGGCATTTTTGATTCTCACCGGACGTTTTATTGGTTTTCTTCCCGAGCACGTCGCGGATCAATGGGTCTCGGCAGGCAAAATGCGCGCCCTGAACAGCACAAGCCAGCACTACCGTATCCCCTTTGTGCTCATTGCCCGCCGCGACCGCCGCCCCAACCGTGTCGTTGACGCCTTTTTAAACTTCATCGATACGCCACAAACGCCAACACCCGGCATCTAGCCGGGTGTTGGTGAGGCATCTTGGTAAAGTGCGCGACTAGGGGAGTTGCTCGGCGGGCTCCTTGTCCGCCACCGGCGACGGCCCCACCGACGGTGCGGAGGAAAACACCTGACTGGCGACATAGTAAACGATCGCGCCAAGCGCCGAGCCGGTAAACCAGCCGTAGTCATAGAACCAGTACATCGTGCCGGTGGTCAGCGAAATCAGTGTCAGCGCCACGGGCACGCCAAAGGCGATAAAACCGGCAATATTGACAGCCGGATACGCATGGCTGTCCATATACAGGCTGGGCACATCCAGACGCTGCTTTTTAATCAGGAAGTAATCCACGGCCATGATACCGGCGATCGGGCCCAGCAGGCTGGAATACCCCAGCAGCCAGTTGGAGTACATCTGTTCAAGCGATACCCCCGGGGGAATGATGCCCGCTTTTTGTAGCAGGTCGTAACCCATCAGCAGCACACCCACCGCGCCAGTTAGAAGAACGCCTCGAGTCTGGTTGATCAATTTGGGCGCAATATTCTGGAAATCGTTGGTGGGTGAAACAATGTTCGCCGCCGTATTCGTCGATAGGGTTGCGACGATAATCAACAACATCGCCAATACGACCCAAAACGGGCTATCGATCATGCCAATCAGATTGACCGGATCGGCAATCGTTTGCCCTACCAGCGACTCAGAGGCAGCGGTCATCACCACACCCAGCGAGGCAAAGAAAAACATCGTCAGCGGCAGGCCGATCACCTGCCCGGCAATCTGGTCTTTCTGGCTTTTGGCAAAGCGACTGAAGTCAGGAATATTCAGCGACAGCGTGGCCCAGAAGCCCACCATGGCAGTTAACCCGGCAAAGAAGTAGCCATACACCGACGCCCCTTCAGGACGCGATGGCGGCTGCGCCAGCAGCTCGGTCATCGAAGTGTGCGGCCAGGCCCACACCATCAAACCGATACCCACCGCCAGCAGCAAAGGCGCAGCCAGCGTTTCCAGCCATTTGATCGATTCCGCACCGCGAATCACTACGTACAGGTTCATCGCGCCAAACACGAAGAAACCGATGACCTCACCGACGCCCCCCAGCGCCGCCCAGGCCGGTATCAGTTCCGAGAGCAAAAGATGAATGGCCAGCCCGCCAAACATGGTCTGGATACCAAACCATCCGCATCCGACCAGGGCGCGCACCAGACACGGTACGTTGGAGCCAAAGATCCCGAACGAGGAGCGCAGGACTACGGGGAAAGGAATCCCGAATTTCGTCCCCGGAAAGGCGTTGAGCGTCAGCGGAATCAAGACAATCACATTGGCGAGTAATATCGCGAACAGCGCCTCACCAACGCTCAAGCCGAAGTAGGCCGTTAACACGCCCCCCAGCGTATAGGTGGGTACGCAAATCGCCATTCCCACCCAAAGCGCGGCGATATTCCATTTTGACCAGGTTCGCTCGCTTGCTTGCGTGGGTGCAATGTCCTCATTGAAACGCGAACTGGAACGAACGTCGTCCCCCACGTTCAGCTCAATCAGCCCGTCTCGATCTACCATTTGAGAGGTTGTTTTCGTCATTGGTCTCTCCTCAGTGTCATCCTGCTTCCCAGAAAACCCTCACGGTCTGAGGTTATTTCAAGCAATAAGCGTGCCGACTAAGTCGCCCTAGGCACTTAACTTATTGATCAAAAAACTGTCTTCAAGGACAAGAATTTTATTGTTTTCGTCATCTTTCCGACTTCTGAGTCACCGAATACCCGGCGGACTCAAAAAGGCTAGATCAAAAAAAATATTTGCACCAATTTTAAACATGAAAAACTGAATTTATTTCCATAATAAAAATACAAATCACTGATTTAAAATAGTTAATTTAAAAATCCAAAACAGTGCGCACCTTCACCAGATTAGGGCTTCCTCAATGCTAAAATAAAAAAATCAATTTAACTCAATGAGTTAAAATCCATCTTAAAAAAACCACCGACTGACTTGCTAAAACGCACAACCTGACGATACTTTCTTAAAAGCTGTCTAAATGGTCAGTTTTATGAACCACCCGCTTACAACAGAACATCAAATAACACCAATATTTTGGCCTAACGCAAATAAGAGGGATTGTCTGATGCAGAAGATGAAAATCGGCCTGATTCAAATGGGCCTGAAAACCAGCACCGACCTGGAACCCGCGGCCATCCGCGACGCCATGAACGAAGCCCACCTGCCGATGATCGAGAAAGCGGCAGAACAGGGCGTGCAGGTGCTCTGCTTCCAGGAAGTGTTCAACCAGCCCTACTTTTGCCCCAGCCAGGACGGCAAGTGGTATGCCGCCGCCGAACAGGTGCCGGAGGGCCCCACCTGCCAGATGATGCAAAAACTCGCCGCCAAGCACCGCATGGTCATCATCGTCCCCGTGTACGAAGAAACCGAGACTGGCGTGTACTACAACACCGCCGCGGTGTTCGATGCCGACGGCAGCTACCTGGGCAAGTACCACAAAACGCATATCCCCCAGATCGCGGGCTTTTGGGAGAAGTTTTTCTTCAAGCCGGGCAAATCCAACTGGCCGGTGTTCGATACCGCCTTTGGCAGAATCGGCGTGTATATCTGCTATGACCGCCACTTCCCCGAGGGCTGGCGGGCGCTGGCACTCAACGGCGCCGAGGTGATTTTCAACCCTTCCGCCACCGTCGCCGGGCTCTCCCAATACCTGTGGGAGCTGGAGCAGCCCGCCTCGGCCGCGGCCAACGGCTGCTTTATCGCCGCCATCAACCGCGTGGGTACCGAGGCACCGTGGAATATCGGCAATTTCTACGGCTCCAGCTATATCGTTAACCCGCGCGGCAAGATCGAGGCCCAGGCCAGCGAAACCGAGGATGAACTGCTGGTCCACGAGATCGACCTGGACATGGTGCGCGAGGTACGCAACAACTGGCAGTTCTTCCGCGACCGCCGCCCGGAAACCTACACCCGTCTGACCGACGGCGAGTAGCCCGGCCACAGGATAAGCCAAGGAGCGAACAATGAGCCTATTGATCAAGGGCGGCACCGTCGTCACCAATACCGATACCTACCGCGCCGATGTGCTCTGCGTCGACGGTAAAATCCACGCCATCGGCACCCATCTAGACGTTCCCGCTGATTGCGAGGTGGTCGATGCCAGCGACCAGCTGGTGATGCCCGGCGGTATCGACCCGCATACCCATATGCAGCTGCCATTCATGGGCACCGTGGCCAGCGAAGACTTCTACACCGGCACCGCGGCCGCGCTGGCGGGCGGCACCACGTCCATCATCGATTTCGTGATCCCCCAGCCCGGACAGTCACTATTGGAAGCCTTCGAAACCTGGCAGGGCTGGGCCGAAAAAGCCGCCACCGACTTTGCCTTCCACGTGGCGATTACCTGGTGGGACGATAGCGTGCGCGAGGAAATGGGCACCCTGGTGCATGAACACGGGGTGAACAGCTTCAAGCATTTCATGGCCTACAAGGGCGCCATCATGGCCACCGACGATATTCTGGTGGAGAGCTTCTCGCGCTGCTTGGAATTGGGCGCGGTGCCGACGGTTCACGCGGAAAACGGCGAGCTGGTCTACCACATGCAGCAGAAACTGCTCGCCCAGGGCCTCACCGGACCAGAAGCCCACCCGCTTTCGCGCCCGCCCCAGGTGGAAGGCGAGGCGGCCAGCCGCGCCATTCGTATCGCCAGCACCCTGGGCGCACCGATTTATCTGGTGCACGTTTCCACCAAGGACGCGGTAGACGAAATTGCCTACGCCCGCGACCAGGGGCACCAGGTTTACGGCGAATGCCTGGCCGGTCATCTCATGATCGACGACAGCGTCTACCAGGATACCGACTGGGGCCGTGCCGCGGCGCATGTGATGAGCCCACCCTTCCGCCCCAAGGGCCACCAGGAAGCGCTTTGGCACGGCCTGCAGTCCGGCAACCTGCAGACCACCGCCACCGACCACTGCTGTTTCTGCGCCGACCAGAAGGCCGCGGGCAAGGACGACTTCACCAAGATCCCCAACGGCACCGCCGGTGTCGAAGACCGCCTGGCCGTGCTGTGGGACGAAGGCGTCAACACCGGCAAGCTGTCCCCCCAGGACTTTGTCGCCCTGACGTCGACCAACACTGCCAAGATTTTCAACCTTTACCCCCGCAAAGGCGCGATTCAGGTGGGTGCCGATGCCGATATCGTGGTGTGGGACCCCAACGGCACCCGGACGATTTCCGCCAAGACCCACCACCAGAACGTCGACTTCAACATCTTCGAAGGCAAAACGGTGCGCGGCATCCCCCGCCATACCATCAGCCAGGGCAAATGGGTATGGCGCGACGGTGAGCTGCGCGCCGAGCGCGGCGCAGGCCGCTATCTGGAGCGCCCCGCCTACCCCGGCATGTTCGAGCTGCTGGCCAAGCGCGCCGAGCTGAATGCGCCGATGGCGGTCAAGCGCTGACCCATAAAGAACGACCAAGACCAACAGCTGTGCCCATAACAACAGCGGAGGCTCTACCGTGACTAGCCAACTGAACCATCTACCCAGCGCCAAAGAGGTCGGCACTTACGACCCAGCTACGCTGGCAAGCAACTTTAGCGATCTTCACCCACCGCTGACGCACCGACAGGCGATGATCGAAAGCCAGCGCTGTCTTTACTGCTTTGATGCGCCCTGCGTGGAGGCCTGCCCGTCGGAGATCGACATCCCCAGCTTTATTCGCCAGATCAGCGAAAACAACATCAACGGCGCGGCGGAGACCATTCTGGAAGCCAACATCCTGGGTGGCAGCTGCGCCAGGGTGTGCCCCACCGAAATCCTCTGCGAGCGCAGCTGCGTGCGCAACCACGACGCCGAGTGCCAGCCGGTGCTGATCGGCTTGCTGCAGCGCCACGCCACTGACCATATGCAGTTCGATGGCCACCCGTTCAAGCGGGCGGCCACCACCGGTCGGCATATTGCCGTGGTGGGCGCCGGGCCGGCAGGGCTCTCCTGCGCCCATCGACTGGCAATGCTCGGCCACCAGGTGACCATTTTTGAAGCCGAACAAAAGCCCGGCGGGCTCAACGAGTACGGCATCGCCCGCTACAAGATGACCGACGACTTCGCCCGCAAGGAAATCGAGTTTCTGCTCGAGATCGGCGGCATCGATATTCAGTATGGGAAGCGCCTGGGCGACAACCTTGAACTCGCTAATCTGCACAAACAGTACGACAGCGTATTCCTCGGCTTAGGCCTGGGTGCCAGCCGCGCTTTAGGGCTAACCGGCGACGATGCACCCGGCCTGATGCCCGCCGTGGACTACATCAAGACCCTGCGTCAAACCGATGACCTGGGCAGCCTCGCCGTGGCCAAGCGCTGCATCGTGATCGGTGCGGGCAACACCGCCATCGACATGGCCACCCAGATGGCCCGCCTGGGCGCCAGCGAGGTAACGCTGGTCTACCGCCGCGGCGTCGAGGCGATGTCCGCCACCGACCACGAGCAGGAGATCGCCAAAGCCAACGGCGTGCGCATGATCACCTGGGCGCAACCCGACGACATTCTGCTGGACAGCCAAGGCCGGGTGGTTGGCATGCGCTTTGCCAAGACCCGGGAACAGTCAGGGAAGTTAACCGCCACCGGCGAGACCTTCGAGATTGAAGCCGACGCCATCTTCAAGGCGATTGGCCAGGGCTTTGATGGTGAAAGTCTCAGCGACGCCACCGCCGCCGAGCTTGCCCGGGACGGCGAACGCATCCACGTCGATGACATGTTCCGCACCTCACTGGCAAATGTTTACGCCGGTGGCGACTGCGTGAAGCCCGGTCAGGATCTTACCGTACAAGCCGTTCAGCACGGCAAACTGGCGGCGCACGCTATTCATCAGGCGCTCACCGCCAAGCAGGAGGCCGCATGAATACCCTCAACTTTACCCCCCCAGGCAAACACAACAGCAGTGACAGCGTGGTCAACGGCGTTGATATATCGGTGAACTTCGCCGGCATCAAGGCCCCGAATCCATTCTGGCTGGCATCCGCACCGCCCACCGACAAGGCCTACAACGTGGTGCGCGCCTATGAAGCGGGCTGGGGCGGCGTGGTGTGGAAAACCCTCGGCGAAGAACCGCCTGCGGTGAACGTCTCCTCGCGCTATTCGGCCCACTACGGCAAAAACCGCGAGGTGATCGGCTTTAACAATATCGAGCTGATTACCGACCGCTCGCTTGAGATCAACCTGAAAGAAATCACCCAGGTGAAAAAGGACTGGCCCGACCGGGCGCTGATCGTCTCCATCATGGTGCCCTGCAACGAAGAGGCCTGGGCGTATATTCTGCCCCTGGTGGAAGCCACCGGCGCAGACGGTATCGAGCTCAACCTGGGCTGCCCCCACGGCATGCCCGAACGCGGCATGGGCGCGGCGGTGGGGCAGAACCCGGACTTGATCGAGAAGGTCACCTACTGGTGCAAGAAGCACTACTCCAAACCGGTAATCGTCAAACTCACGCCCAATATCACCGATATCCGTGCAGGCTCTCAGGCGGCGCTGCGCGGCGGCGCCGACGCGGTATCGCTGATCAACACCATCAACTCGATCACCAGCATCGACCTGGACAACATGGTCGCCAAACCCACCGTCGGCCACCAGAGCACCCACGGCGGCTACTGCGGCAGCGCCGTGAAACCCATCGCGATGAATATGGTCGCGGAAATCGCCCGGGACCCGGCGACGCCCACACTGCCGATTTCCGGCATCGGCGGCATTGCCACCTGGCGGGATGCGGCGGAGTTTATCGCCCTGGGGGCGGGCAGCGTGCAGGTGTGTACCGCGGCGATGCTCAACGGCTTCCGGATTGTGGAGGAGATGAAAGACGGGCTTTCCCGCTGGATGGCGGAAAAAGGCTACGCCTCGATCGAGGCGTTTTCGCGCAAGGCGATTCCCCAGACCACCGACTGGAAACATCTGGATATCAACTTCAAGACCATCGCCAAGATCGACCAGGACCTGTGTATCGAGTGCGGCCGCTGCTATATCGCCTGCGAGGATACCTCCCACCAATCGATTGCCAAGCTGACCGAGCAGGACGGTTCGCGGCGCTATGAGGTGATTGAGGAAGAGTGCGTGGGCTGCAACCTGTGCCAGATCACCTGCCCGGTGGAAAACTGCATCACCATGGTCCCGCAGGAAACCGGCCAACCCTTCCTGGCCTGGGATAACGACCCACGCAACCCCTTCCGTGCGGCTTCTTGATAAACGACCTATAAAACGCCACCGCCCCCACTAAGTGAAGGTGGTGGCGTTTTGCTGTATCACCTCATCCATATGGGCCTCGGCCTGATTGAACTGACCAATTCAGTTCGCCTTGATACATTAATGACGGTAACAGATACGATCACTGAATCGTCGATTCTGCCAGAGACCTATGTGAGTTAGGGCTCAGGGGGCGAATAAATCGTTGGTTTACCGCCTTCGGGCACGTCATTGTACGGGGATAGAAGTCGCGCTTATACGCCGCTTCGAACGCCAACAATACTCGCCAGGGAGATTCCCATATGACAAAACCCAATGTATTGGTGCTAATGGCCGACCAGCTCAACGGCACACTCTTTAAGGATGGCCCCGCCGACTTTTTGCATGCGCCCAACCTCAAGAAGCTGGCCAAGCGCTCGGTCAACTTCAACAATGCCTACACGCCAAGCTATCTGTGTGCACCGGGGCGTGCCGCCTTCATGTCGAGCCAGTTGCCGAGCCGCACTGGCGTATACGACAACGCGGCGGAGTTTCCCTCAAGCGTGCCGACCTGGGCGCACCATTTGCGCCGCGCCGGCTATTCCACCTGCTTGTCGGGAAAGATGCACTTCGTCGGCCCCGACCAGCTTCATGGCTTCGAGAAACGCCTGACCACCGATGTCTACCCGGCTGATTTCGGCTGGACACCTAACTACACCAGGCCGGGTGAGCGTATCGACTGGTGGTACCACAACCTGGGGTCGGTGACAGGGGCTGGCGTTGCTGAAATTTCCAACCAGATGGAATACGACGACGAAGTCGCGTTCCACGCCGAGCAGAAGCTGTACGACCTGTCGCGCGGTCACGACGAGCGTCCCTGGGCGCTGTGTGTCAGCTTCACCCACCCGCACGATCCGTATGTGGCGCGTCGCCAATACTGGGATTTATATAATGACTGCGAGTATCTTGAGCCGCAGCAAGGGCCCGTACCTTTCGATGAGCTGGATCCGCATTCCCAGCGGATTTTCGAGGCCAACGATTACACCAAGTTCAATATCCAGCCCCAGGATGTGCGCAACGCTCGCCAGGGCTATTTCGCCAACATCTCCTATATCGACGACAAGATCGGCGGCGTTCTCGACGTGCTCGAGCGAACCCGTATGCTCGACAACACGATTATCGTGGTATGCGCCGACCACGGCGACATGCTTGGCGAAAAGGGCCTGTGGTTCAAGATGAGCCCCTATGAAGGCTCGTCTCGGGTACCGCTGATGCTGTCTGCACCGGGGATCGAACCGCGCAATATCGAGGACCCGGTATCGATCATCGATATCAACACCACCATCGCCGACCTGGTCGGCATCGACCTGTCCTCGATCGCGCCCTACACCGATGGCCAGTCGCTGCTTCCCTTGACCCGAGGCGAGAAGCGCGACGCGCCGGTTTACATGGAATACGCCGCCGAGGCGAGCTATTCGCCCATCGTGACCATCCGCGAGGGCAAGTGGAAATTCAACTATTGCGAGATCGATCCGCCGCAGCTATTCGACCTGGAGGCCGACCCGCTGGAACAGCACAACCTGGCAGCACATCCCGACTACGCCGAGATACTGGCCGACTATCAAGCCAAGGTGCACAAGCGCTGGGATTTGAAAGCCTTCGATGCCGATGTGCGCGCTTCCCAGGCGCAGCGCCTGATCGTCTACGAGGCCCTGCGCAATGGCCACTACTATCCGTGGGACTACCAGCCGCTGCAGGACGCTTCCGAACGTTACATGCGTAACCACATGGATCTCAACGAAGTCGAAGAAGCCCAGCGCTATCCCCGTGGCGAATAAGACCACGGCAGATCACCTCGCCTGAGCCGAGTCGGCAAGCAACGCCCGTACCTGTTAGGTACGGGCGTTTTTTCTTTCGTAGGAGATGGTAAAAACCTCTTTGCCGAACGCCTCGTCCAGCAAAGGGAACATCACGTCACCTTGTGTTCCGCATACGACGCAGATCGCCGTTAGTGCCACGCCCTGATGCGCGAGAGCCGCATTCAGCAACAGGGCATAATTATGGTAGGCAAAGACCTCGTCTCTTGGCGTCGGCAAGCCCATCCCCGCATGCTGACACCACTGTGCCCAATCGAGCCAGCGGGGATCTTTGATATCCTGGTGCAATAGCGCCAGACGGGAAAGCTGCGCTGTCGTCAGTGTGCCCTTCAAACCCTGCGCCTGCGCGTAGTCAGGACTGCATACCGGGAACACCGCTTCTTTGGCCAGCAACACTCCCTCTTCCTGGGGTATGTAAGGGCCAAAACGGATAGCCACATCCGCCGCTTGCAGTTCAGGGTCATCGGCACGATCAACCGTCACCAGCTTGAAAGTCAACGTCGGAAACGCCTGTTTGAGCGCTGGCAATAACGGTAACAAACACAGGTGGGTAAACCCGGAACCCGCCGCGAGATCGTCGGTTGGGTCGCGCGCGCCTCGTCGGCAGCCGCCGTCATCGAACCCAGGCGCGCCGTGGCCTCGAACGCAATTAACGACTTCATGGACGGGGGTGGGTAGCACACCAGCGAGGCCTCCGCGTTTTAAGCTTCAATCATAGGCCCAGCGTTTAGCATTGATGGGCCTTATGCAAGGCACTTTAACAGACGGCAGGCGCATGGCCGCGACTTTGCGTCCGCGGGCTTCCGCTAATTAACGCCCGATGAAACGCCACCGCCCCCACAGAGTGAGGGCGGTGCGTTTTGTAAGCGCTGACTCGTTATCCAGCGCGAGGCGCCTTAAACCAAGAACTCATCAGGCAACCTGCGGGCTTGATCCTTAAAATTCTTCCCACTCTTGATCAGCGGTTACCGCTGCTTTCGCCTTTTTTCCCCCTTGGGTGGCGGGCCGCAAAAGCGCCGGCTGCGTTTGGGGCGAGGTCAGCGGGGCATGCTGGGTGCGACTTTCGCCTTCCGCTAAACGGAAGACGGATACCACGCTTTCAAGCCGCGCCGCCTGATCTTCCAGTGAACTCGCCGCCGAAGAGGCCTCTTGAACCAGGGCAGCATTCTGCTGGGTGACCTCGTCCATCTGGCTAACCGCCTGGTTGACCTGCTCAATGCCCGAGCTTTGCTCCTGAGACGCCGCCGAGATCTCATCCATGATATCGGTCACACGGCGCACCGAAGCGACCACCTCACGCATGGTTTCCCCGGCGCTTTCCACCAGGACGGAGCCTTCCTTCACCTGGTTTGATGACGCCTCAATCAATGCCTTGATCTCTTTGGCGGCATCCGCACTGCGGCTCGCGAGGTTACGCACTTCGCTCGCCACTACCGCAAAACCACGACCCTGTTCGCCCGCCCGCGCGGCCTCTACCGAAGCATTCAGCGCCAGGATATTGGTTTGGAAGGCGATAGAGTCGATAACGCTGATAATATCCGACACTTTCTGCGAGCTATCTGAAATCCCATGCATGGTGGTGATGACTCGCTCTACCACCTCGCCGCCGTTACTGGCCGTACTTGATGCATCGTTTGCCAACTGGCTGGCCTGGCGGGCGTTATCGGCATTTTGCTTAACGGTGGCAGTTAACTGCTCCATGCTGGCGGCCGTCTCCTGCAGAGAAGACGCCTGCTGCTCGGTGCGTGACGAAAGATCCGCATTGCCAGAAGCAATTTCCCGCGCCCCGATGTGAATGGAGCCACTGCTGTCGCGTACCTCAGAAACGGTTTTAACCAGATTGCTCTGCATATGCTGCATGGCGCTAAACAGTTTGCCGATCTCGTTGCGGCCACGGTCTCTTACCTTGCCCGACAAGTCGTTTTGAGCAATAAGCTCAAAGTGCGCGACGGCTTCGTTTAATGGTTTTACAATTGAGCCCACCATGGCGATGCGCACAAATAAAACCATTAAGGCAGCCAATATCAATACGGCGATATCAATATAGCCAATCAACTGCATATCGCTTTCATAGTCAGCAATCATCAGCCCATTTTGCTCTGCCATATAATCATTGTAAGCAGTGCTCGCCTCAATAAACTGTTGGTTTAAGTCACTGGCAGACTCTCTTGCGCTACGAAACGCCCCCTCGTCGCTTTCTTCCAAGGCCACTTCCTGGGGCCTTACTCCCTGTTCTATCAAACTCTGGAAACTGGTCATCAACCTTTCCACAAGAGGCGTCTCAATAGCAATTTCCTCAAATTGCGAAAAGTAGTCCTGAGCTTCCTGCCGCATTTCCTGTGCTTCAGTCAGGTAATCACGCGCTGCGCGGGTATCCCCCTCATAAGATGCGACATAACTATTAACGTAAAAAAGTTGAGCGTTCGCAATCGCTAGCTGACCTCGGTTGACCGAGCGCATTTGGTCTGCCGCACGGTCAACTTCTCTAAGTGAAGAGCTGCCCTCTTCGCCTCCCCGATGGCCAAGAAATGCGATAATGATAATTAATAATGAAAAAATGGCGAGAACGAGGGTTAACCCCATTTTGACGGAAACATTGCTAAGCAGGCGGTTCATGGTGCCGTATTTCTCCAGGCTGGATATATTAGTTAATGGCTATTAATACAATCTAGCTGGAGACTAACCAGCGACTCTAGATTCATTAACATTGCCAAACTTGTGTTAGCGAACAACGTTATCGGCCTGAAAAACATCTACTTTAGTCTTACTTAACGATATTTATGGCTAATGTACTTATAAATATGAATTATCTAAAAAAAAGAAGGCATTTATAAGATAAAAAAATAAAATAAATTAACCCAAGTTATCGTCTTCCGAAATTTGATGTGAACTATCTTTCGAATTGCCGAACAAACTCAGAGCCCAACTCTGTGCTTAAACGCATGAAATGCACACGGGTGCCCGGTAGGCGTGAAAAGGGGATTGAGGCATTGCGATTGGAACACACTAGCTCAATTGGGCTCGCCAAAGCAGTGTGATGAAACAGGTGTCTAGGGTCTGTTGACGGCTTCGCGATAAAGCGTCAACAGACCTTCGGAATTATGAATCCGCATGGATCTTGATGCGGTAAAGCACACAGTAGACCACCGGCAACACGACTAGGGTTAATAGCGTGGCAACGCCCAGGCCTCCGATCAGCGCCACCGCCATGCTGGCGAAGAAGGCATCACTGATCAGCGGAATCATCCCCAGCATGGTGGTCAACGCGGCCATGGCGACAGGCCTGACACGGCTGATGGCGGCGCGTACCACTGCGTGGTAGCGGTCCTGATGTAGCGGCAGCTGCACGTTGATCTCCTCCACCAGCACGATGGCATTCTTGATCACCATGCCGATCAAGCTCAACGTGCCGAGCAGTGCCATAAACGAGAACGGCAGACCAGTGAGCAGTAGCGCACCCACCACACCGATGATGGTCAGCGGCACCAGCGACCAGATGGCCAGCGGCTGGCGGAAGTTGTTGAACAGCACCACGGTGATGATGAACATCATCGCAAGCCCCAACGGCAGTGAGGAGAACAACCCGCTCTGGGCCTCACCCGCGGTCTCGTACTCGCCGCCCCATTCCAACCGATACCCAGGCGGTAACTCTAACGCCTCTACCTGGGGGCGGATATCGGCCAGTACGCTGGCGGCGGTCACGCCGCTTAATGGATCCGGCTCGCCGTAAACCGCCAGCATGCGCTCCCGGTTGCGGCGCATTATCAGCGGGTCTGCCACCTTAGTGGTGATATCGCTGATCACCTGGTCGGCAGTGATATAACGCCCTTGCTCTGCGCTCCACACGTTAAGTGAGCCAAGGTTATCCACGTCGTGGCGCTGACCGGGAATCGCCCGCGCCACCATGGGTATCAGGTCGCTGCCGTCGCGGTAAATGCCCACTCGGCTACCGCTGGTACTCAAGGCAAGCGTATCCGCCAGGTCCTCGCGGGTAACGCCGAGACGCCGGGCAGTATCTTCCATGAACACCGGCTCTATCGCCTGGACGCGGCTGCGCCAGCTAGTGCGCACACTGGTCATATGCGGTGTATCGCGGAACATCGCTTCAACTTGATCACCTAGCTGACGCAACATTTCTGGATCACTGCCGTAAAAGCGTGCCTCCAACTTGGCTTTCGGTGCAGGGCCAACCTCCAGGGGAGCAATTTTATAGTCGATATCGCTATGGTTTTGCTCAAGCACTTTCTCAACGTCGGCCATGCGATCGTGCTGGGTGGCTTTGTCGTCGGTTTCGACGATCAGCTGGGCATAGCTGGCGTAGCGGTCTTCCGGCGAGTAGGTGAGGGTAAAGCGCTGCGCGCCACCGCCCACCGTGGTGGTCAGATGACGTATGCCGTCCATCGCCATCACGCTGTCTTCCAGCTCGCTGACCCGGCGCTGGGTCTCGAGGATATCCGTGCCTTCCGGCGTGCGGTAGTCGACAAAGAAGATCGGCGTGTTGGAGGCCGGAAAGAAGGCGTTTTTCACCGAACCAAAGCCCACCACTGCGCCTGCCAATAGCATCACCACCAACCCCAGGGTGACCCAGCGGAAGCGAATCCCGGCAATAATTACCCGGCTGAAAACGCGGTACACAATCCCTTTGTAAGGATCCTCCTGACCATCGCCGGGCGCCACATTGCGAAAGAACAGCTTGAAGTAGAAGGGCGTCAACGTCAGCGCGGTAATCCAGCTGAGTAGCAGCGAGTAAAGCAGCACGAAAAACAGCGAGCCGATGAACTCACCGGTGGTGTCCGGCGACAGGCCAATGGGCGCAAAGGCGGCAATGGCGATCAAGGTGGCGGCCAGCAGCGGCCAGGCGTTCTGGCGAATCACCTGGTGGGCCGAATCGCGGATCGTATTACCACGTTTCAAGCCCACCAGCATGCCCTCGGTGACCACGATGGCATTGTCCACCAGCATCCCCAAGGCAATGATCAGCGCGCCCAGCGAGATCTTTTCCAGCTGCAGGCCGTGGAAACGCATCAGCATAAAGGTGCCGATGATGGTGATCAGCAGGATAAAGCCCATCAACAGGCCGCTGCGCCAGCCCATGAACAGCATCAGCACCACGATGACAATGGCCACCGCCTGGATCAGGCTGACTAAAAAGCCTGATACCGCTTCGTCGACCACCTGGGGCTGGTCGTAAACCACGTTGAGTTCCATTCCCAACGGCGTGCGGGCCTGAAGTTCGTCCAGGCGTTGCTGCAGACGCTCGCCCACCTCGACCACGTTCACGCCGCTTTCAAAGGAGACGCCCAGCGATATCGCCGGCCGCCCCATATCGCGGTAAAGCTGTTGGGGCTGCTCCGCCAATTCCCGCGATATGTCAGCGATATCGCTGAGCCGCACCAGCTCGCCATCGCCCTCGCTGACGATAAGCCCGCGCAGGTCATCAATATTCGCTGCACTGCCCGTGGGCGTAATGCGGAAACGGCGGCCGTCCTGTTTGAGATGCCCCGAGTCGGCCACCGCATTCTGCGTGTCGAGTAGCTGTTGCAGGCGGGTTAACGGAATATTGAGCGCGCGTAGTTTTTCACGGTCGACCTCGATAAAAATGCGCTCTTCATGCTCGCCGCCGAGCGATACCTTTTCGACCCCGTCGACCAGCGCCAGCTCACGCTTGAGGAAATCGGCATGATCGGCAAGGTCGGGCATGCTATAGCCGTCGCCGGTCAGGTTGACCATGAAGCCAAATACATCGCCGAAATCGTCATTCACGCGGGACTGGCTGGCCCCGGGCGGTAGCGCGGCCTGGGCGTCCTGAACTTTACGGCGCAGCGAATCCCACAGTTGCTCCAGCTCTTCGTTCTGTACCGTGCTTTCAAGCTCGACGGTAATCTGCGAGAGGCCGTCGGAACTCACCGAGCTTACGCGTTTGATCGACGACATCCCCTGAATCGATTCTTCCAGGGTCGAGGTGACTTCCTGCTCCACTTCCTCAGGGGTCGCGCCGGGGTATTGGGTGGTGATCAACGCATTGCGGATGGTGAACTCGGGGAACTCGAGCTGCCCCATGCCCAAAAACGCCAGCGCACCACCCGCGAGCAGCACCACGGTCATTAAGTAGCTGGCGGCCCGGTGGCGTAAGAAATAATCGACCATGTTACAGCCCCCGCTCTTTTTCCCACGGGGTCACCTGGGTATCTGCGCTCAAGCGATGCGCACCGGCGGCTACAATACGGTCACCCGCGGACAAGTCACCGCTGACTTCAAGTCCTTTGGAGGTCAGGCGACCAACCTCAACAGGCACCGGCTCAACGCCGTGTGGCGCTTTAAAGCGCCAAACCTGGGCCTGCTCCGGGTTATCGCCTGCATAAGTCACTGCTTCAGCGGGCAAATGCCACAAAGGCGTCGTTGGGTCGGACTGCAGGTCGCTTAAATCAAGGCGCACGCTGGCGCTCATGCCATCTAATAGCGTGATGTCATCCGGCTGGGGCAGCGTCAGGGTGACTTCATAGGCCAGGCTCTGCGCACTGGCTTGGGTCGTGTAGGACGCCAACTGAGCGAGGTAGGGCTTGTCGCTGTTACCAAAGCTGACTTCATAGGCTAACGCATCGCCAAAGGGCGTGCCGTTGCTGCGTGGCATGCGCTGGACAATCTGCTCGGGCAGGTGGAAGACCACGTCCAGTTGACCCGGCTGCTGGATGACGGCGACCGTTTCCTGCACCTGAACAATCTGCCGGTTATCCACCGGTACCTGGGCAATCACACCATCGTAAGGCGCACGTAACTGGGTATGCTCGACCTGCTCTTCCGCCTGCTCAAAGGTAGCGCGGGCAGCCCGCCATTCGCTCTCCGCCTCATCAAACCGAGACTGGCTGACCGCGCCACGCTCCAGGGTATAGCGCATACGCTCCAGGTTGGCCTTGGCAAGCTCGAGGCGTGAGCGGGCGCTATCCAGCTCGCTTTGTGCATTGCGATTATCAATACGCGCAATGACCTCGCCCTTCGACACCTGTTGACCGGGGCTGACGTTGAGCTCAAGCAGTTCCCCTGCCATGCGAAACGACAGATTGCTGCGCGTGGTAGCTTCAACGCGTGCCGGAAACTGCCTTAACGCCCCGGCATTCGCCGCTTCCAGTGTCACCAGTTTTACTGGCCTGGGCGCCTCTTTTGACTGCGCCTCAGGCTGATCACACCCCATTAGCACGAGCAAGACCAGTGCAACCGGTAGCCAGCGAAGAAAAGTAACGGGCACGATAAGCTCCTTGATGACGATCAAACGCCGCATTCCCAACGAACAGAGGGTGATATATACTTGACTGACATTCATGAATGTCAGTCAAGTATATACTAATCACTCGCTGGCGACTTTGCCAGCGATCGGTGCCAGAATAATGTCACGTGTTGAATCAGGAGCCGCCATGACCCGCCGCAAGGCCGACGCCGAACGCACCCGGGAAGCCATCCTGGACGCGGCAGAAACGACGTTTCTCGCCCAGGGGGTTTCTCGCACCACCCTCGCGCATATTGCCCAGGCGGCGGGGGTTACCCGAGGGGCGATTTATTGGCACTTTGAGGACAAGGCCGCCCTTTTTGATGCGCTGCTCGAGCGGGTCCGCATTCCGCTGGATGAAATCGTCGACGACGCCGTGCAACAACTTGGCACGGCACCGGTAGACTGTTTGCGCGACATCGCACAGCGCTCGCTGGCGGGTATCTGCCACGACCAACCGTTGCAGCGAGCCGCCACCATCGTGCTGCACCGCTGTGAAAAGCTGGAAGACGACCACCCGCGCATCAGCATGATTACGCGGCTTTCCGAGCATGCTGAAGCCCGGGTCGAGCAACTGTTCGAGCAGGTCCAGCAGCTGGGCCGGTTACGCGCAGACCTGAGTCCGGCCAGCGCCCGCCGCCAATTTCACGGCTTCTTGATTGGCGTCTGTTTTGACTGGCTGCAAGACCCTCATCAGTATTCGCTGGACGACGACCGCAACAGCATCGTCGAAACATTGATACGCGGACTTTTGGTGGAGAATACACCCTAAACCAAGTGGCACGCGGTTTGCTTCCTATACTGGATGAATGTTCTTTCTCCTGGAGCCAGCCATGCACCACTCTGATTACCCCCTCAGCGAAGTCCCTCTCAGCGCCCGCAAGGGCCTGCTCTCCACCTCAGCAGTACTACTCGGCTTTACCTTCTTTACCGCCACCATGTGGGCAGGGGGCACCCTGGGTCAGGCCTTTTCGATCGGCCAACTGCTG
This sequence comes from Vreelandella subterranea, assembly GCF_900111305.1. Taxonomy (GTDB): domain Bacteria; phylum Pseudomonadota; class Gammaproteobacteria; order Pseudomonadales; family Halomonadaceae; genus Vreelandella; species Vreelandella subterranea. Next base: position 173,094 of record NZ_FOGS01000001.1, read on the forward strand.
TGGATCATCCTGTTGGGTAACCTTTTATTAGGTGCCTACGCCGCCACACTGGCCTATATCGCCTGTAAAAGCGGGCTCAATTCGGTGCTGATGGGGCGCTTCTGCTTCGGTGAAAAAGGCAGCAAGTTGTCTGATTTCATCCTCGGTTTTACCCAGATTGGCTGGTACGCCTGGGGCACGGCAACGATCGCCGTGGTATTGGTACGCACCACCGGGATGCCTGAATGGCTGGAAATCCCCTTAATGGTGCTGTTTGGCTTTGGTTTCTGCATCACCGCCATGATCGGCTACAAGGGGATGGACTGGCTTTCACGCTTTGCCGTGCCCGCCATGATGATGTTCATACTGATCAGCCTGTTCACCGGGCTGGTGGATGCACGCGGCTTTGCCGGGTTAAGCCAGAAAACGCCTACGGAAAGCATGGGCGTGGCCGCGGCGATTACCGTCATAATCGGCACCTTTATCAGCGGCGGCACCCAGGCGACCAACTGGAGTCGCTTCGCGAAGTCACCGAAAATCGCCGTGATCGCCACGATGGCGGCTTTCTTTGTGGGGAACGGCTTGATGGTGCTCACCGGTGCCCTGGGTACCATGATCTACCAACAGGCGGATATCGTGGATGTATTGATCGCCCAGGGCTTTGTCACCATCGCCGTGCTGATGCTGTTTTTGAATATCTGGACGACTCAGGACAACACCATCTACAACTTCGCCGTGGCGGGCTGCAATTTGCTGCGTACCGAAAAACGCCGTTTGGTGACGGTAGGCGGTGCGGCGATTGGCACCGTGCTGGCGGTCGGTGGCATGTATAACCTGCTAATTCCCTTTCTGGTGCTGCTGGGTACTTTTATACCCCCCATGGGCGGCGTGATCATGGCGGACTTCTGGCTCAAACATAAAGGTCGCTACCCCGCGCTTGAAAGCGCTCAGCTACCCGACTTCAACCGCCGGGGTTTGGCGGCCTATGCACTGGGCGCCGGCGCCGCCTACGTCTCGCCATTACTGCCGCCGTTGGTGGGCGTCGTGGTCGCTGCGGGAAGCTATGCTGTGCTGTTGCGCGTCAATCACGCTACGCTGGGTGATAGCCTTCCCTCCACTGCCAAACAATAAGTGAGCCGTTTTATATATGAGCATGCAGATTATCAACGCCCGGCTACGCCAGCGCCCCGAGCTTTATCGTATCGAGGTCGAGAACGGTAACTTCACCTCGATTACGGCCCAGGACGCGCCGCAAACGGCAGGCGAAGGACCCGCGCCCGAACAGATTGATGCGGGCGGCAAACTGCTTTGTGCGCCGTTTATCGAGCCCCACATTCACCTGGATGCTGCCCTGACGGCGGGCGACCCCGAATGGAACCAGAGCGGCACCCTGTTTGAAGGCATCGAGCGCTGGGGCGAGCGTAAGCCGATGCTCACCGAAGCCGATATTCGCGAGCGTGCGCTGAAAACGCTGAACCTGCTGATCAGTAACGGCGTGCAATTTGTACGCACCCATGCCGATACCAGCGACCCCAGCCTGATTGGCATCAAAACCCTGTGCGCCCTACGCGACGAGCTGAAAGACAAGATCGATATCCAGGTAGTGGCCTTTCCGCAGGACGGCCTGCTCTCCTACCCGGACGGTGACAGGCTGCTGGAAGAAGCACTGGAAATCGGCGCCGATGTGGTCGGCGGCATCCCCCACTTTGAATACACCCGCGAGCTGGGCGTGGCCTCCATGCAGCGGGTGATCGAGTTGGCGATCAAATACGATCGCCTGGTGGATGTCCACTGCGACGAGATCGACGACCCCAACTCGCGGTTTCTCGAAGTGCTGGCCCATGAGGCGCTGACGCATGACCTGGGCAGCCGCGTCACCGCCAGCCACACCACCGCGATGCATTCCTACGATAACGCCTACTGCTCCAAGCTGTTTCTGCTGCTCAAGCGCTCGGGCATCAACTTTGTCTCCTGCCCGACCGAAAGCATTCACTTGCAGGGACGCTTCGACAGCTACCCCAAACGCCGCGGCGTGACCCGGGTGAAGGAGCTCAACGAAGCGGGTATCAACGTGTGCCTGGCCCAAGACTCCATCGTCGACCCCTGGTACTCCCTGGGTAATGGCAAGCTATTACGTACGCTGGATTTTGGCCTGCATATCTGCCACATGATGGGCTATCAGGACTTCAGCCAGTCGCTTTCGCTGATTACCGACAACAGCGCGCGCACCCTCGATATCGAAGGGCGTTACGGCATTGAGGCCGGTAAACCCGCCAGCTTCAACCTGCTGGATGGCGAGGACGATTACAGCGTATTACGCACCCAGGGGGAAGTGCTCCTCTCGGTTCGCCACGGCGAGATCATCATGCAGCGCGAACCTGCCAGAATCACCACGCCACCATGGCTTGGCTAAATAAACCAAGGCGCGTTAAGTTTAGCTTTGTCTGAAAAGTCGGCGAGCGCAGCCAGTTTTCAGTCAAAGCCTGGTCATTCAGCCAATAAAAGGGATTTCACCATGAGCGTCGAGACCGTTCGCCAGTTTTTTGCCGAGCATGCGCCGGATATCACCATCGAAGAGCTGGAAACCAGCACGGCCACGGTGCAGTTGGCCGCCGAGGCCCACGGCGTGGTGCCCGGGCAGATCGCCAAAACCCTGGCGTTCAAGGTCGGCGAAACACCGTTGCTGATCGTGGCCAGCGGCAACGCACGCATCGATAACCGCAAGATTCGCGACACCTTCGGCGGCAAGGCCAAGATGCTCGACGCTGAGACCGTGATGGAACTCACCAGCCACCCGGTCGGCGGCGTTTGCCCGTTCGGCCTTGCCACTGACCTGCCGGTGTACTGCGATGAATCCCTCCACATCTATGACGAAGTGCTGCCCGCGGCGGGGTCATCCAACAGCGCCGTGCGCCTAAGCCCCAAACACTTGGCCGAGCTCGTCAACGCCGAGTGGGTGGATGTGTGCAAGTTGCCGGAGAGTGTTGGTTAAACGTCCTTCTCAATGGCAGCACTTACTTAATATCCAGTAAATAACCATAAAACGCGGTATTGCGCTGCCAACCCAGTGACTCGTAAAGGTGCTGGGCGCGTTCGTTATCTACCTGGGTCATTAATATCAAACGTGCGACGCCGTGATCGCGGGCAAGCTGGGTGGCGGCTTCCATTAACGCCCTGCCCGTGCCCTTATCGCGACATTCAGGCAACACGAAGAGATCATTCAGCGTCCAGCGCGCATTCAAGCCCACCGTGGAAACGCCTGGGTATAGCTGCACAAAACCGGTGAGCGCACCTTCGCTGTTTTCGCTCACCAAAATAAAAGCGTCTCCAAGCCCCATGCGCTGGCGCAGAAAATCATGCGCCGCCTGAAGATCACTCGGCTGCTGATAAAACTGACGATAGCCATCGAGCAACTCGGTAAGCGTATCGATATCACGAATGGTCGCTAGGCGAATGGCCTGCATAAACGTTACTCCTGAAGCGCGTCACGCCTAAGCCCTGCGCTGAACGCATTATCAATGGACAGCATACCGACATATTCTCGGGCAGCCTTCTTGTAGTAGTGTATCTTTCTTTACAGGCTTATTGATAAATCCAATTTAACGGGAACAACACCTTCCCAACGGGGTTAATGTGGCTCAATTACTCTCTTCGCACGCAGAATCCCGCGCATCGATATGCAAGGCATGGAGCGTCCATGTATTTACCGCCAGCGGCGTGCTGCTCGGCACCATGGCGCTGCTTGCACTGGTCGACAATAACCCCGTCGCCTGCCTGCTCTGGCTGGGTGCCGCGATGATGATTGATGCAATCGACGGCACACTGGCGCGCAAATATGAAGTGCAGACCATCCTGCCTCATTTTGATGGCTCGACACTCGACATGGTGATCGATTATTTGACCTGGGCCTTTATCCCCGCCCTTTTCATCTATTACTTCATTGAATTGCCACCCTATTTAGGGTTGGCGTCAGTGTTCATCATTCTGCTGTCATCAATGTTCTGTTTCTGCAATGTCGACATGAAAAGTCAGGATAATTACTTCGTTGGCTTTCCTGCCGCCTGGAACATCGCCGCCGCCTATTTTTATATCCTCGACTTCCCGCCTTTCCTTACGTTCGCCACTATCGCTTTTCTGGCCATCCTTACCGTGACCCGGATGAAATTCCTCCATCCCTTTCGGGTGCGCCTGTTCATGCCGCTCAATATCGCTGTCACGCTGGCATGGTGCGCATGCACCACATCACTGGTGCTCTCAACCCCAGAGCACGCCGCCTGGGCACTATGGGGATGGGGCATCGCTTCCGTCTACTTCGTCGCCATCTGCCTATGGCGCACTGCCAAAGAATGGTTCGACTGATAGGTGAGTCGCTAATGACCAGCAACTTTATCGCCCCTGATGGATATCCTCGCTGCCAATGGTGTGGCGGGGCGCCTGAATTTTTGCCCTACCACGACAATGAGTGGGGTTTCCCGGTAGATGATGATCAGCGGCTGTTCGAGAAGCTGTGCCTGGAGAGTTTTCAGTCGGGTTTGAGCTGGCGCACCATTCTCAACAAGCGCGAGAATTTTCGTGCCGCCTTTCATCACTTCGATTTCCATCAGGTTGCCCGCTTCGGCGAAGCCGATGTGCAGCGTTTATTGCAGGACCCAGGCATCATTCGGCATCGAGGCAAGATTGAATCAACCATTAACAATGCCAGGCGGGCCCAGGAAATGGTCGAGCAGGAAGGTTCACTGGCCGCGTTTTTCTGGCGCTTTGAGCCGGACGCCTCTTCGCTACCGCCGCCGCAGTCCCAGACCACTTCGCCTGAATCTGTCGCCCTTGCCAAGGCGTTAAAAAAGCGCGGCTGGAAATTTTTCGGCCCTACCACCGCTTTTGCCTTTATGCAGGCGATGGGGCTGCTCAATGATCATGCAGAAGGGTGTATCGTTCGCGAGCAAGCAGCTCGCGCCCGGGAGGGATTTTTGCGGCCATCCGGTCGGCAAAAAACCACCGCCTAGCGAACCAGGCGGTGGGAAAACATAACCTCAACCGAATAAATGTCATTATCCGATGTAAGCGCGGCCCTTAGGGTAATAGCACGCTGTCGATAACATGGATGACACCGTTCGATTGTGCGACATCCACAACAGTAATGTTGGCACTATTGCCCTGAGCATCCATGACCATCAGGTTATTACCATTGCGCGAGACGGTAAGGTATTCACCCTGGACGGTTTTGAAAGCCACGGTGCCGTCGTTTTCCATGGTTGCTTCCCACAAGGCGTCCCGATTCATATTGCCAGGTACGACGTGGTAGGTGAGAACCGTTTGAAGCTGCTCCTGGTTCTCTGGCTGCAGCAGCGTATCAACGGTGCCATCAGGAAGTTTCGCAAAGGCATCATCCGTCGGCGCGAATACGGTAAAAGGACCTTCGCCTTGCAAGACATCGACCAACTCAGCGGCTTGAACAGCGGCGACGAGTGTTTCATGGTCACCTGAATTAACGGCATTCTCGATAATGTTCCGCTCAGGCAGCATGTTGGCGCCGCCTACCGTGGTAGGGCCGTGATCGGCAACGGCAACGCCGGTAAATAAGGCAGCGGCACAAACGCCAGCGGTAAGTAGTTTGAGTTTCATTGGGGCATCTCCTGGTTGTCATTAAAAGAGCTCAACAATGCAAGCTCACTGATACTTACGGCCCCAAGGCGTCAGTGGATGCAAACTCCCAACAATTTTTTTATTCACCGCTGAGCGCTCACCTATTGCCTTCAACGGCTGACTCCCGAAGACTGGCATTTCGGTTTACTGCGCAGAGATGCCCGAATGCTAGATGCCACGCAACGCCAACAGTATCTTATTGAGCAACTCAACGGCTGCGCCCAGGGCGATCGCCAAGCGTTCGAGCGTCTCTATCGTGTCTCCAGTGCGCATCTGTATGCCCAACTGTTGCGTATAGTAAGAGATGAAGGTGCCGCTCAGGATTGCCTGCAACATGTTTTCATCCGAATCTGGCATGCCGCCGATCAATACGACGCCACGCGAGCCAAGCCGATGACCTGGCTTTCCACACTCGCGCGCAATATTGGCATCGACTGGCTGCGTCGCCAGAAGCCACAGGACACCACCACCGATGAACCCTTGTTGGCCACCCTATTAGGTACCGACGACCCTGAAGATGACAGCATCAGTCATCAGCAAAATGACAAACTGAACGACTGCCTCGACACACTCAGTCGACATCAGCGCCAGTTAATGGAAATGGCCTATTTTCAGGGCATGACGCACAGCGAGCTTGCTAACTCTCTGTCCCAACCGCTGGGCAGCGTTAAAAGCTGGATCCGCCGTGGACTCGAGAGGTTAAAAACATGTCTAACCAATGGGATTTAAGCGACCCTGATGATCGCCACCTCGCGGCTGGTGAGTACGTACTGGGCGTATTGGATAGCGATCAAAAAGCACGCTTTGAAGCGCTGCTGGCGGTCAGCCATGACCTACGTAACGATGTGGAAGAGTGGCGAGAATATCTGCATCTATTCAACGAGCGACTGGACCCCAGGACACCGCCCAAGGAGGTCTGGCAGCGCATTACCCAGGCAACCGGAGCAGCGCCTGCCCCCTGGTGGAAGCGTTTAGGTGCATGGCAGACCATGGCGGCAAGTTTTGGGGTAATCGCGATAGCGCTAGGCCTTCTTTGGCAACAGGCTGAACTAGCCAGGCTGCCGGACGGAGAAGCTGTCTTCGTGGTCCAGGACGAATCGCGCACGCCAGGCTGGATCATCAGCGCAACCCAGGAGGGAGAGTTGATTGTGCAAGCGGTTCAACCGACCCAGGTCGACAGCGAACAGACCGGTGAGCTCTGGTTGATTGCCGACGGTACGCCCGTCTCGCTGGGCCTGTTACCTGATCAAGGTAGCCATCGCCTGGAACCCAGTGCCGAGCTGCGCGCGCAGTTATTCACTGCCGATCTGGCCGTCAGCGTTGAGCCCCAGGGAGGCGCTCCCGAAGGCCAGCCAACCGGTCCGATTATCGACCATGGGCGTTTGACGCCGGTACGCGGCAGCACCCTCAACCTATGAGGCATGACTCGTGGGACCGCGCATCTGCCACCATCTCAGCGGCCAGCTCGCCCACGGTGCGCACGGCGTCTTCGATGGCGGAGGTTAGTGTAAACGCATAGTTCAGGCGCAGGCACTGGCGGAACTTGCCCGAGGCGGAAAACAGCGAACCCGGTGCCACGTGGATAGCATGCTGTGCCAAGCGTTCATTGAGGCGCACACAGTCCACGGCGGCGGGCAGCTCTACCCAGAGTAAAAAACTGCCCTGCGGGTAGCTGATGCCAGAACTTTCAGGAAAATAGCGCTGCACCCAACTAATCATGATGTCGCGCTGGCGCTGATACTGACGCGTAGCGAAACGCAGGTGGCGTTCATAATGGCCTTTGGCGACGAACTCCGCCACGGCCAGCTGCGGCAGCGTCGCCGAGGCGCCGGTGGAGACATATTTCATGTGCATCGCCTGATCGCGGTAGCGCCCAGGCGCCAGCCAACCCACCCGCAGCCCTGGCCCCACGGTTTTGGAAAAGCCGCTGCACAGCATGACGCGGCCATCGTCGTCGAAGGACTTTACGGTGCGCGGCCTGGGCAGAGCAAACGACAAATCGCCGTAGATATCGTCTTCGATAATCGCCACATCAAAACGCTGCGCCAACTGAAACAGTGCCCGCTTGCGTGCTTCAGGCATGGTGTAGCCCAGGGGATTGTTGTAGGTCGGCGTGACCTGTATCGCGCGGATCGGCCACTGCTCCAGCGCCAATTCCAGCGCTTCCAGACTGATGCCGGTTTGCGGGTCGGTGGGGATTTCCAGTGCTTTTAAGCCGTTGGCCTTGAGAATCTGCATTGTGCCGTAGAAGCTGGGCGAGTCCACGGCCACCACATCACCGGGCTGGGTGAGCGTTCGCAATGCAATGGCCAGCGCCTCCTGGCAGCCGGTGGTTACCATGATGTCGTCCGGGTGCAGCAGGCAGCCGGACGCAATCGCCAGCCGCGCCACCTGCTGGCGCAGCTCGGGGCTACCGCCCAGCTTGTCGTAGTTGAATCCGTTCAGATCAGTGCTGCGATGCAGGCCAGCGAGGATTTTCGACAGTGGCCGCAGCGTTTCATACTCAAGATTGGGCACCCCACGCCCCAGCAGAAGTCGATTATCGTCCCGCTGGGTGGCGACAAGCTCCAGCACCTGATCCCATTGAGAAACATCCAGCGGGCGCTGCGCCGGACGAGAAACCGACGGTAGTACCGAAGGAACCCTGCTTGGCAGTACAAAGTAGCCAGACTTCGGACGCGACTCGATCAATGCCACATCCATCAGTTGCCGGTAGGCTTCCTGGGCGGTAGAAATGCTGACATCCAGCTCCTGGCAGACCGCACGAATCGAGGGGAGGCGATCCCCAACGCGGTAAATACCGTGCTCGATACGCTCCCGCAAAATGGCCGCCACTTCTTCATAGCGCGTCATAACACCCTCCTCCTCCACAACCCGATAACGATACAGACGCAGCCAGAAACCGCCATACAGAGGTATAGCACGCCCTTCTGTATCTTAAAAACAATAAATTCTATATCTGTATCAAAACATCAGCGCTGAGTAATCTGGTCTGGCACACACCACGGAGGATTCGCCATGCCGCGCTTCAGCCTTACCCGACTCCGCTACCAGCTAGGTTATCAACTTCGCTACTATCAACAATGCCGCCGTAGTCGCCGCCATCTGTTAACGCTCGATGACCGGCTGCTGGAGGATGTCGGCATTAGCCGCGAGCAGGCCCAAAGAGAGGGCCGCAAACCGTTTTGGAAACATGCGTCTGTTGACAGGGGGCCTTATGAAAACCGTTGAGTATTACCTGCTGGATGTGTTTACCGACCAGCCGTTTACCGGCAATCCACTGGCCGTCTTTTTAGAGGCTGGAGAGCTTGAGACCAGCACTATGCAAGCGCTTGCTAATGAACTCAATTTGGCTGAAACGGTGTTCTTGAGTGCCGCCACTAGGCCGAACCATTTCCCCATGCGGATATTCACCCCCACTCAAGAACTAGCCTTTGCAGGCCATCCGACGGTGGGCACCGCGCAGCTATTGGCCGCTTTAAAGCTTGTGAACCGTGATCAAACCTTGGTGCTTCAGCCACCTGTTGGCGAACTGGCGGTACGCTATGACCAAGGAAGGGCGACGTTTACCACTGCCCAGCCTGCAAGTATCAAGGACAGCAACCTTGATCACGCAACCGCCGCCGAGCTACTTGGGCTTGAGGGGCATAAGGTGGTTGGCAACCCGGTGCTGGCTTCCTTTGGCCTGCCCTTTCATTTGATCGAGCTAGCAGATATCACCGCTCTGGAGAAGGTGCGCATTTCAACAACCACCTGGGCAAATGCCGTCGCACACAGCAGTGCCGAGCAGATCTACCTATATGTCGCTGAACAGCTACACAGTGCCGAGATGCTTATTAACAGTCGTATGTTTTCCATGGAGAACAGCCTTTGCGAAGACCCCGCTACCGGTAGCGCCGCAGCCGCATTGACCGGCTATTTGGCATCCCTTCAGCCAGATGCCTTGCAGTGCAAGATTCATCAGGGGGTTGAGATGGGGCGGCCCAGCGTTATCCATACCGCCGCCAATGGCGGGATCAAAACAGGCTTTGTGGAAGTGGGCGGTAACGCTGTGGTGGTGGGCAGGGGCGCTTTCGACATACACCAAACCATTGGCTAAGCGCCCCTTCTGTTCCCCCATGTGAGTCGTGAGGGCCAGGAGATCAGGCGACGGTCACGTCCTTGGAGAGATAGACATCCTGAATTGCATGCAGCAGTTCAACGCCTTCCGGCATCGGTTTTTGGAACGCTTTACGCCCCGAGATCAAGCCCATACCACCGGCCCGCTTGTTGATCACCGCCGTGCGTACCGCTTCGCCGAGATCGGAGTGCCCTTTGGAGCCACCGCCGGAATTGATCAAACCGGCGCGGCCCATAAAGCAGTTGGCGACCTGGTAGCGGGCCAGGTCGATGGGATGGTCAGTGGTCAGTTCGCTGTAGACTTTCTCATGGGTATGTCCGAAACCGACCGCCTTATAGCCGCCGTTGTTCTCGGGCAGCTTCTGTTTGACGATATCCGCCTTGAGCGTTGCGGCCATGTGGTTGGCCTGGCTGGTGAGGTCGGCGGCAACGTGATAATCGGCACCTTCCTGCTTGAAGGCCGGGTTACGCAGATAGGCCCACAACACGGTGACCATTCCCAGTTGGTGGGCGCGCTCGAAAGCCTCGCTGATCTCCATTATTTGCCGACGGCTTTCATGGGAGCCAAAGTAAATCGTCGCCCCGACCGCCACACAGCCCATGTCGTGGGCCTGCTCAACATCAGCAAACAGCGTCTGGTCATACATCGCCGGGTAGCTAAGCGTCTCGTTGTGGTTGAGCTTCAACATCATCGGGATCTTGTGGGCGTAGCGCCGTGCCACGGAAGAGAGAACCCCAAGCGTCGACGCGACGCCATTGCAGCCCCCTTCAAGCGCCAGCTCAACGATATTGGCCGGGTCGAAGTAGCGCGGGTTCGGGGCAAAGGAGGCACCCGCCGAGTGCTCGATGCCTTGATCTACCGGCAGTAGGCTTAGGTAGCCGGTGCCCGCCAAGCGGCCATGATTAAACAGGCTCTGCATATTGCGCAGCACCGCCGGTCGACGGTCACTATCCGCCATGACACGGTCAATAAAATCGGGGCCGGGTAAGTGCAAGCTGTCGCGGGGAACGCCCTGGCAGGTGTGGTTGAGCAAACTCTCGGCATCGCTGCCGAGCAACGCGGTTATATCCGTCATGACGCAATCCTCTCTATCGATAAGGGAAGTATCGAACACTCCTTATGTAGAGCATAGAGCTTAAATTGCGACTAGGGAAAGTACCGCCCCGCGCACTCTAGAGTGCCGGGGCAGCTAAGCGTCAGCTTCGTTTTACGCTGCCTGTACCTCGATACGCCGCGTGCGATGACTATCTTTCTTGGGCAGCGTTACCGTCAGCACACCATTGACGATACGTGCCGTGATCGCGTCACCGTCTATTTCGTGACTGAGGTTGAAGCGGCGTGCGAAACGCCGACCACGCACCTCAGCATGCAGCGCGCTCAGCCCTTCGGGCATGTTCAGGTTTATTTCGCCCTCCAAGCTCAGCACGTTATTGTCGAGCTCGACACGCAGTGAGTCGTTGGTAACGCCTGGCATGTCGGCAACCAGCTTGATGGCATTATCTTCCTCGACAATGTCCACTGCTGGGAGCAGCGTTTCCTGCGGGTTCTTTTCTTCATCCCGCTGTTGAAGCGAGGTTTGGTTATTAGATGAACGAACAACGTTATTCATGATTTATCCCTCCTTATTCAAGGTTAACAACCATGATTTACGCCGCCTGAACATCGATACGACGCGGCTTGAGCTCCTCGCGCTTGGGCAGCACGATCTCGAACACCCCGTGGGCATGGCGGGCTTCAGCCCGGTCTGCATCCACGCCATCCGGCAGCGCAATGGCGCGCACAAAATCACCGCTGACGCGTTCGCGACGGAATACCGGACGCGAGCGCTCGCCATCGTTATTGCCAATGACAGACTCACGCTTGCCGCGAAGGGTCAGCACATTGTCCTGAACATCAATGGTGAGATCCGTAGCGTCCAGCCCCGCCGCAAACACATAAACGTGCACGGCTTCATCGCTACGGGCCACATTGATCATCGGGAAGCTGCCATTGGGCACTGCGCGTATATCCATCGCATTGCCATCGGGCAAAAAGTCGTCCAACAACTGGCGGAACCAGTCCAGCTGGCGAGGTGAGCCAACATCAAAACGCTTGAGATCATCGAACATATCGAACACCTCCTACGTTAAGCAGACTATGGGAAGAGATGCCGCTATATCCCATCGCAGCGCCTCTTAAATCGCAAAATAGGAGCATTCAGACAGTTTTCAAGGGGGGCAATAGGCATTTTTTTGGCTTTTACTTTCAACTGTCCGGCATGTCGTGAATACCTGTTCCGACTGAGCATTACCTGTACATTAAACCTCAATTTTGTATACAGTTAGCTGTCGCGATGGGCTTGTTGGCTTACCCAATTAACGCTCATTGTGCTCTTTCACTGCTCCAGGAGTTTGCCATGCCCCGCCCTCTTACCACATCTCTCAATATTCTCGTTATCGGCGCGGGCATTGGCGGGCTGAGCACCGCTCTGGCATTCCAACAGCAAGGGCACCAAGTCACCGTTGTAGAGCGTGTGGCGACCATACGCCCGGTGGGCGCGGCGATTTCGCTATGGCCGAATGGCGTCAAGGTCATGCACCAATTGGGCCTGGGTGAGACCATCGAGGGCTTGAGCGGCGAGATGACCCAGATGCGCTATCTCACCCAGACAGGCCAGACGTTGACCGACTTCAGCCTGGCACCGCTGTTTGGCGATGTCGGCCAGCGCGTCTGTCCGATTGCCCGCGCCGCCCTCCAACAGACACTGCTGGACGCCGTCGGGACCGAGCACATCCAGTTTGGCCGCCGATGCATTGACTACACGGTCACCCAGCACGGCGTGGCGGCGCATTTTGATGACGGCGCAAGTCTGAATGCCGACTTGCTGGTCGTGGCAGAAGGTACGCATTCAAAGCTGCGCAGCAAGTTGGTAGGCCATCCGGTGGAGCGCCAATACGTCGGCTACGTGAACTGGAACGTCCGCGTGCCTGCTGATGAAGCCTTGGCACCGCTGAGTCACTGGGACCAGTACGTGGGTGACGCCAAGCGGGTTTCCTTTATGCCCATGGGTAGCGGCGGCAACGAAGAAGGCACTCAGGAGTTCTACTGCTTCTTTGACGTGCCGCTCCCGGCAGGTACCACCAACGACCCCGACCACTACCGCGATGAATTGCGCGAACACTTCGCGGGCTGGGCCGAGCCCGTGCAGGCGCTGATTGAACGCTTTGACCCGGCGCGCATGGCCCGCGTGGAAATCTACGATATTCCGCCGCTGGATTCGCTCACCGCTCCCCGCGTTGCCCTGCTGGGGGATGCCGCTCACGGCATGGCGCCCGACCTAGGCCAGGGCGGCTGCCAGGCGATGGAAGACGCCTGGGTGCTCTCCCAGGCGCTCGCGCGTGCGCTGGAAGAAAATATCGATACGTCAGCGGCCATCGACAGCGCTCTGGCCCAGTACGACCGGGCACGCGTCGACCGGGTGGGCGAAATCGTCCAGCGTGCCCGCAAGCGCGCCGCGATGATCCATGGGCACGATGCCACTCACACCCAAGCCTGGTACGACGAACTCAAGAACGAAGATGGTCAAGCCATTATTGACGGCTTGAAGACCACGGTGACCGGCGGGCCGCTGGGGTAACACGAGCTGTCCATAAGGGAGCACCCTCCTGACTCACGCCGTCAGCCCGATCCCCCGAAGTATGACCGAGGTCACCGACTGCACGGCTTTTTCGAACTGTAAGTCGTCAAGCGGTTGGTCGTCGTTGAGCAGGCAGATCTGGTAGTCAAAGTCGGCGTAGTGCTGAGTGGAGGCCCAGATCATGTAGAGCAGGTAGGACGGCTCGACGGGGTTGATCTGGCCCGTTTCAACCCACTCGCGGATTTTCGACTCTTTGAGCTTGGCCCATTCGTAGAGGTTGTCGCGCAGGCGTTCTTTAAGGATCGGGGCGCCCTGCATCACCTCGGCCGCCCATACTTTTGAGCCGTGGGCACGATTGCGGGAGTGGTTCATCTTGGCGCGAATATAGGTGGAGAGCACCACGCGGGGGTCATCGTAGAGTTCGAAGCATAGCGCGTCCTGCTTCCAGACCTCTAAAAGTTCCAGTAACACATCCTGGTAAAGCGCTTTTTTAGTCGAAAAGTAGTAGTGCACGTTGGACTTTGGAATATCGGCCATCTGGGCGATTTCGCCCATTGATGCCCCGGCATAGCCCTTTTCAGCAAACAGCTGTTCCGCCGCCTGGAGAATCTTTTTCACGTTGGTCTGCCGAATTTCGTCCTGGGTTCTTGCCACGCTGCACTCATCCTTTCATGTCTTACGCCTAGAAGACGCACCAAAAAAAGCACCATCGCAGTGCGACGGTGCTGAGAAGATGTCTTAGTTACTGTGGCGCGTCAACTTTGATTGGCAGGAAAAGAGAACTCCGCCTGTGTGGCTTCACTCACGGAAGGCCAGCGTTGGGAAACTGCTTTGCGGCGGGTGTAGAAGCGTACCGAGTCGGGCCCGTAGGCGTGAAGGTCGCCGAACAGCGAGCGCTTCCAGCCGCCAAAGCTGTGGTAGGCCACCGGCACCGGCAGCGGTACGTTGACCCCGACCATGCCGACTTCAATGCCGTCGGTAAAGCGGCGGGCGGCTTCGCCATCGCGGGTGAACAGGCAGGTGCCGTTGCCGTACTCGTGGTCGTTGATCAGCTGCATGGCGTCATCCAGACTGCCCACCCGAACAACACACAGCACCGGCCCGAAGATCTCCTCCTGGTAAATGCGCATCTCGGCGGTGACGTTGTCGAACAGGCAACCACCGACAAAGTAGCCTTCTTCATGGCCCGGCACTGCCAACTTACGCCCATCGGCGACCAGCGTTGCCCCGGCATTGACGCCGTCTTCGATGAAGCTCAGCACTTTATCGCGGTGCTCGGCGGTGACCAGCGGCCCCATATCCAGGCCTTTCTCGGTGCCCGGGCCCACTTTGAGGTGGGCGATTTTGGGCAGCATGGTTTCCACCAGCCGATTGGCGGTCTCATCGCCCACGCATACGGCGACCGAGATCGCCATGCAGCGCTCACCACAGCTGCCATATGCCGCGCCCATCAGGGTGTTGGCGGCGTTTTCCAGGTCGGCGTCCGGCAGCACCACGGCATGGTTTTTAGCGCCGCCCAGGGCCTGCACACGCTTACCGGCGGCGGTGCCACGGGTATAGATCGCCTCGGCGACCGGGGTGGAGCCGACAAACGAAATGGCTTTGACAGCCTTGGCATCGAGCAGCGTTTCCACCGCTTCGCGCCCGCCGTGCACCACGTTCATCACGCCGTTGGGGAGCCCGGCTTCCTGAAGCAGTTCCGCTACCGCCATGGCCGCGGAGGGATCTTTTTCCGACGGCTTGAGGATAAAGGTGTTACCGCAGGCAATCGCCATGGGGTACATCCACAGCGGCACCATGGCGGGGAAGTTGAACGGGGTAATGCCCGCCACCACGCCCAGGGGCTGGAAGTTGGACCAAGCATCGATGCCGGGCCCGACGTTGTGGGAATACTCGCCCTTAAGCAGCTCCGGCACGCCGCAGGCGTACTCGACGTTCTCGATGCCCCGCTTGAGCTCGCCCATGGCGTCTTCGGGGGTTTTGCCATGCTCTTCGCTGACCAGCTGCACCAGGCGGTCGGCGTTATCTTCCAGCAACTGCTTGAAGCGGTACATGACCTGGGCGCGCTTGTTGGGCGGCGTATCGCGCCAGGCGGGAAACGCCGCCTGGGCGGCGGCAATCGCTTGCTCGACGTCGGCGGCACTGGCATCTGCCACTTGGCGAATCACTTGCCCCGTCGAGGGATTGGTCACGTCCAGCGTGCGCTGGCTTTCGATCAACTCACCGTTAATCAGGTGGGAAACAACGTTCATGTTCTACTCTCCGTCATCATTTATGCCAGCGCATCCAGGGTGGTCGCCACAGCGTCGAACAGCCGCTCCAGCTCGGCCTCGGTAGTACCAAACGGAGGACCAAACTGCAGCGTGTCACCGCCGTAGCGCACGTAGAAGCCTGCTTTCCAGAGCGCCATGTGCGCATCGCGGGGGCGGATCGTTGGGTCGCCGTCGCGGGGTGCTAGCTGAAGCGCCCCGGCCAGGCCGTAGTTGCGGATATCCACAATGTGCTGACGGCCTTTGAGGGCATGAAGCTTCTGCTCAAAGGTAGGCGCAATGGCATTGACCTGAGCGGGGAAGTTGTCGCGCTCCATCATTTCAAGAGCAGCAAGCCCCGCGGCGCAGGCCACCGGGTGGGCGCTGTAAGTATAGCCATGGGGAAACTCGACGGCGTGCTGCGGGCCGCCAGCGTGCATGAAGGTATCGAAAATCTCGCTGGAGGCGATCACTGCGCCCATGGGGATGGCGCCATTGGTGATCTGCTTGGCGACGTTCATGATATCCGGCGTGACGCCAAAGGCCTCGGCACCGGTGGTCGCGCCGCTACGGCCGAAGGCAGTAATCACCTCGTCAAAAATCAGCAGAATATCGTGGGCGGTACAGATCTCGCGCAGCCGATCCAGATAGCCCTTTGGCGGCACGATCACCCCCGCCGAGCCGGACATCGGCTCGACAATCACCGCGGCAATGGTCGAGGCATCGTGGAGCGCGATTTGATCGAGCAGCGCATCGGCAAGCTCGGCACCGGTATCGGCTTGGCCCTTGGTATACGCCTGGTCAGTCTGCAACGTATGCGGCAGGTGCGTCACGTCCATCAGTGGACCGTAATGCTTCCGGTTGGGGCCGATGCCGCCCAGGCTGGTGCCGCCAATGTTGACGCCGTGATAACCCTTGGCGCGGCCGATCATGCGGGTCTTCTCGGGCTTGCCCTTCAGGCGCCAATAGGCCTTGGCCATCTTGACCGAGGTATCCGCCGCCTCTGACCCCGAGTTGGTGAAAAACACATGATCAAGCCCGGCGGGCGTCAGGCTGGCGACCTTCTCCGCCAGCTTGAACGCCAACGGGTGGCCAATCTGAAAGCCGGGTGCAAAATCAAGAGAGCCGAGCTGCGCCGCCACGGCTTTCTGGATTTCTTCGCGGTTATGACCCGCACCGCAGGTCCACAGGCCGGAAAGCGAATCAAACAGCTTGCGGCCCTGGTCGTCGATGTAATAACGCCCTTCCGCCCCGGTGATGACCCGCGGGTTGGCGCGGAAATCCCGATTCGAGCTAAACGGCATCCAGTAATGCTGATTCAGCACGCCATCGGGCGCGTGGTCGCCAGCAGCATCCGCTGAAGCCTGAGGGGTGGTTTTGCTTTTTAGTCCAAACATGGTGTCCAGCTCCATCGCTGTGAGGCATGGCCTCAGCATGGCCGACTGAACACGTTTATAAAATCATGCTTTCCTTTTGTTCACGTTAGACAATCTATACGTAACACGGCATGGCTAAGCTACCCCTCACAGCCTGCAAACTTGAGCGGGCCTTCACTTTAGCCCCGGGGAGGGAAGCCCTTGTTAATGTTCACTTGGCAGGATGCCAGGGCAGAGC
This sequence comes from Vreelandella subterranea, assembly GCF_900111305.1. GTDB lineage: Bacteria > Pseudomonadota > Gammaproteobacteria > Pseudomonadales > Halomonadaceae > Vreelandella > Vreelandella subterranea. The sequence goes on from NZ_FOGS01000001.1 coordinate 190,315, forward strand.
AAGTGACTCAGCGTTCTGGACGCTGGCGTCTCAGTACTCTTCAAGCCGTGACGCATGTCGAGTCCCAGGCAGGCAGAAAGCCACTCAATGGCAAGGATGCTCAAACGAAACAACATGATAAGCCTCGGAAAACTCCGAACCCTTCCAGGCTACCCGTGATGAATATCAAATATTAGCGAGGGGAAGTTCTCCCATAAAACAACTCAGACGTAAGATCATTAAGTCGCATATCGTCATGCTCCCCATAGGTAAGCACTGAGTTTATCCTAGGAGTCCCCCCTTCAACCGGTGTTACACGATGCATGGCACAATTACCATGAAAGAAGGCGAGTGTCCCAGGCTCACTGGACTGGATCTTGATTCGGGAGCGGTCACCATGCAGCACCTTCTTGACTTCATCGTAGCACTCGTCCTGCTTGGTCCTTAAGGCAGGAACGTACTCGAATTCGCCACCTTTCTCGGCCTTCTGATACATGACCGTGACCGAAAACTCACTACGATCATAGTGCCAGCCAAGCTCCTCACCCGGCTTGAACAAAGTGATCTGGAGCGCATCGAGCGGGTCGGCGCTACGATACAACATCGGTTTTTCCAGCACTGCCGCAATAAACTTGGTCAAGTCGTCCGATTCATATAGGCGACGCAAGGGGGCATCCGCGGGAATATAGTCATAGGCGATGCCGTGCTTGGCCGAACGCACCTGGAACGCCAGGGGATGATCCGGCTCGACTGTCTCATCGAAGGGCTCGAAATAGACGTTGTGCGCCCTATCGCTTACCCAGGCCTTGCTTTCTAGCTGGTTAGCCAGGTCCACCATCCTGGCCACCGCCTCGTGGTTAATGAAGCCTTGTAGTGTGCAGCAGCCATCCTTGGCCAATTCCTGGCGACAGCTATCGATCAGCGCTCTCCCACGCTCGCTGTCAAGCTCATGGATGGGGTAGCGATTGAGGTCGACGACATCAGCATAATCGGGGCGAGACAAGGTAGTTGTAATTGACATTTCTTCACCTCATGAACGTAGGATTTTCAGAGCGATGCACGGACAACACGAGCTGCTATTACGTCGGACATACCTTTCAGCCCCCTCCTGGTTACCGCGAGAACAAACTCGCTTTTCCGCACGCTCACGACTCATTGTATATACAATGAACCTGGAAAATCATGACGTTTTCGACATCAAACGTTAAGGTATCCTACATATCCGATACGTCATACTGAGGGGAATTCAGTGGGCACCTTACCTCCACTACGTGCGCTGCAGGTCTTCGAAGCCATTGGACGCTACAGCAGCGTAACGGAAGCTGCCGGGTGGCTGGGAATTTCGCCCGCCGCCGTCAGCCAGCATATCAAGCAGTTGGAAGCCCACCTGAAGATGAGTCTGGTGGAGCGCGAGGGGCGGCGCCTACGAATGACCCGGGCGGGAGGGAAGGGAGCAAACGCAGGCTATCGACGCGCTGATGCGGACTCCAAAGCCGGGGCCGTGACACCATCTTCAGAATAGTCATTTCCAGGAAAGCCATGGAAAAAGCTGGCTCACCCCGCGGGCGAGCCAGCTTTTTCTGCTCTACGCGACGACAAATCAGAGCGTCATGGCGGCGATCCACCCGAAGATGATCAGCGGGATATTGTAGTGTAGAAAAGTTGGTACCACGCTGTCCCAGATGTGGTCGTGCTGACCGTCAGCATTGAGTCCGGCAGTTGGGCCTAGCGTAGAGTCTGATGCAGGTGAGCCAGCGTCACCCAGGGCTGCGGCGGTACCTACCAGGGCTACCGTCGCCAGGGGCGAGAAACCGAAGTTGAGAGCAAGCGGTACATAAAGAGATGCGATGATGGGGATCGTCGAGAATGACGAGCCGATGCCCATGGTGATGAAAAGCCCCACCAACAACATGACCAGCGCCGCCAACCCCTTATTGTCACCAATGATGTCAGTGGAACTACTCACCAATGCTTCAACTTCACCGCTTGCTTGCATGACGCTGGCAAAGCCAGCCGCGGTAATCATGATGAAGCCCACCAAGGCCATCATGCGCATGCCTTCGGTGAAGATGCCGTCCTGCTCGTGCCAGCGAAACACACCACTCAGCGACAGCAGGGCGAAGCCGAAGATACCGCCGAGCACCATCGAACCGGTGTACAACTGCACTGCTACCGTGCCAACGAGGGAGATGGCCAATACCGACTTCTGCCAGAGCTTGAGGTGCCGGGCCGCCTCGGCCGGAGTCTCTTCGCCATGTGCCAAGTCGCGATCTTCGTAGTCACGGCCCTTGCGGTAGCTAAACAGAGCGGCCACAGCAAGACCCAATGCCATGCCGCCGATGGGAATCACCATAGCCATAGGCACCATCTGGCGTGTTACTTCCAGCCCTAACTCGGCACCGCTTTCGTTGAGATTGGTGAGCAGAATGTCATTGAGGAAGATAGCACCGAACCCTACAGGCAGTAGCATGTAGGGGGCGGTAATGCCGAACGTGATCACGCAGGCAACGAGTCGGCGGTCGAGCTGCAGGTGGTTCATGAGCTTCAGTAACGGCGGTACCAGCACTGGAATGAACGCAATATGCACTGGAATAAGGTTCTGAGAGCTGACCGCAGCTGCCAGCAGAGCCGCCAACAAGGTATAAGTCACCATGCGCCGACTACTACCCGTTTCGTTGATATGGAAGCGGCGAATAGCACGGTTGGCCATGACTTCGGTAATCCCGGAACGAGAGAGCGCGACGGCAAAAGCACCCAACACGGCATAAGCTAGCGCCACGGTGGCACCGTTTCCAAGGCCATCATTAAAGGCATCGAGAATGTCGCTAATTGGCATGCCAGCATAGAGGCCGCCTACCAATGCCGCGACGATAAGAGCAAAGACGACGGAAACTCGGGCAAGACTGAGACTGACCATCACCAAAATGGCCAAAACGATAGCATTCATAAAAAGCTACTCTTGTCGTTGGAATTGAATGCGGTTACCCCCGTAGCCTTTAGCCACGGGGAGGGAAGTGCTTGTTAATGTTCACTTGGCAGGATGCCGGGGCAGAGCAAGTGACTCAGCGTTCTGGACGCTAGCAGATCGCTGGCGGCCTCAATGTCAGGGGCGAAGAAGCGGTCCTGATCGTAGTGGCTAACCCGGTCGCGTAGCAGCTTCCTGGCCTGTTCAAGCGTCTCGGTACTCTTCAAGCCGTGACGCATGTCGAGCCCCTGGCAGGCAGAGAGCCATTCAATGGCAAGGATGCCACGCACGTTGTCGGCCATTTCCCATAGCCGTTTGCCAGCCGCCGGCGCCATGGAGACATGGTCCTCCTGGTTGGCTGAAGTCGGCAGGCTGTCAACGCTGTGTGGATGCGCCAGCGCCTTGTTCTCGCTGGCGAGGGCTGCCGCCGTTACCTGGGCAATCATGAACCCGGAGTTAACACCGCCTTTTTCAACCAAGAAAGGCGGCAGTTGGGACATGTGCTTATCCATCATCAACGAGATGCGACGCTCGCTAAGCGAGCCGATCTCAGCGATGGCCAGCGCCAGGTTATCGGCGACCATGGCAACCGGCTCGGCGTGGAAGTTGCCCCCGGAAAGGATGTCGCCACTCTCAGCAAACACCAGCGGGTTATCTGAGACGGCGTTGACCTCAACTGCCAAAACGTCGGCAACATGACGAATCTGGGTCAGTGCTGCCCCCATTACCTGAGGCTGGCAACGCAAAGAATATGGATCTTGAACTTTGTCGCAGTCAGCATGGGAATCGCCAATGGCACTGCCATCACCGAGCAGGTGGCGATAGGCTGCCGCGGCGTCAATCTGGCCACGCTGGCCACGCACCTCGTGAATACGCGCGTCAAAAGGGGAGCGCGACCCAAGGGTGGCCTCAACCGTCAACGAGCCACATACGGTAGCCGCAGCGAACAAATCCTCGGCATCGAACAAGCCGCGCAGCGCATAGGCGGTGGAAACCTGGGTACCGTTGAGCAGCGCCAGACCTTCCTTGGGTGCCAGCTCCATCGGGGCTAGCCCTGCCACCTTCAGTGCCTCCTTGGCGGAAAGCCACTCCCCCCGATAGCGCGCCTTGCCTTCGCCGAGCAGTACAACACTCATGTGCGCCAACGGTGCCAGGTCACCGGAGGCGCCCACCGACCCTTTCAGTGGGATATGCGGGTAAACTTCAGCATTGATCAGCGCTATCAGGGCATCAAGTACTTCGCGACGAATACCAGAATAGCCGCGAGCCAGGCTATTGACCTTGAGCACCATGATCAGCCGCACCAGGTCGTCATCCAGCGCTTCGCCTACACCGGTGGCATGAGAAAGTACTAGCGAGCGCTGCAGCGCCTCGAGGTCCTCGTTGGCAATACGGGTCTGAGCCAACAGCCCAAAGCCCGTATTGATGCCGTAGACGGTGCGATTCTCAGCGACCACCCGGTTAACACACTCCACGCTTTTATGGATATCGGCGTTGGCGCTTTCGGAGAGCCTGACCGGCACATGCCCCTCAAAAACGCAGCGCACCTGAGCCAGGGTCATCTTGCCGGGTTTAATCTCGAGATGAGTCATCAGTCAACCTCCTGTTATTTGTCCAGCATCGGCAGATCAAGGCCGTGCTCGCGGGCGCTCTCTTTAGCGATCTCGTAGCCGGCATCAGCGTGTCGCATGACACCGGTCGCCGGGTCGTTGCGCAGCACACGGCCCAGACGGGCGTGGGCATCGTCGCTGCCGTCGGCGACGATCACCACACCGGCATGCTGGGAGTAGCCCATGCCCACGCCACCGCCGTGGTGCAAGGAGACCCAGGTGGCGCCACTAGCGGTGTTAAGCAGGGCATTGAGCAACGGCCAGTCGGAAACAGCGTCCGAGCCGTCCATCATCGACTCGGTCTCGCGGTTGGGGCTGGCCACCGAGCCAGAGTCCAGGTGGTCACGACCGATCACCACCGGCGCCTTTAGCTCGCCATTGGCGACCATCTCGTTGAATGCCTGGCCGAGACGAGCGCGATCCTTGAGACCCACCCAGCAGATACGCGCTGGCAGGCCCTGAAAGCTGATGCGCTCGCGCGCCATATCGAGCCAGTTGTGCAGGTGCGGATCGTCGGGAATCAGCTCCTTCACCTTCTGGTCGGTCTTGTAGATGTCTTCCGGGTCGCCGGACAGCGCCGCCCAACGGAAGGGGCCGATGCCCTGGCAAAACAGCGGGCGAATGTAGGCTGGCACGAAACCGGGGAAATCAAAGGCATTCTCGACCCCCTCTTCCATCGCCATTTGGCGGATATTGTTGCCATAGTCGAAGGTCGGTACGCCCATCTTCTGGAAGTCGAGCATCGCCTGAACATGTACTGCCATGGACTGCTTGGCAGCCTTGACAGTGGCTTGTGGCTCGCGTTTTCCGCGGGTGACGTACTCTTCCCAGGACCAGCCTGCTGGCAGGTAGCCATGCAGCGGGTCATGAGCGCTGGTCTGATCGGTGACCATGTCGGGCCTGACGCCACGCTTGACAAGCTCCGGGAGCACATCGGCAGCGTTGGCACATAGGCCGATGGAGATCGCCTTACCCTCGGCGGTATAGCGCTCGATACGTGCCAGGGCGTCGTCAAGATCCGCCGCCTGCTCGTCCAGATAGCGGGTACGCAGGCGAAAATCGAGGCTGGTTTGCTGGCATTCGATGTTGAGCGAACAGGCACCCGCCAAGGTAGCCGCAAGCGGTTGCGCACCGCCCATACCACCAAGGCCAGCAGTAAGTATCCAGCGCCCTTTCAGGTCGCCATCGAAGTGCTGGCGACCTGCCTCGACAAAAGTTTCGTAGGTGCCTTGGACAATGCCCTGAGAACCGATGTAGATCCACGAACCTGCGGTCATCTGTCCATACATCATCAGGCCTTTACGATCCAACTCGTTGAAGTGCTCCCAGTTGGCCCAGGCGGGTACCAGGTTAGAGTTGGCAATGAGTACCCGCGGGGCGTCTTTATGGGTTTCAAATACACCGACTGGCTTGCCGGACTGCACCATCAAGGTCTGTGTGTCCTCCAGGCGCTGGAGCGTATCAACAATTTTGTCATAGCATTCCCAGTCGCGGGCGGCGCGGCCAATACCGCCATACACCACCAGATCCTCGGGCCGCTCGGCCACGTCAGGGTGCAGGTTATTCATCAACATGCGCAGCGGTGCCTCGGTGAGCCAACTCTTGCAGCTACGCTCAGTACCGGTGGGCGCGGCGATCTTGCGGGAGGGGTCGTGGCGATTATCGTGCATCGTCATGGTGTCTTCCTCTGAGAGTGATGTTCGTGGTCAGAAACGTTGAGCCTTAAGCGCTTAGTCGTTCAGGGTCAGCAGGTGCACTAGGCGAGCCGCCACCCTGGCGGTGCGGCCATCGATATCATGGCGGGGATTGAGCTCCGCCAGGTCGGCCAAGCGCAGCTTGCCGCTGTCTCGAATGCGCTCGAGCAGGGGCTCGATCAGGGCGAGTGAGACGCCGCGGGCAGCCGGGGCGCTCACCCCAGGCGCCTCGGCGGCAGGCAGCACGTCCAGATCAATGGTCAGGTAGAGGTGGTCGCAACGGGCGATGAACCGTTCCAAGTCACGCTGGATGGCATCCAGGTAACGCGCGTCGAAATCCCGGTCTTCACGGACCAGCACCCCAAGCTCGGCCGATCGGTTGAACAGCGCACGGGTATTAGCGGCCCGACTCACGCCCAAACAGGCGTAGCAGAACGGCCAACCTCGCTGTTGGCTGCCGTCGGCGATCTGGGAGAACGGCGTGCCGGAGGAGCGCACGTGCGCCGGGTCGCGCAGATCGAAGTGGGCATCGAAATTGATGATGCCGACTCGCGGCGCGGTCTCGCCGCGACTTGCAAGGTGTTGGGCGAGCCCCGACCAGCTGGCATAAGCAACCTCATGGCCGCCGCCCAGTATGATGGGCCGGTGGCCGACGTTGAGCAGCGGCGTCAGGCGGTCGGCCAGAGCCTGTTGGGCGTCTTCCATGGCGTCGCCTTTACAGCATACGTCACCGGCGTCATAGGCAGGATCACGACGGTGCCAAGCTAGCGGAGCTAGTGCCTGGCGTAACGCGGCAGGTCCTTCGGCGGCACCCACTCGGCCCTGGTTGCGTGCCACGCCCGCATCGCAAGCAAAGCCCAGCAACGCACAGCCCGGGGCGCCACTCTCGGTCAGTGGCCGAACCTTTTGGTGCCAGCGCTCGCTGTGGGACTCGGGATCGGTGCGCCCTTGCCAGGGCGTCATGTCGATAGCGTTATCAAGTGGCGTCTCAGATGGCATGTGTCAGCTCCCCCTGGAAAAGACGCTGACGCAGGCGTCCTGGCTGGACGGCATAGGCCAGCGCAGCCGGGGTGTCGATATTCCAGACACACAGATCGGCGCGGGCGCCTTCCTCAATCCGCCCCTCGTCCTTGAAACCGAGAGCGGAAGCGCCCTGGGCGGTCATACCGGCCAGGGCTTCTTGAGGCGTCAGGCGGAACAGGGTACAGGCCAGGTTTAGCATCAGGGTCGGCATGAACAGCGGCGAGCTGCCCGGGTTAGCGTCGGTGGCCACAGCCATGGGCACGCCGGCCTTGCGCAGTGCTGCGATGGGCGGCTGCTGGGTCTCACGCAAAGTATGGAAAGCCCCCGGCAGGATCACGGCGACGCTACCGGCCTGCCGCATGGCAGCAATCCCAGCCTCATCGAGATACTCGATATGGTCAGCGGAGAGTGCCCCGTGACGGGCCGCCATGGCCGCGCCGCCCAGGTTGGAGAGTTGCTCGGCATGGGCCTTGATCGGCAGGCCATGGACCTCGGCCGCCTCGAACACCCGTTCGCATTGGGCCACCGAAAAGGCAATTTTCTCGCAGAACACATCAACGGCATCGGCCAAGCCTTCCCTTGCTGCAGCCGGGATCATTTCCTGGCACACCAGGTCGATGTAACCGTCGCTGTCATTCTTGAACTCCGGAGGAAGTGCATGCGCGCCGAGCAGCGTCGTCACCACACGCACCGGCAGTGCCTCACCGAGGCGGCGTGCCACTCGCAGCATCTTCAGTTCGTCTTCGACCGTCAGTCCATAACCGGACTTGATTTCCACGGTGGTGACACCGTCGGCAATTAATGCTTCAAGGCGTGGCTTGGCCAGTTCGAATAACGTCTGCTCGCTAGCATCGCGGGTGGCCGACACGGTGCTTAGGATGCCGCCTCCTCGGCGGGCGATCTCTTCGTAGCCAGCTCCCTCCAGGCGAGCCTCGAACTCGTCTGCTCGGGAACCGCCAAACACCAGATGAGTGTGGCAGTCCACCAGGCCTGGGGTCATGACACCGCCACAGCCCATCTCGTCACAGCCTTCAGCTTGATGCTCAACGAAGTCATGCATGGCAACCAGAGAGACGATGCGATCACCCTGAGTCATCACGGCCATGGGCTCTGGCAGGGTGTGGAGACCGTCGAAGACACTGACATCGCGCCACAAACGACGTTTCTCGGTGTTAGACATGTAACCTCCTCGGGAAAGATCTATTATGTATATACAAATAGACTAGCCCTGAAGACGCTACGAGTCACCCCCTGAACATCGTTCAAAGGTTTATCTGCTGGATAAAAAAATCATTGGAAAATAAATAATTAAATATATTTTTCAATTGTTTATTCTTCGATCATCACACTAAAAGGCGATAAGAACCGCTTTTTAATTCGACCAATGTCTAATCACAAAGAGTGGCTCGGATAGAATCTCGGGCTTAAATTATGTATATACATTAGCAAGCAAAATGCTTACTCCAGCCATCATCACCAAGAGGTGTGCCATGCCCCTCCCGAGCGACAACCCCCGACAGCGGGCCAGCAGCATCCTCAAGCTCTTCCTACCCAGTGCCCTGGGTATCTTGATCTTCTTCGTTCCGGTCGAGATCAATGGGCACAGCACGATTTTGCTTGATCACATGGTGACTGGCGTCCGCAGCCTATTGGGTGATACCAGCGGACTCTATGCACTGGCGCTGATCGTGGCGGGTGCCGCCTACCCGCTGGTCCGGGGTTACTGGAACCGTAGTCTCACCGAACGCATTTTCACGATGCTAAAACTGCTTGGGGTTATCGCGGCACTAATGGCACTGACAGGCTGGGGCCCCGCCTTTCTACACGAACCCGATATACTGCCTTTTCTGTTCGATAAGCTGGTGATTCCAGTAGGTCTGATAGTGCCCATCGGCGCCATCTTCTTGGCCCTGCTGATCAGCTTCGGACTACTGGAGCTGATCGGCGTGCTGATCCAACCGGTGATGCGCCCCATCTGGCGCACACCGGGGCGCAGTGCCATCGATGCGGTGGCCTCTTTCGTCGGCAGTTACTCCATCGGACTGCTGATCACCAATCGGGTCTATCAGGCGGGGCAGTACTCCGCCCGAGAAGCGGCTATCATCGCCACCGGCTTTTCCACGGTCTCGGCCACCTTCATGATCATCGTCGCCAAGACTCTCGATTTGATGGCAGTGTGGAACCTCTACTTCTGGCTGACACTCTTGATCACCTTCATTGTCACCGCGGTCACCGTCCGCTTACCGCCGCTTTCGCGCATGGATGACAGTGTCGAGGACGGCGAACCGAAGGCTGAACCCGGTAAGCGGCTGGCTACCGCCTGGCAGGTCGGGCTGGAGGTGGCAGCCAAAGCACCCAGCCTACATCGCAGCGTGGCGGTTAATTTCAAGGAAGGGTTGGTGATGGCAATCAGCATCCTGCCATCGATTATGTCGGTGGGCCTGCTAGGGTTGTTGGCTGCCAAGTACACGCCGCTGTTCAAATGGCTGGGCTGGGTATTCTACCCATTTGTGGCCGTGTGGGGGTTGGAGGACGCAGCAGTGCTGGCCCAGGCCTCCGCCGCCGGGCTTGCCGAAATGTTCCTACCGGCACTGTTGATGGCTGAGGCCGAGTTCGCCGCACGCTTCGCCGCGGGAGTGGTGTCGGTCTCCGCCGTGTTGTTCTTCTCGGCCTCCATTCCCTGTATTCTCTCAACCAGCATCCCGCTTACGGTGGGAAAGATGCTGATCGTGTGGTTCATCCGCGTGGCGCTGAGCCTGTTGCTAGCGGTACCCACCGGGTATCTGGTGCAGGCACTAACTGGCTGAGTCCGCCGTCGAGCTTGCATTGGCGTGCGTCTTGGCTACCCGCGGGGTCAGCTCAGCTCTCGATGCATTGATGAACGCAGCTTATACCGCTCCCCAGGATGGAGCAGCCGTGCGTAGCTGATCAGTCGCTCACCAGACCAGGTACGCCGAATCATGCTGAGGCAAGGGCTAGCCGTATCTATACTCAGCCATTCGGCAGCCTGTGCATCGGGCAGGAGCGCTTCGACGATATGTTCGACATCGGTGATAGGACAAGCGGCCACCAACACCTCATTAGGAGTGTGAATAGTGAAGTCGGCATCGAGATAGTCGGGCACCCAACGGGGATTGACGTAGCGCTTCTCCAACTGGATTGGCACCTCATTCTCCAGATGCACGATCAAGGTATGAAAGGCCCGGCTGCCAAGCCTGACCCCAAGGCGCAACGCCACCTCGTCGTCGGCCTCAATGGCTTCGCAGGTTAACACGTGGTTGCCGTAGCGATGCCCCCGCGTACGCACCTCCTCGGCGATGTTGTACACTTCGACCAGCGATGACTCCGCCTTGCGGTCGGTCACGAAGGTGCCTAACCCCGGCTGACGGGTTAGATAACCCTTATGCACCAAATCACGGATCGCTTTGTTGGCGGTCATACGGCTCACATTAAAGTCACGCGCCAGTTGCTCCTCCGGCGGAATCTGGTGATGTGGCGGCCATTCGCTGCTGTTGATCTTGTCCAGCAGATGCTTTTGTATCTGCTGGTAGAGAGGCGGTGTGCTGACCATGAGTCATCCTTGGGAGCGGAAAATGTCTATACATGGATGAGTGTACCCGCCCCCGTCACTTAGAGGCACCCCTTGCCCCCTCATCAACACTCAATCGTATTAACCGCCAACCCGCCTTTCGAGGTTTCCTTATATTTATCCTGCATATCAGCGCCGGTATCACGCATGGTGCGGATCACCTTATCCAGCGAGATAAAGTGTTCGCCATCACCCCTTAGTGCCATCTGAGCGGCGTTGATGGCTTTTATTGACGCGATGGCGTTGCGCTCGATGCAGGGCACCTGGACCAAGCCGCCGACGGGGTCACAGGTCAGCCCCAGGTTATGCTCCAGGCCGATTTCAGCGGCGTTTTCGACCTGCGCGACACTGCCGCCCATCAGTTCCGCAAGGCCAGCGGCGGCCATCGCGCACGCGGAGCCGACCTCGCCCTGGCAGCCCACTTCAGCACCCGAAATCGAGGCGTTTTTCTTGCACAGAATGCCCACGGCACCTGCCGCCAGCAGGAAGTCGACGACGTCTCGCTCGCTGGCCCCTTCGCGGAAGTGCATGTAGTAGTGCAAGACCGCCGGGATAATACCCGCGGCACCATTGGTCGGCGCCGTCACCATGCGCCCACCCGCGGCATTTTCTTCATTGACCGCCAGCGCATAGAGGTTGACCCAGTCCATTGCCGACATCGTCGTGGTAATCACTGACGGATTTTCATCCACTGCCTGCAACCTTTGATGCAGCAAACGTGCCCGCCGACGAACATTCAGCCCGCCGGGCAACACGCCTTCGGCCTCAAGTCCTTTGTTCACACAGGCTTTCATCGCCGCCCAGATATCGCAAAGCCCTTGGCGTATCTCGGCTTCGCTGCGCCAGGCACGCTCGTTTTCGAGCATCAGCTCACTGATCCGCAGGCCGCTATCCCGACACATGGTCAACAAGTCGGCCGCGCTATGAAAGTCATAGGGAAGCTCGGTGGTATCGCTGTCCAGCTGGCCTTGATCTGCCTGGGCCTGATCCACCACGAAACCTCCGCCCACCGAGTAATAGGTATTGCGGTACAGCTCACCGTCTTGTCCATGGGCGATCAGCCGCATGGCATTGGGATGATGCGGCAGGCTTTCCTCGAACAGCTGCATGTCACGCTGCCACTGAAAGGGAACGCTGTACTGGCTGTTCAGGAGCAGCACCTCAGAGGCTTTCAACGCGCTGATCGAGGGGCCAATAACATCCGGATCGATTTCATCTGGCCTTTTCCCCATCAGGCCCATGATGACGGCGTGATCCGTGCCGTGGCCCACCCCCGTTGAGGAGAGAGAACCGAAGAGGTGTACCTCAACGCGAATGACGTCGTTCAGCAGCTCACTTGCCCCAAGTTCACCGATGAAGTCAAAAGCGGCCCGCATTGGGCCGACAGTATGTGAGCTCGATGGCCCGATGCCGATCTTGAAGAGATCGAAAACACTGATTGACATGCTTGTCTACCTTACAAAGATGTTGTCATTATACGACTAGCGGTCAAAAACCACGGTGCGATTGGCATGCAGGAAGACACGTCGCTCCACATGGAGGGTCACCGCCCGGGCGAGCGTCAAACACTCGACATCCCGCCCCTTGGCTACCAGGTCTTCCGGGTAGTCGGTATGGCTGACGGGCTCGACCCCTTGGGTAATGATAGGCCCTTCGTCGAGGTCATCGTTAATATAATGAGCCGTTGCGCCCACCAGCTTGACCCCCTTCTCGTAGGCTTGATGATAAGGGCGAGCCCCCTTGAAGCCGGGCAGCAGCGAGTGATGAATATTGATTGCCTTACCCGTTAACTTTTGACACATGCTGCTCGAGAGCACCTGCATATAGCGGGCGAGAATAACCAGTTCAGCCCCGGCAGCCTCTATTTCTTCCCAGACCTGTGCTTCCTGCTCTGGCTTGGTTTGCGGGGTAATCGGTAGATAGCGGTAAGGAATGCCATGCCATTCGGCCAGGGGCGCCAAATCCGGGTGATTGGAAACAATCGCGCGGATATCGATGGGCAGTTGGCCTATGCGGTAACGGTAGAGCAAGTCGTTGAGGCAGTGATCCGCCTTGGACACCATGATCACCACCGGTATACGCGTCTCGGGTGCCGTCAGCTCGAAGCTCATCGCAAAGTCAGCCGCCCGTTCGGCGAACGCCGACTGAAAGGCGTCGGCATCGAACGTCTCGTCCTCGGGACGAAACTCGGTGCGGATAAAAAAGCGCTCGCTGAGCCGGTCGTCAAATGACTGTTGTTCGGTGATGTAACAGCGTTGTTCTTTTAGAAAACGCGTCACAACGTCGACGGTGCCAAGCCGACTTGCACACTGAGCCGCCAATATCCAACGGTTATTTTTATCTTGCATAGCAGGTTCTCCCTCCCCCTCAGTGAGGAAAAGTTGAGGCCGGCATTTGCCGACCTCAACTCATCAGTCATCAACGCCGATGGCATACTCTTGGCCCGCATCCAGCAGCCAGCGATACAGGTAATCGGCAAAGCTGCGGCGCAATACCAGCTCCCAGCGGTCCTCGGCAGGACGCCGCAGGATCAGGTTACTTTTGGCAAAGACCGTGGTCACACCCTTGCCCACCGGGAATCCCGCCGGGTGCACGTCGTAGGGCGTCGATTTCATCAGAAGCTCAGTGGCGGCCTCGCCTTCGAGCTCAAGCAGCGTCTGACCGCCGCTGACGTTGACGATGGCATAGTGGGCATCGCCCAGCGCCTCGCGCAACTTGGCTTCCAGAGAAAACTCTTCGCCACCGGGGACGATGACGAGCCACTCGTCCGGCGAGAGCCACTGGGCAGAGCGTTCGCCGCTTGGATCCTGGTTGAGGGTATTGGGGCGCGCCGGCAGGCCAAAGCCGAGCACCTGCCGGACCGCTTCATCAAGCACAATAGCACCGCCGCGCAGCACCACATGGCCTAACATGGCGCGCTCGCGGATCACCACGCGGCTGCGCTGTGAAACCCCAGGATGCCCCGTGTGATGGTACGACCAGGCCAACGGGGATTCCGCCGGCACCTCGGTGGTAGGGCGAACATCGTACATATTGATACCGGTTGCCGTGGTTGCAGATGTATGTTCAGACATGCTGACGCTCTCCCTTGGGGTCGTAAAAGACGGGGCTGACGATTTCGGCGGCATGGGTCTTGCCATCGACCATCGGCAAATAGACGATCTCGCCCATCCGCTGATGCCCGCCTTTGATCACCGCCAGTGCAAAGCCGCTTTCGAGTATCGGGCTGTAATAGCTGGACGTTACATGGCCCACCATCGGCATGGGGATGGCGTGATCAGGGTCAAACACGATCTGCGCGCCTTCTTCCAGCACAACCGAGGGGTCCTTGGGCATAAGCCCGACCATCTGCTTGCGATCCACGCGCCGCGTATCCGAACGGGTCAGGGCTCGCTTGCCGATCCACGGAAAAGGCTTGTCGTAGCCCACCGCCCACTGCATGCCGAGGTCTTCCGGCGTGACCGAGCCATCCGTCTCCTGTCCTGCAATGATCAGTCCCTTCTCGGCCCTGAGCACGTGCATGGTCTCGGTGCCGTAGGGAGTCAGATCGTATTTTTCACCGTGCGCGAACAGCGTCTTCCAGACATGCAGCGCATAGTTGGCCTGCACATTGATCTCGAAGGACAGCTCGCCCGTGAAGGAGATACGGAAGACCCGGGCGGGAACATCGGCCACCGTGCCTTCGCGCCAGTCCATGAATTTGAAGGTCTCGCGATCCAGGTCGATATCGGTGATCTCGGCAAGCAGCTTGCGCGCCTCAGGACCGGTGACCGTGATCGTCGCCCAATGGTCAGTCACCGAATTGAAATACACCTGCAAGTCGGGCCATTCGGTCTGGTGCCACAGCTCCAGCCACTCCATCACACCCGCTGCACCGCCGGTGGTAGTGGTCATCAGGAAGTGGTTCTCGCCCAGGCAGCTGGTGGTGCCATCATCCATCAGCATGCCGTCGTCCTTGCACATCAGGCCGTAACGGACCCGCCCAGGCGCCAGCTTGGCCCACTTGTTGGTGTAAACCCGCCCCAGGAACTCGCGGGCGTCCGGGCCCTGGATATCGATCTTGCCCAGCGTCGAGGCATCCAGAATGCCGACCCCCTGGCGGACCGCCAGGCACTCTCTGGCCACGGCGTCGTGCATCGATTCTGTCTTGCCATTGACGGTTCGTGGAAAGTACCAGGGGCGCTTCCACTGACCGACGTCTTCAAACTCGGCCCCTTGCTCCACATGCCACTGGTGCATGGCGGTATAGCGCTCGGGGTCAAAGAGGTCACGGCAGTGACGGCCCACAATGGCGCCAAAGGTCACCGGCGTATAGTTGGGCCGGAACACGGTGGTCCCTACCTCCGGGATCGTTTTACCCAGGCAGCGTGCCGCAATGGCCATGCCGTTGATATTGCCAAGCTTGCCCTGGTCGGTGCCAAAGCCCATCGCGGTATAGCGCTTGACGTGCTCGATGGATTCAAATCCTTCCCGCGTCGCCAGCTCGATCGCTGCCGCCGTCACGTCGTTCTGCATATCCACGAACTGCTTGGGGCCGCGCAGGGTCGGTTTTTCATGGGGCACCTGGTACAGCGCGCAGGCGGCACCCTGCCGGTAGGTGTTGACCTGTGGCAGCTCGACAGGCGTTGCCGCAAAGCCCAGCGCCGATAGCGCCTCAGCCGCTGCAGAACAGCCATTTGCCAGGCCATCCGCGAGCTGATGAAAGCCCCGCACGCTGCCCGCGGCATGCACGCCTTTGACCAGGCTGGGCACAAAACCGAGGATCTCGTCGTTCCAGGTTGGCCGTGCTCCGGTATGCGACGCCAGGTGAATCGCCGGGCTATAGCCGCCGGAGCTGGCGATGGTGTCGCAGGACAAGGTGTCTGAGGAGCCGGTCACCTTGAAGGTTTCCGCATCGATGGTGGCGACGCGGGCGCCGGTCACTCGGTCGCTGCCCTTGGCTTCCAGCACGGCGGCGCCTTCGATAATGCGCACACCGCGCACCCGGGCCTGTTCGACCAAGTCACCTTCAGGGGCCTTGCGGGCATCGACAATGGCGACCACTTCACGGCCGGCATCGAGCCAGTCCAGGGCCGCGCGGTAGGCGTAATCGTTGGTGGTCGAAAGCACCAGCTTGTTGCCGGGTACCACGCCATAACGACGAATGTAGGTGGACACCGCACCCGCGGTCATGTTGCCCGGCACATCGTTATTGCCATACACCAGAGGCCGCTCATGGGCACCTGTCGCCAGCAGCACTTGCCCGGCCCGCACGCGGTGCATGCGCGAACGGCTCGGCCGCTGCCCATCGGTGAGCGGCGCCGTCTCGCCAAGGTGCTCGGTGCGCCGCTCATGCAGCGTGACAAAGTGATGGTCGTGGTAACCATTCGCCGTGGTACGCGGCAGCAGGGTGACGTTCGCCATCTGGGCAAGCTCGCTCACGACGCCCTCGACCCAGTGGTGGGCCGGTTGGCCATCGAGCTGTTCGCGGCTATCGAGCAGCGAACCGCCCATTTCTTCCTGCTCATCGCACAGGATCACACGAGCACCGCTTCGCGCCGCCGTCAGCGCCGCGGACAACCCTGCCGGACCGGCACCCACGACCAGCAGATCGCAATGCTGGTTGAGGTGATCGTAATGATCCGGATCGCGCTCCATCGGGCTGCGGCCAAGCCCCGCTCCTTTACGGATGACCTTCTCGTAGGTCATCCACATGGAAGCAGGTGCCATAAAGGTCTTGTAGTAGAACCCCGGCGGCATAAACTGTCCGCCAAGCTTGCCGACCAGGCTCATGACATCCCGCTGGACGTTCGGCCAACCGTTGGTACTGCGCGCCACCAGGCCATCAAAAAGGGCTTGTTGCGTGGCCCGCACGTTGGGCACCTGGGCGGCTTCGGTGCTGCCTAACTGCACCAGGGCATTGGGCTCTTCAGCCCCCGCTGCGACGATCCCCCGGGGCCGTGAATACTTGAAACTGCGGTTGACGATGTTCACCCCGTTGGCGAGCAGCGCCGAGGCCAGGGTATCACCGGCATGGCCCTGGTATTGCTTGCCATTGAAGGTAAAGCTCAACGTTTGGGCGCGATCAATTCGCCCCCCTTCGCGAACACGATTCGGCTGTTTCAGCGACTGGCTCATACGTGAACTCCTTCCTGGCGCGACGGCTCTTGTTGTGCGTCATTGAGCTGATCGGCGGGCTTGCCCTCGGGGTACTCCGCCGTAAAGCGCGGCTGCTCGCCCATGGGGTAGGTCTCAAGAATCTCGTAGGTCACCGTGTTACGCGTGACATTGAAGAACTTGCGACAGCCGATGGCGTGCACCCACATTTCATGGTGGATGCCGCGCGGGTTATCACGGAAAAACAGATAGTCGCCCCACTCTTCGTCGCTGCAGGCGTCGGGGTCTGCTGGCCGTGTGATATGAGCTTGGCCCTTGGGATGAAACTCCTCTTCTTCGCGGAGCTCTTCGCAATAAGGGCAGTAAATATGCAACATGGTACTGACTCCGTTTAGTGGGCCACGCCTGCGGCGCCGTGCTCGTCCACCAGCGCACCGGTGTGGAAGCGATTGATAGAGAACGGCGCCGCAATGGGATGCGCCTGGTTTTTTGCCAACGTCCAGGCGAACACATGGCCTGATCCCGGGGTAGCCTTGAAGCCGCCGGTGCCCCAGCCACAGTTGAAGTACAACCCCTTGACCGGTGTGGCGGAAAGGATCGGGCACGCATCCGGGCAGGTATCCACAATGCCGCCCCATTGGCGATTCATGCGCACCCGCGAAAAGATGGGGAACATCTCGATCACCGCCTGCAGCGTGTGCTCGACGGTCGGGTAGCTACCACGCTGCCCGTAACCGTTATAGCCGTCGATGCCCGCACCAATGACCAGGTCACCCTTGTCGGTCTGGCTGATATAGCCATGCACGTGGTTGGACATGACCACTGTGTCCAGCACCGGCTTGAGCGGTTCGGACACCAGGGCCTGCAAGGGGTGAGATTCCAGCGGCAGCCGGAAGCCTGCCATCTTGGCGAGTACGCCCGAATTGCCCGCGGCCACGCAGCCCACGGTTTTCGCTTCGATATCACCGCGATTGGTATGCACGCCATAGATACGGCCATCGCGAATCTTGAAGCCGGTTACCTCGGTGTTCTGCAGAATATCCACGCCCAGCGCGTCCGCCGCCCGGGCAAAGCCCCAGGCCACCGCGTCGTGGCGTGCCACGCCCGCCCTCGGCTGCCATGAGGCGCCCAGGATGGGGTAACGGGCATTTTTCGAGCAGTCCATCACCGGCACGATGGCCTGGATCTGCTCCGGCGTGAGTACCTCGCTGTCGATACCGTTCAGGCGGTTGGCGTTGACCCGGCGCTGCACATCGCGCATGTCCTGGAGCGTGTGGGCCAGGTTCATCACACCACGCTGGGAGAACATCACGTTGTAGTTGAGATCCTGTGATAGCCCTTCCCACAGTTTCATGGAGTGCTCGTAGAGCGCCGCCGACTCATCCCACAAATAATTGGAACGCACGATGGTGGTGTTACGCGCGGTATTACCGCCACCCAGCCAACCTTTCTCGACCACGGCAACATTGGTAATGCCGTGCTCCTTGGCAAGGTAGTAGGCCGTGGCCAGGCCGTGGCCGCCACCGCCGACGATCACCACGTCGTACTGCTTCTTGGGGGTGGGGTTACGCCACTGGCGTTCCCAGTTCTCATGATGGCTCAGCGCGTGCTTGGCCAGCCCGAATCCTGAATAACGTTGCATGGTTGTCTCCTGATTCGTAATGGCGTTACAGCGCCGTCTCGGCCGCTACTTGGGGTTCGCGGCTCTCGCCATAAACCGGATGGCGCTCGCACAGCGCGGCGACCTTGTCACGTACTTCGCTTTCCACGGCGTCTGTGTTGCCGCGCTCGGCCAGCACGTCGAGGATGTCGCAGATCCAGCCGGCCAGTTCCGCACACTCCGTTTCATCGAAGCCACGCGATGTCGCGGCGGGCGTGCCGATACGCAGCCCCGAGGTGACGAAGGGGCTTTCCGGGTCGTTGGGCACGGCGTTCTTATTGACGGTGATATGCGCCCGACCCAGGGCCGCATCCGCATCCTTGCCGGTGACGCCTTGCTTGATCAGCGACAGCAGGAAGAGGTGATCATCGGTACCGCCGGAGATCACATCAAAGCCGCGCTCCATGAACACATTCGCCATGGCACGGGCGTTGTTAATCACACGCTGCTGGTACTGCACAAAGTCCTGGCTCATCGCCTCCTTGAAGGCGACCGCTTTAGCGGCGATCACGTGCATCAACGGCCCACCCTGCTGGCCCGGGAAGACGGCGCCATTGAGCTTTTTGTACAGCGCGGCGTCGCCGTGATCGGAAAGAATCAGCCCGCCCCTCGGGCCGCGCAAGGTCTTGTGCGTGGTCGTGGTGACGACATGGGCGTAGGGAACCGGGCTCGGGTAGTGACCGGCGGCCACCAGACCCGCGACATGGGCCATGTCGACCATCAGCCAGGCACCGACTTCGTCGGCGATGGTGCGGAAACGACGCCAGTCGACGACCCGCGAATACGCCGAGAAGCCGGCAATGATCATCTTCGGCTGGTGCTCACGTGCCAGACGCTCGACTTCTGCATAGTCGATTTCGCCGGTTTCCGGAATCAGGCCGTACTGCACGGCATGGTAATGCTTACCGGAAAAGTTGGGCGCGGCACCGTGGGTCAAGTGCCCCCCATGGGCCAGGCTCATGCCCAACACCGTATCGCCGGGCTTGATGAGCGCCATGAAAACCGCCGCATTGGCCTGGGCGCCGGAGTGCGGCTGAACATTGGCATATTCAGCACCAAACAGGTCGCAGGCACGACTGATCGCCAGCTGTTCGACCACATCCACATGTTCGCAGCCACCGTAGTAGCGCTTCCCCGGATAGCCCTCGGCGTATTTATTGGTGAGCACCGTGCCCTGCGCCTCGATCACCGCCCGGCTGGCATAGTTCTCGGAAGCAATCAGTTCGATATGCGCTTCCTGACGCGCTACCTCATCAGCGATGGCCGCCGAAATCTGGGAATCGAAGTTGGCAAGTGTGGAAGGGTTCATAAAAGTCTCCTGTTGTTATCGGCAGCTGCGACATGGACGATCTGGTTGCTGAAGTGACAGCCGGTTGAGCCGGGTATGCCAGTGCGTTCGCTGACTACTATTAATACGCAAGGCTCGCTGAAATAAATTGAACAAATGCGACATATTTCATGAACGCCCGGCACGTAAAACAGCAACCCATTGTTCGACCGACGGTTTTAGGGGGCTTCCCAGGCGGCCTGAGAAAGCCACCTCAGACCGCCAGGCGGCCATCAATATGAAGAAAGAAAGGATCGACCTGATCATTGCCAGGCGAGCCAGCACGTTTGCGCATTTCCGACGGCGTCATATTGAAGGCGGTACGGAAATGGCGTGAGAAATGGGCCGTATCGGCGAAGCCGCAGCGCTCACCTATCTCGGTAATGCTTTTGCCGGTGTAATGCAGTAGCCAGGCGCCGTAGCGAAGGCGCAGATCCCGCGCGAATTTCTGGGGGCCAACGCCCAGAACGTCGCTGAAGCGACGCTCCAGGTTGCGGCGGGATGTCCCCACCCGCCCGGCCAGCTCATCCATCGAGATGATCTCCCCGAGGTGCTGCTCGAGCACTGCGATGGCACGGCGCACCAGCCGGTCGTCGACCTTGCCGAATACGACGGGTTGAGGTTGGGGATGGGCGCCTTTTCGGGCTTCATCAAGCAGCATGATGTTCAGGCTCTTCATCGCCCACGCCTTACCCAGATGCTTTTCTACCAGGTAGCCCGCCAGGTCCGCCGCGGCGGCTCCTCCGGCACAGGTGATCCTGTCGCCATCGTCGATGAACAAGCGATCCGCAACAGGCTCTGCACCAGGAAAACGATGGTGCATGTCGCGATGGTGATACCAGCTGATGCAGCAGCGACGCCCCGTCATCAAACCCGCTTGAATCAGGGCGAATACGCCCGTACACACGCCAATCAATGGCACATTCACCTTTGCCGCCTGACGCAGGTAAGCGAGGGCGGCGCTATCGGTGGCGTCCTGTTCCTCCTGGACGCCGCCGATCACCACGATGTAGTCAAACTCACCGGGGTCGCGAAACGCCTCACAGGGTGAGATCGTCGCGCCACAACTGGAGAGTGCCGCCTGCCCACCACTGGTCATGAAATGCCAGTGGCAACGTAGCTGGCGGCTACGGTCGCCTTCGTCGGCGGCCAGGCGCAGGCAGTCGACGAAGGCGGCGAATGGAAAGAGCGTAAAGCGGTGCAAGAGCACAAACCCAATGGCCAGTGGCTTGTTCGGCAGCGTCGTCATCAGCGAATACACCTATCATGTGCCACTAGAAATCCACGATTAAGTTGCCCTTCGGACGACTACAGCAAGACAGGATGTAGCCATCTTCAATATCCTCTTCGGTAATCCCCCCGTTATGCTCCATTTCCACTTCGCCCGACTTGATCGCGACCCGGCAAGTGCCGCAAATCCCCATACCGCAGGCCTTGGGAATATGCAGGCCAAGCTTCGCCGCCGCCGAGTGAACCGTCTCTTCGGGCTGGATGCGGACACTTTTGCCCGTCGACGCAAACTCGATGCTGTGCAGTTCGCTGGTATCGACGTTTTCGGCTTCGACCTCGGCCTGCTCGGCCAGCTCGCGCACATCCTCACGAACGTCGAGCGGCGTGGCGCCAAACAACTCCTCGTGGTAGTGATTCATGTCGAAGTTGTTGGCACGCAGGATGTTCTTGATGGCATTCATGTAAGGGGGTGGGCCGCAACAAAAGATCTCCCTTTCCATGAAGTCCGGCACCATCAGCTCGAACAGCGGCTGGGTGAGATAGCCACGGTAGCCCGCCCAGGCCTCGCCGATATCCTCCTTGCTCTCGCAAATGATATGCAGCTTGAACTCAGGGATGCGCGAAAACATGTGCACCAGCTCGCGGTGATAAATCACATCGCGAGGGGCGCGGGCACTGTGCACGAATTCGACATCGACGCTGGCATTGGTATCGAAAAGCCAGCGGGTCATCGACATCAACGGGGTAATGCCAACGCCGCCCGACAGAAACAGCACCTTTTCAGCAGGGTAATCGATCGAGTTGAAATCGCCGACCGGCCCATGCACGACCAGTTCGTCGCCGACCTTTAAATTGGCATGCAGCCAATTGGAGACCTTGCCCCCCGGAATCTGCTTGACGGTGATCGAAAAACTGTAAGGGATGGAGGGGGAACTGGAGATCGTATAGGAGCGCATGACCGACTCATTGTCGATCTCGAGCTCCAGCGTCACGAACTGCCCCGGCTTGAAGAAGAACAGCACCGGCTGCTCGGCCATGAAGCAGAAGGTGCGTACATCCTGGGTTTCCTGGATCACCTTCACGCAACGTACCTGATGTCGGCCGTTGGTCCAGGTTTGGGTCGTGACCGGATTGAAGTAGTTAGTTGTCATTTTCGCCTCTGCCTGACCAGCCTTCATCGCTATGCATCACTCAACCGCATTCTTCATGCGGCCAGTACCGTTGAGCTGCATTTTGGGGACGCGCCTGCCAACCGACTTACCTGACAGCGACGCGCGCTTACCTCGTGACACTCTTTATCGTCTGCAAATCGCTTTTTTAGTCGTCGCTACATCACCTGATGTCGCGGCTGGATAACCGGCAGGGAGGTGCCTGCCACACAATCTGTCACTCGATGCAGGTCGGGTATGAACAAAGCGCCAGGTTACGCGACAGAACAACAAGATTGAGCAATCTTGACTAACGGCCGACTCGCAGCCCTTGAGGGGGAGCAGTGGTTTACGAGGATACTGGTATGGAAAAACATGTGCTGAATACAATGGAAGACCCACTTGCCGCGGCTCGTGAGTCAACGGTCGAGATGCTGCAGACAAGAAAGCGCACCTTTTCGCTTCCGCAGCCGTTTTATAACGACG
Organism: Vreelandella subterranea; assembly: GCF_900111305.1. GTDB lineage: Bacteria > Pseudomonadota > Gammaproteobacteria > Pseudomonadales > Halomonadaceae > Vreelandella > Vreelandella subterranea. The sequence goes on from NZ_FOGS01000001.1 coordinate 213,122, forward strand.
CCCGCCTGTTCGCGCTTGATATGCAGGAAATTTTCGAGAAAGAGTGGCTGTTCGCCGGGATGACGTGCGAGATACCCACCAAGGGTAACTTCATGACGCTGGACGTCGGTGATAATCCGATCGTCATCGTGCGCGGCGGTGAGGGCACGATTCATGCTTTCCACAATGTCTGCCGCCACCGCGGGTCACGGCTTTGCACAAAGGACAAAGGCAAGGTGGCAAAACTGGTTTGCCCCTACCACCAGTGGACCTACGAGCTTGATGGACGCTTGCTGTTCGCCGGGAGCGATATGGGCAGCGACTTCAACCTTGATCAATTTGGCCTCAAGCCGGTCCATGTACGCACGGCGGGTGGCTTCATCTTTATCAACCTAAGCGATGAACCGCCCGCCATGGACGAGTTCCTGGAAACGCTCGAGCATTATCTTGAGCCGTACCAGATGGACAACGTCAAGGTCGCCACGGAGTCGAGCATCGTCGAGCAAGCCAACTGGAAGCTGGTGATTGAAAACAACCGCGAATGCTACCACTGCAACGGCGCGCACCCTGAGCTGCTGAACTCGTTGCAGGAATTTGATGACACCGACGACCCCCGCGCCACGCCCGCCTACAAGGCATTGGTGGCGCGCAAGCAGGCAGATTGGGATCGTGAGCAAGTCCCCTACCAACTGAAGCGCTTTGGCCAGCGTAACCGCATGACGCGAACCCCCATGCTGGATGGCATTGTCTCGATGACGATGGATGGCAAGCCCGGCTGCGACAAGTTGATGGGCCGCTTGCCCAACGCCGATATGGGGTCGCTGCGCATCCTGCATCTGCCCAATTCCTGGAACCATTTCATGGGTGACCACGCCATCGTTTTCCGCGTGCTGCCCCTTGGCCCCCAGAAAACCCTGGTGACCACCAAGTGGCTGGTGCACAAGGATGCCGCAGAAGGCGTCGACTACGACCCCGACCAGCTTCGCCGGGTGTGGGACGCGACCAACGACCAGGACCGTCAACTCGCCGAAGAAAACCAACGGGGCATCAACTCCAAGGCCTATCAGCCCGGCCCCTACTCCGAGACCTATGAGTTCGGGGTGATCGATTTTGTCGACTGGTATGCCACCCGGATGCTCGAAAACCTGGAATACGATACGCCTTCGCTGCAATTAGCCCAGGGGTGAGAGCATCAGATAGCCATCAAACTGTATTAAGGGGGCCTAGGTGCCCCCTTTTTCTTGTGCTTAGCCGGGTGAGAGCCCCCGCAGTCGTTCACCGCGGCGACGCAGCAGCTCAAGGGTGGTGAGCAGCAGCATCGAGAGCAACACCAGCAGGGTGGCCACGGCGAGAATCGTCGGGCTGATCTGTTCGCGAATGCCCGACCACATCTGGATCGGCATGGTGCGCTGTTCAGGGCCTGCAATGAACAGCACCACGACCACCTCATCGAAGGACGTGATGAAGGCGAACAACGCTCCCGACACCACCCCCGGCGTGACCAGTGGCAGCACCACCTTGAAGAAGGTGCGTGTCGGGTTGGCGCCGAGACTATGCGCGGCACGGATCAGCGTCGTATCGAAACTCGATAGCGTCGCGGTCACGGTGATGACCACGAAGGGAATACCCAACGCCGTATGGGCCAGGATCACACCCAGGTAGGTCTGAGCAAGGTTGACCTTGGAAAAGAAGAAGAACATCGCCGCCGCGGAGATGATCAGCGGCACAATCATCGGTGAGATCAACAGCGCCATGATCGCGCCACGTGCTGGCATGTGGCGACTCGACAACCCCAGCGCCGCCACGGTTCCCAGCACCGTAGCTAGAAAGGTGGAGGCAATGCCAATGATGAAGCTGTTCTTGATCGCATTGAGCCATGCGCTCGATGTGAAGAAGTCCTGATACCAACGCAGCGAGTAGCCTGCCGGGTCGAAAGTCACCATTTCCTTGCTGAAGGTGAAGTAGGGCTCGGCATTGAACGACAGCGGGATAATGATCAGTAGCGGCCCGACCAGAAACAGGAAGACCAGCCCGCAGATACCCAGGAAAATGTAGTGCCAGATGCGCTCGCCACGGGTGGCGTAAGAAGGAATGGCCATCGTTTACCCCAGCTTGACCTTGTCGACGCCGATCAGGCGATTGAATACCAGATAACAGATAATCACCACGAACAGCAGGATCGAGGCGATGGCGGCTGCCAGCCCCCAGTTGAGCGATGTCTGCATGTGATACGCGATGTAATTGGTGATGAAACGTCCCGACTGCCCGCCCACCAACGCCGGCGTGATGTAGTAACCGATCGACAGGATGAACACCAGAATGCCGCCAGCAGCGATGCCGGGAATCGTCAGCGGAAAGTAGACCCGGCGGAAACTGAGAAACGGCTTGCCCCCAAGTGAGCGTGCCGCACGCATGTAGCTTGGCGGGATGGTCTTCATCACCGAGTAGAGCGGCAGGATCATGAACGGCAGCAGGATGTGCGTCATGGCGATAATCGTGCCCATCTTGTTGTGGATCATCTGCCAGCGCGCCTCATCGGCAATCACGCCGAGGGCCACCATGACGTCATTGAGCACGCCCTGGGACTGCAGGATGGCAATCCAGGTAGTGGTGCGCACCAGCAGCGAGGTCCAGAACGGCAGCAGCACCAATATCATCAGCAGATTGGAATGGCGCATCGGCAGGTTCGCCAACAGAAAGGCCACCGGAAAACCGAGCACCAGCGTCAGCCCGGTGATGACGGCGCTCATCCACAGCGTTCGCCAAAACAACGTGGCGTGGATCTGCATATGTTCCGGCACCTTGACGATCTCGCCGTCCGGACTCAACTGGCGGTCGATGGCCGACAGGTAATACGAAATCGTATAGGGAGACGCCTCGCGCTTGATCAGTTTCCAGGTATCGAGCTCCCCCCAGGTATCATTCGTCTCGATAAGGGATTCGCGATAGGGCGGCTCCAAGGAGCCAACGCGGCGCGCCGTCCGACTGATGGTCGAGCGCATACCCGACTTTTCATAGTTCAGGCGGCTGGACAGCAGTCCAAGGTTGCGTTCCTGCTGGCCCTGGCGGAGGTCCTCGGCCAAAGCGGCAAAGGCGGCTTCATCGGGTAACGACTCACCATTCCAGCCTTCCAGCGCTGATACGGTACGCGGTAGATGGGTAGACACCTCAGGATTGTCGACGCTGCGCCACAGCATCTCCAGGATGGGCATCACGAAGGCGATAATCAGGAACACAAGCAGTGGCGCAACCAGTAACAGCGCCTTTATTCTCGAGCGTCGTACTGCACGACGCAAACTGACCTTGAGCGGCACGCCATCAGCCGTTCTCAAAGGAGCTGCAGAAGATTCGGACACTTAGGAACTCTCCATCAGGCGAAAGAAGCGATCAGCGATGATCGGCTACCGACATGCCGCCGCCCGGTTTTCACCGGACGGCGGCAGCACCTTACTGGGACAACCAGGCGTTGAAACGCTGGGTCAGTTCATCGTTGTAGTCGGCCCAGAACAGGTCGTCTTTTTGCAGTGCCGTTTCAAAGTTCGGACCGTAGGTCGGCATGTGCGGCGTCATCTCGATACCGGTTTCGGCATGAGTAGACACCAGCTCAGAGGATGACTTACGCGCCGGGCCATAGGAAATGTACTGGGCCTGGTCGGCAAGACGCTGGGTATCAGTGGCGAAATGGAGATAATCTTTCACCTTGTCGAGCTTGCCAGTCGGCACGACCCAACCGTCCAATTCGAACACCTGGGCGTCCCAGATAATTTCGAAGGGCTGATTCTCGGAGACCATGGCGTTGAAGATCCGGCCGTTGTAGGCAGAGGCAAAGGCGACTTCCTGATCGGCCAGCAGCTGTGGTGGCTGGGCGCCCTCTTCCCACCAGATCACCTCGTTCTTGATGGTATCGAGCTTATCGAAGGCACGCTGTACACCTTCTTCGGTCTCGAGCATGGCGTAGACTTCCTCGCGGTCGACGCCATCGGCGATCAAGGCCCATTCCATGTTGTTGATCGGCTTGCGCAGCAGGGCCCGCTTGCCGGGATAGTTTTCCAGATCGAAGACATCCTCGATGGTGCTGGGCTGGTCGTCCTCGGGGAACATCTCGCTATTGAAAGCGACGATATTGGAATAGACGATGGAGGCCACGAAGCAGTCGCCCAGGGCGCCATCGACGAAGTCCTCGCTGGGCGGCGTGCCATCCGGGGCGTCGGCCAGCAGTTCGTCATGGTCTAGCGGTTCGATCAGGCCTTCGTCGCAGGCAATCATGGCGTCGGCGGGCAGCATGTCGACCAGATCCCAGGTCACGTTACCAGCCTGGGACTGAGCGCGCAGACCGGCCAGGGCGTTACCACTCCGGTCGATATTGACGATCTCGTCGCCGGTCTTCTCCATCCACGGCTTATCGTAAGCCTCGTGCTGACTCATGCTGTAGGCACCTCCCCAGGACACAATGTTTAGCGTCTGCTGGGCATGGGCGCTGACCGCCACGGCGAGTGCCGAAATCCCCAGGGCAGCGACACCGGTCTTGGCAATGCGATTATTGATGCTGATTTTCATAATCATTCTCCGTTTATTGTAGCCATCGCCGCCGACATCATGAGATGCCGAGTAACGGCGTACTTGACTGCCGTCCGGCTCATGCATCCAGCGCGCGGCAATCGTCGCTCGACCAGCCGACCTGAATACGCTGGCCAGGGCGCATCTCCCCACACCCTTGGGCGTTGGGCGTTTTCAAAATGAAGTCATCGTTACCACACACCGACACCCGCGTGCGCAGATGGTCGCCAAGGTAGATAACCTCCTGCACCGTGGCGGTAAACTGGTTGTCGAAACGCTCTGCGGCATCGTCACGCAGTATGCTGACCCGCTCGGGGCGCAGCGATAGCGTCGTTCGCGATCCCACGCCACTCACCGCCACCGGCTTGGCAATTACTGTATCGCCGCTATCGAGTCGCACCTTGCAGTCATCGCCGATACGCTCGCTGACCTCGCCGACCAGTCGATTGTTCTCGCCGATGAAATACGCCACAAAGGCATTCTCTGGTCGTTCGTAGAGCTCATCCGGGGAGGCCAACTGCTGTACGATACCGTCGTTGAAGACCGCGATACGATCGGACATGGTCAGTGCTTCGGTCTGGTCGTGGGTAACGTAGATCATGGTCACGCCGAGGCTCGCGTGAATCCGCTTGATCTCGTACTGCATTTCCTCACGCAGGTTCTTGTCCAGCGCGCCCAGCGGTTCATCCATCAGCACCAGCTCAGGCTCGAACACCAGCGCCCTGGCCAACGCCACACGCTGCTGCTGGCCACCAGAGAGCTGTGCCGGGCGACGGTCGCCGAACTCCTCCAAACGCACCATGGCCAGTGCCTTGTCCACCTTCTCCTTGATCTCGGCCTTGCTGAGATGGCGTACTTCAAGCGGGAAAGAAAGGTTTTCGGCCACTGTCATGTGCGGAAAAAGCGCGTAGTTCTGAAAGACCATGCCAATGCCACGCTTATGCGGCGGCAAGCCACTGATCGGCTTGTCTTTCAGCAAAATCTCACCGTGGGTGGGGGTTTCGAAGCCTGCCATCATCATAAGGCAGGTGGTCTTTCCGGAGCCTGAAGGCCCCAGCAGGGTGACGAACTCACCCTTGCGGATGTCAAGGTTGAAATCCTTGACGACCAACTCGATACCGTCGTAACTCTTTTGAACATTGACGAAGCGGGCAAAACACGACGATGCGTCTGTCGTCACTGCCGTTTCCACCCCAGCCTCTGCAAGGGTCTCGTTCATGCAAATTCCCCGTTATAAGTCCTGTTGCGTCAAGGCGAGCGCATAATCTGACGCACGCCTCCACAACCTTATTGATTTATATTTTTCCTAATGCTTGTTAAGAACAATACGGTGAGCATGTAGCGCATGACAATTTTCGTGGGGACAATTAACGTTGAATATCAACACGTCACAGGTGCAGCAAAGTCGACTACGGCGCTTTGTTAAACGTCGAGACATGACAGCGCCCATGGAGGATTCCTCCATGGGCGGGGAGAGCGAGTCAGGAAAGTGAGTGAAACGTGACCGATCAGGCCGCGTCCGCGGGACTCAACCGGCAGGCGGCATATTTGAACTCCGGAATCTTGCCAACCGGGTCCAGTGCCGGGTTTGTCAATAGATTGGCCGCGGCCTCCCCATAACAGAAGGGCAGGAAGACCATGCCTTCTGGCATGCCGGGATCGACCCGCGCCTTGAGCGTAACGGACCCTCGCCGGGTGGCAATGGTCAGGTCGTCGCCCGGCGCCATTCCCAGCCTGGCAAACTCAGCGGGGGCCAGTGTCGCCGCCGCCTCTGGCTCCAGGTCATCCAGCACCTTGGCGCGGCGCGTCATGGAACCGGTATGCCAGTGCTCCAGTTGGCGGCCGGTGGTCAATACGGTTGGGTAGTCATTGTCCACCGGCTCATTCGGCGGCAGTGGCCGGGTGGGCGAGAATTTCGCCCGCCCGCTGGCGGTGGGAAAGGCCTCTGAAAAGACCACGTCAGCGCCCGGCGCGTCCTCCGCCGAGCAGGGGTAGGTGACCGACTGCTCGCACTCCAGGCGCTCCCAGGAGATATTGTCCAGCGAGGCCATGCCTTGCTGCATCTCGGCGAAGACGTCCCGCGGGTGCTGGTAGTTCCAGTCCAGGCCGAATCGCTTGGCGATCTCCTGGGTAATCCACCAGTCCGGCTTGGCCTGCCCCGGCAGCGGCAAGGCCGCGCGACCCATCTGCACCTGGCGATTGGTGTTGGTCACCGTACCGTTCTTCTCGGGCCAGGCGGAGGCTGGCAGGATGACATCGGCAAACTGGGCGGTCTCGGTGACGAAGAGGTCCTGCACCACCAAGTGTTCCAGCTTGGCAAGGGCCGCCCGGGCGTGGTCGAGGTCCGGGTCGGACATCGCCGGGTTCTCGCCCTGAATAAGCATGCCGCGAATGGTGCCCGCGGCGATAGCGTCCATGATTTCCACCACGGTAAGACCCGGCGTAGGGTCCAGTTGGGTATTCCACAGCTCCTCGAAGGCCGCACGCACCTGCGCATCGCTGACCGGCTGGTAATCCGGCATCACCATGGGGATCATGCCCGCATCGGAGGCACCCTGAACATTGTTCTGGCCACGCAGCGGGTGCAGACCGGTGCCGGGGCGCCCGGTCTGGCCGCAGGCCAGCGCCAGCGAGATCAGGCCGCGGGCGTTGTCGGTGCCGTGGGTGTGCTGGGAGATACCCATGCCCCAGAAGATCATCGCCCGCTCGGCGGTGGCGTACAGCCTGGCCACTTCGCGGATGGTCTCGGGTTCGACACCGCACAGGCCGCTCATCGCCTCGGGGGTCATGTCCACCGTGTGCGTCTTAAGGGCCTCGAAGCCCTCGGTGTGCTCGGCGATATAGGCGCTGTCATAGAGCTCTTCACTGATGATCACATTGAGCATGGCGTTGAACAGCGCCACGTCGGCCCCCGGCGAGAAGCGCACGCTCCGGTGGGCGTAGGCGTCCAGCGCCTGGCCACGGGGGTCGAGGATCAACAGCTTGGTGCCGCGCTTGGCCGCCTGCTTGAAGAAGGTGGCCGCCACCGGGTGGTTGGCCGCCGGGTTGCAGCCAATAAGGATCACCACATCGGCCTGGCTGGCCTGCATGAAAGAGGCGGTCACGGCACCGGAGCCAATGCACTCCATCAGCGCCGCCACTGAACTGGCGTGGCATAGCCGGGTGCAGTGGTCCACATGGTTGGAGCCGAAGCCGGTGCGCACCAGCTTCTGGAACAGCCACGCCTCTTCGTTGGAGCACTTGGCGCTGCCGAAGCCCGCCAAGGCGTCCGAACCATGGGCGGCCTTGAGGTCAACAAGCCCCTTGGCGGCGAAATCCAGCGCTTCATCCCAGCTGGCCTCACGGAAATGGGTCAGGGGCTGGGCGGGGTCGAAGTCCGGGTCGAGCCCTTTCGCCACGCCCTCCCGGCGAATCAGCGGCACGGTAAGCCGCGACGGATGACGCGGATAATCGTAACCAAAGCGCCCTTTGACGCACAGGCGATTCTCGTTGGAGGGCCCTTCGCGGCCCTCCACATAAAGAATCTCGTCGTCCTTGATATGGTAGGTAAGCTGGCAGCCCACCCCGCAGTAGGGGCATACCGAGTCGACCTGGCGATCGGCCGCGGCGGAGTCACCGTGGCCCGCCTCATCGACCACGGTGGCGGGCATCAGGGCGCCGGTGGGGCAGGCCTGAACGCACTCGCCGCAGGCCACGCAGGTGCTGTCGCCCATGGGGTCGTCGAAATCGAAGACGATCTTCGAGGCCGCGCCGCGGTGCGCCAGGCCGATAACGTCGTTGACCTGCACTTCGCGGCAAGCGCGCACACACAGGTTGCACTCGATGCAGGCGTCGAGATTGACGCTCATGGCAGAGTGGCTATTGTCCTTCGTCAGTGCGTCTTTACGTGGCGCCACATGATGCACGGTGGGCGCCTGTCGCTCGTCGCGCCTGGGCAGCTTGCGGCGTACCGCCGTGGCATCGATGGCCAGCTGGTCGGCCATGGCCCAGAAATGACTGGAACGGTCGGGACTGTCTTCGCGGGATGGCTGGTCGACCAGCAGCATCTCCATGACCCCTTCCCGGGCCGTGCGCGAGCGCTCGGAACTGGCGCTCTTGACCACCATGCCTGGCGTCGCCATGCGCAGACAGCTGGCGGCCAGGGCGCGCTCGCCCTCTATCTCCACCATGCAGGCCCGGCAGTTGCCATCGGCGCGGTAACCGCTGGCGTCCTTGAAACACAGGTGCGGAATGGTCTCGCCAGCGCGCTTGGCGACCTGCCAGAGGCTTTCACCGTGGTACGCACTGACGTCAACGCCATCCAGCGTCAGAGTAAAGGCTTGCTCGCTAGTACTCATGCTCATGCTCCCTTACCCCTTGATAATCACATTCTGGGCGGCCAGCTCGCCGCGGAAATCCTTGAGCAGCCCAAGCACAGGGTTGGGGGCCGCCTGGCCGAGGCCACAAATGGAGGCATCCATCATCACCTGGGAAAGACGCGTCAATATCGCGGCGTCCCATTCGTCACCCTCGAGCAGGGTCAGCATCTTCTCGGTGCCTACCCGGCAGGGGGTGCACTGGCCGCAGGACTCATCGGCAAAAAAGGCCAGCAGGTTGGTGGCCACCGCACGCAGGTCGTCCTGGTCGGACAGCACCATGACCGCCGCCGAGCCGATAAAACCGCCGTGCTCCTGGAGGGTATCGAAGTCCAGTGGAACATCGGCCTTCGACGCGGGCAGGATACCGCCAGAGGCGCCGCCGGGCAGGTAGGCCACCAGGCGATGGCCATCGGCCATGCCCCCGCAGTACTCCTCGACCAACTCGTTGAGGGTGATCCCCGCCGGTGCCAAATGCACGCCGGGGCGCTTGACCCGGCCCGAGACCGAGAAACTGCGCAGCCCGACACGGCCGTGTCGGCCCTGGCTGGAAAAGGCCTCGGCACCACGCTGCCAGATCAGCGGAATCCAGTAGACGGTCTCGACATTATTGACCAGCGTTGGTCGGTCAAAGAGCCCCTTCTGGGCCACGAACGGCGGGCGGTGGCGGGGTTTGCCCGGTTTGCCTTCCAGGGACTCGATCATCGCCGACTCTTCGCCGCAGATATAGGCGCCCGCGCCGCGGCGCAGCACGATATAGCCAGGTGCCACCAGACCCGCGGCCTCCATCTCGCCAATGGCCTCGCGCAGCACGCCATGCAAGGCCGGGTACTCATCGCGCAGGTAGATATACAGCGCCTCGGCGTCGACCGCCCAGGCGCTGACCAGCGCCCCTTCCAGAAACTGGTGCGGCGAGCGCTCCAGATAGTAGCGATCCTTAAAGGTGCCGGGCTCGCCCTCGTCGGCATTGATGGCGCAATAGCGGGGCCCGGCCTCCTGGCGCACGAAGTACCATTTCTTGAAGGTCGGAAAGCCTGCACCGCCCAGGCCACGCAGATTGGCCTGCTGCATCGCCTCCATCAGTTCGTCTACCGTGACATCGCCTGCACGGCAGGCCTGAAGCAATGCCAGGCCACCCTCGCCGCGATAGTCGTCAAGGCGCTGCCAGTTGACGGGCTCGGGATGGAAATGCCCTTCCTCGATCACCGACGCGACGCGCGCCTGGGTGGCAGACAACACATGATGATGCCCCACCTCGGCCACCGGCGCCGTGTCGCAGCGCCCCATGCAGGGTGCTCTGAGAACACGCACCTGCTCGATATCCATGCTGGCTGCCAACTGTGCTTTCAGCGCCTCGGCGCCAGCCAACTGGCAGGCGAGAGAGTCGCAAACACGGATGGTCACCGCCGGCGGCGGCAGCTGGTCATCGTGGATGACATCGAAGTGGGCATAGAAGGTAGCGGTCTCATAGACGGCCGCCATGGGCAAGTTCATGTAGGTCGCCAGGGCACGCAGCTCCGCCAGCAGCAGATGGCCCCGAGCGTCCTGAATGGCATGCAGGTGTTCGATCAGCAGGTCCCGGCGGCGCAGCGTGGCATCCTTTCGCTCGTCGCCCAATAGGTCACGCAACCCCTCAAGGAGACTGGGATCGAGATCACGGCCACGGGGCTTGCCACGGAAGCGGCGCTTGGGGGTCACGGTCTGGACGGTCATGGGTTACTCATTATTATCTTGATAGGGATGGTGCCGAATGCACAAAGACGGCACCCTGCGGGCACCGTCTAGGGCGGTACTGTCTATCACACCCCCGCTTTCAGGCAGCGGCGGTCTGTTTCGCAGCTATTGCGTTCATCAGCGGCTCAGTCAACGCGTTCTCAGGCCACACTGCCATGGGGATCGATGACGAATTTCTTGGCCGCGCCACCGTCGAAGTCGGCATAGCCCTGGGGCGCCTGATCCAGGTTGATCATCTGGACATTGACCGCATCGGCGATGTTGACCTTGCCAAACAGGATAGCCTGCATCAGCGGGCGATGGTACTTCATCACCGGACACTGGCCGGTATGGAAGCTGTGGGATTTGGCCCAGCCGAGGCCAAAGCGCATGCTTAAAGCACCCTGCTGGGCCGCCTTGTCCTCCGAACCGGGGTCTTCGGTTACGTAGAGGCCCGGAATGCCGATCTGGCCGCCCGCGCGGGTCAGCGACATTGCCGAGTTGAGCACCGTGGCAGGCGCTTCCTTGCCGTGGTTGCAGCCGCAGGCGTGGGCCTCGAAGCCGACGCAGTCGACGAAGGCATCGACTTCACGCTCGCCAAGAATCACCTCGATCTTGTCGGCCATGTCGCCGTCCTGGGTCAGGTCGATGGTCTCGCAGCCAAAGCTGCGCGCCTGGGCCAGGCGCTCTTCGATCATGTCGCCGACGATCACGCAGGCCGCGCCCAGCAGTTGGGCGGAAACCGCCGCCGCCAGCCCGACGGGACCCGCTCCGGCGATATAGACGGTGCTGCCTGGGCCGACACCGGCGGTCACACAGCCGTGGAAGCCGGTGGGGAAGATATCGGAGAGCAGGGTCAGGTCCTTGATCTTCTCCATGGCCTGATCGGCATCCGGGAACTTCAGCAGATTAAAATCGGCATAGGGCACCATCACGTATTCGGTCTGTCCGCCGACCCAGCCGCCCATGTCCACGTAGCCGTAGGCGGCGCCGGGACGCGATGGATTGACGTTGAGGCAGATGCCGGTCTGGCCGGACTTGCAGTTGCGGCAGCGGCCACAGGCAATATTGAACGGCACCGAGACCAAGTCGCCCGGCTTGATAAATTCAACGTCGCGACCGGCCTCGACCACCATGCCGGTGATTTCGTGGCCGAGTACCAGGCCAGGCTGGGCAGTGGTGCGGCCGCGAACCATATGCTGGTCGCTGCCGCAGATATTGGTGGTGACGACCTTGAGAATCACGCCGTGCTCGCACTTGCGATTGCCAAGGGCAAGTTCGGGATAAGCGATAGACTCAACGGCGACCTCACCCGGCCCCTTGTAGACGACTCCGCGATTGGCTGCATTCATGGCTGGCTCCTGTGGATTATTATTCTGCTCGATAGAGTGAATTGCGCTTATCCAGCCTATCTCCTCCGCCTTCCGGAACTTGCTCAGCAAAGGCATTCACATATCTATTCGAGACATCCCTGCCAAGACGATACTCGAAGGGCTCCATAGCTCGGCAGTTACTTTTATTGCCTTGGCAGATGTTTGTCGTAAACGCTCTATCCCTTGTCGCTAGCAGCAATGAATACGCTGTCACTTCAACGCATTATCCACTCTTCTACAAAGTCAATAACGTCACGGTAGCCTTTATGATCTATACCACCGCAATACTGTTGAGCCTGGTCGGCTATTTTGTCATCGGCCATCTGGCCGGACGACGCGTCAAGGGGCTGGATGACTATCTGGTCGCCGGTCGCAATGCGCCTACCTTCTTTATCCTGGGCACGCTGGTGGCAAGCTACCTGAGTACCAGCGCCTTTCTCGGCGAAACGGGCTTTGCCTACCAGGGCTACCCGTTCGTCATGCTGATTTTTGCCGCGGTGAGCACCTCGGGCTGCCTGCTGGGCGCGCTGGTGTTCGGCCGTTACCTGCGCCGCAGCGGCGCCAAGACCGTGCCGGAGTTTTTTGGCAAGCGCTTTGCCTCGCGGCGCGTTCAGGTCATTGCCGGGCTTACCACGGTGTTCGGCCTGGGCGCGTACCTGCTGGGGGTCATGCAGGGTGCGGGCATCATGTTCGCCGAGCTGACCGGCATGCCCTACTGGGTGGGGCTGGTGCTGGTGTGGGCGACCTACACCGGTTTTATTCTGTATTCGGGCTCGCCCGGTGTGATGTTGACCGACACCGTCATGTTCGTGATCTTCTCGCTGGCCGCAGTGGGTGGGTCGCTCTACGTGATCCACGACCTGGGTGGCTGGAGCGGCGTTGTAGAGGGCCTGCTGAGCCAGACCGACAAGCCCGGCATTGCCCTGTGGCAGAGGTGATCGAAGGACCTGATGCCAGCTTCTCCTCCCCCGGCGAGGCGCTCGTCTGGGGGTTGACCCTGGGCCTCGTCTGGGCGGCGGTGCTGGCGGCCAGTCCCTGGCAGTCCAGCCGCTACCTGATGGCGCGTAACGAGCACGTGGTGATGCGCTCGGCCATGCTGACGGCGGTGGCGCTCGGCGTCTTCTATGCGCTGATGATGATGACAGGTGCGGCGATCAATCTCTACGACCCGACCCTCGACCCTGAACGCTCCATGGTCTGGGTGGCGCTCAATATCCTGCCCGCCTGGCTTGGGGTGGTCATTCTGACCGGGGTATTCGCGGCCGGACTGTCGTCCTGCTCGACGTTCCTATCGATCATCGGCTTTAGCCTTTCCAACGATATTCTGCCCGCCTCGCTGAACGAAAAATCGGCCTTGCGCAAGAGCCGGTTCGCGGTACTTGCAGCGGGGCTGATCGCGCTGGTGCTGGCGCTCTTCCAGCCACCGGCGGTGATGGCGGTGGTCTGGTTTGCCGCCACGCTGTTTGCCTCTTCCTGGGGGCCGGTGGCCCTGATGAGCATCTGGAGTCGGCGGATTACCGCCGCCGGGGCCAGCTGGGGCCTGGCGGTGGGGTTTGTCGGCAACCTGGCCCTGTCGCTGATGGTGCAAGCCGAGTGGGTCAGCCTGCCGGTTTATCTGCACCCGGTGCTGCTGAGCACGCTGATGGCACTGGCCGCCATTATACTGGCCTCCGCCCTGACCCGCGTCAGCCCAGCCGAAGCCGATTACCGGGCCTCCCTGCATGAATTCGATGCCCGGGCACTGAGCGGCTGGGTGTCCGGCACCCGTTGGATCGCGCTATGCACCATGCTCTCGGGGATCGCCATCGGGCTGTTCTTGTGGCAAGAATACGCGGTCACCCTGGCGGGCTACGCCGAGCGCTTCGGGCTCTCCGCCGGCGCGGTGCAGGGCGGCTACCTGCTGGCGGTCGGCTGCGGCGGTATGCTGCTGCTTGCCGGTGCCGTCGGCTACCGGGTGGTGCGCCCCCACCCCCAGAACGCCGCTGCGGCGCCTGCGGCCAAGGTCGACACCCCCTAGGCACAGGAAAATCAGGCGAGCCAATGACCTTTGGCCCGCCTGAATGCCCCAACCGCCCACCTGACCGGTGGGCGGTCCTCTTTGTATTCACGGCCGGGAGTCCGACAATGCCGACTAGTCATTACCAGCGTGGTCTCGTCATGGTGGTGCTGGGCGTGGTGTTTCTCAGCTTCGACGGTTTGCTGATACGCCTGGCACACACCGACGGCTGGACCATCGTGTTCTGGCGCGGGTTATTGATGTGCTGCGTGCTGGGGCTTGTGTGCTGGGCAGGCAAGCGGCTGGCGATGCTGAGCCGTCACCCGGTTTCCTCACTGGCCTCCGCCCTGTTGCTGGGGCTGATATCCAGCCTGTTTGTGCTGGCGGTCATGAACGCCAAGGTGGCCAACGTGGTGGTGATCCTGAGTACCGCACCGCTGTTTGCCGCGCTGTTCTCGCGGATTTTTCTGGGCGAAAGCGTCGCGCTGCGAACCCTGGTGGCCATTGCCGTCTGCATGCTGGGCATGAGCCTGGTCTTCATGGGCGACGGGGCCATGGGAATGCTGGCAGGTAACCTTTACGCCCTGGCGGCAGCAGCGGCCATTGGCGGTAACCTGACGCTGCTGCGCCGCTATCCAGCGATTGACACCATGACGGTGATCGCTGGCGGCGGTCTGCTTTCGGCGGCCATTGCCCTGCCCATGGCGTCGCCGCTGACCCTGGACGCCGAGCGCTATGGCGTACTGGCGTTGATGGGGCTGATACAGATGCCCCTGGCCACGGTGCTGATCAACAGCGCCACCCGCTACCTGCCATCGACGGAGGTGGCACTGTTCTACCTGGTCGAAACCGCACTGGGCACGCTGTGGGTGTGGTGGCTATTGGGCGAGACGCCTGGCGCCTCGACGCTCATGGGAGGGGCGGTCGTGATCACGATACTGGTGCTGCACGCCTGGCGCGGCTTGCACCTGGAAAGGCAGCGCCTTGAGCTTTATCCGGAACTGGTTGGTAAATAGCCAGTAACGCCATTAAAAAGCCCGCCGCGAGGCGAGCTTAAATGGCGATTGGATACAGTGTGATCAAGGCACCTCAGCGCAGCACACCTTCTTCCTTGAGTAGCGTAAAAATCGCCTCGGCGCCCTGTTCGGGTGTCACATCGTTCAACAGTTGTCCGCCGCCGCTGTCGGCCTTGGCCGCCGCTGCCTTGAAACGGTCACGCGCCGAGGCTGACTTGACGATTTTTAGCCGTTTGGGCCGCTTGCGTGCGGGCTGCACACGCCACTGGGTTTGCAGTTCATCGGTCACGCTGGCACAGGCACAATCCGCCAACTCACCGCGTCGTGCCGGGCCGAAGGCGCTCTGGCGCGCGGCCGGGGCACTGCTATCCACCGTAGCGATGGCCGGTAAGCGTACCTTCAGGCGGCGGCGTTTGCCCCGTGGCAGGGCCTGCAGCACCGTGGCGACCCCCTGCTCGATGCTTTCGATTTCCGCCAGGCCACTGACCACCGTCCAGCCGAGTGTTTCGGCCAGCAGATAGGGCACCAGGCCCGAGCCCTCTCCGGTCTCGGCGCGCGTCCCCGTCAGCACCAGCTGCGGCGCGGCGAAGCGCAGTATGTTGGCCAAGGCCGGAACGACATCCGCGTCCGGGTCCTGATTAATGCGTTTGACCCTGCTAATGCCCATCCCCAGATAGCCACGCATGGCGTCCCCGCAGGCTTCACCACCATCGCCTGCATGCATGAGCTGAACGCTCGCGTCACCCAGGGACAGTGCCATTTCCACCGCGCGGGCATCATGGTCGGCACGCCGCGCCCGCCCGGTCAGCGGATGACGCCCCACCGACACCAGAACAGCAACGCTGAGCTCAGCGTCATTCAATGTATTGACGTTATGCGGCATCGCGATTCTCCTGCTGCTGTTCTCGATAACGCTCGACACGTGCGACCAGCGCGGCGAGGATGTCGCCGGCGTCGCCGATGACGGCGAGATCGGCGCGCTTGACCATATCGCACCGCTCGTCCAGGTTAATGGCAACGACCTTCTCGCAGGTCTGAATACCCTGGAGGTGCTGTATGGCCCCCGAAATGCCCACCGCCACATAGACGCGCGCGGACACCCAGGTGCCCGATGCGCCCACCTGTCGATCGCGGGCCATGAATCCATCGTCCACGGCGACGCGCGATGCTCCCTTGGCCGCACCGAGCACCTGGGCGGCGTGGTGGTAGCCCTCCCAATCCTTGACACCATTCCCGGCCGACAGAATGAACTCCGCCTCTGCCAGTGACACGCTGGCGGGATCGACGGGGACTTCGCCCATGTCCTCGATGCGCCCCAGCACGTCGGGCAGCGGCTGGTTCAGCTCGACCGGCTGGGCGGCATGGCGGGTCTCGCTGACCGGCTCGGCGCACTCCGCCAGCGCCAGCACGACGCGTGGCAGGTGGCGGGTAATATCGCTCGTTCCCGCGGCACCGCGTGCCGTACAACGCCACCCGGTGGCGCTATGTTCATCCGCCTCGACATGCCAGACCTGGGTCGCTGGACGCTCGCCCAGCCGCACGGCCAGGCGCCGCCCCTGCTCGCCGCCACCGAGCTGGGAGTCGGGCACCAGCCAGAAGCGGGGTGCCATCTCCCGTTCTACGGCGCTCAAGGCCGCCAGCCGCGCCTCCGGGGCAAAGCCTGTGTAGACCTCGTCATCCAGGTGCACCACGCGATCAATACCGGCGTCGCCCAGTGCCGCTGCTTTATGCTCGCCAAACACAATCGCCACCACGGCGCCGGGATGCTCGCCATCGGCATCCGCCATTTGCCGGGCCAGCCCCAGCAGGTCCTTATCGTGACCTGACAGTCGCCCGCCGGTCATATCAGGCACCACGGCCACCAGGAAGGCGGGATCTTCAATGGTTACTGTTCGGCGGCTGTCTTGAGGCGCCGCTGTTGTCGCAGCGGCCTGCCCGCCTTGCTGAAGGCCGCTACGGTCAATACGCTTGATGCCATTGGGGCCGATAAAACCCACTGCACGGGGGTTCTTGCGCACCACACCGTTGGGCCCCGGCCACTCGCTGAGCGCTGCGTTGCCCATCTCGAGAAGCACACTGGCATGCTCGGGATGCAGACGGTTGCGGGCGATCCACTCACGACGCGGATCGCGGCGAATAGTCTCACTCATACGATCACCTCTTCAGCTGTCGGCGTTGCAGCGGGCTGGCGGGACGCGCCGGACGCCTCACCGGCGGGGCGCTCCACCAGGGCATCGGCCACGAGTTCAGCGATATCGCGCACCTCGGCGCTGGTATCCACCACGCCCTCAAGCATCGCCGTGCACTGGGGGCAGCCCACCGCGACCAGCTCGGCGCCGCTTTCCTTGACGTCATTCATGCGCATGTCGGGAATCCGCTGCTTGCCGGGAATATCGGTAATGGGCGCGCCGCCACCGCCGCCGCAGCAGCGCGAGCGGGAACCGGAACGTTCCATCTCCTTGAGCTCGATGCCCAGCGCCTTGAGCACGTTGCGGGGCGCCTCAAACTCGCCGTTATAGCGCCCCAGGTAACAGGGGTCGTGATAGGTGACGCTGCCGCCCTTCCAGGGGGAGAAGGTCAGCCGACCCGCGTCATACAATTCAGCAATGAAGGTGCTGTGATGGCGTACCTCATAGACGCCCCCCAGCTCGCCATACTCGTTGCCCAACACATGAAAGCTGTGGGGGTCGCAGGTGACGATCTGCTGGAAGCGGTACTTGGAAAGGGTGGCAATATTGCGCTTTGCCAGGGACTGGAACGTTGCTTCGTCGCCCAGACGCCGTGCCACGTCACCGCTGTCACGCTCTTCGTCCCCCAGGACCGCGAAATCCACCTCGGCGGCGCGCAGCACCTTGACCAGTGCGCGCAGGGTGCGCTGATTACGCATGTCGAAGCTGCCGTCACCCAGCCACAACAGCACATCGACCTGTTGGAGGTCTGCCATGCGAGGGAGGTTGAGATCCGCCGCCCAGTTGAGCCGTGAGCCGGGATCAAAACCGCCGAGGTTGTCGGTGGCGATCAGATTGTCGAGCACCTCGGCGCCCTTGTTGGGGGTCTTGCCTCGCTCTAACGTCAGGTGGCGGCGCATATCGACAATCGCATCCACGTGCTCGATCATCATCGGGCACTCTTCGACACAGGCGCGGCAGGTCGTACACGACCATAGCGTCTCGGCGTCCACCAGCGATGCCCCCTCCGGCAATGCAGCAGGGGCCACGATCGGCCCATGGGGGGTACCGTGGTGCTCACCCACCGGCTTGCCGGGGTAAGGCGTGCCAGCATAATTGGCATCACTGCCACCGGCCATGCCGACGACCATGTCCTGGATCAGTTTCTTGGGGTTGAGCGGCTGACCGGCGGCAAGGGCCGGACATGCCGCCTCGCAGCGGCCGCACTGTACACAGGCATCGAAGCCCAGCAGCTGGTTCCAGGTGAAATCGGCGGGCTTTTCCACGCCCAGGGGCGCCGTCTCGTCCTCCAGGTTCAGCGCCTTGAGGCCCGTTGAACGGCCGCCGCCCCCTTTCTTGGTCGAAAAGCGCTCCGGCCGACGGTGGAAAGCCAGATGCAGGGCGCCTGCAAAGGCGTGCTTCATGGGCCCGCCCCAGGTCATGCCGAAGAACATTTCGCCCAGGCCCCAGGCCACTAAGCCAACCAGCACCACCACGAGGAACCAACTGGTGCTTCCTTCAAGCAAGCCTTCGGGTAGCAGGCCCACCGTGGGCAAGGTGATCAGGAAGACACTAACCGAAAACGCCATCAGGCTCTTGGGTAGGCGCATCCAGGGGCCTTTGGAGAGGCGCGCCGGAGGATTGATACGCCGCCGCGCCACAAAGAGGCTGCCGACGAACATGGAGGCACTGGCAAGCAGCAGTAACCCACCCAGTAGCGGGCTGGCGATGCCCAGGCCATGCACCAGGATCATCAGCACGGCGGCGGCCACGAAGCCACCGGCGGTGGCCACGTGGGTATTGGAGATCATTTTGTCGCGGGCAACGACATGGTGCAGGTCCACCAGGTAACGTCGCGGCAACGCCGCCAGCCCCTTGAACAGGTTGACGGGTGCTGGCCGCCCCTGACGCCACAGGCGTATACGCCGCAAGGCACCGATCACCGCCAGGGCCAGGGCAGTAAAAATCAGTATCGGAAGTATTGTATTTAGCATCACAGCTCACCTAACGGGCGAGCTGGAAGCTGGAAGCCGGAAGCCGGAAGAAAAGGGCAAAGAGCTGCGATTCACTTCCAGCTTCCAGCTTCTGGCTTCCAACTGGTGGTTAAAAATCCTTGCAGATCCGCAGGGCGTCGTAGATCGCGGCGTGCGTATTACGCGGCGCCGTACAGTCGCCCAGACGGAACAGCAGGAAGCCATCGCTATTGGCACCGCCCTCTTCCATCAGGCAGGGCTGCGCCTGGGCGGCGTAGAGCGCCTCAAGGTCTACCTGGCCTTTGTTGCGGGACTGCTCCTTGAGGTCATAATAAAGCGCCTCATCGGGACGCACGCCGTTCTCCACAACCACCTGATCGACCACGCGCTCCTCCAGGGCACCGGTGTACTCATTCTCGAGCACTGCCACCAGGCCGTCACCTTCACGGTAGACCTTATGCAGCATCAGGTCGGAGGACATGATCACCTCCTTCTCGTAGAGGCTGCGGTAGTAGGTGGGGAAGGTGGTACCGCCCACCGCCGCGCCGGGCTTGATATCGTCGGTGACGATCTCCACCTTGGCGCCCTTTTCGGCAAGGAAATCCGCCGCCGAGACACCGGAAAATTCGCAGATGGCGTCATAGATCAGCACGTTATTGCCGGGGGCCACCTTCCCGGAGAGTACATCCCAGGTGCTGACCACCAGGCTTTCCCCGGTATCCTCAGAGTAGCCCCACTCCGGGTGCTGACTGAGGAAGGGCTGGCCGCCCGTCGCCAGCACCACGATATCCGGACGCAGGTCGAGCAGCGTCGCCTCGTCGGCGCGGGTGCCCAGGCGCAGGTCGACGTCAAGCCGCGCCAACTCCAACTGAAACCAGCGGGTGATACCGGCGATCTGGTCGCGTTGCGGGGCCTGGGCGGCAATGGTGATCTGTCCACCCAGCGCTTCAGCCGCCTCGAACAGGGTGACATCGTGGCCGCGCTCGGCGGCCACGCGGGCGGCCTCCATGCCACCGGGGCCACCGCCGACCACCACGACCTTGCGCTTGGCGCCCTCGGTCTTCTCGATGATATGCGGCAGGCCCATGTATTCCCGGGATGTCGCCGCGTTCTGGATACACAGCACGTCCAGGCCCTGGTACTGGCGGTCGATGCAGTAGTTGGCGCCCACGCACTGCTTGATCTGGTCCACCTGGCCCATCTTGATCTTGGCAATCAGGTGCGGGTCGGCAATATGCGCCCGGGTCATGCCCACCAGGTCCACATAGCCCCCTTCGAGAATACGCTGGGCCTGGTTGGGGTCCTTGATGTTCTGGGCGTGGATCACCGGCACGCTGACCACTTCCTTGATCCCTGCCGCCAGGTGCAGGAAAGGCTCCGGCGGGTAGGACATGTTGGGGATCACGTTGGCCAGGGTGTTGTGGGTGTCGCAGCCGGAGCCGATCACGCCAAAGAAATCCACCTGGCCGGTGGCATCGTAGTAGGCGGCGATCTGCCTCATGTCGTCGTGGGAGAGGCCGTCCGGGTGAAACTCGTCACCGCAGATACGCATGCCGACGCAGAAGTCATCCCCCACCTCGGCACGCACCGCCTTCAGCACCTCCAGGCCGAACTTCATGCGCCCCTCGAAGCTGCCGCCCCACTCGTCCTCGCGCTTGTTGACCCGCGGGCTCCAGAACTGGTCGATCAGATGCTGGTGCACGGCAGAAAGCTCGACGCCGTCGAGCCCGCCTTCCTTCGCCCGGCGAGCCGCCTGAGCGAAGTCGCCGATGATGCGCCAGATTTCTTCCTCTTCGATGGTCTTGCAGGTGGAGCGGTGCACCGGTTCGCGGATCCCTGAGGGCGATAGCAGGGTCGGCCAGTCGAAGCCGTCCCAGCGCGAGCGGCGCCCCATGTGGGTGATCTGGATCATGATCTTGCCGCCATGCTTGTGCACGGCTCTAGACAGATTCTGAAAGTGCGGGATGATACGGTCGGTGGAAAGATTGACCGAGCTCCACCAGCCCTGGGGGCTGTCGATGGACACCACCGAGGAGCCGCCGCAGATGGATAGACCGCAGCCACCCTTGGCCTTTTCCTCGTAGTACCTGACGTAGCGCTCAGTGGTCATGCCCCCGTCGGTGGCGTGTACCTCGGCGTGGGCGGTGCTGACCACGCGATTGCGAATGGTCAGCTTGCCGATCTCGATCGGCTCGAAAATTGCGTCAAATGCCATGATTTTCTCTCCTCATTCCCGCGGTTAGCGGGTGGCGTCGTTCAGCGGCCCAACGTTGAAGACACCCACATCACAACCAGGCTCAGCGGCACTCTGTGTCTGCTCAGCGACGGTACGCAGGTCGCTGCCACGCGCGGCAAGAATCTGGTCCATGGCCCCGGCAAACCAGCCGGTGAACATGTACTCTTCTTTTTTTCCGGTCTTGCCAAGCTGGTAAACAAAGGCACTGTGCTCCAGGCGCACTCTTGCCGTACCGGCATCGAGGTCGATGTGTTCGGTAATGAAGAGCCCCCAGCCGCGCTGGGAGAGGCGCGTCATGTAATGTTCGAAGACGGCCACGCCCTCGATCCCATGGCATTCGGCTTCTTTCTCGCACCAGTGCCAGGCACTCTTGTAACCGGCGTGGTAGAGGATCTCTGCGTACTTCTCGGCACCCAGCGCTTCTTCTACCGCGACATGGTTGTTGATAAAGAAGTGTCGCGGCACATACAGCATCGGCAGTGCGTCGCTCGTCCAGACGCCGGTCTCGCTATCCACTTCGATAGGCAGTGCGGGGGCCATTTTGGTCACGGTTGTATTCCTCAAAATCTTTGTTATGTCAGGTTATCGACGGGGCTACCCCGGGAGCATGCCTACGAGGAGGCGCTGTGAATCCTTCCTTGGACGCTACCGACGCCATCCCTGGCGTCGAACCTCCTCTACGGCATACTCCCGGCGCCCCTCACTTCGGAGGCAGTCACCTGTGCTTGGTTAGGCGCCCCAAACGTCCTTAAGCACGCGCACCCAGTTCTCGCCCATGATCTTGCGCACCTGGGACTCGCTCATGCCGCGCTTCAGGAGCGCCTCGGTCAGATTGGGGAACTCCCCGATGGTGCGAATCCCCTCAGGGTTGATGATCGTGCCAAAGTCCGTCAGGCGGCGGGCATAGCCCTTGTCATGGGTCAACCACTCGAAGAATTCATGGTCATGCCCCTGGGTGAAGTCGGTGCCGATACCAATGGCATCCTCCCCCACGATGTTCATGATGTACTCGATGGCCTCGCAGTAATCGTCGATGGTGGAATCGACGCCCTTCTTGAGAAACGGAGTAAACATGGTGACGCCGACGAAGCCGCCGTGGTCGGCAATGAACTTCAGCTCTTGATCGGATTTGTTGCGCGGATGCTCCTTGAGCCCGGAGGGCAGGCAGTGGGAGTAGCAGACCGGCTTCTTGGACTCGAGGATGACTTCCTCGGACGTCTTGGCACCGACGTGGGAGAGGTCGCACATGATGCCGACGCGGTTCATCTCAGCGACGATCTCACGGCCAAAGCCGGAAAGACCGCCATCGCGCTCGTAGCAGCCGGTCCCCACCAGGTTCTGGGTGTTGTAGCACATCTGCACGATGCCTACGCCGAGCTGTTTGAAGATCTCGACATAACCGATCTGGTCCTCGAAGGCGTGGGCATTCTGAAAGCCGTAAATGATGCCCGTCTTGCCCTCTTCCTTGGCCCGGGTGATATCCGCCGTGGTACGCACCGGGCGCACCAGGTCGCTGCATTCGGCCATCAGCTGGTTGGACCTGACGATATTATCGACGGTCGCCTGAAAGCCTTCCCATACCGAAACCGTACAGTTGGCAGCGGTCAGACCGCCGCGCCGCATATCTTCAAGCAGCTCGCGGTTCCATTTGGCGATGATCAGACCATCGATGACGATAGCGTCATCGTGCAATTCTGTAGGGGACATGGCTAAGCTCCGACATTGATGAATGTAGCGAGCATAGCGCTGACATCGGGGTGGGCTGCTCTTGGAAACGACAGCGGAAATTCCAAAAGCGTCATGGTGTCGCAAACACACCCCTACATTGGCGCCCCTTCAAGACATTTATCGCAACGTCATGCCGGGCAAGGTCACGCGGGGCAGAATCATGCTGGAAGTAAACATCGCGGCCATAAAAAAACGTGCTGCCCGACACCGGGCAGCACGTTTTAAGGGGGTGACGCAGTGGCTATCAGCTCACCAGCAGTACGCTGGCAAAAGTCGGTTCTCCCTGTGCGTTGGCAAGCGCCTGCTGAGCGCACGAGGAAGGCTCTAGCGCATTCGATTCGCTCCCCCACTGTCTGATTAACGGTGGCGACTTGCTCCCATCGCTTTTGCGCTCAAACCCGCCCAGGCGTTCGTTTCTCGGCGGCACACCGAAATACTCGCGGTAGCACTTGGAAAAATGGGGGGTCGAAACGAAACCGCACACAGAGGCAATCTCGATGATCGACAACGGGGTCTGCTTGAGTAATTGCCGGGCACGCACCAACCGCAGTTTCAAGTAATACTTGGACGGCGAGCACAGCAGGTAGCGTTGGAACAATCGCTCTAGCTGGCGGCGCGATACATTGACGTACCTTGCCAGTTCATCGAGCTCGATCGGTTCTTCAAGGTTGGACTCCATCAGCGCCACAATCTCAAGCAGCTTGGGCTGGGTCGTGCCCAACACGTGTTTCAGAGGAACACGCTGCTGATCCTGTTCGTTACGCACGCGCTCGCAGATAAACATTTCGGAGATACCCGCCGACAGCTCGCGCCCATGGTCATGACCAATCAGGTTAAGCATCATATCGAGTGGTGCGGTGCCCCCCGAAGACGTGAAACGATCACGGTCAATCGTGAATAGGTTGGCGTTCAGAATAACGTTGGGAAACGCCTCCTGCATGGACGCCAAACACTCCCAGTGGATACTGGTTTCATAGTGATCAAGCAGCCCCGCCTGGCCAAGCGCCCAGCTGCCTGTGCACACCGAGCCTAGACGCCTCAATTGGCGCGACTGGGACTGAAGCCAGCGCACGTGCTCGCGGGTGACACTGCGATGAGGACCTACGCCGCCGCAAACGACCACCCACTCGAGCGATAACGGGGAATGCATGGAGGCATCAGGCGTTACCTGCAAACCATCGCTGGCACGCACGGGCAAGCCGTCCTGGGTCAGGGTATACCAGCGGTACAGCTCGCGCCCGGCCAGTTGATTGGCCATCCGCAACGGCTCTATGGCAGAGGCCAGGGAAATCAATGTGAAGTTATCCAACAGTAGAAAGCCCAGCGTTTGCGGTTCGCCCGAACGATTTGGTGTTGCTGTCTGGTCATTTGCTTGATGAGAGTCCATCTTTCCTACCTCGGTCACCTGTCAGTTATCAAGTTTTCTTATTGGTATAGGCGTCGCTGGCGTTGTTCGGCTTCCCGTTGCTGAGTCACATTGTCACTCACGCATGGGTACTGCTCTATTAGTCGTATATTGGCACGAATCGTTTAAAACACGACAAATTTTATCTCGCAAATCTGGCAGCGAGTCGCAAATAAAACGCTCGATGTCGCTTTCAAACCGCTTGCTGTGATGGCTCGTCAGAAGGGTGGATAGGCATGGCCAAATGGCCATGCGATACCTGATTAATGAGCGCCTTACAGCACCACCTCATAACCTTCAAACTTGGGCGGGCCGAGATAAATGCCCTCGGGCGACTTGGCATTGGCATGAGCCTTGCGAAAGGCGTCTGAGCGAGTCCAGTCGCGGAAGGCCTCTTCCGATTCCCAAACGCTGTGGGAGATGAACACGGTGTGGTCTTCCTGGCTTTCGCCCTGCAGCATATGAAACTGCTTGAAGCCCGGCACGTCTTCCAGATGTGAATCACGGTTGCGCCACACCTCTAAAAAGTCCTCTTCGCGGCCTGGGGCAATACGAAAACGGTTCATGGCGATATACATGATGCCTCTCCTCTTGAACGGGTCCTGCTGGACGGATCCTGTTGAGTTGATTACGCAAACGGTGGCTTGATGGTAACGTCGTGGCCTAGCGGCGAATAGACTTAGTCGCGAAAAGCCCTCAACCGCCAAGGTAAGGTATGGCTAAGGCACCTGTTCAGGTTGTTTGGTTCAAACGCGATTTACGTATCCATGATCATGCGCCGCTCGCCACCGCCGCCGCGGCGGGCCCCGTGCTGCCTGTCTTCGCCATCGAACCCGAGCAGTGGCAAGCGCCGGATAGCGCCCTGCGCCACTGGCAGTTTGCCGCTGACTCGCTTATCGACCTTTCTAACGCACTGAAGACACTAAGCCTGCCGCTGTGCCTCTGGCAGGGCAATATGCTTGAACTGCTCGCTACGCTGAAAGCCCGCTATGGCGACCTGGTTCTTCATTCCCACCAGGAAACCGGCAATGACTGGAGCTTTGAGCGCGATAAAAGGGTCCATCGCTGGTGCCGTCAACACGGTATTGAGTGGCAGGAAGCACGCCAGCATGGCGTAGTGCGAGGCTTGAAGTCCAGATCGGAAAATCGCAACGCCTGGGAAAAGCAGTGGGAAGCGCTAATGACGGCACCTGCCTTCCCGGCCCCGCAAAACGCCCAAGTGGCCGAGGGGTGGCAAGCCTTCCACCACATTGACGTGGATCAGCTCCACGGCCTGACGCTTGGATTTGATAAAACACCCTGCCCCGAGCGTCAGCCAGGCGGCCGCCACGAAGGACGCGCGCTATGGCGCAGCTTTGTCACTCAACGCGGGCGGCGCTATCGCGGCTCGCTGTCCAAGCCCTTGCTTGCCTGGGCGTTTGGCTCGCGGCTTTCGCCCCATCTGGCCTGGGGCACGCTCTCCCTGCGCGAAGTGGTCCAGTCGCTGCGCCGCCAGCGGCAAAAGCATGCAGACGACACCGCCTGGACTCGCTCACTGCGCGCCTTTACCTCGCGGCTTTACTGGCACTGCCACTTTATGCAAAAGCTGGAAAGTGAGCCGAGCATCGAGTCGCAAACCCTCCACCCGGCGCTGCGCGGCCTCCGGGAACGCGACCCCGACCAGCCTAACCTGATTGCCTGGAAGAACGGCCAAACCGGCGTGCCGCTGGTGGATGCCTGCATGCGCAGCCTGATCGCCACCGGCTGGCTCAACTTTCGCATGCGCGCCATGCTGATCTCCCACGCCACCTTTGGCCTGGGGCTGCACTGGTATGAGCCTGCTCTTCATTTGGCACGGCTATTTACCGACTTCGAGCCGGGCATCCACTACCCCCAGGTGCAGATGCAGGCTGGCGCCACGGGCACCAATGCGCTGCGGGTCTACAATCCCATCAAGCAGGCAGAAGATAATGACCCCGACGGCGAGTTTGTCGCCCGCTGGGTGCCGGAGCTCACGGCCCTGCCGTTAGAGTGGCGCGCCAAGCCCTGGGCACTGCCGGAAAGCCTGCGTCGGCGGTTCGGTTTTCAGCCTGACGTCGACTACCCCGTCCCCAATGATTTCGAAGCCGAAGCACGCTACTGGAAGAAGATGCTGTATGACCTCAGGCGCACGCCCGAGGCAAGAGAAGACAGCCAAGCCATTGTGGATAAGCTGGCCAGTCAGAGGCGGCCTCCCGCTAGGCGCGCTAAAAAAGCAAAACCCGCCAATCGCCAGCAGCTTTCGCTGTTTGACGATGGCGGGCTCGATAACGCTTAGCCGCTGGTTAGCAATGTCTTGAACAATGCTGACTTACAAGCCGCCTACGCAGACGTACTTGAGCTCGGTGAACTCATCCAGCCCATGGTGCGAGCCTTCGCGGCCAAGGCCGGACTCTTTCACGCCGCCGAACGGCGCCAGCTCGGTTGAGATCAGCCCTTCGTTGACGCCGACCATGCCGTATTCCAACTGCTCCATGGTGTGCCAGATGCGGCGATAATCCGTGGCGTAGAAGTATGCGGATAATCCAAAGGGC
Organism: Vreelandella subterranea; assembly: GCF_900111305.1. Taxonomy (GTDB): domain Bacteria; phylum Pseudomonadota; class Gammaproteobacteria; order Pseudomonadales; family Halomonadaceae; genus Vreelandella; species Vreelandella subterranea. The sequence continues at coordinate 240,173 of NZ_FOGS01000001.1, forward strand.
GTGTCGTTGGCCATCTGGATAGCCTCTTCATCGCGCTGGAAGCGGAACACCGGCGCGACCGGGCCAAAGGTCTCTTCGTCGGCCACGGCCATTTGGGTGGTTACGTCCGCCAGTACCGTGGGGGTAAAGAAACGCTCGCCGGCGGCGTGAGGCTTGCCACCGCACAGCAGGCGCGCACCCTGATTCAAGGCGTCGTCTACATGGCGCTGAACTTTGTCGACTGCCGCCTGGTTGATCAGCGGGCCGATGACGCTGCCCTCGGTCAGGCCATCGCCGACTTGGAGGGCCTGGACACGCTCGGTGAGCTTGCTGACGAACGCCTCATAAATACCGTCCTGCACCAGGAAGCGGTTGGTGCACACGCAGGTCTGCCCGGTGTTACGGAATTTAGACGCTATGGCGCCATCCACGGCGGCGTCGATATCGGCGTCGTCAAAGACGATAAAGGGCGCGTTACCGCCCAGTTCCATGGCGGTTTTCTTAACCGTGCTGGCACACTGGGCAAGCAAGTGCTTGCCCACCGGGGTAGAGCCGGTAAACGAGACTTTGCGCACCCGTGGATCAGTGGTGAGCACTTCGCCCACCGCTGCCGGTTTCGATGCCGTCACCACATTGATGGTGCCCGTCGGCAAGCCCGCTTCCAGCGCCAGGTAAGCGGCCGCCAGGGCGGTGAGCGGCGTGGCTTCGGCGGGTTTGATGACCACGGTGCAGCCCGCGGCCAGGGCCGGGGCGCACTTGCGGGTAATCATCGCCAGCGGGAAGTTCCACGGGGTGATGGCGGCGACCACACCGACCGGCTCGCGCAGCACCAGCAGGCGCTTGTCCGCGCCGTGGCTGGGCAGGGTTTCCCCGGCCATGCGCTTGGCTTCTTCAGCAAAAAACTCAATGAAGGAGGCGCCGTAAACGACTTCGCCCTTGGCTTCCGCCAGCGGCTTGCCCTGTTCCAGGGTCATCAGGCGGGCCAGGTCATCGGCGTGCTCATGGATCAGCTCAAACCAGCGGCGCAACGAGGCCGAGCGCTGTTTCGCCGGTGTCGCGCGCCAGGCGGGTCCGGCCTCGTAGGCGGCCGCCACGGCATCACGGGTATCGTCAGCGCCTAAATCGGCCACCTGGGCAATCGTCTCGCCGGTGGCGGGGTTATCCACCACGAAGGTCTGCTGGCCCTTGCGCCATTCGCCGCCCACCAAGGCAGGTACGCCATCATGCAACCACTGTTCGATAAAGCTCATACATTGCTCCTGAAAAGCCTTGGTCTTGAAAACATATCTCGACGACTTGGCAAAGGTTTATAGATCCGCTCGCATATGGCGATCGCTATAGTCACGCCCGTAGGTACGCAGCGCGTGCATATACAGGCCGATACCGAGCAATACCCAAACGGCAAAGATCGTCCATTCCGCAACGCCCAGCGCTGCCGGGCTACCCGGTAGATAGAGACACGCCATGCCGAAGGACAGAATGATCGCCAGCGTGCCGCACAGCTTGCCGTTGCTCACCTTGAAAGGACGAGGCATATCCGGCTCGCGCACGCGCAAGACCATGAAAGACACCGCCACAAACAGGTACGCCAGCACGATCCCCAGACCTCCCGCGTTGACGATCCACACAAGCGCAGGGCGACCGAACAGCGGCGCCAGGCAGGAGAGAAAGCCCATCAGAAAGATAGCGTTGGTGGGCGTTTTGTAGCGCGGGTGCAGCTTGGCGAACGTGGCAGGCAACATGCCCGCATTGGCAAGCGCATAAATGGCCCGCGAGCCACCAATGTAGAACGCGTTCCAGCTGGTAATGATACCCGCAATACCGGCTATCACCATCAGGTTACCGGCCCAGGACGCATTAAATAGACGTTCCATGGCATCGGGTACGCTGAGCGAACTGGCGGCGATCGCGTCGCTATCCAGGGCCAGGCTGGTGGCCAGAATAATCAGCGAGTACCACACCACGGCCAGAATCACCGACACCATCAGCACCTTGCCGATTGCCTTGTAAGGCAGGTTGATCTCTTCCGCGGCCTGGGGGATGACATCAAAGCCGACAAACAGAAACGGCACCATCACGATGACCGCGATAATACCCGCCATGACACTGCCTTCAGACTGCGAAAACAGCGGCATCATGTTGGCGGTGTTACCCTCAAACAGCGAGCCGGTGACGAACATCACCCCGACTAACAGAATGACGCCAGTGACGACTTTCTGCAGCAGTGCGGCGGTACTTACCCCGAAGTAGTTGATGATCATCATGGCAATCGAGCCGCCCACGCCAACCGCGACCCAGGTAGCTTTGACTTCCCACCCGGCGATGGTCCACAAATGCCCCACCGCATAATTCGGTGCCAGGTGTTCTACCACTGTCGGCAAGGCCACCGCCTCGAACGCGACCACGCTCAAATAGCCCAGTATGATGGCCCAGGTACAGAAGAAAGACGGCCAATGGCCAAGCGCCCGGTAGCTGTAGACATGCTCGCCGCCAACTTTGGGCATGGCCGAGGCCAGCTCCGCATAGGTCAGGCCAACGAGTACAATCGCTAACCCGCCGATAATAAAAGCGAGAATGGCCCCTACACTGCCAGCCGACTGAATCGCGGTGCCGGTGAGGACAATCCAGCCCCAACCGATCATGGCACCAAATGCCAGGGCTAATACGTCACCGCGGGCCAACACCCGGACGAGCTTGGCTTGTTCTGAAGAAGACGTTGTCATAACACAGAGTCCTGCAATTTATTGGAGGTTGTCATCAGCGCTCTGAGGCGCGGTTTCTGAAGCCTGTCAAAAACAGTATAAGCGCACGCTAGCAGGCGGCAGACACAACGCGAGTGGACCACTTCGGTTTTCGACTAGACCACTATTACAATGCACTGAATAGGTGCAAACTATATCGGCGACTTTCGTCGCACAGCCCGGTAATAGCCGCCTTAACGCACAACAGGAGACCTTCAAGATGGACCATAAGGAGGCTTTGCACCACTTTGCCCATCTGTATGCCCACCAGCCCCAGCAGCTAAGCAAGCAGGTACGCATTGAATTGGCGCTGCGTCAGGCGATTACCCGACAATGGCCCACCGGGCTTCGGTTACCCTCTCACCGTGCCCTGGCAAGCACCGTGGGCGTGGCCCGCCAAACCCTGGCCCAGGCCATCAAGACACTGCTCGATGAACAACTGCTGAAAACGGCCCATGGTCAGGGCACCTGGACCAACAAGCCCTTGGCCGCGGCGACCCAAGTGCCAACCCGCCTTCAGCTTTCCGAGCGTGCCCAGCGCGTATTGAGCGGCCCCGGCGCCAGCATGATTCAAAACGGGTCCTTCGTCCCCGGCATTCCCGACATTGCCCAGTTCCCGATGCGCAAGTGGCGTCAGCTTTATGCAAGCGTGACGGTGCCGCAGAACGCCCTTCTGCTGTCTTACTCCACCGGCGGCTATGGCCCGCTTAAGCGAGCGATTCGCGATTTTCTGGCACGCTGGCGCAAGGTTCACTGCGATACCGAACAGATCATTATCACTGACGGTACCCATAATGGCATTGAGCTATGCGCCATGGCGCTTGCAGACGTGGGGGATAGTGTTGCCATTGAATCACCCTGCTACTGGGGAGCGCGCAATGTGTTCAGCGCCGCAGGGCTTACGATTGAAATGCTGCCGTGGCGGCCTGACGAGGGCCACCGGCTACCCAGTGCGTTGAATGCGAGCCCCCTGGTCTATCTGACCGGCTCTCATCATTACCCACTCAGCGTACCCACTAACGCCGAGCATAAGCGCCGCCTCTGCGATGCCTTATCGCCCACCTACGTAATCGAGGACGACTACGAGTTTAACCGCGACGACCACGCCAACCTGCTCTTCGACCCGCGTTCCGAGCGCCACTTGCTGGTTGGTTCGTTTTCCAAGATGATGTTCCCTGGGCTGCGCCTGGGCTATCTGGTGGTCCCCCGGCACCTGGCCGAACCGATGAACCGCCTGCGCAGTGAGCTGTTCCGCGAAGGCCGCATGCTGGATCAAGCCGTGCTGGCGCAGTTCATGTTTGACGGCGATCTGGATGCCTGGTGCCACCGCATTCAGCGCGACTACCTAGGCCGCCAGCAGGTGCTGCATGATCAGTTGCGCACCCTGCCGAAGGTGCGCAGTGTCTCGATGCCAAGCAGCGCCATCAGTCTTTGCATCGAGTTTGAGCCGGGCATCAACGATGTACAGATCGCCCAGACATTATTAAAAGAACATTTGGTAGTGCGCCCGCTGAGCCCGGTATGCGCCAAGCACGATCCGAGGGTTGGCCTGGTGATGGGTGTGGGGATGCTCTCGGGAGAAACATTAGTGCGTGAAGCCCAACGCCTGCGTCGCTGTCTAGAGGCTTTGTTGCGCTAATGGCTGAACCACGCCCCCGATGATTTACCCACAGACTTTCCAACACTTATCCACAGCGCATTATCGACAATCATTTATTCACAAGGACGCCTTTCATGCTTCGCCCTGTTGTTGATGGCTTTCGCCAAAATACGTCGGCGCTACCGACGTTCCGCCTCTGGGTAGCCCTCGCCTTGGTGCTGGTGCTCTCGGGCTGCGCCACCTTCGCGCCCAACCCGCCCCAGGATCAAAGCAATATCTGCGAAATTTTCCGCGAGCAGCCGACCTGGTACGACTACGCCCAGGAATCCCAGGAGCGCTGGGGAACGCCCATTGCCACGCAGATGTCGTTCATCCAGCAGGAATCGTCGTTTCGCAGCCATGTTCGTCCGGACCGCAAATACTACCTGGGCTTTATCCCCGGCCCGCGACCATCTTCCGCCAAAGGTTACGCCCAGGCGCAAGACCCGGTGTGGGGCGAATACGAGGATCAGGCTGGCAGCCTGTTTTCCCGCCGCACGCACATGAAACACGCCACCGACTTTATTGGCTGGTACAACCAGCGCACCCGGGCACAAACCGGTATTTCACTGAGCAACCCCGAACATCTTTATCTGGCCTATCACGAAGGTGCGGGTGGCTACCAACGCGGCAGCTACCGGGGTAAACCCGCCGTACAGCGAGCGGCCAGGCAGGTGGCCACCCGGGCCAGCCGCTACCAGTCGCAACTCAACAGCTGCGAGGCGGAATTCCAGTGCCGCAAATTTTATCAGGTGTGGCCCTTCTGCCGTACAGGTTAGCGGGTGCATTCTGGCGGTTGGCTCCTATACTGACCCTACCTAATGTTGGAGGCCGCCATGGATTATCATCACTACCGCGAAGCCCTGGCCGAGACACTCGCCCAGAGTGAACTGCCCTTTCCGCACGGCGAATATCAGGCGCGCCTGGACAAGGTGCGCCGCGCGATGGCGAGCCGCGGGGTCGATGCGCTGCTGCTGACCGATCCCGCCGATATCAATTACCTGACCGGCTACCATACCTTCGAGGTCTCGGTGCATGCGTGCCTGGTGTGCACGCCGGAGCGCCTGGTGCTTCAAGTCGCCTCGATTGAAACCGGCGCAGCGGTTGTCACCGCACGCGTGGACGAGATCATTGGCTATCGCTGGGAAAACGCGGATGAAATTCTCACCCCGCTTGCCGACCTGCTTGCCAACTGCCAGCGCATCGGTATCGATGGCTGTAGTAGCGGGCTGCGCGTCGGCGTCATGCACGCCCTCGCCGACGCGGTGGGCAAGGAACGCTTCTGCGAGGCGGGCGACCTGCTGGATGCGGTCCGGATTGTGAAAAGCACCGCCGAGCTCGACATGCTGCAGGAGAGTGCCCGCATCACCGCCGCCGGTTTAGAGGCTGCCATGCAGGTCATTCGCCCCGGCATGACCGACAACGATATCGCCGCCGTTGGCGCCAAAGCGCTGCTGGAAAACGGCAGCGAGTTTATGAGCCTGCAGCCGATTGTGACCAGTGGGCATCGTATCGGCGTGATTCACGTCAATCACAAACGGCGCATTATTCAGCCTGATGAGCCTGTCTTTCTGGAGTTCGGCGCCGCCTATCAGCGCTATACCGCACCCATGATGCGCACGGCGGTCACCGGCACACCCAGTGCCGCGCTTTCCGCCACCCGTGACCTGTGCCGCTCGATGTTTGAGGCGCTATGCGCCGCCATGCGCCCTGGCAACACCTTTGACGATGCCGCCCGGGCCGCCGATGCCCTGCTGGCACCCCAGCGCGACCAGCTGTTTTTCTCCGGCGTGTTTGGTTATGCCGTGGGCGCGCAGTTTCCACCCAGCTGGGTGGAGGGCACCGGCTATATCGCCCAGGGGCAAAGGCGTCAGTTTGAGGCCAACATGGTCTTTCACCTGCCGCTTTGCCTGCGAGTGCCAGGGCAATGGGGCGTCGGGCTCAGCGATACGGTGGTCGTCACCGAGCAGGGCGCCAAGCCACTGACCACTAACGACTGGCAGCTTTACCAGGCGGCTAATTCAGCCTGAAAGCGGCCCCTTATAGCCGCTGCATTGACAGGCTGATTGACTAGCGCTATCGTCACCACAGATGAGAAATACTATTTTTCGCATTTAACCATTGGCGACAGTGTTAGGTCATTACCATGAACAGCGAGCAGCGGCAGCTTCGCCACACCATCATGTTCTTGCGCACCTCGTTTGAAGCCGTCCAGCACTCCATTGCCGGACGCCTGGACGACCCGCTCCCCTGCTGGCTGGATACCGGCATGCTCTCGATGCTATCCCGCGAGCTCACCCACTGCTGCCAACAGGCAAAACCGTTGTTTGCCCCCGCCGTCACCGAACAGCTATACATCGCTTCACAGCAGTGCGAGCTGTTGCTCAGACAGTGCCCCGGGGTGCTCAGCAGCGCCGTCTGCCACCGCCAGCTCGCCGCCATCATGCTGCCGCTATCCTCAGCGCTACAGCAGATTGATGCGCCCGCCAAACGCCGCTGGCCCTGGCAGCGGGAATGACAAAAGCCCCACTATCAGCTCTATAGCCCCGCTTTGATTTTCAAAGTGGGGCTATTTTTATTTTGAGGAAATAAGATAGTACGCACGGATCCCAAAGATTCAGCACAACTGTTGGCATTAACTAGTAAACTGGTCTATTCTGTCGGCCACTGCTCAACATCAGAGTTCAAAAGGAGTTTGTTTAATGGCTTACGAAACGCTACTCGCTGCCACGCAGCTTGGCAGCCTGTCGATCCCTAACCGGGTGATCATGGCGCCGCTGACCCGGGCACGCACACCTGACAGCGTGCCGGGCAAGATGCAGGAAGCCTATTACGGTCAGCGCGCCGGTGCTGGCTTGATTATCAGCGAAGCGACCAATATCTCGCCTACCGCACGCGGCTATGTGTATACCCCCGGCATCTGGACCGACGAGCAGGAAGCTGGCTGGAAAGGCGTGGTCGATGCGGTGCACGCCAAAGGCGGCCGCATGGCGTTGCAACTATGGCACGTTGGGCGCGTTTCCCATGAAATGGTTCAGCCCAATGGTCAGCAACCGGTCGCGCCCAGCGCGCTGAAAGGCGAAGGTGCCCAGTGTTTCGTTGAGTTTGAAGACGGCACCGCCGGTCAGCACCCCACCAGCACGCCCCGCGCGCTGGAAACTGACGAGCTCCCGGGTATCGTCGAAGACTATCGCCAGGCGGCTGAGCGCGCCAAGCGGGCAGGCTTTGACATGGTCGAGGTCCACGCGGCCAACGCCTACCTGTTGAACCAGTTCCTGGCCACCGGCACCAATAAGCGTACCGACCAGTATGGCGGCTCGCTGGAAAACCGGGCGCGCTTCCCGCTGGAAGTGGTCGACGCCGTCATCGACGTTTACGGGGCCGACCGGGTCGGCATTCGCATGACGCCCTTTATCGAGCTGTTTGGCCTGACCGACGATGAGCCGGAAGCCATGGCGTTCTACATGGCCGATCAGCTCTCCAAGCGCGGCCTGGCTTACCTGCACCTGAACGAGCCCAACTGGGCCGGGGGCGACATCCAGTTCCCTGCTGGCTTCCGCGAGCAGATGCGCGAGCGCTTCAGCGGTCGTCTGATTTACTGCGGTAACTATGATGCCGCGCATGCCGAAGCGCGCATCAGCGAAAACACCACCGATGCCGTGGCCTTTGGCCGTCCTTACATTGCCAATCCGGATCTGCCCGAACGCTTCCGTGTGAACGCCACTCTCACCGAGCCCAACCACGAGACCTTCTACGGCGGTGACGAGAAAGGCTATACCGACTACCCGTTCATGAATAATGGTTACGACCGCATGGACTAAGTAGCGGCCTTAAAAAAAGCCGCTTAATAATGAAAAGCATCACTTCGGTGGTGCTTTTTTTGTGTCTAGCGACGGCAAAACGCTGCTAGGCTGTTGATTCTTAAGTTTGAGATACAGGTGATGAATGCTCACTTCGCTATTCGCTTTACTGATATCGCTAGCCCTGGTGGGCATTGCCGCGAGCACCGGGGCACGGTTCAGGCCCGATAGCTGGTACCGCGAGCTCAACAAACCCGCCTGGACACCGCCAGATATCGCGTTTCCCATTGCCTGGGGCATTCTTTACCTTTTGATGGCGATTGCCGCGTGGCGCATCTACATGGCAGAGGACTCGGCCTGGCGCACCGCTGGCTTGACCGTTTATGCCCTCCAACTGGTGGCAAATGCCGCCTGGTCGTGGCTGTTTTTTGGCCGCAAGCAAATAACCGCCGCACTAGGCGATATCGCACTACTACTGGTGCTGATCATGCTTGCCATCATTGTTTTTGCTAAAGTAAGCGCATTAGCGGCATGGTTAATGGTGCCCTACGCACTCTGGGTAGCCCTGGCACTTGCCCTCAATGCGACTATCTGGCGCCGCAATTAACCCGTGATTGGCGCGCAAAAAAGGATAAAAACCATGGAGACAACACCGTTAGTCACCTTATTGGCAATCGGCTCTTTCGTATTAGCGCTAGTCGCCTTGGCCCTGTTTATTTACGTCATGCGGCAGCGTCGTCAACCGCCGATAGACACTGCCGCTTCCACGGAGGAACGCCCCTCCCATGAAGCCACTTCACCGCCACCGCCCGAGGAAACATCTTCCTCATCGGCAAAGCACTCCGGCAAAGTGGCCCAACACTCGCTGTTCGTGATTTTTTCGAAACCCGATGAGCATACCGATCAGCGCCTTGCCGAGTGGCTGCGCGAGAAGGAGGCGACGTTCGACCCGATCAAGAAGGTCTTTCACATCGCTGGCGAGCAACCCACGAACCCCATCACTATCGCCAATGCATTTCCGCCCGGGGAAATGCCCGACCTGCTACGCAATGAAACCCACGAGCCGATCAAGGGCATCAGCCTGTTGGTGAAACCACCGCTGCGCAAGCGCCGCAATCAACAGATGCATGTCTATGTGGCACTGGCCAAAGAAATGCAGACGCTGTTTACCGGCGATATGCTGGATGGCGACCGTGAACCTGCCACCGACGCCACCTTCGAACGCATTATTGGCTAGCGCCTGCCGAGCGGATCAGGCAACGCCCTGGCTGCGCAAATAATCGTCATAGCTGCCGCTGAAGTCGACGATGCCCTCCGGCTGCATATCGATAATGCGCGTGGCCAGCGACGACACGAACTCGCGGTCATGGCTGACGAACAGCAGGGTTCCCGGGTAGTTTTCCAGGGCCAGGTTCAGCGCCTCTATGGACTCCATGTCCAGGTGGTTGGTCGGCTCGTCCATCAGCAGCACATTGGGCTGAGTGAGGATTAACTTACCGAACAGCATGCGCCCTTGCTCGCCGCCGGAAATCACCTTGACCGATTTATCGATGTCGTCGCTGGAAAACAGCATCCGCCCGAGCGCGCCGCGCACCACCTGCTCACCGCCCTGTGTCCACTGGCCCATCCATTCAAACAGGGTGGCATCCACGGCAAAATCGTCGGTATGGTCCTGAGCGAACACGCCAAGCTCGGCGGCTTCGGTCCACTTCACTTCCCCGGCATCCGGGTGCAACTCGCCGACCAGGGTTTTCAGCAGGGTCGTCTTGCCAATGCCATTGGGCCCGATGATGGCGATCCGCTCGCCAGCTTCAACGGTCATCGACAGGCGCTCGAACAGCGGCGTCTCGCCGTTATAGCCTTTGCTGATATTGTCCACATTCACCGCGTTACGGTGGATCTTTTTATTCTGGTCAAAGCGGATAAAGGGGCTAACCCGGCTTGAAGGCTTGATATCTTCCAGCTTGATCTTGTCGATCTGGCGCGCCCGCGAGGTGGCCTGCTTGGCTTTCGAGGCGTTGGCCGAGAAGCGGCTGACAAACTGTTGCAGCTCGGCAATCTGGGCCTTTTTCTTGGCGTTGTCCGAGTGCTGACGCTCGCGCGCAGCCGTCGCCGCGGTCATGTAGTCGTCGTAGTTACCCGGGAAGAGGGTGATTTCCCCGTAATCCAGGTCCGCCATGTGGGTGCACACGCTATTCAGGAAGTGGCGGTCGTGGGAGATGATCACCATGGTGCTGTTGCGCGCCTTGAGCATGTCCTCCAGCCAGCGGATGGTATTGATATCCAGGTGGTTGGTAGGTTCGTCGAGGAGCAGGACATCGGGGTCCGAAAACAGTGCCTGAGCCAGCAGCACGCGCAGTTTCCAGCCGGGCGACACCTCACTCATCGGGCCGGTATGCTGTTCGATGGGAATGCCCAGCCCAAGGAGCAGCTCGCCCGCGCGGGCTTCGGCGGTATAACCATCCAGTTCGGCAAAGCGCACTTCCAGATCTGCCACCGCCATGCCGTCTTCTTCGCTCATTTCCGCCAGGGAATAGATCCGCTCGCGCTCGGCGGTGACCGACCAAAGCTCGTCGTTGCCCATGATCACGGTGTCGATGACGCGCTCGTTTTCAAACGCAAACTGGTCCTGACGCAGCTTGCCCAGCCGCGTGCTGCTATCCAGCATCACCTGGCCGGACGTCGGTTCGAGCTCGCCGCCCAGAATCTTCATGAAGGTGGATTTGCCGCAGCCATTGGCGCCAATCAGGCCGTAGCGATTGCCGTTGTTAAACTTGACGGAGACGTTTTCAAACAGGGGCTTGGCCCCGAACTGCATGGTGATATTAGCGGTTGCGATCAAGATCTGGGCCCTGGGTATGTAGAGTGCGCATCGAAAGGCCCGCGATTCTACGCGCTCTTGAGCCCTGTTACACCCATCGCCTAGTGTGCCGCATCGCCGGGGGCCGACAACGCCAGCAGAAAGCGTTCGCCATCAAGCGCTTGGCGCAGGCGTGTGTGCAGGATATCGACGATGCCCGGATGCTCACCTACCAGCTTGGTGGAGACGATACTCAACCCTGGGTGGCGCTGTTCAGCCGCCGCGCAGATCTCGGCAATATCGCCGCCTTCCCCCGCGTGGCGCCCGGGTGACAGAAACAGCATTGCCAGGATCACCGGCCCGGCGTGAAATTCGGATCTATCCAGCAGATTTTCCAGCAGCGGTTCGTTAAAGCGGTACTCATCGCCCTCGCGGCGCTCCATAGAGGCGGCGACGACGCTGGCAGCATCATCGCCCAGCAGCACACTCAGTTGGCCTGCCAGGCGGTTGCGCACGGCGGTGACCTCAGGGATCGGGCTGCCATGATCCACCAGCGCGACCCTCGGCGTTTGGCCTGATGCGGATTGCTCACGAACGTTGTCGGCCAACAGCTCGGCAAGGCGCAAGTCGTTATCGCCCAGTTCATCGACCAGCGGCTGGGCCACGCGCACATTAACGTTAGGAAAACGCTCCTGCATGGCGGCCATCCGCTCCGGCAGGTAACCGGTCAGCGCCTTGCTGGGGCCGAAAAAGAACGGCAGCACGATAATCTCGTCGGCGCCCTGCTCAGCCGCCCGCTCGGCAGCGGGGCCCAGCGTTATCGCGGGGATGCCGTCCACCTCTTCAGCGGGGATCTTGTTGGAGTGGAGGAGCGAGGCTGCCTGCACGGTCTCGCCCATGAGCTCGCTGAGAGATGCCGCCACACGCCGCAAGTTATGCGTTGCCTGGGGCCTCAGGGAGCCGTTATCCACCAGAAAGATTGCGCGCATGCCTGCCTCCTTTTGCATTACTATTTTTTCATTACTATTCGCCGGTACGTTCAAGCACATCCGCCGCCGCTCGATGAAGCTGGGCGTGGCGCTCTGCCAACGTGACGATATCACGATCATAGCCACCACCGATCACCGCCGCGACGGGAATGTCAGCTTCGCGGCAGCATGCCAGTACATAGGCATCCCGTTGATACAGCCCTTCGTCACTCAGCGCCAGATAGCCCAGACGGTCATCCCGATGGACATCCACACCGGCGTCATAAAGCACCACATCGGGCTGATAGGCCGCCAGCAGCCCTGGCAATCGCGATGCCAGCACCGTCAGATAGGCATCGTCTTCCATGCCATTGGCAAGGGCGATATCCAGGTCGCTTTTCGCCTTGCGGGCGGGAAAGTTGCGCCCGGCATGCATTGAAAACGTAAAGACGCCGGGCACGCCAGCGAAGAGGCGCGCCGTGCCATCGCCCTGGTGAACATCACAATCGACGATCAACACCCGCTCGACCCAGCCTTGCGCCAGGGCGTGAGCCGCCGCAACGGCAAGGTCATTAATCAAGCAATAACCGCTTGCTGCATCAGCATGGGCGTGATGGGTGCCACCGGCTGAGTTGCAGGCAAGTCCTGATGCCAAAGCGACTTCTAACGACAGCAGCGTACCACCGGTTTCCAACCTTACCCGTTCGACCAGGGCGTCAGACCACACAAAGCCACTACGGCGCTGAGCGGCACGATCAAGCGTACCGTTCAGAAAAGCGTCAAGGTAAGCCCGCGTATGCACGCGCGACAAAGCGCCGACGCTGGCAGGCCGAGGGGTCAGCCACTCGACTGGCGTCGCCATCGTCTGCTCCCCAAGCTGTTGGCGAAGGACGCGAAACTTCTCCATTGGAAAGGGGTGGTTAGCTGGTAAATCAATCGTATAACCGGGATGATGGACGATCGTTAACGCCATTGCGCGCTGCCACTCAGGTGATCGGGGTAGATGCTTTATGTTGCTTGATACCACTGCCTTAAACCAGCAAAGAAACTTTTTCGATGAGCATGACGACCTGTGGCTGTTTGGCTATGGCTCATTGATCTGGAAAGCTGATTTTGACTACCTGGAGCGCCAGCCCGCTTACATTACCGGCTGGGCGCGGCGCTTCTGGCAGGCCTCCCACGACCATCGCGGCACCCCTGAAGCACCGGGGCGTGTGGCGACGCTGATCCGCTCGCCAGGTGCGGTGTGCCACGGCATGGCCTACCGCATTACGCCCGATGTGCTCGGGCCGCTGGATGTGCGCGAGAAAAACGGCTACCTGCGGGAAAAAGTGCCGCTGACCTTCCTTGACCACAGTGGCAATGATGCCGGCAGGAGCGAGGGGCTGATTTATCTGGCAAGCGAGGACAATCCGGCGTTTCTTGGCGAGGCACCGCTTGCGGATATTGCCCGCCAGATCAATCAGGCCCATGGCCCCAGCGGCCCCAATCGTGAGTATCTTTTGAACCTTGCCCACGCTCTGCGCGAGCTGGGGGTGGATGACGCGCATATTTTCGCGCTGGAGAAGCAACTGGGGTAACCCTCGGGCTACCCGGTGACATATTCACATCATCAGCCACGCCAGGATAAACAGTCCCAGCAGGGTTCGGATGATACCGCCGATGATCGAACCGCGGAAAAAGGCCCTCAATCCTCCCCACAGAATGAGCACGCCGATGATCAGCACCACGATGCTGAAAAACGAATCGCTGATGCCCAGCGAGCGCGTCAGGCCATCGATAAACTCATCAAACGCGCCGAAGAGATTGGTAAAAATACCCAGTAGAAACTCGACGACGCCACGAATCACTTCACCGATCGTTTCGCCAACATCATCAAAAAATCCGTTTGCTTGCATGACTCATATCCATGTTTAAAGGAGCGACACCCTATTGTCAGTGAAGTCTTGCGCTAGCGCAAAGCGAGGGGTCAAAACGGTGGTGTTTGCATAATGGGCGCATCGCGCTAAAGTTGACCAAACAACCGTTTAAAAAATTGCCGCTTCATTATTGGCCCTCTAACACAATAAGAGGTGGTCACCATGCCGTCACACTTCCCCCTCGCTGATAAGCTACAAGCCAGCACCCATCAGGTGGAAAACCAGCCACCGTCGCTGGAAAACTACAATAGCTACACAACCGATCGCGCGCTTCAGGAAGGTGTCAAGCGCGAAGGCGGCACTGACGACACGGCTCTCAAAACGTTTGGTCAGTGGGCAGGCTCGTCCGACGCCATCGCCCTGGGGTTTGACGCCAACCGCTATTCACCGCAGCTAGTAACCCATGACCGGCAGGGCCATCGGGTCGATTTGATCGAGTTTCACCCGGCCTATCACCAGCTTATGAAAACAGCGGTGGAGCACGGTCTGCACGCCAGTCCCTGGCGAAACCCAGGGCCGGGTGCGCACGTTACACGCGCCGCCAACTACTACCTGAACACGCAGGTGGAAGCAGCCCACGGCTGCCCGATCACCATGACGTTCGCAGCCCTGCCTGCGTTACGCCATCAGCCCAATCTGCTTGAGAGCTGGGGCGATAAAATCACCGCGCCCCACTACGACCCGCGCAACCTGCCCTATTTCGAAAAACAGGGCGTCACCCTGGGTATGGCAATGACCGAGAAGCAGGGTGGCTCCGATGTGCGCCTGAGCACCACCCGCGCCTACCCGATTGATCAAGGCGGTCCGGGCGAGGCCTATGAACTGGTCGGCCATAAATGGTTTGTCTCGGCGCCGATGTGCGACGCTTTTCTGGTGCTCGCCCAGGCACCCGGCGGCTTGAGCTGTTTTCTGCTGCCGCGCTGGCGACCCGACGGCACTAAAAATCCGCTGCATATCCAGCAACTCAAACGCAAAATGGGCAACGTGGCGAACGCTTCCAGCGAGACCGAGCTACGCGGCGCCTTTGCCTGGATGGTGGGCGACGAGGGACGCGGCGTGCGTACCATCATCGAGATGGTGGCCATGACCCGCTACGACTGCATGATTGGCTCCGCCGCCGGTATGCGCCAGGCCACCGCCCAGGCGATTCACCACGCCACCCATCGTCATGCCTTCGGGGCACGTTTGAGCGAACAGCCACTGATGCAGAACGTGCTCGCCGATCTGGCCATTGAAAGCGAAGCCGCCACTACCCTGATGCTGCGCATGGCTCGCGCCATGGACCATCAGGATGACGAACACGAGCGTTTGCTCGCACGCATTGCCACGCCGGTCGGCAAGTACTGGATCTGCAAGCGCACGCCCCATCATGCCTATGAAGCGATGGAGGTGATTGGCGGTAGCGGTGTCATGGAAACCCATGTGATGCCGCGCCTGTTCCGAGAATCGCCGGTTAATGCCATCTGGGAAGGCAGCGGTAACGTCCAGTGCCTGGATATCCTGCGCGCGATTGAAAAGCAGCCCGAGGTGCTCGACGCCTATTTTGCGGAACTCGCCAAGGCAAAAGGCGCTGATGTACATCTGGACCGCTTTATTCACCAGTTACAGCGGGAACTGCAGGATACCCAATCGCTCCAGTACCGCGCCCGCCAGCTGGCGGACGGTATGGCCCTGGCGTTGCAGGGCGCCCTGCTGGTACAGCACGCCCCGGCTTGTGTGGCCGATGCGTTCTGCGCCGGACGGCTGGCTGAACGCAACGGCCTCAGTACCGGCACGCTGCCTACCAGGCTTGATTGCGCGGCGATCATTGCGCGGGCCCAGCCAGCAGAGTAATTCTGTTGATACAGGCCCCGTGGAATCAGCGTTCACGACTTTGGTCGACTTCCATCGCGAAGCTGATAACGTTAAAAACCATCACGATTAAACAATAATCAGGTAATAGCGGGAGAGCTTGGCGCATCTCACAAGGATGACGCCAGCGCCGAAGGAGCAACAACCCCGGAAACTCTCAGGCAACCGGACCGCTATGACCCTCACTTTCCGAAGAGCGGCTGATGACTGCGTCACTCAGCCCACCGAAGGAGCAAGCGCGCCCCAAAGGGCACGCGAATCTCTCAGGTTCCATGACGGAAGGGGTACGCCCAGCAGCCATTACGCCGTTAGGTGGGATTCCCGACGCTCATGAAAACCGGAGAGACTTATGCAACGCATTGCCGTTATCGGTGGTGGTATCACCGGCATTACCAGCGCCTACGCCCTGGCCAAACGTGGCTATGAGGTCACTGTCTTTGAAAAGCATCGCTATGCCGCGATGGAAACGTCGTTTGCCAACGGCGGTCAGCTGTCAGCCTCTAACGCCGAGGTGTGGAACCACTGGCCAACGGTGATCAAGGGCCTGCGCTGGATGCTCAGAAACGACGCGCCGCTATTGGTCAATCCCCGCCCGAGCTGGCACAAGCTCAGCTGGTTTGGCGAATTTATTGCCGCGATTCCCAAGTACGCCGCCAACACCACCGAGACCGCACGACTGGCCATTGCCGCCCGCGAACACCTGTTTCAGTGGGCGAAAGATGAGCAGATAGATTTCGACTTAAAGCAGAAAGGCATTCTGCATATCTACCGTGATAAAGCGGGCTATGACCACGCCGCCAAGGTCTCCCAGCTGCTCAGCCAAGGTGGCCTGGAGCGCCAGCCGGTGACGCCCGAGGAAATGCGTGCCATCGAACCCACCCTGGCGGGCAACTACTATGGCGGTTTCTTCACCGAAAGCGACGCCACCGGCGATATTCACAAGTTTACCCACGGCCTGGCGCAAGCCGCCGAACGTCGCGGTGTAACGCTCAAATATGGCCACAGCGTGCAGGATATCGGCGCGGACGAACAGCACGCCTGGATCACCGCCTCTCTTGAAGGCGAGGCTGACGGCGAACCGGTGCGCGAAACCTTTGATAGCGTGGTGGTATGCGCCGGGGTGGGCAGCCGCGCCTTGGCCGCCAAGCTTGGCGACCGGGTCAATATCTACCCGGTCAAAGGCTACTCGATTACCGTGCAGCTCGATGATGCTGCCTCCCAACAGGCTGCGCCTACGGTCAGCCTGTTGGATGATGAAACCAAGCTGGTCACCAGCCGCCTTGGGGATGAACGCTTCCGCATCGCCGGTACCGCCGAGTTTAACGGCTTCAATCGCGATATCCGCGACAACCGCATCCGCCCGCTGATTCGCTGGGTGGAAGAGTGCTTCCCCGGGGTCAGCACCCGCCGCGTGATACCCTGGGCGGGCCTGCGCCCGATGCTCCCCAACATGCTGCCCAAGGTCGGCCCCGGCAAACTGCCCACGGTGTTCTACAATACCGGTCACGGCCACCTGGGCTGGACGCTCTCTGCCATTACCGCCGATATGCTGGCGGATGCGGTGGAGGCGAAAAACGCACAAAGCGATCGATCTACCCAACCACTCGCTTAGCCTGATCTGCACCCATTGCACTTGCCAAGCGGTCATCCGTTAATATGGATGTCACCTTATGGTCAGGTGCCTTTATGCTTAATCAACGTGCATTAACTTACCTCAATGAAGTCATTCGCCGCGGCTCGCTAAGGCGCGCCGCGGCCCATTTGAATGTCGACGCCTCCGCCGTTAGCCGCCAATTAAAAGCACTTGAAGAAGAATTGGATACCCAGCTATGCGAACGACACGGCCGCGGCATGCGTGCAACCGCAGCCGGTCAGTTGCTGGTGCATCACTTTCACGCCCAGCGGGCCTCGGAGGAGGCCGTACTCTCCCAACTCATGGCACTTCAGGGCCTAGCGAAAGGCGAAGTACGTATCGCCGTTGGGGAAGGGTTTATCGCCGACCTGATCACCGCACCGCTAGGCACGTTCATGTCGGCGTTTGCGGGTATTAATGTCGAAGTCCGTATGGCGGGCGTCAATGAAGCGATGTCGCTACTCAAAGACCGTGAAGTGGATATCGCGCTACTTTATGCACCGCCGGTGGACCCGCAGCTTTACTGCCATGTGGAAACGCGTCAGCCACTCGATGTCATTGTTCCCCCCAATCACCCCCTCATTGAGCTGAAACGGCCCGTGACGCTGCATGACTTAAAGGATTGGCCGCTGGCATTAATGGACAACCCATTCGGCATGCGGCAAATGGTCAATATGGTGGCTCACCAGGAGCGTATCCATCTCGAAGCTCGTCTGCACACCAACTCTGTATCTGTGTTGAAGAATTTCGTTCGTTCAGGCATTGGCATTACGTTTATGCCGGAAATCACCGTCATCGATGAAATAGAGCGTGGCGAAATTTGCACGCTACCCATGCGCTACCCGGTGATGAACGGTACCCGTGCGCAGATCGTTAGCTTGAAGGGGCAGGAACTCCCTGTGGCTTCCACGGCCTGTATCGATCATTTACACAAAGGCATGCGCTTTTTCTCGGCCGATGCGCCGCGACTGTTGCAATAAAGTCCACACTAAAGGTCTTGCATAGTCAACGCCTCAATACATAGTCTTCCTGTAGGCAACACCTATAAAGCTAATAGCGCTCACTCAGCACCCTACAGCTCACGACAATAAACCAGGAGACTGACTATGTTGACTCACCCAGTGTTGACCCAACGCTTTTCACCCAAGCGGCTCATCTCGGCTTGCCTGATTGGCTCTGCCCTGATGGCTGGCAATGCCGTCGCCGAGACCACGATAAATTTGGGCTACAACGGCGCCCCCGACCCCGACAAGAATGCTGTACACGTCTTTGCCACTAACCTTAAGGAACTGGTCGAGGAAAAAACCGACAACCAGATTCAATTAGAGCTATATCCCAATAGCTCGCTGGGCGAAGAGCAGGAGCGCATGGAGCAGACCATGAGCACGCCCATGCTCAACGTGGCGTCCTTTGCGGGTGTCTCGCCTCTCGTCGATGAGATTTTCGTCAGTGCTATCCCGTTCCTGTTCGACGATTTTGCGGCAGCCCGTACCTTCTTTGATGAAGGGGAGTACTGGCAGGAAGTCAGTGCGGCGCTGAAGGAGCGCGCCGGTATCGATATGCTGGCAGTCGTCGAGGAAGGCGGCTTTTTAGCCTTTACCAATGACGAGAAGCCTATCAGTCACCCTGACGACTTCGAAGGTCTCCGCTTCCGGGCCATGGACCCAAGCCAGGTTGCGCTCTATGAGGCCTTCGGTGCATCGGGTACGCCGATTCCCTGGACAGAGACCTACATGGCACTGCGCACCGGAGTAGCGGACGGTCAGATGAACCCGCCGATGTATATCATCCTGGGCAGCCTTTACGAAGTACAGGACTACCTGACGCTTGCCAACATCCAGTATTCGAATCAATTCCTGGTGGGCAACAGCGACATGATCGCCAGTTGGGATGACGAGCTTCGTGATGCCTTTCAGGAAGCCGTCGCCGAAGCGAACCAAAATGCCCGCGAGCACAACGAGGAGCAGGTCGACTCACGGATTGCCTACCTGGAAGAACAGGGTATGGAAGTGATTCGCCCTTCTGAAGAGGAGCTCACCGCTTTCCGCGAAATCGGCCAGCCTGCTTATCTTGAATGGCTCGAAGAGCGTGATATCGAGCAACGCTGGATCGATATGGCGCTGGAAGATGCGGGTATGAGCGACCTGCTCCACTAACGGTTTCTGTCGCCGTGTCAATAACAGGGGCTGGTACTTTACCGGCCCTCTATTCTTTCACTTCACATTTCTGAATTTCATGGAAGGCTGCCATGTTCAAAACGCTTCGGCTCCGTCTTCTGACGATCAGCCGTCCGATCACCCTTACCCTGGCAGGAGCGCTGTTATCTCTTAATGTGGCGGCCATTCTTTATGGTGTTTTCGCCCGCTACATTGCCGGTGGTGCCCCTATCTGGACGGATGAGCTATCGCGCTTCCTGATCATCGCCACCGTGATGCTCGCGGCAGGCGCCGTCTGGTCGGAAGGCGGACATATGCGCGTCGGGCTGCTGGAGAAGCTACTGCCAGCCCCCTTCGCTCGCCTGCTCAATGTGTACCAGTGGCTACTTACCCTGTTGATTGCAGCGGGCGGCGCATGGGTTAGCTATCGCTATGCATTGTCGGTCAGCATGTTTACCACGTCCGGGCTTGGCATCAGTCGCACGGTGCCCCTCCTCTCGCTACCGCTTGGCTTCCTACTACTGGCTTGGCATGTGCTTCTCTATGGTCCGGCGCCCCTCAAGACCGTCGAGGACACTCTATGAAGACCGCTGAAGGCTCTCTATGAAGCCCGTTGAGGACTCCCTATGACTTTGACCATGCTGGCCGTTTTCCTGGGCCACGTATTACTGGGGCTGCCACTGTTTATTGCGTTGTTGACCACCGCGTTTGTGGGGTTTTTATTCGTCGACTTCTCGATGATTCCACGCATGATGCCCCAGCAATTCTTCGGTGGTATCAATGTGTTCTCACTGATGGCCATTCCGTTATTTATACTGGCTGGCAACCTGATGAACGTCAGTGGCTTAACCGAGCGCCTGATGGGCTTCGCCCGCCTGATAGTTGGGCACTTGCGGGGCGGTATGGGTCACGTCAACGTGGTTTCGAGCGTTTTCTTTGCAGGCGTTAATGGTTCTGCCGTGGCCGATACCTCGGCGCTTGGTTCGCTGCTGGTACCCGCCATGGAGAAAGAGGGCTACTCAAGGGCCTTTGCCGCCGGTTTGACCGCGGGCAGCTCGCTGATTGGCCCGATTATTCCGCCCAGTATCTTCATGATTCTTTACGCCTCGCTGACGAATACGTCAGTCGGTGATCTCTTTCTGGCGGGCGTCGTGCCCGGGCTGTTGCTGGGTATTGCCTTTATGGGCATGAACGCCTGGTATGCCTGGCGCTACCGATTACCCAAAAGCGCTCAATTTCCCTCATTGGGTCAGCTTGGCTTGGCGTTCATGGCGGCTCTGCCTGCACTCATTGCTCCCTTCATTATCGTTGCCGGCATTGTGCTGGGCTTTGTTACGCCTACAGAATCGGGCGCGTTGACAGCGCTGTATGTCGCCTTATGTGGTGTCGTGCTGGGTGGGTTACGGCTCAAGGAATGCTGGAAAGCCATCTTGGATACGGCACGCCTGACCTCTGCCATCTTCCTGATCATGGCCGCCTCAGCCACGATTAGCTGGCTGCTGTCCTATGCCCAGGTGCCGGAACAGTTTGTGTCACTGCTATCACCCTATGTGGATAATAGTGTCGTTATTTTATTACTGCTCAGCGCCATCACCTTTGTCACCGGCATGTTCATGGAGGAGGTATCGGCGTTGATGCTACTGACGCCCATCTTCGCGCCGGTCGCCATGATGGCGGGTATCGACCCTATACATCTGGGTATCATCATCACGCTGAACATTACCATTGCGCTGATTACGCCACCGCTAGGCGCATGCGTATTCGTGGCGGCGGCGGTCAGTCGTCTTGAAATTGTGTCGCTATTCAGAACCATTTGGCCCTTTGTACTGACGGCGATTGCCGTCCTTATTTTATTGATTCTCTTCCCACCGCTGACGCTGTGGCTACCTACTCAGTTTTGATAACCCGCTTGGATAAGACGATGCCTTTGAACACACTCTTGAAGGCCTTGCCGCCTGTACCCAGTTACCCAGCACCGTGCTGGGAACAGCTGCGCCGCGTCCCGATTGACGATAACAGTGAACGTTTAATGCCGATGAGCCTTGCGCCCGCACCGATCAGCGTTTTTCCCGCCTATGCTCGGCTTGGCATCCCAGGCGCGGTACCGGAGTGTTTCGTTCGAGAGGGGGTTTATCGGGCACTACTCGCTGCAGCACGCAGCTTGCCCGACGGCATCGGCTTAATCGTACTGGATGGATGGCGTCCATGGCGGGTGCAGCAGTATCTGTTTGATACCCTGCACGAAGCCATCCACCACCACCAACCCGACCTCAGTGAAGCCGAGTTGCTGGAACGTACCAGGGAGTTTGTCTCGGTACCCAGCCGTGACCCGCTCGCCCCCAGCCCACACCTGACGGGCGGAGCTGTCGACGTCACGCTGTGCGATGCCGATGGCTTGCCGCTGGATATGGGCACCCTGTTTGACGAGGCATTACCGGCCTCTCATAGCGACTATTTCGAGCATCTGGAATCGCTGACCCCTCAGCAACATAAGGCGCGGGATCACCGCCGTCTGCTATATCACATCATGAGCGAGCATGGCTTCACCAACCTGCCCAGCGAGTGGTGGCACTTCGATTATGGCGATCAATTATGGGCCTACTATGGGCAACATGATAATGCGCTTTACGGGGCTGCCGAGTTGGATACCATCGAGAACCGCTGGCGCAGACAGCTAGGGTAGCTGTCTAACCTCGCCACTAGCGACTCGTTTTTCCAAGCATCAACCCCTCATAGAGAACACATTGAAATCCGCTAATAAATACCCGCCTAGCGATACGTCCCCACTGTTCTATAGCGTTTGAGATAGCATGCGCACAGGACAGCCAATGCCAAAGGCGATCAAATGAACTGGCTCTAAGCGCGTCGCTTCGAGCATTATAGGATGACGTCAATTTTGATTTGATTCGAAGGAGAAGCATCATGCCAAGCGTATTGATTACCGGGGCAACCTCAGGGTTTGGTAAAGCCGCCGCACGGCGATTTGCCAAGGCAGGGTGGTCGCTGATTCTGACGGGGCGCCGTGAGGAGCGACTGGCTGAACTGGAAAGTGAACTGGCACCTCACGTCACCGTACTGACGATCCCTCTGGACGTGCGCGATAGTGACGCGGTTTCACAAGCGCTAAGCCAACTCCCCGATACGCTGCTGCCACTCACTTGCCTGATTAATAATGCCGGGTTGGCACTTGCGCCCGAACCCGCACAAAAAGTGGCGCTGGAAGACTGGCACACCATGATCGACACCAACATCACGGGACTGGTCAACGTGACGCACGCCGCCATGCCTCACCTGTTAGCTACCGGCAAGGGTGCGAGCATCCTCAACCTGGGATCGGTGGCGGGACAGTGGCCATATCCAGGCGGACATGTCTACGGGGCCTCGAAAGCCTTTATTCAACAGTTCAGTTACAACCTGCGCTGCGACCTGCAGGGTACCGGGGTCCGCGTGACCGATCTGGCTCCCGGCATGGCCGAAACCGAGTTCACGCTGGTTCGCACCAAAGGCAATCAGGCGGCTTCCGATGCGCTTTATAAAGGCACCACGCCCCTGCAGGCCGAAGACATTGCCGAACAGCTTTATTACCTGGCCACTCTACCGCCACACATCAATATCAATCGGCTTGAAATCATGCCGGTGCGCCAGGCATGGGCGCCGTTTGCGATTGATCGCGATCCTGCTTAGGCAAACCTCGTCGATGTCACTAACTCGATAGGTGAGACTTGGTCACGCCCTTTCTCTTTAGCGACATAAAGGGCGTCATCCACTCGCTTCATGATACTTTTGACCGCTTCTTGAGGCTGTGCCTCAACCACACCAAAGCTGGCGGTGATGGGGCCTGATGTGGGTAAACTCGCAGTGTTAATCACGCAACGTATCTTATCGGCGAGAAGCACCGCGTGTTCCAGGGGTGTTTCGGGTGCCAGAAGCATGAACTCCTCGCCACCCCACCTTGCGCAGTAGTCTACTTGACGTAAATTGCCTTTCAGCAAATTGGCTATTTCGACCAATACCTGATCGCCTACATCGTGGCCATAGCGATCATTGATATCTTTAAAGTAATCGATATCCAGCATGATCAAAGAGAGAGGGCGTGCGTAGCGATCCTGACGGCTGAGTTCGCTTTTCAACATCGTATCGAATTGCGATCTGTTAACAAGCCCTGTCAGCATATCGGTGGTGGCAAGCCGCTTCAGTTGAGCCTCATTTTCCACCTGATCGGTCACATCACGCTGTGTAAGCACCAGCGTGATGGCATCGTGCTGATGGGCTCCCATTGCCGTGATGCGCCACTCGATGTGTCGGCACGACCCATCATGCCGGCGTGAGACCTCACGCCCACCGATACCCTCGAAGGCGTGCTCGACACTGGTGTTCAGCACATCGTGCAGTTGAGCAAGAATTTGCTGATTGGCCGCTTCTTGCTCAACCACGTTGGGGGTGGCGCCCACCCACTCCTCCCGGGCCCCACCCCATAAGCGCTGATAGTCGGTATTGATGTCCATGACTTGGGCCCTGCGCGAGTCCCTAGTCATGTTGAAGATAGCCACCGCATGGCCAGTCGCCTCACCACCCTCTTCAGGTCCTGGTCGCGCATAGTGCTGATACATACTATTTACTCATCCTTGAGCTTGTATTGCTCAACATGCGTAGCGGCACCGACCCACGTTGAAAGGTTCACTCGGTGTGGCCTCCGTGCTATTGAAAACAGTGGAGACATTAAAATCACTTTATTTACACTGACGATATAATCATTTACCAGCTGTTAACATAACCTGGGTTATCCAGCGCCAAATACAGAGATATATTGCGCTAATTTTTGGATAGTCCTATAAAAAAATTTACAAAGCACTTACTTAGCGTAGGAGAAATCGGTTAATTCTGCCTGCTTTGCGCCAGCGCATTTCTCAACGTGCCCACTAAAATAATGACCGTTTATTAACCATTCGGGCTCACCCCTCCCGAAACGCCTCGATCACCCGTTCGGCCAACACCTCGCTGGCGTCACCACTGCCTGGGCGCTTCACCAGTGACACTTGATAATCACCAAGTGGGGGCAACGATTCGTTGTGGAGGCGCTTGAGCGGCGGGCGGATCAAGCTTTTAGGCAAAGCCGTCACGGCTAAATCGGCCAGCATGGCGGCCTCCTGACCAGCATAGTGGTCTTCAGGCGTTATAAGCTCGACAAAAGAAATATCGTGTACAGTAAACCCAACATCAAAAAGAGCGTCGAACCTTGATAGGTTCGACGCTCTTGGTAAGACCCGCTAGCAACTTTTGAAATTTTGCTTTTAAACGCCTACCGGCCCACCATCGCGCTTTTGAATCACCACGGTTGATGCCCGAGGGCGTACCTGGCCGCTGGCGGCAACGGTGGCATCTTGGGTCAACGCGCTACCATCGGCCGGCCAGTTACCGGGATGCTGAATATTGATGAACAGCGCGGTTTTATCCGGCGTCGCAAAAATACCAGTGACTTCGCAGCCATTCGGCCCCACCGCAAAGCGCTTGAGCTGTTGCTGGTTGCTGTTGTTGATCACCGGTCCGGCACCCTGAATATCATCCAGCCCATTGGGAACCACGGCAAGCAACTGATCGTTGGTGTACTCGGTTACCCCCTCATAACCGTTATCAGTCTGAATCCAAAGAATGCCCTGCCCGTCGTCGCGCTCGTCGAACCAGAGCCCATCGGGACTGGCGAACTGGTTCATTTCGGTCAAGCCCGAATGGTTATCTGTGTCGTCAGCGGCGGCGCCAAATACAAACACTTCCCAGGTAAAGGCGTTGGGCAAGCGGCTTTCACGCCAGCGAATAATATGCCCCGCTTCGTTATTGGCACGAGGATTGGCAGCATTGGTGGGCGCTAAGTCATAACCAACGCCTACCTGTTCCAAGCGCTCACCGCTGTTGGTATAGGTTGGCTGTGTATCTTCAGCGATGCGCTGTGAGTTATTGGTCAGGGTGAGATACACCTCGCCCGAGGCGGGATCAACAGACGCCCACTCAGGGCGATCCATTGGCGTGGCGCCCAATAAATCCGCTGCATCGCAGGTATTGATGATGATACCTGCCGCATCGTCGTCGGCTAGACCAAGCGCCGCTGCCAGCGTTCGGCCGTCCTGTGTTTGCGCATCAGGTGTCAGCGGCAGCCACTCACCACTGCCGTCGGCGTGAAAGCGGGCCACGTAGAGAGTGCCGTTATCCAAATATTTATGACCGATGGCGAGGCGGTCATACGCTTCGCCGGGGCGATTGGCATCGGCGGGATCCCAGGCGGCATCGGAGACGTACTTGTATACGTACTCGTTACGGGCATCATGGCCGGAGTAATAGACCACTGGCTGACCGGCTTCCAGCTTGCCCAACCAGCACCCTTCATGGCGGAAACGCCCAAGTGCCGTGCGCTTGATCGCGAGGGCATCGCTGTAGGGGTCGACTTCCACCTGATAACCGAACGTGCGTGCTTCATTGCGGTAATCATCTTCAGCATTTTCGCCGCGCGGCGTAATATCGAAGCGAGCGAACTCATCGTCCTGCTCAGAGACATCACCTGCTGAGGTATCCCAGCCATAGCGGCTTTTATCGGTGGGAATACCAATCCGCGCATCGTCCTGGAAGCGCTCGCCGCGGTTCACAAAGATATCGGGCCAGTTCTCTTCACAGGCAATATAAGTCCCCCAGGGCGTTACCCCATTACCGCAGTTATTGTTCGTGCCGCGTGTTTGCATGCCTGTCGGTGAGAACTGCGTCTTGACGTAGTCACTGCCCGCCACTGGCCCAGCCAGGTCCATCACCGTTGCGCTCGTCAAACGGCGGTTATAGCGCGACCCCGGCACATGTGCCCAGTGGCCGTTGGCATCTTTTTCAATCTCAACCATGGTGACGCCATGAGCATTGATTTCAGTGCGCGACTCATCCGCAGGCCGTTGCCCCTCATCCGCATTGGTGGGGCCGCCTTGAGGCGCCCATAGCGCTGCCTGGTCGATATATTCGTTGTTGAGTGCCAGCACAAAACGACGCGAAGCATTGTTGGCATCCAGGGCAAAACCGGCCATACCATCGTGATGCATTCCCACGCTAGAGGCTTGGCGCTCGGCAGTCATCGGCTGGTCGGGCTGCCAGCTGTCGCCAGCACTTAACGGCGTCCCCCAGGGCACTAAGACTTGGGCCACGTAACCTTCCGGCACCACCACGGCATCGGTCAGCGACCCATGAACCGCCTCAAATGCCAGCGTCAGGGTCTTTTTTTGCGCGCCGTTTGAGGCAAGCGCTTGAGCAGTACCGCCAAAGCTAAGCATCGAGGCAGCCGCCATGCTCAAACCACCGCGCATTACATCGCGACGGGATACGTGGCGTGCCAATACTTCGGCAAAAGGTTGGTTGCCACTGTGGTTAAACAGACGATGATCTTCGATCTCTTTACTCATTCTGGTCTCCCCCCCTGATCGTTTTTAAACCAACGATTGAACGTTAGGAGACACTAGAGAAGCTGAATGACAAGACGATGACGGCGTGGCTGCATTTATATGAAAGTTGCTGGAGTGGCAAAGCAGTGACATAAGTCCATACTTATTTAACAATCAGCACGATGACTTTATGGAAGCGTGCCTACCGGGAGCAAGAATGAGATTGATCCGCCTCATGTGGATCGTGCTGGCAGGGTTGAGTTTTAGTATCGGTGTCCTCGGCATTTTTCTGCCCCTGCTGCCTACCACCGTCTTTATGCTAATGGCGGTTTACTGCGCCTCCAAAGGCTCACCGCGCTTTGAGGCCTGGATCCGCTCTCGCCACTATGTCGGACCGCTGCTGGTAACCTGGGAGCAGGAGCGGGCCATCTCAAGGCGGGGTAAATTGGCGGCCGTTAGCACGATCGCGTTGAGCGCGCTGATTACCGGCTGGTCACTCGGCCCCGGTTGGAGTCGCTGGGGGGTAATAGCGCTACTGGCGCTGATTGCTCTTTGGCTGGCTACCCGACCAGAGCCTTCTTCCTCACCTTAAAACCGCCTAAATTACCACCTTATGGGTCGACACCACCTGGCGCAGCCCCATGAACGAGCGGATCTGGCGGTTACTGCTGTACAAATAAAGTACAGTCTTTAGTCTTGGCATATCGGATATTCACACATGAGGATACGCCATGCCTTCTACCCTTCCCGCTCACGTCACCCTTGAAGACCTTGCGCAATGGCCTACACCGCTGCCCGATGTAGAAGTTCACGGACTTGATATGGGCTGGTATATCGTTCGCTTGCATCGGGACAACACTGTCAGTTTGCTCACCGATGAGAATGGCGAAACGCAACGTTTTACCGGCACGCAATGGATTGGCCGTGCCTTCGCGCCGCTGGGTTTCACCCACGGCACGCTGACCTGGGCCGACGCCGCCGATGAAATGATCGGCACCGATGTACCCCCTGTGTCTGCTCAGCAGCGCATGGCCCATGGTGTTCGCGTAGCTTTTAACCAGACCTGTCTATAAAATTGATAGAGCGCCATCAAGAGCTTTCAAGTAGCTGTGTTGACGATCAATTTGCCTAAGGATGGACGCTATGCGCGATGATGAAAAATATACCAATACCGAAGAGCAGTTGCTTTATCTTCAAAAAAGCCTGGATGAAGAAGATAGCACCGCTCTGGAAGCGCTATTTGCCGAGCTGGACATCCTGGCCATTGCGCGCACCCTTGAATCTTTTCCCGCTAAAACCCGCGATCGGCTTTGGGAGTACATCCCTGGCGAACTCATCGGCGAGGTATTGGCAGAAGTCGATGAAGACATCCGTGCTGACTATATCGAAGATTTATCGGCAAGCGATGTTGAGCAGATCGTCAAGGGCCTGGATGCCCAGGAAGTGGCTGAAGTACTGGACGTTGCTGACGAAGCCATCAAGACCAGCGTTTATGCCAGCCTGGACCAGGAAATTCGCGCCCAGGTCGAAAACCTGCATGCCTATGAAGATGATGTGGTGGGGCGATACATGGACCCCGAGACGGTCAATGTAAAGCAGGGTGTCTCGTTAGAAGCCGTGCAACGCTATATACGCATCCACCAGCTGCTCGACGATGAATCCCAGCAAATCATGATCACGGATAAAGATAAGCGATTGCTCGGCACACTGACGCTGATTGATTTGATCAAACAACCACAAAGTGCCGTGGTTGATGATTATATGGATGATTTTTTTACCCTGAATGATCAAATGAAAGTCAGTGATGCAGCGGCGTTATTGCGCTCCAAAGAGCTGCCCTTTGTGCCCGTGTGCGATAGCGATGGATTGCTGGTTGGGCAGTTGAACTCCGCCGATGTATTAGAAATCACCCAAGATGACGCTGATATGACCCTGAAGCACATGTCAGGCGTCAGTGACGAAGAAGAAGTATTCACCCCCATCATGCGCAGTGCTAAAAGCCGCGGTATTTGGCTGGGTATTAACCTGTTGACCGCTTTTTTAGCCGCTTTTGTGATCGGTCAGTTCGAAGCGGTGCTCGATCAAATCGTGGCATTAGCCATCCTGATGCCTGTCGTTGCCAGCATGGGCGGCATTGCCGGTAGCCAAACCCTGACGGTCGTGATCCGCGGCCTCGCGTTGGGCCAACTTGCCGGTAACAACAAACAGTGGCTGTATAACAAGGAACTCTGGGTAGGCATGAGCAACGGTCTGGTGTGGGCCCTCGTCGTCGGGTTCATTTCCTATCTGTGGTTCAGTGACTTACTGATCACGCTGGTCATCACCCTGGCCATTTTTATCAACATGAGCCTCGCCAACTTGTCAGGCGTGCTGATTCCGCTGGTGTTGAAAAGGCTGCAGATTGATCCAGCGCTGTCCGGCGCAGTCATTTTAAC
The DNA here is from genome assembly GCF_900111305.1 of Vreelandella subterranea. Taxonomy (GTDB): domain Bacteria; phylum Pseudomonadota; class Gammaproteobacteria; order Pseudomonadales; family Halomonadaceae; genus Vreelandella; species Vreelandella subterranea. The sequence goes on from NZ_FOGS01000001.1 coordinate 269,500, forward strand.
CACCGTCACCGATGTGGTCGGCTTTCTATCCTTTCTGGGGCTGGCGACGCTGATTATTCTGTGACCCTTTATCGGGGCTGATGTAGAGCGCCACATACCCCGGCGCTCTGCCTTTCCCCCTGGAACTTCGTGTCACTCACCCCTCTATCGAGTTCGAGGCCCTCGCCTTTTTTTCATCCACAGGGTAGCAGCAATAAAGTAGAGTACGGTTGGTACCACAATGAGTGCTTGGAAAGTGTCCAAGTGCGCCGTGGCGTCCACGCCCTGGAACCAAGACCAGCCCGCTATTCCCAAAATAGCCACTAAACACGCCACCGCTATAAGGTACCAAGGGTTCCGTCTCTGCACTGGCAGGCGTTCCGGCGTATCAGCGCCCGGTTGCTCAGGTGGGTTAAGTGGCCCATACGCGGCCTGATAAACATCGACCTCTTCTTTAACAATATCCCGCTGAAAATGGCACAGCAGTGGGTAAATAATAAAGCTTGTCAGCCACACGGGTATAAAGAGCGTGAAGAGGTGTAGCGAGCCCTCCAATAAAAGTAGCACCCCAACTAGGACACCAATGCCCCAGGCCATAAACGCAGGACGATTGTTGGCAAGCCCCAAATGCTCACGCCAGAACGGGCGGATCTTCATTCGGGGCAGTAAAAAGTGCTCCGCCGCAATGATGGCACCCACCGGGGCAATCAGCATGATGAAGTAAGAGAGCACATTGAGCCACTGAGTGAACACAAAGGGGAAGCAGGCAATTAGTGTGGTTACCACACCTGTAATAGCGGTAACCCGTACGCGTGAGTGCTGAGTAAAAACCGCCTGAAAAGCGAGCCCCGCACGGTAGAGGCTTGGGATCGACGTGGTCCAACCGGCGATCACTACCGCCATTAATCCCATGGCACCAAGGATCCTAAAAGAGACACCACCTGGGTCCATTTGGGTAAGCTGAGAGCCTGCCAGAAGCGCCGCTGTTGCCCCCATTAAACCTGCACATACCCATGCCATATAGTGACCAATGTACATACCTGCGGCGGAGAAGTAGCCATACGAGGATTTGCGGGCAAAACGCAGGATAGACATATCACTCATCCCCAAGTGCATCGGCAGGTTAGCGCCCCAGGCCCAGGCCGCAATCACCCACACCGATATACCAGGGGCTCCCTCTGGCGTCTCTCCCGTCCAAACAAAAGTATCAACAACACCTGCCAGGGTGGTCAAACCGTCTAGCTCCCCCATATGTAGCAGAACGGGAATCGTCACCACCCCACTGGCTAAAAACATGGTGGCCATCCAGGGAGAGCAGACGGTTGAAAAATTAGCGATTAGCTTGAACCCCTTGAGTGTCATCCACACGGTAATAGCGCCCACAAACAGCACCAGCGCTACGAAGCTAATGCTCTGGGGATACCAGGCGGTTTGTGGCGGTATCGTCGTTACCACTCGGAAAGCGGAGGCTGATACTGTAATCATCGCCCCCGAGACCACGGCAAAAATCAAACCATTCAGAAGGTTATAAATGAGAGAGAAGCGCTTGCCAGCCAACCGCTCCAGATACCAGTAGATGGTCATTCGTGAACGTACGGCGACCGGGCTACACACCCAAGCCCATGAGAGCACAGCCAAAAGATTACCCATTAGCAGCCCCCACAATAGATCACTGGTGCTAACGCCCAGCGCCACTAAAGAAGCACCGATCACAAACTCAGTTCCCGCCACGTGCTCCCCTGCATAAGCGCCAAGAAAGTATTTACCACTCAGTTGGTGGCTAGCGGGAATTCGCTGATGTTCCAATTCGTCTGTTTGGCGTGATGTTGCCGGTGGGGCGCTGCCACTTCCTGCCGTCGACATTGCTGGCGTGTGGGTGCTCATGCGCATCTCCTCTTGTTGTTGGGGGCTATAAGCACTGAGAGTTTTGCAAAACGTAAACAATCAGATTTAATGGAATTTATATTCTATAATTTTTAATATCAAATATTTAATTCCATACTTTGGTCGACCTCCAACCGTTACGCCCACGCTTTGGCAATACCCGCGCCAGGGCCACCGCCGATCATGCCAATGCGTATTTTTGTTGATGCCATGTTGCTCTCCTTATCGCCAGGGCGTCTTTAGGGTTTAGATGCGAACCCATTGACGGCTATGGGCGGACTCATCCATGGCGGTGATGATGCGCTGGTTGGCGCGGCCAAAGGCAAAGTTGGGAAAGCAGTCGTCCTGGTTAGCGATACCCTGGATCAGGTCGTGCACCTCGATCACTTTGGCGTCGAAAAAGCCTAGCCCGCCACCGGCGAAGTCAAAGTCAAAGAAAGCGCGGTACTGCGGCACCTGGGAGCCGGCCAGCAGGGTTTTGAAACCGCGGTCATGCTTATCGTCGTTAAAGCGGTATACCTGCAGCTCGTTAAACCGCTCACCGTCCATATACAGTGTGCCCTCAGTACCGGAAATCTCCCAATACACGCCAAACACTCGGCCAGCCGCGAGGCGTGAACTCTCGATCACCCCGGCCGCGCCGGAGGTAAACTTAACCAGCGCCTGGGTCTGATCATCGTTTTCCACTCGACGCATTTCTGCGTGTTTATCGACCTTGCTGGCGTAACCGGCATCGCTGGTCGGCACTGGGCGTTCTGCAATTTGCGTCTGCGCCTGGCAGTTAACCTCTTCCAGGTCGCCCATTAAAAACTGTGCCACACTAATAATATGTGCGCCTAAATCCCCTAGCGCCCCGGTTCCCGCGCCTTGACGAGAGCAGCGCCACGACCAGGGCAGATCAGGATCATTAAAGAAGCCCTGGTCAAACGTTCCTCGGAACCGAATAGGGCGGCCAATTTCACCGGCGTCAATCAACTGCTTGGCCAACAGCGCGGCCGGTGTTTTGATGTTGTTAAAGGCCACCATGGTTTTCACACCCGCCCGCTCGGCCGCCTCATGCATTTCGCGAGCCTGGTCATCGCTCATGGAGAGCGGTTTCTCACAGTAGACATGCTTGCCTGCGGCGATAGCGGCCAGCGCCATTTCATGGTGCAGCGCGTTGGGGGAGGTAATATCGACCACATCTAGATGGGGGTCATCAATCAGTTGGCGCCAATCGCCGTAACTTTTCTCGAAACCGAGGCGTTCCCGTGCGGCTTCAGCCACGTCTGCCCCTTGATCAGCAATCGCGTATAGCCGCGGCGTTAATGGTAGGTCACGGTAGAGAATCCGCGCGCGGTGATAGGCGTCCGCATGCGCTTGGCCCATAAAACCACTACCGATCAAGCCAATATTTAGCGTCTTAGCCATGATAAAGTCACCTAAAGTTAGTAGTCGTAAGCGCCGCTTTTAGCACTCCGCTAAGAGGGGGTGATGCACTGAGTCAGCGGTTTTCGAACAGCCGTGTCATTCGGCGATAAGCAATCACGGCCATCTCTTTTTTGGGGGGCTTTGCGCGAGTCTTGCTCAGCCTCCAAGATCAACCAGCCCTGATAATCAGGGTTGGTGGCAAACTCAATGAGGGGCGAAAAAATCCAGGTAGCCATCGCCCGGCAGGGTGAACATGCCATCGCGTACGCCTTGGTTGAGTTAGCGGGTTAATGCCTAACCGCAGCTGATGGGGTGCCAGTAGGTCAGCTATCGTATTGGCCATGTTGACCTCTTATCGTTGTTGTTTGAGTGCTTTAATCGTCGACGGCACGTACGGTATGCGTCTTTCTATTCCGTTGGGAACTTGTCGAGCAAACAAGTGCAGTGCCGCCGAGGAGGGTTGGCTTATGGGGGCGAGCAGGCTCGATTCATTTGAAGACACCGGCGCTCAAGCCGCCGGTGCTGTCAAAATTACGTCAGGTGTTATTGACGCTTAAAGCGTAGGCATCGTGAAGTGGTTGGTCTCTTCACGGATACCGCTGGGCCAGCGCTGGGTAATGGTCTTCATGCGCGTGTAGAAACGCACGCCATCGGGGCCGTGCATGTGCAGCGGGCCGAACAAGGAACGCTTCCAGCCGCCAAAGCTGTGGAACGCCATGGGCACGGGAATAGGAACGTTAACGCCGACCATGCCGACCTGAATCTGCTCGCAGTATTGACGCGCGGCATCCCCATCACGGGTAAAGATCGCCGTGCCGTTGCCATACTCATGCGCGTTAACCATGCTGACTGCTTCATCGAAGCTTGCCGCGCGGGTAATCGCCAGTACCGGGCCAAAGATCTCTTCAGAGTGAATGCGCATACCGGGTTTAACGTGATCAAACAGCGTGCCGCCAATAAAGAAACCATCACCGGCGCCGTCCACCGCCGTTTTGCGGCCGTCCACCACCAGTTCAGCGCCTTCGTCCACGCCGGCTTGAATATAACCTTTGACCTTTTCCAGGTGATCACGGGTCACCAGCGGGCCCATATCGTTATCGGGGCCATCGACCAGGCCAGGCCCGACGCGCAGGTTCGCGAGTTCAGCTTCAAGCTTCTCGCGCAGCTTCTGGGCGGTCTCCTCGCCCACGGGCACCGCCACCGAAATGGCCATGCAGCGCTCGCCAGCGGAGCCGTAAGCGGCGCCCATCAGTGCACTAACGGCTTGATCAAGATCGGCATCCGGCATGATCACCATATGGTTCTTGGCACCGCCCAGGGCCTGCACACGCTTGCCATGTTTTGATGCCGTGGCGTAGATGTACTCGGCAATCGGGGTAGAGCCCACAAAGCTGACGGCTTGAACACGTTCATCTGTCAGCAGCACATCCACTGACTCTTTATCGCCATTGACGACGTTGAAGACGCCATCCGGCAGGCCCGCTTCTTTCAGTAGCTCAGCTAAGCGCATCGGCGTGGAAGGATCCTTCTCTGACGGTTTCATGACAAAGGTATTGCCGCAGGCGAGCGCAATAGGGAACATCCACATGGGTACCATGGCGGGGAAGTTGAACGGCGAGATACCGGCGCAAACGCCCAGCGGCTGCATCATCGAGTAGCTATCCACCCCAGTGCCGACGTTCATGGAGTGCTCGCCCTTCTGCAGGTGCGGAATGCCACAGGCAAACTCGACCACTTCCAGGCCTCGGGTCACTTCGCCTTTGGCGTCAGAAAACACCTTACCGTGCTCGCGGGAAATCAGCCGCGCCAGCTCATCGGTGTGCTCCTCGACCAGCGCCTTGAACTTAAACAGAATACGCGAGCGCTTTAGCGGAGACATTTTCGACCAAGTAGCAAAAGCCTCATCGGCAACGCGCACGGCTTCCTGGGTCTCCTGCGCAGAAGAGAGCGCCACCTGCAGGCGCTGCTCGCCAGTAGCGGGATTATAGACAGGCGCGGTGCGGCCGTTTTGGCTCGCAACCGCCTGACCATTGATAAAATTACCTAAGATACTCATCGCTCAACTCCTCCTGGTGTTCGTTTTACGCATCCACGGTTAAGCGGGCTTCGGCGCAGAAACGGCGTAAATTTTCATGCCCTAAACAGGCGTAGGTCAGCGGGTGGGCCACAGCGGGATCCTGCTCCGCCTCTACCACCATCCAGCCCGAATAGTCACTCTCCCGGAGCCCTTCAAATAAGGTGGTGTAGTCGATATGGCCATCGCCAGGCACGGTAAACATGCCGTTCAGAACGCCGTCGAGAAAACTGAGATCCCGATTCCGCAAATCCGCCAGTACGTCTTTGCGGATATCTTTGCAGTGCACATGATTGATGCGATCCGCGTACTTCTTCTGCAGTACCACCGGATCGCCTCCCGCTGCCACCAGGTGCCCGGTATCCAGCAGCAGCCCAACCGAGGGAGAGGCTTCGGCCATCAGCCGATCAATCTCATCAGGCGTTTCGATCACTGTGCCCAAGTGGTAGTGGTAGGCGATTTGTACCCCCTGCGCCAGGCAGTAATCAGCGACTTGGTTAAGGCGCGGTATCAACGTCTTCCACCCCTCCTCACTCATGCGCGGCGAGTGCGAAAGAGGCGTGTCGCGCTCGCCGTGCACGCAGTGCGTCACTTCACAAAACACCATGACGCTGGCGCCCAGCGATTTGAGCAGGTGCAGGTGCGGCTTGAGCGCTTCAATCTCGTCCTCGGCACTGCGGGTCAATAATTCGCTGCTGTACCAGCCTGAGACTAACGAGAGGCTGTGCTTCTCAAGAATGGGCCCAAGCTTTTCTGGCACTCGGGGGAACTTATGGCCTAGCTCGAAGCCCGAAAAACCTGCCTGCTTACCTTCCGCAAGGCAGGTGTCCAACGGTGTATCACCGCCTAGCGCGGGCATATCATCGTTAGTCCAGGTAAGTGGGTTAATACCGAGTCTTACGCTCATGGTGGTCTCCGTCACTGTTGTTATTTAAAATTCAAACCAAGTAGGTGTTACAGCCTTAAAGGTTCTGGAATTGGCGCGCTTTGTAAGCCTCATAGCGTTCGCGGGCCGTATTCACTTCGGCGCGTTCGGAAACCTCTGGCACCGCCACATCCCACCAGGCACCACCGTCCTGGGTATCGGTCAAGCCATCGGTATCGATAGCAATCACATAGCTACGGTCAGCGGCCTTGGCACGCTCGAGCGCTTGTTCTAATGCCTGGATATTGCCGACCTGCTCGCTGAGTGCGCCCAATGCGGCCGCATGCGCCGCGAAGTCGGTCTTGGGCGCGCCTTCGTCAACGCTCAAGCAGTCCTCCAGCATGTTGTTAAAGCCGGGCCCGCCGCAGAACTGCTGCAGACGATGAATACAGCCATAGCCACGGTTATCCAGCACCACGGCAATGATCTTGTGACCCAACATGACGGAGGTGGCGATTTCTGAGTTGAGCATCAGGTAAGAGCCATCGCCTACCATCACAAACACCTCGGAGTCGGGTTTGGCCATCTTGACACCGACACCGCCAGCTAACTCGTAGCCCATGCAGGAGTAGCCGTACTCCATGTGATAACCGCGATCAAAACGGGTGCGCCACAATTTCTGCAGCTCGCCAGGCAAGCCACCTGCCGCACACACCACAATGTCACGCTCGCCTGCCGCGCGGTTAACAGCGCCGACCACTTCTGCATCGCAGGGTAGGTTATTGCCACGGTCAGCGGTCACCTTATCGACGGTCTGGTTCCAATCAGCGCGAAGTCCAGCGGCTTGCTCAACCCAGCTCGCTTCTGGCTGCCAGCCCTCAAGCTCAGTGATGAGCTCCTCAAGGGTCAGCTTGGCATCGCCTACCAGCGCCTGCCCCTTGTGCTTAACCGCATCGAAAGAGGCCACATTGATGCTTAGCAGCTTGGCACTCGGGTTAATCATGGCGCGGGAGCCAGAGGCGAAATCCCCCAGTCGGGTACCGACAGCAATAATCAGATCCGCCTCGGCCGCCAAGGCGTTGGCAGCCGCGCCGCCGGTGACGCCAATCGTGCCGACGTTCTGGGTGTGATCCCACGGTAGCGCCCCTTTGCCCGCCTGGGTCTCGCCTACGGGGAGGTGATATTGGCAAACCAATGCATCAAGGGCGGGCAGTGCCCCTGAGTAGTGCACGCCGCCCCCCGCCACCAATAGCGGCTTTTTGGCCTGGCGGATAAGCTGAACCGCACTCTCCAACTCATGGCGATCTGCTGACTGGCGACGCAGCCGGTGCACCTTCTCGGCAAAGAAGTGCTCGGGATAATCAAAGGCGAACGTTTGGATATCCTGAGGCAGTGCCAGGGTAACCGGCCCGCACTCTACAGGGTCTGTTAGTACGCGCACCGCTTGGGGCAGAGATGTGAGCAACTGTTCGGGGCGGGTGATGCGGTCAAAAAAGCGGCTGACCGGTTTGAAACAATCATTAGAGGTCAGCGTATGATCGTGAAAGTTTTCCACCTGTTGAAGAACCGGGTCAGGCATGCGCGTGGCAAACGTATCCCCAGGCAGAAATAGCACCGGCAGGCGGTTGACATGCGCCACCGCCGCCGCCGTCACCATGTTGGTAGCGCCAGGGCCAGCGGAGGCTGTGCAGGCCATTACCTGCTGACGGTTTAGCGTTTTTGAGTAGGCAATGGCGGCATGGGCCATCCCTTGCTCGTTATGAGCGCGATAGGTGGGCAGTTGCTCCCGCGCCTGATAGAGCGCTTCGCCTAGCCCGGCGACGTTACCGTGGCCAAAAATGGCCCAAATGCCAGGAAAGAGCGGCTTAACGTCACCCTCTATTTCTACTTTCTGAGCCAGCATATAGCGCACGACGGCCTGCGCCATGGTGAGTCGAATCGTGTTCATCGCCTTGTCACTCTTGTCATAAACGGGAATGCACTTGTCATAAAAGGGGCACTAGGCGGCGCGTTGGCGCTGCTGCCAGGCATCAACCAGGGCCATATAATTGGCCAGCACCGCTTCGATCAGCTGCTCATCGCTATACTCACCCCGTAGCCAGCGGCGGCTTGGCTCACCAAAGATGGTGCGACCAACGGCAAAGCCTTTACACACATCGACGCCAGCGCTGTCTATTAAGCCTTTCTTAAGCTCGTCTACCGGCGCATCCAAGCCCAGCATGACAACTCCACGACAATAGGGCGCGCGCGCTTTCAGCAGCGTGCTGATCCGCTGCCAGCCGGCCGGCGTTTGCGGTGGCAACTTCCACCAGTCGGGCTGGACACCAAGATTGTAAAAACGCTGCATCGCATTGATGAACATATCGTCATCGGCAGCCATATCCCGCGGCGGGATAATTTCCAGCAATAATTCATTGCCCGACTCGGCACAGGCGCGATAAAGCTCCATCACTTGCCTTTCCTGGACTTGCCGCAGGGCCATTTGATCTTCCGGGTGGTAGAAAACAAGGCACTTGACGATATGTTCCTTAGGCCACTGCTGAAGGCGTGAGCCGATACTGCGCCCGCCTTCCAGCTCGATGGGCCGGGAGCTAGGCAGCTCCACCGGCCTGGCGATCCACCAGCCTCGTCCGGTGACATCGTTAAGCGCATCCTGGCCGTAGGTATCATCAATCAATACCCCCACGCGGCTGTTTCCCAATTGCTCGCTACCACGCTCTGTCGCTTTCACCAGCAGCTGCTTCAAGTAGGGAATTCTGGCGACATCGCCACCTTCTTCACGGGCCATATCAAAGAGCTGTTTGCGGTGATCAAACGCCATAATGCACAGATCATCCCATTGCTGGGGATTCCTTTGAGTGGTCACGCGATGCAGGTAATTAAGCCGGGTATCCAGGTCTGGACGGGCAATGGACTCCGCTCTGGAAAGGTAATCGTCAAGCTCTTCGGCACTGGGAATCGCCGGCGCACAGCCGTGGCGGGAGACCACAAGCGCCCCACAAGCGTTAGCATACCCACAGCTGCGCTCGTGAGGTTCATTACGCAGCCAGCCTCGCAAGAAGCCGCTCATAAAGGCATCGCCTGCCCCCAGGACATTAAGTACATCGACGCGTACGCCAGTATGTACTTCGAAATGGGCTTCACTGTCAGGGATATCGCCATCGAGCACGGTACACCCCTGGGCGCCGAGCTTGAGCACGATAGTAGCGTCCGTCAGCTCTCGAATGCGCTTCAGTGCCGTAATGGTATCGGTACTACCGCCCGCGATATGCACCTCCTCTTCGGTGCCTACCACCAGATCGAGGTCGGGCAGAATGGTCTGTAAATGGCGACTAACCCCTTCATCAGAAATAAACCGGGTTTCTCCATCGCCCAACGTGGTTAACCCCCACAGCACCGGGCGGTAGTCGATATCCAGAATGACCTTTGTACCTGCCGCTTTGGCGTACTCGATCGCCGTTTTGCTGGTCTTGTAGGTTTGTTCTGTTGAGAAGTGCGTGCCGGTAATCAGTAGCGCGTTGCTAGAGGCAATAAATTCGGGCTCGAAGTCACCACTGTCAACGGCCATATCGGCACAGTCATTGCGGTAAAAGATCAGCGGGAACGTATCGCGATCTTTAATACCCAGCACCACCATTCCCGTTAGCCGCTCTTTATCCGTCACCACATGGCTGGTATCCACACCGGCTCTAGCCAGCTCTTCGCGTACGAAGCGACCCATATGTTCATCACCCACGCGGGTCAACATCGCTGTTTTAAGCCCCATGCGGGCCGTTCCATAGGCGATATTGGCCGATGAGCCCCCCAGGTATTTGGCAAAGCTGCTCATATCCTCCAAGCGGCTACCCACCTGGTTGCCGTATAAGTCAACAGCCGCTCGACCGAGGCAGATTAGATCCAGTGTCTTGGTCTTATTCATGGCATCACATCCTACGTGTAGCCAGTCCCTCACCCACTGACACTTGTATAAGAAGCAGCGTTGCCGTGGCGTTTCAGGAATGGGCATTGTTATTAGCGAGTGTGGATTTCAATATAGAATTTATATTCCAAATAATCAATATTTGAAACATGCAATCCATAATGCTTTGGTTGTACGCACAGCAAAAAATGATGACTTATAAAAAAGGCTCCGTGCATAGCAACGGAGCCGTATATGAGGCGCGCTAAGCGTTATGCGTAAAACGCCGGTCGCTCAGGCATATCAATTTGTTCAATGGCGCCACTCTCCTGTGCTTTGACACACACATCGCCTGCAATGGCGGCCGCATATCCGTCCCAGGATGAAGGCCCCTTCAACTCACCAGTGGCGACACCATCAATAAACGCTTGCAGCTCGACGTCAAACGCCTCACCGAAACGTTTTTTCCAATCCATGAGAATCTCATTGGAGCGCTGGCCAGCCTGACGAAGCTGCAGCGATTGAGGTTCTGGTAGCCGGGCAATCCCCTCTTCACCCACAACGTCACATTGAATGTCATAACCGTACTTGCAGTTCACAAACACTTCGACGTCAATTCGCACGCCTTTGACGGTCTCAAGCAGCACGATCTGAGGGTCTTCCACTTTGCTATGAGCATGGCGCGTCTTGCGGGGAAAGAGCACCTGAGCACTTTTGTAGTCGTCGTCCAGCAGCCAGCGGAACGTATCCAGCTCGTGAATCAGCGTGTCGTGAATCGCCATGGGCGTCACGTAACGCTCAGGCACTTCTGGGTTGCGATGGGCCGCATGCACGATCAACGGCTCACCCAGTCGGTTGCCATCGATCGCCGCTTTCATCATCTGATAGCCGCTGTCGTAGCGGCGCATAAAGCCAACCTGGACGAGTCGCTTGCCTGCCTGTATTTCGGCATCAATGATATGGCGACAACCCTCAGCAGTGGTCGCCAGGGGTTTCTCGCAAAAAACCGGCTTGCCTGCATTGATAGCGGCCAATACATACTCTTCGTGGGTTGGCCCCCATGACGTCACCATCACGGCATCAACGTTGTCGGCACTAATCAGCGCCTGACCATCTTCATAAACCTGTGCTTCGACACCCAGCCGATCCACCACTGCTCGGGCTTGATCGAGGTTAACGTCAGTGACCGCGACAATCTCGCCTCCGGTCAGCTGCTGAGTGATACGGCGCGCATGTTCTTCACCGATCATGCCGGTGCCGATGATTCCTATTTTGACAGACATCGTTGTTTTCCTCGTTATTTCCAGTATTTGTCAACGTAGCTCTGAATCTCGCCGCGCATGAAACGAGATGACTCTTCAGCTTTTTCTTCCCAAGCAAACACACAGGAGGTCATGATGCCGTCGAAGCCCACATCTGCGAGGGTTTTAAAGAAAAGGTCCCAGTTCACTTCACCTTCACCGATGTTAAGGTGCTGATGGACGCGAGCAGTGGAGCCTGGCGGGTTGATGATATAGCGCAGACCAGACGACGCTTTGTGGTTGAAGGTATCGGCCACATGAACGTGCGCCAGAACGGGAGCGCAGTCACGGATCATTTGCTCCATGTCATCACCGAAATGAAACGTATGGGGTGCGCAATAAAGGAATTTGACGTTGTTGGAATTAACTGTCCGAATCATGTCAACTGCCGGGTGAAGCGTTTCCACGAAATCGTCCGGGTGCGGCTCAACATTGAGCTGAATACCCTCACGTTCAAAGATCGGTACGAGTTCCTCCATGGATCGCCACCATGAAGCTTCACTAGATTCAGTGGTTGCCCCACCCTGGCAGCAACTGGAGCAACTGCCTCGCTCAGGATGTGGACCCCGGCCCATCTCGGAATTCATGGTATCGACGCCAAGCTCCACAGCGATTTCAATGGCTTTTTTCCAGTACTTAATCGCTGCTTGGCGCTCATCTTCGTGAGGGCTTGCCCAACGATACATAGGCAGCAAAGAAGACAACTGAACGCCATGATCTTTAAGCGACTTCTTAAACGATTGTAGCCGCTCGGGGTAAACGCGCGGATGTACAAACCAATCCAGAAAATCCGCACGCGGCGAAAGCTCAATATATTCATACCCCAAGTCAGCCGCTAAGCGAGGCAAATCATCAAGAGGCACATGACGGTGCATGAACGGATCCAAGGCGATTTTCATAGTAATAAGCCCTACCTGTCTTAGTTGTTGTATCAGCGTTACAAGCTGGACTGAATGAACGCCATGCTGTCGCGTAGCTCAGCAATGGGGTCCTCCAGCGTGTGTACCGATTTGGCAAAAGGTTCAAAAGAGATGTACCCCTCATACCCTTCACTCAGTAATTGACGTAATTGCGCGACATTATCGAGACGGTCACGCCCGCCAACCAGCACACGATGGTCGTCCAGCATATCCTCGAAGGTAATGTTGGAATCATCCAGGCCTGAAATGTGTACTAATCCTGTACTCTCTGTAAAAAACTCGGTTTCACCGGCACCTTTATGATGGAAAGTATCGTGTACTAATGAAAAGCGAGAGCCTAGGTTAAGCGCCTTAATGGCATCGACCACCTCACGCTTGGTGCGCAACGTGGAAATAGGAAAACCCAGAGGCTCAACAAAGCCCTGTATATTGTAACGTCCTAAAATTATATCCAGAGCGCTAAGTGCTTGTTCGAGATTTGCTTGCTTTTCTTTCCCACTAGCGTTGGTGTCTGCGTCTACCAAAGGGCAAAGCACCAACCCATGACCACCGGCAGCATAAACCTGCTGAGCCAAAGCCTCTGCCTGACTCGCACGCTCATCGTTCCATACATTAAAAGGATAAAGCGCATTGATACTTAGCACGTGAATACCCATTTCATGCGCTAACTCACCCGCGCGTCTTGCGGCATCAAGGTCGAGGATGCTGTTCGCTCCCACGTCATTACGTAACTCAACAGCCCCTACGCCCATTTCGACGGCGGCTTCAATAAGCTGCTGAGGTGACCAGCGCGGGTTCACCATATGATTAAGCGAAAACATTGGGGACTGCTTCACCATGACGACCTCCGGTGTTCGTTATATTGTTGGGAACCCCAGCGTTTAGGTTTGTATCTACCTAAAAACTGACAGGATTGTTTCGGACACTAGAATAAAAATTCTATTCAATCAACAAACAGAATATTCGATCTCTATCGACCACTAACCATATATCTAAATTTTATCAGCAAAATCAAAAATTTATATTCAAAAAAAGCATCGGCAAATATTGCCATACTCGACTAAAGCAGCAATTCAAAGCATCGTTGGTATTTGCTTTACCGTACTTATTGGTCAACGTTAGGGTTCTATACCAAGGAATGGATAGAATTTTTATTCTCTATTCATTACGCTGTTCATTCAAAAAAATGCATTCCAAGACGCGACCCGCAAGGCGGAGACTATGAGTCAAACACCCCAGGACTTCTCATCGCTTGAAGAACGTATTACCTCGGACTACCCGTCACTAAGCCGTCGCCTGCAGCAGACCGCCCGCTTTTTGCTCGATAACCCTCAGGAGGTGGCGTTTGCTACCGTGGCGCAGCTTGCTCAGCAGGCAGGAGTCACGCCTTCTACACTGATCCGTTTCTCTAACAGTTTCGGTTTCTCCGGCTTTTCGGAAATGCAGCAATTATTCCGTGCACGGCTCTTTGATGAATTACCCAATTACAACGAACGCATTCATGCAGTGCGCACTGCAACAGGTGAAACACCGGACAGTACACAATTGCTATGGGAGTTTGCCGATGCTAATCAAGAGGCTCTCAGCCAGCTTCCAAACCGGATTAATTCACAGCATTTAGAGCGCGCTCTGGATATTTTCGAAAAGGCTAGGGCCATTCACATCATGGGGGCTCGCCGCAGCTTTGTCGTTGCAAGCTATATGTCGTATGCCCTACACCACATCGAAAAACCTGCCTTTCTAGTCAATGGATTGGGCGGTATGTACAGCGAGCAGGTAAAGGCTATCGACCACGAAGACGCGTTACTAGTCGTGAGCTTTGCACCTTACGCTCAAGAGTCGCGTAATGTGGCGGAAGAGGCTCACCGCCGCGGTATTCCGCTTGTCGTCATCACTGATTCGAATCTCAGTCCTTTAGTCCCGTTAGCTGACGTTGCATTGCTAGTGCATGAAGCCGAAGTCAAAAGTTTCCGCGGCCTCACCGCTTCTCTCTGCCTCACCCAGACGTTGGCCATTGCTTTAGGCATGCGTCAAGACAAAGCTTTGGACCGCCAACGCAGCAGCGATGATGCTGGAAACGCCTGACCCAGCAAAAATGGATTGGAATGTCCGCGCCCGGCTCCTTGTAGCCGGGCGTTTTTTGTTTTGGATACCGACTATTTCACTACTTAGGGGACAACGCTTTTAGGAACAGAAATTCCACCTAGACCAAAGTATAGAATAATAATTTTGCATTTATTCAAAATGGAATCTAAATTCCATATTCGAGGTTTACAGAAACCTAACATCCACTAGAAACCTATTCAGACCCGACCAAAACAATAATACTTAGGAGATACGTCAATGAAACGCCTACTACTCGGAGCCGCCATTCTCGCCACCTGCTCCTCTGCCACAGCTCAATCCATTGGAGTCTCTGTCGCTTGGTTCGACGACAACTTCCTTACTTCCATGCGCAACGCAATGGAAGCCGAGGCAGAAGACCAAGGCTACGATATTCAGTTTCTGGACGCCCAGGGCGATATCGGCCGACAGCTGAGCCAGACACAATCCCTAGCCGCCCGGGATGTCGACGCCATCATCATCAATCCCGTTGACACTGCCGCTACCGGAATGATGACCGATGTTGCCATAGAGAACGACATCCCACTGGTTTATGTGAATCGCCAGCCGGAAGGCGATGACCTGGAGCACGACAATGTCGTTTTCGTCGGCTCCGACCAGAAACTTTCGGGAACTTTGCAGATGGAGGCACTGGCCGAAATGCTTGGCGGTGAAGGCAACGTCGCCATAATGCTCGGCGAGCTTTCTTCAGGTGCCACTCATAAGCGCACCGAAGGGGTTAAGGAAATCGCCGCAGAGTATCCCAGTATTGAGATTGTCGCAGAACAGCCCGCCAACTATCAGCGCACCGAAGCCATCGACTTAATGACCAACTGGATTGTTGGCGGTCAGAAGATTGATGCCATCGCCGCCAACAACGACGAGATGGCCATTGGCGCCCTCAATGCCATGCGCCAGTTGGGTATTTCTCCTGATGAGATACTGGTAGGCGGGATTGATGCCACTCAGGATGCACTTTCCTCCATGCAGCGCGGAGAGCTTGCCGTTACCGTCTTCCAGGACCCAATTGGTCAGGGTGGCGGCGCAGTCAAGTCTGCCATTGCCTTAGCTGAAGGCGAGAAAGTTGATGATATTAACTTGGTCCCCTTCCAACTGGTTACCCCCGAGAACCTTGAAGACTTCATGACCAATCAATGAGGTGTTCGGCCCGCGGATCGGCGGGCCAGCTCTCAACTCTCAGGAGAATCCAGCATGGCGACAGTGACTGCTGAAGACACGACTTACGACAACGCCGATTTCATTCTTGAGGTAGCCGATGTCCGTAAGGCCTTTCCTGGTGTAGTAGCGCTGGACAATGTCCAGCTCAAGATCCGTGCGGGCACAGTACATGCCTTGATGGGAGAAAATGGCGCTGGCAAATCGACGCTGATGAAGATTATCGCTGGCGTTTATATTCCCGACCAGGGCGAGATACGGCTGAAGGGCAAGCCGCTTCAATTACATGGCCCGTTGGATGCACTGAAAGCCGGAATTGCCATGATCCATCAGGAACTCAACCTGATGCCTTATATGAGTATCGCTGAAAACATCTGGATTCGCCGCGAGCCCCTCAATGCCTTTGGCATGGTTAACCACGACAAAATGCACAGGATGACCGAGTCACTGTTTGAGCGTCTAGGCATTGAGATGGATCCTGAAACACAAGTCAGACACCTCACGGTAGCCGGTCGCCAAATGATCGAAATTGCCAAAGCGGTCTCCTATGAGTCCGATGTCCTCATTATGGATGAACCCACCTCGTCCTTGGCTGATCGAGAGGTAGAGCACCTATTCCGCATCATCAATGACCTGCGCTCACAGGGAAAAGGCATCATTTACATCACCCATAAGATGGATGAGGTATTTGAAATCGCAGATGATATTTCCATCTTCCGTGATGGCCAATTCATCCATTCAGCTGCCGCGAGCGACATGACCTCCAACGAGATCATCAAGCTAATGGTGGGTCGTGAGGTGACCCAGATGTTTCCCAAGGAGGAAGTGCCTATCGGCGATGTAGTGCTCTCGGTGGAAGACCTCTGCTTGGAGGGTGTCTTCTCTGACATCAGCTTTGATGTGCGCGCCGGTGAAATTCTGGGCCTTGCGGGTCTTGTAGGGTCGGGACGTACTAATATCGCCGAGACACTATTCGGAGTGACGCCGCCAACATCAGGCCGCATTGCGATTGATGGGAAAGAGGAAATCATCAGCTCACCTCACCAGGCAATGCTCCGCGGCTTGGCGCTACTTACTGAAGACCGTAAGGAGACCGGCTTGTTTCTGGGTCTTTCGGTCGAAGAGAACATGGAAATGGCGGTATTGCGAGACGGCTACACCCGGGGGACGTTCGTTGATCAGAGCCGACTTGACCAAGAGTGCGACTTGATGAAGGAACGCCTAAGCGTCAAAACCCCTTCCATGGACGAACGCATCGGCAACCTTTCAGGAGGAAACCAGCAAAAAGTGCTGATCGGCCGATGGCTGATGACCAAGCCACGTATTCTGATCCTTGACGAACCCACCCGCGGGGTCGATGTCGGTGCCAAAGCCGAAATTCACAAGCTGATCACTGAGCTCGTCAAGCAAGGCGTCGCCGTGATCATGATCTCTTCCGAACTACCCGAAGTTTTAGGCATGAGCGACCGCATCATGGTGATGCATCAAGGCAGGGTGACAGGTTTCCTCGGCCGTCGTGAGGCCAACCAGGTCAACATCATGGAGCTCGCCTCATCGCCGGTTGCGCCACCGGCTGTTAACGCCTGATCACTTTCCCGGCCATAGGTATCAATGAGGTAAAAACAATGAACAACACAATGGAAACCACCGATCGCCTAGAGGTGATCAAGAAGCGCAAGAAAAAGATTCCCACTGAAATCAGCATCTTTCTTGTCTTGGTGGGTATTGCAATACTGTTCGAGATTCTAGGCTGGATCGTACGTGGCGACTCTTTCCTGATGAATCCGCAACGCCTTCTGATCATGATTCTTCAGATGTCGATTATCGGCATCATCGCCATCGGCGTTACCCAGGTGATTATCACTGGCGGCATTGACCTTTCATCGGGGTCGGTACTCGCCCTGACGGCAATGGTCACCGCGAGCTTTGCCCAGCAGTCAGACTACCTCCGTGCTGTCTACCCAGCACTCACTGATCTGCCATGGGTAGTACCCTTATTGGCAGGGCTCTTGATCGGTGCCTTGGCGGGCTTGGTCAATGGTGCCTTGATCGCTTTTGCCATGATTCCGCCCTTCATCGCCACCCTGGGCATGATGGTCAGTGCTCGCGGCATGGCCCGCGCCTATACCGATGGCCAGCCAGTAAGCATGCTGACCGACCAATTCACCTGGATCGGCTCTGGCGCCAACCCGGTCATCATCTTTCTTGCGGTGGCAGTGCTGTTTCACATTGCCCTCAAATATACCCGCTACGGCAAATATACCTACGCCATTGGCGCCAACCCACAAGCGGCCCGGGTGTCGGGCATTAATGTGCGCCGCCATCTCATCATGGTCTATGCCATTGCGGGGCTTCTGGCGGGTCTAGCTGGTGTCGTGGCATCAGCCCGTGCAGGGACAGGGCAGGCAGGCATGGGGCTTATGTACGAGCTGGATGCCATTGCGGCAGCTGTTATCGGTGGTACTAGCTTAGCCGGTGGCGTAGGGCGAATCGCAGGTACCGTGATAGGGGCACTGATCCTTGGCGTCATGCTGAGTGGTTTCACCTTCTTGGGTGTCGATGCTTACTACCAGGATATCGTCAAAGGCGCCATTATTGTTGCCGCCGTCGTCATCGACCAATATCGCCAACGCCGTCGCTTAAAAGCAGCCGCGTAACCGTATCCTTTAACATTATACATTTCATTTAAGTAGTATTTACCGATAGATAAAGGAGCAATCATGAGTTCTCTCCTGGTACGACCCACCGCCCCAGACGCACAAGGCACCGTGATTGACGTTACCCCCGCCTCCGCTGGCTGGACGCATGTCGGCTTTCGGGTGCATAAACTCGCCAAGGGGCAGCGTCTGGAAGCCAGCAGCGATGATCAGGAAGTCTGCCTGGTGCTGCTCACAGGGCGCGCCAATGTGACCTGCGGTGAGCATCGCTTTGATGATATCGGCAAGCGCATGGATATCTTTGAACAGATTCCACCCTACGCGGTGTACCTACCCAATGGGGTTAGCTACGCGGTGGAAGCGACCACCGATCTTGAGCTAGCGGTGTGTGCGGCCCCAGGGCATGGCAATCATGCGCCACGCTTGATTGCACCGGACAACATCAAGCAGAGCACCCGTGGCCAGGGCACGAACACCCGCCATGTGCACGACATTTTGCCGGAGACGGAGCCCGCCGATAGCCTGCTGGTGGTCGAAGTATTCACCCCTGCGGGCAACTGGTCGAGCTACCCGCCCCATAAACACGATGTGGATAACTTACCCCACGAATCGCAGTTGGAAGAGACCTACTACCACCGCATTAATCCCCCTCAGGGCTTTGCCTTTCAGCGCGTCTACACCGATGACCGCAGCCTTGATGACACCATGGCGGTAGAAAACGGCTGCTGTGTACTGGTACCCAAGGGCTATCACCCTGTTGGTGCTGCCCATGGCTACTCGCTTTATTACTTAAACGTGATGGCCGGCCCCAAACGGGTGTGGAAATTCCACAACGACCCCGACCACGAGTGGCTAATGAAAACTTGATGGAGTGACGCTTCGCCCGCTAACGTTCATCTAATGCTATGCTGTGGTGCCCCGCTTCTGCGGGGCTTTTTATTGAACACGGATATCCAAGAACTGATACCCGAGAACTGATAACCGAGAGAGGCGTATGCTCCCCGACTACTCCGTGATCGCCTGGCTGTTAATCGTATTTTCCGTGTACCTGACCGGCGTTTCCAAAGGCGGCTTTGCGGGTGGTTTCGGCACGCTGTCGGTGCCGCTGATGGCGCTGGCGATCAGCCCGGCTCAGGCAGCGGGCCTTTTATTACCGCTGTTACTGGTGATGGATGTGTTTGCGGTGAAGGCGTGGTGGGGCAGGCAGGCGGTAGCCGAGGTATGGCGTTTTGTGCCGGGGCTGTTCATCGGCGTGGCAGTAGGGACGCTGCTGTTCGACAGCCTGAGCGAACAGGGCTTGCGCCTGACCCTCGGCGTGATCACCTTGATGTTTGCCGCTTACATGCTACTCAAGCCCGTCGCCAAAAAGCCCATTTCCTCCCGATGGGCATTACCGGCGGCGAGCATCTGCGGGTTTACCAGCTTCATGGCTCACGCAGGTGCACCACCGCTCAACGTGTACCTGCTGCCGCGCAAGCTGTCAAAAGAGACGTTTATCGCCACCTGCGCCGTCACCTTTGCCGTGGTCAACGTGATCAAGCTGGCCCCGTACATGTGGCTTGGTGAGATTAACGTGACCAGTGCCTGGGCCTCGCTGGTACTGGTGCCCATTGCCTGGATCGGCGTGCGCAACGGCCTGTGGCTGCAAAGTCGCGTCAACGAAGTGTTGTTCTACCGCTTGGTTATTCTGGCGATGTTTTTAGTCGGTTTTAATCTGATTTGGCAAGCGTTAGGCTAGCGGCCCAACCATACCGCTGCAAACTCATCGGCCGGTTTGGGCCGACCGAACAAAAACCCTTGCGCTTCGAGGCATCCCATTTCGGCCAGCAGCTCGGCCTGCGCCTGATGCTCGA
This sequence comes from Vreelandella subterranea, assembly GCF_900111305.1. GTDB lineage: Bacteria > Pseudomonadota > Gammaproteobacteria > Pseudomonadales > Halomonadaceae > Vreelandella > Vreelandella subterranea. The sequence continues at coordinate 289,620 of NZ_FOGS01000001.1, forward strand.
CCCCTTCCGCCAGGGTTTTCATTCCCAGGGCATCGGCCATCGCAATGATGGTTTTCACAATGGCGCGGTCATGCTGATTGTCGAGCATCTCGCGTACAAAGGAGATATCGATTTTCAGCGCGTCGGCGGCAAAGCGTCGTAGATAGGCAAGCGATGAATACCCGGTGCCAAAATCATCGATAAACAGGACATACCCAGCATCGCGCATCCTCTGGGTAATCTCGACCGCCTGGTCGGGGTCGCGCATGAAGTCGCTCTCGGTGAGCTCCAGGGCCAACGCCGACGCGGGCACGCCTTGTGTCAGTTCAGCAATATGCTGAGCCAACTGTGGATCGGCAAACTGTTGCGCGGCGATATTAATCGACAAGCGCCCTGGCAGTGCTGCCATCCCTTGTGATTGCCATTCAAGGAGCTGCCTGGCAGCCTCCGCCAGCACCCAATCACCCAACGCGCTAATCAGTCCGCGCTCCTCCGCCAATGGGATGAATTCCCCCGGGCTTATCCACCCCCAGTCGGGCTCGTACCAGCGACACAACGCCTCCGCGCCCGCCAGTTGGCCAGTCTTCAGATTGACTTGGGGTTGGTAATAAAGCGCCAGGCGGTTTTCCATCAGCGCTTGGTGGAGCCGCTCGGTCATTTTCTGACGGCGGCGCTGTTGACGCATCATGTCGTAGCTGAATGGGCAGACGCTGCCATCACGCTTGGCGTGGTGCAAGGCAATACTGGCCGCCTTGAACAGTTCGCTCGCCACCGTCGCATCCGCAGGGTAACGAGAGAAACCCACACTCACTTCCAGATTGAACGCGTTATGCCCCAATCGGATGGTTTCAGCGACGGCCTCACGAAGGTTGTCCAGCGTTTCGGCCAATTCGGCCTCGTCAGGGTTATCCATCAGTATCGCGAATTCATCGCCGGATAAACGCGCCAGGGTACTGCTATCAGGTATGGCATCCTGCAGGCGACCTGCGATCGTCGCCAACAGCTGGTCGCCCACCTGATGGCCATGGGTATCGTTGACCTCCTTGAAACGGCGGATATCGAGCAGAATCAAGCTTAGTGACTGATGGTGCCTGGCTGCTTCGCGCAGCATCCGGGTTTGAACCTCCAGGAAGCGAACGCGGTTCGCAAGCCCCGTTGTGCCGTCCGTATACGCCAGCTGGTGCATACGGCGCTGATCGCGGCGGCGCTCCAGTTCCGCCGCGGCGCCGGTCGACAAAATGCGTAGCACTGAGGTCGCGAAGGCGTTGGTGGTAAGCGGCTCTCGATAGAACACCATCATCACGCCTATGGCTTCACCGTGGGCATTATCGAGACGTCGGCCTATCCAGGCCTGGGCCTGTATGGCATTTCCGGGTATCGGCGTGTAGTGGCCACTATGCGCAACGGCCTCGCGCTCCATTACCACCTGTTCGCAGGGTGAACCACTCAGCACGAAGGTCTGATTATTCAGGGGCGCACCGTCTGCGACAAGACTTACCGTTGTGACGGTGCCCGCCGGGCGATAACGGTCACCCGCCTCATGAGGTGACCGATTGAGCAGCGCGATAAAGCCGCCGTCAGCCTCCAGTAATTCCACCAGCGTGCTGATCAACTGCTGAAAGTAATCGTCGCCCACGTGCGACGTGACCGTTGAAGCCACCTGCATTACCGCCTGCTGAACACGCTGGGCTTCCTGATGATCAGTCACATCTGTGATAAACCCTTCCAGGCAGACAATCTTGCCCGCCTCCAGCACTGCTTGCCCTTGCTCCCACATCCAGCGGATTCGGCCATCGCGATGATGCAGGCGATAAACCACCTGGTAAGGACGTCTGTCGCGAATGGCCGCCTGCACCTCGTCAAACATTCGCGCTGCATCTTGGTCATTGATCAGTTCAGCAAAGCTGATGAGGTGGTTGCCCACCAGTTCGTGGGGGTGATAACCGGTTAGCGCCTGTGCACCCTGGCTGACCAGCTGCATGGTCCAGTGCTCATCGTTAAGGCAGCGGTAGGCCATTCCCGGCAGGTGATTGAGCAGCGTATCCAGGCGCCGCTCGCTTTCCCTTGCCACGGCCTCGCTGGCCTTGAGCGCCTCCTCCGCCTGCTGGCGGCCAAGCTCGGCACCGGCTTGCGCCGCCGCAATGCGTAGCACTTCCCTGGCGAGGTCATCCAGCGCCATGGGGGCATTTTTTAATAGCGCCAGTAGTCCGATCGTTCTCCCGTCCGCTGCCAACAACGGCAGGCCCATGTAACTATCGGCTCCCAGCGCCGCCAGCAGATGATCATCCGGAAAGCGCTGTTGCACATCACAGGGATATAAGCACGGTTCGCGCCCCACGACGGTCTCACAGGGTGTACCAGCCAATGGGTAGACGACATTGGGCATATGCATTCCGTTGGACCAAACCGCCAGTGTTTCGACGACACTCGCCTGTGTGCCATTTTCGGTATTAACGTGGGCCACCAATGCATGATCCACGCCCAGCAAGGTGGCCAGCCGCTCCACGAGCGTTGGGTAAAACTGAGGAGTACCCGTTTGCCCCATCCCTTCAGCCAACTGCCGAAAGATATCGGCCGCTTCAATCCCCGTCTGCATTGGTTGTCTCGCTGCCCAGTTTGAATCAAGCTTATAGTGAACCGTCTTGACGGTGAAGCCCTGACACTAAACGCTTGGCTAATATAGGCTACACCTACCGAAGGTATTAGCTTGCTTTCCAACGATATAAGATGAAAAAAATCAATTGGCCCTTTAAGCTAGCATGAGCAAAGGAGCCGATATGACGGGCATCATAAGTAGCGACAACACACATCACCTCGCCATACCGGCTCTGCCGGGTTTTCTGCAGAGCGACCTAGACCAATGCGCCAGGCTACCATCGCTGCCCACGGTGGCCATTCGCGTCCTGGAGGTGGCGGGCTACCCGGATGCGACCCTGAATGATTATGCCAATGCCATCGAGCAGGATCCGGCACTGACCTTGCGGTTGATTTCATTGGCCAATAGCGCTTTTTATGCCCGTCAACAAACAGAAACGCATTCGTGTCGGGAAGCTACGTCGCGACTCGGGCTGGACGCCACGCTGGCCGCGGTGCTGAGTTTTAGCTTATGGCGTGACCGCCAGTCAGGTGACCTGATTCAGCGTATTTGGGGGCGCTCCATTGTGTCGGCCCTGGCGGCCCGCTCCCTTGCAGAACAGCTGTGCCCCGAGGAGGCCAGCTTTGTATTTACCGCGGCACTGCTCCAGGACATCGGCATGCTGGCATTGCTAGCGGTTTACCCCAAAGACGCCCATGACCTGTACGCAAACACCACCTTTTCCCATGCGCAACTCAGTCGTGGCGAACACCTGCGCTTCGGCTGTGACCACTCATCGGTTGGCAGTTGGCTCGCCGCCAAGTGGGGGGTGCCGGTTTCGCTGGCCCAAGCCATCAGCGCCAGCCACGATGAGATTGGAACTCAGAAAGAGACTTACTTACTGTGCCTGCGTCTTTCAGGCCCTATCGCCGATACGTGGCTGTCGGCCAACCCCAGTCAAGCGTTGGCGACCCTATTGCGTCAGTTGAGTCCGGTGGTGACGACGCCTGCTATCTCACTAAGCGACTTGCTAAAAAACGTCCAATCCCAACTGCCCCTTTTAACCAATCTCTTCGAACTTACCGTCCCTTCCTCGCACGATACCGAGGCGTTGATCATCCAGGCACAGCAGTTACTCTTTCAGCAGACATTTGTGCTCAACGCCCGGTTGAATGCCCAACAGCAGGAGCTCGATGAGCTCCAGCAACGCCAGACGGAACTGGAAGAACGTAGCCGACGGGATCCGCTCACCGGACTTTCCAATCGCGCCTGGCTGGAAGAACAGCTGCACAAACGTTTTGAATATTGCCAAACGCACGACCACACCATGTCAGTGGTGTTTATCGATCTGGACCATTTCAAGAAGCTCAATGACCGCTTTGGCCACCAGACCGGTGACCGCGTACTGGAGCGATTCGGCCGCGTACTCGGCTCGCTGGTTCGCGAGGGGGATTTAGCCGGCCGCTACGGGGGCGAAGAATTTTTGATCATTCTGCCCGATGAGTCGGCCAAGGGAGCGCAACGTTTCGCCAAGCGGATTGCCAAGCGCCTTGCCGAAACGCCCATGGAAACGGTTGATGGCAAGCCCCTTTTCGTATCGGTTTCCATCGGCATTGCCTGCCTTAGCGACGGCGGCTTTGGCAACGGCAGAGAACTTATCGATGCCGCCGACCAGAGCATGTACTACATCAAACGCAATGGGCGCGGCGGCATTTCGCTTTATGGGCACTAACGATGCATTGCGCAGGGCCCGGGGTTAGCGATTCATCGCATAGGGCAGGTACAGCGCAATACTCGGGAAAAGATGCAGCAAGGCAACCGCCACCAGCATCAAGAGAAAGAACGGCAGCGTTGCTTTGGTGATGGTCAGGATATCCTTCCCGGTGAGACCTTGTATCACGAAGAGATTAAAGCCCACGGGCGGCGTGATTTGCGACATCTCGACCACAATCACCAGATAAATCCCAAACCAGATAAGGTCAAACCCGGCAGCGCTGACCAGCGGCATGATAATCGAGGTGACCAGCAGAATCAGCGAAATGCCGTCCAGAAAGCACCCCATCACCAGCAACAGCACCGTTAGCGCCAATAGCAGCATGGTGGGCGACAGGCCCATTTCCCCAATCGCTTGCGCCAGCTTCATCGGGACCTGGGTAAAGCCCATGGCCGAGGTAAGAAACGATGCCCCGGCGATGATAAAAGCGATCATGCACGCCGTGCGCACCGCTGCGAAAAGCGAGGATTGAAATATCTCGCGGTTGAAATGCCCATTCGAACGAGCAATCAACATCGATAGCACCACCCCGACCGCCGCCGCCTCGGTGGGCGACGCCAAGCCGCCGTAGATCGACACAATAATCCCGCCAATCAACAACAGGATGGGGATCAGCGACCAGGTATTACGCAGCTTTTCGGCAAAGCTCATTCCCGACTCGTCATTGCCGGTCAGCCCGGCACGGTTGCCCTTGAGCAGCGACCAAAGCACCAGATAGCCCATGAACATCGAAAGAATCATGAGGCCAGGACCAATACCCGCCATGAACAGCCGCGAGATGGATTGCTCGGTCACGACGCCATAGACGATCAGCACGATGGAGGGAGGAATCAACAACCCCAGTGTCGAGGCACTAGCCAGAGTGCCGATCGCCATCTGCGGGTCGTAACCCCGGCGTTCCAGCTCCGGTAAGGTCATCTTGCCCACCGTGGCACAGGTGGCCGCCGACGAGCCACACACCGCCGCGAACATGCCACTGCCGATGATATTGGTGTGTAGCAAACGCCCGGGGAACCGGTTTAACCAGGGCGAAAGCCCACGAAACATGTTGTCGGCCAGCCCCGAGCGGAACAGGATCTCGCCCATCCAGATGAACATCGGCAGCGCGGTGAGATCCCAACCGTAACTCGCCCCCCAGAAATCAGACGCCAGCACCGGGCCTGGTTCAAACGAGCTGAACAGTGAGAGCGCTATCCAGGCGGTACCAATCAACGCAAAGGCTATCCAAACGCCGCTGCCCAACAGCACCAGCAGGGTCAGAATGGTGACGACACTAAGTAGCAGCACAGGGCATCTCCCACAAGGTTCAGGGGTCGTTGTTTTCTTCGCTGGCCATGACTTCGCGAAAACGTGATGGGTCCTTGAATGCCAGGCGCAGCGCCATCACCAGCGCCTCGCCCAGCGCCAAACACAGCAAGGCAACGCCGGTCACCAACACGGCTTGGGGAATCCACAGCGGAATCGACAAAAAGCCTGAGGAAACATCGTTATAGGCGATGCTTTCGCGGATCAACGCAATCAACCCGTAGCAGAGCAGCAGGCTAAGCGTCATCGCCACCATCAAGCCAAACACCTCGAACCAGACTCGGAGCGTCGAGGGAAGCCGGGTAATCAGCAAGGTTACCCGGATATGGGCGTGGTGGACGAAGGTATACGCCAAGCCTAGAAAGGTGGCACCAACCAGCAGATAAGATGCCATTTCAGAGACGCCGGTGATGCTGATGTTTAGTCGCGCGCTACCGACCATGACCAGTAGCGCATCGACCAACCTAGAAAACACCTGGGTCGAGACCAGCGCGCAAATCGCGATCATGCAAAGCGCAGCGCCCCAGGCACCCAGGCGATAAAGCTTATCGAATTTGAACGTCATCGGTTTGGCCTCTTGCGCGCAAAGCGGCGCAGTATCTGCGCCGCTCAACACAGGTCATCAATCCTCAAGTTGATCACGGTACGACTGCAGCGCTTCCTTGGCTTGATCGTCAGCCCGGGATTCCCAATCGGCAAACAGTTCATCACCCGCTTCCTGCAGTGCCTCCCCCACATCCTCGTTGGGTTCGGAAACGGTGATGCCGTTTTCTTTCAATATCGCCAGGCTTTCCTGGTTATCTTCGCGGCTCATTTCCCAGCCGCGCTCTTCGGCTTTCTCGGCCGCTTCCATCAAGGCATCCTGGGTGTCTTCGTCCAGCTGGTCAAAGCTGCGCTGGTTGATGAACACGATGTTCTTGGGTAGCCAGAGGTTGGCATCGGTGTAATGCGAGACGTAATCCCAGGCAGCCATCGAATTGCCCGTGGAACTCGAGGTGATCATGGCATCTACCCGGCCGGTGCTGAACGCTGTGGGGATATCGGACTCTTCCGTTTCGGTCGGGCTGCCCCCCAGGTTTTCGATAAACCGCTGAGTATTGATATTGGGCGCCCGCACACGCAAGCCGTCAAATTGATCCGGGTCGGTCAGCTCTTCAGCGGTATAGATACCCTGAGCAGGCCAGGGTACCGCGTAAAGCGGAATCAGGCCTTCTTCCTCAAACAGATCACTGATGATTGGCTTGGTGGCTTCCCAAAGCGCATAAGCTTCTTCATAGCCTCCGGCCACACCGGGTAGGGTATCCACCTCAAAAATCGGGTTTTCATTGGAGAGTACCGAGAGGAATATCTCCCCTGCGGCAATGGTGCCACGGCGTACCGATGGCTTGATTTCGCCGTGAGAAACGAGGGCACCACCGCTTTGCACGTTAATGGTCAGGTCCCCATCCGTTGCCTCGGCAACGTCTTCGGCGAACTGCTTGGTGTTTTGGGTATGAAAACTGGCATCGCCGTAAGGCGTTGCCATGGTCCATTCGGCGGCCTGAGCGGTCGCGGCGATGCTACATGCCGTGACCAGAAGCAGCGGCGTTGCAATGCGGGTACGCATGATTAAGCCCTCGTGTCGATAGGTTAGTACCTTGTGGTGTTACTGCACGCTTGACGTAGGCGGTGCTTTTCATCACCTTCAAGCCTATAGCCTAGTGCCGTTGATAATCTTATGAGATTTCGTCGTCAACCTTTTTTCCACGAAATAACAGCACGATAGATAGCGCATCAAGGCGTAACGCCAGCAAAAAGCTTGGCAGTGCCGCCAACGACTTCATATATTGAATAAATGCTTGATCGCTTTTTTTAATGACCATGGCTCTTTGATGACCATAGTTCTTTGATGAGAATAGCTCTTTGATGACCATAGCTCTTTGATAACTACAGGAGGCCGTATGCCCCTTCCGCTTCTCAACTGCGACATGGGTGAAAGCTTTGGCAACTGGTCGATTGGCCTGGACAACGAGGTGATGCCTTTTGTTGACTGCGCCAACATTGCCTGCGGCTATCATGCCTCCGATCCCCACGTCATGCGCCGCACGGTCAAACTCGCGGCTCGATACGGTGTGCGTATTGGCGCACACCCCGGCTACCCTGACCTGATGGGCTTTGGTCGCCGCTCCATGGCCTGTTCACAAAGCGAGGTCGAGGATATGGTGCTCTACCAGATTGGCGCTCTGGCGGGTATCTGCCAGGCGGAGGGCACTCAGTTGAGCTACATCAAACCCCACGGCGCGCTCTACAACGATATGGCGGCCAACCCTGAACTGCTTGAAGGCGTGATGCGCGCAGTGCATGCCTATGATCCCGGCCTGCCGCTCATGATCATGGCCACTGCCAACCCCGAGCCGCACCGCGAGTTAGCCGCCAAGCTGAGGGTCAACCTGTGGTTCGAGACCTTTGCCGACCGGGCCTATGAAGCCAACGGCCACCTGGCCTCACGGCGGCTGCCCGATGCGGTCCACCATGAGCAGGCCACGATCGTCGACCAGGCCGTCATGCTGGCCAAAGGCGAACCCCTCACCGCCCGCGACGGAACCTCGCTGTCGTTACCCTGCGATACGCTTTGCGTTCACGGCGACAACCCCGAGTCTGTCGCCGCCGTGCGCGCCATCCGCGATGCATTTAATAATCTGGGGGCAGCGTGAAGCTGCGTATCGAAACCGCCGGGATGGAAGCCTTGATGGTACGCCTTTTCGATACCATCGACGTCAGCAACATGGCCTGGATTCTGGCGGCTGACCAGGCGCTGCGCGATGCTTTTGGCGAGGCGCTGGTCGATTTGCTGCCGTCCTATACGACGCTGTTACTGCATTATGACTGCCGAACGCTTAGCCACCTCGACGCCCAGGCACGCGTGCAGGACGCCCTGACGGGCCTGTCGCCCGCCGATACCCAGCAAGGCCAGCACCATGAGATCCCCGTCTGGTACGACGAGAGCGTCGGGCCGGATCTTGAGCGGGTGGCCAAGCGCGCGGGCATCAGCATTGCCGAGCTGATTGATCAACACTGCCAAGACGACTACTGCGTGTTCGCGCTGGGCTTTGCGCCGGGGTACGGCTTCATGGGCTTGGTGAATGACACCATTGCGACACCACGCCTGACCACTCCCAGGCGGCACGTGGCCGCCGGTAGCGTCGGCATCGCCGATCGTCAAACGGCCATTTACCCACTCCCCTCTCCCGGCGGATGGAACGTGTTGGGCCGCACGGCAGTGCCGCTATTCGAACACGCCAAACGCGGGGAACCGCTATTGCGTCCAGGCGACAGCGTACGCTTCCGGTCTATCTCCCGCGCCGACTTTGAGGCCCAGGGTGGCGATACCACGCCAATGGAGGAACGCTCGTGAGCCAGGCAGGATTAGTGGTAAAAAAGGCAGGGCCGCTGGCATTGGTTCAAGACGCAGGACGCTTTGGCGTGGGTCATCTGGGTGTCACCCAGGGCGGGGCTGCCGACTGGATCGCATTTCATTGGGCCAACTGGCTACTGGGCAACCCGCTCAACAGCGCTGCCCTTGAAATTGTCATGGGAGGTGGCCTGACGCTGGAAGCCGAGGACGAGGTAACGCTGGCACTGGCCGGTGCCGACCTGGCTGCCACCCTTGACGGCAAACCACTCGCACCCAACGCCAGCTTCAGCTTGCGCTCAGGACAGGAGTTGGCCTTTAAGCAGCCACGTCAGGGGTTACGCGCTTACTTGGCTTTTCCCGGGGGCCTGGATGCGCCCGAGGTGCTTGGCAGCCGTTCGTGCACGGTCCGCGAGCAATTAGGCGGCCTGCAGGAGAACGGTCAGCCGCTCATGGCGGGCGAGCGCCTGACGTGGCGGGGAAGCTCTCAACCACCACGCACGCTGCCTGAAAACCTGACCCCGCTCATGCCAACGTCCGGCTGCCGCCTGCCCATCGTGCTTGGCTCCCAGGTAGCCAGTTTTTCCGGCAACAGCCTGTATCAGGCGTTTAATACGCCCTGGCAGGTCGATAACCGCGCCGACCGCATGGGCATTCGCCTGACCGGGCCGGTGCTTGGCGGCACGCTAAAGGGCATCGTTTCGGAGGGTATACCGCTGGGCGCCGTACAGGTCCCCCCCGACGGCCAGCCCATTGTGCTGATGAACGACCGCCAGACCATTGGCGGCTACCCACGCCTGGGGGCGTTGACACCAACCGCCTGTGCCACGCTTGCCCAGTGCCTGCCGGGCACCCAGGTATGGCTGACGCCGGTCAGCGTCAGCCAGGCCCAAGCCGCCTACCGTCGACAGTTCGCCCACTGGATCTCCGACTAGGCCGCGTTAAGCGGCATGGCGGGACCGAAGTGCTCATAGTGGCGATGTGAATCCGCCACGCCCAGTTGCTTCAGCGCCTGCTCGACACCTTCCATCATGCCATGGGGGCCAACGAAGTAGCAGTGCGCGCCTTCGGGTAAATAATCGGCCAGCAGCGCCTGGTGGAGACGCCCTTGATGGTCGCCTTTGTCGCCTTGCTCAAATACGGTCACCAGCGTGAACTGTGCCGGATAGGCCTTTTCAAGCGCGCGTAGCTCATCGGCAAAGGCCCAATATTCAGGGGTTTGTGCCGCGTGCAGATAGACCACCCGGCGGCCCTGGCCAAGTGCCTGTTTGGCCATCGGCAGCAGCGGGGTCTGCCCCACACCGCCGCTGATCAGCATCAGTGGTGCGTCGCCGGGTACCAGCGTCATCTCACCCGCCGGAGGGAGTAACTCGACAACCCCGCCATTGGCTAACTGATCGTGGAAGTAACGGCTCACGCGACCATCGCTCTCGCGCTTGATCGACACCCGGTAGGCGCGGCCGTTGGGTGTTGCCGACAGGCTATAGTGGCGGTGCACTGGCTCGCCGTCGATGGTCACCTTGACGCCGATGTACTGGCCGGGCGCATGCGCCGCCACCGGGCCGCCGTCTTCGGGCTCAAGGATGAATGACCGAATCACCGCGCTTTCCTGCTGGCTATCCGCCACGCGGAAACGCCGCGTGCCGCGCCAGCCGCCTTCACGTTGCTCAAACTCCTGATAGCGGTTTTCTTCCAGCTCGATCAATAAATCGGCAAGCTCCTGGTAGAGCGCTCCCCAGGCATCAGCGATCTCAGGGGTAACCGCATCGCCCAACACTTCGCCAATCGCCATCATCAGGCACTCGCCCACAATCGGATACTGCTCCGGCAAAATGCCCAGCGATACGTGTTTGTTGACCACCGTTTCGAGCGTTTGACGGGCTTTCACTGGGTCTTCGCGCAAGCCTACATAGGCCAATACGGCGCCTGCCAATGCCCGGGGCTGGGCGCCGTTTTGCTGATGAACCTGATTGAAAAGCGGCTTCACGCTGGGGTAACGCTCAAACATCAGCGGGTAAAAACGCTGGGTGATGGTATTCAAGTGTTCCGCCACGACGGGCGCGGTGGCAGCAATTAACGCTTCTTGGTCTTGGGTAAGCATGGTGAGCCTCGCTGATTGAGTGATAGGGCGACGTTTTTTATTAAAGTAGTATATATAATACATCTTTAAGCGTTGCCGCCAACCTTCAGCGACAATCTGCCACATCACCCGGCTACCCGGCCTGGCCGCTGTCCTTGAGCGCGCTTCGCCTTGTCCCCAATTCACCGTATAATGGAGGTTTGAGCGATCGCCCTTCGACTCGTCGCGGACTGTCTATGCACCTGACCAGCTTTACCGATTATTCCATTCGCGTGCTGCTCTATCTGGCGGTAAAAGGCGAGGAGCGCGCAACGATCGACGAGATCGCCTCGACGTATAACGTATCGCGCCATCACGTGATGAAGATCGTCCAGGAGCTCAACCAAAAAGGTTACCTCACCGCCCTACGCGGCAAGCACGGCGGCCTGTGGCTGAAGCGCGACCCTGCCAGCATCAAACTCGGTGCCCTGGTGCGCGATACCGAGTCTGAATTTGGCTTGGTGGAATGCTTTCGCGACAAAAACGCCTGCGTTATCACCCCCGCCTGTCGTCTGCCGCCTGTACTGAATGAGGCATTGGAAGCGTTTTTTGCTGTGCTCGATCGCTACACCTTGGCAGATCTGCTGGAAGAGCGTTTGCCGCAGCTACGCCAGCTACTGCGCATTCCAGCGCTGAACGTGACGACCTAAACCACAGAAAAGAGCCGGCACTAGTGGCAAAAAAAAGGCGCTGCCCGAGGGCAGCGCCTTGTCGATGGCGGCGTCGCGCTTAAACGTCGAAGCGATCCGCGTTCATCACTTTCGTCCAGGCGGCGATAAAGTCGTTCACAAACTTCTCGCCATTGTCATCCTGGGCATAAACTTCCGCGTAGGAACGCAGCAGAGAGTTGGAACCGAACACCAGGTCAACGCGCGTGGCGGTCCACTTGACGGCATCCGTTTTGCGGTCACGAATTTCGTAAGTGTTGTTACCTGCTGACTTCCAGGCGTAACTCATGTCGGTCAGGTTAACGAAGAAGTCATTGGTCAACTGGCCTTCACGGTCGGTGAATACGCCATGCTTGGTGCCACCGAAGTTGGTGCCCAGGACACGCATACCACCGAGCAGAACCGTTAATTCCGGCCCGGTCAGGCCCATCAACTGCGCGCGGTCGAGGAGCATTTCTTCCGGCTTGACCACGTAATCTTTCTTCTGCCAGTTACGGAAACCATCGGCCAGCGGCTCGAGCGGCGCGAAGGAATCGGCGTCGGTCATCTCGTCAGTGGCGTCACCGCGACCCGGTGTGAAGGGTACAAGCGCCTCGTAACCCGCTGCTTTAGCCGCTTTCTCGATGCCTACGCTGCCGCCCAGCACGATCACATCAGCGATGCTGGCACCCGAGTCGGCAGAGATTTTTTCGTACACTGCCAGCACCTTGGCCAACCGCTCGGGCTCGTTACCCGCCCAGTCTTTCTGCGGGGCAAGACGAATACGCGCGCCGTTGGCACCGCCGCGCATGTCGGAACCGCGATAGGTCCGTGCGCTATCCCAGGCAGTGGTGATCATGTCGCTCTGGCTGAGACCACTTTCAGCAATCTGCTTTTTGACCTTCTCGACGGAGTAGTTGGTGTTACCCGCCGGAATGGGGTCCTGCCAGATCAGGTCTTCGTCGGGTACTTCCGGGCCAATGTAGCGTGCTTTCGGCCCCAGGTCGCGGTGGGTCAGCTTGAACCACGCCTTGGCGAACGTCGTCTTGAAGTACTCCGGGTCAGCCATGAATTTTTCGCAGTACGCCCGGTAGGTCGGATCCATCTTCATCGCCATGTCCGCATCGGTCATGATCGGGTTATGACGTATCGACGGGTCACTGGCATCGACCGGCTTGTCTTCTTCCTTGATGTTCACCGGCTCCCACTGATTTGCGCCAGCAGGGCTCTTCCTGAGTTCCCATTCGTAGCCAAACAGCAGGTCAAAGTAACCCATGTCGAACTGGGTTGGGTTCGTCGTCCATGCGCCTTCGATACCCGATGTAACGGCATTGCTGGCCTTGCCGTCCATGTTGGGATTGCCCCAACCGAAACCCTGATTCTCAACGTCTGAGGCTTCAGGCTCGGCATCCAGCACAGAGGCATCGCCATTACCGTGACACTTGCCCACAGTGTGACCACCAGCAGTCAGCGCGGCGGTTTCTTCGTCGTTCATCGCCATACGGGCGAAGGTTTCGCGTATCTGCTGACCGGTCTTCAGCGGATCCGACTGGCCGTTAACACCTTCGGGGTTAACGTAGATAAGGCCCATCTGGACGGCTGCCAGCGGGTTTTCCATGGTCTCGGGGCTATCGACATCTTCATAACGCTCATCTGAAGGCGCCAACCACTCTTTCTCATCGCCCCAATAGATATCTTTTTCCGGTTCCCAGATATCTTCACGGCCGAACGAGAACCCGTAGGACGGCAGCCCCATGGATTCATAGGCAACAGTACCGGCCAGGATCATCAGATCAGCCCAGCTGATCTTGTTGCCGTATTTTTTCTTGATCGGCCACAACAGACGACGCGCCTTATCAAGGCTGGTGTTATCGGGCCAGGAGTTGAGCGGCGCGAAGCGCTGGCTGCCGGTACCGCCGCCGCCACGACCATCGGCAATACGGTAGGTACCTGCCGAGTGCCATGCCATACGGATCATCAAACCGCCGTAATGACCCCAGTCTGCCGGCCACCATGATTGGCTATCGGTCATCAGGGCGTGAACATCCTGCTTGAGCGCATCAAAATCGAGCTTTCTGACTTCTTCCCGATAGTTGAAATCAGGGCTCATCGGATTGGATTTGCGATCTTGCTGATGCAGGATCTCCAGGTTGATGCCTTCCGGCCACCAATCCTTGTTGGACGTACCTGTGGAGGTGTTGCCCCCGTGCATTACCGGACATTTGCCGCTCATATTGCTCTCCCCTCAATTGCTTTTGTCGCTGGCAAGTACCAGCACAACCATCGATGGGTGCTCGCTAGTCGTATATGACCCCGCCAACACCGCATTTGTCTTGTTAATGTTTTAGACCACTATCGCCATAGTCTCAATTTGCATTTAACCAATGATTTAATAGCCTTGACCTATAAGCAATATGACTCACCCGTCAAGCACACTCGCCTAGCGGTTGACGGTAAACTCTTCGGTGTCGATGTCGGCCTGCTGGGCGTCGCTGTAGCGCCCGCCAGCGACCTGCTCGGGCGTCAGCATCGCGGTGAGTTGCTGACAGGTGGCGGCATCCAGATAGAGCGTCTCGGCCGAGAGGTTATCGCGCATATGGGCCATCGAGGTGGAACCGGGGATCGGAATGACGTCGGCGCCCTGGGCATTGACCCACGCCAACGCCAGCTGAGCAGAGGTAACACCTAGACGCTTGGCAAGCCGTGTGACGTCATCGAGCAACTCCCGGTTATGGGCAAAGTTATCCGGGCTGAAGCGCGGCATATGACGGCGCATGTCGCCCTCGGGCAAGCTCGCCGGGTCACTGATCGCCTCGGCCAGGAACCCGCGCCCCAGCGGGCTGAACGCCACCAAGGCCGTGTTCGTCTCCCGGCAGGCCTCTAGCAGGGCAATCTCGGGATTGCGCGTCCACAGCGAGTATTCAGACTGCACGGCGGCAATGGGGTATTCCGTCACTGCACTGCGCAGCGTCGCCGCGGAAATTTCGGAAAGCCCCACCCCGCCGATCTTGCCCGCATCCACCAGACGGCCCAGCGCCCCGACGCTTTCCTCGATCGGCACCTGGCGGTCGAGGCGGTGCAGGTAATAGATATCGATGTGATCGGTTTGCAGACGTTTAAGGCTGGCCTCGCACTGGCGACGTAGCGTGTCGGGGTGCCCATCGATCACCCGCTTGTTTGTCTCGGGGTCAATCGCCATGCCGCACTTGCTGGCCAGTAGCACCTGCTCACGCTTCCCCTTCAGCGCGCGGCCAAGCAGCGTTTCGTTGGCCGTGGCGCCGTAGAGCGTGGCGGTATCAAAGTGGCGATAGCCCATATCGAACGCTGCATCGAGGGCGCGCAGCGCCTCCGGCTCGGGCACTTGCTGACCGTAGCCGTGAGAAAGGTTCATGCAGCCAAGCCCGATCGAGGGGGCGTGGACGGCGCGGAGGCGTTGAAGAAAACTCGACATGGCAATTCCCGTATTGATCACGCAACTGTTTTATAACGTTTCACCACCAAACTGCAACGCGACCAAATGGCGATAGAGCGCACTGGTCGTGATCAGCTCGCGGTGCGTTCCCGCCGCCACCAACCGCCCGCCGTCGAACACCAGCAGGCGATCCGCGGCGATCACTGTGGCCAGCCGGTGGGCAATGACGATGCTGGTGCGCCCGACCATCAGCCGATCCAGCGCCTGCTGGACAAGGCGCTCGCTTTCCGCATCCAGCGCGCTGGTGGCTTCATCCAGCAACAGCACGGCAGGATCTTTGAGCAGCGCCCGGGCGATGGCAAGGCGCTGACGTTGACCGCCGGAAAGCTGCACGCCTCCAGGGCCAAGGGGCGTATCGAAACCTTGCGGAAGCGCATCGATAAAGTCCAGAGCGCTGGCATCCTGGGCTGCCATGCGTAGCCTTTCATTACTCGCTTCAGCGTCCCCATAGCGTAGATTCTCGGCTACCGTACCACTGAACAGCACCGGCGCCTGCCCCACAAGCCCCATGACACGGCGCAAGGCCACCAGATCCAGGGTGCGGATATCGTAGCCATCCAGGGTGACTTGCCCCTGACTTGGATCGTAAAAACGCAGCAACAACGCCAGCAAGGTACTTTTACCGGCCCCCGAGGGTCCCACCACGGCGACCCGTTCGCCCGGCTGAATATGCAGATCAACGTCAACCAGCGCCGGGGTTTCCCGGCCAGGGTAAGTGAAGCTTAGGTTTTCCAGCGCAATATCGCCCTGCGATGGTCTGGGCAGGGCTTGCGGCGGCACGGGGGACTGGATCCTGGGTTGGGTATCGAGCAACTCCAGCAGGCGTTCCGCCGCCCCCGCCGCACGCTGCACGTCGCCTGCCACTTCGGCCAGGGTGGCAATCGCTCCTGCCGCCAGCACCGCGTAGAAGATGAACGCCGAGAGCTCACCCGGGCTCATGGTGCCGGCCAATACGGCCTGACCGCCCTGCCAGAGCATCAAGCCCACGGCGGTGAATACCACCAGCATGGCGATGCCGGTCAGCCAGGCACGCTGCTGGGTGCGTTCAACGGCACTGGAGAAAGCTTGCTCTACACGCTCGCTATAATGCGTCTTATCCACCGGCTCGTGGGTAAACGCCTGAAGCGTCTGGATGCCACTCAGCGCTTCTTCGGCATAGCGGCCAAGCTCGGCCACCCGATCCTGACTGGTTCGTGACAGCCGCCTGACCCGCCGGCCGTACCACACAATAGGTAACAGCGTCGCCGGAATGCCGATCAGCACCATCGCCGACAGCCACGGCTGGGTCACCAGCATGAGCACCACGGCGCCTACCAGCATGACCAGGTTACGCAGCGCCAGCGACACCGACGAGCCGAAGAGGCTTTGCAGGACGCTGGTATCCGCCGTCAGCCTCGAGGCGATCTCACCAGCGGCACGGCCGTCGCTTGCGCTCTCGAAAAAGCTCGGCTCCAGGGTCAGCAAATGGTCAAACACGCGCTGGCGCAAGTCGGCCGCCAGCCGTTCGCCGATCCAGGTCACCTGGTAGTAGCGTAGCGCGGACGCCAGCGCCAGTACCGTCACCACGGCCAGCATCAGCGCCAGCGATTGGGCCAGCGCCTGCTGATTCGCAGCCAGAAACCCACGATCAATCACCAGACGCAGTCCGTTGCCCAGCAGCAGAACGCTCCCCGAGGCCAACAAAAGCGCCAGGCCTGCCAGGGCCAGCCGCACCCGATAGGGGCGAAGCAGCCCCAGCAGGCGCAGCAGCACGCGGGGGTCAGGGCGTTGGTTCATGGTAGCGAGTGCTCGAAGAAGAAGGCGGTCAATGACCATAGCAGGCGTATCGAGGGCCTGCACAGCATAAAAAAGCCCGCGATGGCTCGCGGGCTTCGTTCTGGATCGTTATCTGCGTGGGTCGACCTATTCGACCATCGGCAGTAGCGAGTTGATGCTGTCGCGGGCGTCGCCGTAGAACATGCGGCTGTTTTCCTTGAAGAACAGCGGGTTCTCGATCCCCGAGTAGCCGGTGCCCTGGCCACGCTTGCAGATGAACACCTGCTTGGCTTCCCAGACCTTCAACACGGGCATGCCAGCGATCGGGCTGTTGGGGTCTTCCTCGGCAGCCGGATTGACGATGTCGTTGGAACCGATAACGATGACGACGTCGGTGGTGGCAAAATCATCATTGAT
Organism: Vreelandella subterranea; assembly: GCF_900111305.1. Taxonomy (GTDB): domain Bacteria; phylum Pseudomonadota; class Gammaproteobacteria; order Pseudomonadales; family Halomonadaceae; genus Vreelandella; species Vreelandella subterranea. Next base: position 307,054 of record NZ_FOGS01000001.1, read on the forward strand.
TTCATCCATTTCCAACACGATATCGTACGGCACCTTGGCCTCGGCGAGCAGCACGTTCATATGCCCCGGCAGACGTCCCGCCACGGGGTGAATACCGAAGCGGACTTCCTTACCCGCCGCACGAAGCTTGCGTACCAGGTCGCTGACGGCGGTTTGCGCCTGCGCCACTGCCATGCCGTAACCCGGCACGATAATGACGCTGTCGGCGTCGTTCAAGGCACTGGCTACTCCGTTTGCATCAATCGCCACCTGCTCGCCTTCGATCTCGGCGGCCGGCCCTTGGGTGCCGCCAAAGCCGCCCAGGATCACGCTGATGAAGTTACGGTTCATCGCCTTGCACATGATATACGAGAGAATGGCACCCGATGAGCCCACCAGTGCGCCGGTGACGATCAGCAGGTCGTTGGATAGCGTGAAACCGATGGCAGCTGCCGCCCAGCCCGAGTAGCTGTTGAGCATGGAGACCACGACCGGCATGTCCGCCCCGCCGATGCCCATGATCAGGTGGTAGCCGATAAAGAACGCCAGCGCTGCCAGCAGGATCAGCGTCCAGAAGCCCGCGCCGTTGAGGTACATGATCGCCAGCAGAAGCGACAGCGCCGCTGCCCCGGCGTTGAGCATATGCCCACCCGGCAGCTGCTTCGGCTTACCGTCAACCTTGCCAGCCAGCTTGCCAAAGGCGATTACCGAGCCGGTAAAGGTCACCGCGCCGATGAAGATCCCCAGCACCACCTCGATCTGCAGGAACATCAGCTCATCGGGGGCTTTGGTCGCCACCAGCGCGGCAAAGGCGGAAAACTCCTGCATCGCGCCATCGGCGGCCTGTGCCGCCATCACCCGGCGGCGCTCCAGATCCGCGCTCCAGGCAACAAACACCGCGGCCAGACCGACAAAACTATGCAGTGCGGCTACCAGCTGGGGCATTTCGGTCATCTCGACCTTTTTAGCCAGGTATACCCCGATGGCGGCGCCGATAATCATCATCGGAATCAGCCACCAGTAGCCACCGATACCGGGGCCAAAGGCAGTGAAGAACACCGCTACCGCCATGCCGACGATGCCGTACCACACCGCTCGCTTGGCTTTCTCCTGGTTACTCAACCCCCCCAATGAGAGGATAAACAAAACACTTGCCGCGATCGCCGCAGCAGATACGAATCCTTGACCTAACATATCGTTTCTCCGCTGCTTAGGATTTCTGGAACATGGCGAGCATCCGGCGTGTCACCAGGAAGCCACCCACGATATTAATGGTCGCAATCAGCACCGAAATGGCGGCTAATATGCCGACGATCACGCTACTCGTGCCGATCTGCAGGATAGCGCCGAGAATGATGATGCCCGAGATTGCGTTGGTCACCGCCATGAGTGGCGTGTGCAGCGAGTGGCTGACGTTCCAGATCACCTGGAAACCGATAAAGCAGGCCAATACAAACACAATGAAGTGCTGCATGAACGAGACGGGCGCCACCTGGCCAAGCAGCAGCATGAGGGCACCACCTATCGCCAACAAGCCTGCCTGTCGCTTGGTCTGAGCCTTGAACGCCGCATGCTCGGCGGCTTTTTTCTCCTCCGGCGTCGGTTCCTTTTCTTTCTTTTTCGGCGGAGCCGCGCCAATCGCTTTCACTTTGGGCGGCGGCGGCGGGAAGGTGATCTCGCCTTGATGCGCGACGGTGGCACCACGGATCACGTCGTCATCCATGTTGTGATTGATCACACCGTCTTTCTCGGGGGTGAGATCGGTCAGCATATGACGGATATTGGTGGCGTACAGCAGCGACGCCTGGGTGGCCATGCGCGAGGGGAAATCGGTGTAACCCACCACGACCACGCCGTTATCACTCACCACACGCTCGTCGGGCTTGGTCAGGTCACAGTTGCCGCCTTTCTCGGCTGCCAGGTCGATAATCACCGAGCCGGGCTTCATCGCGGCAACCATATCCTCAAGCCACAGCTTGGGAGCTGGCTTACCGGGAATCAGCGCGGTGGTAATCACGATATCCACATCCGGCGCCTGCTCGCGGAAACACTCAAGCTGTTTTTCGCGGAACTCGGGGCTGGAAGGTGCCGCGTAACCACCGCTTTCGGAACCGTCCTGGCTTTCGTCAAATTCGAGGAACAGGAACTCGGCGCCCATGGATTCAATCTGTTCAGACACTTCGGGGCGCACGTCAAAGGCGCGCACAACGGCGCCCAGGCTGGTTGCCGTACCGATCGCCGCCAAGCCCGCCACGCCAGCGCCGACCACCAGCACTTTGGCAGGCGGCACCTTGCCGGCGGCGGTGACCTGACCGGTAAAGAAGCGGCCGAAGTTGTTGCCTGCCTCAATGACGGCACGGTAACCCGCAATATTGGCCATGGACGATAGCGCGTCCATCTTCTGTGCCCGAGAAATACGCGGCACCATGTCCATCGCCACCACGGTGGCACCCTGCGCCTTGCAGGCTTCCAGCAGCGCTTCGTTTTGCGCTGGCCAGAAGAAGGTAATCAGGGTTTGACCTTCGTGCAGCTGCTTGACTTCGTCATCGGAAGGCTCGCGGACTTTAATGACCACCTCGGCGTCGCGCCACAGCGCATCAGCGCCGTCGACAACGCTCACGCCCGCGTCGCGATACGCGGCGTCACTAAAGCCCGCCGCCTCACCGGCGCCAGCTTCAATCAGGCACTCATGGCCCAGCTTCTGAATATGTTGGGCGCTCTCGGGGGTGAGCGCGACGCGCGCCTCCCCCCGGGCACTTTCTTTCGGTGCGCCTATTTTCACTCGCATTCTCCTTTATTGTATGACGTAAGCTTTACCTTCCTGCAGTGCCGCGGGTCAAACGTTGGGCACTGTCCATTTTCGACGTTAGTCAAAGCGCTTCTCAGCCGCCTAGGATCTAACGCCATCATCGCCAGATACTATTCAACCTTTGATTCAACTGCGTTGTTTAATTACAACATGGACCCAGACCAGTGTGCATGATGGCCCCGATAACGTCTAAATTCGTTAGCAAGCTCATAAAATCCTGATCAAACCACCTATCAGCATAACGATTAGGGTACCGCCATTTGACGTGGGAGCGTCATGCTCGCTTCCATTAGCGTCACGACCCTTGTGAGGCCGCCAACGCTTGATCAATATCCGCCAGCAGGTCGTCGATATGCTCAATACCGATCGACAGGCGCACCATATCCGGTGTGACACCAGCGGTTTTGAGTTCCTGCTCATTCAGTTGGCGGTGCGTGGTCGACGCGGGAATGGAAGAACAGCTCTTGGCATCGCCGATATTGACCAGCCGCAGAATGAGCGCCAGGGCATCGTAGAAGCGCTCACCGGCGGTCTGGCCCCCTTCAATGCCGAAACTGAGAATCCCTGAGGCGTGGCCGTTCATGTACTGCTTGGCCAGCGCGTGATCGGGATGATTTTCCAAGCCGGCATAATGCACCCAGGTGACCAACGGGTGACTTTCCAGGTGCTTGGCAACGGCCAGGGCATTCGCACAGATGCGTTCGATGCGAAGTGACAGGGTTTCCAGCCCCTGAAGCAGGTTCCAGGCCGCCTGGGCAGAAAGCGCCGCGCCCATATTGCGCAAAGGCACGACACGGGCCCTCGCAATAAAGGCCGCATCGCCCACATCGCGGGTATAGCTCACGCCGTGATAGGAGACATCGGGCTCAGTGAGTAGAGGAAAGCGATTGGCGTTCGCGGCCCAGGGGAAGGTGCCCGAATCCACGATCACGCCGCCCACGGTGGTGCCGTGGCCACCGATATATTTGGTGGCGGAATGGATGACGATATCCGCCCCGTGTTCAATCGGCCGACACAGGAACGGCGTCGCGGTGGTGTTATCGACCATCACCGGCACCCCGTGACGATGAGCCGCCTCGGCGAGCTTCGCCAGGTCGACCACTCCCCCCGAGGGGTTACCAATACTTTCGCAGAAAACCGCTTTGGTTCGCTCGTCGATCAGTGCTTCGATGCCTTGGATATCGTCCTTGTCGGCAAAACGCACCTGAATACCCTGGCGTGGCAAGGTGTGGGCGAACAGATTGTAGGTGCCGCCATACAGCTCGCTGATCGAGATAATATTATCGCCCGCTTCGGCGATGGTCTGGATCGCATAGGTGATCGCCGCCATCCCCGACGCCACCGCCAGCCCGGCGATACCGCCCTCCAGCGCAGCGACCCGCTGTTCCAACACGGCACAGGTGGGGTTCATGATGCGCGAGTAGATGTTGCCTTCCACTTTAAGATCAAACAGATCCGCCGCGTGCTGCGCATTGTCAAAGGAAAACGACGTGGTTTGATGAATCGGCACCGCCACGGCGTTTTGGGAATCGGGCGAATAGCCATGGTGGAGAGCAATGGTTTCTGGCTTCATGAGGACGGCTCGCTATTTTTTATTGAGGTTCGTTACTGATCCTAAACAAGCACCGCACGGAAGGCCAATAATCGTTTAGCGTCTAGTAGCAAGCGCCCCGTCACATTTACCCATTCCACTCGCTGCGTGCCACCGCATTGTGGGCGTGGAGGCTCTCGGCATGCACGACCTTGAGCTGAAAACCGCTTACACCCGGTGCTTGCCGCAGGGCTTTATCGACCCGCCGTGCCGCGTCTTCGCAGAACATCAGGTTTTGCCCGTTGGCGAGGGCGAAGGCCTGCTCGTCGATACGTTTCACCGCGGTTTGCAGTGCGGTGCCTAGCGCCGTTTGGATACGATCAATCGTACTCTCCAGCCAGTCTGCAATGGGCAATTCATCGTTTTCGCCTTCTGCTAAACGCAGCGAGCACTCGACAAAGCTGCGCTGACTGTGGGGCGTGGCTAATATACCCTCTTCGCTGCCCAGCCATGCCAGTACCGCCGATTGGGTTAACGGAATTTCCGAAAAATCCTCCTTAAAGGCTTGCTGGATAGACTGCCGCGCCAGCGCCGCCGAGCAGGGGCATGTGGATGAATAGCCCACCGTCACCCCTAGCTCAGCCTGAAAACCATCAGGCGTTAATTGGCAGCACAGTGAAAAGGGGTAGCTTTTCCACCCGGCGAGCGGACTAATAAGGGCTTGCCGCTTGAGCGGCAGTTCTCCTTCCACATTCAGGTACGCATGCTGGGATAACCCCTCCTGGCTGGTTAAAAACGCGCTCAATATGTCTTTCACGGCTGGCAAGGTAAGCGGTGCGTCCTCAAGCGGTGACAGCGCCAAATACAGCCGCGACATATGGATACCGCGCGCTTCGCTATCATCAAGGCTCACCCCTGCGTCCAGTTTGACTATCACGCTGCGAGTACCCAACTGTGCAGGTAGCGCAATGCCCTCCATGCCCACCCAGGTCAAGGTACTCGGTAAGCGAGTAGTTTGGCTGGCGATATCGGGTAAGGTTAAAACGGTCATTGGGCTACCTCTTGAGATGAGTTGAAGAAGTTGTAAAGCTCGGCCACGGTGTCGTGCGCCACGTTTTGGGTAATAAACACAAAGCGTGATACGCGATCAGCCTGACGCAATGCCAGCCGCAGTTCCTCTTCAAAGGAGGCTTGATCCGATTCGTCACTGTCGCGCTCACGGGAGGCGATCACCTCTTTCATTTCATTTAAGTGCACCTCAATTTCGGCACGCTCATCGAGCAGCCGCTGGCGGAAAAATGCCAGCTGCTCGGCGTTCATATAGTCACTGGGTGGCATGGCCAATAGCTTGGCTTCCCAGACTTTATTAACTGGCGCTCCCTGAGCATCGGTGCTTGCCTGCTTCCTGTGCGTAATGTGCTCACTCATACATAAATCCCACCATATAAAACGTTATAACGTAACATAAAGATTCACGAATGAATAACACCCGCCGCTATAGCCCACTACCATCCACTTAAAACAAATGCTGAGGGACTGGCTGTACTTCGCTCGCGATTGTGTTGCAGGGATAGCTTTCGGCTGACATCGCTATCGAAGTAAAACTATAGTAATAGCTATCACTAGTGATCTAAGTTCAAGAAGGTTAACGCTATGTCGATTGAGCTCTGGCTGTCGTTTGTACTGGCCTCGTTTTTGGTGATCGCCTCACCCGGCCCCGCCGTTGCTCTACTGGTCATGACCGGCATCAACCAGGGACGCAAGGCAGCTTTAGCGATGCTGCCCGGCTTTTTCTTGGGCGACCTGGTGGCGATGTCACTTTCGTTTGCCGGCGTAGGCGCCCTGCTGATGGCGTCGGCGGAGCTATTCGCCATCGTTAAATGGCTAGGGGTTCTCTATCTGCTTTATCTAGGCATCAAGATGTGGCGAGAATCCGGCCAACTGAATGACCTGGAAGCCTCTGGTGCCAACGTCAAGCAAGGCACTGCCAAAGCCTTTTGGGTGACACTCCTGAACCCCAAAAGCATTCTTTTCTTCATGGCCTTCATGCCGCAGTTCATTACCCAGAGCCATCCGTTGGCGCCCCAGTTGGCGATTCTGTTTACCACCTTTCTGGCAATAGGGGTCATCTCGGATTTCGGCTACACACTGCTGTCGACGACAAGCCGGAAACTGATGACCGCCAAGTTTCGCCGTCTTTTACACCGCTGCGGTGCCGGTAGCTTGATCGGCGCGGGGGTATTGATGACAGTGATGCGCCGCCCGAGCGCTTGACCCAGTTCAATCAAACCCAATCGGAGGTTGTTGATGACACACCCGACGATGATGAAGGAAGACTTTCCTGTCTCGAATATCAGACACTTTCTCGAGCCCGGCCCGATTGTGCTGGTTTCATCGCAATGGCAAGCGCAACCCAACATCATGACCCTGGGGTGGCACATGGTCATGGCGTTTTCGCCCTCGCTCATCGGGTGCGTTATCGCCGCTGGCAATCACTCCCACGCGCTTGTACATCATAGCGGGGAATGCGTGATCAATATTCCCTCGGCGTCGCTTGTCGATACGGTGGTGAGTATCGGGAACTGCTCCGGGAGCGAGGTCGACAAATTCAAGACCTTTGACCTCACTCCAGGCAAAGCAGAGAAGGTGGGGGCGCCGCTAATTGAGGAGTGCTACGCGTCCTTTGAGTGCCAACTACGCGATGACGCCATGGTTGAACGCTACAACCTGTTTATCTTTGAGGTCGTGAAAGCCCATGTAGCGCCCTCGGCCGATGATGAGGAATCGCTGCACTACCGGGGCATGGGGGAATTCATGCTGTCAGGCAACACCATCGACCGTACTGCATTATTCAAACCGTCGATGCTTGTCTAAGTAGATCGGCGGCGCAGGCTTTTCCCTCACTGCATCTTGAACCCTTTCTCGATCAGAAATTCACGCATATGCGGACGCAGCTTTTGGGTAAATAACGGCGTCAGGTTGTGCGACCAATCCGTGTCTTTGTTGCCACCTTTACGGCCCTGATAGTAGGTTTGCATGGTTTGGTCGAAGGCTGCGACTTGCTCAGAGTCATCGCTGTAATGATTTTCCTTGAGCACCGCCTCAACCGGTAGACGTGGTTTAACATCGGGGTCATGAGCGGGATAGCCGATGCACATACCAAATACCGGGTAGACATGCGTCGGCAGGTCCAGCAGGTCACTGACCGCCTGGGGATTATTGCGTATCCCGCCGATATAGCAGATGCCGAGCCCTTCCGACTCCGCCGCAATGGCCACGTTTTGCGCTACCAGCGATACATCCACCGTGGCGACCAGCAACTGTTCGGTCATGCCGCTGATGACGTCCTCCTCCCCAGTGCGCTCGGCGGCTTCAAGCGGGCGCTTCATGTCGGCACAGAAGACCAAAAACTCGCTGCAGCTTGCCACGTAGCCCTGGCCGCCGGTTAGCTCGACCAACTGTTCACGTTTCGCCATATCGGTGACACGCATCACACTGTAGGCTTGAATATGGCTGGACGTCGCGGCGCCCTGCCCAGCGCGGATCAGTTCAGTTAATAATCCGTCGGGCATCTCGCGCGACTCAAACTTGCGGATCGAACGGTGCGAGGTCAGCAGCTTGATAACGTCGTTCATCGGCTTCTCCATGGCATAAAAAAACTACCTATTATAAACATATAGGATCTTTTGACGTTTCATTCGCACCGCGATGAAACGTCAAAAGGCCCTAAACGGATTGCGACGCTCGTCGCCAGTCAAACCATTTATGACATTTTACGATCAACCCAGTATGCCAAGGAGTCATATGCTACGTATTTCCAACAATGTGGAGCTGGCTGAATGGGAAATCGAGCTGCACCCCATTCGTGCGCAGGGGGCTGGCGGCCAGAACGTCAACAAGGTGGCCTCGGCCATCCATCTGCGTTTCGACATTCATCGCTCGAGTTTGCCGCCCTTCTACAAAGAGCGGCTTCTGGCGCTGACCGATCAGCGCATCACCCAGGAAGGCGTGATCATCATCAAGGCCCAGCGCTATCGCACCCAGGAGCAAAACCGCGAAGATGCCCTGGCAAGGCTACGCGAATTGATTCGCGAAGCGGTCAAGCAGCAAAAAACGCGCAAGCCGACAAGACCCAGCTGTTCCGCCAAGCGCAAACGGGTGGATGCCAAAACGCGTAAAGGCAAAACCAAGAATCTGCGGGGTAAAGTGACGCTTTGATACATGCTGAAGCGGTCGGCACGCACACTTTTCAACACAAAAACGCCGGGATAGATACGCAAAAACCCCGCACATGGCGGGGTTTTAAGCTTACCGACGCGTCGGTAGCCAACGTTACAGCATGTCGTTCACGACAGTACTTTAATGTTGGAAGCTTGAAGGCCTTTTTGACCCTGAGTGACGTCAAAAGAAACCTCTTGACCGTCTTGCAGGGATTTGAAGCCTTCAGCCTGAATTTCGGAGAAGTGCGCAAACAGGTCGTCGCCGCCTTCTGATGTAGAAATGAAGCCGTAGCCTTTTGCGTCGTTAAACCATTTTACTGTGCCAGTTGCCATGATCGAAATCCTCGATTTAGCGAAATGTATGCCGGGGAAATACCCGAGTTGCGATGGGTAGAACAAGAAACTTTCACCAGGCTCAAACACTAAAGATGCTTCGATGCTACTGACTACGTTCAACTTGCTATCCAACTGGGACTACCTTGCGCCTTCATACCCCCACCCGTCAACAGCATGAAGGAAAAATGCGATGACGCCTTACCGCCTTGGGGGTTAATTTCCGACCGGGTTATGTATTCACGGTGATATTCTGTTAAAAAAGTGAATGGTCGTGGTCTGGGTCTGCTGCCGGGGATGTCAGCAGTCTTTCTCTCACCTCATAGGATTACACATGCCGGTCTATACCAATATCGAAGATCTCCGTCGTCGTTATGTCCGCCGCACGCCCAAGATGTTCTATGACTATGCTGAGTCGGGCAGTTGGACAGAGCAGACCTTTCGCGAAAACACCAGCGACTTTCAGCACATCCACCTCAAGCAGCGAGTGGCGGTCGACATGTCGGGGCGTACCACGCGCAACCAGATGATCGGCGAAGACGTGGCCATGCCGGTGGCCCTGGCGCCAGTGGGGCTGACCGGCATGCAGTCCGCTGACGGTGAGATCAAGGCGGCGCGGGCAGCCGAGAAATTCGGCGTGCCATACACCCTGTCGACCATGTCGATCTGTTCGATTGAAGACGTTGCCGAGCACACCACCAAGCCGTTTTGGTTCCAGGTATACACGCTCAAAGATGACGATTTCATGCGCCGTCTGATCGAACGCGCCAGAGCGGCGAAGTGTTCCGCGATTGTGGTGACGGTGGATCTGCAGGTGCTTGGCCAACGCCATAAAGACATCAAGAATGGGCTGTCAGCGCCCCCCAAATTGACCCCTCGCTCAATCGCCAACATGGCCACCAAGATTCCCTGGGGGCTTGAAATGCTGCAAACCAAGCGGCGCTCATTTGGCAATATCGTCGGCCATGCCAAAGGGGTGACGGACCCTTCGTCATTATCAACCTGGACGGCGGAAGCGTTTGATGTATCGCTGGACTGGAATCGAATTGCTCAATTCAAGGAGTGGTGGGGCGGCAAACTGATCGTCAAAGGCATCATGGCGCCAGAAGATGCGCGTCGTGCCGCCGAAATCGGCGTGGATGCCATCATCGTTTCCAACCACGGGGGTCGCCAACTGGATGGTGCCATGAGCTCTATCCGTATGCTGCCCGCCATCATGGACGCCGTGGGCGACAAGGTGGAGGTGCATCTCGATTCGGGGATTCGCTCGGGCCAGGATGTCCTCAAGGCGCTTGCGCTGGGTGCCAAGGGCACCTACATCGGTAGAGCCTACACCTATGGACTGGGCGCTGCGGGCGAGGCCGGCGTCACTCGGGCGCTCGAGATCATCCACAAGGAACTGGACACCACCATGGCACTTTGCGGTGAAACTGATACCCGCAACCTCGGTGAGCACAACCTGTATGTGCCCCAAGGCTTTGGCGATCCTACCGTCAAGCTCTAATACCCTCGGGCGGCTTGACGGCCGCCCGACGAGACCAGCCACTCAATGTTTCGTTCCCGCCAGGCTTCGGTATCGTGGCTCATTTGACGTTGGCCTTGCCCGCCCTCGAATAACCGTAACGCCTTGCTTTTGCTGGCTTTAAAGTGCTCTACCCTGTATACACCTTGACGCCCGGCAACGCCGCGGCAGGCCAATTTCTGCCTTCCGGGAAGCGGCCGCGATGACCGCTTTGTAGCGCTAACAGTATGCAGGAAAACTTATACAAGCTTTTTCCAGAAATACTACAATCGAATTGCCATCTAGGTGGGAATCGTCTAGGTTAAAGTGAGAGTAGATGTGTTGAAAAGTTCCTACTGCTGACATGGTCGATCATCTCTAAACAACACTGGCTGCGTCTTGCTTCACCTTGTTCACCCCAATGTTGTCGCAGTCTGTCTCGGTTAACCCGCAAAGGAGAACATCGAATGTCGATAACATCAGAAAAGCAGTTACCCGAATCGGTAACCGCTTGGCGCGACCCGGAAATGGATTCGGTTAAAGGTACCGAGACCCCCAAGGACCCCAACAAGGGTTACATTGCCCTGCTCGGCTGGAGTGTCAACGCGATCAAGGCGGCGCAAAAATTTGACCGCCGTTATGTCGTGGTTGCCCCGGAATGGGCCGAAGATTTCTGCACCGCCAACAATATCCCCTTCATCGCCTGGGATTTTATCCGCCTGAATGACCGGTCCATGGAAATCGCCGAAAGGCTGAAAGCCGAGGGCGTCGACGTTGCCATCCCGCTGTTTGAAGAAACCGTTGAGTGGTCCGGTGCGATAAACTCTGTCCTCCTCGACAGCCCACGCATGTACGGGCAGTCCATTCTGTTCCGCGACAAGGCCCTCATGAAGCGCCGTGCGCAGCTTGGCGGTATTCGCGTGGGTATTTTCGAGGAAGCCCACGAGAAAGAAGACGTCATTCGCTTCATGAAGCGCGTCAACCAGACGCTGCTCAAGCTCGATGGTGACCCGGACGACCCGATTCACGTCAAGGCATTCGATAAAGCCGGTTGCCTTGGCCACCGCATGATCCGCACAGTGGAAGAAATTGAACACATTCCAGACGAAGAATATCCGCTGCTGATGGAAAGCCACCTGGATGGCTGGGAATTTGCGGTGGAAGCCTGGATACACGATGGCAAGATCCAGTTCCTCAATATCTCGGAATACGTGACATTGGGCTATTCGGTCTTCGTGCCTGCCACGCAAGAACTCGAAAGCTGGCGCAATGCGATTACCAAGCAGATCGAACTGCTGATTAAAACCTTCGATATCCAGTTCGGCCTGATCCACCCCGAGTACTTCGTCACCGCAGACGGCGAGATGTACTTTGGCGAGGTTGCCTATCGCCCGCCCGGCTTCAAGGCGTTCGAGCTGATCGAAAAAGCCTACGGGTTTAATGCGTACCAGGCGTCAATGCTGGTATTCGACCCCAAAAGCACCAAAGAGGAAGTGGCTGCCTTCTTCCCACGCGAGGTGGTCGACGCAAAAGGCTACGCAGGCTGCTTCGGTGTGTACCCAAGGCGCCGTGTGGTCAGCAAGCTGGAGATGCCCAAAGAAACGATCGAGCATCCCTATTTCGAGTCCCACGAACTGGTCGCGCCGACGGAAGAGACCGTGCCAGACCGCTCGGCCTTCGGCACTCACTGGGGCCTGCTGTTCTTCTTCGGTGACGACCCCATCAAGATGCGGGATCTGCTGAAAGCGCAAGAGGACCTGGACTTCTACGTCTAACGCTCCTGTAACGCAAAACGTACCACGAGGGCGCGTCTATCAGTCTCTGGAATACTCAAATTCCTGACGCTGATAGGCGCGCCCTACGTTTTTTGCCCGCCATGCCATAGCATGTATCGACAATATCCGTGGCGTGGTGAACTCGCCACAGGGAGACACAACGCTTAACCCTTTCCAAAACAACTGGCGAGGTCATCAATATGGTTCAGGGGTTTTTGATTCTGCTGATTTGCCAACTCATGGGCGAGTGGCTAATGGTATGGTTCGGCTGGCCAATTCCGGGCCCGGTCGCGGGCATGCTCCTCCTGCTGATCGGGCTGATGTGCTATGGCCGCGTGCCGGATGGCCTACGTTTACCCGCCGAGGGATTGGTACGGTATTTATCGCTGCTGTTTGTCCCGGCAGGCGTCGGCCTGATGCTATTTGCAGAGACACTCGCCCAGCAATGGCTCACGATTCTGGCGTCGCTGCTACTGAGCACCCTCATCACTTTGTCGCTAACCGGCTGGCTGCTGCAGGCGTGGGAAACACGTCAATACAAGCATAAGGAATAAGCGATGGAGCTCACCACTTTTTGGGTTTACTTCAACGCCCGGCCTCTGTTCTGGATTGTGATTACGCTGGGGGCCTACCTGTTGGCCAGCGTGCTTAATCGCAAGGCGGGTGGCACTGCGCTGCTGCATCCGGTGCTGGTCGCCATGTTGATGATCATCCTGCTGTTGACCCTTAGCGGCACCGACTACGACACCTACTTTGAAGGGGCGCAGTTCATTCACTTCCTGCTGGGCCCCGCCACCGTTGCGCTGGCCGTGCCCCTTTATGACCACCGTGCCCGTATTCGCCGAATGCTGCTGCCGTTGCTGGTCGTTTGCCTAAGCGGCAGCCTGACGGCCGTCGTGACCACCGTCTTGATTGGCCAGCTTTTTGGCGCCAGCGATACGCTGTTGCTATCCATGGCCCCTAAATCGGTCACCTCTCCCATCGCCATTGGTATCTCGGAACAGATAGGCGGATTCCCATCACTATCCGCCGGTTTATCGTTAACCACCGGCGTGATGGGTTGCCTGCTCGCCCCACTGGTATTTCGCGTCCTCAAGGTGCGTTCACATACGTCAAGCGGCTTCGCACTGGGCCTGGCCGCACACGGGTTCGGAACGGCCTATGCCATGCAGCGCAGCACCCTGGCAGGTGCCTTTGCTGGCCTGGCGATGGGCATGACGGGGATATTCAGCTCCGTGCTGATTCCGCTGATCAGCCAACTGTTCGGCTTGAACTGAATACAACTTACGGAAAACTAATTATATTTATGGAAAAAGTCGCCATATTTGTGGATATCCAAAACATCTATTACACGGTGCGATCAGCATACGGAAAGAACTTTGATTACAATAAGTTCTGGGCTCGAGCAACGACAGGAAGAGACGTTGTGAAAGCCGTTTGTTATGCCATCGACAAAGGCGACATAAAACAACGCGAGTTTCAAACGATACTAAGAGCCATTGGTTTTGAAGTGAAGCTAAAGCCCTTCATTCAACGCTCGGATGGCTCCGCCAAAGGCGATTGGGATGTTGGCATTGCCCTCGATGCAATAGAGTACGCCGAACAGGCCGATACTATCGTGCTGGTAACAGGCGATGGAGACTTTGATCTACTCGCCAATAAAATCCGCACACAACATGGTAAAACAGTTGAGGTTTACGGCGTACCTCAGTATACAGCCGCCTCACTGATAAACGAGGCAAGTGCGTTTATACATATCGATAACGCACTTCTACTAAATTAGCGTTAACAAAAACCGCATAACAGTGCATCCTTACTCCTGGTACTGCGCCCTGGCGGGTATCGAAATGACTCACTGCCACACGCTGGCTGACGAAAGCCAATGGCTCAGCCGATTGCCCCGGTAGATGATACAAGCTGCCGGTGGTTTTAAACGTCAAAAGGAGATTGAAAGCAATGCTGGCAGCAAGGATGAGCTCGCTGGGTCGTTTTCTGCCGACGTTGGCGCTCGGGCTTGTCGGCGGTGGGTTGGCATTCTGGCTAAAAATTCCCCTCCCCTGGTTAATGGGTGCCATGATCGCCACCACAGTGGCGTCGCTGGCGGGCGTCCCGCTTGAGACACCGCGCAAGGGGCGCAAAGGCGTACTGGTGGTCATTGGGGTCATGCTTGGCTCGGCGTTCACACCGGAGATGACCGGGGATGCCAGCCTGTGGGGGATCAGTCTTGCCGTCATGCTGATCGCCACGGCGGTGATGATGACCTTCTCGGTTTGGTTCTCCTGCCGCGTGGCGGGGCACTCCTGGGAGACGTCGCTCTACTCCGGCGTGCCTGGCGGGGTCTCCACGGTGACGGGGATGGCGCTCTCCTCCGGGGCCGACCTGCGGATTATCGGCATTACCCACGCCGTGCGCATCCTGGTGCTGCTGGTGGCCATTCCGCCTGCGCTGCAGTTTATCGGCCATGTCGATATTGGCAGCGCCACGCCTGCATTGTCGCAGTGGTTATGGATGCCATCACCGATAGATATTGGCTGGCTGTTGGCGGCCGGTATCAGCGGTCTATGGCTGGGCAAGGCCCTGCGGCTGCCCAGCCCGCTGCTGTTTGGCCCGGCGCTGGTCTCAGGGGTACTGCACTTCTCTGGCCTCACCCACGCCGCGGTGCCCCCGGTGATCATTGCGTTCGCACAGGTGATCATCGGTATCTCCGTGGGCGTACGCTTTGCAGGCGCCAAGCTTGGCGCAGTGGGCATTGCGCTGCTGATGGCCGTTATTCAGGCCCTGGTACTATTGTTGCTCGCCATTATCGCGGCCTGGGCAGGCCACCTGCTCACCGGTTATTCCGCCGCTGCAGCGCTACTCGCCTACATGCCCGGCGGTGCCCCGGAACTCAGCCTGGTCGCACTGAGCTTGGGGATCGACCCTGCCTTCGTGACGACTCACCACCTGCTGCGCATCACCTTACTGATGTTGCTGCTGCCTCTACTGCTCAAGCGGATGGTGCCCAAAACCTAGCGATCATCCATACGAACCCAGACCTGCATTTACATAGCAAACAGCGGGTTGCCATTAGGACGGCTTTACCGCCATAGACCAGCGCTATCACGATCATCTGTTTGAACTATAAAATACAGTGATATTTCTCACAGAACCCCATACGCGAATAACGATAAGCAGAATCAGGCAATCTTCAGCGAGAAATACACCTATTGTTAGCAGCCTAATCTCACTATCATTTCTCTCATGGTCGTAACGGCCAATACGCCGCCAACCAGGCAATCATCGCGCCCCATTCCACTGGATCGACGCGAACGGGTATACCGCCCGACAACCCTGGTTTCATGCGGCTACATCATTTAACGAGAGGAAGTCATTCCATGAAATACGCCACTATCATCACGCAAACCATCACCGCTGGCGCCCTGGTACTGGGTATGGCTGCTCAAGCCGCCGCTGCCGAGTCAACCCAGGCCCGCTTCGACATCAGCAGCCCCGCCCAAACCGGCACACGGGAAGGCATCAATTCCCAGGCGATTGACGGTCAAGCGCTTGAGGATCAAGGCACGTACTACCGCACTACCTTCAAGGCTGGCAACCCCATGCTGGGCGGTACAAAAGAAGGCATTCACCGTGAACGCGTCAAGGTCGAGGGGGATCAGACCATGGCGCAACAGGTATCTCATAACGAGCATGCGGATAACCTGATACGCGGCACACGCGGCTAACCCCCGTAAGGGAAGACACGGCCGCCCGTCCACGAGGGCGGCGCAAACATCACGGGCCACCCCATTGGGTGGCCCGTTTGTGTGCACTGGCAAGACAACGGTTCATTGCTATCGAAACGACCGTCTAGGCGGACACGCTCGCCCGTGTTTCGCCGCGCAACTTGGCAATATCACTGCGCGGAGGTGCCCCAAACATGCGGCTGTATTCGCGGCTGAATTGCGACGGGCTTTCGTACCCGACTTGATAACTGGCCGTGGAGGCATCCAGGCCTTCTTTCAGCATCAACAAGCGCGCTTCGTGCAACCGCAGTTTCTTCTGGAATTGTAACGGCGACATGCAGGTAGCCTGCTTGAAGCTGTGGTACAGCGCAGATTCACTCATGTTCACATCCTCCGCCAACTGCCGTACCCGCAGCGGCTCTGCGAAACGATCCTTGAGAACCGATATGACCTGGGAAATACGGTTTGACTGACTGTCGGTGGACGCGAATTCGCGCATCCGAGGGCCCAGCTCGCCAACCAGTGCACGGTAGATGATCTCACGCTGAATCAGCGGCGCCAGCACGGGCACATCGGCGGGCGAGTCGAGTAACCGAACCAGCCGGGTCATGGCATCCAGAATCCCCGGGTCGACCTGGGCGACACACATACCGCAGCCTGAATCAGGGGTACCACGAGGTTCGCTGGCAAGCTGGGAATCGCCTAGTTGCATCACCACCTTGGCGACCTCGGCGGGGTCGATATTGATCTTGACCGCCAGAAACGGGTTCTCCGGCGAGGCATCTACCACGAACTTGTTAACCGGCAGATCGACGCTGGACACCATATAGCTGAGCGCGTCGTAGACGATTTCCCGATCCCCCAGCTGCACCGTCTCCCGCCCCTGGGCAATCACGCAGAGCGACGGCTCGTAGACCGTCGACATGCAACTGGTAGGGGCGTCCGCGCGAAACAGGTTCAATCCCGGAATAGCGGTTTCATACAGCCCCTCCTCGCTCGTTCTGGTCGAGACCAGATCGGCCAGCTGCCGACACATCGGTTCGGCAGTGGGGTGAGCTTGATCGGATAGGGCGTGGGGATAGGCAACGTTACTCATGACTGACCTCCAAATGCGTGGAGGCAGCATACAGGATCAGGTAATTGATAGCACACGAACTAAGTTCATGAAGGATCGATAAAAACAGCCTGAATAATCACCCAACCATTTGAAATAAGGTGATTAATCATAAAAACCCATTTGGATTAAAGCGATTATCTTGACCCTATCGTGTTATTTATTTCGTCGGTTAATATAGCTTTAGGCAACTTTTTAAGAGTTATGTGCAAATCTATGCTGATACCTTTTGGGCATGCTGATGCACTACTTCTGTGCACGAATCAGATCAATGCCTCCAACGCATATAAAGCGCGACATTCAAGCCATTATCGCTAAGAGGGCCAAAGTGACGTTACTGAGCACTCTGAGCTAACCCTATTCCTCTAAAGCAGGTCTACGCAGATGCATTATCACGAGAGCTTTGTTTTGCTAGTAATTAGAAAAACGCACTTCAAGCTCAGCCACTTGCTCGGGTGTCAAAGCGCGAGGGTTCTTGCCCTGAAGCAGAAGAAACAGCTTAGCTGTTTCCTCTAATTCCTCCGTAGCGTAAACCGCCGCCTCTAAATTTTTGCCAGCGACCACTGGGCCATGGTTGGCCAGTAATACAGCACTATGCTGACCAGCCAACCCCTTAACAGCATCCCCCAGGCTCGGGTCGCCGGGTATATGGTAAGGCACTAAAGGTAGCTTCCCGACTCGCATCACGTAGTAAGCGGTCAATGGCGGAATGCAATCGCAGGGGTCGATGCCAGGTAGGCAGGAGACGGCCACGGAGTGGGTCGAATGGAGATGCACGATCGCCTCGGACTGGGGGCGCTCCGCGTACATCGCCATATGTAGAAAGCTCTCTTTGGTGGGCTTGTCCCCGTCTTTCCAGCCGCCATCCCGGTCCAGTCGTGAGATGCGGCCCGGGTCCAGGCGGCCCAGGCAGGCATTGGTGGGCGTCATCAGCCACCCACCGTCATCGGTCCGCACGCTGATGTTGCCACTGGAGCCCATGGTCAGGCCGCGGTCGAACAGGGATTTACCCAGGGTGGCGATCTGTTCGCGAAGACGATTCTCGTCATGAAGGCTCATGGGGTTATTTTCCTTTGGTTCGTGTCTCTAGCACCTGGAAGGCGCGTGAGAAGAAGTCTTCACTGCCAAAGTTGCCCGACTTCAGTGCCAGGGACAGCGGCGCGTCCTTTCCTTCCAGGGGCGCTTGAGTCCAGGGCACACCGGGATCGATCTGATTGCCTATACGAAGCTGACGGATGCCCAGGGCCGAAACTACAGCACCCGAAGACTCGCCACCGGCGACAACCAACCGCCCCACCCCTTCTGAAACCAAGGTTCGAGCCAGCTCACCCAGGGCCTTTTCAACCAGCTCGCCGGCCTGTTCGACCCCCAACTCCTCCTGGGCGGCCTTGACGCGACCTGCATCGGCGGAGGCGTAGATCAATACCGGCCCACCCTCAGTGAGATGCTCACGGGCGAATTTGAGGGCGTGCTCCAGGTGAGCGGGATCCTTTGCCAGCAGCAACGGGTCGAGTGCCATCCCGGGATGGCGTTCAAGGAAGTTGGCCACCTGGCCCAGCGTCGCACTGGAGCAGCTACCGGAAAGCACCAGGGCGCTGCCGAAAGCCGGTGCCAGGCGCCCCGGGTCGCTGACCTCGGTAAGCCACCCCTTGCGCCGGTAATGCTCAGGCAAAGCCTGACCAAGACCGGAGCCGCCGGTGACCAACGCATAATCGACCACGGCCTCGGCAAGCACGTCCAGGTTGTCTTCGTTCAGGGTGTCGCAGATTACATGGCGAATGCCGTCAGCAGACAACTTATCCAGATGCTCACGGGTCGGTGCTGCGCCACTGGATAGGACCGGATAAGCGGCCAGGCCGACTTCATGCGGCGTCTGGCGCCCCAGAACGCGAACCAGGTTGGCGTCTGTCATCGGCGTGAGTGGGTGATGTTGCATGCCACTCTCGTTGAGCAAACGATCCCCTACGAACAGGTGGCCCTGGTAGACGGTGCGCCCGTTGATGGGAAACGCCGGTACCATCACCGTCTGTGTTGCACCCAGTTGTTCCAACAGTGCATCGGCCACCGGCCCGATATTGCCCGCGTCCGTGGAGTCGAACGTGGAGCAATACTTGAAGAATATCTGCCGGGCGTTGTGCTCTTCGAGCCAGGCCAGTGCGGAGAGCGAATCCGACACGGCCTGAGCGGCCGGGATCGAGCGTGACTTGAGCGCGATCACCACGGCATCGACATTATCGAGGGCAAAGCCGGAACTCGGCACGCCAATGGTCTGCACGCAACGCATGCCAGCACGCACCAGGTTGTTGGCAAGGTCCGTAGCGCCGGTAAAGTCATCGGCGATGGCACCCAGGACAAGCGTCATGGAATTCTCCCTTTGCAGATTATTTATTCGCTGCCTTCAGCTTTGCCCGCTTGCGCAGGGGCACGACGATGGCGGCGGTGAGCAGCAGGAGCGAGATAACGATCAATGTAGCGCTGATAGGCCGCTCGAAAAAGATCATGAAATCGCCGCGAGACATGGCAAGGGTCCGGCGTAGCTCGCTTTCGGCAATCGGCCCGAGTACTAGTCCGAGAATGATCGAAACCAGCGGGAACTTGAGCTTTTCAAGCAGGTAGCCAAGAACGCCAAACCCTAGCATCAGCCAGACATCGAACATGGAGTTACGCACTGAGTAGGTACCGATGATGCAGCACATGACGATGATAGGACCCAAAGCCGAGTACGGAATATTCAACAGTCTTGTAAACAAAGCGATGAACGGCTTAGAGAACAGCAGAATCATGAAATTGACGATAAACAGCCCGGCAAAGACGGCATAAACCAGATCGCTGCTGGTCACCATGAACATGGGGCCTGGTTGCAAGCCATGCATGATGAACGCACCAAGAATGATAGCGGTCGTCCCGCTCCCGGGAATGCCGAGGGCGAACAGTGGAACCAAGGCCCCCATCGCGGCGGCATTGTTCGCCGCTTCGGGGGCAGCGATGCCTTCCGGTGCTCCTTTCCCGAATTGTTCAGGGGTCTTGGACCAGCGGACCGCCTCGCTGTAACTGACCATGGCAGCAGTACTGGCGCCGATACCGGGCAAGATCCCGATGACGACCCCAAGTAGTGAGGAGCGCGACAGGGTAACGCCAATCTTGCGCAAAATATGCATGTCGAAGATATTGATGGAGACCTTCTTCAGCGGCTGATGGGTTTCCTCGCCCAAGGCGCGCTTCATGACTTCCGATATGGCAAACAGCCCAACGATGACGGGAATCAGCCCCACCCCTTCGGCAAGCTCCAGACTTCCAAAAGTATAACGACTGGTGCCGGTAAGTGGATCAAAACCAATGGTGGCGATAAACAGGCCGAGGCACGCCCCAATGAGACCATAGATCAATCGCCCACCCAAAGAAGCCACTACCGTGAGGCCCAGGACGGCTAAAGCAAAGTATTCGGGAGACGAGAACTTGAGTGCGAACGATGCAAGCACCGGCGTAAATATGATCAGGGCAATGGTTCCCACCAACCCACCAATGGCCGAGCTCAAGACCCCGATACCCAAGGCTTTACCGGCTTGCCCCTGCTGAGTCATGGGGTAACCGTCAAACGCTGTCATGACTGCTTCTGGTGTACCCGGCGCTCGGTAAAGGATGGCGGTAATCAAGCCTGAAAAAACGGTAGAGCCATAAATAGCCGTCAGTAGCATGAACGCGGCGGTGGGGTCCATGCCATACGTAACCGGAAGCAGGATCACCACAAGGATAACCCCACTAATGCCCGGCAAGGCCCCGCCAATGAAGCCGATGAAAACAGCAGAGGTCAAAAGAAGAAAATTCATGGGCTGGAAAACCACTGCCAACCCATTCAGGAAACTGTCGAGCATGTTCAACTCCTAGGTCAGGGCAGAGGGATTCCCAAAAGATACGAGAACACGCCTTGGATAAGCACGACAGCAACGACGACGGTTGCGAGGATCGCGCCCCAGTGGCGGGCACCCAATAACACGGTGCAGAAAAAGGTAAAGACGATGGTAGCCAGGAGAAAACCAATGCCCTGCATCAACACGGTGTAGGCAACGGTACCTAGCATCAGCCACCAATGACGAGTCGCTGCCAGGGAATGAACTAATGTATCTGCCTTGTCACCGGCTTCCTCAGACGAACTCTCCTCTTCCTCGTCAATTTTTTTGTATCGGCTTCGCCAAGTCGTCAGCAATAGAAAACTACCCAGTCCCAGCAGAGCGACCAACAAACACAATGGCCAAAAGCGTGGGCCGATGAATGTCGAAACCTCTTCGGCACTGGGGAGCTGGAGAGTGGGTATGAGTGCCACGATAGCAAGCAGTATTATCGCGGCAGAGAAAGTCATTACCTTGGCTTGCATGTTCGGACCCGATGATAATGTGCCGATCAAGTGACACGAGGATGGATTTTGATAGACGGGTTGGCCATGCGTAGGGCAACCCGTCTGGCGGGCTAATTAATGTTTAACCCTTAGTTTTCTTCGAGAAGACGTTTGTAGTTCTCCAAGTTCTTCTCCAACTGCTGACGATAATCTTCACTACCCAACCAGCCTTCACGATAGTGAAGATTTACGCGCTCTTCGTACTCCTGATAGGCATCGGAGTCGTATACTTCCTTCATGGAGGCTTCGATTTTTGCCAAGATAGCTTCAGGTGTATCTGCGTTGACGAAGATGCCCCGCTCGTTGCCATCGGTCAGGTCCCAGCCATGCTCCACCGTCGTCGGGATATCGGGGAAGTTTTCCAGGCGCTCCTCGGCAAAAACCAGGATAGGCATCATCTCGCCTGACTCCATATAACTCAGAGTCGAACTGATTTCACCGAACATGCCATCGATGTTTCCGCCCATCACATTGGCTGAAACACTGCCTTCTTCATCGTAGGGAATGAAGTTGATATCCAGACCCGAAGCGTCCCTGAATGACAGGAATGCCATGCGATCGGGGCTGGCTGCGTGAGTACCACCGATAATGACCTCCCCAGGGTTCTCTTCGGCATGTTTCCGGAAAGATTCGAAGTCGGGGTATTTTTCAGGGTCGACGATCAAGGTCATCACATCGGACTGCATCCGAGCGACCGGTGTGAGTTCATCCAGTCCCGTCGGGTTCTGACCTGCAGCCAGCGAAGTCACCAAGGTTGAGGAAGCAAAGTCCAGTGTATGGCCATCAGGCTCACTATTTGCAGTACGCTGATGCGCGATAGCGCCGGAGGCCGAGGGTAGATTCACGACGGTCACACGAGTATCTAACACCTCTTCCAACATCGGCTTCACGGTGCGAGCAAAGTTATCGGTGCCTCCACCTGCGCCAGCTGCCACCAGGAATTGAAGAGGTTTGGTTGGATAGTTCTCGGCTGTATCACTTGCGATGGTTACTGATGCATACCCCACAAGTGCCAGACCGAGAGAACCTGCCGCTAGGAGTGATTGTTTAATTAACATGGCATTCTCCAAAAATGTTTTGTTATTTAATATCGCTGTACTGCTTAGTGAACGAACAACGGGTTAAGCGCCTCTTAAGTGGTGAGCCTCCTTTTTAGATTTCTATGTGAGTGGCACCAAGTTCTCAAAGAACATGGCATCTTGCTCAAGACGAAGCCGAAGCATATGTGAATCCGGCAGCGAAACATCATCAAGCGTAATAGGCTGACCCGCACTAATCGGGCGCACAATCTCAGCGCCAGGCAGCAAATAAAACGGGACCGGAGAAGATGCAGATAATGGAGTAGCACCGTGCACTTCAGGCTTCAGACCTTCGATATGCCGATGATGGCCTTTCATTTCGAGCGTCTGCCCACTAACGAAGTCCTGCGTGGCACGAGCGATAAGGTCGACACGTGGTTTGACCGCTGATCCACCGCCAGAAGGAAGTCCCTTCAGAGCCGCATCAAGAATGGAAATGGGCGCTTCGAGCCCTAGTAGATGGTGCGGAAGGTATACCATAGCACTGTGGCCACGGCGGCTAAGTACATGCCCCTTTCCACGTAGTAATTCCCATGTTTCCTGGTCCTCACAGCGCAGGACGACGAAGACACCACCGGCAAAGCTGACTTCATCGGGTCGGCGTAGACAGTTGAACACTTCCAATCGACCACTGCCCTGCAATACCCCCCCAAACTCTCGATGATCAAGCAGGGTCGGAACTTCATGAGTGCGTAGCACCATGGCATGAAAAGCAGGACAGTCGGGGATCAGGCCGGTGGCGTTGGCCACATTGGTCATCTCACAGAGATCCGGCACCGAAATCTGTGGAATCGCCGATAGCGCCTTGCTGCGTGCCGTGACGACGGACGCCTCCTGGTTATCAGGCAGGGTCCACAAGCTTTTCAAATCGGGAGCCAGGTAGCGACGACCGTTACACCAGACCGCGCCGTCTTGCTCATCCCAGATGAAATCGTATTCGCTGCTTTTGCCAGCCGCGACAACCTCGAAACCCAATGTCTGCGCCCACGTGACAAGCCCAATCAACAAACTGGGCTGATCGCCGTCCAGCGGGGTAAAAAGCCGACTGTGACGCTCGGCCAGGCGAGTGAGATAGGGACCGACAACCGACTCCGTCTCCTTCGTCGCGATACCGACGTGCTTACCGGCCTGGATAGCGAGCTCAGCATGGCGAGCACCCACATCTGGTATACCAGTTGACTCTACTAAAATATCGAACGGCAGGTGAGTCACGAGTTCAAGGCGGCCTGAGGCGATAAAGAGCCCTTTATCCCAGGCTTCAGTCACTTCCGAATCGCTGTGGCATACCATTATCTTTTTATCTGGCACGCCTGAAAGCTGGAGGGCGCGGGCGGCCATCTCAGCATTAACGTCTACGGCAATACGCACTGACAGTCCTTTCATCTGCCCTGCCTGACGCAATACACCACGTCCAAAGTCGCCGGCACCAGCAACGCATGCCTCAATAACTTTTTCAGAATCAAAGTGCTGTAGAAAATTCATGACTTAAAGATGTCTCCCGGTGCGCCCTCGGTAGGGTCATGGCCACGATGCACTTGGGTGCGTGCTTACGAAGCGAGACCGTCTAAATGCAATGTAGTGGTATACCATTTTTGAGGTCAATGTCGCCGTGATTAAACTTTGGTCGAAATAGCTAAAATAAATTAATTAACTAATTGTTTTATAAAGGGATTAGTCGATAACCAAAATGGGCTTATATTTGAAAGGATTTATATGGTATGCCATTATTTCGACAGGAATCTAATTACTGTGGCGATGCTAAATGGAAGAGATAGAGACTACGAACCGTGCGGGGCTGGTAGAAAAAGTGGCTGACTACTTGCGCGAACATATTGTCATGGATCATTTCCAACCAGGACAGCGGCTGCCTGAGCGTACCTTGGCTGACCAACTGAAAGTGTCACGCACCCCCATGCGAGAAGCCCTAAAAACCCTGGCAGCCGAGGGATTAGTCGTCATTTCTCCGCATCGAGGGGCCGTGGTGGCTGATGTCAGCCCGGCAGATATTCAGGAAAAAGCCTACGTCCTGAGCGTTCTTGAACAGGCCGCAGCAGAGCTAGCATGTGTTAAGGCTACTGATGACGACATCGCTGAACTTCAGGCTCTTCACTTTGAAATGAAAGCGGCTTTCCTGCGTCGAGATCGACAGAACTACTTTCGGCTCAACCAAGAAATTCATAACCGGATTGTATCTCTGTCGGGGAACGCCTCACTTGTAGAAATTCATGGCAACCTAAGTCGCCAATTGTACCGAGTGCGTTATCTCTCCAATCAGAAGAATGACAAATGGTCGATTGCGATGGCAGAGCACGAAGCCATCATGGCCGCCATGGAGGCCAGAGACGTAGAGCGTATCGGCCGCGAGTTACGCAACCATCTTGGCAAGACATGGGTAAAATACGCACATGAAGAAAGTGCTCAGGACGACGACCGGATTGAGCCGCAGTCTAGTACTGAAATAGGTTGATGCCGATTAACATTGCCCAGTTGGATGAGGTTCAGAACCTGATTGACACCATCAGCCCAGCAGCGCAGCAATTGGGGCAGGAAGCCTTAACAGTGATGAGCTTTTCGGCAGCGGGCCGCATATTGACCACTACAGCTCCTCAGAGATAAAAACATGGCTTGGGCCCTCAAAAGCCGCCAGCACCTGACGCGGCTGCTCACCTTGGTGATGTTCAGTCATTCCGCCTCGTCTTCGACGGCGAAGTAGACTGGACTTGCTTCGGTATTTGACTCTCCATGTTGCTCAATCGCCATGGCAGTCAAGTCATGCGAGTCAAAGGCGTGTTGCATGTCAAAGACGATACCCGCCCAGTGATCATACACGGTGTTCAGCACACCATTCATCCACCGGAACACGTAAGCGACTGGCCGAACAACGATCGCATCTCGGAGCTAATTTTCATCACTCATGGCATCACCGCCAGGCGCGTGACAGACTCGCTGGAGACCTTCATGAAGGCCGTTAGCAACCACCCCAGCCCCAGGATATTCCATGCATGAAGCTGCATCACCCAAAGAGCGTGCCGCGCCCTATGTGAATCGTGGCCCCGTCACCCTGAGGGTGCTTGGCACCTCTGTGACACTGCTTGAAAGCATTCGCAAGCGTGCCAGGGAAGACTTGGGTATTCGCCTTACCTTTGAGGTACTCGATGGCGTTGCCGCCCAGCAGGCGGGGGTACTAACTCCGGACAGCTTCGATATCTATGACCAATGGTTTCACAACGTGGACTTCGTGTGGCCCGCTAATGCGATTCAACCCATTCAGGTGGATCGCATTAAACACTGGGACATGATCAATGACCTGCCAAAGACAGGCAGGCTAACCCCCCACGCGCCCCTGGGGGCAGGCAGTAACCCGGTCAACCTCCTCTATGTCCAACCCGATGGCAGTTACGGCTCTCGTCCAAGCGGGCATATCACCATGCTCCCGGTTAGCCACAATGTGGACAGCTTCGGTTATCGCATGGACATGCTCCCTAAAGGGCTGGATATCAATCAAGAGAGCTGGAGCTGGTTGTTGGACAAGCGCTGGAAAGGCTTGGTCAGCCTGCAAAATGACAGCGCCATCGGCGCCATTGACGCCGCACTGGCCGCCAAAGCAGCGGGGCTGGTCGAGTTCGAAGACCTGGGTAATCTCAGCGTGGCAGAGATCGACTGTCTTATCGATTGCCTTATCAATCTTAAGCGTCAGCAACACTTTCGCGCCTTCTGGAGCAACCAGGACCAAGCCTCTTCCGATATGGTGCGCGGCCGAGTCGGCATCGAAAGCCTCTGGTCGCCCGCCATGACTGACCTCAAAAAACGCAACATCAAGGTACGTATGGCAGCGCCAACAGAGGGCTATCGAGCCTGGTACGGCGGCATGTCAATCTCACGGCATGTGCAAGGGCGCACGCTAGATGCTGCCTATGACTACCTTAACTGGTGGATTTCTGGATGGCCCGGTTCCGTCATGGCCCGCCAAGGCTATTACATTTCCACCCCAGAACTGACCCGCCCTCACCTATCCGCTGCGGAGTGGGACTTTTGGTATGGCGGCCAACCTGCCGCCAAGAACCTTCCAGGCCCCGATGGCAGCTCGGACCTGATCCACCGAGGCGAAATCCGCGACGGCGGAGACTACCAGACAAGAATGAGCCGCATCGCGGTGTGGAATACCGTCATGGATGAGCACAACTATTTGGTCAGGCGCTGGAATGATTTTATGTCGGCTTAAAGTCCGGCTTTGCATTGGCAAGCGTGATGACCATGAATATATCCCCCAGTCTCTGGGTTCTCACGAGCTTACGCGGGGTTCTTGTTTGCTCAGCATTTTGTCTCCGTCCACCAGCTACCATCTAAGCAATACTACTCCTGCAGCACACCCGCCAACGCTGGAAAATGTTATAAGTCCTAATCAAGCCCGCCACGAAGGAGCGTTGAAAAGAAAGGCTTACTAGCCTCAGCCTACTTAACCAGCTTGTGCTAGGCTAAATTCAGTAGAGAATTGAGAGGCATCAGCAAGCTAGAGAGATAAAACGTGACGCATAGCTGTAGAGCGAAGTGCAGAAACGACCCTGAGCTGACGATGAAAAAACTGCGACATATAGCTATAAACAATAGAGCGTACAATTTGCATTGATAGAAAACTTTAGCTTAAGTTTGAAAGGATGACGAAAGAGATTGCACTAGGTTGTCCATTATATTCTCAGGCTGGCCGTAACCTTCGGGAGCAGTAGCAACTTTTGATTTAATGTTAGGAGTTGCAACTTCTTTATTCCAAGGCCGAGCCTTTGGCAAGCCTTCTAGTGTAGATAAAATTCGCTCATGAGCTATTTGATTGTATTCATTGCATAGCTCCGAACCTATAAAGTATTTATTTTCGATTAAACTAGCAACCGCAGTTGTACCGCTACCAGAAAAAGGATCAAAGACTAAGCCGTTTTCAGGAACAAGAGCACGAATAAAGATTTGTGGTAATGCTACTGGAAATTGACATGGATGATTCGTTTTCTCGATGTGGTTAGCTTTTACATTTGGTATATTCCAAACATCTCCAGGGTTTTTACCAAGTGGATTTCCACTGGGCTGACCCTTTTTTATACCTTTGCTAGATGTTTTTCCAGGATACTTCTGCTTTACTCGCACAGCATCTAAATTAAAATCGTAATCATTGCCTTTAGTAAACCACATAATAGTTTCATGGCGGCCACTAAAACGATTGTGACAATGTAAGCCATGACCGAAAGTCCAAATAATCCTGTTTCTAAGCTTTAACTCAAAATGCTTAATCGACTCAGCATACACTAAAGAGTCTAGCGGCGTACTCACTCCATCTTTAACATGCATACCAACCTGCCAACACAGACTTCCACCTGGCTTTAACACACGAACAAGTTCTTTAAAAATAATTTCATGCGAAAAAATAAAGTCCGAAAGCTTATTTGTTGATTCATATGCCTTACCAATACAGTAGGGCGGAGATGAAAAAATCAAATCGACAGAATCATCAGGCAGCTTTTTAATTAGCCCGATATAATCACCTTGATAAACAGATGCTTGACCACCTTTTTTATAATTATTGATAGTTTTTTCCGTAGTTTTAAAGATGGGATTCATCTTAACGTCCAGGCTATTGAAAATAAGTGGTGTAGATTTTATGGCCGAGATTGCCCCAAGAGCTAGAAGTGTAACTTAAAAAGTTAAATTCATCAATGCCCTCAAGCTTTTCATAGTAATTAGGTTTCTTTATTTCTTTTCTTTCTTCATCGTAAAAAATAAAATCATTAGCTATTAACTCTCTTAGACATATTAAAAACCCATTAACAGAGGTTGGTGATAGTATGCCTTTTCCTTTATTTGAACGGGCCTCCCACATTCTGTGTGGGCTCATCTTTATCTTAGCCGCTAATAACAAGCCATTGATCTCGCTATAGCAAAATCTTATATAATCTTCCCTATTATCGTAATCTAATGCTTTGGAGCCTTCAGACCTTGACCACAACTTAAAGAGTTCGTTAGCTCCTTTTGAATCGGGGTCAACGAGCGGCTTTAAAATATACCTAACTATTGAAGATGTAGCTACAAGTTTGTTGTCATCAAAAACAGAAACTTTGAGAAACCCTTTAAGAGCACCATTATTAGAAAGCTCGTCAATAATATCTTTTGCAATAGCCAACCCCGAAAGTGGATTCACCAAGGTTTCAATCTCTTGCCTTAATGCTGATGATACAGGCTTTTGAGTGTTGTTTATTTTAAGGAAAAGCTCCGCCTCAAAGCTGACTCTTTTCTGGTCATCATAGTCCTCAGGAAATATCAAACCTGTAACAAGTAGGTTTTGTCGTTTGCGAACTTTTTTTATTTTATCCTCTAAGCTATCCGAGCCTTCATGGTATGAATAAATTCTATGCTGCCCATCTATTATTCCGATCGAAGATAATTCTCTAGGTAAATTTATCTCTACAGAACTAACGTCTTTTATTTCATCTTTAGGTATTTGCTTTTTTCTTTCTTCGCCGCTATTGATGTAAATACCAAGGCTGCTGGGAAGAGTTATAATCAAGTTATTAATATAAACTTTTTTATCACTTGATAAATGCTCTCTCATCTCCTTAAGCTTTTTACTATCGAGCATTCGTTGGTACGAAACTTCTGGCTTTTCCCAGCCATTTCTTCTTAACACATAGGCTCTTTCTATTAATGTTTCTGGATCCACATAAAAAGACACAACCAAGAAGCCTTCTGGATAGTTGGTTTGTTTTGATGGCAATGCAAAAGCATTAAAAGTATCTTCAGTAGTATTTTTAGAGCGCCCTTTTATTCTTTGATCACCTAAGTCAGCTAGCTTTACGTTCAAAAACTTCAGCAGTTCAAATTTTGCAGACTTCCCGATTGTTTTGATAGTTTTATCAAAATACTTTGCTGCATCTATTGTTAATATCAAATATGGAGCTGTGTTACTTGCCCCAGTGTCTTTAACAGATGAGTAATAGAGAAACTTTACTTCCAAGTCATCTATTTCGTATTCATTTTCTTCAAGGTATTCATTTAAGTCTTTATTAATTTCCGAATATTCTTCCAAAGCCTCTGTGATATCGCTTTTCATTAAAGAAGCAAAGCTTTGCTTTTTTCTGAAGTGCTCGGAAGTATTGCTTTTTCCTGAGGTTTCTTCGCAGATTACAATCAAATTTTGAAAGGCAAATATATAGTCAAATTCTGATGCATCTCCTTTGAAATTAAATTCAATACCTTCGGACTTGATTTCTTGGAAGCCACATCCGAAAAATACGTTTGACAAAATACTAGTTTTTGAAGTTCTGGTTTTTGGGGGCGCTGAAGGCATGGTTAACTATCCAGTTATTAGTGTGTATAAAGCCCGTTGCCTGCCTTATTCATAAGGGGGCTTAAAAACAAAGACAGCGGGTGGAAATATCTAATAATCAATAACTTACGTAGAGACTATGATTCCAAGAGACCATACACTAAAAGTAAGAGCGTATCGTCTTCGGCAACCTCATTCAACGGCTCAGTTCACGTTCAATTCAACAATAATGCCACCACCCGCGCTGCCGGTGCTATCGTGCTGCGTGAAGCTCTCCACAGCCGCAGCGTCATCGCGGCACTTGAGAACCACTAGGTTGATCTACGCAATCCCTTGTGCGACCGTCATTCGCTGGCCCGCAACCAAGTTAACTTACTTGCGCCTCTGTGCTTACCTGCTCTTACGCCGTGTACGCTGCGTGATGTAACGCCTTACCGGATAAGGGTGGAGTCTAGTAAAGGTCTAAGAGCAGCTGCTAAAGGTCGGGGCAACGTTCACGGCTCATGCGCAAAAAAATCCGCATGCGCTTGAGCGCTGCCGCTAATAAATTGTGGACTCGTCTACTGCCTGGCATCCGACAACTCCATCCTTATACTAGGCTAATCTCGCCACTGTTACTGCCTGCTAACTCTTAGGGATAAGAATCGGAAAATGGGCTAAGATACCACTTGGTCGGATGACGTTAGACGACTCCAAAACGAAAAAGTAGACACAATCAGGCCGCTGGGAAGGCCGGGATGGATAAGGTGGGTAAAGGCCGAAGCTGTGTAAAAACGCTCGGAGAGTCTCGGGCTCGCCAAAAAGTGATCAAAAATGGCGCCCTCTCGCTAATGTTAAGTCATCTCCTTCCCCAGATTTCGCGTACGATCGCCATCTTCTGGGCGGCTGCTGTGTTTTCACACAGCCTCGACCGCTAATACCAAAAAAGGGGCCTACGATTTCTCGCAGGCCCCTTTTCATGCAATTTGGCGCGCCCGGCAGGATTCGAACCTGCGACCCTCGGCTTCGGAGGCCGATACTCTATCCAACTGAGCTACGGGCGCTTAGGGGGCGTATCCTACCCGTGCGGGCGGGCTGTGTCCAGCCGCGGGAGCGCTTAGCCGCTTAAGTCAATTGACCCTTTTCAGTTCCTTGGTGCATCCTTAACGGGCATCTCTGAACCTAAAGAATCGGGAACACAATAAAATGAAAACATTTGCACGTAGCACGCTGGCACTGGGCATCTCACTGGCGCTGGTGAGTGCCGCTAACGCCTCCGTCGAGGACATGGACCCCGTTACCCTGCGCCTGGCGCATGTGGTCAACGAGCAGGATGGCTTCCATATCGCCGCCACCAAGTTTGAAGAGCTTGTTGAAGAGCGCACCGACGGCAAGGTGGATATCGAGATTTACCCCAACGCCTCGCTGGGCGATGAGCGTACGCTGCTGGAAGGCATGCAGATCGGCACCGTCGATATGGGCGTGATCACCAACGGGCCAGTGGCCAACTTTGTCGAGGAAATGGCGGTGTTTGAGCTGCCGTTCCTGTTTCCCTCACCGGAAGCCGCCTACGAAGTCCTCGATGGCCCCATCGGTCAGGAGCTGCTGGACAAGCTCTCCGAGGTCAACCTTAAGGGCCTTGCCTACGCCGAACGTGGTTTCCGCAACCTGACCAATAGCGAACGCCCGGTCAACGCGCCGGAAGATATCGATGGTCTGCGCATTCGCGTGATGGAAAACCCGGTGTACACCGATACCTTCCGCGCCTTGGGCGCCAACGCCATTCCCATGGCCTGGACCGAAGCGCTCACCGCCATGCAGCAGGGCACCATCGACGGCCAGGAAAACCCGGTCAACGTGATCCACTCGTTCAACCTGGACGAAACCCAGACCTACATGACACTCTCGCGGCACACCTACGCCCCGGCAATTTTCGTCATGGGCGCTTCCGTGTGGAACCAGCTACCCGAAGACGCCCAGGCGATTCTGGAGGAAGCCGCTCAGGAAGCGGCCGAGTATGAACGCCAGGTCAATGCGGAGATGGAAGCCGAACAGCTCGCCGAGCTGCGCGAGGCGGGCATGCAGATCAACGACTCGCCGGATATCGAGGCCTTTCAGAACGCCGTGCAGTCGGTATATGAAGAATACGGCGAGCAGTTTGGTGATTACCTGCCGCGCATTCGGGAGGCATTGGAATAAGTGACCCCACGCGCCCACTCGCTGATCGCGGGGCTGCGCCGTGTTGAACGCGGGCTGGATGCCATCATCCAGCCCGTGGTGTTTATGGCCATGGCGGCCCTGATTGGCGTTATCACGTTACAAATCATTTCCCGCGTGCTGTTCACCGCCGTGGAGTGGACCGAAGAAGTCGCCCGCTTTCTGCTGGTGTGGCTGACGTTTCTTGCCGGCACCCTGGCCTTCCAGCGCGGCCGACATATCGCGGTCACCTTTGCCGTCGATGCCCTGCCCGCTCGGCTGCGTCAGCTGGCGCGGCTGCTGGCCACATTGGTGGTGTTGGCGTTTCTGATTGCCCTGGCGGTGATTAGCGTGGAATACATGCAGGTACAGAGCTTCCAGAAATCGGCGGCGCTGCGCGTGCCGATGTCTTACGTATACGCCGTGGTGCCCTTCTGCGCCGCCGTGATGGCCTGGTACGCCCTGGTCGATGCCGTCGAACTGATCTTCACCGGCGATACCCACGAGCCCCGGGAGACGCCGTCATGACGATGCTCCTGTTCGGGCTGTTTTTTGCCTTGATGCTGCTCAACGTGCCCATCGCCTTTGCGATTGGCGCCAGCACGCTGTTTGCGCTTTATCAGGCGGGCGTGCCGCTGATGGTGGTGCCCCAGCAGATGTTCCAGGGGATTAACTCCTTCGCCCTGGTGGCGATCCCGATGTTTATTCTGGCCGGGGATTTAATGGCCCAGGGCAAGGTCAGCGAAAAGCTGGTGAGCTTTGCCGATTCATTGGTGGGCTTCATGCGCGGCGGGCTGTCGCTCGTCTCGATCATGGCGGGGATGTTCTTTGCCGCAATTTCCGGCTCGGGCGCCGCCACCACGGCCGCCGTGGGTTCGAGCCTGGTGCCGGAACTCAAGCGCAAAGGTTACGACCCCGCCTCCGCCGCCAGCTTGATCGCCGCCAGCGGTACCATCGGCGTGGTGATTCCGCCATCGGTGCCGATGATAATCTACGCGGTCATCGCCCAGCAGTCGGTCTCCAAGCTGTTCTTGAACGGCTTTCTGCCGGGCCTGGCGATGGGTCTGGGGCTGATGGCGATTGCCATTACCCAGGCCTACCGGCGGCAGTACCCCAAGGGCACGCCGCTGTCGTGGCCGGTGATTCTGCGCACCTTCAAGGACGCCAGCTGGGGCCTGATGACGCCGGTGATTATCCTTGGCGGCATCTTCTCGGGTATTTTCACGCCGTCAGAGGCGGCGGTGGTGGCGGTCAACTACGCCATTATGGTGTCGCTGTTTGTGTATCGCGATTTGACGACCCGCAATGTGTACCAACTGCTGATTCGCTCGGCGATGACCACCTCGGTGATCATGCTGGTGATTGCCATGTCGGCAGTGCTCAGTTGGACGCTCTCCAGTTGGCAGGTGCCCGGCGCGATTGCCCAGTCGGTGCTGTCGCTGTCCACCGACCCTTACGTGATCATGCTGCTGATCGTCGCGGTGATTCTGCTCACCGGGGTGTTTATCGAAACCGCCAGCGCCTTGATTATTCTGACCCCGGTGCTGCTGCCGCTCGCGCTGCAGTTGGGCATCGACCCGATCCACTTTGGCCTGATTATCGTGGTGGGGCTTTCCATCGGCATGATCACCCCGCCGGTGGCCATCAACCTCTACGTGGCTTCCTCGGTGACGCAACTGCCGCTGGAGCGCATCACCCAGGCCATCGTGCCGTATTTACTTGGGTTGATCGGCGTGCTGCTATTGGTCGTTTACGTGCCGATGTGGCTTGGCTGGTCGGGGTGACGATCAGTCTTGATCACCTCGCGCGCGATGCGCAGGCCATCTATTGCGGCAGGGAAGCCGCAATAGGGCACGCAATGAAGTAGTACTTCTCTGATCTGCTCCTCACTGCATCCGTTATTCAGCGCCCCACGAAGGTGCGCCTTCAGCTCATGGGGCCGGTTTAACGCCACCAGCAATGCTATGTTGAGCATGCTGCGAGTCTGCCGCTCAAGGCCAGGGCGATTCCAAACGTCGTTCCAGCACTGCTTGGTGACCAGCTCCTGCATTGGCCAGCTGAAGTCATCCGCCTGCGCCAGGGCAGCGTCCACGTACTCATCGCCTAACACCTCACGCCGGGTAGCGAGCCCCTGCGGGTCCAGCTCGGCTTTCTCTAGTTGGGACGTTTGGGTCATCATGCTTCTCCTGCCGCCAGGTTGCGCACCGGCTGGCCTTTGTCAAAAGCCACGACGTTGTCGAAGGCATCGCCAAAATAGAGCTCATAGCTGTCTTTTTCGACATAGCCCAGGTGCGGCGTCGCCACGACGTTAGCCAGTTCCAGCAGCGGGTGCGCCCGCACCGGTTCGTCATCGAACACATCCACGGCAGCCATACCCGGCCGCCCGGCGTTGAGCGCGACTTCCAGTGCGCCGTCTTCCACCAGCGGGGCGCGACTGGTGTTCACCAGCAGCGCCGTGGGCTTCATGCTGGCGAGGTTTTCGGCGGTGACGATGCCGCGGGTTTCCGGGTTTAGCCGCAGATGCAGGCTGAGCACATCGCTGCGCGCGAAGAAATCCGCCTGGGAATCTGCCACCTCAAGCCCCGCAGCCGCGGCTCGCTCGCGGGTCGTCTCTCGCCCCCACACCAGCACGTTCATTTCGAATGCCTGACCGTAACGCGCCACCAGTTGGCCAATCTTGCCGTAGCCAAAAATGCCCAGCGTGCGGCCTTTCAAGCCGGTACCCAGCGTGCGCTGCCAGCGGCCTGCCTTAAGGTTGTTCACCTCGTCGGGAATGTGCCGCATGGCGGCCAGTATCAACCCCCAGGTCAACTCGGCGGCGGCATAGGGTGAACCGGTACCCGCCAGCACGGTCACGCCGTGCTGGCGGCAGGCCGCCATATCCACATGGGCCGCCCCACCGCCGGTCTGGCTGATCACCTTGAGCTTGGGCAGCCGCGCCAGCAACGACGCGGTTATCGGCGTGCGCTCGCGAATCAGCACCAGCGCCTCGGCGTCTTGAAAGCGCGCCACTAACTGGTCTTCATCGGTCACCGTGTCGTTATAGACGGTGACCTGATGACCTGCCAGCTTGGCAAAGGCATCCAGCGTGCGGACACAATCCTGATAATCATCGGGAATCACTACCTTCATGAGCGCGTTTCCTTGGGGGGTTCAGAAGCAAGCGGGGTAGCGCCTTTAGGCGTAGGGGTCGCAAAACGCTGCCACGCGAAGATACCTGCTATAACGGCAATCCCGGCGACATCGGTGATGGCTTGCCCATTGATCAGCATCAGGGCGGCGAACAGCAGCAGTCCACGTTCTAACCAGGAACATGGGCGCGCAAAATAGCCGATGGTCGATGCCGCCAGGGCAATAATCCCCAGCACCCCGGATGCCACTGCCATGCCAATTTCCAGCTTCGTGCCTTGGCCCAGAAGCGGCGGGTGGTAAATGAACATGAAGGGAATCAGGAAGCCGCCCAGCGAAATCTTGG
The DNA here is from genome assembly GCF_900111305.1 of Vreelandella subterranea. GTDB lineage: Bacteria > Pseudomonadota > Gammaproteobacteria > Pseudomonadales > Halomonadaceae > Vreelandella > Vreelandella subterranea. Next base: position 342,466 of record NZ_FOGS01000001.1, read on the forward strand.
TGGCCGTCAGTGCCGTACGGAACCAGTGCGAACCGGCAATCGCGCCACCGATATAAGCCGCCAGCGCGACAGGCGGCGTCACGCCTGACAGAATCGCGAAATAAAGGATAAACAGGTGTGCCGAAAGACTTGGCAGCCCCGCTTCGATAAAGGCCGCCGCGACCACCGATGCCGCCAGCATATAAGCGGCGACCGTGGGCAGGCCCATCCCCAGAATAATGGCCACCACCATCGCCAGCAAAAGCGTGATCAGCACATCACCGCCGCTCACCATGACGATCAGCGAGGACACCTTGAGCCCCAGCCCCGTCAGGCTGATCACCGCGGCAATCAGCGCGACACTGCCGATAATGACGGCAATCATGGCCGCTGTCATGGCACCGGCTTCGAGGGCCGCCGGCAGGGATTTTACCCGCTCCCATAGCGTTCCCTGACTGCGTGGCGATACCAGATACAGCACCATCGCCGTGAAGTACGCTGCCACCGCGGCGGTTGTCGGTGTATAGCGCAGTATCAGCATGGTAATCAGCACGATCAGCGGCAGCAGTAAGGTTTCTACGTTGAAAAACCCTTCGCGCAAGCTTGGCCGCTGGTCTTTGGGAATCGGGTCCAGCCCTAGGCGCTTGGCTTCAAAATGCACGCTCATCCAGATAGCCAGGTAAAAAAGCAGCGCCGGTATCAGGGCAGCACTGATAATGTCCAGGTAGCTGGTCGATATTACATCGGCCATGACGAACGCAGCCGCACCCATGATGGGCGGCAGAATCTGTCCGCCGGTCGATGCCGACGCTTCAGTCGCCGCGGCAAAACGCGGGCTATAGCCGCTTTTCTTCATCAACGGAATGGTAAACACCCCGGTGGTGGCCACGTTGGCCGCCGTGCTACCGCTGATGCTGCCAAACATGGCACTACACAAGGTAGCCGCTTTGGCGGGCCCGCCTGCCATTCCGCCGGTCGCGGCGGTGGAAAGCCGCATGAACGTATCGCCGCCGCCGGTCGTGACCAGCAGCGCTCCAAACATGATGAAGATGACGATCACCGTGGAGGAGGTGCGCATCAGACTGCCAAAGATGCCAGTGGGGCCGAGGTAGAAAGTCGCCACCAGATCGTCCCAGCGAAAGCCGCCGTGGCCCCACACGCCGGGCAGGTGTTGCCCAAAGGCTGCATACGCCAGGGCGATCAGCACCAGGATCGGGAAAGCCAGACCGATAGCGCGGCGACAGGCTTCCAGAAGCAGCAAGATCGCACTCACGCCCAGTATTAGATCCAGCGCGGTAGGCGTTAGATAGCCCAACTGATAGATGATGCGGTCGAAGTGATAAACGTAGTAACCGCTGATCACGACGCTCATGACAATCGGGACAAGATCAAACCAGGGGATCTTCTGGGCATCCCGTACCCGGCAATGGTAAGCCAGAAAAATCAGCGGCATTGCAAACAGCAGGTGAACGGCGTTTTGAGTATTCACCGGCCCGGTAACGGCCGTATAGAGGTGGAAAATCGCCATCGCAACGGCGGCTGTGCGCACCACCACAAACCAGAAGCCCGAGAGCTGTCGCTTGCCCGAATCCTCCTGATACTTTTCAACAACATTGGGATTCTTAGTGGTATCCATGGGGGGAACTCCCGCGCCGCCCGACCAAAGACGGTCGAGCAACGCGTCAGGCTGATAGCTAACGCCCCCACCGGGATACCGGCGGGGGCTCAAGAGTGTGCTTACTGAGCTTCAGGCGGAATGATGTCTTCCGGAATGTCCAGACCCAACTCCTGATAATAGCGCAGCGCACCGGCATGCAGCGGGAAGGTGGCGGTATCCACCACGGTCTGTGGCTCAACGCTTGCCGCTGGCTTGAAAGAAGCAGCCACTTCGTCGTGGTTTTCCCAGTACGCCTTGGTCAGTTCATACACCGTATCGGCGTCAAGCTCGGTGCTTGCCGCCACGCCCATGTAGATCCCCAGTGACTGGGCTTCGCTCATCCCGGTATAGGTATCCGCCGGTACAATGGCAGGCGAGAGAAAGGGCAACTCTTCAATCACGGTCTCCACCTGTTCGTCCGTCAGCGACAGCAACTGTAGCGGGCGTGAGGAATGCACCTCGGTAAACAGCGGGATCGGCGGCACACCGTTGTAGCTAAAGCCCACCAGGCGACCATCGGTAACGCCTTCCGCCGCATCGTTTACCCGCATGCGCTGGAAGTCCGGCTCGATATTGAGGATGCCAAACACCTGCTCGGTAATGTACTCACCGCCCCCACCAATGCTGCTGGGGTTGAAGCGTTCGCCGTTCAGGTCTTCAAAGGTTTCGATATCGCTATCCTGGCGAACTGCCCAGTGCATGGTGGACGGCGCAATCCAGTAAACGAGCCGCACATCCGGGTTGGGCGTGTCCTCGAAACGGCCCACGCCGTTATAGAGCTCATACCCCACCAGGGCTTCGGTGAACGCCAGGTCAAGCTCGCCGTTATTCAGTCGTATGGCGTTTTCACGAGTGCCGCCCGTTTCACGTACGGTAATTTCGTAATCTGAATTGGCGCTTATCACGCGCGCGCCTTCCGAGATACCAAAGAACCAGCCGGTACCGGTGGGCACAGCGCCCATGTTAAGCGCGGTCTGTGCCTGAACAGTGCCTGTCGTAAGCGCACCAGCGACCAACAGGGAAGCGGGCAGTAGGTGGCGTAGTTTTATTGCAGTCATTGTTATTTCCTCTCAGCGTCGGGAAGCATGTTGTGCTGTTGTTTGCTGTGGGAGGCCAAGGTCGCGCCCCTCCCGAAAACTCACCAAGCAGGGGAACATCGCTTGATGGTTGCTAGAGTGATAGCGCTAAAGGTGGGTAGCTGTATATTGGTGATTGATGAACCTGCCTTCTCCAAACGCGAAAGCTGGACGAGGAAAGTGCACAACAGCTGACTTGGAGAGCCCGCCAATCAACGCACCGCCGCGGCATTCACCAAATGGTCGACCAACACCCGGGCGGCCATGGAGAGCTTGTCCAAATCTTTCACATAGATACTCAGCCGACGCCGTGCCCAGCTGTCCCGGATCGCCAGCACCTTGACGTTGAGGCCATCGACGTACTGACGAATGGCACCGCGGGGCAACACGCCGATCCCCAGGCCTTCCTGGACCATCAGGCATAGCGCGTCGTAGCTGGTCACCTGAATACGGATACGCAGTGTCTTATTGACCATGCTGGCGGCGCGCATAATCTCCAGATTGATGGCACTCGCGGTATGCAGTCCCACATGGGGATAGTCCAGGCACTCGCGAAAATCGATCTGCTCCCGCTCGGCAAGCGGATGCTGCTTGGGGACCACCAGCACAAGGTCATCAACGTGGTAGGGAAACTCGATGAGGTCGTAGCCATGCAACAGTTGGGCGCAAACCCCGATATCCGCGTTGTTGTTCATGACCTCGCGGGTAATGATGGGGCTTACTTTCTCTTCCAACTGCACGCCAATATCCGGGTGCTGCTCGAAAAAAACGCGCATTTCGTTGGGCAGGTATTGCGTGATCGCTGACATATTGGCGAACACCCGCACCATGCCGCGTTGACCACTGGAATAGTCGCGCATCTGCAGATCGAGGTCTTCCAGATTATGCAGTACGCCACGGGATAGATTCAGCAGAGCACTCCCGGCGGGCGTCAGCACGATACCTCGATTGTTGCGCTTGAGCAGTGGCGTGTTGAAGTAGGCTTCCAGCTCGCTAAGCCGCTTGCTGACGGCCGAAGTCGCCATGAACGAAGCATCGGCCGCGCCGCTGATGGTGCCCGTTTCAGCCACGCGCACAAACAGTCTGAGTGATGTCGGGTCGAGTTTCATAGCAGCTGTCGCGCCAGGTCGGTGATGTCCTCGGCGACGAAATCGAAGCGGGGATCAATGGATAAATCAGGTGTGGCGTCTGGCCCGTGCTCCAGGGGACGCTTGATAAAGGCGGTGCGCATGCCCTGCCGATAGGCGGCCTGGAGGTCATCCTGATGCGCCGCCACCATCATCACCTGCGATGGTTTGAGGTCGAGCAGTCGCATTGCCATCTGATACACCTCCGGGTCACGCTTGTAGTGCCCGGCGAGCTCCGATGACAGCACGCAGTCCCAGGGCAGGCCAGCATGGCGCGCCATGTTCACCAGCAGTGAGACATTGCCGTTGGATAGCGTGGCCAACACATAGCGCTGTTTTAGCTTTGAAAGCCCCTCAGCGCTGTCAGGCCAGGGCGTCAAGCGGTGCCAGACCCGGTTCAAATGGTCTTTTTCGGTTTCATCCAGACAGTCGGCCAGGCCATGGTCATCGAGCAACCGGTCCAGCGTCATCCGATGCAACTCGTCCAGCCGAGTCCATGGCAGTTCACCCTGGCGCACGCGATCCATCGCCGGTGCATAGCCTCCGCGCCACTCGTCAGCAAAGCGTGCCCAGTCGATGTTGAGGCCCTTGGCGTCACCCAACTGCTGGCCTTCCCGAATGACACTACTGCGCCAGTCCACCACCGTGCCAAAGACATCAAAGGTGAGGGCTCTCACCTCGCTTGCAATGCTCTCGGTCATGCCCTTCTCCTGGGTTGTGATGTTCATGCACGTTATCGCTTTGCCGATGCGTTTAACATGGTCGGTTTTAAGCTACAGAGGCTGTTCGGGGGTATGAGGCGCTAACAGGTGATCGACCAGGTGGCGGGCCACCAGCGGCAGAGTAGCGTAATGACGCATTCCCACCACTAGCTCGCGCTTGGCCCACTCGTCGGCCAAGGGGATCATGCATAACTTTAAATCTTTCAAATCGCGATACAGCGTCTGCTGGGGCAATACACCAACGCCCATGCCGTAGTGAATCATGCGGCAAATCGCATCAAAGCTGCGTACCTGAATTCGCATGCGCAGGGTTCTTCCCGCCTGGCTGGCCTGCTCATGCAGGAGCGATTGTAGCGACGTGTCCTGTTGCAAGCCTACAAAGTCGTATTCAGCGGCCTGATGCAAATGCAGCTGCTGATGAACAGCCAGCGGATGATCCTGCGGCGTCACCAGGACCAGCTGATCGCGCCGGTAGGGCTTTACCTCCAGCTCATCCGCCGCCACATGGCTGGCAAAAATGCCGATATCGGCCACACCATCGCGCACGGCGGTAATCGCTTCACTGCTGGTACGTTCCTGCAGGTCGATCTTGATCTGCGGGTAGGTCAGGGCAAAGGCGCTTAAATCCTGGGGAAGAAAGGCGATGATCGCCGAGGTGTTGGAATGGATGCGCACATGACCGCGCACCCCTTCGCCGTATTCGCTCAGCTCGGCCTGCATTCGCGCCACGTCTTCGAGAATGCGTCGGGCATGGTGTAAAAACGCCCGGCCTGCCGGGGTAAGTTCAACTCCCCGGGGGCGGCGATACAAGAGTTCGGTGCCCACCAGCGCCTCCAGGTCGCTGACGCGCTTGCTGACCGCTGCCACGGCAAGGTGTTCACGCTCAGCGGCGGCGGTGAGCCGCCCCTCATCGGCAATGGCAACAAACAGTTTCAAGGTAACAAAATCAAATCGCAGCATCGCGCTGACCGCCCTGCTATTGGGGTAAAAGAACGTACCTCGCCATCTTAGGCTTCGTCCATGACGAACACCTAGTTCCTGATTGCTTAATTGTTCTCACACGCCAGCTCGCCGATGCTAGGTGGAAAACAAACTGACAATAACGGCATCAACAGGGTTATCAGGAGCTCTTATTATGACCACGCGCCAGCTTCCCCTCGATGGACTGAAAGTCGTAGAGCTTGGCCAACTGATTGCAGGCCCGTTTGCCACCAAACTTCTCGGCGAATTTGGCGCTGACGTGATCAAGATCGAGCCCCCCGGCACCGGCGACCCCCTTCGTAAATGGCGGATTCTCGAAGAAGGCACCTCGCTCTGGTGGCATGTGCAAAGCCGTACCAAGCGCTCGGTAACGCTCGACCTGCGTACTGAAGAAGGCCAGGAAATGGTGCGCCGCCTGGCGGTAGAGGCGGATGTCATCGTTGAAAACTTTCGCCCCGGCACGCTAGAGGGCTGGGAGCTTGGCTATGAAGCACTGGCCGCGCATAACCCCGGGTTGATCATGGTGCGCGTTTCCGGCTTCGGCCAGACCGGCCCTTACCGTAACAAGCCAGGGTTCGGGGTTATCGGTGAGGCGATGGGCGGGCTGCGTTACCTGACCGGCCAGCCGGATGAACCCTCGGTAAGAGTCGGCGTCAGCATCGGTGATTCGCTATCCGCGCTATACGCCGTGATAGGCACGTTACTTGCTCTTCAGGAACGACAGCGCAGCGGCCTGGGGCAGGAAATTGACGTCGCGCTCTACGAGTCCGTCTTTGCCATGATGGAAAGCCTGCTGCCCGAATACGATGCGACCGGTCATGTCCGCGAACCCAGTGGTAGCGCACTGCCGGGCATCACGCCCTCGAATGCATACCGTACGCAGCAGGGTGACTATGTGCTTATCGCAGGCAACGGCGACAGCATTTTCAAGCGCCTGATGCAGGTCATTGGCCGCGACGACCTCGCGCAGAACCCTGCCATGGCGCATAACGATGGCCGTTCCCAGCATGCCCAGGCAATCGATGCCGCTATCGAGGCCTGGACCCAGACCCGGGAGCGCGACGAGATACTGCGCCTCCTGGAGGAGGCGCGCGTGCCGGCAGGCTACCCCTACACCGCTGCGGATATTGCCAACGACCCGCACTACCTGGCCCGCGAAATGATTCAGACCGTGACGCGTGCCGACGGTCGTTCGCTCAAGGTGCCGGGCGTCCTGCCCAAATTGAGCGCCACGCCCGGTAGGCTTGGGCAAGGTGGCCCGCCGCTGGGTGCCCATACCGATGAAGTGCTTGACGAGTTGGGCATCGATACCGAAACCCGTGAAAAACTGCGCCATGCAGGCATTATCTAACCTTGAGAGGGCACGATGGAGACGCTACAAATCAACGAAGTCGCTCCTCGGGATGGCTTTCAGAGCGAATCGCGTTTTATACCCACCGACCAGAAGGTGGCGTTGATTGATGCCCTGACCGCCACCGGCATTGCGCGCATCGAGGCCACCTCCTTCGTGTCGCCCAAGGCGATTCCCAACCTGCGTGATGCCGCCGAGGTCGTCAGCGCCATTCAACGTCGTCAAGGCGTCGACATAACCGTGCTGGTACCTAACCTGAAAGGTGCTGAGCGTGCACTTGCCTGCGGTGTCGACGAGATCAACCTGGTGATGTCGGCAAGCGACGCCCACGGCCGGGCCAACCTGCGCATGACGCCCGAAGTGTCACTCCAGCAGTTTGCCAACATCATTAATACCGTCAGGGGCAGCGGCGTGTTTATCAACGCCTCGCTGTCGACGGCCTTTGGTTGCCCGTTTGAAGGCAATGTGCCTGAAGCGCGGGTACTCGACCTCATCGAACAACAGCTGGCGCTGGGCGTAGAGGGTGTCACGCTCTGCGATACCACCGGTGTTGCCAATCCGGCTCAGGTGAGCGCGCTGTGTGCTCAGGTACTGAAACGCTTCCCTGGCGTACCGTTTACGCTACATTTTCATAATACCCGGGGCATGGGCCTTGCCAACGCGCTGGCCGCCTGGCAGGTCGGCATTACCCGCTTCGATGCCTCGCTGGGAGGGCTGGGCGGCTGTCCCTTTGCCCCCGGCGCAACGGGCAATGTGTGCACGGAAGACCTGGTACACATGTTTGAGCAGATGGGAGTGAACACGGGCGTCAACCTGCCCGCGCTGCTTGAGGCCTCTGCCACCCTCCCCGACTTGATCGGCCACGACACGCCAGGGCAGGTAGGCAAGGCAGGCAGCGCCGATCGTCGCCATCCTCTGCCTGCCCAGGCGTAACGCAACCCCCACCGACGGTGAATAACAATGACTCATCCCGCGCCATCCGCCCTACCCTTGAACCTTTCCCAGCAGTTAATCCAGCGCCATCTCGTCAGCGGCGAGATGATCCCGGGCAGTGAAATCGCTCTGGAGATCAACCAGGCACTGCTTCAGGACGTGCTGGGCACACTGGTGATGCTGGAACTCGAAGCCATGGGCCTGGACCGCGTCCACACCCAGCCCAGCGTGCAGTATATCGACCACGGCCTGGTGCAAGCGGACAACCTGAACGCGGAAACCTATCTGTTTCTAAAAAGTGCCTGCGAGCGTTTCGGCGTGTGGTACTCGGGCCCCGGCAATGGCATCAGCCACCCGGTGCATATGGAAAACTTCGGCGTGCCCGGTCAGTCGATCGTCGGCTGCGACAGCCATACCACGGCGGCAGGGGCGCTGGGTATGCTGGCCATTGGCGCAGGCGGTATTGAAGTCGCCATGGCCATGGCGGGGGAGCCGCTGTATATCACCATGCCCAGGATCTGGGGCATTAAGCTTGAAGGCCAACTCCCCGACTGGGTGTCCGCCAAGGACATCGTTCTCGAACTGTTACGCCGACACGGCGTTGCCGGTGGCAAGAACACGATGATCGAATATTACGGCCCCGGGCTTGCCCACCTTTCCGCCATGGACCGCCATGTATTGGCCAACATGGGCACCGAAATGGGCGCGACGGCCACGGTCTTCCCCAGTGACGAAGAAACCCGTCGTTTTCTGGCGGCTAGGGGACGGGAGAGTGACTGGCAGCCACTGGCCGCGGAGCCCGGCTGTCGCTATGAACTCAACGATCATCTGGACCTCGCGACCCTCGAACCCATGATCGCGCTGCCTTCCAGCCCGGATAAGGTCGTCACCGTTCGCGAAGCGGCAGGCCAGCCCCTCCATCAGGCCTATATTGGCTCTTCAGGCAATCCGGGCTATCGCGATTTTGCCGTGGTGGCGGAAATCGTCCGCGACCGCCAGGTGGCCGACGGCGTCTCCCTGGACATCAACCCGTCTTCCCGCCAGGTGCTCACCACGCTGATTCAGCAGGGTTATCTGGCTGATCTCGTTGCCAGCGGTGCGCGGCTTCATCAGGCAGGTTGCAACGGCTGTATCGGCATGGGCCAGGCCCCCGCCGTGGGGCTCAACAGCCTGCGTACGGTGCCGCGTAATTTTCCGGGGCGCTCGGGCACTCGCGAAGACAGCGTTTTTCTATGCAGCCCGGAAACGGCGGCGGCCTCGGCACTGGCCGGGGTCATTACCGACCCACGAACGCTTTCCATGGCGTATCCGCGTATTAGCGAGCCGGACAAGATTGTCATTAACCGCGCGCTGTTTAACGCGCCGCTGCCTGTTGAAGAAGCCCGCCTCAAGCCCCTGCAAAAAACGGACAATACACCGGCGTTACCGGCGTTAAGCCCCCTCCCCGATACGCTGGAAGTGCCCGTGCTGCTGGTCGTCGGCGACAACATTTCAACCGATGACATCATGCCTGCCGGGCAGCGGGTACTGCCTTACTGGAGCAGTATCTATGCGTCGGCCCCTTTCACGTTTGAAGCGGTCGATGACACCTATGCGACGCGCGCTGACACAACCCGTACTCAAGGCGGTCATGCCATTGTCGGCGGTGTTAACTACGGCCAAGGGTCAAGTCGCGAGAATGCCGCCCTGGTGCCCCGCTACCTGGGCTTGCAGGTGGTGGTTGCCAAGAGTTTTGCCCGCATTCACTGGCAGAACCTGATTTGTTTTGGTGCCTTACCGCTCACGTTTTGCCACCCCGAAGATAGCGAGCGCTTGAGTCAGGGAGACACTATTGTGATCAAGGATCTTTACAACCAACTCGCCAAAGGCGATGACCTGATCGCCGAGATCCCCGGCAAGGGGACAATGACCCTGCACCATGGGCTGACGGACCGCCAGAAAACGTTGATTGCGCAAGGTGGGGTCATTAATCATTTGCGGGCACGCAATGCCGACGCAGCCGCACAGGCTTGAAGCCTTCTAGCAAACGGGGCTTGCCGATTGGCAAGCCCCGTTCATCTCCATCAAAAGCCGCGCCGGGCGCTTAGAACTCTTCCCAATCGTCGCCGCCTGAGGTCGACGTCGACTTGGGTGACGGCGCGGGACGTTTCAGCGACGCATTGGCGGGCGCTGACGCCTTGGCAGGCAGCGCCTGGCGGCGTTGCGTAGGCTCACCACCCTCTCCCAGCACAAAGGAATTGATCAGCTCGCTCAGGTGCTCGGCATGGCGACGCATATCCGCGGCGGCAGTGGTCGACTGCTGCACCATGGTCGCGTTCTGCTGGGTCATGGTATCCATTTCGGCCACGGCGGTATTGATCTGGCTGATACCGCTGCTCTGCTCTTTGGCACCCGCGGTGATCTCGCCGATCACATCAGTCACCTTGGCTACGCTCTCGACGATTTCGCGCATGGTAGCGCCCGCATCACGCACCAGCTCTGCACCGGAATGGGTGTGCTGCACCGAGGCATCGATGAGCGTGCGGATTTCCTTGGACGCATCGCTGGACCGGCTCGCCAGGGTGCGAACTTCCTCGGCCACCACGGCAAAGCCACGGCCGTGCTCGCCCGCTCGAGCCGCTTCCACCGAAGCGTTGAGCGCCAGGATGTTGGTCTGGAAGGCAATGGAATCGATCATGGTAATGATATCGCTGATACGGCTGGCCGACTCATTGATATCCTGCATGGTGCGCTCGACCTGCTCCATGGACTGCTCGCCCTTGTGGGCAACTTCCGCAGTGGACTGCACCAGCTTATTGGCCTGCTGGGCGTTGTCGGCGCTATGATTGACCGTCGACGTAATCTCTTCCATGGAGGAGGAGGTTTCCTGCAGGTTGGCCGCCGCCTGCTCGGTCCGCGTCGACAGTTCTTCGCTGCTGCGGGATATCTCCCCGGCGGCATCGTAGACGCTGGAGGTGCTGTGGCGAACGTCGCGCAGCGTATCCTGCATGCGCTCGACAAAGGCGTTGAACTGCACGGATAATTCGCCGATCTCGTCGTTGCTTTCCACCGCGAGGCGGCGGGTCAGGTCACCCCGCCCCTGGGCAATATCGTGCATGGCGGCGGAGGTGCGCTTGATCGGCCCGACGGTACGCCGCACAAACACATACGCCACCAGCGCCACCACCATAAACAGCACCAGCCCCAGCAGCGCGACAAAGATGATGCCCTGACGTATACCGGCAGCCGTCTCGGCCTCCATTTCGGCCATCGTTTCATCAACATCGGTCACGTAAACGCCTGCGCCGATCAACCAGTCCCATTTTTCAAGGCGGTCAACGTAAGAGTGCTTGGGTTGAAACTCGTCGGTACCTGGATATTCCCATACGTAGCTGTAGAACCCGCCGCCACTCTGGGCAACGTCGATGATCTCGCGAATAAGATAGGTGCCATCGGGCGTTTGTGCGTCGATCATGTTGGTCCCTTCGCGCTCCGGCGCGGGGGCCGTCACGATATTGTTACCATCATAATCGTAGATGAATATGTAGTTGTTATCTTCGAAACGCATGGACCGCACAATTTCGGCGACCTGCTGCTTGGCTTCCTCATCGTTGACACCGGCGTCTTCGTAAATCGGTTCGATGGCCGTTCTCGCCATTTGCACAATGTCGCGCACCGCTCTGCGGCGTTCTTCAATCAATTGTTCACGCTGTTCCGCCAGCGTTTCGCGGGCGTCCTGGGTTGTGCTGTAGGCTTTAAACCCGACCAGCGCGACCGTGACCAGGAACAAGGGGAGCAAGACAAGCATCAGGACTTTGGTTTGCAAACCAAAGGCCCGGCGAGCGGGTGATGTAGAGGTTGTCATTGTGAGCAAATTCCAACGTTTGTGAGTTATGAAGTATTAAAATTATTATTCGCTTTTTATCGACAAACGTTATTTAAACTTTAATTTTTCAGGACCGTTCTATGGTTTTTGGCTCATCCAGCACGAAATCAGGGGGTTCATAACATGCGTTAAGGTGATGGCAAGCCATGGAGTCCACAGTGAAGGTGTGGTGGCCAGGGATGGCCCGTTTTAAGGCTTGATGCCACCCACCTTTGTTCAGTCGCCTCGACCCTTCAACCGCCTGGTCGGGGCGACTTTTTTATTATGCCCGCCCCAGGTTAGCCCGCGATGGCCGTGCGCCGCTCATCCAGCATCCCTTTATCGAGAATGAAGCGGATGATTTCTTCGAGCCCAACCCCATCGTACAGATTGGTGAAAACAAAGGGCCGCTCACCGCGCATTTTTTTGGAGTCGCGCTCCATCACCTCCAACGAGGCATGCACCTGCTCGGCGATGTCGATCTTGTTGATAATCAGCAGGTCGGATTTGGTGATGCCTGGGCCACCTTTACGCGGAATCTTGTCCCCAGCGGACACGTCGATCACGTAGAGCGTGAGATCCGAAAGCTCGGGGCTGAAGGTCGCCGACAGGTTATCGCCGCCGGATTCCACCATCACCAACTCCAGCTTGGGGTGGCGTTCCTGCAGCTCATCGATGGCCGCCAGATTCATGGAGGCATCTTCGCGGATCGCCGTGTGCGGGCAGCCGCCGGTTTCCACGCCCAGAATACGATCCGCCGGCAGCGCATCGTGCTTGAGCAGAAAGTCGGCGTCTTCGCGGGTGTAGATATCGTTGGTCACCACGGCGATATCGTAGTGGTCGCGCAGCGCCAGGCAGAGTTGCTTCAACAGCGCGGTTTTGCCCGAGCCAACCGGACCACCCACGCCAACGCGTAAACAGTGAGTCATCGTTCTCTCCTTATTAACCTTACATCTATTTAACTTCTGAACAGGCGCGAATACTGGGTTTCGTGCAACGCACTGGCCAGGGCCAGACCGGGCAGCACCGGGCCAAGCTCATCGTCATCAAGCGAAAGCGCCTGATCAACGGCAGTGACAAGTGCCGGGCGCAGTTGCTCGTTCACCCGCTGGGCAGCGGTGTGGCCCAGCGGCAGGGCTTTGCAGGCGACGGCCAGCTGGTTTTCCAGCCACGCCCAGGCAAAGCCCAGCAGCGTTTGGCGAACGGACACGCCACGGGCATGGGCCGTGTAAGCAAACAGCGTTACATAGCCTGCCTGAGCCGGTAACAAGGCCGCTAGTGAGTCTTCACTTGGCATCAAGTCCAGGCTCTTCAACAAGCGCTTGAGGGAGGCGCCCAATCGGCTGTCTTCAGCGGCTAGCTCGGCGGTTTCCCGTGTCGCCGCCAGCCACGCATCCCACTGGGCAATCCCATCGCTATCACCTTTGCCAATGGCCTGGTGCAGCCGCGCCAGCACCGGTAGCTCGCAACGGGTTAAGCCGTCTTCCAATACGCCGCTTAACCATTCGGCGAGGCTTGCTTCGTCGCGCACCCAATCAAGCTCGAAGGCGCTTTCCAGGCCTTGCGAGAAGGCAAAGGCCCCGATGGGCAGCGACGGGCTGACCAGTTGCATCAGCCCCAGCAGTGCCAACTCATCGTTTTGGCTGTTTTGCGCGGTGACATCAGTGGGCATGGTGATGCTCATGGCCGTGAGAATGATCATGATCGTGAGAATGGGCATGACCGTGTGCGTGGCCATGAGCGTGTCCACCACCCACTTGGTTATAAGCACCCGGCTCAGGGTCGAAGGTGGCGTCGTGGTGCTCAAGCTCAGCGCCGAGCAGCTCGGCGAGCTCTTCCAGCACGTGGTCCGGCGGGAAACGTACCCAACCGCCCTTGTCATCTTCACCCAGCGCCAGCTGCACGTGGCGATTGCCCAGGTGGTAGGCCAGCCTTGCCAGCGGTAAGCCAGCACTTACTCGCGCGGTCACCACCGGTTCTATAGCGGCGCAGACGCGTACGACTTCGCCGCTTTCGGCTTTCAGGCCTTCGCCGCTGCGCAACACCGGGCCGCGATCCAGAAACAGCCCCAGCTCACGACCGCTGTCGCTTTTGGCTTTCAAGCGTCCGCGTATGCGCAGTTCAAAGGGCAGCGTCAGCGTGTCACTCGCTGCGCTCTCGTCTATCGGCCCTAAGCGTTCTATCAGTTTTAGCATGACTAGCGTCCTTCGCTGTCTATGCAGATGTGCCGGGGGTAGGTCTACGAGAGGGCGCTGTGAATACCTCCCTGTACGCTACTTTTGCCATCCATGGCAAAAGACCCTCTCTACGACCTACCCCCGTCACCTCTACCTAAATGGAATAGCCTCAATCAAAACAAGTGATACCGCTGGGCCAGCGGCAGCTCGGTGGCGGGTTCGCAGGTCAAAATTTCACCGTCGCAGCGCACTTCATAGGTTTGCGGGTCGACGGTCAAATCGGGGCAGGCATCATTCAGCTTCATATCCTGCTTGCGCACCTGGCGCACGTTTTTACACGCCGCTAGCTCGCTGTTCAGCCCCAGCGTCTCTTTAATCCCCGCATCCAACGCCGCCTGGCTGACAAAGCTGAGCCGGGTCTGGCTGGCCGCGCGGCCCAGGGCACCAAACATGTAACGGTAATGCACCGGCTGTGGCGTGGGAATCGACGCATTGGGGTCGCCCATGGGGGCCGCCGCAATCATGCCACCCTTGATGATCATCGCCGGTTTGGTACCGAAAAACGCCGGTTTCCAAAGCACCAGATCCGCCATTTTTCCGACTTCGATGGAGCCGACTTCGTGGGCGATACCGTGGGTGATCGCCGGGTTAATGGTGTATTTGGCGATATAGCGCTTAGCCCGGAAATTATCGGCGCCCAGGGCCTCGTCTTCCGGCAGCAGGCCGCGCTGCACCTTCATCTTGTGGGCCGTTTGCCAGGTGCGGCAGACCACTTCACCGACCCGCCCCATGGCCTGGGAGTCCGAGGCGATCATCGAGATCACGCCCAGGTCGTGCAGAATATCCTCGGCGGCGATGGTTTCCCGGCGAATGCGTGAGTCGGCGAAGGCCACGTCTTCGGGAATATTGGGGTCCAGGTGGTGGCACACCATCAGCATATCCAGGTGTTCGTCGATGGTGTTGACCGTATAGGGGCGCGTCGGGTTGGTGGACGACGGCAGCACATAGGGCTTGGCGCAGGCGGTGAGGATATCCGGCGCGTGACCGCCGCCTGCCCCCTCGGTGTGGTAGGTGTGAATGCAGCGTTCTTTGAAGGCCCCCAGGGTGTCTTCCACAAAGCCCGACTCGTTCAGGGTGTCGGTGTGGATGGCCACCTGCACATCGTAGGCATCCGCCACATTAAGGCAGTTATTGATCGAGGCAGGCGTGGTGCCCCAATCTTCGTGCAGCTTAAGCCCCATGGCGCCCGCTTGGAGCTGGAGCTCCAGAGACTCGGGCAGGCTGGCGTTCCCTTTGCCCAGAAAGCCGATGTTCATGGGCATATCGTCTACGGCTTGCAGCATCTTGCCAATGTGCCAGGGGCCAGGAGTGCAGGTGGTGGCGTTGGAGCCCGTCGCCGGGCCGGTGCCGCCGCCAAGCATGGTGGTGACGCCGCTCATCAGCGCCTCTTCCACCTGTTGTGGGCAGATAAAGTGAATGTGAGAGTCGATGCCGCCCGCGGTCAGAATCTTGCCTTCGCCGGAGATGATTTCGGTGCCGGGGCCAATCACGATCTCAACGTCGGGCTGGGTATCCGGGTTACCGGCTTTGCCAATCGCGGCAATACGGCCGTTTTGAATGCCCACGTCGGCCTTGACGATGCCCCACCAGTCCAAGATCAGCGCATTGGTGATGACCGTATCCATCACGGTGTCGTCGGCGCGCTGGCTTTGCCCCATACCGTCGCGGATAACCTTGCCGCCGCCGAATTTCACTTCATCGCCGTAGTGGGTGGCGTCTTTTTCGACCTCGATCCATAGCTCGGTGTCGCCCAGGCGCACGCGGTCACCCACCGTGGGGCCGTACATATCGGCGTAGGCCTGCCGACTGATCTTGTTATCCGGTTTCATTGCTTACCTCCATCAAGCGCACCCATCACATCGCTGCGGAAGCCGTAAATTTCCCGCTTGCCGACATACGGAATCAAGGTAACTTCGCGGGTCTGGCCGGGCTCGAAGCGAATCGCCGTGCCCGCCGCGACGTCCAGGCGGTAGCCCCGCGCCTTGTCACGGTCAAACACCAGCGCCGGGTTGGCCTCGGCAAAATGATAGTGCGACCCCACCTGAATCGGCCGGTCACCGGTATTGGCCACCTCGACGCTGATACGCTCACGCCCCTCGCACAGCGCGATATCGCCGTCTTTTAACTGATACTCGCCGGGAATCATGGCGACCTCCTAATTAATGGGGGTGTGAACAGTGACCAGCTTGGTGCCGTCGGGGAAGGTGGCTTCCACCTGTACCTCATCGACCATCTCGGCCACACCTTCCATCACGTCGTCGCGGCTTAATATCTCGCGGCCGTAGCTCATCAGGTCCGCCACGCTGCGACCATCACGGGCGCCTTCCATGATTTCAAAGCTGATCAGCGCGACCGCTTCGGGGTAGTTGAGCTTCAAACCGCGCGCTTTGCGGCGCTCGGCAAGCTGGGCGGCAGAAAACAGCAGCAGCTTGTCTTTGTCTCTCGGGGTTAATTCCATGGGGCGTCTCCGTTAGCGAGTTATTAGGTTAGCCAAATTCGCGGTGTATGCGCTTCACGCTCGATCCAAAGAGGGCGCAGCAAATGCCAGGCCTGCTCGCACAGCGCCCAGGCTTCATTGCGTGAGTTGCCCAGGTAGCGCAGTAACACTACGCCATGACGCACAGTGACGGCCCAGCGGGGGTTGTCAGGCAGCGCTTCGCGCAGGGCTTCAATAGCCGCAGGTGCATCGGCTATGCCCACTGCCCAGAGTGTAGCCTGAACGGTCGCGCCGCCCTGGCCCCAGCGCCCGATAAAACGCGGGTGCAAAGGGTCGAGAGGCTGACGCTCCAGCCATAGCGGCTTGCCGTCCAGGGTCAAACGAAAGTGCTGCTCGATACGCCCGGAAACATAGGGTAGCTCGCTCGCCGGGCGGCCCAGCGCCATGACTTCCCAGCCCAGGCAGCGAGCACTGCCGTGCAAATCAATCGAGGTGCGTTGTTCACCCCGCGAGCCGTCAAAGGCAATGGTTTCCTGGGGCAGCCACTCAAGGGTTCCGCCGTCTTCAACATGCAACTGGGTATGCTGGGTCCATGAAACGCCCTGGCTGTCGGCTTTATAGAGCTTGTTGGCGGCAGGCGTCGTCAGCAGCGCCTGGGCGCCGCTTTCCACACGAGCCTGAATAGTCAGCGCATCACCGCTCACCAGCCCACCCGGCGGGTGCAGCAGGTAAACGTGGCAGGTCTCACCGCGGCCTTCCGGGTAAAACGGCCGCTGCACCCGTAATGGCCCCGAGTGGCGCGCCTGCACCATGCGGGTGGCACTGTCGCGATAGGCAAAACGCAACGCCAGCGAGGCCGCCCAGTGGCGCTGATCATCGAAGCGGTGGCCAGAGGCAATAGATGGTTTGGCGATATCGCATAAAATCATAGGTAGCTATCGCGTCCTTACAGTAAGCCTTTAGCTAACCAATGCAATTTATGCGCCAAAATGGTGAAAAGCGCTAGGCGCCATCATTGGCAACACCTAACAGCGTTTCTACGCGATACATTTCGATGGAAATCGCACCAAAATTGAGCATTTAGAGATTAAAAAGCACCACTAGAGTGCATTCATATTACCGACGACTCAGCCAGATAAACGGGTCAAGTAGCGGATATCACCTTTAACAAGCGGCTAGTCGTGATAACCCACACCTTCTTCATCACGTGCATTACTTGACGAGAGCCCAAGCAGCATGTATATCAATTGATAGTCCTTAAGTTTATCAAATGGGAGTTCGCCATGGATATCCACTTTACGCAATATCAGCCTCCAAAAGCAGTGGCCTCCGGATTCTGGCAACAGCTAGGGCTCCCTGCCAGGGGTCGCAAACTGCATGAGCTGCTGCATCAAGGCGTGGAATACCGAGTTTATCCCCGGTTGGCAAAGGTATCGGGTATCGAGCAGAAGGCACTGGCAGGCTACGTCGACATACCCTCTGCCACGCTGAGTCGCCGTGCCAAGTCAGGGCGCTTCAAGATGGCGGAGAGCGACCGGCTGTATCGCTTTGCTGAGCTTTTCAAGGCGGCGCTGGACCTGTTCGAGGGTGACGCCGAGGGGGCCCGCGCCTGGCTACTTAAACCCAATGCCGGGCTAGGCGGGCGCCGCCCCGTGGAAATGATCGCTA
Organism: Vreelandella subterranea; assembly: GCF_900111305.1. Lineage (GTDB taxonomy): Bacteria > Pseudomonadota > Gammaproteobacteria > Pseudomonadales > Halomonadaceae > Vreelandella > Vreelandella subterranea. Next base: position 360,478 of record NZ_FOGS01000001.1, read on the forward strand.
CATCAGCAGAGTACCAAACGGTGTTGAACCTGATTGGTCGGCTGGAGCACGGGGTCACTGCATGAGCGAGGTTTTTGCCTACCGGCTGGTCAAACGGAAATATCAAGACATCGCCTTTGATGGTGAGGGGGCACGACTTTACGGTGGGCGCTGGAACAGCCCCGGCAAGGCCTGTGTGTATGTGGCAAGCTCAGAGTCGTTGGCACTGCTGGAAATCATGGTGCATCTTGAAAGCTATCGACTGCTCAATGCGTATGCGCTGCTGCGATTAACGCTACCCGCCGAGAGCATTCTCAGCGTTGGCGTCGAGGATTTACCTGAAAACTGGCGGGAAGCACCCGCGCCCGCAGAGACCGCCGAACTGGGTGATGGCTGGCTGGCGTCCGGCCAGAGCCTGGCCCTGGCAGTGCCGAGCGTGGTGGTGCCGAGAGAGCTCAATTACATGCTCAACCCGGCACACCCCTTATTCGATCAAATCGTCGCAGCGGCCGAGGCGCTGCCCTTCCAACCCGATCCAAGGCTTTGAACCGGGTGTGGATAACCTAAACCGTCAAATGCTGTTGGATAAGTTCATCAGAAAGCTCGCCGATATCGCCATTTGCCACCGGGCGGCCGCGGTCCATGATCACGAAGCGGTCCGCGTATTTACGTGCAAAGGGTAGTTTTTGCTCCACCAGCAGCACCGTCAAGCCGTCCTCGTTGATCAACTGGCGAATCACCTGGCCGATCTGCGAGACGATATTAGGCTGGATGCCCTCGCCGGGCTCGTCAAGGATCAACAGCTTGGGCTCGATGACCAGGGCGCGGCCGATGGCCAGCTGTTGCTGCTGGCCGCCGGAGAGATCGCCACCGCGGCGGTTTTTCATTTCCTTGAGCACCGGGAACAGCTCATAGACCCGCTCGGGGATTTTTTTCACCCCGTCCTGGCGGGCGGCAAGGCCCGTTCGCAGATTATCTTCCACGGTGAGTAGCGGAAATATCTGGCGCCCCTGGGGCACATAGCCGATGCCCAGCCGAGAGCGTTCCTCAACGGCTTTCTGGGTCAGCTCGATCTCGCCCGCGTCGCCGCTAGAGTAGCGCAAGGCGCCGCTTTTTACCGCGACTTCGCCCATCACGGCTTTCAGCAGCGTGGTTTTACCCACGCCGTTACGGCCCATCACGCAGGTGCACTGCCCGGCGGGCACTTCAAGGTCCAGGTCCCAGAGGGTGTGACTTTCGCCGTAGAACTGATTGAGCTTTTCAATGGCTAGCATCAGGCGGCCTCCTCGTCATCGGCGCCCAGATAGACCTCGACCACGCTGGGGTCGCTGGAGACTTGGTCCATGGTGCCTTCCGCCAGCACGCTGCCCTGGTGCAGTACCGTTACCTGGCGGGCAATCGAGCGCACAAAGCCCATATCGTGTTCGACCACGACGACGGACTGCTTACCGGCTAAGCCGGTGAGCAGCTCGGCGGTACGCTCCATTTCCTGTTCGGTCATGCCCGCGACCGGCTCATCCACCAGCAATAGGCGCGGGCGCTGCATCAGCAGCATGCCGATTTCCAGCCACTGCTTCTGGCCGTGGGAGAGAATGCCCGCGGGTTGATAGCGCAGCGCCGTCAGGCCGATGGTCTCAAGCACTTCGTCAATGCGGTCCTTGACCTCGCCGGTCAGGCGGGCGGTGAGGGTTGGTATGATCCGCTTGTCCGCCGCCATCGCCAGCTCCAGGTTTTCAAATACCGAGAGCGCCTCGAACACCGTGGGCTTCTGGAACTTGCGCCCGATGCCCAGGCTGGCAATCTCGGGCTCGTTCATGTGCAACAGGTTATGACGGCTGCCGAACCATACACTGCCCTCATTGGGGCGCGTCTTGCCGGTAATGATGTCCATCATGGTGGTCTTACCCGCCCCGTTGGGGCCGATAATGCAGCGCAGTTCGCCATCGTCGATAGTCAGGTTCAGTTTATTGATGGCCTTGAACCCATCGAAGCTGACGGTGACGTCTTCCATGTAAAGAATCGGACCGTGGCGCACGTCGACCGTTGAGGCCTGGGGCGTCATGAAGTCGAACACCCGGTCGCGTTCGGTGAGCGCTTGGAAAAAGCTCATGCCGTTGCCTCCTTGTCTGGCGTCTCTGAGTCTGATGGCTCATCGTCTCGCCGCCGTTTTAAATGGCCCAGCAATCCGGCGACCCCCTGGGGCAAAAACACGGTGACGAACACGAACAGGCCGCCCAGCGCAAACAGCCAGGCATCGGGCATGACCCCGGTAAACACGGTTTTGGCGTAGTTCACCAACACCGCGCCGATCACCGCGCCGTAAAGCGAGGCGCGCCCCCCCAGCGCCACCCACAGGACAATCTCGATGGAGAAAATCGGATCAAACTCGCTGGGATTGATAATCCCCACCTGGGGTACATAGAGCGCCCCGGCCACCCCCGCCAGCATGGCGGAGACCACAAACACAAACAGCTGAAAGCGCTCGACCCGGTAGCCCAGAAAACGCGTTCGCGCCTCGGCATCGCGGGTTGCCACGCACACCCGGCCGAGTTTGCTGCCGACAATCGACCGGCATACTACATAGCCCAGCGCCAGCGCCACGCCGGAGGCAATGAACAAGCCGAGCCGGGTGGCCCCGCTGCGCAGGTCAAAGCCCAGCAACTCGCGGAAGTCGGTCAGGCCGTTGTTGCCGCCAAAGCCCATCTCGTTGCGGAAGAACGCCAGCATCAGCGCGAAGGTCATCGCCTGGGTGATGATCGACAGATATACCCCGGTCACCCGCGAGCGAAAGGCCAGCCAGCCAAACACCAACGCCAGCAGCCCCGGTGCTATCAACACCATGGCAAAGGCAAACCAGGCCATATCAAAGCCGTACCAGAACCATGGCAGGCTGTCCCAGTTCAGAAATACCATGAAGTCGGGCAGGATGGGGTCGCCGTAGGTGCCGCGGTCACCAATTTGACGCATCAGATACATGCCCATGGCGTAGCCGCCAATGGCGAAAAAGGCGCCGTGGCCGAGGCTCAAAATGCCCAGATAGCCCCATACCAGGTCCACTGCAACGGCCAAGAGTGCGTAGGTAAGATACTTGCCCAGTAGCCCGACGGTATACCCCGACACATACAGCGGGTGCCCGGCGGGCACCGCCAGGTGGAGCACCGTCACGGCGATGACCGCGACCGTCAGAATCAGCAGGAAGATCTGCGTCGAGCGTTCGTTGAAGGGTCGTGTTAGCCACATAATCGATTAGCCCTCCGCCGCCCGGCCCTTCTGCGGAAAGAGTCCGCGGGGGCGCTTTTGAATAAACAGGATGATAAATACCAGCACGATAATCTTGGCCAGCACCGCACCCGCCCAGGGCTCCAGCACCTGGTTGATAATGCCCAGCGACATGCCCGCCACCAGCGTGCCCCACAAGTTACCGACGCCGCCAAACACCACCACCATGAAGGAGTCGATGATGTAATTTTGGCCGAGGTTGGGGCCAACGTTGGTGAGCTGGGAGAGTGCCACACCGGCAAGCCCGGCCACGCCGGAGCCCAGTGCAAAGGTCATGATATCCACGCGTGTGGCGCGAATGCCCATGGAGCGAGCCATGTTGCGGTTCTGGGTGACCGCGCGGACCTCAAGCCCCAGCCGTGTGTGGCGCATGATCAGTATCAGGCCTGCGAATACGACCAGCGCAAAACCCAGCACATACATCCGGTTAAGGGTTAGCGACAGGGCATCGTTGACGACCAGTGAACCGCTCATCCACTCAGGGGTAATCACCGTGCGGTTGAGCGGTGAAATAACCGTGCGCACCAGTTGTTGAAGAATCAGGCTGATGCCGAACGTGGCCAGCAACGTCTCCAGCGGGCGGCCTTTCAGGAACTGAATCACGCCGCGCTCGATCGCCACCCCCACTAAGGCAGACACCATGAACCCGGCCGGAATCGCCAGTATCAGGGCAAGACCCGGCTGGCCAGGTAACAGTTGCTGCATGGCCCAGGTGGTATAGGCGCCGAGCATGATCAGCTCGCCATGGGCCATATTGATCACGCCCATCACGCCGAAGGTGATCGCCAGGCCAATGGCCGCCAGTACCAGCACCGAGCCCATGGAAAGGCCGAAGTAGAGCGTTTCGGCGGCCCGATTGATCTTGAGGTTCTGTTCGATATCGGCAAGCGCGGTGGTGGCAGCGTCAACCACCAGCGGGTCTTCCGACTGGGTAGCGCGGTTCAACGCCACCCGGACATTGCTGTTCAAGCTGCCCGACAATACCTCCACGGCCTCGACATCGCCCTGATTAAGGCGATAAACCGCCAGTGCTTGATTCAACCGATGACGAACCGCTGCCGATGGCTCTTCTGCCATCCGGTTGGTGAGCGGTTCAACCTGCTCTTCTTCAACGTTGCCAATCAGCCGTCTCGCTGCGTCCAAACGCGCATCTTGCTCGCCGTTATACAACTCAACCAGCGAAATCGCCGAACGCAACTGGCTGCGTAGCGCGTTGTTGATGGTTAACCGATCCAGATCGCGGCGGCTGACTTCGCCGATGGCCTCGCCGGTCATGGCATCTTCAACGGTGACGTCTAGGCCTGCGGTTTCCAGCGCGATCACAAAGCGACCGCTGTCTTTCAAACGTTGCAAGTCACTGTCCAACAGGGCCTGCAACCAGACATCGGCACGCTCGTGCTCGCTTTCGATAATGGCGGTGATCGCATCTGATTTGTCGTCAAATGAGCGCGTATCCAGCGCTTCCAGAAGGGCTTGTCCGTCGTCTTCCTGCGCCTGAACCGCCATGGGGAACCAGGCCAGCAGGCTAATGAGCAGACAGGTGACGATCCTTGGCATGACGCGTGGCGTCCACGAATAGCAAGGAATCCTCATGGGGTAAGTCCTTTGAGTGGCGTGCCCCAGGCGTCGCCACGAATGAAGCATCGCCTGGGTAAATGAATAAGGTGAACGGTTCAAATAACGGGGCGGCTTTCACCGCCCCTGACATGGGCTTATTCGGCTAACGCTTCTTCCGCTTGTTCTTCAGCATTGCTACCCATGCAGCGGTTTTCCACCACGTTGTAGTTGCCGCATTCCATTGGCTTGCGCCAGTCACTGATCAAATCACGCGAACCGGGCAGGTAGTCCGACCAGGCATCACCCGCCACGGTCGACGGGGTTTGCCAGACAATGGCGAACTGGCCGTTGTCCTGAATTTCCCCGATCATGACCGGCTTGGTGATGTGGTGGTTGGGCATCATCGCCGCTGAACCACCCGACAGGTTGGGCACGGTCACGCCGATGATGGCATCTTTCACCGCGTCCACATCGGTGGTACCGGCTTTCTGAACAGCCTCTACCCACATGTTGAAGCCGATGTAGTGGGCTTCCATCGGGTCGTTGGTCACTGCATCGTCTTCGCCGGTATGCGCAAGCCAGGCATCGATAAAGTCGTAGTTGGCGTCACTATCCACGCTCATGAAATAGTTCCAGGCCGCCAGATGGCCCACCAGCGGGCTCGTATCGATACCGGTGAGTGCCTCCGCACCCACCGAGAAGGCAACCACTGGAATATCCGCCGCGTCGATGCCCTGGTTACCCAGCTCACGGTAGAACGGCACATTGGCATCGCCATTGATGGTGGACACCACGGCGGTTTTCTTGCCTTCGCTGCCGAAACGGCTGATTTCCGAGACGATGTTCTGCCAGTCAGAGTGACCAAAGGGCGTGTAGTTGACCATGATATCTTCGTCGGCCACGCCAAACTCTTCTTTCAGATAGGCTTCCAGGATGCGGTTGGTCGTGCGCGGGAAGACATAGTCAGTCCCCGCCAGCACCCAGCGCTCGACGCCGATCTGATCATGCAGGTAGTTGACGGCAGGGATTGACTGCTGATTCGGTGCCGCACCGGTGTAAAAGACGTTCTCGGAAGATTCCTCGCCTTCGTATTGCACCGGGTAGAACAGCAGCCCGTTAAGCTCTTCGACCACCGGCAGTACTGATTTACGCGATACGGAGGTCCAGTTACCGAAGATAACGTCGACTTCTTCCTGTTCGAGCAACTCACGGGCACGCTCGGCAAACAACGGCCAGTCAGAGGCGGGGTCGACCACCACCGCTTCAATATCACGGCCAAGCAGGCCTCCCGCTTCGTTCTGCTGCTCGATCAGCATCTCAACGGTGTCTTTAAGAACCGTTTCGCTGATGGCCATGGTGCCTGAGAGGGAGTGCAGAATACCGACCTTGATCGGGTCTTCGTCTTGTGCGATGGCATGGGCACTGGTCCCCATCATCGCAGCGGTCAGCAGGGCCGTTGAGAATACTCGAGACGTCTTTGGGTGTGTCTTGCGTAGGAAAGTGGTCACTTGAATCTCCTTGCACCCCTTATGCTGGGGGCTCGTTTATTGGCGTCGTATGCCAAGCAACAAAGGTTGGTATACGTCCACTAGCAATAAACACGCTGCAAGGGGTGCGCCAGATTGGCACATAAGCCATTTATAAATTCACAATCAGCAACTTAAGATAAGCCTAAAAAACCCAAAAGCGACTAAAAGCACCAAAATAGCGCAAGAGCCAATCACCAGCGCGCACTCAAAATGCACCAACACCCTTCAGCGCACCATAGAAGTGCAGCAGCAAAAAAGCGCCCTGGGCGGCCCAGAGCGCTTATTGATCACCTACGGGCGCGTTGCAATCGACAAACGCCACAGTGATTCAGGTATTGGGATATTGAAGACGTTTAAGTATCAATCACCTCTCGCTTGAGGCGCTTTTTAATCACCGGTGCGCTCAGTGAAAACAATGCCACCGCCAACAGTGCCAGTGAGATGGGTTTTTCAAGGAAGATCCCCCAGTCGCCGCCGGAAATCTGCAGGGCCCGGCGCATGGATTCCTCCATCAAGTCGCCCAGGATCAGTGCCAGAATCAGCGGTGCTGCCGGGAAGCCGAACAGCCGCATGCCAAGGCCAATCAAGCCAAAACCAAGCAACAGCAGCAAATCGAACACGCTGAAACTCAGCCCGTAAACGCCGATCATGCAGAAGATAAGAATCATCGACAGCAACAGCGGACGCGGCAAATCAAGAATTTTGGCAATCAATGGAATCAGCGGCAGATTGAGCACCAGCAGGAAAATATTGCCGATGTACATGCTGGCCACCACGCCCCAGAACACGTCCGGGCGCTGCTCAATCATCATTGGCCCTGGGTTGATACCCATCACCAACAAGGCACCCAGCAATACCGCCGTGGTACCGGACCCGGGTACACCCAGCGTGAGCAGCGGCACAAACGAGCCGGTGCAGGCTGCATTGTTGGCTGCCTCTGGGGCGGCCACGCCCTTGATATTCCCCTGACCAAAGGTATCGCCATCTTTGGCAATACGCTTTTCCATGCTATAGCCCAGAAACGAGCCGATGGTCGCCCCGGCACCCGGTAACACACCGGTGAAAAAGCCCAGCACCGAACTGCGTCCCACGGGTCCTGCGATTTCCCTCATCTCTGGCCGCGAAAGCTTTAATGAGCCAATGGCATTACGCGGTGCTTCTTTACCGCCACCGCCGCGTAACAGCATGTAGAACACCTCGGCCAGCGCAAAGATACCCAGCGCCACGACGAGAAAATCAATGCCGTCCAGCAGATGGGCGGAGCCGAAGGTAAAGCGCTCGGTACCGGTCTGCAAGTCGATACCGACAATCGAGATCATCACCCCGATGACAGCGGCAATCAGCCCCTTTACCAACGACTTATCTGACAGCGACACCACGGCAGTGAGGCCCAGCACCATAAGCGCAAAGTATTCTGGCGGGCCAAAGCTAACCGCCACCTTGGAAAGAAGCGGCGCAACAAGCATCAGGAAAATCACCGATACCGTGCCGCCGACAAAGGACGAATAAGCCGCAATGGCCAGCGCTTTACCGGCCAGGCCTTTCTTGGCCATGGGGTAACCGTCGAACGACGTGGCGACCGTACCGGCGACACCGGGGGCATTCAGCAGGATCGACGATGTGGAGCCACCAAAGATGGCCCCGTAATACACTCCGGCCATCAGTATCAGGCCCGAAGAAGGCTCCATTGAGAACGTAATCGGAATCATCAGGGCCAAGGCGCTGATCGGCCCCAACCCTGGCAGCATTCCGATAATGGTCCCCGCAAACACACCGGCGAAGACGTAGGCTATATTGATCGGCTCAAGCGCTATGCCAAAGCCGTACATGAGATTATTAAACGCTTCCATAGGATTTACTCCCGAGGACCCGTCGCGCGAGTCAACTCAAAACGGCCAGGTTAAAACGGCAGCACACCGGTCGGCAGATAAACGTCCATCACTTTCGTCATGAGCAGATACAGGCCCAGAACGACACTTAACGACGCAGCGAGATTGATACTATGGCGGCGATAGCCGTAATAGAGTGTCAGCCCCACCGAGAGCAGCGTCGAGGCGAGCACAAAACCCAGTGGCACCAGTAACAGCGCGTAGGCTGCGATGGCGAGTGACGTAATGACGACTCGGCCCCAGGGAGAGAGCCAGAAAGGGCCTTGCTGGGTCGCGTCCTCTGGCTCGTCACTTGCTTCCTGAATGGCGGGTTTTTCGAAGAACAATAACACTGATAAAAACGCCAGAATGAAACCGAGCACCTTGGGGAAAAGGTCCGAATCCACCGGGCGCGGCAACGGGAAAGCCGGCACTTGCCAGGCGAATCCGAGGTATAGCACCGAAAAAGCCAGCAACACAACGGCCAGCCATTGGTTGGTATTCAGTCGAGTCATGGGGGTCTCTCCGAAGAAGCGGACGCTTCTCGCGGTTATAGCGCGCCGACCTGAGGCGCTATGACCCCAGGTCGGCACAAATCAAACGAAGATGACGGGGTTATTCGCCCAGCAGGCCCAACTCACTCAGTACGTTGCTGAACAGCGCCTGCTGGTCATCCAAAAAGGCACCAAAGGCTTCGCTGTCCTGATAGGCGTCGAGCCAGCCCAACTGGTCGCGCGCTTCCTGCCAGCCGTCCGTCTCGAGCATCTCTGCGAAGAGGTTTTCGTAGTAGCTCACCGCCTCTTCGGGCATGTCGGGGGTGCCCATGACGCCACGCCAGATATCAAAGGTATAGTCGACACCCTGTTCCTTATAGGTGGGTATTTCGGCCAGTTCACCGCCTAAACGCTCTTCAGAAGAGACACCAAGCGCGCGTAGCTGACTACCTTCACCCAGTTGCCCCACGGATTCACCGGCGCCGGTAATCACCGCTTCAATGTGACCGCCCATCAGGTTGGTCATGGCATCGCCGCCACCCGAGAAGGGGATGTAGTTGACAGCAGCCGCATCAAGGCCAGCCGCCGAGGCCAGACCGGCTATCGAGATGTGGTCCATTGACCCTGGCGCGCTACCACCCCCCACACTCAGGCCGGGGTCTTCTTCCATCGCGTTGAGCAGATCTTCCAGCGTTTGATAGTCAGAATCAGCGTCAACGAGCACGATGGAGTAATCGGTGATTAGACGCGCCACAGGGGTAAAGTCGGTGTGGTCGTAACGCGATGCACCGGCCAGGGGTACCAGAATCATCGGTGGGCTGGTCGCGAATAGCTTCTGCGGATTGCCCTCGTCGCGGGCAATTTGCGCCCAGGCGACAGCCCCGCCGCCGCCAGGAACGTTAATCGCGGCATAGTTTTCGTCGGCCAGCTCTTCTTGCTGAATCACTCGTGACATGGTGCGTACGAGGGTATCCCAACCACCACCGGGATTGGCCGGCGCAATGAACTCCACTGACCCGTCGGGGGTCCACTCCTGAGCCTGAACCTGACCGGCAATGGCGCTAAAAGCGGCAAAGGGTAAAGCCAATACGCTAAGGCGTTTGATAGAAAGCGAGGGCATGATGACGTTCTCCACATATGGTGTTGTTGTATAGGTGTTGCAGCGTTTGATGTTGTTGTGTACGCCACGAACGTTAGAAGAACACTCCCCACCTCGACAAGGTTCTGAACATAAAAGACAAAAAGTTCTTTTTGTGCATTTTGTTCATTTTGCTCACGACGGCGATTGCCAACGCCAAGCATCGCTCAACAGGCGATAGCGGCGCTCAGGGCGGCCTACATCACCGTAGCCCAGTTCCGCACTGACCGCTTGCTCGGCGACCAAAAACTCTAAATAGCGCCGCGCCGTCGACCGACTGGCCCCCATGGCGCGCGCTATTTGCATGGCGGTTTGCGGATCTTGGGCACTTCCCAATGCCTCCACCACCCGTCGCAGCGTCAGCGGATCGATGCCTTTCGGCAGGCTGCCTCCGCTGGGCGACACAACGTCCGCGGGCTGCGTCCGGGACAGTACCTGGTCAAGCTCGTCCTGATTCATCTCGTTGCGACAGGCCAGCGCCTCCCGCTCACGACGAAAGCGCGCCAGCATCTGCTGCATACGACCGGCTTCAATGGGTTTGATAAGGTAATCAAAAACGCCGCCGCGCAGCGCCTCGCTGATGGTATCTACCTCACGGGCAGCGGTGACCATGACAATATCCACCTGGACGTAATCGCGACGCAGCGCCCAAAGCAGTTCAAGTCCTTCCACATCGGGCAGATAGGCATCCAGCAAAACCAACTGCACATGCTGGCCTTGCTCGGCCATCAGAGCGTTGGTTTCAGCGGCGTTGCGAGCCATGCCGACAACATGAAACCCCTCACTCTGCTCAATAAAGGCGCGATGGATATCGGCAATGCGAAAATCATCTTCTACCACCAGAATACCGTACTCATGCGCCGTCATAATCCACCCTCTTACCGCATTTCGGGCTATTGTTTATCGTTGTGAGAACCTGCACGGTCAGCTTAACACGGACGATGACGTGCCAGTGTCGGCGGCACATAGCGAACGGTTCAGCACCGCAATAAAGCAGGCTCCTCCCAGTTCACCATCTTCCAGCGTCACCGTACCACCATGCTGCCGACAGAGCCGTGCCACTAGCGCAAGACCTAGCCCTTGATGCTGACCGGCTTTGGTTGAAAAGCCTTCACTAAAAATCGACTCGGCATGGTCCGTCGGAACACCCGGACCATTATCTTCGACCTCTATCAGCAGTTGCTCGCCCAGGTCGGTGAAAAACAAGCGCACCCGCGGTGGGTCGCTCGGCCCATGCAAGGCCGCATGACAGGCGTTATCCAGCAGGTTGCCTACAACGCTCATCATCACTTCCTGCCCGGTGGGAGTTAACGGACAGCCAAGAGAGCTTTGTTCGTCAATCTCAAGCATAACGCCGAGCTCCCTGGCCCGGGTCAGCTTCCCCATCAGGGTACCGCTCAAAACGGTATCGGCGACGTGACGCATCAAGAAGTTCATCTGCGCCTGAGCGCGTTTGGTTTCCTGGTGGATCAGCGTCAACGCTTCATCAATGCGTTCGAGCTGCAGCAAGCCGGAGATGGTGTAGAGCTTGTTGGAAAACTCGTGCGCCTGGGCACGCAGCATGTCGACATCCCGGCTGGCCTGGGTCAGCGCCTGGGAAAGATCGACAATTTCCCGGCGACTGCGGAACGTCGCCACGGCCCCCTCGATCTCGCCCTCGTGGATGATCGGCACGCGGTTCACCACCACCGGATGATCGCCCAGCCACATTTGCTGGTCGAACTCCTGCTGGCCGTACTTGAGCACTTCCTGGAGCCTCGAGTTGGGAACCACCTCGCGGATCGGCTGGCCGAGCAGGATATGTTCGTCGGCCAACCCCAGGAACCACCGAGCCTGCTGGTTCACCAGCGTAATCTGGCCTTCGCGGTTCACCGCCAGAATGCCTTCGTGTATCGATTGCAGAATGGCCTCTTTCTCCATCGCCAGGCGGGCAATTTCGTAAGGCTCCAAGCCTAGAATAACGCGTTTCAGGTGCTGGGAAAGCCAGTAGGCACCGGCAAACCCCAGCACGATCATCAGCGCCACCAGCGTCCAGCCCAGGCTGTTATAGCGGGCGATGTCCATTGCGACGCGGTCAAGCATGAAACCAACCGAGACGATGCCGATGATATTGCCTGCTTCATCGCGCACCGGGGTTTTACCGCGCATGGCGGAACCCAAGGTGCCGGTCGCTTCCGACACATAGGACTCGCCGCCTTCAAGCGCCCGGGCATTATCGCCACCCACCATGGTCAGACCGATACGCTCGGGTACCGGATGCGAATAGCGCACGCTCTGGTTATTGCCGACCACCACGTACCGCGCACCGGTTTCGCGGCGCACGCGTTCAGCCAGCGGTTGTATTACGCTGGCCGGGTCGTCAGCGTCAAAGGCATCGATCAGCTCGGGCATCGAGGCCACCGTTTTGGCCACCGCCAGGGCCCGCTCTCCCATTTGCGAGCTGATGATCTCGGCTTTACGGTGATTCAGGTAGGTGCCCTGTGCCAACAGCATGCCCGCCAGCAACAGGCCGACAAGCAGCATGACCTGAAGGCGAAAGCTGCGCTTGTACCAGCGCCGCCTGGAGCGCGTTCGACGCCAGCGCTGCAGCTCAGCTAATGTTTTGTTCGGGCGGGAGGATGGCATGACGGCACTCACAAGCGGTAACGGCCTCATTATGGCATGCGCACGCAGAGGGCGTTAAACTTCGCCGCTTTGGGGCCTGACAGACAACAGGCCTTGAACTGCCAGATCAGGGAGAGCGGTATGCTAGCGAAGGACTGGGCAAATGGGTTTGTCATTTTGCTGGGTGTTCTTTGGGGCGCGTCAGCCGTTGCCAGCCCCTTTTACGCCCCTGACCCTCCGTCCGACGATACCCCCGTTTTCAGCGGCGACTCTGAATTGGGCTACAACCGCCTGACGGGCAATACCAACAGTGAAACACTCATCGGTAAGACCCGCTTGCAATGGTTGACGGGCGACCTGACTCACTCGCTGCGCGGCGAGGTGCGCCACGTCAGCAAGGAAGACGACACTGCCGCCGAACAGTACCTGCTGGCGGCCCGCGAGCGCTACGACTTCAGCGGGCCGCATTACCTGTTCGGCTTTGCCCGTTGGGAAAAAGACCGCTTCGCCGGTTACGACCAGCAGCTAAGTGCCATTGGCGGCTACGGACGGCAGATCCTCGACAACGACCGTCATACGCTGTCGCTGGAAGCCGGTCCGGGCTACCGCCACGACCGGCTACGCGAACACGGTAATGAACGCCTGGGCGTTGCCTATTCGGCCATCGATTATCGCTGGGAGTTTGCCGACTACGCCGATATTCGTCAGGAAGCATCAGTGGAATATACCCGCCAGAATGTCACCTCCCGATCGCTCACCGCCCTGACCGCCCGGCTGAATTCAAAGCTTTCGTTACGCCTCTCCCACGAGATCAAGCACAATTCAGAGCCACCCGACGATGCCGACAAACGCAACGACACCACCACCAGCGCCTCGCTGCTTTTTCACTGGTAATGCACCAAAATGCAGCAACCGACGTTAGACGTTGGTCTATAAAGACGCTACAATACACACAGTTTCCTGTCCTAGCGCCATTCCATGAATGGCGCTTTTTTTTGCGCCCACTTTTCAACGCGGCAAGCTGTTAAGTTTGACAGACCATCTTGCCCAACCCCACAACGGACTCTCATGACGACACAATCAGCTCAAGACGTGGTGCCACCCAGTGGTCTACGCGCCCTCGGTGACCCGCTGGTGCTGCTGCTCAGCATCGGCTTTATCGTGGCTTTTATCGGTCTTTCACTTTACGACGTCGATCTGGTCGCCAATAGCATCAGTACCGGCTTCGCCTGGACGGCACGCGTCTTTGGCACCTACTTTCAACTGCTGCTGATCGCCACCTTCTTCATTGCCATTGGCCTGGCCTTTACCCCCGCCGCCAACGCCAAAATCGGCAACCTCGATGCGCCGGAAATGAGTACTTTCAAGTGGCTATCGATCATTCTGTGCACCTTGCTGGCCGGGGGTGGGGTATTTTTCGCGGCAGGCGAGCCGATCTACCACTTTGTGGTCACTCCTCCCGCCTTTGACAGCGAGGCGGGCACACCAGAAGCCGTGGCGAACGCCCTCGCCCAGTCGTTCAACCACTGGGGCTTCCTGGCGTGGGCAGTCCTGGGGTCACTTTCGGCGGTGGTGCTGGCGCATGCCCACTATGTGAAAGGCCAACCGCTTCAGCCTCGCACCCTGCTGTATCCGGTATTTGGCGAGCGCTTGCTACGTGGGCCGCTCGGCGGCATTATCGACGCCTGCTGCGTGATTGCCCTGGTGGCAGGCACCGTAGGGCCGATCGGGTTCCTGGCGACCCAGGTCAGCTTTGGTTTACATGAACTATTTGGCCTGCCGGAAGGCTACACCGGCCAGCTGATCATTCTTGCGGCGCTGGGCAGCATTTACGTACTGTCCTCGATGAGCGGTGTCCATAAAGGCATTCAATTACTCAGCCGGTTCAACGTCCTGCTGGCGCTCACGATTGGTGCCGTCATCTTTATATTCGGCCCGACCCTGTTCCTGACCAACAGCTATGTAGCCGGGATGGGCACCTATGTGAGCAAGTTCTTCACCATGGCAACCACCACGGCGGACACCGCGCCCGACTGGTGGATGCAGTGGTGGACGGTGTTCTTCTTTGCCTGGTTTATCGGCTATGCGCCGCTGATGGCGATTTTCGTGGCGCGCATTTCCCGGGGTCGCACCATTCGTCAGATGATTGTCGCCGTCGCCGTTATCGCGCCGATTGCCACCAGCGTGTGGTTTACCCTGCTGGGCGGCTCGGGCATCTACTATCAGCTCACCGGGGCCATCGAACTAACCGAAGCGCTGAACAACTTCCAGTTTGACGTGGCCACGCTGACCGTCGCGCAAGCGCTCCCCGGCGGCACCTGGATGGCGCTGGCGATCTTGCTGTTAACGACCATTTTTGTGGCGACTACCGGCGACTCGATGAGCTACGCCATCGCCGTTGTGGGCGCCGGTCATGATGCCCCCAACCCTTACATCCGCGCCTTCTGGGGGATCGCCATGGCTCTGATGGCGGCGATATTGCTGAACATGGGCGCCGGACAGATCAGCGCGCTACAGCAGTTTATCGTGATCACCGCCATTCCCGTGTCGCTGATCCTGCTGCCCACGTTATGGCATGGCCCCAAGGCGGCTTATGCCATGGCGCGGGAGCAGGGGATAGTCAAGTAACCGCTACAACCCTTCCAGCAGCCGCAGAATCATCTGCGGCTGCTGGTTGGCCTGGGCCAGAATGGCGATGCCGACCTGTTGAAGGATCTGGGCGCGAATAAGATTAGAAACTTCCTTGGCGTAATCGGCATCCTGGATGCGTGACCGGGCATCAGAGGTATTAACAACATTGTTATTGAGCCCATCGATCACGCTTTCAAAGCGATTCTGCACCGCACCCAGATAGCTACGCTGGCGATCCACACGCTCGATCGCCTTGTCGATAGCATCCATCGGCTTGGGGGTGGCGGAGCCATCATCCAAGACGCTAAAAGTATCAAGATTTAGTGCCTGCGCGCTCATGGCATTGAATCGCACGCCAATCGTATCTCCCGCATTGGCGCCCACTTGAATATTAAGCGTTTGGTCGCCTTCCATCAGCCGTATGCCGTTGAAATTGCTCTCCCCCGCAAGGCGGTCGATTTCTTCAAGGCGCTGATCAATCTCGAGTTGGATGGAGGCGAGGTCGGTAGAGGAATTGGTGCCATTGGCGGCCTGAACGCTCAGCTCACGGATGCGTTGCAGGTTGTCGTTGATCTGATTGAGCGAGCCTTCCGCTGTCTGCACCATGGAGATGCCATCATTGGTGTTGCGGATCGCCTGGGTCATGCCCTTGATTTGTGCCGTCATGCGGTTGGCTATTGCCTGACCGGCGGGGTCATCCTTGGCGCTATTGATGCGCAGCCCGGAAGAGAGGCGCTGCATGGCGGTCTGCATGGATTGCTGACTGCCGCGCAGGTTATTCTGCACAATAAGCGACATCACATTGGTGTTTAGGCTGAGCAATGCACGCCTCCAGGGAAGTTAGCCCGCGCAATTGATTGGCGGCTACAGGGGGATTATCGGCCTGGAAGCAAAAATCATTAATACTATTGAGAGACGGGGGTGCGGCCACTGTTCGCCAGCAGTTCATCAACGGGTACCCGCACGTAATCGTGGTCAAGGTAGCCCTCATCCACCAGCTCGCCATCCCAGGCGACAATGTCCAGGTCCATGGTCCGCGGCCCCGATTTGATCGGGCCGCGGACGCGCCCCAGACGGTCTTCCACACCTTTCAGGTAGTCGCGAAAGTCATCCATCGACAGGCGGGTGCGTACCAGCAGGGCGGCGTTGAGAAAGTTGGGCTGCTCTTGGTAGCCCACCGGGGTGGTAACGATCTCGCGGGAGCGGGCAACCAGTTCACACTCCTGGCCAAGTATTGCCAGCGCCTCGGCCGCGTGACGCTCGGGCTCTATATTGGAGCCCAACGAAATGACGCATTCATGAAGCGAAGTATCGGGGTGGGCATACAAGCGTGACTGAGACATGGCTATCCATCCTTGATCGGGGCACCGTTGGCTCCTAGCCTAACGCTCCACATCGTTTGTGCAAGTACTGTACAATTTATTGACAAACGCTGCCCTCACGCAGACAGTCGTGTCATCCTACACAGACTAAGCACCCTACCACGATGAGGATTGTTCAATGAGTACACCGGCCGCATTGGTCACCGGCGGCGCGACGCGCCTGGGACGTCATTTTGCCGAATCACTGGCCGCCGCGGGCTATGATATCGCGCTGCACGTTAACCGCTCCCGGGATGAGGCAGAGGAAGTCGCCGAAGGCATCCGCGCAAAAGGTCGGGCTTGCGAGCTATTCAGCTGTGATTTCTTGCACGACGATGTGGGCCAACTGATCGAACAGGTCACACAGCGATTCCCTCAGCTAAGTGTTCTGCTCAATAGTGCTTCCGCCTATACA
Source organism: Vreelandella subterranea (assembly GCF_900111305.1). Taxonomy (GTDB): domain Bacteria; phylum Pseudomonadota; class Gammaproteobacteria; order Pseudomonadales; family Halomonadaceae; genus Vreelandella; species Vreelandella subterranea. The sequence continues at coordinate 377,333 of NZ_FOGS01000001.1, forward strand.
CCCGCGCCCCTTGCCGAGACAGATTTGGAAATGCTGGAAACCCAGTTCCGGGTGAATTTGTTTACCCCGCTGCTGTTAACCCGGCACTTTGCCAGCGCGGTCGACACGGGCCAGGTCATCAATATTATCGACAACAAGGTGGCTTACCACCAATACCCCTACGCCGCCTACTTGCTGTCCAAAAAGAGCCTGGCGGAGATGACCCGCATGGCGGCGCTGGAGTTTGCCCCGCGCATTCGAGTGAACGGCATCGCGCCGGGTGTCGTGCTGCCTGCGTCCCAGCGTACCAGTGACTACATTGACTGGCGCATCGACGGGATTCCCGTCAAGCAGCAAGGCGAGCCCGACCATCTCGTGCAGGCGTTGCATTACCTGCTCAACAACGACTTTGTCGCCGGGCAGATTCTATTTGTCGACGGCGGCGAGTCGATCAATGTGGAAGGGCGTCACTCGGAAAACTACCTGGGGTAATACCCGTAAAGCAAAGGGGCTGCCCGATGGCAGCCCCTTTGCGTATTACGATACGGCGTTTAGCGTCCGTCAGGCGTATCAACGTCGTCGTGATCAGGCTTGATGTGATCCGCGTCCGACGTTTGCTGTACATCCTGATGGGATGCCGGTTGCTTTTGCCCGGCGTCTTCTTGCCGAGACGTCGGCTTGCCGCCCTTTTCTTCAGCGATGGATTCAATAACCCGAATGTTGGCCGGCGGTGCACCGCCGTCCTTGTTTTCGCCAAAGTATAGCGTGGTATGGGGGAAGGGTATCTCGATACCGGCTTCATCGAAGCGCATCTTGACCAAACGGTTGTAGGCGCGCCCGACGCTCCATTGATCGCCTGGCGTGGTCTTGATGACCACACGGATATTAACGGAGCTATCCGCCAAAGCTGTGACACCCGCTACGGTAAGCTCCTCAAGCAGCTTGTAGCCGTGGTCTTCGCTCGCCTTGAGGTCCTCAAAGGCCAGTTTAAGCTGCTCGATTGCGTCGTCGATGCTTTCCCGATAGGCAATACCATATTCACCTACATGGTTGCCGTATTCGCGCATGTAATTTGAAACCGTATCCACGCTGGAAAACGGCACCAGGTGGAAGGTGCCCGAAAGGTCACGGATCCCCACAGAACGAATGCTCAGCACTTCTGCCGTACCGGTGACGCCACCGACAGTGACCACATCACCGGTGTTCATGGCATTTTCAATTTGAATAAATACCCCGGTAATAACGTCCTGAACCAGTTTTTGCGCGCCAAAACCGATTGCCAGGCCAAGCACACCGGCACCGGCAATCAGCGGGCCGATGTTAATGCCGATTTCCGATAGCACGATCATGCCGGTAATCGTCACCATGGCGATGGCCAATGCGTTGCGGAACAGGCTGAGCAGCGTTTTCGCCCGTGCGGTGGGCTCGCCCACTCCGGTATCCGGATTGAGCTTGTGCTCGATCAGACTGGCAAGCCCCAGCCAGGCGCCGATGGCCACTATCAAGATAATCGCAACGCTGACTGTCTTGCTGATCAGGCCAGCCCCCGCTTCAGAAGCGTACCAAGCGGCAAGATCAAAGGCGCCCCAGGCATCCAGCACAACCATGATGACCGCGACCACGATGATCGTGCGCAGAATACGCAGTGCATTGGGCACATAGCTATTAAGACGCTTTTCCAACAGCGGCAGCTTGCGGCGCATATCAGGCGATAGCTGAATACGGCGGCCAATGGTCTGCGTCAGGAACGACGACACCAAGAGCCCGACGACAACCGCTGCCAGCGTTTTCAGCGTCGCAAACAGCACAAACGGCAAGGCATCGCCCGGCCGAACCAGCGTCAGCACAAACACCATCAGGAAGTAGAGCAGCGCGAACAAGTGCCAGGTACGTGCAAACAGCTGAAGCGATACACGGCTGGCCGCCAGGGTGGAGCGTGTTCCCATCGCATTGAGGTTGTCGCGCAGGCGCACGCGGTTTTTCAGCACTACCGCCACGGCATAGATAAACGCCAGCAGCATGATCAAAGTGCCGAACGCCTGACCAATGGCCGCCGACACATAGAAGTTGACCAGTGGTACCACGACCATCAGGCCGTACCCCACCATGCCAATCAGGCGGGCCAACCAGCGATTCCAGTAGGAGGCTTCCTGCGCTGAAATCGGCAGCAGCCGCAGCCCTTCGTAACGCGAGGAAAACAGCATCCGCACCGCGGCTTTCAATAGCTCAATAATCAAAAAGGCGTTGAGAAACAGCGATGCCCGGGTGGATAAGTCGCCAACTTCGCCGACCGCAAAGGTGGCGACAAGGTTACCCCCCACATAGGCGAGTGCCACCAGCAGTACATCGATCACGGCGGCAATCGCCACGCTAACGACCAGACGCAGCACGGGCGTCAACCCGGCCCCCTGCTGTGACCAACCACTGATTTTGGTGAACAGCGGTTTGGCGAAACGGCGGAAAATGACAAACATGGTGAAAGTGGCGGCGATCACGATGCCCAGGTTGATGGCCGCGGACATGAAAATCGCCATGTCGAAGACGCTCTCGCTCCCTCCGACAAAGAGGTCACGCACCAGCAGCACTATTTGCTCAAGCTGGCCGCCGACATCGCCGACAACGTTGCTGGTCAATTGAGCCAGTTGGCGCGGCAGCGACACATCTTCAGGGGCAATATCGCTGCCTTGGGCAGCGCCCCCGGGCAGCTCCGATGATTCGGCTACTTCCGACGCCTGGTTGCGTAGCAAGTCGATGAGTTCCTGGCGAGCCTGCTCGTCTTCGAGTAAGTTCGCCAGGGATTCATAGGTCTGCGGCTCAGAGGTCTCTGCCCCGTCACTGCTGCCTTCACTGGGTGTACCGCTTTGCGCAAACACAGGCGCAGCAAACAGCGTCATCAGCGCTAGCAGCCAGACGCTGAGCCAGGGTAATAAACGTAGTGGCGTCACACCGTAACCTCCCTTGGATGGTGAGTCGTCGTGTCAACCTGACGGCTGAACTATCTGTTGAAAACCAATCATACATGCCAGCCAACATATAAGCATTGTATAGGATATTTAGCCTAACATGATTACCTGCATAAAGGCTCGAGCCAGGACGCAGCCATACCGAGTATCAGCGCATAGCGGGCGCCTTTTGCGACCAGTATCCATGCCAGCGCGCGCCACCAGGGCAAGCGTAATACGCCGGCCACGACGGTCAACGGATCGCCAATGATCGGCAGCCAGGACAGTAACAGGCTCGCTTCGCCAACGCGCTGGTACCATCGCTCGGCACGGGCCAGCTGAGCAGGTGAAGCCGGAAACCAGCGACGATCCTGAAAGCGCCGTGCGTATCGGCCCAATGCCACATTGACCAGGCTGCCCAAGGTATTACCAGCGGTGGCGACACACCATAATGCCAGGACCGAATGGCCCTGGCACCATTGTCGCGCGAGCCAGACCTCCGACCCGCCGGGCAGCAAGGTGGCACTGAGCAGCGCTACCCAAAAAAGACTCAGCATCAGGACGCGGGGAGTTGGCCACCCAACTGCAGCGTAATCTCATCCGCCACGCGGCGCACCAGCGCCCCCAGTTCCAGCAGCCGGGCCTCAGGGATGCGCGCCACGGGACCGGACACCGAAATGGCTGCCAGGGGCATGCCGTGCTCATCATTGACGCATGCCGCCACGCAATGCAGGCCAATCGCATGCTCTTCACGGTCACAGGCAAAGCCCTGGTCACGTATGCGCTGCATCTCGTCGAGCAGGGTGTCGGGCTGGTAAAGGGTGTTTTCGGTCACCCGGGGCAGTTCGCCTTTCGCGAGCAGTTGGGCGCGTTCGTCCTCGGGCATCCAGGCCAGCAAGGCCTTGCCGACACCGGAGGCGTGCAAGGGGGCCCGCGAGCCTAACCGGGTAATCATGCGCATCATCTGCGGCGACTCGTGCTGGGCAAGAAACACCGCTGTGTCAGCATCGCGGATGCCCAGGTTGGCGGTTTCGCCGGTCTCGGCTGTCAGGCGACGTAAGAACGGACGGCTGGTGGCGACCACATCCCGCGCTTCGAGAAAGCTGTTGCCGATGCGGAACGTTTTGACATCAATACGCCACAGGCCCTGTTCATTCTCCTGAGTGACGAAGCCCTGGCTCTGCAGCGCCTGAAGCAAACGGTGGGTCGTCGAGGGGGCGAGATCGGCCATTTCCGCCAGGGCGGAAAGTGCCAAGCCCTCGGGGCTGCTGGCCAGGTACTCCAGCAGATTTAACCCACGCACCAACGACTGGCTGTGCCCGCCGCCTGCTTTGGCCGAATTGGCCGGGCGGCCAACGGTCCTGCGCTTTACGTCACTCACCTGGCTCTCTCCTGAAAAGCTCTCCTGAAGGCACCTCTACCTCTAGGTAGGCGCAAAGAGCGTAAGGATAACGTGCCTGTGCGGCCGCTGTCGCGCTTACGGAAACGAATTCCATCACCACCTGTTCGCCGCTAAGCAACTAAATAGACGACGCTTTACGCATATCCCGGCCCAGCGGATGGGGTTCGCCACGGGCTTTGGCGAGGTCGATCTGGCGCTGACGCTCGCGTGCCGCCGCGCGGGTTTTCTCGGGCAGCGAGTCGATGCAGTGGGGGCAGCTGATACCGGGCTCATAAGCGGATGACTGCATATCTTCTTCGGAGATCGGCCGACGGCAGGCATGGCACTGTTCAAACTCGCCTTCGCTCAAGTCATGGCGGACGGTCACCCGGTTATCAAAAACGAAGCACTCGCCACGCCACAGCGACTGCTCTTCGGGGACTTTTTCCAGGTAGTTCAGCACACCACCCTTGAGGTGATAGACCTCGTCAAAGCCTTCCTTGAGCATGAAGCTGGAGGCTTTTTCGCAGCGAATACCGCCGGTGCAGAACATGGCGACTTTTTTATGCTTCGCCGGGTCGTAGTGCTCGCGCACGTATTCAGGGAATTCACGGAAGGTGGTGGTTTTGGGGTCAACCGCGCCCTCGAAGCTGCCAATCTCCACTTCGTAGTCATTGCGCGTATCGATAACCAGCACTTCCGGATCAGCAATAATATCGTTCCAGTGCTCCGGCTCGACGTAAGTGCCCACGGTGTCGTTAGGGTCGACATCCGGAACGCCCAAGGTGACGATCTCTTTTTTCAGTTTCACCTTGGTGCGATAGAACGGCGGCTCGTCGCAAAACGACTCTTTATGGTCGATATCACTTAGCCGCGGGTCGGCGGTCAACCAGGCGAGCAGCGCATCGATGCCCTCGCGGGTGCCCGCCACCGTGCCGTTAATGCCTTCTTTGGCAAGCAGCAGCGTACCCTTCACGCCGTTGTTCAGCATGGTTTGGCGCAGCGGTTCCCGCAGTGCTTCAAAGTCGTTCAGGGTGACAAATTTGTACAGCGCCGCGACCACAATGCGCGGTGATGACGTAGGTGATGACATGACGAACTCCAGGTAGTCGCCCCCGTAAAAGGCGGACCAGGTAAATTAACGGGCGCATTCTAGCAAAAAGTCGGGCACAAGGCGCCCTCTCTGATACGTCGATTTATTCGATCTGATCGTTGAGAAACCTTCACCCCACACCCTCAGCCAGCAGGCGTATATTAATCCTCATTCTCCCAACACTCTGGAGCTTATGATGAAGATCCGTCGTTCAAACGAGCGGGGCTACGCCGACCATGGCTGGCTGCGTTCCTACCATACGTTCTCGTTTGCCAATTACATGGACCCTGACCACATGGGCTTTCGTGCCCTGCGGGTGATCAATGAAGATCGCGTATCCCCCGGCCACGGCTTTGGCGCCCACCCCCATAGAGATATGGAGATCATCTCCTATGTGCTCGAAGGCGAAATGGCCCACCAGGACAACATGGGCAACGGCGAAGTGATGCGCCCGGGGGACGTCCAGCGCATGTCAGCAGGCACCGGCGTGCTGCACAGCGAGTTCAACCACTCCAAAGAAAACGGCCTGCACTTCCTGCAAATTTGGATCGAGACGGCCAAACGCGGTATTGCGCCCAGCTACGAACAGAAAGCCTTTCCGCACGCTGAGCGGCAGGGCCAGTGGCGGCTGGTCGTATCACCTGACGGCCAGGATGGCTCGGTGAGCGTGAATCAGGACGTTAACCTGTATAGCGCCTTGTTTAATGAAGGCGAACAGGCAGATACACCGAGTACCCGTTATGCCTGGCTGCATGTAATAAACGGGGAAATGGAGATCAACGGCGAGACGCTGAGCGCGGGCGATGCCGCGGCCTTTCAACCGGACGAAACGTTCACGCTGACCGGCAAGAAGGCGGGGGAAGTGCTGCTGTTTGATCTGGCCTAAGTCACTGAACCAAGCACCATGCAAAACGGCCCCAATGGGGCCGTTTTGGTGTTAATGACCGCTGATGCGATTAACTATTCTGCGCCGAGTAAAGCACGCGAATCTTCAGCGTATGGTCGACCTGCTTCAACGCTTCCAGCGCCTGGGGGCCGTAGGCTTTGTCCACGTCGATGACCACATAGCCAACCTTGTCGTTGGTTTGCAGGTACTGGCCCGAGATATTGATGCCGTTTTCGGACAATACGCGGTTGATCTGCGACAGGACGCCGGGCACGTTGTCGTGAATGTGCAGCAGACGGTGCTTGTCCGGGTGTGCGGGCAGCGCCACTTCGGGGAAGTTGACCGAGGTCACCGTGGTGCCGTTATCGGAATAGGTGATCAGTTTTTCCGACACCTCGATGCCGATATTTTCCTGGGCTTCCAGGGTCGATCCGCCAATATGCGGCGTGAGGATGACGTTTTCCAGGCCGCGTAGCGGGCTTTCGAACTCCTCGGCATTGCCCTTCGGCTCGACGGGGAACACATCGATCGCCGCCCCGTTCAGCTTGCCTGCCTTGATCGCTTGCGCCAGCGGCTCGATTTCCACCACGCTGCCCCGCGAGGCGTTGATCAGGATGGCACCGGGTTTCATGGCAGCAATTTCTTTTTCGCCTACCATCCAACGGGTGGACGCCAGGTCAGGCACGTGCAGGCTGACCACATCGGCGCGTCCCAACAACTCTTCAAGGCTTGCCACCTGGTTGGCGTTACCCATGCCCAGCTTGGTGATGACATCGTAATAAATCACGTTGAAGCCCAGCGACTCGGCCAGCACGGACAGCTGCGCGCCAATGCTGCCATAACCCACGATGCCCAGCGTTTTGCCGCGGGCTTCGTGGGAGTTTTTCGCCGATTTCAACCAGCCGCCCTGATGGGCCCGGGCGTTTTTCTCCGGAATGCCGCGCAGCAGCATGATGGCTTCGGCGAGTACCAACTCAGCGACTGAGCGGGTGTTGGAATACGGCGCGTTGAATACCGCGATCCCGCGCTTGAGCGCCGCGTCGAGGTCGACCTGATTGGTGCCAATGCAGAAACAGCCAACGCCCACCAGCTTTTCTGCCGCTGCGAACACGCGCTCGTTCAGTTGAGTACGAGAACGAATACCGATGAAGTGAACGTCGCGGATCTTCTCGATCAGCGCCTCTTCATCCAGCGATGTGGGCAGATGCTCGATGTTTTCATAACCTGCGTTTTGAAAATTGTCCACCGCGCTTTGGTGGACGCCCTCGAGCAGCAGGATCTTTATCTTGCTCTTGTCCAGGGACGTTTTGGCCATGGCTGAATCAACCTCTATGATCGGCGGCGTGCGCCGTGTAACGGTTCACGGAAGGCCCGTATGTTAACATATTCGCCTGTGCTCACGCTGGGCTGGCATGATGAAAAGTGTGCGCTGTCAAGATGAACGCGGCACAAGTCGTCTCTCAGGCAGCGGCTTGAGGGCAGACGCCACCCCCTGACCTCGGTGTATACTGTTGGCCGATTCTCTGCAGACACACGCGCGCCCACGTCAGGGCGTCAGGAAAACGGTAGGCATGGCCCAATGAGCGACACCACAGCCCCACAAGACTTTGCCACCACGGTCGAGCAGCTCGAAACGATCGTGGAACGACTCGAATCTGGTGAACTCTCATTGGAGGATGCATTAACCGCCTTCGAACGAGGCGTTCGCCTTACCCGTGATGCTCAGCAACGCCTGGATAACGCCGAGTTGAAGGTTCGCGCCCTTAGCGAAGACAACGATGGTCGCCTGAACGTTACCCCTTTTGACGGCCCAGACGCGCCCACGGAAGCCCCTGACGACGCGGATGACAGCCACAAGGAGACGCCGCCATGGTAGCGCCCGCCGCCGCTGGGCTGGTTAGGTTACGTGACACAAGCAATACGCGCGTTGACGCGACCCTGGCCGCGCTATTCGATGCGCAACCGGCGACCGAGCCACGCCTGGAAGCCGCCATGCGCCATGGCCTGCTGGTGGGTGGCAAGCGGCTACGCCCGCTGCTGGTGTATCTGGCCGGCCGGGCGCTGGGGGCCAGCGACGACGCGCTCGACGCACCCGCCGCCGCCATCGAGCTGATCCATGCCTATTCGCTGATCCACGACGACCTGCCCGCCATGGACGACGACGACCTGCGCCGCGGCCAGCCAACGGTCCACAAGGCCTTCGATGAAGCCACCGCTATCCTGGCAGGCGATGCTCTTCAGGCACTGGCGTTTGAAGTACTGGCCCGCACAGGGCACCCGCGGCTGGGCAGCCTGGTGACCACCCTTGCCAGCGCCGCTGGCCGTGATGGCATGGTGGCTGGCCAGGCGTTGGATCTCGCCGCCGTCGGCAACCATCCCAATGTCGAAGCCCTGGAGTACATGCACGCCCACAAGACCGGCGCATTGATCGTCGCCGCGGTGCGTCTGGGCGGGCTGATCGCCGTTGACGAACACGACCCCCGTCTGCAGGCGCTGATTCGCTACGCGCGCGCCATTGGGCTAGCCTTCCAGATTCACGACGATGTGCTGGACGTGACGGGTGACACCGCCACGCTGGGTAAAACATCCGGCGCCGATGCTGCCCGCGCCAAGCCGACTTACCCCGGTTTACTGGGGCTTGAAGGTGCACAGCAAAAAGCCCAGGCCCTAATTGACGAGGCCATCGCCGCCCTTGCTCCGCTGGGCGAACACGCCGCACCATTGGCCGATCTCGCCCGCTACATGATCGAGCGCGACCACTAAACGATGTCCATGCCACTATCCAACACCACGTCTATGAAAACATGCCCATGAAGCTGTTCGACGAAATACCCCGCGAGCGCCCGGCCACGCCGCTGCTCGACTCCTTTGACCACCCCGCTGCCCTGCGGGCCATGAACGCCAAGCAGCTTGCCCAGTTGGCAGATGAGCTGCGCGCCTACCTGCTTTACAGCGTTGGTGTGTCCGGCGGCCACTTTGGCGCAGGCCTCGGGGTGGTAGAGCTGAGCGTGGCGCTACACCATGCGTTCGACACGCCCGACGACCGTCTGGTATGGGACGTAGGTCATCAGGCCTACCCGCACAAGATCCTCACCGGGCGGCGCGACGCCATGCTCAGCATTCGCCAGCATGGCGGTCTCGCGGCGTTTCCGCGCCGCACCGAGTCCGATTACGATACCTTCGGCGTCGGCCATTCCAGCACCTCGATTTCTGCCGCGCTGGGCATGGCGCTTGCCGCCCAGGCCCAGCACAAGCCACGCCGCGTCTGCGCGATCATCGGCGACGGCGCGCTGAGTGCAGGCATGGCGTTTGAAGCCCTCACCCATGCGGGGCACGTGGATGCCAACATGCTGGTCATCCTCAATGATAACGAGATGTCGATCTCCGAAAACGTCGGCGGCATGGCGACTTACCTGGCCCGCGTGCTTTCCAGCAAGCCCTATCTGAAGATGCGTGAAGAAGGCAAAAAGGTGCTTTCCCACCTTCCCGGCGCGTTGGAGCTTGCCCGGCGCACTGAAGAGCACATGAAAGGCATGGTCAGCCCCGCCACGCTGTTTGAAGAGATGGGCTTCAACTACGTCGGCCCCATCGACGGTCATGACCTAGAGACACTCACCGAGACGCTGGAAACCCTGCGCGACCTCGACGGCCCGCAGTTTTTGCACATCAAAACCGTCAAGGGCAAAGGCTTTTTACCTGCCGAAGCCGACCAGATTGGCTACCATGCGATTACCAAGCTGGAAAAGCCCAGCGAGCCCGCTCATCAAACGCCGACCGCCCCGCCTGAAGCCCCCAAAAGCGCCGCTAAAAAAGTGGCCAAGAAAAAATACTGCAACGTGTTCGGCGACTGGGTGTGCGACATGGCCGCCGCCGATGAGCGCCTGATGGGGATTACCCCGGCGATGCGCGAAGGCTCGGACCTGATTCGTTTCTCCAAGGAATACCCCGAGCGCTACTTTGATGTGGCGATTGCCGAACAACACGCCGTCACGCTCGCGGCAGGCATGGCCTGCGAAGGCATGAAGCCTGTGGTGGCCATTTACTCTACCTTTCTGCAGCGCGGCTACGACCAGCTGATCCATGACGTGGCGGTACAAAGCCTGGACGTCACCTTTGCCATCGACCGCGCAGGCCTGGTCGGCGAAGACGGGCCCACCCACCATGGCAGCATGGACTTGTCCTTTCTGCGCTGTGTGCCCGGCATGGTGATTCTGGCGCCCGCGGATGAAGCCGAGTGTCGCGCCATGCTCAGTGCGGCTTACCATCATCCGGGCCCTGCCGCCGTTCGCTACCCGCGCGGCACCGGCCCGGGCGTGGCGATTCCCGAGCACCTGGAAGCGCTGCCCATTGGGCGTGCCGAGGTGCGCCGCAAGTCCTCAGGCAACGGCACCAGCATTGCGTTACTTGCCTTTGGCAGCGTGAACAGCGCCGCCGCCGAGGTGGCTGAAACACTCGATGCCACGCTCATCAATATGCGCTCCATCAAACCACTGGACCGCGATGCCGTGCTACACGCCGCCGACGAACATGAATTGCTGGTCACGCTGGAAGAAAACGTCATCGCCGGTGGTGCCGGAAGCGCCGTCAATGAGCTCCTGCATGCCGAAGGCGTTCAAGTCGAAGTGCTCAACCTCGGTTTGCCGGACGCCTTTGTGGAACACGGCACCCCTGCCGAACTGTTGCGCGACTGCGGCCTGGATGCCGACGGTATCGAACGCGCGATTCGTGCCCGACTGCCGTAATCTTTTTATTTATCAACGTTAGAGACTGCCATGTTATTTCTGATTGTTATCTTTGCGCTTATCGGCCTCGCTTTTGGCGGCCCCATTGGCCTGCTGGTGGGTGGCGGCCTGGGCTGGTGGCTGGGACGACGTATCAAGCGGCGTCTGAATGTGGCGCGGATGCGCATCCAGGAAGGTTTTCTGGACTCGATCTTTTCGGTCATGGGTTGCCTGTGCCAAGCCGACGGCAAGGTCACCGACGGCGAATTGGGCGTCGCCGAGAAACTCTTCGACCAGATGCACCTGCAGGGCGAACAGCGCACCCGGGCACGCGCCGCCTTTGAACGCGGCCGCGGCGACGACTTCGACCTGGACGCCGAGCTTGCCAGCGTCAACCGCCTCACCCGGCATCAGCCCGTCATGCGTCAGGTGTTTCTCCAGGTACAGCTGTCGGCCATTGCCGCGGACGGCAATCTACATGACGCCGAACACGAGATGATTCTACGCGTCGCCCGTGGCGTGGGCTGTAGCGAGACCGAAGTCCAGCAGATCGAAGCCATGTTGCACGGCGCCGCTGCCAATTCGCAGGGCGCCAGCGAAGAAGCCCTCAAGGACGCTTACCGGGTGCTGGGCGTATCAGAAGACGCCAGCGACGCCGAGGTCAAGAAGGCCTACCGCCGCCTGATGAGCCAGAACCATCCGGACAAACTGGCCGGCAAAGGGCTGCCCGAAAGCATGCGTGAAGTGGCCCAGGCGCGCACCAGCGAGATCAGCAACGCCTATGATCGTATCCGCGAGGCAAGGGGCCAGTAACCTTGCCTATTCGCAATTGCCGGTTATCTCGGCTAATGTTGTACACACCACTTCAAAGCAAAGGCTTCATATCATGCGTGTACAAGTTTCTAGCATTACCGGGATCTGCCTGGCGGCAGCACTAAGCACACTATCAGCAAGCGCTTTTGCAAACGCCGATAGCGAAGGCGAACGACTGTCCGGCGAAGAAATTCGTGAGCTGGTATGGGGAAACCAGGTACAAGGCGAGATGGCTGGCGGTGAAGCCTACAGCGAAGTCTATCTTCCCGATGGCGAAATTGTGGGCGACGGCTATTCTGGAGAGGCCACCATTGTTGATGACACCATGTGTTTCGATTATGGCGGCGATGACGTTGACTGCTATGGTGTCCGCCGCAACAGCGACGGCAATATTGAATGGATCAAAGACGATGAAGTGGCCGGTTTCGGCACGATCAGCGATGCCCCTTGATGCACTCTATCGCTTTCCTGGCGCTCGCTCGTTGCGAGCCGCCTAGCAATACATTGCTCGCTTTTTAAGCGGCCGTATGGGGAAGAACGGCGCTGAAAATGGCGGCGTAGTGGCAGGCGCTGCCCGCGATCACGAACAGATGCCAAATGGCATGGTTGAAGGGGATGGCATTCACGGCGTAAAAGATAACGCCCAGGGTGTAGACCACGCCGCCAGTGGCCAATAGCACAATGCCCGTCGACGATAGACTCGCCGCCATTTCCTCTGAAGCCAGTACGATCATCCAGCCCATGAGCAGGTAAATCAGAACGCGCAGCACCGCCAGGCGCTGGGGCCAAAGCAGTTTGCAGGCAATCCCCACCAGCGCCAGCGACCAAACGGCGGCAAACAGTAACCAGCCCGTAGGGCCGCGCATGTTGACAAGCAGAAAGGGCGTGTACGTACCGGCAATCAGCAGGTAGATCGCACAGTGATCAAGCAGTTGAAAGCGCTGCTTCCAGCGCCGATGGGGGATGCCGTGGTAAAGGGTCGAGGCGGTATAAAGCAGAATCAGCGTCGTCCCATAGAGACTCAGGCTGACGATCTTCCAGGGGTCGACGTGGGCCGCCAGGCTCGCCAACACCAGCAACACGACCATACCGATCAGACTGAGCACCGCCCCCAGACCGTGGGAGATGCTATTCAGGCGTTCTTCGATAACGCTGAATTTACCCTCAGCCAAGGGTTTTTCATGCAGTTCATCACGAAAGGTAGCCATTCTGGGCGCTCCTGACCGACACATCACCCCTTGCGCTCAATATCCACGTCGCTTGCCTGGGTAAAATCATCCAGCACCATCATATGCCCCAGCTTGCCCGCCTTGGTAGTGAGGTACTGCTCGTTGTGGGGGTTCAACCCTGTGGTGATGGACAAGCGCTCGACCACATTAACACCATCACGGGTCAGGGCATCGACCTTGCGCGGGTTGTTGGTCATCAACCGCAATGACGTAATGTTCAGATGATCAAGCATCGGCACGCATAGATCATAGCGGCGCATATCGGCACCAAAGCCCAACTGCTCGTTCGCCTCGACGGTATCGGCCCCCTGATCTTGCAGGTGATAGGCGCGAATTTTATTCAGCAGGCCGATGCCACGGCCTTCCTGACGCAAGTATAGCAGTACGCCACGGCCTTCCTCGGCTATTCGCTTGAGCGCTTCCTGTAGCTGATAGCCGCAGTCACAGCGCATCGAAAACAGGGCGTCACCGGTCAGGCACTCCGAGTGGACACGCCCCAACACCGGTTCATCGCCGGTCACATCACCCAACGTCAAGGCGATGTGATCCTTGCCGGTGGCTTCGTCTTCGAAACCATGCATGGTGAACGTGGCCCAGGGCGTGGGCAGGCGTGAAGCGGCGATGAAGCGAATGGTCACAGGTTACCTCGCTGATTAACCAAACCAGTTAACCACACCAGTGTTGGCAAAATGGTCGTGTAGTTTAGCAGGAAGCGGCGGTCGGCTCACGATTAGCGTGACGGAAAAACGTCGAGAAAAATCGGCGTGGTGCGACAATTTTTGCCATGGGTCGCGCCGCCTTGCGGTCTATCTTCCAGTACAATAGCTCCTCTACAATGCGGGCAAACTTCTCAAGAGCAAGTGTCTATGAACCCCACACCTTTGCAAAACGATCGTTTTCTTCGCGCGCTGGCGCGCAAGCCCGTTGACCGCACGCCGGTGTGGATGATGCGCCAGGCAGGCCGCTACCTTCCGGAATATCGCGCTAAACGCGCCGATGCGGGGAGTTTCATGGACCTGTGCCAGAACCATGACCTGGCCTGCGAGGTGACGCTGCAGCCTCTTGAGCGTTACCCGCTGGATGCCGCCATCCTGTTTTCGGATATCCTGACGATCCCCGACGCCATGGGGCTGGGACTGTATTTCGAAACCGGCGAAGGCCCCAAATTCAAAAAGACCGTGCGTACCGCTGAGGAAGTCGCCGCGCTCCGCGTTCCCGATGCCGAGCGCGACCTGGATTACGTGATGCGCGCGGTGTCCACGATTCGCCGTGAGCTGAACGGCCGCATGCCGTTGATCGGCTTCTCCGGCAGCCCCTGGACGCTGGCCACCTACATGGTCGAAGGCAGTTCGAGCAAGGATTTCCGCCATCTGAAAACCATGCTCTACGACACGCCGGATACCATGCACCAGCTGCTGGACACCCTGGCCCATGCGGTGACCGACTACCTCAACGCGCAAATCCGCGCGGGCGCCCAGGCGGTTCAGATCTTCGATACCTGGGGCGGCGCGCTGACTACCCCGGCGTACCTCGAGTTTTCGCTGCGCTATATGGAGCAGATTGTCGCCGGATTGATCCGCGAGCACGACGGGCGCCGGGTGCCGGTGATTCTGTTTACCAAGAATGGCGGCCAGTGGCTGGAACACATCGCTTGTGCCGGGTCCGATGCCGTGGGCATCGACTGGTCCACCGAGCTTTCCGATGCCCGCGCCCGGGTCGGCCACAAGGTCGCACTGCAGGGTAATCTGGACCCCAACGTGCTGTTTGCGCGGCCTTCCGCGATCCGCGCCGAAGTCGCCCGCGTGCTGGAAAGCTACGGTCATGGCCCCGGGCATATCTTTAACCTGGGCCACGGCATCAGCCAGTTCACCAACCCCGACCATGTCACCGCCTTCATGGAAGCGCTGCACGACCTTAGCCCGCAATATCACCAGAGCATCGCGACGCAAGCGGACGATGCGCACCCGGGAGCTCCACAATGAGCGAATTACGAGACGACCAGTGGTTTACCGAAGTCTTTGATAGCCACGGCAGTGCTTTCTCGCTGAAAGTCACCGATAAACTGCTGGATGTGCAAAGCCCTTATCAGCATCTGGAAGTCTACGCCACCGAGACCTACGGCAACCTGCTGGTACTGGACGGCTGCGTGATGCTCACTGACCGCGACAACTTCCTTTATCACGAGATGATTGCCCATCCGGCCTTGTTCACCCATCAGGATCCCAAGCGGGTGGTGATCATTGGGGGCGGCGACTGCGGTACGCTCAAGGAAGTATTGCGCCACCCTGGGGTCGAGCACGTCACCCAGATCGATATCGACGAAGAAGTCACCAAAGCCTCCGAGCGCTTCTTTCCAACGCTGGTGGAATCGAATAACGACCCCCGCGCCGAGCTGCTGTTTGCCGATGGGGTCAAGTGGGTGGATGATACCCCCGACGCGAGCATCGATGTGCTGATCATCGACTCGACTGACCCGGTGGGGCCTGCCGAAGGCCTGTTTAAAACCGATTTTTTGAAGCGCTGTCACCGTATCCTGAAAAATGGCGGCGTCATGGTCCAGCAGAGCGAATCACCGCTTTACCACAGCGGCACCATCATCCGTGAATTGCGCAACGACATGCGGGAAGCGGGGTTCGACAGCGTCGCCACGCTTCCCTTCCCGCAGCCGGTGTATCCGTCCGGCTGGTGGAGCGTGACGCTGGCGGGCAAGAACGTCGACGTCAACACCTTTCGCGAGCAGGCAGCTGCCAACCACGACCTGCCGCTCGAGTACTACACGCTTGAAGCCCATCGCGGCGCACTGGCGTTACCGCCATTTATGCGCAGAGCCTTCGACGCCGAATAATACCGCCCAAGATCGCTTTGCATCACTGCCCACCCCTCGTCGCCTCATAAAGGTGCATGGAGGGTGGGCATTTTTATTTTTTTGCACCTAGACGTTCGTATCAAACGCTCGATTTAGCGTTGAAAAGCGCTGAATCAACGGCTGTACCCCTTTTGGCATCTTCCTTGCTAGGTTAAGTGACATGCTACGGCATGCACAAAGATTTCAAACAATTCGAGGGAACCTACATGTTGAAGAAAAAACACTTGGCGCTGCTGGTATCGGCTGGCTCGATTACCCTTGCGGGAATGACAACCGCTCAGGCTGACACGCTGGAAGATACCCGGGATAACGGCGCCGTTCGTTGTGGCGTGAGTGACGGCCTACCCGGCTTTTCTGCTCCTGACGACGATGGCAACTGGCAAGGCATTGACGTCGACGTCTGTCGTGCCGTCGCCGCGGCCGTTCTCGGTGATGCCGACGCGGTCGACTACATTTCCCTCAACGCCGTAGAGCGCTTCACGGCGCTGCAGTCCGGCGAAGTGGATGTGCTGTCACGCAACACCACCTGGACGACGACACGGGATACAACCCTGGGTCTCAACTTCACCGGCGTAACGTTCTATGACGGCCAAGGCTTCATGGTGTCACGGGATCTGGGTATTACGGGTGCAGACGAGTTGGACGGTGCGTCCATCTGCATTCAGTCAGGCACCACCACCGAGCTGAATCTCGCCGACTACTTCCGCGCCAACGACATGGAATTCAACCCCATCGTGTTCGATACCTCCGAACAGACGGTGGGTGGTTACCAGGCGGGTCGGTGCGACGTGCTGACCTCCGATACCTCTCAGCTGGCCGCCCTGCGTATCCAGCTAGACAACCCTGAAGGCTCGATGATTCTTTCGGACGTGATTTCCAAAGAGCCACTGGGTCCCGTGGTACGCCAGGGCGATGACCTCTGGTTCAACATCGTGAAATGGTCGCTGTTCGCCATGATCAACGCTGAAGAATACGGCGTTACCAGCGAAAATGTCGACGAAATGACATCGTCTGAAGACCCCAATGTTGCACGCCTGCTCGGTCAGGATGGCAACTACGGCGAAGGCATGGGACTAGACGCTGACTGGGCCTACAACATCATCAGCCAGGTCGGCAACTACGCTGAAAGCTTTGACCGTAACGTGGGTATGGGCTCACCGCTTGAAATTGAGCGTGGCGTCAACGCTCTGTGGACCGACGGTGGCTTCCAGTACGCCCCCCCGATTCGCTAAGCGTCTCGCTTGACCCCGGCCCGCCGCTGCCTCTTGCTGGGTAGTGGCGGGCCATCTGATTGACCTTCCGTATCGCGGAGACGCCACCCATGTCCGTAAGACCCAACGCTCGCCCCGTCGGCCAAAAGCCGCCTTTCTGGCGAGACCGCGCTAAACGCGCGCTTATTTTTCAGATCCTTTTAGTCGCCGCTGTGGCGGCTTTCATGATCTATATTATCGGCAATACCCAAGCCAACCTGAACGCCCGCGGTATCACAACCGGCTTTGGCTTTTTGAACAACACGGCCGGCTTCGGTATTGGTCAAACCTTGATCGAGTACTCCTCGCAAAGCAGCTACGGCCGTACTTTCATCATAGGTTTGCTCAACACACTGCTGGTCGGTGGGTTGGGGGTATTGGCGGCCTCGATTATTGGTTTTATAGTGGGCATCGCCCGATTATCGCCCAACTGGCTAATCGCTCGACTTGCCAACGCCTACATCGAAACCTTCCGTAATATCCCGCTGTTACTACAGATTTTCTTCTGGTATTTCGCCGTACTGCGTAGCCTGCCCAGCGCCCGGGAAAGCATGGCGTTTGGCGAGGCAATATTTTTGAACGTAAGGGGGCTGTATCTTCCCGAACCGCTGTTTGAATCCGGCTTTGGCTTGATTCCCGCCACCTTCGTCGTCGCCATTGTTGCGAGCATCGCGCTGGTAATGTGGAATAAACGCCGCCACGAGGCGACTGGCAAACGCCTGCCGGTGTTCTGGATATCGCTGGTGCTTATCTTGGGCCTTCCATTGCTGATACTGGTTGCGACCGGCGTCCCGGTGACCTGGGAAATGCCCGAACTGCGCGGTTTCAATTTCGCAGGCGGCATCACCATCATCCCGGAATTCCTGGCATTGTGGCTGGCACTGTCCATCTACACGGCTTCTTTCATTGCCGAAATTGTGCGCTCGGGTATTCAGGCGATCCCTCATGGCCAAACGGAAGCCGCTCAGGCGCTCAGCTTGCCGCGCAAGCTCGTCCTGCGTCTGGTGATCATTCCCCAAGCCATGCGGGTCATCATTCCGCCGCTCACCAGCCAATACCTCAACCTGATCAAGAACTCCTCACTGGCCACCGCCATCGGTTACCCCGATCTGGTCTCGGTGTTTGCTGGCACCACGCTCAACCAGACCGGTCAGGCTATCGAAGTGATTGCCATGACCATGGCGGTTTATCTGATCATCAGCTTGCTGGTGTCCATGTTCATGAACTGGTTTAACGCTCGCGTTGCGCTTGTCGAACGCTAGGCCGGAGGCGACCTTTATGATTCACAACAAAGAAGTGATACCCGAGCAGCCGGCCCCCAAAGGCACCATTGGCCCCATTGCCTGGCTACGTGGCAACCTTTTCAACGGCCCGATCAACAGTCTGTTCACGCTGTTGGGCCTTTATGTTCTCTACCTGCTGGTGGTGCCGACGATTCAATGGGCCTTTATCGATGCCGATTGGGTGGGCGATAGCCGCGAAGACTGTTCCCGGGTAGGCGCCTGCTGGGTGTTCGTCAACGCACGCTTTTCCCAGTTCATTTATGGCCTCTATCCCAGCGAGGAATACTGGCGCGCCAATATCGTGTTTGCCATGTTCGCCAGCATTATTGCCTGGCTGGTGATCCCCAGGCTGCCGCTCAAGCGCTGGGTGATCGTATTTGCCTTGCTGGCTTTCCCGGTCATCGCCTATGTGCTGCTGCACGGCGGCTATTTCGATCTGCCGCGCGTTTCCACCCACCGCTGGGGCGGCTTGATGCTGACCCTGCTGCTCGCCAGTGTGGGGATGATTGGCGCGCTGCCCATCGGCATCGTGCTCGCCCTTGGGCGACGCTCCCAAATGCCCATTGTCAGAACGTTCTGTGTCATCTTTATCGAGTTCTGGCGAGGCGTTCCGCTCATCACCATCCTGTTCATGGCGTCAGTGATGCTGCCATTGTTTTTGCCCACAGAGCTGAGTGTTGACCGCCTGATACGCGCCCTGATCGGCCTGACGCTGTTCCAGAGTGCCTACATGGCGGAGGTCATTCGCGGGGGGCTCCAGGCCATCCCCAAAGGCCAGGATGAAGCGGCCGCGGCACTGGGGATGACCTACTGGAAACGCATGGGCCTGATCATCATGCCGCAGGCGCTGAAGATGATGATTCCCGGTATCGTCAACACCTTCATCTCGCTGTTCAAGGACACCACCCTGGTGATGATCATTGGGCTGTTTGATCTGTTGGGTATTGTGCAAGCGGCGCTTTCCGACTCGCGTTGGCTGGGTTTCTCGTTAGAAGGCTATGTGTTTGCCGCGTTCGTATTCTGGATCTTCTGTTTCAGCATGTCGCGCTACAGCCAGTACCTGGAACGCAGGCTAAATACCGGTCATAAGCAGTAGGTCGTCGACAACGCTTAATGCCGCTTTCTTTATGATTTTGAGTAGGATATCAACATGACACAAGCAGCCACCAACGCGTCAGACCTGATGGTCGAGATGCACAACGTCAATAAATGGTTCGGCGATTTTCACGTGCTACGCGACATTTATCTGGAGGTTAAACGGGGCGAGCGTATCGTGGTGTGCGGTCCCTCGGGCTCGGGTAAATCGACGCTCATCCGCTGTATCAATCACCTTGAAGAGCACCAGAAAGGCGACATCACCGTAGGTGGTGTCGCACTGACGCAGGACGTTAAGCGTATCGAACAGATTCGCCGTAGCGTCGGCATGGTGTTTCAGCACTTCAACCTGTTCCCCCATTTATCGGTGCTGGAAAACTGCTGTATTGCACCGATGTGGGTACAGAAGAAGCCCCGCAAGGAAGCCGAAGCGCTGGCCATGAAATACCTGGAGCGGGTGCGTATTGCGGAACAAGCGGACAAGTACCCCGGCCAACTTTCGGGTGGTCAACAGCAGCGCGTGGCGATTGCCCGCTCGTTATGCATGCACCCCGAGGTAATGCTGTTTGATGAACCCACTTCGGCACTCGACCCTGAGATGATCAAGGAAGTGCTGGACGTCATGGTGGAACTGGCCGAAGAGGGCATGACCATGATATGCGTGACACACGAAATGGGCTTCGCCAAAACCGTCGCCGACCGGGTGATCTTTATGGACCAGGGGCAAATCATTGAAGAGAATGCGCCTGAACCGTTCTTCAACAACCCGCAGTCCGAACGCACTCAGCTGTTCTTGAGCCAGATCCTGGGACATTAATCCACACCCCCTCTGTACAAAGCAGCTGTTGATAAGTTCGTCGTTATGGGCCTCGTTTGAGGCCCATAATGCTTAATAAGACGTTTAAACACGCAGTTAAAACAATCGACAAAGGAACGCGACACCATGGAAAAGTTATTTATCGACCGGGCGCCCCAGCCTATCGCGCCCTTTTCCCACGCCTGCCGCGTGGGCGACCTGGTATTTATTACCGGGCAAATGCCCACCGTGCCGGAAACCAACGAAATGCTGCTCGGCACGTTCACCGAACAAACCCATCGTGTCATGCAGAACCTGGCGATCGTGCTGGAGGAAGTGGGAAGCAGTTTCGAGCACGTGGTGCAGTCGCGGGTGTTTATTACCAACATGGGCCACTTCGACGAGGTCAACGGGGTCTACGCGAGCTACTTCCCGCAGCCGTTACCCACGCGTACCTGCATTGGCGTCACCGGCCTGGCCGGCGGTGCCGACGTTGAAGTCGACATGATTGCCTGGATTCCGCCCTCTGAAGACAGCAGCGCCTAGGCACCTATCAAGGTAATACTGGCAGGCAATAGCGCTTCCCGCTCACGGTGCTGGCTCAGCGGCTTTCCGGCCAGCGCCGTGAGCAGGATTTGCAGCGGGTCGCCATGACTGACCAGCGCGATGGTTTCCCCGCTGGCCGTTTGCTCCCAGTCGTCTATCACCGCCCGCATACGCTTGGCCACCGCGCTCACCGCTTCTACCTGATGATAATGATGCTCCGCGTTCTGGGCGTCCAGGGCCCATATGCCGGGGTAACGATCGTCGCCCTGCCCCTCCAACTCGCCAAAATAGCGCTCTCGCAGGCGCGTCTCGACGCTTGGCGTGAGTCCAAACGCGTCAGCAATGTGGGCAGCCGTTTGCGCGGTGCGCAAAAAATCCGAGTGCACGACGCGGGTAGGCGTCGGCCACTGCCAATCGGCCACTCGCTGAGCAAGCTGTTGCTCACCCAGCTCTGAAAGGCCGAAATTCGCCACGCCGCGCGCAGGCGAGCTGACTATCACCCCCTGTTGATTGGCCTGGCTATGACCATGGCGCATTAATAAATAGCGATTGCGCCAATGGGTGGGCGCACCGAGCGACAATACTGACATGGATAAACTCCGAATAAAGCCGACAAGCAACCATAGGCAAGGCGCTCAGCGCTGTCCAGAAGCAGCTATGGGGTTTGACCTAGCGCTATTCGCTTGCCATGGTTAAGTGACCACTAACGACAAGGAGGACGCGTCACGATGACCACCTATATTGTTGTCGCTGATGCCGCGCGTGCGCGCATTTTTACCCGCGAAGCGCTGACACTCACCGAGCAGGAAAGCTTGGTACACGCCGAAGGGCGCCTGCATGAAGGCGATCTGGTCACCGACCGTCCGGGAGCCGATGTTCATGAATCCAATTCAACCAGCGCGCGCAGCTCCGGCGAGGAGGGAGCCGCCTCAAAGCACGAGAACGAACTGTTCGCCAAGCAGGTCGCCAGTCACCTTTATAATGCTCGGGTCGATAACAGCTTGGAGAAGCTCATTGTGGTCGCGCCACCCAAATTTTTAGGCCTGCTGCGCGATAAACTCGATGGCCCCACGCAAAAGCTTGTCATTCATACCCTTTCCAAAGACCTGAGCAAGGCGTCGCTGACAGATATTCAAACAGCCGTGCGCGACCTGCGCTAATTCAGTGACGACATCCAGCTTTCACCTAGCTAAAGAAACGGTCGCTCTTGCCGATAGACGTGCGTGATCAATATGACAGGGCGTGGCACCCGCGCCCTGATACGCACTTCGACTTGAGAGCGACCATGTTTGCATCCCTACGCGCCAAACTATTACTCGCAGCCCTAGTGGCGATTGTCCTTGCCCTGGTAATCAATGGCATTGCCAGCTATACCACCGTCAAGCACCACAATACCGAGCAGGTCACCCGCAACCTGAATGCCGTCGTCAATGGGAATACCCTGGCGATTGACGAATGGTTTAACGCCCGATACAACATGCTTGCCAGTATGGATGAGGCAGCCACTAGCGACGCCCCGTTAGCCGCCCTGCGGCAATTAGCCGACTCCGGGGACTTCATGACGGCCTACATGGCCTACCCCGAGACATCTGACGCTGTTTTTTCTGACGGCTGGGAGCCACCGAGTGATTACGACCCACGCCAGCGCCCCTGGTACCTGGATGCTGTCGAGGCCCAGGACACGATTATTACCGCCCCTTACGTGGACGCCCAAACCGGCGGCTTGATCGTGACCTTTGCGCACCCCTACTACCAGAATGGCGAACTGACGGCGGTGGTCGGTGGCGACATTACCATCCAGGATGTCATCGACATCGTCTCGAGCATTGAGCCAACGCCTTCAAGCTTCGGCTTTTTAACCACCGGCGACGGCACGCTGGTCGCGCACCCCAACGCCGAGCTGGCACTGGAGCCATCCACCGCGCTCAGCGACCAGTTGGATGCCGGTTATCTCCAGCAGATTGCCGCCAGCGACGAGCCCCAGGCCCTGACGCTGGAGGGCCGTGAGATGTTGCTGCAAGGTGACGCGGTGGGCGGTAACAGCGATTGGCACCTCATGGTGGCAATGGATGAGCACGAGGCCACCGCCGGGCTACGCGGGATTGCCACCACGTCGATCATTACGCTCCTGATTGTCGCGGCGATAACCGCCATGGTTCTTAGCCTGCTGCTTAAATGGTTACTGCGCCGCCTTTTATCGGCCCGCAATGCGATGAATGACATCGCCTCGGGGGAAGGCGACCTGACCCAGCGCCTGCCGGAAGAGGGTAACGACGAGATCACCCAGATCGCCGCCGCCTTCAACCGCTTTGTGGCCACCATGGACACGGTGTTGCAGGATGTGCGCTCCAGCAGCGAAGCGGTCCACAACGCCGCTACGGAAATCGCCAACGGCGGCCAAGACCTGTCGCGGCGTACTGAAAACACCGCCTCCAGCCTGCAACAGACATCTGCCTCGATGGAGGAAATCACCAGTACGGTCGAGCACACATCGGCGTCCGCCAAGGAAGCCAACCAGCTCTCCCAGGCGGCGTCCGATGTTGCCGGTCGTGGCGGCCAGGCGGTGTCAGAAGTCATCACCACGATGGAAGATATCGCCGAGTCCTCGGGCAAGATTGGCGATATCGTCTCACTGATGAACAACATCGCCTTCCAGACTAACCTGCTGGCACTCAATGCCTCGGTGGAAGCCGCGCGCGCCGGTGAACACGGCCGTGGCTTTGCGGTGGTAGCAGAAGAGGTCCGTAAGCTTGCCCAACGCAGCAATGACGCCGCCAACGACATCAAAAACCTGATCGAAGACGCCCAGGGCAAAGTCCAAAACGGCTCCAAACTGGTGCACAACGCCGGTGAAACCATGGACGAAATCGTCAATAACATCACCCGTGTCACCGACGTGCTCGGCGAAATCACCTCCGCCACGACAGAACAAAGTGACGGTATCGGCCAGGTGAACATTGCGGTGGCTGACCTTGACCGCATGACCCAGGAAAATGCCGCCATGGTGGAAGAGTCGACCACCGCCGCCGAGCAGCTCAAGGACCAGGCCGACCATCTCACCGAGACCATTAGCCGATTCAAGCTGTCGAGTGGTTCAGGTGCGCAAGATAGCCGTCTTCTCACCTCCGCTTCACAGCCGTAGCATAAGAGAGCATTAACAACAATGAAATTCAAATCTGTCCGCACCCTCATTGCTACGCTGGTCGGTGGCTGCATCCTGCTGGTCGTGGCGGCGTTGGTCATCTATTCGGTGATTGCCAACGACCGCTCTCAGGCACTGGTTGAAAAGCAGACAAAGGCGCTGCTCGAACGCAATATTGAAGCACGCCTTGCGGCTACCGCTTCGGCCCAGACCGAAGAAATCAAGGGCGAGCTCGAGCATGCCCTGACGCTTGCCCAAAGCCTGGCGAACACCAATGCCATGCTGGGCCAGGCAGACGACGAGGGTCAGCCTTTGCTGACCATGAGCCGTGATGAGCTGTCGCGGCTTGTGCGTCAGACCGTGGTGGATAATCCTGAACTGCTCGACGCCTTTATTGGCTGGGAGCCCAACGCCTTTGGTAATGATGCGCTCTATACCGGCCGCGAAGATCAAGGCTATGGCCCCGACGGCCGCTTCATGCCGTGGTGGTATCGCACCGAGAGCGGCGATATCGAGGTGCTGGCGCTGGGCAGCGACATGGAAAACCAGGAGCGCGATGCCGATGGCATCCGGCGTGGGGAATATTATCTATGCCCCAAGGAAACGAAGCGTACCTGTGTGGTTGACCCTCACCTCTACGACTACAACGGCGAGTTGTTATTGGTCACGTCGTTCAATGCACCCATTCTGGTCGACGGTGAGTTCCGCGGCAGCGCAGGTGTCGATCTGTCGGTGGAGTTCATTCAAGGGCTGCTGGAAGAGGCCAATCAGTCGCTCTACGACGGCGCGGGAGAAATCGCCCTGGTCGCCTCGCACGGGGCCCTGTCCGCCTACACCAGCGCGCCTGACCTGCTCGGCAAGCAGGCTGGCGACGTGCTGGATGCTGACATCCAGGCCGGTATCGCCCAGGCTCAGGAAGGCGAAAAAGTACGCCGACTGAGCACGGAAAAGGGCATGACCGAGCTTTATTGGCCCTTCTCGATTGATGACAGCGGCAACTACTGGGTGCTGATGATCCGGCTGCCTGAAAGCGCCGTCCTGGCCGGGCTGAATGACCTGCAGACACAGCTGGAAAGCCAGCGCGAGGCCTCGACACTCGGCATGATCGGCATGGGGCTGGTCATCGCCTTTCTGGGCCTGATTGCTAGCTGGCTACTGGGCAGCAGCATCTCGCGCCCGCTGAAGCACCTCGCCAGCCGCATGCAGGCGATCGCTTCAGGCAACGGCGACCTGACCCAACGCCTGCCAGTGCAGGGGCGCGACGAAAGCGCCGCGGTGGCGAAGCAGTTCAATGCCTTTGCCGACAAGATCCAGGCCATCCTGCTCGACGTGCAGCGCAGCAGTGAATCCGTCAATCACGCCGCCAACGAAATCACCCAGGGCGGTCGCGACCTGTCACGGCGTACCGAACAAGCGGCGGCAAGCCTGCAGCAAACGTCGTCCGCCATGGAGGAAATCAGCAGCACCGTGGCGCATACGACCAGCGCCTCGCAGGAAGCCAGCGGCCTGTCCAAAACCGCCTCACAGCTGGCAGGGCGTACCGACGAAGCCTTTGGGCAGGTCGTGACCACCATGGACGACATCCGCACCACATCGGCAGAGATTCAGGATATCGTCAGCGTCATCGACGGGATTGCCTTTCAGACCAATCTACTGGCGTTGAATGCCTCGGTGGAGGCGGCCCGTGCGGGTGAACAGGGCCGTGGCTTTGCCGTAGTGGCCAATGAAGTCCGTCAGTTGGCATCGCGGGCCAGTGACGCGGCCAAGGATATTCGCCAGCGGATCGATACCTCTACCGAAAAGGTGGCAAGCGGCACGCAAATGGTGCGCGACGCCGAGGCCGCGATGCACGAGCTCGCCGAAAGCGTCTCCCGGGTCACCCAGATGCTGGGCGATATCAGCACGGCGGCAGGCGAGCAGAATGACGGTATCAGCCAGGTCAGCATTGCGGTCACCGACCTGGACCAGATGACCCAGCAGAACGCCGCGCTGGTGCAGGAGTCGACCACCGCTGCCGAACAGCTGAAAGACCAGGCCAACTATCTTGCCGAGCTGGTAGGCGGATTCACCTTGGAGGAAGATCGGCACCGGTCGGCATTACCGGCCCCTGAAAAGCACCGTTAAGGAGAAGAGCGCCGTTAAGGAATCGGCGGCATGGGGATGTCATCGCTGCGCTTGGCGTCAGCGGTCATCTCCCGACACAGCCGCAGGAACTCGCGCACCCCGGTGGTGAGGTACTTGTGGCGGTGCCAGATAAAGGTGAACTGGCGTTTGAGATCCAACTCCGGCGTAGGCAGCGGTACCAGGCTGCCCCGCCGGAAGGCATCGCGCAGTGCCAGGCGCGAGACACAGCCGATACCCAGCCCCGACTCCACGGCCCGCTTGATGCCCTCGGTATGCTCGAGCTCCAGCAGCGTATTGAAGCGACTGCGGCGATGACGCGCGGCATGCTCCAGGGTCACCCGCGTCCCCGACCCCTCCTCCCGCATGATCCAGTCCTCCCGCATCAACTGGTCAAGCTCCAGATGCGTCTTGCCCGCCAGCGGATGGCGTGGTGAGCAGAACACGCACAGCTCGTCCTCGACCCACGGCTGGCTGATGATCATATCGTCGTCACACGGCCCTTCGATCAACCCCAGATCCAGCGAGTGCTGGCGAACGCCCTCGATGATATGCCGCGTATTGCGCACCGCCAGACGCACGCGGCTGCCGGGATAGCGCTGCATGAAATCGCTGATCAATAGCGTGGCCAGATAATTGCCGATGGTCAGGGTCGCGCCAACCTCCAGCGACCCCACGCCTTGCTGGCCACGCAGTAATTCCTCCACTTCTTCGGCGCGGTCCAACAGCGCCACCGCCTTGGGCAGCAGTTGGAAGCCCAGGGCATTGAGCTTGAGGCGCTTGCCGATGCGGTCGAGCAACTGACAGTCGAACTGACGCTCCAGCTCGGCAAGCGCCGTACTGGTCGCCGACTGGGACATGGCAAGGGCGCGGGCCGCGTGGGAGACGCTTTCGTGTTGGGCAACGGCAACAAAGACTTCCAACTGACGCAGGGTATAGTGCATGGGGTCTGACCTATCACCAGGACGCTATATCTATTTTAAAGATAAGCGTTATCAAGATTATTGACTTAACAGATATACCATCCATTGCTTAGACTTGCTGGCAACTTGATACCTATTTTTTATTCTTTTTATGCATATCCGTGGCGTTGATGGCGTCACTGACGGAGGAAATGGCATGAGCAAGTTCGCCCTGGAAGACGTACTCAGCGTTCACCACTGGAACGACACCCTGTTCAGCTTCCGCACCACCCGGGAACGCAGCCTGCGCTTCAAGACCGGCCAGTTCGTCATGATAGGCCTGGAAGTCGACGGCAAACCGCTAATGCGCGCTTACTCGATTGCCAGCCCCAACTACGAAGACCACCTCGAGTTCTTCAGCATCAAGGTGCCCGACGGCCCGCTTACGTCACGCCTGCAGCACCTGAAGGTCGGCGATCAGATCATGGTCAGCCGCAAGCCCACCGGCACGCTGGTCACCGATGATCTACTGCCAGGGCGCAACCTGTACATGCTGTCCACCGGTACCGGCCTGGCACCCTTCCTGAGCCTGATCCAGGACCCGGAAGTCTACGAGCGGTTCGAGAAAGTGGTCCTGGTTCACGGCGTGCGTGAAGTCTCGGAACTGGCCTACGCCGACTTTATCACTAAAGAGCTGCCTGCCCACGAGTACCTGGGTGAGGAGATCACTGACAAGCTGGTCTACTACCCCACCGTCACCCGTGAAGAGTTTCACACCATGGGGCGCCTGACCGACCATATCCGCACCGGCAAGCTGTTCGAGGACACCGGGCTTCCGCCCATCGACCCTCGCCAGGATCGCGCAATGATTTGTGGGAGCCCCGCCATGCTCGACGACACCAGCGCGCTGCTCGACGAGCTGGGCCTCAACATCTCGCCGCGCATGGGCGAGCCGGGCGACTACGTTATCGAACGGGCTTTTGTCGAAAAGTAACGCGCTCAACGGGCGACTCGCTCAGCAGCAGACCGCCGAATAAAAACCCCCGCCACTCGTTGCCTAACAGCAGCGCTTGGCGGGGGTTTTCGTGTTCTGGCGCGCGGGGCGTTATACCGCGTCTTTCCCGGTCTCGCCGGTACGGATACGAATCACTTGCTCGAGCGGCATGACGAAAATCTTGCCATCGCCGATCTTGCCGGTATTCGCTACCTGGGTGATCGCCTCGATGACCTGCTCGACCATGTCGTCGTCAACCGCCACTTCGAGCTTCACTTTGGGCAGAAAATCGACCACATATTCAGCGCCCCGGTATAGCTCGGTATGGCCCTTCTGACGACCAAAACCTTTGACTTCGGTGACGGTAATGCCCTGTACGCCAATGTCGGAGAGCGATTCGCGCACGTCATCAAGCTTGAAGGGCTTGATAATGGCAGAGATTAGTTTCATTGCGAGATCCTCTAGCTGGGTAGCCATGGTAATGAAAGATAACAAGCCTAGCGCGCTGCTCGTTATCCGTTACCTATCAGCATACACCGCTACCGGCGCAGAATAAAAAAAGCCTCCCCGAAGGGAGGCCAGTGACGAGCGCTTGTGCTCACCTGATTGGCATTGAATTACTTTTTGACGCCAAATTCAGGGTAGGCTTCAAGACCGCACTCGGCGATATCGACGCCTTCGTACTCATCTTCTTCGCTGACACGAATGCCCATGATGGCCTTCAGAATCAGCCAAACAACCAGGCTGGCAATGAAGACCCAGGCGAAGATGCCCGCGATACCAATCAGCTGTGGGCCGAACGAGGCATCGCCATTGTTCAGCGGCACGGCCAACACGCCCCAGATACCAACGACACCGTGAACGGAGATGGCGCCGACCGGATCGTCCAGTTTCAGTTTATCCAGGGTGACAATGGCGGCCACCACGATCAGACCACCGATCGCACCGATAATCGTCGCGCCCAGCGCAGAAGGCGACAGCGGGTCGGCGGTAATGGCGACCAGGCCAGCCAGCGCGCCGTTGAGCGCCATGGTGAGGTCCGCTTTACGGAACCACAGCTTGGCGAGGATCAGCGCGGCAATCACACCCCCCGCGGCCGCGGCGTTGGTATTCACGAACACCTGCGCCACGTTATTGGCAGAACTGATGTCGGACATCTTCAGCTCGGAGCCGCCGTTAAAGCCGAACCAGCCCATCCACAGGATGAAGGTACCCAGCGTCGCCAGCGGCATGTTGGCACCCGGAATCGCGTGGATGGAACCATCCTTGCCATACTTGCCCTTACGCGGCCCCAGTACGATAACGCCTGCCAACGCGGCTGCCGCACCGGCAAGGTGCACAATGCCCGAACCAGCGTAATCAGAGTAGCCGACTTCGGCTAACCAGCCGCCGCCCCAGGTCCAGTAGCCAGACACCGGATAAATCACGGCAGTCATCACCACGGCAAACGCCAGGAAGGCCCATAGTTTCATGCGCTCGGCGACCGCACCCGAGACGATCGACATGGCGGTTGCAACGAAGACGACCTGGAAGAAGAAGTCGGAACGCATGGAGTAGTAAGGTGCGTCATCGCCACCGGCGGTGACCGCATCCACGCTATTCTCAGCGCCGATCAGGAAGCCCAGATTGGGCAGGAAGCCACCGGCGTTGCCGGAGTACATGATGTAGTAGCCCACCAGCAGGTACATGGTGCAGGCAATCGCAAACAGCGCGATATTCTTGGTGAGAATTTCAGCGGTATTCTTGGAACGCACCAGGCCAGCTTCCAGCATGGAGAAGCCAGCGGCCATCCACAGGACCAGCACACCGCAGATCAGGAAGTAAAACGTATCGAGCGCGTAGCTCAGATCAGTCAACTCATTCATTGTAAGTTCCCCGTTGAACTAAAGAAATGATCCGTAACGTCAGGTTTAAACGGCGTCCGCACCGCGTTCACCCGTCCGAATCCGAATAACGTCCTCAAGCGGCGTGACGAATACCTTGCCGTCGCCGATCTTGCCACTGTTGGCCGCGCTGCAGATCGCATCGAGCACGCTTTCGAGGCGACCGTCGTCGACGGCGACCTCGACTTTTACCTTGGGCAAGAAATCGACCACGTATTCCGCGCCGCGATACAGCTCGGTATGGCCTTTCTGGCGGCCGAAGCCTTTGACTTCAGTGACGGTAATACCCTGAACACCGTTGTCGGCCAGTGCTTCGCGGACGTCGTCGAGCTTGAATGGCTTGATAATGGCGGTGATGAGTTTCATCCCGAATCTCCCCTGCTGGATTAAGGAGCGGCCAAGCCGCCCAAAAAAAGTGCCTGCTCCACTAATGCGCATACCGTGCCATCTGATTTTTTTTACTTATATTTCATTGCTTTAAATGTAATAGAGCAAGGCATGCTGGCGACTCAGGGCCAGCAACACGCGCTAACAAGTCGGCTATTGCACCAAAATTGATCAAAGATAAAACGCAAGCGCCCCACCGTAGGGCATGAACGGGAGGCACAAATTAGCCCAAGAAGCATGCGAATCCCGCCTGGGTTGCGTATCCTGATAATCAGATAGCCGTATCGAGACATTGACCGATAGGAGAAAGCCATGGCGCCTCAAGACCGTATTAGCCGACTCGCCCAGCAAATCGGTGACCGTTTGCAGAACGCTTCACAAGCGCCCGAAGATATCCAGAAGGGGGTTCATCAGGTCGTGCGTGGGGCCTTCGACCGCCTGGAGCTGGTGTCCCGCGAGGACTTCGATATTCTGATGGACGTATTGCAGCGCACCCGCTCACGGGTAGAAGCACTGGAACGCCAGGTCGCAAGCCTGGAAGCCGCGGTGGATGCCCAGGCAGCCGATGCCTCGACGCCCGTCGAAGCCGAGGCACCGCCGCTACCCACAGAGCCCCAGGCGGATTCCGATGACGCCGACACCAAAGGCGATGAAGACCAACCCAAATCGCAATAACTAATGCGAATAAATATCATTGACTATTACTGTGCGCGTGGTAACGTAATTCGCATCCAATGATGCGGGCAATGCATCAATGCCCCATTTTGATGCATTGCCGAATTTCACCGTTACCGTGATGCACGCATGACCACCACCACCTTCGGTCCCCAGGCCAGCCAACCGCTTTACGAGCTAACGCCAGGGACGCTTGCCCAGCTAGGCCAGCGTTTCGGTATTGACTATCGCATTCGCAATGCCCCTGCCGGGGCGAGCGTCGCCACCGGCAGCGTTCGCGATGTCGCCCTGCCTCAAGCCATGCACTTGACGCTTTCCGACCTGTGCGTGAACTGCGCCTATAGCTCGGCCTCCCGCCAGACGGCACCCTGGTTTATCAGCGTGGTACTGGAAGGCCATATCAGCGCCCGCCTGGGCTCCCAACGCATCGAACTAAACGCGGGCGACGGCATGTGCGTCCACTTTACTGCCGAGCAGCCGCTTACGGTTTTCCAACCGGCCCAGGCAAGGCTGCACACGGTAAATCTGGCAGTGCTCGCCACCAACACTCTGGGCCTGCCATCGGTTCCCCCATCACCGGGCTTGTACCCTTGGCGCTTGTCGACCGCCTTCACGCAACTATTACGCGATACCGCCGCCGAGCCGCTGGCCAACTGGCGCCAGCCACTGATCTGGCAAGGCCTGGCCCTCCAACTGCTGGGTGAAGGATTACCGAATTGCGCGCGGCAAGACCCGGCTACACCGCTGGCGGCAAAGGTGCCGCCGGTCATCCCGGCCCGTGACGAGGCGCGCTTGGCCGCCCTCCATACCCGGTTGGCGTCCCATCCCGAGCGCACGTACTGCCTCAGCGACCTGGCAAGAGAAGTGGCGATGAGCCCAAGCAGCCTGCGCCAGAAATTTCGTGCCCGCTATGGCTGCTCAATTTTTGATCACCTGCGCCAATGCCGCCTGGCACGGGCCTATCAAGCCCTGCAACGAGGCATGAGCGTTCAGCAAGCCGCCCACTCTTGTGGCTATCGTCACGCCACCAATTTCGCCACGGCGTTTCGTCGCCGCTTTGGCATCGCCCCTCATGACGTCATTTCACAGCGCGCCCCCAGATGAATTTGGCATTGCGCATAGCCAATTTGGCAGACCGCATACCTACTGCCTGCATTAAAAAGTAACAATTCTCATTACTAGAACTATTAAGGGATCGTTACCATGCCAATTTCAGCTTGCCACTTCCGCCCATCGCTGCTGGTCATTGCCGTCGCCATGGCCAGCAGCGCCCCCTTTGCCGCCGCTCAGGAAGCCCAACTCGACAACCTGGGCACGGTGACCGTCACCGCCCAGCAGGCGGCCACCAAGGTGGAAACGCCGTCGATCGAAACGCCCCAGAGCGTATCGACCATTACCCGCGAAGATATGGACAACCGCGGGGTCAGCACCGTACAGCGGGCGACCGACTACACGCCCGGGGTCTACAGCAACCAGATCGGGGCGTCGAACCGTTTTGACTACCTGGTACTGCGCGGCTTCTCCGATGGCAGCTTGAGCAACACCTTCCTTGACGGCCTGAAACTCATCGGCGATACCAACTCGCATAGCTCCCTGCGGGTCGACCCCTGGTTTCTGGACAGCATTGAAGTGGTCAAGGGCCCCGCCTCGGTACTCTACGGCCAGGCCTCGCCAGGGGGCGTGGTGGCACTTAACAGCAAGCGCCCCGAGTTCCAGTCCGGCGGCGAGCTACGTTTTCGTGTGGGCAATAATAATCAGCGTAGCGCCGCCTTTGACCTGACCGGCCCACTCGGAGAAGAACAGCGCGTCGCTTACCGCCTGGTAGGCATTGCCAGCGCCGCCGATACCCAGTTTGGCCCGACAGAGGAGGAACGCTACGCCATTGCCCCCTCGCTGACCTGGGATATCAGCGACGCCACCAGCCTGACGCTGGACGCCTACCTGCAGGAAGAACCCGAAGGCGGCTACCATTCCGGCGTGCCTTACGAAGGCGCCGTCGTTCCGCGCAACGGGCGCAAGATCAGCAATAACTTCTTCGACGGCGAGGAAGACTACGAGGCCTATGAGCGCACCCAGCGCATGGTGGGCTATGCCCTGGAACATCGTTTCAATGACGACTGGACCGCGCGCCAGCAGCTGCGCTACCTCAATTCGGATGTCACCTTGAATCAGGTCTATGGCTTTGGCTGGACGTCACCCACATCCAATGAACTGGCGCGCTACTACTCCGGCAGCGAAGAATCGCTCGACGCCTGGACAGTGGATAACCAGATTGAAGCCAACCTTAACGATGGCCTTATGGACCACACCGTGCTGGTCGGGGTCGACTATCAGCAGCGCGACAACGACGTCAGCTGGCCATCAGGCGCATTTCCCTCGCTGGATGCGTTCAACCCGACGTATGGCGCAGAGCCTACGGCGATGTATGCACCGACCAACGAACGCCACGAACTGGAGCAGACCGGCGTCTACCTGCAAGACCAGATTGCCCTCGATAACTGGCGCTTCACCCTGGGCGGACGCTACGACTGGGTCGACATCGACAATACCAACCAGGATACCGGCCAATCGAGCACCCTCGATGACACCCAATTCAGCGGCCGGGCCGGGGCCGTCTACCTGTTCGACAACGGCGTTGCCCCCTACCTGAGTTACTCCACGGCCTTCACCCCCACCAGCTTTGTGGATGCCGACGGCGACCTGCTGGCCCCCATGGAAGGCGAACAGTGGGAAACCGGGGTGAAATACCAGCCCAACGATGGCGCCAGCCAGTACAGCGCCGCCGTGTTCCACATCAGCCAGGAAAACGTGGCCACCAAGGAACAGCCCACCGACCCTTACCGCGCAGTGGGTGAAATCGAGTCCCAGGGCATCGAGCTGGAGGCGCGTACCCAACTCACTGAGGCGCTGTCGCTGCAGGCCGGGTACAGCTTCACCGACATTACCTACGCCAAGAGCGATGACGGCAACGAGGGCAATGATGCAATTTATTCGCCGCGTCACCAGGTTCAGTTGTGGGCACAGTATGCGTTTAACGACGGCTGGCTGAGCGGTGCCGACATTGGCGCAGGTGTACGCCACTACGCCGACATTGCCGCCGACCGTGCCAATACCGAAACCGTACCCGATTACACCCTGGTCGACGCCACGCTCGGCTACGATCTTGGCGAGGCCGGTATGCCGGGCGTCGAGACCCGCCTCAACGTCAGCAACCTGCTGGATGAAGAGTACGTCGCCTCGTGCAACTCGCTCGAGTACTGCTACTTCGGCGCCGAGCGCGGCATTACCGCCAGCGTGCATTTTCGGTTTTAATGTTGGCGTTTTAACGTCGGCGGCTTTAAATCAGGCACGTCAGCACCGCGCCCAGGCACTCGCCTGGGCGTTTTGTTTGCAAACAATAAATATTATCGTTTAAATGCAGGCCTTATTTTCCATTGAAGTCGTCATGATGCGCTGCTCCGCTGTGTCTTCCCTGTTCACTCGTATTGGCCTGGTCGTCATGTGCCTGCTCGGCGGCTCGCCCGCCCAGGCGCAACTGGCCACCATCGACTGGACGGTGGCTGAAACCTTGATTGCCCTGGACGCCCCCATTGTCGGTGGCGCCCAAAAACAGGCCTACCATGAATGGGTGGGGGAACCACGGCTGCCCGGCGAAACCGCCGACCTGGGCCTGCGCAGCCAGCCCAACATGGAGCTGCTGGCAAAGATGCAACCCGAGCGGACCCTGATATCGCCCATGTTTGCCGGGTTAACGCCGCGTTTGGAGCGCATCGCCCCCGTCACCTCTGTCGAGCTTTACACACCTGGCAGCGACACCTGGGAAGAAATGCAAAGCATCACCAAGCAGATAGGCGAACTGGCGGACCGCGCACCTCAAGCGGCGCAACTGATCGAGCAGACGCATGCACTGATGGCCCAGCTGCGTGACGAACGACCCGACACGGCGCCGCTGTTGATGATCCAGTTTATGGATGCCCGCCACGTGCGCGTGTTCGGTGATAACAGCCTCTATAACGCTGTGCTGGAACAGCTTGATCTGCCCAACGCCTGGGATCAGGAGACCAACGCCTGGGGCTTTGCGCTGGTCGGCGTTGAAGAGCTGGCTCGCTATCCCGAGGCCACCCTGGTGATCGTCGACCCACTGCCCACCGGGGTCGAGGCGCAACTCGCGGAAAGCGGCCTGTGGCAGCAGCTATCCAGCGTCAAGAACGACCGACTTTTACGCCTGCCGCCGGTATGGAGCTTTGGCGCACTGCCCTCGGCGCAGCGCTTCGCCAGGGAGCTGGTCGCCGCGCTGGAAGACGCGCCCCAGGAAACGCTAAGTCCAGAGTGAGCGCGGGCTGTGCCGCACCGCGCATCTGGCTACTCACCCTCTGATAAATACGGTAGGTTAATAAGCATACGGTAATTAACAACCAGCGAGGGAACGCGCATGACGCTTGCCATTGTGGCGACACGGGCCGGGGTCGGCCTGGACGCACCGGCAGTGCACGTGGAGGTGCACCTGGCCAACGGCTTGCCCGGTTTGACGTTAGTCGGCCTGCCGGAAACCGCCGTCAAGGAAAGCCGCGAACGGGTGCGCAGTGCCCTGGTCAACGCTGGTTTCGACTTCCCCAATACCCGGCGCATTACCCTTAACCTTGCCCCTGCCGATCTTCCCAAGGAAGGTGGCCGCTTCGACCTACCCATCGCGCTGGGCATTCTTGCCGCCTCCGGGCAGATTCCGGTCGATGCCCTGGAAGGCATGGAGTTTGCGGGCGAACTGGCCCTGGACGGCAAGCTGCGCGCGGTACCCGGTATTCTGCCCTTTGCCCTGGCCACGCGGCGCGCCAAGAAGGCACTGATCATCCCCCGCGCCTGCGCCGATGAAGCCGCGCTTGCAGGTGATTTGCCGGTGCTGCCTGCGGACACCCTATGGGATGTCGTTGCCCACCTGCTCGACCAGGAGAAAATCCCGCCCCATCAACTGCCAGCCTCGGTCAAAAGCCCGGCGCCAATGGCCGACCTTGCCGACGTGCGTGGCCAGCAACAGGCCCGCCGCGCCCTGGAAGTCGCCGCTGCTGGCGGCCATAATCTGCTTTTCGCGGGCCCGCCAGGCACCGGCAAGACCATGCTCGCCAGTCGCCTGCCCGGTATATTGCCGCCACTCTCGGAAGAAGATGCGCTGGCCGTGGCGGCGGTGCGTTCGGTGTGCGGGCTGCCGCTGGAAGCCGACTGGGGCCAGCGACCCTTCAGGCAACCCCATCACAGTTCCAGCGCCGCGGCACTGGTGGGCGGCGGCACAAAACCCAAACCCGGCGAAATCTCGCTGGCCCACCATGGCGTGCTGTTCCTGGACGAGTTGCCGGAATTTTCCCGCAGCGTGCTGGAAGTCTTGAGACAACCGCTGGAAACCGGCGAAATTCATCTGGCCCGCGCCAGCCACGAGCGCCGTTACCCGGCGCAATTTCAGCTGGTGGCGGCAATGAATCCCTGCCCCTGCGGGCACCTGGGCGACCCACGCAACCGCTGCCAGTGCACCGCCAGCCAAATCCAACGCTATCAGAACAGGCTGTCAGGCCCGCTGCTAGACCGCATCGACCTGCAGGTGGAAGTCCCGGCGCTGCCACCCGAGCAGCTCACCGCACAGACACAAGGCGAATCGTCGGAAGCCGTGCGTCGGCGCGTCATGGCCGCCCGGGAACGGCAAACGGCAAGAGGTGCGCTCAACAGCCAGTTAAGCGGCAAAGCCCTGGAAACCGCCTGCGCGCTAAATGACGAGGAACGCGCCTGGCTGGCCGGGGTGCTGGAAAAACTCAAGCTCTCCGCCCGCGCCTACCACCGCGTGCTGCGCGTCGCACTCACCCTGGCCGACCTGCAGGGCGAACCCAAGCCCACCCAGCCGCATCTAATTGAGGCCATCGGCTACCGGCAGTTGGATAGGTTGTTGAAAGGCGCTTAGCCGTGGGTCTTGGCCAGCGAATCGACCAGGCGCTGGCAGAGGGCATCAAGCTTTTGGCCGGTGGCCTCATCATGTAGCGCACCACTGTCGTTGAATGCACTGCCTGCCTGGGGAAGCGATAACGGCTGCGGCAGTACCGTCAGGCTGAGGTTGGCGAGTAGCTGCTGCGCCAGGGGCATGGCGCGAATACCGCCCAACCCACCGGGTGATGCTGCTACCAGGGCCGCCCACTTGCCCGCAAAGAGCCCCAGGCCCGGGGTGTCTTCATAGGGCCGCGATAGCCAGTCCAGGGTGTTCTTGAGCAGCGGCGTGATAAAGCCGTTGTATTCCGGCGAGGCAATAAACACCGCTTGGTGCTCGGCGAGGATAGCGCGCAGCTTCAGCACATTGCCCGGCATGCCCTGGGCCTCAATGTCCTGGTCAAATAACGGGCAGGGATAATCCCTTAAATCGATAAAAGTGGCTTGGCCGCCCAGTGCCTCAATACGTTTGGCAGCGAGCTGGGCCAGCTGTTTGTTGAGTGA
This sequence comes from Vreelandella subterranea, assembly GCF_900111305.1. Lineage (GTDB taxonomy): Bacteria > Pseudomonadota > Gammaproteobacteria > Pseudomonadales > Halomonadaceae > Vreelandella > Vreelandella subterranea. The sequence goes on from NZ_FOGS01000001.1 coordinate 414,782, forward strand.
CCCTTCACGGGCACTGCCAGCAAATACCAGTACTTTCGGTGGGGTATGGGTCATTGCACGCTCCTGATCAAAATGGACTGACATAAACGCATTCGACTAATCTTCGCACAGCCGTTGGGCGATAGCATTAACCCCTGCTCATATAAAGGGCTTAATAGTTAAAGGTTATCACCCGGCGATGACAGTGCTTGCCTGGTTGACGCTTCTGTCCTGGATGCCGCCACTTGATCGATGAACGCATCCAGGGCATCGAACAACGCACGGCGAATCGGCTCTGCTTCATTCACCAGGTGATGCCTGGCGTCAGGATGCCGGTAGATCTGCGCGCCGGGAAATTTATCCTGCAGAATCGCCAGGTTCCATTCCCAGTCCACGGTAACGTCCTGCTCGCCCTGTAAAATCATCACCCGCAAATCCAGCGGGTCGCGGGCCAATAACCTGGGTATCCAGCGGCGCATGGCAGTAACCCAGGCCACACTCAGCTGATTGGGCTGCAAAGGGTCGTGCTCGCGTAGAAACTCGATAAATTCCTGGTCGGTAGAGTTAGGGTGATACTTGCGCGGCAGCGCTTTCACAAAGGGGCTGGCGATCAGGTGCAGCCAGCTGGCCTGGCTCCAGCCCCAGGGACGAACCAAAGGTGCCAACAGCACTAGGCCGTCCCATCCCGCTGCATGGCGGCGGCTCAGTGCGTCGGTCGCCAGGATCGCTCCACCGGTACTTTGCCCGATGCCCAACCAGGGAGCAGGCGCCATGGACTGCTGGGCCAGAATGGTTTGCACATGCGTGAGGCAGTGCTGATAGTCGTCAAAGTCATCGATGGCGGCACGCGCGCCGCTGGAAAGCCCATGGCCGGGCAAATCCCACAGCACAACGCGCCAGCCTTTATTCAACAGGCGTTCAAGCAGATGGCGATAAAGCCCCAGGTGGTCGAAGTAGCCGTGAACGACAAAGGCGGTGCCTTTTGGTGCAGGCGGGCTCCATACCTGGCACCACAGCGCAAAACGTCCGGTATCGATAAACCCTGCGTATACGTCCCGGGTGTCAAGGCGCAGCGCTTCCAGACCGTAGTGTTGAAAATAGTCATTCATCGCCGTGGCTAGGGTGTCACCAGGCACCAAGCGGGAGAGTGCTGAGTCGCCAGCGTGGCGGCGAAACAATGCCTCTAAATGATCGAACTCGCGCATTCGCACCTCTCCTTAAACCGCTCTTTCGCCACCGGCCAGTCAATCACCCATGGCGTCATTCCTTATCTTTTGGTCGAGCATGATAGCGCTTTAGCGTCTATGCTGTTTACATGCCCACACAGATATGGAATTATTTTCCACAAATAGTTTTTAAATGCGTTTTCATCTGACTGTGACGGGGCATCAGCCGAGCAACACGGCGTCACAGCCACCCTAACAGGAGAGTCTCCATGAGCGAGCGTATCACGCGTCACCGTTTACAGGTGGCAGCCGACCTAGATCGTTTTATAAGCGAGCAGGCCCTGCCCGGCACCGGCGTCGACGAAAGCGCCTTCTGGGCAGGCGTCGATGCCCTATTTCACGATTTAACCCCCAAAAACCGCCAACTGCTAGAAGAACGTGATGTTCTTCAAGAAAAGCTGGACGCCTGGCATCGCGAAAACCCCGGCCCGGTTACCGACATGCCCGCCTACCGTCGCTTCTTGAAAGACACCGGCTACCTGGTCGACGCGCCCGCCAACGTCACCGCCACCACTGCCAACGTTGACCGTGAAGTCGCCGTTCAGGCGGGTCCGCAGCTGGTCGTGCCGATGAGCAACGCGCGTTATGCCCTCAACGCCGCCAACGCCCGCTGGGGCAGCCTGTACGACGCGCTCTACGGCACCGACGTGATTTCCGAAGAAGACGGCGCGGAAAAGGGCACCAGCTTTAACCCCAAGCGTGGCGAAAAGGTCATTGCCTATGCCCGTGGCGTCCTCGACCGCGCGGCGCCGCTGGCAACCGGCTCTCACCGTGATGCGGTGAACTATGCGATTCGCGATGAGCACCTGGTCGTCACGCTGGAAGGTGGCCGCGAAACCGGCCTGAAAGACCCGGGTAAATTGATCGGCTTTATCGGCGAGCAGGCCAAACCTGACGCGATTCTGCTGGGCAACAACGGGTTGCACCTGGAAATCCAGATCGACGCCAACGACGCCATCGGTAAAACCGACCCGGCGGGTGTCAAGGACGTGGTGGCTGAAGCCGCGCTGACCGCGATCATGGACTGCGAAGACTCCGTGGCCGCCGTCGACTCGGAAGATAAAGTGGGCGTCTACAGCAACTGGCTCGGCCTGATGAAGGGCGACCTGGAAGAGAAGATCGAGAAAGGCGGCAAGACCTTTACTCGCAAGCTCAACGCTGACCGCACCTGGCAAACCACCGATGGCAGCAGCGTGACCCTACCGGGCCGCTCGCTGATGTTCGTGCGTAACGTCGGCCATCTGATGACCACCCCGGCGGTACTGGACGAGAACGGCAACGAACTGCCGGAAGGCATCCTCGATGCCGTCGTTACCTCTTTGCTGGCGCTGCACGACCTCAAGAAAGACGCCGACCAGCCACGCAACTCGCGTGCGGGCTCGGTGTATATCGTCAAGCCGAAGATGCACGGCCCCAAAGAAGTCGCGTTTGCCAACGAGCTGTTCAGCCGCGTGGAAGACATCCTGGGCATGAACCGCGATACCCTGAAAATGGGCATCATGGACGAAGAACGCCGCACCACGGTCAACCTCAAGGCGTGTATTGCCGAAGCCACGTCGCGGGTGGTGTTCATTAACACCGGCTTCCTCGACCGCACCGGCGACGAAATGCACACCGCCATGGAAGCGGGCCCCATGGTGCGCAAGGGCGACATGAAGAGCGCCGCCTGGATCCAGGCCTACGAGAAGAGCAATGTCCAGGTCGGTCTCGCCTGTGGTCTGCGCGGTCGCGCCCAGATCGGCAAGGGCATGTGGGCGATGCCCGATTTGATGCACAACATGCTTGAGCAGAAAATCGGCCACCCGAAAGCCGGCGCCAACACGGCCTGGGTGCCCTCGCCCACCGCCGCCGCGCTGCACGCGCTGCACTACCATCAGGTCAACGTCGCCGATGTTCAGCGCGAACTGGAAGCCCAGGGCGAGCCGGACTTCCTGGATGACCTGCTCACCGTGCCGGTGGCCGAAAACGCCAACTGGTCCGACGAGGAAATCCAGCAGGAACTGGACAACAACTGCCAGGGCATTCTGGGTTACGTAGTACGTTGGGTAGAGCACGGCGTGGGTTGCTCGAAAGTGCCGGATATCCACAACGTGGGCTTGATGGAAGACCGCGCCACGCTGCGTATCTCCAGCCAGCACATTGCCAATTGGCTGCATCACGGCATTGTGGACGCGCCGCGCGTGGAAGAAACGCTCAAGCGCATGGCCAAGGTGGTGGACGAGCAGAACGCAGGCGACCCCAGCTACACCGCCATGAGCGCTAACTTCGAAGACTCTACCGCGTTCAAGGCGGCGTCCGACCTGATCTTCAAAGGCCGCGTCCAGCCGTCTGGCTACACCGAGCCGCTACTCCACGAGTGGCGCCAGGTGCATAAGGCGAAGTAAACTCGCCAAAGGTACTATCAGAGGTACTATCAGCCCCGGGGCGTTTGCCTCGGGGCTTTTTTATGCAGGAAAACAACAATGACCGTGATGACCGTCGAACAGATCGAACAGTTTCTCGATGAGGTCTTTCCCCAGCGCATGGGCAGGATTGAAAGCGTGGGAGAAATGAGTGCCACCATGCGCCTGACGATTGGTAACGAGCACCTGCGACCGGGGCCGCGTGTTTCCGGTCCTACCATGATGGGCTTTGCCGATGTGGCCATGTACGTCGCCATTCTGGCGCAGATTGGCCCGGAGCCGATGGCCGTGACCAGTGATCTGAACTGCCACTTTCTACGCGCCGCCTCCGGCGATCACGACATCATCGCTCACGCCAAGCTGATCAAGCTCGGCCGCCGCCTGGCGGTGGGCGAGGTACAGATCGTCTCCACCGCCGATGAGACTAAACCGGTCATCCACGTTACCGCCAGCTATGTGCTGCCGGATAAACCATGACGCGACCTTCAATCACGGCTCAAGCGTCATAAAGGGGGCGTCTTCCTGGTCGGTGAAGGTATACACCTCATAGGGTTCGCTCTGAGGCCCTGGCATGCCCGGCGTGCCAATGGGCATACCGGCCAGGCCGATACCACCGACGTCAGGCTGCTCGTCAAACAGCTTGGTGACGGCTTCCATCGGCACATGGCCCTCAATCCAGTAGTCACCCATCTCAATGGTGTGGCAGGAGCCAAGCCCATAGGGCACGCCCGCCTGCTGCTTGATCTCGCCGAGTTGAGCATCATCGACAATGGTGACGTCAACGCCCTGTTCTTCCAGATGACGCGCATACTCATCGCAGCAGCCGCACTGGGGGTTTTTGTAGAGCGTGGCTTCATCGGGCAGCGCGGCCTGGGCCGAGGTGGCACCGAAAAGCAATGCGCTGGATAGCAACGAGGCAGTTAAACGCTTCATGAGGGATCTCCCTGTGAGGTACGGCTAAACAAATATTTTGCCAGCGCGGCGATACCCAAGCCGACAAGCAGTAGAAAAGCCAGCGGCATCAACCAGCCAAACCAGCCCATGGAACTCATCAAAGCAAAACAATCTGCGTTCATCATGGCAACTCTCCCGACAAGTGGACACAAATCAAGCGTACAACCCTGGGGTTACCCCAAGGTCAAGCGTTCGTTGCGATTCTCCCCCTCGTCAGTTCCAACCGTTTGATCGACATGACGTCGATCACGCTTTGTTCATGTTAGCGTACACTGTTGGTGCCAAAGTCATCGTTTCGAACGCTATTGAACAAATCTATTACAGATTAAAGGTTATGTGTCGATACTAGCTATACCACTACTAGTCAAAGGGTCGGCGGTCTATAAATGCTAATCAATTTTTTGTCAGACCCTGACGCCTTAAACGCGGTTCAGGGAGAACACGATACTTTCCTGGTACTGGTTTCTTGGCTGGTCGCCCTGGCCGCTTCATACGCTGGCCTGGATATCATCAAGCTGGTGAGAAAGGGATCGAACCCTGTGTGGCGGCTGGGTTGGCTTTTCGCCGGGGCCAGCGCCATGGGCTTGGGCATTTGGAGCATGCACTTTATTGGCATGCACGCCTATCAGCTTGATTTTCCGGTAAGCCATGCACCGTGGCTTACCCTGATGTCCATTGTGCCCGCCATGCTGGGTAGCTTTGGCGTGATGGTCGCACTTTCCCGTGAAAGACCGCCGCAGCGAGCACTTCTACTGGCCGGTATCGGCCTTGGTGCCGGCATCGGGCTAATGCACTACAGCGGCATGGCCGCTATGCGTATGCCCGCTGAGCTGCATTACTCACTGGCCCTATTCCTGTTATCGCTGCTGGTCGCCGTTGGCTTAGGCATGTCGTGCGTCTATGCCTATCGCCTCTGCCAGCACGAGTGGGGCAGAAAGCGCGCCAGAACCTGTGCCTTCATTGCGGCGCTGTGTTTCGCCACTGCCGTCTGTGGGATGCATTACGTCGCCATGCAGGCCGCCTGGTTTGTGCCTATTCCGGATGCCGTGGCGCCTTCGGTATCGCCAGCCTCCCACTGGATTATTTTCCTTATTAGCGGCGCTGCCGTATTGACCGCCATACTCGCGTTAGTCGCCACCCGCGTACAGCGTCGCCTGCATGACAGCGAGCGCCATGAACACATGACACAGACGCGCCTGCTCGAAGTCATTTCTGCACTGCAGGATAGCGTGATACTGCTCGATGAACAGGCCCGGATTCGCCTCTGCAATGCAGCGTTTGAAAGGTTGATGGGCCTCAGCAGCCAGCAGCTTGAAGGCATGTCGGTCTCACAACTTGACTACGCCGAAGAAGGCCGCGAACTCAGCCAGCACATACGCCAAGCATTGGAAAAAAAGGGCGAATGGAGCGGCATGATCACCGCTCTGGATGCCAACGGTGAAGGCTTTCCCGCCTGGCTTAGCGTGAGCCGCGTCACCTATGCCGACAGTAAAGACCGTGACTACGTCGCGCTGCTCAGCGACCGCTCTAAAGAACAGCAGGCTCAAGAGCGTATTCGCCACCTTGCCTATCACGACATACTGACAGAGCTTCCCAACCGGCGGGCGCTGCAGGAGCGGCTCACCGGGCTTGGCTCTTCAAGGACACTTGCCCACCCGTTCGCTTTTTTGGCCCTGTTTGATATTGACCGCTTCAAGGTACTCAACGACAGCATGGGCCAGGATATTGGCGATGAACTGCTACGCCAACTAGGCGGACGCCTTCAGCAATGGGCAGAGGCTGAGTGGCTGGTCGCCCGGCTGGACGGCAACGAGTTCGCCTTGGTGGGTACGCTTGCCAGCCGCGACGCGCTCAGCGCCGAGCAGGAAATGATGCGCCTCATTGATGAGATAGTAGCGTCGCTGACCGCTGGCTATCTGCTGAAAGGCCATCCCTATCCGTGCAGGCTTAATGTGGGCGTGCTTATCTTCCAGCCCCTCGACCGGGAGGCGACACAGCAGCTGTTCAAACGCGCCGGTCTGGCCCTGCTGGAAGCCAAGCGCCAGCGAGATGGTAAACCCAGGCTCTTTCGTCAGGCGCAAGAAGACGAGCTAGAAGAACGCTTGAGCCTTGAACGCGAACTACGACTCGCGATTGACCACGATGAGCTGTGCCTTTATCTCCAGCCTCAAGTCGATGAGGCTGGAAACATAATAGGCGCTGAAGCCCTGGTTCGCTGGCAGCATCCCGAGCGCGGCATGATTTCACCGGGTCACTTTATCCCCATCGCCGAGGAGACCGGGCTAATTCTGCCATTGGGGCATTGGGTAATTCAGGAAGGCTGCCGGGTGCTGGGCGAATGGCGCAATATTCCGGCGCTTCAAGGGCTTCAGCTATCATTGAATGTCAGCGTTCGCCAGTTTCAGCAGCCTGACTTTGCAGATCAGGTGCTGTCGGTCATTCAACAACACGATGTGCCCCCCGAACGCCTGACGCTGGAGCTTACCGAGTCGCTGTTATTAAGTGACCCTGATGGCACCATCGAAAAAATGCAGCAGCTACAGCGTGCAGGCGTCAGCTTTGCTCTGGATGACTTCGGCACGGGCTATTCGTCGCTTGCCTACCTCAAGGTATTGCCCCTCGACACGCTTAAAATCGACATTGCCTTCGTCAGGGATCTGGCCCTGGGCATGCAAGCCACGCCGATTGCCGCCACCATCATCGCCCTTGCACAAAGCCTGGGGCTCAGGGTAGTAGCCGAAGGCGTGGAAACCAATGACCAGCGCCTGGTGCTCGCTCAACTGGGCTGTCATATTTACCAGGGCTTTCTGTTTGGCCGCCCCCTCCCTGTAGACGCGTTTTTGCGTACCATTGTCGAAGACGCCCGCGCCAGTCTTCCACACAAATGACCCCTTGCATCTAGCTCATTATTATAAATATAATTTTATAAAAATTATACACAACTTATACAAACCTGGCGGTTCTCATAACACGAAAGGACATTACAACAATGGCTGATACATCCCTTTCCAGGCATATCGCACGCACCGACAGACTCATGTGGTTCCCCTTGGGCTTTGTCGTTTTTTTATGCGTCATCGTGGGTATCTTCACCCAAACCTTGCTGTTGGCCCTTGTGGTGGCGGTAATGACGCTACCGTTGACGTATATCGTCCAACACCAGTGGCGCGGTCATATCGTCAATGGCTTTGTCAAAGCCGCCGTCATGATGGCCTGGTCTGCGGTATTAATCGAACAAAGCGGCGGGCTGATCGAAGCCCACTTCAGTATCTTTATCCTGCTCTCCGTCTTGATTCTCTATAGCGATTGGCGAGTCATTGCATTGGGTGGCTTGGTGATTGCGTTGCACCACGCCTTGTTTACCTGGCTTCAATACCAGGGCGTTGTCCAGCTTTATACCAGCATGGGCGATATGGAGAGCATGACCAGCGGTGGTGAAGGCTTTACGGATTTACTCTATTGTTTGCTAATGCATGGTGGCGCTGTGGTTGTCCAGGTGATCATTCTTGGCTACTTGGCCAAGGTGCTGGAAAGCATGGTGAAGGAAGGGCTTCACGTCTCCCGCTTTGCGGTTTCCGCTGGCGGCGGTAATTTGGACGTGAGCTTCAGTGATAAAGAGCAGCGACTTCCAGCCGTCGCCGCTGTGGTCAGCATGCGCGACCAGGTCGCCGAAAGCCTGCGCAAAACACAAACGGCGGCCAGCCACGTTACGGACTACAGCCAACAGCTCTTCATTGCCCAGGAACAGTTACGGACGCAAACGGCGCGCAATAGCAGCCAAACCGAACGCATATCGACCAGCACCACGGAACTCGCTGCGACAACCCGCGAGACAGCGGAAGAATCCCGGCAGATTCGCAAGCTGGCGGAGCACGCCGAACAAATCGCGCGCCAAAACGGCGAGCAAGTTGAAGAAATGCGCGAAATGATGCACCTGCTAAATCAGCACACTGGCAACATCCATGAAATGCTCAGCGAAATTGATAACATTACGTTCCAGACCAACCTGCTGGCGCTGAATGCCTCGGTGGAAGCCGCCCGTGCGGGTGAACATGGTCTGGGCTTTGCCGTTGTGGCTAACGAAGTCCGTACGCTGTCCAAGAACACCCAAAACACGGCGTCTCGGATACGCCAGACCATCGCCAACACGACCGACCAGGTCTCGCAAGGTGTTGGCCAGACGTCCACGATTGCCGGCACCACACAGTCACTTATTCAAAGTTTTGAGCAAGTGGCGATGCGCTTGACCAATATGGACAACGCCGTCCAGCAGCAGCATCAGGGCGTCGAAGAGCTCGAGCAAAGCGTTAATGAAATTTATAATGCGTTGGAGCTTTCACGCGAAGCGGTGGATAACTCGCACAGCATGGCCGAGCAGCTCTCAGCGACTGCCGACACCATGATGCAGGCAGTGAGCGGCTTCACACTCCCAGCCTCTTCGTCACCGGCCAATAAACAAATGCGGATCGCACCGTCCACGGTTTAGCACCAGGCGTCCTCTTTCCTCCATCAAGTAATTTCCATTGAAGGGGCAGGAACAAAAATTTACTGTCGGATGGACTGTCCGGCTACGTAAAGTCTATATAGTCGTCCATACTTAATAAAAAGACCTATATCTTGAAATAGGCGAATAATAATTAATCACTGAGGCATTTCAAATGGCGGCTACTACCCTGCACGAAAACCCCTCAGCAAGCGTGATTCGCTCATTGCTTCAGCACACCCACGAACTGTCTATTTATTCCCATGCCATGCCTTATGCCCTTAAGGCTGAGGTCATTGAGCTGAATCTGGGTAATGGGCGAATGGTACTGGAGGTGGAATACACTGGCTCGGATATCGAGCGCTACCTGACCAGCGATAGCCTGAGCTTTGACCTGGAGGCGTTGAAAGGACCACATGCCGTTGAGCGCGAGACTTATAGTCTCAGCAACGTCGCCGTCAAGCTGCTCAAGGCAGACAGTACGCTGTACCGCCTGGAGTGCCAACTGCCTGAATCGGTTTTCGTTCATGAAAACCGAGGCGCCGTGCGTATTCCTTTCATTCTAGGCATGCATGCCCGTGTCAACATCGAAGTGTATCTGCATGAGCTCAACGTACCGGGCAGGCTGCGTAACCTGTCTATTGGCGGTTGCATGGTCGATATCGATCTGGCCGACAGCATTGCAATCGGCGTAGGGCAAGCAATTCCCGGAATGACGCTTTCGTTTCCAAACGGCGAGAACTTTTTTACTGAAGGCAATATCCGCCATATACGCCCCTTCGGCCATCACGGTTATGCCGCCGTCGGTATTCAGTTCACCAACGTATCAACGGCCAAAAGTGAAGCCCTGTTCCATTACGTGAATGAGTCGGAAAGAGAGGCCGCCTACCGCACCGGCACCAACGACAAAATGATGTATCACTCTCCCCTGTTTATTCCCGGTACCAAGGAGAAGAGTATCCAGCATCGAGAGGCTCAGGAGAGTGAAAAGCGCTCTCATCAATCACCCATGGAACGCGGCGTCATGGACGTGTCTCATCAGCTGCAAATAGGGCTGATGTACATGAAGACCCGCCAATTTTTTCCGGCCGAGCTCTTTTACGATTGTGTCGATACCCTGCGCTATCTTGTGGAGCAGGACCGCAAGACGTTTCTATTCGCCTTGGCGCTTTTGCGTGATGAACCAGACTGGGTAAGACACGCCGTGCAGGTAACCGGCCAACTTATCGACATGCTCGTCGCCCGCGACCCGCACTCCCCAGGTGTACGCGGGGCCGCCCTGGGTGCCTTGCTGCACACCATGGGCAAGCCGCTGCTGATCAGCGAGCAGTTGCCATCACTCAAGGTGAATATGACCCCGGCACAGAAGGACATTCTCAGCGGCCATGTCCATCAGCTACTCGATAAGCTGCATGAACTGAACTGGACACCCAGCTCCATCTGCCGCGATGTGATCGAGAATGCCAACGAGCGCCTGGACGGCTCCGGCTACCCGGCGGGCAAGGGAGGCGAGCAGCTATCGGAGACCGTGCGGCTCGTTTCAGTCATCAAGGCGATCAACAAACTGCTCCACGCTCGCAACGGCGTACCACCCCGCGCGCCCATTGACGCTTACCGTAACGTTCACGAAGCAGGCGCCGCCTACGACAAAACCGCACTGGTGGAATATATCCAGATCTATGGCCTGTACCCCATTGGCAGCCTGGCCAAGTTCTCGGGCGGCTTCCTTGCCTGGGTCATGGACATCAACGGCAAGGGCATGCCGAGCCAGGTTCACGTGGTCAAGAATCTGCGCTTTCCTGACACGAACATCAGCAGTGTTATCACCCAGGGGGATTTATCGCAGATTGGTAAACTAGAAGGTATCGTCAACCCTGCAGACTACGGGGTGAAGGTGTTAAAGCACTGAGCCGTGTGACGGCTAGGGTTTGGCAGGAAGGCGATCGAACATCGCCACTACGCCCAGCGCCAGCCAGCCGGTGATAAGCAAGAGCCCGCCAATGGGAGTAACGATACCCAGGTTCCAACCCGCCAGCGCCATAAGGTAAAGAGAGCCCGAGAAGGCGGCGATGCCCAGCGCCCAGAGTGAAAGCACCCAACGCTGCCCGGCGATTGGGATGCTTCTCCGCCATACCAATACCGCCAGCATGGCCAGCGTATGCCAGGCCTGGTAGCGCACCCCGGTTTCTACCGCACTGACCATATCAGCGCTGGTACGCGACGCCAGTCCATGGGCAGCGTAGGCGCCCAGCAAAACCAACAACGCCCCTGAAAGCGCGACCCCGAGCCACCACAGTTTATCTATTCGCTGCACCTTGCACTCCTTGTCTACCGATTTATCAGCTTTCATTGTGCAGTTTAACGCTGCCACATACCTTGAGCGGCACGAAACCGCTACAATAGACGATGTTTGGCCCTACACGTTTTGTTGCACACAATGGGACGCGCCAGTTTATGTCTACCCCTGATGAGTTAATACAGCTTACGCTCAACGGTGACCCGCACTCTCTCGCTGCGGGGGCGACGGCGGCTGACCTGGTGGAAGAACTAGGGCTCAGTGGCCGACGCATTGCCGTTGAGATCAATGAAGAAATTGTGCCCAAAAGCCAGCTTGCCGACACCCGCCTGGCCAATGGCGACCATGTAGAGGTCGTCCACGCTATTGGCGGCGGCTAAAGGAACCCATGATGACGTCACTCACTGACACACCGTTTACCGTTGCCGGACGCGACTTCAGCTCTCGCCTGCTGGTCGGCACCGGCAAGTACAAGGACTTCGACGAAACCGGTGCGGCCATTGCCCAAAGCGGCGCTGAAATCGTCACCTTTGCAGTGCGCCGCACCAACCTGGGCCAGGATACCGAGGCCCCCAACCTGCTGGATGTGATTTCGCCCAAGCGTTACACCCTGCTGCCCAACACCGCTGGCTGCTACACCGCCAAAGACGCCGTACGCACCTGCCGGCTGGCCCGCGAACTGCTTGACGGCCATAACCTGGTCAAGCTGGAAGTGCTGGGCGATGACACCACCCTCTACCCGAATGTGGTCGAAACCCTGCAAGCCGCGGAAACGCTGCTCGCCGACGGTTTCGACGTCATGGTCTACACTAGCGACGACCCCATTGTGGCACGCGAGCTGGAAGCCATGGGCTGCTGCGCCATCATGCCGCTGGGCTCGCTGATTGGCTCCGGCCACGGCATTCAAAACCCGCACAATGTGCGCCTGATCATTGAACAAAGCCAGGTGCCGGTGTTGGTGGATGCAGGCATTGGCACTGCTTCCGATGCCGCCATGGCCATGGAACTGGGCTGCGACGGCGTACTGCTGAACAGCGCGATTGCCCATGCCCGCGACCCGCTGCGCATGGCCAACGCCATGAAGCTTGCCGTGCAGGCAGGACGAGACGCCTTTTTGTCAGGCCGCATGCCACGCCGCCAGACCGCCGACCCCTCTTCGCCTTTTGCTGGCCGGATTAACGGCTGATACAGAGACACCATGACCGATACGAAAGACACCGCGCCCGAAATCGCCGACGCCCCACTGCACCGCCGGGGCATTAAAAGCTATGTGATTCGCGCCGGGCGCATGACACCAGCACAAACGCGTGGATTGGAAGACGTTTGGCCACGCCTGGGGCTGACAATCGCCGACGGCCGCCAAGATCTGGACGCCCTCTTTGGGCGCCAGGCGCCGCGCGTCGTCGAGATCGGGTTCGGCATGGGCAACTCCTTGATTGAACAGGCCAAAACCCATCCGGAAACCGATTTTATCGGCATTGAAGTGCACGCCCCCGGCGTGGGCAAACTGCTCGATGAAGCGGATAAACGCGGCCTCACCAACCTGCGTGTTTACCGCGAAGACGCCCTGGCCGTATTGGAACAGTGTCTACCGGAAGGCTCCCTGACCACCGTTCAGCTGTTCTTCCCTGACCCCTGGCCAAAAAAGAAGCACCACAAGCGGCGCATCGTTCAACCTGCGTTTGTTGAGCTGATCCGCACCCGTCTTAAGCCCGGCGGCAGCTTTCATCTGGCCACCGACTGGGAGGCCTATGCCGAGTGGATGGCAGACGTGATGGAAGACGCCCCCGGCTACGCCAATACGGCTGGCGCTGACACCGCTCCCTACGTGCCCCGCCCCGCCTTCCGCCCACTGACCAAGTTTGAAGCCCGCGGCGAAAAGCTCGGCCATGGGGTGTGGGATTTGATTTACCGGCGGGAAGACTAGGCCCTAGAAACTACTCAAACGCCGTCATCGCAAAGCTCTCGCACTCCACCACCTTGGCATGCCAGGCCTGAAGTGTCGGAAAGCGGTTAGGCCAATCAAAGGCCGGTAAGCGAAAGCTGATATAGCAAAGCGCCACGGCAACGGTAATCGCCCCCAGCGTGCGTTCCGCATTGCCCGCCAGCACGCTGGGGTGCGCATCAAGCGTTGCCAGCGTGCGCTCGATGGCTTTCAAGCGACGGCTGCCCAATACCGTTGTATCGACCTCATGGCCATTGTGCTTGCGGCCAATCACCACATTGAACGCCGCGTCCGTCAAGCCATGGCCAAGCCCGGCCAGCGCCAGGGTTTCCGCATATGCCTTGTCTGGCAACAGTGAATCCCCTTCGCCCTGTGCATCCAAATAGAGCGCTATCAAAAGCGACTCGGTCAGCACTTCGCCGTCGTCGGTGACCAGCGTCGGGATGCGGCTGAGCGGGGTAATCTGTAAAAGTTCGCTATCCGTCGCCCAGGGGTCACACCAGCAAAGCTCGGTACGCTCGATCAACTGCTTTTCATACAGGCAAACCCGCGCCACGCGGGCATAGGGGGAAGTCGCGTTCAGGTAGAGTTGCATGGGAGTCTCCTTGGCTGGGCAGTTCACCGCAGCTTGCGTGGCTAACGTGCGCAACGCAATAGGCCAATCGGTAAAAAAAGCGGCCCGAAGGCCGCTTAGTTGAGCGCTTATAAAACCGTCTCTCTACGATTGACGGCTTGCTAAATCAGGCTTCGCGCTTACCATCCACCAAGCGGCTGATACCCTCGGGGTTGGCATCTTGCAGGGCGTCGGGAAGCAGCGCTTCCGGCAGTGCCTGGTAGCAAACAGGGCGCAGGAAGCGATGGATCGCCGCGCTGCCCACCGAGGTCGTACGGCTATCCGAGGTGGCCGGGTAAGGGCCACCGTGAACCATGGCATGGCACACCTCGACACCGGTCGGCCAGCCGTTGGCCAGGATACGACCCGCTTTGCGCTCCAGGGTCGGCAGCAGCGCTTTGGCCGCGTCCACATCGCCATCATCCATTTGCAGGGTGATGGTCAACTGCCCCTCGAGCTCGGCGGCCACGCGCATCATTTCAGCCTGATCGGCGCACTCCACAACCAGCGAGCTGGCACCAAATACCTCGGCCTGCAGGGTCTCATCGGTGAGGAAGTCGGCCGCAGAGGCAACGAACAAGCCCGCGCAGCACTGGTTAGCACCTTCGCCGAGCTGACCACGCGCCACTTCACGCACCTTGGCATGCGAGGAGAGGGTGTTAACACCCTGCTCATAGGCCTGGTGAATCCCCGGAGAAAGCATGGTCTGGCTGATACTGGCTTTGACGCCGTCGCCAGCGGCGTCGATAAAGGCGTCCAGCGCCTTGCCTTTAACGGCAATCACAAGCCCTGGGTTGGTACAGAACTGACCGGCCCCCATGTTGAGTGACCCGACAAAGCCTTCGGCGATCTTCTCGCCACGCGCTTCCAGGGCCTCCGGCAGCAGGAACACGGGGTTGATGCTGCTCATCTCCGCGTAGACCGGGATCGGCTGCGGGCGCGCCTGGGCCGTGGCCATCAGCGCCGTGCCGCCACTGCGCGAGCCGGTGAAGCCAACGGCCTGGATGCGCGGGTCTTTGACCAGCGCCTGACCGATCTCTTTACCGGAGCCGAACAGCAGCGAGAAAACACCCTCGGCTAGATGGCACTTGGCCACGGCACGCTGGACGGCACGCCCCACCAGTTCAGACGTACCGGGGTGGGCGGAGTGGCCCTTGACCACCACCGGGCAGCCGGCCGCTAGTGCTGAAGCGGTATCGCCACCGGCTACGGAGAACGCCAGCGGAAAGTTGGAGGCGCCGAACACGGCGACCGGACCAAGGCCGATATGGCGCTGGCGCAGGTCAGTCCGCGGCATGGGCGAACGATCCGGCAGGGCCGGGTCAATGCGCACGTCGAGCCACTCACCGGCACGTACCACGGAAGCAAACAGCCGCAGCTGACCGCAGGTACGGCCGCGCTCGCCTTCCAGGCGTGGGCGAGGCAGGCCGGTCTCGGCCATGGCACGCTCGATGAGCTCATCGCCGATACCTTCGATTTCGGAAGCAATGGTTTCGAGGAAGGTAGCGCGCGCTTCAAGGCCGGTCTCGCGATAGCTGGCGAAGGCGGTTTCAGCGAGCTCGCAGGCACGCTCGACTTCTGCTTTGCTACCCCCCACATAGGTTGGCTCCATCGTCTCGCCGGTGGCGGGGTTCACCGCATGGATGTCGGCCTGGTTGCCGCTCACGGCTTGCTGACCGATCAGCATTTCACCACGGATCGTCATAGGTTCCTCCTTAGCTTAGTTTATCGGGCGTTTTGGATGCCCGATGGTGCTACGTTTGGTCGCGATACTGGGCATACATGTTCTTGGCGCGATCAAGATGCCGAAACATCATTTCGCGGGCTTTTTGTGCGTCACGCGACAGAATCGCCTCGATGATCTCGTCATGCTCGGCCTGAACACGCTCCAGGTAACGGTCGGATGAGTTGGGATCGATTTCGATACTGAGCAGCTTGGCACGGGGAATGACACTCTTGCTCCACTGCTCGTAAAAAGATGCAAAGAAGGGGTTCTTGGTCGCCTTTGCAATCGCAAAGTGAAAAAGGTAATCCTCTTGCCGCGCCAGCCGCTTCTCGGCATGGGCTTTGATAAAGGCGTTATGCTGGGCCCTCAGTTGCTCTCGGTCGGCGTCGTCATGGCGCAGCGCCGCCAGTTCCGCCGCGGCAGGCTCCAGGGTTAACCTCAGTTCGAGCAGGTGCAGAATATCGGCCACAGTCGTCGGGTTGATATGCTGCGCGGGCCTTGGCTCCTCTGCCTTGTCCCGCAGCACTGTGGTGCCCACTCCCCGGCGCGTCTCTACCAGCCCCAGGGACTTCAGGTGGGTAATGGCCTCTCGCACAACGGTTCGGCTGACACCGAAGGAGTCGCACAAGCTGTTTTCGGTGGGCAGCTTATTGCCCACTGCCACCTTGCCCTGCACGATCAAGGCCTCCAATTGTTCGGCGACATATTGGGAGAGGCTACCCTGCTTCGCGACCTTGCTTACGTTAAGGGGAGGTTGAACCGATGTCATTTCGCTTTCCTTGACCATAAACACCTTCGCCTAAAGTATGATGATATACATCATATCAGAGCCGAGTGGCTCTTACCTCACAAGCGCAGGACGCTTGGGGTCAAACTCCCATCCTGGAATCAAGAACTGCATGGCCATGGCGTCATTGCGTTGAGTCACGTCGAGAGTCTTGTAGAGCGCATGTGCCTCTTTCAGCTTCTCTTCGTCCAGCTGGACGCCGAGGCCTGGGGTTTTAGGCACGACCAGCTTGCCATCACGGATCTGGAACGGCTCTTTGGTGATGCGTTGGCCATCCTGCCAGATCCAGTGGGTATCGATGGCGGTGATCTCGCCAGGGCAGGCCGCCGCTACATGGGTCATCATCGCCAGGGAAATGTCGAAGTGGTTGTTGCTATGCGAGCCCCAGGTCATGCCCCACTCGTTGCACAGCTCGCCCACCATCACAGCGCCCTGCATGGTCCAGAAATGGCAGTCCGCCAGCGGAATATCGACGGAATTGAGCTGCACGGCATACTGCAGTTGCTTGAAATCGGTCGCGATCATGTTGGTTGCTGTGGGCAGGCCGGTGCGCTTTTTGAACTCGGCCATGGTCTCGCGACCGGAGTAACTCTCTTCCTGACCGCAGGGGTCTTCCGCATAGCTCAACAGGTGCTTGATCGGATCGAGCACGCGTACCGCTTCGTCGAGCTTCCAGGCGCCGTTGGGGTCGAGGGTCAAGCGGGCTTCCGGGAAAGCTTCGTGGAGCGCGCGGATGCAGTCGGCCTCTTCCTCGCCGCGCAGTACGCCGCCCTTGAGCTTGAAATCCTTGAAGCCGTAGCGATCATAGGCGGCCTTTGCCAGGTTAGCGACGGCGTCTGGGGTGAGCGCCTCTTTGTAGCGCACCTCGTCCCAGGCATCCTTGGGGTTCTCGGCCTTGGGGTAGGGCAGGTCCGTCTTTTCCGGGTCACCCAGCAGAAAGAGATACCCAAGCGCTTCGACTTCATCGCGCTGGCGCCCGTATTGACCCAGCAAATCTGCCACCGGCATACCCAGCGCCTGACCGAACAGGTCGAACAACGCCGATTCAATAGCGGTAATAACGTGAACCGCAACGCGTAGATCGAAGGTCTGACGGCCACGCTCTTCACGTCCATTTTGGGCCAGAAGCTGGCGCGCCTGGTTCAGTGTCTGCTTGACGTTGTTGACTTGCGAGCCTTCAACAAGGGAGCGGCACTGCTCCAAGCCTTTGATGATACCGTCGCTGGACGGGATTTCCCCGACCCCTTGATTGCCAGCGTCATCTTCCAGAATCAGCACACAGCGGATGAACCAGGGCGCATGGCCGCCGCTCAAGTTGAGCAGAAAGCCATCGTAGCCAGCCACCGGCACAACACGCATTTTTTTAATCGTCGGAAACATTTACATTTGCCTCTTGTAGTATCGGCTCTGTCGAGATGTATTTCTGCTTTAAGTCACTGGCGCGGGATTGAATAGCACCAGATCGTTGTAAAGGCCGAGCTTATCGGCAGCAACGCGCCGACGGCCGCTGGCCACGTCAAGAATGAGCTGGAAAAGCTCCCAGCCCATTTCCTCGATGGATGCCTCCCCCGTGGCGATGCGCCCGGCATCCAGGTCGATCAGATCATGCCAGCGATGCGCCAGGGTAGAGTTGCTAGAAACCTTGATCACCGGGGTCATCGGCAGGTTGTAGGGTGTCCCGCGCCCGGTGGTAAAGACCTGCAGGTTCATGCCCGCTGCTGCCTGCAAGGTACCGCAGATAAAGTCGCTGGCAGGGGTGGCGGCGAAGGTCAATCCGCGCTTTCGCAGACGCTCTCCAGGCCCAATAACGTCAATGATGGGGGAGTTACCCGACTTGATCACCGAGCCCAAGGCTTTTTCAACGATATTGCTCAATCCGCCTTTCTTGTTGCCAGGCGATGTATTGGCACTCCGATCGGTTTGCCCCTGAGACAGGTAATCGTCATACCAGGCCATTTGATCGACCAGCGCTTTAGCGACGGAAGAATCGATCGCGCGCGGCGTCAGCAGGTGAATCGCATCGCGCACCTCGGTGACTTCGGAAAACATCACGCTACCACCGGCCCGGACGATCAAGTCGGTAGCCAACCCCACTGCCGGGTTGGCTGTCAGTCCGGAAAAGGCATCACTGCCACCGCATTGCATGCCGACCACAAGCTCGGACACCGGGCAAGTTTCCCGCTGGCGCTTATCGAGATGCTCAAGGTGTCGCTCTGCCATGGCCATGATCCCTGCCACCATATCGTCAAAGCCCTCGAACGACTCATCCTGCAGGCTCAACACATTGGCCTGGGGGGCAGCAGCTTCAGTATTCTCGTAGATCCTCACTGGCTGATCATCAACCAGGGTAGAGGGCTGCAGTTTCTCGCAGCCCAGCCCGATGACCATGACTTCGTCACCAAAGTTGGGATTCTGAGCCAGATGCTTGAGCGTGCGAATGGGCACCACGGCGGCCGGGGCGTTGATCGCCACGCCACAGCCATAGCTATGGTTAAGCCCTACCACCGCATCGACATTGGGAAACTTGGGCAACAACTCACGTTTTATGCGCTGCACCACGTGATCCACAATACCCGCCACGCACTGCACGCTGGTGGTAATACCGAGAACATTCTGGGTGCCGACGCTACCGTTGGCATTACGGAACCCCTCAAAAGTGTAACCTTCCAATGGCTCCACGGGTGGCGCCGGACGTGTCGCCAGCGGCAGATCGTCCAGCGCAGGCGGTGTAGGCATGAGTAGATTGGTCTCATTGACATGGCCACCACAAGGAATCGCCAGGGCCGCCGTTCCTATCACCTCACCGTAGCGAATCACGGCATCACCCTCGGCCAGGGCCACCAGCGCTACCTTGTGGCCCTGAGGCACATGAGTCTGGAGTTCAATGCCGCCATCAAGACGTTCGCCAGCCGCCAGACCACCCTGTGCGACAGCGACGGCAACATTATCACTGGGATGAATGCGGATCACCCGAGGTGACGGATTGTCCTGCGTCATGGTCGACCCTCCGGGATATGCAGCTGAATAGCTATCACTGGGAAGCCTCCTCGCGGCTGACCTTGCGACGCTTGAGCCCCATTAAGATGGAAAAGACCACCGACGCGATGATCAAGATCCAAAGCACAACGGCTATTGGGCTCTTGGTGAAGAAGATTGAGAAAGTGCCAGCAGACTCAAGGCTCTTGACGAAATAGACTTCCGCCTGGCTGCCTAAGATAAAGCCGATAATCAAAGGTGCGACTTCAAGCCCGACCTTCTGAATGACGTAGCCCAGCACACCGAAGATCAAAAGGGTCCAGACATCGAACATGATGCCGTAATTGATCGCATAGGCACCGACCACGCACATCATCACAATGATCGGGAAGAGCAGGTGCTTGGGTACCATCACCACCTTGGCGATATGCTTGATGGCGTAGAACATCAGGAAGAACATCACGATGTTGGCGAAGATCAGCGCCGTCATCATCACATACCAGGTATCCACATTCTCCGGGATGAACAGCGGCCCCACCTGGATGCCTTGAAGGGTGAAGGCACCAATCAGCACAGCGGTGGTAGAGTCACCGGGGATCCCCAGGGAAAGCAGTGGAATAAGCGCACCACCGGTCAAGGCATTATTGGCAGACTCCGAGGCAATCAAGCCCTGAGGCGCGCCCTTGCCCATTTCGGAGGAATCCTTCGACAGGTTCTTCTCCTGGGTGTAAGCCAGCACAGACGCCGCACTACCGCCCACCCCCGGCAGCATGCCGACGAAGGTACCTATAAAGGAGGAGCGAACCAGGTTGGTCAAACGACCTTTGAAGATCGACATGGAGAAGCCGCTGCCCCCCTTGCCAAGCTTCACGCGCTCACCGCTCAGCTCATTCTTAACGCCTTTTTCGGCCTCAAGCAGGATGGTCGAGATACCGAAGATACCTATCAATACAGGCAGCAAAGAGAAGCCTTCGAACAGGTAAGGCTCCATGAAGTCAAACATCAGCCGCGTCTTGCCGTTGCCACCGTCAGAGGTGCTATAGACGCCGACCAGGCTCAGCCAGATGCCAATCACGCCGCTGAAGATACCCACTAGCATGTTGCTGGAAAGTGAGGCAATTACGCTCAACGCAAGCAGAATGATCAGGAACTTCTCCACATAGGAGAATTTGATCGAGAAATCCGCCAGCATCGGCGCAAAAAAGAACAGCACAGCCGCACTGATCAGACCGCCGACCACGGAGGCGATGACGCTGACCCGTAGGGCCTTCTCGCCCTCACCTTTCTGGGCCATCGGGTAACCATCGAAGGTGGTGGTGATAGAAGAGGGTGTGCCGGGAATATTAATCAGAATCGCCGGCACCATACCGCCCGATATTCCCCCTACATACAGGCCAAGCAACAGCGCCAAGCCGTGGTTAAGGCCCAGGGCGTAGGTCAGCGGGAGACACACGGCTACCGCCATAGTGGCGGTCATGCCGGGTATCGCGCCAAACACAATGCCGACCAGGGCACCCAGGGCAGCAAGAAGGAAAAACGTTAGATCAAGAAGTGACAAAAATTCCATGGAGGGCACTCACTTCGGTCACGGCAGGGTGATTTTGAACAGCTTGGCCAGCACGAACCAGGCCACGCTGGGCGCAACAATGGCCGTGATCACCGCAGTGGTCACCGCCTTTTTTGTCCACTCATGCATGTACATCAATGCCATGAGCAGGACGAAAACCATCGAGACGAACAGGAAACCGTAGCCCGTATAGGGAAAAATATTGCCCACGAACGCCATCAGATAGAAATACGCCACCATCAAGGCGAGAGTACCGAAGAAGCGGAAACCGTCCATGGATTCACCGATTATCGGCAAGGTCCGCTCACCGCGCTTTACAGCGGCCAAAAAAGGAATTGTCTTTGTCACTAAAACGGCAAGGAACAACAGTGCCAATACCCAATGAATAATCATCGGGAAGAAAAGATGAGACGTCCCGAAATCTATCGAGATGCTAAGCAGACTTGACAGACCTGATTCCATAACAGCTCCGATATAGGCAGCAGGCTACCCTGGCCTATCATGGTTCTAGAGTGCTTTATGTCTTATAGCGATGGCACCGACACTCACGTGCCGGTGCCTGAATCGCTTACTTGATGTTTTCGATAATGCCTTCGTAGCGCGTCATCTTGTCTTGCAGGTACTCAGACGCTTCATCAGAAGGCTTGAAGTTAGGAATGAAAAACGCGTTCTTTTGTGTTTCTTGAATTTCGCCTTCCGCGTAGATTTCTGCTAAAGCCTCGTCAATCTGCTCAACGATGGCAGGGTCCATATCCTTGTTGTAAAGGAAGAAGAACTCTTTATCGAAGGTGAAGCTTTCGTCACCCCCCATAGTGACATTGACGTTAGGCTCGACATACGCCAGCAGCTGCTGACGAGTCGTCTGGCCTAGCCCTTCTTCTGGCGCCTGCTCGATGGTATCTTGCCGCGCCGTCAGCCACACAAAGCGCATGGCCTTTTGATCGTCTTCAGGCAAGCGTGTGTATTGCTCATTGGCCTGCACTGTACCGTTGATCACATCCGCCTGATCATCAAACAGTTGCTGGTTTTTATCCGACTGCGAGCCGGTATTCACCGCTACCAGATTGTCTTCCTGGCCCGGATGCTCGATAGAGATAGCGTTTTTCAGGGCGCTGAAGCCAATCTCGGAGACGCCACCCGGCTGGATAGCGACGCGCACCGTCTCGCCAGCTCCCACAGCAGCAATGATGTCATCGAGGGTTTGGTAAGGAGAGTCTTTAGGGACGAGATAGGCATTACCCGGGTTGATGGCGACGGTCGGCCCAATGGTATATTTTTCGAAAATATCGTCGTAGCCTTCAACGCCATACAAATGGCCCAGATAAGATTGATCGTGGAAGATCATCAGCGTGTTGCCGCGGGAATCCCGATCAAGGGTACGAAACGCGGAGCTGGCGCCGACCGCGTCGACTTTCATGTTCAAATTAAGCTTTTCGGATAGCGCATCCGCGACAATGCTGGAGTTTTGGTAGGTGTCACCACCGGTCGACGTAGAGCCGATGACCACCCGTATATTGCCCCGCAAAGGGCCATCCTGGGCAAAGGCAATACCCGAACCAACGGTCATTGATGCCATCAAGGCGGCCGAACCCAGTACAGCTAGCGCTTTCTTAGATACCAACATGCTTCACCTCATTCGATCATTGTAAATTTATTATGGTCTTGCGGTTTGAGACGGAATTTACTTGGTTTTATCGATTAGTTGCTTAAGTTGCCGACATTCGTCAGCTGTAGGCATCGTTAAAGGCGCGCGCACCTTGCCCGCCGGGCGACCGATAATCTCGGCACCGGCTTTGATCAGGCTCACGGCATACCCGGCTTTTTGGTCCCGCAAATCGATGAACGGGATAAAAAAGTCCTGGGTAATTTGCTTAACGACACGACTGTCCCCAGCACGGAGAGCTCGATAGAAAGCCACCGCCATATCAGGGACAAAATTGAACACGGCCGAGGAGTAGGTATTAACCCCGATGGAAAGATACGCTTCGGCGAAAATCTCGGCGGTGGGCACGCCACCGATATAGGTCAGGCGGTCGCCCACGGTCTTGACGATCTTGTTCAGCGCCTGGATATCGCCCTTGCCATCCTTCAGGCCAATCAGATTCGGGCAGGCATCCGCCAGCGCCTGAACAGACGCCGCATTGAGAATCCCGTTACCGCGGTTGTAGTAGATAACGTTGATTGCCGTGGCGTCACAAATTTGCCGGGCGTAATCGACCAGGCCGTCCTGGGGGCACTCGGTCAGGTAGGGGGGCATCAGCAAAATGCCATCGGCGCCGGCCTCTTCGGCAGCAGCGGCAAAGGCCTTGCCCGTCGCCACGCTTAAGCCCGCACTGGCAATCACGGGGAGCTTGCCGTCAATCACCTCAACCGCCACCTGAACGATACGGCGGTACTCTTCCAGCGATAGGTTGAAAAACTCACCGGTGCCGCCCGCCACAAAGACGGCGGAAATATCATGGCTGATAAACCAGGCTAGCCGCTCGCGGTAGCTGGCTTCATCGAACTGGCCGTTGTCATCGAAGTCGGTGATCGGGAACGAGAGCAGGCCATCGCCGATCGCTTGTATTACGTCTTGTTTGGAAAACTTCACGCCACCATCCTCATGCTTCCCTCGTTGCAGTGTGCCAACACCCATTAGCGAGGCTCGAAATCGTGACAACCGCTTAGTTGTCATACATCGTACAAATGAGAAGTTAAGCCGCATGGTCCCATCAGGCAAGGCACATGACACAAAATACAACCAAAGTTGAAGGCCAGTCGGCTACGCTTCGGGTATCACACTTAAGCCTATCGCACAGATAAATATCTATATTGATAGCGACTTAGTGATAAAAGACAAGGTTGTACAGCGGGATAGGAGAATCTGCTCACAACTCGGGGGGCAGGCAGTCTTGCGGGTCAGTTGAGCTGCCCAGACCCCAAAAAAGAAAGCCGCTCCAGGGGAGCGGCAAAAAGACCGTGACTAGCAATGAGAGGGAGAAACCATGACAGGAAACTGGTAATGATTACCCGATCTGTCGTGGTCTGTGGCGTCTCATCAAACGCCACAACCACAATGTAATAGTTCTCATTTACTACGTCAACAATAATGCGAACTGTTTTTATTTATCTTTCGGCAATCGCGCCATACCCGCCCATAAAGCGTACGAACGCTCATCGTTTTATTTATGAGGAAGGAAGTCGCCAAAAAACCGCGCAGAGAACGGGGCGATGGCCGGTACTCAGAGACCGGTATTCAGAAACCGGTACTCAGAAAAAAGAAAGCCGCTCCAGAGGAGCGGCAAAAGACCGTGACTAGCAATGAGAGGGAGAAACCATGACAGGAAAATGGTATGAATTGCCAAATCTGTCGTGGTCTGTGGCGTCTCATCAAACGCCACAATCACAATGTAATAGTTCTCATTTAGCACGTCAACACAAATACGAATATTTTTTATTCCGTTTTCAGCCCCCTGCCAGTTGGAGCCAAACCGGTAGCGTCAGCATCGCCAGTAACGTCTGACCGGTGATGATCGCGGCCATCAATTCGGCATCACCGCCCAACTGGCGTGCCAGAATATACGCAGACGTCGCCGTGGGCAGTGCGGCAAACAACAGCGCGACGTCGCGGCTCACCGTATCCAGGCCAACCAGCCATGCAAGTACCAGCACCAGCGCGGGCATCAGCACCAGCTTGACGCTGTTCGTCGCCAGCACGCCGCGATCAACGCGCAGCAACGCTGCCGGGCGTAATGCCACCCCCACAGCCACCAGCCCAAGCGGCAGGGCGGCACGACCTAATAGATCGACGGTATCGTGGCTCCAGCCCGGCAGCCCTATGCCTGAAAGGTTCAGCCCAATACCCAGCAAGCACGCCAGAATCAGGGGATTCTTGATCAGCGCCATGACGCTTTTGCCGAGACTTGCGTTACCCAGGGTACCGGCGGCGACAAAGCTTGCCACACACATGATATTGACCACCGGCACCATCAACGCCACCGCTACGGCAGCGGTAGTGGCCCCTGTACTGCCGTGCAAGGCCGCCGCGCCCGCCACTCCAACGTACGTATTGAATCGCACGGCACCTTGAAATACCGACGTAAATGCCCCGGGCGTCAGCTTGAGCTGGGTTCTCAGACGCCACAGCAATACGCCAAAGACAGCCATCGCGCCCAGCAATACCAAGGCCAGGCGGGTCACGGGTACCTGGCTGACATCTGCTGTCGCCAGCGTCGACACCAGCATGGCCGGAAAGAGTACGAAGTAGATCAGCCGCTCCATGGACGGCCAGAACGTATCGCTGGGCCAGCGTTTAACGCCCAGCGCGGCGCCCAGCAGGATCAATAGGAACAGGGGACCAAGGGCACCGCTAATGCTTTCCATTGCGTATTCTTCTCCTTTCGCTTGACCACGCCGTGACAGTCGCCGGTTTACTGTTACTATGAAGGTAGTTGTCCCGTCGCCAGCCGACGCTGGCGCCCCGCCTGCAGGGAGGTACCATGGCCAATCCAAAATTATGGCTAGGTGTCGGCGTCGTCGCCGCCCTGGTCGTGGCGAGTGGCGTCGTGTTCTACAAGGCCACGCTGGCACCGCAAAGCGACCTGCCACCTGGCGGTGAGATTGCGCTGCCATCCACTCAAGGCGACTTTTCGCTGTCCCAGCTTGCCGACGATCAAATTGCCCTGCTGTCGTTCGGTTTTACGTATTGTCCTGACGTATGCCCCATGACGCAGTCGGTCAAGCGCCAGGCGCTGGCTGAGCTTTCGGCATCGCAACGCGAACAGGTGGTGCCTGTCATGGTCACCGTCGACCCGCAGCGCGATACCCTGGAACGGCTTGAAGAGTACCTGGCGTTTTTCGGCGAGGACTTTATCGGCGCCAGGGGCAATGAAGCCGAGCTGGATGACGTGACGTCCCGTTATGGGGTGATCACGCGACGCGTTGAGACGCCCGAATCAGCCATTGAGTACACCATTGACCATAGCTCATCACTCTACCTGGTCGACCGCGACGGCGATATTTTGCAACGCGTGCTGTATTCGCCAACGTCTCAAGGGCTTACGGCTGCCCTATCGCAAGAGTTGAGTCGTTAATCCTGTTCGGGTGTTGCTTGAAGGCGTTCCAGCATGGCCACTAGCGCCTTGACCTGAACGCCTTCACGGGTATCGTGCATCGGAGCCAACTGTGATGCTCCCTCGGCATAGCCCCACCAGTCCCAGCAGCCCTGCGGGTTCATCATGCTGCTTTCCGCCTGAGGATAAAGCACGACCTGCTGATGCAGCGCCGCCCAGTCATTGAGTCCGCTATGTCGTACAAAGGCATCCTCAATCGTGTTGACATTCATCTGGCAACCGTGGAGCGCCAACGTGACCTGGCACCCACCCTCCTCACAGCCTTTGGGTATATAGACAAAACCGCTATCGGCCAGCCCGGTCACCGCAAAGTCAGACTGATCAAAGGCGCTTAATTGACCCTGGCCTTCATCATCCCTTGCGCGATCAGGGTACAGGAAGCGCAGCATGGCCTCAGCCACATCATCATCGCAGGCAAGCAGATAACTGCCGCCGCCTTGCTGACAGTCGCCCAGAGCTTGTGGAGGCGGCGCCTCACCGTCCAGGCTTACCGGCCAGCCATGGCCGGTATCTTCACGCCGAACGACGCGCAGCTGATCGGCATTGGCCAGCCATCGTTCCCACTGAGCCGCCAATAAATCGCCCAACTCAGGCTCCACGACATCGTCATCCTCGCCATGCCACAGAAACACCCTTAATTGACTGAGCGTTTCCCTTGGCCCTACCTGTCCTGCCGACTCGTAGCGGCGACGGCGATTTTCAAGCCTGTCGAGGGATGGCTCGCCGCCCGATGTCGTCATGCAGGTACTCAGCGCCCGGCTTAACGAACCTTCCGCACATCCCCAGGGGCCAGCCGCCAATGTGCCCACAGCCCTAAAGCGTTCCGGGAAGGCGACGACTAGCTGTGTTGCCATGTACCCGCCGGACGAAATACCCACGACGCTGACAGCGTTTTTATCGGCGCCCAGCGCGGCCAACGGCTCGGGCGCTGCCACAACAACCGTCGCCCCCTGCAAGCTACCGATAAACAGTAACCCACTGACCAGGCAGCGTGGGGATAAACGCGACGGTAAAGGCATCACTTACTCCACGTCCAGCAGTTCGACCCGGAAAGTGAGCATCTCGTTGGGACCAATCGGGCCCTGGCCGCTTTCACCGTAAGCCAGGTCAGCAGGGATATACAGTATCCAGCTGTCGCCCACACGCATTGCCTGCAGAGCTTCTTGCCAGCCTTGGATGACCTGGTTGACCTGGAAGCTGACCGACTCGCCGCGTTCGAAGGAGCTATCAAACACCGTGCCGTCCAGCAGCATGCCTTCGTAATTCACCTCGACGGTATCTTCAGGGCCGGGCGACTCGCCATCACCAGACTCAAGCACTTCATACTGAAGCCCCGAATCGGTGACGATTACTTCATCGCGCTCGGCGTTTTCAGCCAAGTAAGCAGCACCGGCTTCACGGTTTGCTTCACTGGCTTGCGCGGCTTCGGCTTCGCGGGCCGCCATGGATTGCTCCTGAAAAGCCATCAATGCTTCGCTCATTTGCGCCTCATCGAGCGCCAGATCGTTACCTTCAAACACATCGCGTATGCCGTCGGTAAAGGCATCGATATCCAGGTCTTCGACATCGGCCTGAATGCTTTCACCCAGCGTAACACCCAAGCTATAAGCCAATCGCTCTTCTTGTGTTTCCGGCGCGGCAGCGGCCAAGGGAGCCACCAGTAGTAAGCTAACCAGTGCCGTTGAGGAAATCGCTACTTTCATAGAACACCTTTTTTGTGGTGCAAAGCACCGTGATGAGGGTAATTGATGCGTACTGAAAGGACAGTTAAAAGAGTAACACCCGCCGCCCCAGGCTGCATCTGCCGAGGCGGCGGGTGTCAGGGGCTGTTGACGTTTGCGGGAAGGTGCGTTCAAACCACCATGGTGGGGCAGTGCGATGAGCCTGCCACTCGCTGGGAAACACTGCCCAGCAGCAGGTTTTTATCGCCGTTGGTGCCTTGGGCACCAATGACGATCAGGTCACACTCACGTTTGCGGGCAAAGCGAACGATGGTGCGCGAGGGTCGGCCTCCCTTGACGAAGGCCCGCACGCTCCCACTGTCAGTCCCCATTTCTATCGCATGAGACTTGGCGTGTACCGCAATTTCCGTGGCGTACTCCTTCAACGCATCGTCAGGAATATCCAGCTTGCTGGGCCGTACCATGGAAAGCGACGCCTCGAGCAGGCTGTGGTGCTTGAACACACATAGCAGATAAAGCTCCGCGCCGGTCAGCATGTGCAGTCCTACGGCTTTCTCAAGCGCCTTGAGGGCGCCCTTGGAGCCATCCACCGGCACTAAAATGCGGTTGAACATTGGCGTTCTCCTTGTGACGACTTAGCGAAACGCTATATCGCGCAGGAACAGGGCAATCTGCGGGAACATGATCAATAGCACGGCCGCCAGAATCAGCATAAAGATAAACGGCGGGGTACCCTTGATCACATCCCAATACGGGCGCTTGAAGATCGCAATAGCAGTAAAGATATCGCACCCGAAAGGCGGTGTCGCCGAGCCGATGGCCACCTGCAGGGTAATCAAGATCCCGACCAGCACCGGGTCCAGACCGGTGGAGGCAATTGCTGGCGCAAAGATGGGGGTCAGTACCAGGATGACCACAATCGGGTCGACAAACATGCACGCCACGAAGAACGCGATACAAATGGCAATCAGCACACCAGTTGGACCTGCTTCATTGACGCCCACTGTCTCAAGAATGGCCTGGGGGATTTGCGCAAACGAGATGATCCACGAAAAGCTGTTGCCCACGGCCACGAGAATAAATACCACGGCGGTAATCAAGCCCGTCGATTTGGCAATGGCATAAATATCGTTCACTTTCAGCGAGCGAAATACCAGGAACTCAAGAAAGACGGCATATAGCACACAGGCCGCAGCGGCTTCCGTCGGGCTGAAAATACCACCATAGATACCACCAACGATAATCACCGGAAAGCCTAACGGCCATAGCGCCATGCGCACGGCCCTGCCTCGTTCGCCCCAGCTGGCTTTCGGCTCGGTGGGCACGTTTTTCACCGTCGCATAAATCATGCTGTAGGCGGCGAACATCATCAGGATCATGAAACCAGGTCCAATCCCGGCAATGAAAAGCTCACCGATGGAGGTACCCGAAATGACCCCGTAGATAATCATGCCGATACTCGGCGGGATCAAAAAAGCAATATCGCTGGAGTTGATAATCAACGCCAGCGTGAAAGAGTCCGAATAGCCCGCTTTCAACATGCGGGGCCGCAGCGGCGAACCAACGGCCACCACCGTCGCTTGCGTCGACCCCGACACCGCACCGAACAGCGTACATGAAGCGGCCGTGCTCACGGCCAGGCCGCCTTTCACATGGCCAATAAACGACATGACCATGTCAATCAGCCGACTGGCCGATTGCCCCCGGGTCATGATATCGGCGGCCAGAATAAACATCGGCACCGCGATCAGCGATGCGGGTCGTATCCCTGCCATCATCTGCTGAATCAGGGTTTCCATCTGCCCCAGCCCGCTGAACATCATGTAAAAGCCAATGGCCGAGGCGGTGATCAACGGGATCATCATCGGAAAGCCCAGCAACAGCAGGACAATCATTGTGGTGACCATTATTGTCGTCATAGCGGTTCCCCTAGGCAGCTGTGCCCTGCGTTAGACTTCCGTTTCGGTATCTTTATAGCCATCCACCACCCCGGTGGAGAGGTACACATCCCGGGAGGTCATGTTTTTAATTGCCGTTAGCAGGTATTGAATGCCGGTAATCAAAAAGCCCATCGGCACCCACAGGTAAATAATCCAGATGGGTAGCCCCAAGGATGGCAGCACGCGCCCTTTGCTATACAAATCGAGGATGTAGAACACCGAGTAGTAAAGCAAAAAGAACATGACCATCGAGGTAAACAAGGCAATGACGATCATCAACACCTTTCGACCACCGGTAGGGAGAGCATCGTAGATGGCCGACATGCGTATATGCCGCCCGTGCCGGGCAGCATAGCCAATACCGGCAAAGGTGATCATGATAATCAGGATGCGGTTGAGCTCACCCGAAAACATGATGCTATTACCAAACACAAAGCGTGAAACCACGTTAGTAACGGTGTTCAACGCCATTAGCAGTACGCCAAGCGCCAGAATTACCGATTCGATTTTACTGATAGCGGTATCCAATAAGCCGAGGACACCGGGCAAACTAGAACGGTAATTTTTCTCGGTTTCTTCATCGGTCATGGCCGGACTCCTCTAATCACAGCAGCTTTGTAAACTGCCGACGTCACGTTTGCACACCGGTCCAAATATTGGGTGTCGATTACCCCATTCACAGCCTACACTGGTAGCCTAACGGTAACCCAACGTTACTGGTTCAACGCTAGATGAACGAATGTTTTTCAGCCTAACAAATTGATATTGCGATTAATCATATGAAAAAGGGGCAGCCGCTGGCCGCCCCTTTGGTCCTTCAGTTGCAGCACCTTGTGTGGCGAGGGCTGCTTATTCGTCTTCAGTTACCGCTTCGAGATCGGCCTTGAACTGATTGAGCAGCTCTTCGCCACGCTCACCGGTCATTTCCAGGAACTCTTCCTCAACCTGAGGCGCACGCTCACGGAAGGCCTGAATCTGTTCTTCATTCAGACGTGTAACGGTGACCTCGTCGGAGGCTTCCTGGATTTTCGCGAGCGATTCCTCGGCCAAGCCTTGGATGTGCTCGATGGTGTGATCGTAAGCCACTTGAGAGGCTTCCTGCACCAGTTGCTGATCTTCCTCTGACAGGCCTTCATAGAAATCTTGGTTGGCCATCATTGCAGTGGTGAACCAGCCGTGACCGGTAAAGGTCAGGTGCGGAGACACTTCATAAAGACCGCCGGACTCGATCCAGAAGATCGGGTTTTCTTGACCGTCGATAACGCCGGTCTGCAGGCCACCGTAGACTTCACCCCAGGGCAGCGGCGTTGGCGTAGCCCCGAATGCGTCGTAGGTTTCCGACAGCAGCGGGTTGGTCATGGTACGGATTTTCTTGTTGTTCAACCCCTCGGGAGAGGTGAACGGCTCGTCGGTCGTGACGACCATCTCGCCTTCCGGATACATTTTCAACAACTCTAGGCCTTGTTCGGCGTAAAGCTCCGGAAACATCTCGTTGATGGCTCTGCTCTCGGCGAAGAACTCAAGCACGGTTTCTTCGTCAGTGGGAAGCAGGTAAGGGATGAAGAAAATCTGTGCTTCGGGAATGAGCGAGCCGGTGAAGCCCGGCGACTGGTTGACGAACTGGAGAATACCGTTCTGGGTCTGCTCCATGATGTCGTCGGACTCGCCAAGCTCGCCAAAGCGATAAACCTGGACGGTATGATCGGAGTTGTCCTCGATGTGCTCTTTGAATGCAAAGGCGAAAACGTCCTGAACGTCGCCTTCATATTCTTCGTGCGCGTAACGCCAGTTGTCAGCCTGAGCGACGCCCGACATACCAACCAACAGTGCACTGACGCTCGCCGTCGTTACTAACTTGCTTGCCTTCATGCGGTGTTCCCCTTGCAGTGGTAAGCGCGCTGTACGAGTGCGCAGGAATCTGCTTTGATCGGCGCGTCTCGCAACGCGCAGTGTCATTGACCATTGTGCAATCGCTGAATGGCGCTGCACATCTCCGAGGCCGAATAACAGTCAGTTATTCAAAAGCAGCTAATTTTCAGGCTAGCGCGCTCGTCGTAAGGGGTCAAGTTGCTGACCTAGCACGTTAAAGGCGTTTTCAAGGGCCTCGCGGGCTTTATACTCATAACCGTCCAGCACCAAACCCTGCGGCAATAAGACATGTTCTTGCAGCCATCTTCCCGCATCGTGCGAGTTGGCTGGCATATTTTTCAGGCGCGTTGAGGCCTGCTCGTGGTCCCATGCCCACCATTGCCAACGTTGAAGGTTTTCACGCTCGGCGAGCAGCTCAGCCTGCTTGACCCGCTCACGCAGGGTGGAGACGGTCTCGCTGGGGGCATCGTGATGCTTTAAATCGCGCCGGAGCCCGCGCAGCACCTCTGTCACTCCCGCCTGCCAATCACGGCGCGCCTGGCGCTGAGCGGCAAGCGCTTCGGGTAACGCCTCGAGTCCATGCACATACAGCCAGCCATGAAACAACAGCTCGCAGACATCCACACCGGCATGGTCCTGTAGCGTCAGGCATGACGGCTCGACGCCGGGGCGACTATAAAAGGTTAGCGCGAAATCCCACAGCGGTGTCTGCTGAAGCGCCGCGAATCGGGTAGAATCAAGCGCCATAGAATCTGGCATTGTATGCCCCATCTTATTCGGGAGAACGCATGATCGCACTGCGCCAAGTCGCTCTGCAACGCGGCACGCAAACACTACTCGACAACGCCGACCTCACCCTCCACGACGGGGTGAAAGCGGGGATCATCGGGGCTAACGGTGCAGGCAAATCAAGCCTCTTTAAGCTGCTGCTGGGCGAACTCGGCCCGGACCAGGGCGACGTTGAACTGAGCGGCGGACAGCGTATCGCGCATATGGCCCAGGAAGTCGAGGCGCTGGACCGGCCGATTATCGAGTATGTGATGGATGGCGACATCGCCCTTCGCCAGGCTGAAGCGGATCTGCAGGCCGCCCGTGACGCGGGTCAAGCCCACCGGGAGGCTGAACTGCACGGTTTGATTGAAACCCTCGACGGCTATCGCGCCGAGTCCCGCGCGGCGCAACTGCTGGTCGGGCTCGGCTTTATTCAGGCCGACCTCGACCGGCCGCTGTCGGCGTTTTCCGGGGGCTGGCGGATGCGCGTCAACCTGGCTCGCACCCTGTTCATGCCCTCCGACCTGCTACTGCTGGATGAGCCCACCAACCACCTGGACCTTGATGCACTGCTGTGGCTGGAGCAGTGGCTTACCCGCTACCCCGGCACCTTGCTGTTGATTTCCCACGACCGCGATTTCCTGGATGCCGTATGCGACCACATTGTGCATATGCATCACCAGACGCTGGAACTTTACCGCGGCAACTACTCGCTTTTTGAGCGCACCCGCGCCGAAAAGCTCGCCCTCCAGCGTGCCGAAGCCGCCAAGCAGCAGGCACGACGCGAGGAAATCGAGCGCTTTATCGCGCGCTTCCGCGCCCAGGCCACCAAGGCCAAGCAGGCCCAAAGCCGCGTCAAGATGCTGGAACGCATGGAAGATAT
Source organism: Vreelandella subterranea (assembly GCF_900111305.1). GTDB lineage: Bacteria > Pseudomonadota > Gammaproteobacteria > Pseudomonadales > Halomonadaceae > Vreelandella > Vreelandella subterranea. The sequence goes on from NZ_FOGS01000001.1 coordinate 447,995, forward strand.
TGCGGTTGCCCATGTCGACTCACCCTTCCATTTCACCCTGCCCGCCTCGGATAAAACCTCGCATCCGCTGCTGGTGCTCGACCAGGCCACGCTGGGTTATCGCGGCGATGCGGGCGATATCGTCCAGCTGGACAAGGTCAATGTTACCCTGCTGCCGGGTAGCCGGATCGGCCTGTTAGGTCCCAACGGGGCGGGTAAGTCAACGCTGATCAAATCGCTCACCGGCGAACTCGACCTGTTAAACGGCAAGCGGGTGCCCGGCGAGCACTTGGCGATTGGCTACTTTGCCCAGCATCAGCTGGAAGGGCTCGACGTGACGACCACGCCGTTTGTGCATGTGCAGCGGCTATCGCCCACCGCCAGTGACCAGGAAATCCGCAATTTCCTGGGCGGGTTTGGCTTTAAAGGCGACGACGCTTTCGGCCAGGTGGGCACCTTTTCAGGTGGCGAGAAGGCCCGTTTGGCGCTGGCCCTGGTGGCGTGGCAAAAGCCCAATCTGTTGCTGCTGGATGAGCCCACCAACCACCTGGACCTGGAAATGCGCGAGGCCCTCACCCAGGCGTTGGCCAGTTTCGAAGGCACCGTCATTCTGGTATCTCACGACCGCCACCTGCTGCGCGCCACGGTAGATGAGTTCTGGCGGGTCGCCGATCACCGGGTCGAGCCCTTCGACGGCGACCTGGACGACTACCGGGCTTGGCTCAAGGCGCGCCTTGAAGAAAGCCGCCGCGATAATCGCAACGAGAAAAACGAACGCCAGGCCCAACAGCCCAGTGGCGATCGCAAGGCCGCTCGCAAGGCAGCCGCCGAATTACGTGAGAAACTGCGTCCACTCAAAAAGCAGCGCGACCAGGCGGAAAAGGCGATGGAAAAGACCCAGCAGTCACTGGAAAAGGTCGAGGAAATACTGGCCGACCCTGAACTTTACACCGACAGCGCCCGCAAGGCTGAACTGACCGATGCCCTGGCCCGCCAGGCTGATATCAAGGCGCGCCTGAACGACGCCGAAGCCGAGTGGCTGGCCGCCGAAGAGGCACTGGAAGCCATGGAAGCTGAGCTAGTGGCCAACGAGAATGCCTGAAGACCCGCTCAACTCTCCAGCAGAAAGGTCACCGGCCCGTCGTTCACCAGCGATACCTGCATATTGCCGCCAAACTCGCCGGTGGCAACGTCCTGCCAGGCGGATTGCGCCTGGGTCACCAGGTAATTAAACAGCTGCTCGCCTTCATCAGGGGGCGCGGCGCTTGAAAAGCTGGGTCTCAGGCCTTTATGGGTATCAGCGGCCAGCGTGAATTGCGATACCAGCAGCAGGCCGCCCTCGGCCTGCTGCACATTCAGGTTCATCTTGCCGTCCGCATCGCTGAACACGCGGTAATTCAGCAGCTTGTGCAACAGTTTGTCGGCATCCGCCTGGCTATCGCCTTTTTCGACCCCCACCAATGCCAATAGCCCGTGGTCAATGGCACCCACGGTATGGCCTTCGACGTCAACGCTTGCCCGGGTTACCCGCTGTATCAGTGCTTTCACGTTTATGCCTCACTCGCAAAAGCGCCAGTATAGCGTGCTTGCCAAGGCGTGATTACCTACCGAGCAGCGCATCCCGGAAGTCATCACCCAGGGGGCGCTCGCCTAGCCAGATACCAAAGAGAGCGCTGGCCAGCCCCGTGTTTCCGCCCTCGAACAGCACCTCGCCATTCAGTGCCAAACGCAGCGTATCGCCGTCCCAGCTCAACACATAGCGATCCTGTGGTTCGACATCCTGATAACGTTGGTTAAAGGCATTAACATCGGCCTCCAACTGCGAGTACTCGTAGGCAGTCAGGTTTTTTTGCAGCGTTTCCGTGGTGGCGTCGGCAAACTCTTCAGCCTCGATATCATGGAAGTAGGCCAACTCAAGGCGGCGGGGTATATCGCTTTGTGGCCGGGGGTCAGTTTCGCCTTCTGCCTGGTAATACGCGCCGGCATAGGCAGTCCAGATCATGTAGGTAAAAACGCCGCTACCGACAAGCTCATAGCGTTGGCCATTCTCTTCCAGGGTTCGCTCAAAGCGCTCGCCCTTTTCGCTGACCGTCTGCGCCCATAGGCTTGAAGACCCAAAGAGCAGCAATGCGCCAGCCAGCCATACACCAACACGATACCCGCAAGGCTTGAGAAAACCGTAATGTAACGACATAGCAAGGCACCTCTTATTATTACAAGACAGTACCTTTACTACATAAAAACTAAATAAAAGTTCCGTATAATCATGCCCTGCATAGCATCACGTCACAGTGGGGCTCACTCAACAGCATATCAGTCATCTGGCTAGCATGGTGCGGTTGATCACGGCTGCCGATCACCACCAAATCGGGGGTGTGGCGCTTGATGTAGGCGTTCAAGACCTCACACGGGGGACCGTGCTCCAGCACCAGCTCAACGTCGGGAACGCCCGCCAGCTCGCTCATCAGGCTGTCAATTTCCTGCGCCAGCCGTTCGCGCAGCCGCGCCACCTCGTGATCGCGCCATTGCGAATAGTAGGGGTGCGAGCCAAGTTCACGCTCGCCCGGCAGGCTCCAGGCATGCAACAGTGTCAGTGAGGCATCAGGAAAACGCTGCAGCGCTTCACGCAGGCTGTGCCGGGCCGTCAGAGAAAAGTCGACGGGCACCAGTATCGACTCCCACGGCTGGGTCGGCGGCTGCGAGGCAACCACCACAGGGCAGGGCGCGCTGCGGATGATGCGCATCAGGGTGGTTCCCGCCAGCAGGTCTTTCTGGCCGCGCTTGCGATGCATGCCCACCACGACCAGGTCGGCCTGACGTTCGTGGGCCTCGCGGATAATTTCGACGTAAGGCGCGCCCGCGACCGTCTGGATCAGCGTCTGGGGTTCTTCAAGGGCATAATCTTCACGGACGTCCTTGAGGGTGGCGGCGATATCGTCTACCACCGCCGCTTCAACCTGGTGAAAGACGCGACGGGGTAAGTAGGGGTCCAGCACATGGATAATATCGAGCTGGGCGCCATCGGCGTGGGCCAGGCGCAACGCCCTGGCAAAGGCCGCGCGATTTTCGGCAGAGAGGTCAGTGGCAAACAGTACGGTACGAGTCATCGCAAACGCTCCTCAGCCTTAGCGGACACCCTTCAGCATGGTGCGCAACGGCCCATTGCGCAAGCGAAACGCTGGCGCAAGCCCGACACGCCGCATTGCGCGTCACCACCAGGCGTGAAAGTGGTGCACCGGGCCACGCCCTTTACCCACATTCAGCCTGGCACTGGCCTCCAGGCCGGCATGCAGCCACTGCTTGGCTTCGGCAATCGCGGCGACCGGGGCGTCATTTTCAGCACCGGCTGGAAGCTTTGCCAGGCAGGCGGCAATGGCTGACGACAGCGCGCAGCCAGTGCCGTGCAGGTTCTCGGTGGCAATCCGCGACGCTGGCAGCCAGCGATGCTCCTTGGGCGTCGCCAGCAGATCGGGGCAGGTCTCGCCCCGCAGGTGGCCCCCTTTGAGCACCACATAGGGCGCGCCAAGCTGCGTCAAGCCGGGCAGCATCGCTTCCATCTCATCCAGCCCAGTGGGCGATGGCGCGTCGAGCAGCACCGCGGCCTCGGGCAGGTTCGGGGTAATCACGTCCGCCAGTGGCACCAGGATATCGCGCACTGCCCGGATACCTTCATTATCGACCAGAATATCGCCGCTTTTGGCCACCATCACCGGGTCGAGCACGATCCAGCGTGGCCGGCGCTGGCGGAGCACCTCGGCAATCACCTCGGCCACGTCGCGGCTGGCAACCATGCCGATCTTGACCGCATCGATCTCGACATCGTCGAGCAGGTTCTCCAACTGCTCGCGAATCGCCTGGGGCGACACCGGGTAGACCGAGGCGACCCCGCAGGTATTCTGGGCAATCACCGCCGTAATTACATTGGTCCCGTAGACCCCGAGTGCCGAGAAGGTTTTCAAGTCGCCCTGCAGCCCAGCGCCGCCGGAAGGGTCGGAACCGGCGATGGTGAGCACATTGCGCAGGCGGGAATCATTAGACATGGTGATCCTCGAATAAACACAGTATCTGTCTAGGATACCCAAGCGGAGGCGTCTTGGCTGCCTTAAAAACGCAGATGGCCGCCCGAAGGCGGCCATCTCATGCAAGGCTCGGCGTCTTATTCGACGCTATCACCTTCAGGGTTACGCGCGTTGTAGTAGGCCTGCTCGGAGATCGCGTGATAATCCTCGACCTTCTCCTGGAAAGCCTGATAGGACTCGTAAATCCGCGTCGCTATCTCGCTGGACTCTGCCAGCTCGGCGACAACATCGGCCGAATGCTCGCGAGCCTGCGCTAATACGTCATCAGGAATACGGCGCAACTCGACATCATGCTCGTTGACCAGGGTTTCCAGCGCGTCGTTGTTACGCGCGGTGTACTCGTCCAGCACGTTGGCATTGACGTCGCGTATCGCCGTTCTCAGGATCGCTTGCAGATCCGCGGGCAGCTCGGCCATGGCCTCTTCGTTGACGATCGCCTCGAACATCACGGTCGGCTCGTGCCAGCCCGGATAATAGTAGTAGTCAGCCGCCTGATGCAGGCCAAAGGCCAGGTCATTGTAGGGACCGATCCACTCGGTGGCGTCAATCGCACCCGACTGCAGCGAGGTGAAGATCTCCCCGCCCGGCATGTTGACGATCGCCACACCCATACGGTTCATGACTTCGCCACCCAGGCCAGGCATGCGCATTTTCAGGCCATCCAGGTCATCAACCGAGTTGATCTCCTTGTTGTACCAGCCGCCCATTTGCACGCCTGAAGCACCGGCCACCAGCACGTCGACGCCAAAGTCATCATAGAGTTCGTTCCACAGTTCCATGCCACCGCCGAAGTGCAACCAGGCGTTCATTTCCTGGGCGTTCATGCCAAACGGCACGGCGGCAAAGAACTGGGCGGCGGGGGCTTTGCCCTTCCAGTAATAGGAAGCGGAATGACCAAGCTCAGCGGTACCGTCTGAAACGGCATCAAAGACCTCAAAACCCGGTACCAGCTGCCCGGCACCGAAGACTTCGATGGTCAGGCGGCCGCCCGACATTTCATCCACAAGTTCGGCAAGACGCTCAGGCCCTTGGCCTACACCCGGGAAGTTTTTTGGCCAGGACGTGACCATTTTCCAGCGGAATTCTTCTTCTTGAGCCTGGGCGTGATTATCAATGCTCGACACCGCCAGCAGACTGGCGGACATGGCGGTCGTCATGGCAATGGCGACGGGGAGTGTTTTAACTTTCATACATGAACCCTCTAGCTTTCTATTATTACTGTTATGGGTAGGAAAACACCGCTCAGCTGAGTGCCTAAGGCAGGTGACCAAGCGGCTTGCTGCAAATTGTTAATGAGTTATTTAACTGCTTTAAGTACTAGGTTGTCACGTCCTTGCGTTGATAACAGCGACGCGTTTCAACACATTGTTAGCCAAATTGCGTAGGTAACCATGTTGCCAGCTGCGGGAAGAACGTCAGCATCAGCAACATGCCCAACTGCATCAGAATAAACGGAATCACCCCGCGATAGATGGCCGAGGTCGGCACCGACGGCGGTGCCACCCCGCGCAGGTAGAACAATGCAAAACCAAACGGTGGCGTCAGGAACGACGTCTGCAGGTTAATCGCAATCATGATGCCGAGCCAGATCGGGTCGAGTCCCATGGCGAGCAGAATCGGGCCGACGATCGGCACCACCACGAAGGTGATTTCGATAAAGTCGAGAATGAAGCCGAGCAGGAAGATCACCAGCATCACGATGATCGTCGCACCGACCACGCCGCCAGGCATGCCCTCGAACAGCTCGGTGACCATGTGTTCACCACCATAGGCCCGGAATACCAGCGAAAACAGCGCCGCCCCGATCAAAATCAGAAACACCATGGTGGTGACATTGGTCGTCGACCGCAGGACGTCTTTCAACGTCGCCATATCCAGCTGGCGATAGGCCACCGCCAGCACCAAGGCACCGAAGGCGCCCACGGCGGAAGCCTCGGTGGGCGTTGCAACGCCGGTGAGGATAGAGCCCAGTACCGCCACGATCAGCACCACCGGGGGTACCAGTCCCTTGAGAAGCAGCATGCCCAGCCCTGAGGTGTGGCCAAGCTCTTCCATCAGTTCCCGGCGATCCGCCGCCGGCGCCATGCTGGGACGCAGCCACGCCACTAGCGCCACATAGGTCATGTACATCACGACCAGAATCAGCCCCGGCACCAGTGCCCCCATGAAGAGGTCACCTACCGATACTGTTTTCGGGCTGAAAATCCCCATGTCCAACTGTGCCTGCTGGTACGCCGATGACAACACATCGCCCAGCAGTACCAGCGCGATGGAAGGCGGAATAATCTGACCCAGTGTACCGGTGGCGCAGATCGTCCCGGTTGCAAGCGAGGTGCTGTAGCCGCGCTTCAACATCGTGGGCAGCGACATCAACCCCATGGTGACCACGGTGGCCCCGACGATACCGGTGGACGCTGCCATCAGCATACCCACCAGCGTGACCGAAATACCCAGGCCGCCCCGCATGGCGCCAAACAGCAAGGCCATGGCGTCGAGCAGCGTTTCCGCGACCTTGGATTTTTCCAGCAGCACGCCCATGAGGACGAACAGCGGCACCGCCAACAGCGTCTGGTTGGTCATGATGCCGTATAGCCGATTGGGCAGCGCGGCAAGATAGCCGCTGTCAAAGTTGGCATCGACACCCATGGCTTCAAGTCCCAGCCCCAGCCCGGCAAACAGCAGCGCCGTGCCCGCCAGCGAAAGCGCCACGGGAAAGCCGAACATCAAGACGATACAGATGACAGCAAATAATACGATCGGCATGAAGTCCAGCATCAAAGGCGCTCCTCAAGGTGGTCATCATCCGCATCAGGCGGCGCGATTCGTCCGGCCAGGATGTAGCCGTTACGCACCACTTCAATCACGCCTTGCACGATCATTAGCAGGGCAAACAGCGGTATCAAGGTTTTCAGGGCAAATACGGCCGGAATGCCGCCGTGATCCGGGGAGCTTTCAAGAATGCGCCAGGAATTGGCCACATAACCCAGGCTCGACGCAATGATGAACACCATCACTGGCATCAATAACATTAAAATGCCCACCACATTGATCAGGGCCTGGCGGCGAGGCGACATTCCCCGGTAGAAGATATCAACCCGCACATGACCGTCGTGGCGAAAGGTATAGGCGGCGGCAAGCATGAAGACGCTGGCATGCATGTACATCACCAGCTCTTGCATGAAAATACTGTTCACGCTGAATACATAGCGGAGCAGTACAATCGCGAACTGAATCAGCATCATGGTGATGATCAGCCACGCAAGGGATCGTCCGAACCATTCCGAAGCGCGGTCCAGCGCACCTATCAAGGCAGGTAGTTTTGTTGTGTCCGACATGGAGTGTCTCGCGTAAAACGGCTAAGAGAAGTCAAGCGCACCAGACAATAGCGCAAATACGCAGACATTGCAGCGTCCCTAAACAGCGAGACGCGCTTATTATTTAACGCTTGCGCGAATCGCCGCCAGACAAGCGTCGGGAAGGGGTAGATCGACAGCAATTGGGAGATGGTCCGAGAACAGATGATCCAGCACCTGAACGTCCACCACCTCGAGGGACTGGGAGAGCAGAATATGATCCAGCGCCCGCCGCGGCTGCCAGGAAGGGTAGCTCAGCAGGGGTTTTACCGGATGTAGCGGCAGGGCGTTATTGAAGCGTTCGTGGGCATGCAATTGATCCGGGGTGCAGTTCAAATCCCCCATCACCACCACATGGCGCAGCGGCTGGATGATTTCACTGAGGTAGTTGAGCTGACGCACTCGCCCGCGATGGCTCAGCGCCAGATGCGCCACAAAGATATGCAGCGCCTCCGGCCCCTCGCCAAAACGCGCGTGGATGGCACCGCGCCCCGGCATTGCGCCTGGCAAACGATGCTCCTCTACCTGACTCGGTACCAACCGCGACAGCAGCCCGTTGCTGTGCTGGGCAATGCGTCCCAGGTTGCGGTTCAACTGCTGGAAATGGTGGGGCAACCCTGCCTTGGCGGCCAGGTATTCGACCTGGTTGACGCGGCTTGAGCGAAAACTGCCGCCATCGACCTCCTGCAGCCCGACCACATCGAACCTGCCCATCACCTCGGCCATCAATGCCAGTCGCTGCAAGCGTTGAGGATGGGGCAGAAGGTGCTGCCAGCTGCGTGTTACGTAGTGATGATACGCCGAGGTCTGAATCCCGACCTGGAGATTAAACGTCAACAGGCGCAATTGGCCGCTGCTCAGCAGCGGCGCGTGTGCCTCCATCTCTTTCATGCAAAACCCCGTGCCGAATACAGCGTCAGACAGCGTTACTCTCCGCGCGCTTCACGTACCTGATCAACCAGGGCATCGGCGACATTGGGCATGTTTTCAAGGCTGCCGGCACTGCTTGGGGTCACGACGTAACGACCGTCGATCACCAGTGCAGGCACACCCATCAGGCGCATTTCACGCATGCGGCTGTTGGCTTTGTTCACGTTGCTGCGAACGTTAAAGGCGGTGAGGGCTTCCTTGGCTTCCTCTTCACTGACGCCATAATCGGTGAAAAACGCAGCGATCTCGTCTTCCTCGGTCAACGAACGCTGATCCTGATGGATGGCGTCGAAGAAATCCGCGTGAAGTGCCTCTTCAATGCCGAGCTCTTTGGCAGCATAGAAGGCGTTGGCATGGGTATTCCAGTCGCCGCCCATGGTCGCCGGCATTTTTTCAATCACCACGTCATCGTCGAGGGTTTCGACCCACTCATTAACGTGGGGTTGCAGGCGGTAGCAGTGCGGGCAGCCAAACCAGAACACATCGAGCACTTCAATTTGCCCCTCATCAACCCGGGTCTCGACCGGCTCGTCGAGCACTTCGTAGTGCTGCCCTTCAACCAGCTCCTGGGCACTGACCGCCGCTGACAAGCTTAGTCCAGCAACAGCAACCATTAACGTTTTCAACATAGTGATTCTTCTCCGTGGGAAAGCGTCTCTATGACCCCAGCGCTCGGCCGGGGTTCCCCGCTTGGCAAAGCAAGTGATAAACACGAGCTTATTGAGGGCGGTCGTTTAATTCAAACCCAGCAGATAATTGGCTACCGCCTGCATGTCGTCATCGCTCATCTTGGCCGCGATATCACGCATCACGCCGTTGGGGTCGTTGTCCCGGTCACCGGCCGCAAAGTCCTGCAGGGTGCTGACCGTGTAATCGATTTGCAGCCCCGAGAGCGCAGGATAAGCCGCGCTGCCTATGCCCCTGCCAGTCGGCGTATGGCAGGCAGTGCAGGCCGGAATGCCATTTTCCATATCACCGGCCCGGTACAGCTCCTCGCCACGGGCCAACAGTGCTTCATCATCGTCGGCCTGGCCAAGATGAGGCGTCTGCTCGGCGTAAAAGGCGGCCACGTCCCAGGCGTCCTGATCATCGTAATTATCCACCTGCCCCGCCATTTGCGGGACCTCTCGGCGACCGTCACGAATATCCATGATCTGCTTGGCCAGATACGACATCTGCTGGCCCGCCAAGTGCGGGAATGTTGGCGTCGGGCTAATGCCGGCTTGCCCGTGACAAGCCGCACAGGGCGTTGCCAGGGCTTCACCGGCGGCCGCGTCAGCCTCCGACCGTGGATCTGCCGTGGCGGCCCCCGCGGCACCCAGGGAAATGGCCAGGCTTGCCAGTAATGTTCTCATCGCAATTCCATTATGGTTGGTGTTATCAAAGCCTCCGCACGAAAAACAAGCTGACACCTTGGTCGCTGCCCGGCAGAGCACGGTGTTACACTACCTGCGGGCCGTAGAAACCCATCTGTGTGCAGTATAGCGAAGCCTCCAAATTGCAGAAATCTTGTCGCGCATTGTTGGTCACCTTATTGATTGTTTTTATCTTTGTTTGTCGGGATTAATGCCATGCCTACCCCCCATGATAGTTCAGCTGTGCGACTTAATTACCCCACCGCGCAATTTATGACCAGTGCACCCACGCTCGCCCTCTGCCCGGATGACACCGGTGCCGAAGTTGCCTTTGCAGGCCGCTCGAACGCGGGAAAGTCCAGCGCGATCAACGCCCTCACCCAGCAGAAAGCGCTGGCCCGCACCTCGCGCACGCCGGGGCGCACCCAGTTGATCAACTTCTTTAGCATCATGAACGACGAGGCACGCCGCCTGGTCGACCTACCCGGCTACGGCTACGCCAAAGTCCCCGAAACGGTCAAGCAGGAGTGGCAGCAACACATGTCCGACTACCTGCGCGGCCGCTTCAGCCTGCGCGGGCTGGTGCTGTTGATGGATGTACGCCACCCGCTCACCGAGTTTGACCAGATGATGCTGGGTTTCGCCGACCAGCGTGACATGCCGGTGCATATTCTGCTCACCAAGGCCGACAAGCTGAAAAAGGGCCCCGCCAGCGCGGCGTTGCAGCAAGTACGTTCACGCCTGAAGGAGTGGGAAGACCTGGTATCGGTTCAGCTGTTTTCGTCGCTCAAGCGTGACGGGGTCGACACCCTCGCACAGCGTCTGGACCAGTGGTTGCAAACGCCTCAATAGGGGCTATTCAGCGCCGCCAGCACGCCGCGCAGTTCTCTCACGTGGCCAATCCGATGGACGCCCTTGGGCAGCGCGTCGTGACGCTCCTCGCTGATCCACACCGCGTGCATGCCCAACCGCAGGGCCGGTACTATGTCTTCTTCCCAGGAATCGCCCACGTGCATGGCGTTTTGCGGCGCGACCTCGAAGCGTTCAAGCGCGGTCAGAAACGCCGTGGGGTCGGGCTTGGGGGCCAGTAGTTCGCCGGCGGCAATCGCCACTTCAAAGTAACCCGCCAGCGGCTGACGTTTCAGGTGGATATTGCCGTTGGTGATGGCCGCCAGCCGATAGCGCTGCCCCAGGTCTGCCAATAACTCGGCGGCTTCAGGGTGCGGCGTTACCTGCACGCGCAGACGATGGAACTCATTCATGGCGGCGGCGGCCCACAGTGTGGCGGCGCTACGCGGCAAGCCCTGAGCTTCCAGTTGCGCTTCCAGGGCACGCAAACGCAGCCAGGTAAAGTCGCCGCGCCGTTCGGGCACTTCCTGGGCCAGCCGCTTTCGGCGTTGCAGATAATCCTCAAGCCCCTGATCAACATCTAGCCGCCACGGCGGCCAGCGACGCTCTTCCAACCATACGGCCAGGTTGTCAAGCAGCCAGCCGTAATGCCCGGTTTCCGTGCGCGCCATCACGCCGCTGTTATCCCAGAGGGTATCGTCCAGATCAAAGGTAATCACTTTGAGAGAGGTCATGGCTCGCTCCGTGGGCGGCGTTTAGCGCGGGGGTGCGCGGCGTCATAGCTGGTTGCCAGGTGCTGCCAGTCCAACCGCGTATACACCTGGGTGGTCGAGAGGTTGGCATGGCCCAGCAGTTCCTGCACCGCGCGCAGGTCCTGGCTGGACTCGAGCAAATGACTGGCGAAGGAATGACGTAGCCGGTGAGGGTGCAAATGCTCGGGTAGCCCCCGCTCGATGGCAAGGGACGCCAGCCGCTTTTGAATCGCCCGATGCCCCAGGCGTGCCCCGCGCTGGCCGACAAACAGCGCGGTTTCAGCGTCAGGCGCCAGATGAGACCGCACGCTCAACCAGGCCGCCAACGCCTGCCGGGCACGGTCACCCACCGGCACCTGGCGAGGCTTGCCGCCCTTGCCCAGCACGCGGACACGTCGGTCCTGCAAGGCGTCGAGGTCGAGCGCCGCCAGTTCCGCCAGGCGCAGGCCGCTCGAGTACAAAAGCTCCAGCATGGCCTGATCGCGCCGCGCCAGGGGTGAGTCATCGTGCGGCGTATCCAGGAAGCGCGCCAGCGTATCGACATCCACCGGGCGCGGTAAGTGCTGGGGTTGCTTGGGTGTACGGACCAGATCCAGCGGGTTATCGGCAATGACGCCCTGCTTCACCAGGTAATCGGCAAACCGCGATAATGCCGCGCGACGCCTGGCCAGGCTGCGTGGCGCAAGCCCCCGGCGGCGCTCTTCCCCCAGAAATGCGCGCAGCAGGTGCTGGTCAAATGGGGCGGCATCATCGTTCTGGCGTTCAATAAACCCGCACAGTGCGCCGATATCCTGACGGTAAGCCGCCACAGTCGCCTCGCTTGCGTGGCGTGCGAGCGAGGCGAGAAACCCCTCAGCGTGCTGGCAGGTGGCGTCGTCATTCATGGGGGGCCAGGCGAATCAGCAGCCGTGCCACGATGTCACCAAGGTACTCGGTAAACAGCGTGTCCATACTGGCGCGGTACTGATCGGCATCGGGGCTGGCAATCAGCAAGTAACCCAGCGGCTCGCCCGCCGAGAGCCGCGAAATAGCGCACGACCCTGCCTTGCGCGGCGCTTTGATGTGGGGCAGCAAACACTTCCAGTCGCTGACGCTGAGCTTGGCGCAACGACTGGTGCGGCCATCAAGCAACGCCGCCAACCGGGCACTGGCATGCTGATCCAGCACATGACGGGGCGGCTGCGGCAGCGAGGGTTCGTCGTCGCTTAATGTCGCCGGGCACCATAGCGCCATGGCGGGGGTGTTGAAGCGCTCACTCAGCTGCGTGGCCAACGCCTGGGCCAAAGCGTCACGCGTGTCGGCTTCCACCAGCGCCAGCAGCGTTTCGCGCAGTCGCCGGTACTGCGCCTCGTTATGGCGGGCGGTTTCCAGCAAATGCTCGAGACGCCCTTCGGCGGTCTCGGCGCGCTGGCGTAAGTCGATCACCAGACGTTCAAGCAGCGACACCGCCCCGTCAATATGCGGATGAGGAACCTGCAACTGCTGCAGCAGCCCTTCCCGCCCCACGAAAAAATCGGGATGACGCGCCAGCCAAAACGCGACTTGATCGGGGTCGAGCGTTTTGCGCGGTTCTGGGGCTTGAGACATCGCCGTTCTCCTTGGGTTAGTCAAAGACTGCTTGTGCTATCAGTTGTTCAAAGGCGTTCAGTTGTTCAAAGGCGTTAGTAAATCGCCACCCGGCCGTCGAAGACATGCGTCGCCGGGCCGACCATGATCAGCGGTGACTCGGGTGACGGCCACTCGACACTCAACTCGCCGCCGAGTAAATGGACACGCACCGGACTTTTTAACAGCCCCTGGCGGATACCACTGGCGACGGCGGCGCAGGCCCCGGTACCACAGGCTAGCGTTTCGCCACTACCGCGTTCAAACACCCGTAGCCGGATTTCGCTTGCTGACAGCACCTGCATAAAGCCAGCGTTCACCCGCTGGGGGAAGCGCGAATGCGCTTCGATCAGCGGCCCCAAGCGCGCCACGGGGGCGGTATCAACGTCATCCACCTGTAGCACCGCATGGGGATTGCCCATCGATACCACACCCAGTGACAGCGTTTCACCGTCCACCTCGACATCATGCAGCGGCTGGTCCCCCGGCGCGTCGAACGGCACGGCTGCCGGATTAAAGCGCGGCTGCCCCATATCGACACGCACCATGCCGTCGTGCTGAACGTTCAATACCAGCGGGCCGCCAGCGGTTTCAACACGAATTTCGTGCTTGTGGGTCAGTCGCTGATCGCGAACGAAGCGCGCAAAACAGCGCGCCCCATTGCCGCAATTTTCGACTTCGCTGCCATCAGCGTTGTAGATCCGGTAGCGAAAGTCCATATCGGGGTCGCTGGGCGGCTCCACGATCAGCAGCTGGTCAAAACCGATGCCAAAACGCCGGTCCGCCAGTTGACGGATTTGCTCGTCGCGCAGGCGGGCGCGCTGGGTGACCAGGTCGACCACCATGAAGTCATTGCCGAGGCCATGCATTTTGGTGAAGTGCAAAAGCATTAAACGCCTCCTTCGGGCAGCAAGGCTTCACCGGCCCACAGGCTTTCCAGCGTTTCACGGGCGCGCACCAGATGGCAGTGTTCGCCGTCCACCATCACTTCGGCGGGGCGCGGGCGGCTGTTGTAGTTGGACGCCATGACGAACCCATAGGCACCGGCGGAGCGCACGGCCAGCAGGTCACCCGCGGCAATCGCCAACTCGCGCGCCTGGCCCAGGAAGTCGCCCGTTTCACAGACCGGCCCCACCACATCGTAGGTGGAGGTGTCCCGCGCCAAACGCGTATCCACCGGCACAATGGCCTGCCATGCCTGGTACAGCGCCGGGCGTATCAGGTCGTTCATGGCGGCATCAACGATGGCAAAGTTCTTGGTTTCGCCAGGCTTTAAAAACTCCACTCGGGTGAGCATGATCCCGGCGTTGGCGGCAATCGAACGACCGGGTTCGAACAGCAGCGTCAATTGCTCGCCGCCTTCCCAGCGCGACAGGCGCGAGAGTAGCTGGCTGGCGTAGTCAAACGGGTGTGGCGGCGTTTCATCCCGGTAGGGCACGCCAAGGCCGCCGCCAAGATCCAGGTGGTCGATCTCGATGCCACGCTCGCGCAGGCGCTCCATGAGCACCAGCAAACGCTCCAGGGCATCCAGGAAGGGCGCGGTTTCGGTGAGCTGGGAACCAATATGGCAATCCAGGCCCTTGACCTGCAGGTTGGGCAGACTCGCGGCCAGTTCGTACACCGTCAGGGCATCGTCGACGGGTATGCCGAACTTGTTGTCCTTGAGGCCGGTGGAAATGTACGGGTGGGTGCCCGCGTCCACATCGGGATTGACCCGCAGCGACACCGGCGCCACCTTGCCCAGCTCGCCCGCCACGGCGTTCAGCCGCTCGAGCTCGGGGCGTGACTCGACGTTGAAGCATTTGATGCCCACTTCCAGCGCACGGGCCATTTCCTTTGGCTGCTTGGCCACGCCGGAAAACACGACCTTGGCCGGGTCGCCGCCCGCCTTGAGCACACGCTCAAGCTCGCCCACCGACACAATGTCAAAACCCGCTCCCAGCTTGGCCAATAGCCCCAGCACGGCGATATTGGAGTTGGCCTTTACCGCGTAGCAGATCAGGTGTGGGTGGCCACCCAGCGCTTCGGTATAAGCGCGGAAATGGCGCGTCAGGGTTGCCTTTGAATAGACGTAGCAAGGCGTACCGTATATCTCGGCGATACGGTCAAGCGGGACATCTTCGGCAAAAAGCAGGCCGTCACGGTCGTTGAAATGATCCACTTAACCCTCCTGCTGGTCGACATTATCGTTATCGGGCAGATAGAGCGGCCCTTTTTGTCCGCAGCCCACCAGTAACAGGGCGACAACGGCGAGCAAGGCGATTTTTTTCATTGCGCTTCCCCTTTGATGGCGGCCAGAGCGTCGCGGGCACGCTGGGCGGCGGCACGCACCTGGTCGGGGGCCGTCCCGCCGATGTGATTGCGCGCGGCCACGGAGCCCTCCAGCGTCAGCACCTCGAACACATCCTGCTCAATGGTGGCCGAGAACTGCTTGAGCTCATCGAGCGTCATTTCCGACAGGTCTTTCTCCGCCTTCAGCCCATAGGCCACCGACTGACCGACGATCTCATGGGCATCACGGAAGGCCACCCCTTTGCGCACCAGGTAGTCGGCCAGGTCGGTGGCCGTGGAAAAGCCTTTGCGCGCCGCTTCGAACATGCTGGCTTTCTTGGGCTCGATGGCCGGCACCATGTCGGCAAAGGCTTTCAGGCAGTCGCGCACGGTATCCACGGCGTCAAACAGCGGCTCCTTGTCTTCCTGATTGTCCTTGTTGTAGGCCAGCGGCTGGGACTTCATCAGCGTCAGCAGGCTCATCAGGTGCCCATAGATACGGCCGGTCTTGCCGCGCACCAGCTCGGGCACATCGGGGTTTTTCTTCTGCGGCATGATCGACGAGCCGGTGCAGAAGCGGTCGGGCAGGTCGATAAAATCGAACTGGGCGCTGGTCCACAGCACCAGCTCTTCGCTCATGCGCGACAGGTGCATCAGCAGGATGCTGGCGAAACTGGTGAATTCGATGGCAAAATCACGATCGGACACGGCGTCCAGCGAGTTTTCCGCCGGGCGCTCAAAGCCCAACAGCTCCGCGGTGACATGGCGGTCAATCGGATAGGTGGTACCGGCCAGCGCGGCGGCGCCCAGCGGCATCACGTTAACCCGCCTGCGACAATCCAGGAGCCGCTCGTGATCCCGGGCCATCATTTCCTGCCAGGCCAGCAGATGGTGGCCAAAGGTGACCGGCTGGGCCGTTTGCAGATGGGTGAAACCCGGCATGATGGTCTCGGCCTCGCGGTCAGCAAGCCCGATCATGCCTTCACGCAGGCGAACAAGCTCGGCTTCGATGACGTCGATGGCGTCGCGCATGAACAGACGGATATCGGTGGCCACCTGGTCGTTGCGCGAGCGGCCGGTGTGCAGCTTCTTGCCGGTAATGCCAATCTTGTCGGTCAGCCGGGCTTCGATGTTCATGTGCACGTCTTCCAGCGGCACCGACCACTCAAACTCACCGCGCTCGATCTCGCCCTTGATCTCGCTCAAGCCGTTGATAATCGCGTCACGCTCGTCGTCCGTCAGCACGCCGACACGCGCCAGCATCGTGGCATGGGCAATGGAACCCTGAATATCCTGGGGGGCCAGGCGTTGATCAAAATTGACGGACGCGGTAAAGCGTTCCACAAAGGCATCGGTGGGCTCGCTGAAGCGACCGCCCCAGGACTGGTTCGTAGCTTGGCTCATCGGAGGCATATCCTGCTGACAAAAACAATTAGAGTCGATGGCAGAAAGTGTAACAGAGTCGCCGTCGGGAGCGGGACGCCGTTTTTATCACGACGGCCTCAATCGCTATGGTGTCATCAACGCTGGTGGGGCGACTAAGAAAGCAAGCAGCGCCTTTAATGGCATGGGGCGGGCGAAGTAGTAGCCTTGAAAGTAGTCACAGTGACGCTTCGTCAGGTAGGCAAACTGCTCAGCGGTTTCCACACCCTCGACCAGCACCTCTAGCCCCATTTTCCCCGCCATGGCGACAACGCCGTCAATGATGGCGGCATCGTAGTGGTCGGTAATCACATCACGCACAAATGAACGGTCTATTTTGATTCTGTTAATGGGGAGGTGCTTCAGGTAACTCAGGCTGGAAAAACCGGTGCCGAAATCATCCAAAGCAATGTGCACGCCCAACTGCCGTATGCGCTGCAGGGTTTGAATGGCCTGCTCGGCGCTGTCCATCAGCACGCCTTCGGTCAGTTCCAGTTCAAGCAGGTCCGGCGCCAGGCCGCTTTCCTCCAGCACGCGCTCAATCGTTTCCAGAAAGCCGGGGCGCTGGAAATGCATCGGCGAGACGTTGACCGCCATGGTGATGCGCCCCAGGCCCAGCTCGTTCAGCTGCTTGGCAACACGGCAGGCGGTGTCGAGCACCCAGTCGCTGATCGGAATGATTTGCCCGGTGTCTTCCGCCAGGCCAATGAAATCGCCGGGCGGAATGAAACCGCGCTCGGGGTGCGGCCAGCGGATCAGCGCTTCCACGCCCACCACCCTGCCGCTGGGCCCGTGCATTTGCGGCTGGAAGTGCAACTCGAACTGCTGCTGCTCAATCGCATGCTGCAGCGCATTACGCAAGCTGACCCGTTCGCTGACCTTGCGATTGAGGTCCTCCGTATACCACTGGCAGGTATTACGCCCGCGCCGCTTGGCTTTGAACATCGCCAAGTCGGCCTGCTGGATCAGTTGGGGCGGGTCGCTGACCGTACCGTCGCTCATCGCCACCCCGATACTCGCGGTAATCCGCAGTTCGCCCCCTTGGTGCCAGTAGGGGGTCGCCAAGCGGGTGAGAATCCGTTCCACCACTTGAATGACATCGTTTGGGTCGGCCAGATCCGGCAGCAACACCACGAATTCATCGCCGCCAAAACGCGCCACGGTATCCCAGGGCCTCACTTCCTCTTCCAGACGCTTGGCAACTTCCACAAGGATAAAGTCGCCCACTTCATGCCCGAGGGTGTCATTGATCGGCTTGAACTCGTCCAGGTCGATGAACATTACGGCCATATGGCGGCGGTAGCGGCGCGCCACCAAGCAACCGTGTTCCAGCCGCTGGGTCAGCAGCGCCCTGTTGGGCAGCCCGGTCAGCGCGTCATGGTTGGCGTTATAAGCCAGCTGTGCCTGGTATTCACGCTGTTCGGAAATGTCGTTTTGCACGCCGATGAAATGCGTTACCTGACCCGACTCATCGCGTACCGGCGAAATGTAAAGGTCGTTCCAGAACGGGGCGCCGCTACGGCGATAATTGCGAATCACCACATGTACTTCGGTCTGTGCGGCAATGGCCTTGCGTAACTGTTTAACGGCGTTTGGGTCGGTCTCTTCACCTTGCAGGAAGCGACAATTACGCCCCTTCACCTCTTGCCGGTTATAACCAGTGATCCGTTCAAATGCCGTGTTGACATACACGATGGGCAGGTCGGCGCTCCCCGCATCCACGATCAAGATACCATTGGTGCTGGACTCGACGCTGCGCTCCAGCAACTGCAACTGGCGCTCGGTGGCTTTGCTGGCGGTTATGTCCTGGGTGGAGCCCTGCACCCGAATCACGTTGCCCTCGCTGTCGTGAACCGCCTTGCCGATCACACGTACCCAGATCGGCCGGTGGTCGCGGGTAACGATTTCAAAGGCTTCATCGAAATCGACCCCTCGTTCACAGCAGGCGGCAAAGCGTGCCTTGATACGCGGCTGTGACGCCGCGGTATAAAACCCAACGGCGTCCTCAAAGGTGGGCTGAAACCCCGGTTCCACCCCATGAATCAGACAGACTTCATCGGACCAGGTGGGCCTTCCCTCGTCCATATCCACATACCAGCCACCGATTAATGCCGTCTCCCCAACGATCCTGAACAGCTGCTGGGTACGCCGTAATTGGTCTTCCACGTGCTTGCGCTTGGTAACGACCCGCGCCACCACATAGACCATGCCCTCGCTCAGGGAGGGGTCAATCTCCAGCCAATGCAGTGCCTTTGAGGTCGAACGCGCACGCACCTCAAAGGGCGCGACCTTCTCCCCCGCCACCAGGCACGCAAGTTTCGCCTCAATCAACGCATGGTCGCGCTGATCAATCACCTTCCCGGCACTTTTACCCAGCAGTTCCCGGGCGGGGTAGCCCAGAAGGCTTTCAAAGGCAGGATTCACTTGCAGAACCTGCCCCTTCAGGTCAAGGCAGCAAAACAGATCATGAGAAAGCAAGAAAAACTGATCCAGCTGTCCATGCGGTATAGAGGGCGTCATAGGGTATCCTGAGGCAAGCAACTTGGGACGCATTCAAGATCGCTTGCGGCATCGGTTATTTTTACTGGGTAGCCGGGTGCTTTATGATGAGAGTTATCATAGTTTGACGCGTCGTGTCAGCGACAAAGGAGAATAACGTGGCATCTATCACCAAACTACGCATCGCCACCCGGAAAAGCCAGCTGGCGATGTGGCAAGCGGAGCATGTTCGTGACCGCCTGATGGCGGTACACAGCGGACTTGAGGTCGAACTTGTGCCACTGTCCACTCGAGGCGACAAAATCACCGATACACCGCTTTCCAAAATTGGCGGCAAGGCATTGTTTGTCAAGGAACTGGAAGAAGCCATGCTGGATGGTCGCGCCGACATCGCGGTGCATTCCATGAAAGATGTCCCCATGCATTTCCCCGAAGGCTTGGGCCTGTCGATCATTCTCGAAGGTGCCGATCCCACCGACGCCTTTGTCTCAAACCATTACCAAAGTCTTGACGAGCTGCCGGAGGGCGCACGCATTGGCACGGCCAGCCTGCGCCGGGGCCTGCAGATGCGCGAAGCGCGCCCTGATCTAAGCATTCTGAATCTGCGCGGCAATGTCCAGACCCGCCTGGGCAAACTGGATAGCGGTGAATTCGATGCAATCATCCTGGCCACATCCGGCCTAAAACGGCTCGGACTGGACAACCGCATTACCCAGGCAATGCCGCCTGAAATCTGCCTGCCTGCCTGCGGTCAGGGTGCCCTTGGGATTGAATGTCGGCTGCACGATCCTGAATTGATTGCACTTCTGGCGCCGTTGGATGATGCTGATACGGCTACACGTGTTCGTGCGGAAAGAGCGATGAATACGCGCCTGGAAGGCGGCTGCCAGGTGCCCATTGCCGGTCATGCAGTGCTTGACCTTGATAAAGAGACGATGTGGCTGCGTGGGCTGGTGGGCAATCCGGAAGGCACTGAAGTGCTCCGTGCGGAAGGCCACGGCTCGATGCACGAACCCGAAGCCTTGGGGATTCGCATCGCCGAGGAGCTGCTGGACCAGGGAGCTGGCAAGATTCTGGCCGAGGTATACGGCAACGACATATGACGTTACCGGTACTGATCACCCGGCCCGGGGCTAGAGGGGTAGCACTGGCAGAGGCGTTGCGCAGCGCAGGCGTCAGTGTTGAAGCGCTGGACGTGATGCAGCTTCAGGCGCTGCCCGAAGACGCCGCCATGCGTCAGGTTTGGCTGAATGTTGATGAGTACCATAAGATCGTCGTTGTGAGTCCCTTTGCCGCTGGCTGTTTGAGCGAGGCGCTCGACCGCTACTGGCCACAGCTGCCGGTTGGCATTGACTACTATAGCGTTGGCCAAAGTACGGCGGCCTTGCTTTACGACCAGTTAGGCGTGCGTGTGCATGTGCCGCCGCCGCGCGAGGGTGAGGATACCAGCGAGGCGCTGCTCCGCTTGGCATCACTGCAAACGCTTTCTCACCAGCGCGTTTTGATCGTTGCGGGAGAAAGCGGGCGCGCGCTGCTGGCCGATACGCTTGCCGAACGCGGCGCCCGGGTGACACCTTTGGCCGTTTATCGCCGCCATTTGCTGGCGCCATCGCGCCCCATGCAAGACCGTCTCGCGGCGGGTAATTACCGGGCGTTGATCGTCACCAGCGGCGAACTCTTAGAACATCTGGCAAAATGGTGCCAACCGGCAGCGTTGAACCAACCGCTAATCGTTTCCAGTCGCCGTTTGGCTACACTGGCTGAAAGACTGGGGTTTTATGCCCCCATCGTGGCGTCAGGAGCCACACCACCGGCGTTAATCGCCGCGTTGGCTCGGGCCTAGACCCAGCGGGTGCCGATGTCGATCAAGGAACTTAACAAGGGCTAGCGACAGATGAGCAAACAAACAAGCGATCAGGACGACACCCCAAAAAACGCGGCCAATAACGCCGGTGAGGCGAAGACAGCCGAGGCGTCATCCTCCACAACGGGTTCCCCTAATACAGGTAGCCCCAATACGGGTAATCGTGGCGACGCCGCCGGCCCCTCGACGGACGCACCCGCCTCACCGTCGTCACAGACGACGGCTTCCAATGGCCAGCGCTCACGGCGACGTCAGAAAAGCGCCAAGAATGCGGCTCAGGAGACGGCCCAGCAAAAGCATCAAGGGGCCAATCAATCAAGCGCGTCAAGCGACGGGCAAAAAGCCTCTGCGTCCAGCGATCCCAAGAAGACCACTTCTTCACAGGACACCCCCTCCAACAGCGCTGACAGTGCTGCTTCATCGTCAGCGCCTTCTTCGGGTTCGGGCAACAAGCAAACCCCGCCGCCCCAGGCCACGACGCCTACTGGCGGCGGCGGCAAAGGCAAAGGTGGGGTCGCCATTGTACTGGTACTGCTATTGGCGATAGCGGTTGGCGTGGTCGCTTGGCAGGGCTGGCTCCGCCTGGAAGCCCAGCAGCAGCGGCTTAATGAACTCAGTGAAAGCAGTGCGACGCAACAGTCCGTTGACGACCTTGCCGCGCAGCTTGAAAGCGCTCAGGCCGAGCGCGAGCAACGGTTGGATAGCACTATCAGCGAGCTGCGTGATGAGTTTGCCAACTATCGCAGTAACGTCGACGACACCCTGGATGACGTCCTCGCCCAGCTCTCTCAAGAGCAGGAAACCGATGAACGCGACTGGCTGCATGCCGAAGCCGCTTATTTATTGCGTCTAGCCAACCAGCGTCTACAGCTGGAAGGTGATGTTGAGGGTGCCACCGCCCTGCTGCGCACCGCCGATGCACGCTTGGCTGATGCCGACAACCCTGCACTGACCCCCGTACGGCGTGAAATTGCCAACGAACTGGCCGCCCTTGACGCCGTTCCGCGCCTCGACCGCACCGGGGTTTATCTGGCCCTGAATGCGCAACAGGAGCGCGTCGCCGGCCTGCGCCTTGCCCAGGAAGTGGAAGAGCGTGCCGTTACCTCAAGCATTGAACAGCCGCCCTCCGGCACCTTCCAGCGCCAGTTGGCGCGCTTCGGCGAAGAGCTGAAAGACCTGGTCATGATCCGTCACCATGACGAGGCTCTGGAAGCCCTGGTGACCCCGGAACAGGAGTCGTACCTGCGCCAAAGCCTGCGCTTGATACTCGAACAAGCCCAGCTTGCGCTGCTCAAAGAAGAACAGGGTCTTTACGAAGCGAGTATCGATAAGGCATTGGAGCTGATCAACGGCTACTACGACACCTCTCGCCAGGAAGCCCAGCGTGTTATCGAACGCCTTGAAGAGCTCCGAAACGTGACCGTCGAGCCCGAACTACCTGATATCAGCGGGTCGCAGCAGGCCATGGCGGAATTTATCAACAACCGTCACGAGTCGCGCCAGCAAGAGGGAGGTGAGTCATGAGAAAGCTCATCCTGCTGATTGTCGCCGGGCTAGCCGTTGGGGCGCTGTTTGGCCATCTGATGATGTCAGTGCCCGGCTACTGGCTGATACGCGTCGGAGACACCTCGGTACAAACCTCCTTCTGGTTTGGCCTTGTGCTGCTGCTGGCCGCCTTCCTGGTGCTGCATTTCATACTGCGCCTGCTAAGCGGCATGATTCGCCCGGTAGGCCGATTTCGTACCTGGAATAGCCGCGCCCGCAACCGCCGCGCCATGAAGCGTACCGTGCGCGGGCTGGTGGCCATGACCGAAGGGCGCTGGAAGCGCGCAGAGAAAACCCTGGTGAAAGCGGCGGATGATTCCAGCACGCCGCTGGTCAACTACCTCTCGGCGGCCCTGGCAGCGCACTATCAAGGCAACTACACCCAATCCCAGGAGCACATCAATCAGGCCCAACTGACCACGGAAGGTGCCGATACCGCGATTGGCTTGATGCAGGCGCAATTACTGATCGACCGCCAGCAGCCTGAAGAAGCGCTGGCAATTCTTAACCGCCTGGACAAGCAGCTGTCGAATCACCCCCAAGTCCTCAAGCTGCTCAAGCAGGTCTTCCTGAGTGTCAACGACTGGGAAGGACTACGCCGCTTGATCCCCCGATTAGCCGCGCAAAAGCTGATTTCACAACAGGAGCGCGAGGAGCTCGAGTTCAAGGCGTACCGTGAGCTGATTATCTTCGAGGCCAAAAACCCGAGCGATATCGAACGCGTGCGCAGCCTCTGGGCCGACATGCCCGACTACCTGCGCGGCAAGACAGAGCTCATCGTGCTGTACGCCGAAGCGCTGCTTCAGGCCAACGAAGACACCATTGCCGAACGGTTGCTCAACCACTCTCTCGACCATCACTGGGATGCCCGGCTTGTGAAGCGCTACGGGCTGCTCAACGTCGACCCGTCGCGCCAGCTCGTCAAGGCCGAGAAATGGCTCCAGGAGCGGCCCAACGACCCCGAGCTGCTGCTCGCCTGCGGGCGTTTGTCACTACGTACCGGTAAATGGACCAAAGCGCAAGAGTACTTTGAGGCCAGCCAGCGCCAACGCCCCAGCGGTGTCGTCTGCGCCGAGCTTGCCCGCCTCTACGCCAGCCTCGGCGAGCATAACAAAAGCCAGCTGTACTACCGCCACAGCGTGGAAATGCTGGCCAAGTCGCTGCCGTCGTTGCCACAACCCAGCGATGCGAACGATAGTCAGCCGGACGGCAAACGGGCGAAGAAACGCGCCTGATGTCGTTGAGTTAACGGCTCTTCCCACCAACGAAACAGGGTGCTCATCGAGCACCCTGTTCTGTTGGTAGGCCTGGCAGGTGCAATACCTTAACCATCGGATTCAATGATGGCGTCCAGCGCTACTTGGTAACCCTGCGTCCCAAGCCCCGCAATCACCCCGTCTGCCCGCAATGACACATAGGAGTGATGACGGAAGCTTTCTCGCTTGTGGACATTAGAAATATGCACCTCGATCACCTTGCCCTCAAAGGCATTGAGCGCATCCAGGATAGCGACAGAGGTATGGGTATAGGCCGCAGGGTTTATGATGATGGCCAACGTTCCATCAAGACGCGCCGCATGAATGGTGTCAATCAATTCGCCTTCGTGATTACTCTGAAAACAGTTAATGGCCCAGCCCGCCATGAGCGCTTTTTCACGCAAAGCGTTGTTCACATCGTCCAGCGTCTCGTAGCCGTAAACGTCTGGTTGACGTACTCCTAATAGATTTAGATTAGGTCCATGAAGCACCGTAACTTTTGGCTGGCTCATTAATTAATATCCTCTGTTAGCAACATCTGAACACAAGCATTCACTCCGACAAACTGTCGCGCGCTGACTGCAATTGCGCAAGCGCCTGTTCTAGCGATGCCTGCTGGCGCTCGGCGTAGAGAGCGACTTCATCGATCACCGGTACGCCCAGCGCCTGCTCGAACTGCTGCTGATTGGCCCCGCGCGCATAGCCGTCATGGCCTTTGTCGCCCAGGTTCGACTGGAAAATACCCGCCGCGCTGACCGGCAGAAAATCCTCATAAATCATCGGTGTGACCGTCAGCGCGCCTTGTGCCATTAACCGTTCCACGTCATCGTCATCGACCGGTTCTTCCACTTGCGCACCGGGTACCGCGTGGTAGTGGAAAAACGCCAACCCGTCGCGACGCAGCGTCTCTTCGTCATCCGGAAAGGCCTCAAACGCCGCTGCCAAGCGGGCCTGGTGAGCGGCGTTATCCGCCTCCGCTGCCTGTTTCGCCTCGCCAAGCAAGCGGTCGTACAACGCGCGTCCAGCGTGGGTTAGCGCGATACCACGCTGCTCGATTTCACCAAAGCGTGCGGTGTGATGCCCCTGGGCGGCATCGGCAAACGAAATCGGCTCTTCCAGGGCCTTGAAGCTGGTTTGGCGCAGCAGAATAGGGCAACGACGGCGCGGCGGCCCTTCGATGATCGCCTTGGGGTCAATACCCACCTGTGGCATACGCCGCTGCACCTCGTCGATATCCAGGGTACGCGGCGTCAGGTGGTTGATATGCGGGCCCTTGAAGCACACTACGTCCGCAATCAGCCGATGCTCCTGCTGCAAGCGCTGATAGGTCGCCAGGTCGACCGTGGCCTGTTCGTGCCAGCGAAACGTTTCCAATGCTTGATGGACAAACTGCTCAGCCTGTTCAGCGGTTAGCCCACCCTGGCGTTCAAAACGCTCTATCAGGGCTTCCGCCTGCGGGGTGACAATACGGCGTGCATCGAGAATCTCGCTGGCCTGCTGGCGCAGCTCGGGATCGTCGATCAGTTCCAGGCGCAGCAGGGAGGTGAACACGCGGAAGGGGTTACGCGACAGCGCGGCATCGTCGACCGGGCGAAACGCCGTGGAATGGACCGGCACACCGGCTGCGGCCAAGTCATAGTAACCCACGGGCTGCATGCCCATCACCGCGAACATGCGGCGAAGTAGCGAAAGCTCATTGGCAGTGCCAACGCGAATCGCCCCGTGACGCTCCACGCCGAGGCGCGCCAGGGCATTATCGGCGGCGAGCGTCTCGCGCAGCGTCGGCGACGCCGCCAGCACCTCTTCATTCACCGCCGCGACCAGCGACAGCAGGGCACTGTATTGGGGGACTTCCTGCTGGTACATGGCCGACATGGCCTTGGAAAATTGGTCGCGAATATCGTCGCTGCTGACGTGCGCTGCGCTCATCGTGCGCTCCTTGATCATAAAGCCTGGGTAGATAGTAACGCGCCTGTTACGCCGACAATTGCATATTTTCTTCCCATAGCTTCATCAAAATGCCATCCGTGCTTGTCCAGCCCCAACAAGCGTTGGCAGCGTCACTTGTCCGACTGTTACATTAAGCGCCATCTTTCTCGAGACTGACTCAATACCATGACGTGCCCGCTCTATATCGGCTTGCCCATGTGGTCCAACCAGGATTGGTCGGGCACGCTTTATCCGCGTTACGCCAAAACCGACCTGCTCAGCGATTATGCGGCGGTGTTTTCCAGCGTCGAAGGCAATACCACCTTTTACAGCGGCACACCCAAGCCGGAGACGATCGCGGGCTGGGCACGCCAGGCGCCCGCAAACTTTCGTTTTTGCTTTAAGCTTCCCGCCAGCGTTACCCACGATCAGCGCTTAACGCGCCTGGAAGAGGCCTGGGGCTTTCTAGACGCCCTTGCCCCGCTTCACGATCGCTTAGGCCCTACCATGGTTCAGTTGCCCCGCGATTTTGGCCCCGATGAATTACCCCAGTTGGAAGCGCTGCTCGCCGCCTGGCCTGCGCATCTAGCCTGTGCCGTGGAAGTGCGTCACCCTGATTTTTTCCACAAGGGCGCCGCCGAGAAAGCCCTTAACCGATTGTTGATAACTTATCGGGCGAACCGTGTGATGCTCGACGTGCGTCCGCTGTTTTCGACCCCGGCAAACGATCACCCTGGCCTGGCCCACGCCCAGCAGGAAAAGCCGAAACTCCCGTTACACGTGCTTTCAACAGCGAATCACCCTGTGATTCGCTTTATTGGCCATGTTGACAAAGCCATCAATGTTGGCTACTTCGATGCTTGGAAATCCCGCCTTGCCCTGTGGATAAATCAGGGGAAAACCCCTTTCTTATTTGTGCATACCGCGGATAATCGCGAGTCCCCGACACTCGCTCGTCAGCTCTATAACGACCTTCAGGAGACGACGCCACTGCCACCGCTTGGCCCCTTTGCCCATGAAAAGCAGAGCCAACTGTTTTGACCTGGCTTTTTAGCGGTGCTGACTGGCATGCACGGCACTGATCGGATAAATTGCGCATACTTTTGAAAACGACACCGGCAATTTTCTGTCAGTGGCTTTTTCGAATAACGGTGCAACGCGCCGACAACGACTTATTACAATCAATTTTTCAACAGGTGATGTATGGCAAAACTTGCACATGCGCAGTGGTCATCCAAGATGGCCTTTGTGCTGGCCGCCGCAGGCTCGGCGGTTGGCCTGGGCAATATTTGGCGCTTCTCTTATTTGGTGGGCGAAAGCGGTGGCGCAGCCTTCGTACTGGTCTATCTTGCCTGCGTGGCATTGGTGGGCGTGCCCATCTTGCTTTCCGAGTGGATGATCGGTCGACGCGGGCAGAAAAACCCTATCGACAGCATGAAAGAACTGGCCAGCCAAAGCGGCAAGTCCAAGGGTTGGGCGCTGGTCGGTATCAGCGGCGTCCTCGCCGGTTTCCTGATCCTGTCGTTCTACAGCGTGATTGGTGGCTGGTCGCTCAACTACACGCTGAGCTCGGTCATGGGCACCTTCAGCGGCCAGGATGCCGACAGCATAGGCGCGATCTTTAACGGCATGCTGGCCAACCCCGGCACGCTGCTGCTGTGGCACAGCGCCTTCATGCTGCTGGTCATCGGCATTGTGGCCCGCGGCGTGACCAAGGGGCTGGAGAGTGCCGTGCGCTCACTGATGCCTGCCCTGATCATCTTGATGCTGATCCTCGTGGGTTACGGCATGACCACCGGCCACTTCGGTGAAACGCTGGCCTTCATGTTCAGCCCTGACTGGAGTGCGCTGAATGGCGGCGTGGTGCTGGCCGCCATGGGTCAGGCGTTCTTCACGCTTTCACTGGGCATGGGCATCATGATGGCCTACGGCTCGTACCTGGGCGAAGACGTCAACCTGCTGAGCACGGCACGCACGGTCATCATCATTGATACCGCCATCGCGTTGCTGGCCGGTTTGGCAATTTTCCCCATCGTATTTGCCAACGGCCTGAGCGCTGGCGAAGGGCCGGGACTTATCTTCGTCACCCTGCCGATCGCGTTTGGCAACATGACCGGCGGCGTCATTCTGGGGCTGATGTTCTTCCTGCTGCTGACCTTTGCCGCGCTGACCTCGGCCATTTCGTTGCTCGAACCCACCGTCGAGATGCTTGAAGAGCGCACCTCGCTGTCACGGGTTCCGGCGACCTTGGTCAGCGGCATTGTCATATGGCTGTTGGGTATCGCGGCGCTGCTGTCGTTCAACCTGTGGTCAGATGTATTGTTCTTCGGGCTGAACATCTTCGACTTGCTGGATACCTTCACCGCGAAGATTCTGCTGCCGCTCACCGGCCTTGGCGCCGTTGTGTTTGTCGCATGGTGCCTGGATCGCAAGAGCGTCGAGCAGGAACTGGCACTGTCCGGTACAGGGCTCAGCGTATGGAACATCGTCGCGCGCTTTATCGCACCGATTGGCGTTATCGTGGTGTTCCTGGCGGGTATTCTTTAAATCGGCTCAGCTTGGCACTGCGCTTTGCAGAGCCAAGCGCCTATGAGGATGCTTTAAACGGCGAGGCCTCACGTCAGGCATCGCCGTTGGGCACCTTTCTCAGTGCCGTATCAGTGCAGTTCGCTCTCTTGCCGTTCGTCTTCGTCCGGCAAGGGGGCAATATCCCGCGACAGCGCTTGAAACTCCCGATGCAGCTCGATCCCCCGCCGTGCGCGTAGGTTGCGCTGCGCGGCACTCCGCCGACGCTGGGCGTGTTCGTCCACTTCCATGCTCATGAAAATATCGAGCAGTTCGCTCTTGACCGAGGTGATGCGTTCGACATTACGCATGATCGACGTTCCTCCAGGTGAATATGCCTACGTCCACCTGCATCCGTGACGACTGTTAGATGATGCAGTGCGGCACTTCAGTTTTTACTATAACCTACTTGACAAAATGATGACCACTTAGAAAAAAGAGTCGTCTAACGCCACCCCAACGGTGGCTGCATGCTTTGCTTGCCCATATAGTGAGCTACTCGGCTTTATTTTAAGGAGCTAAACGTGAGTCGCGCCCTGTTCGATGAAATGAGACGCCGCATGGAGCACTTTCGCCGCTCCGAGCAGAAAGTGGCGCGGTTTGTACTGCGCAATCCCGAGGAAGTGATCCATATGCGGATCGTCGACCT
Organism: Vreelandella subterranea; assembly: GCF_900111305.1. Classification (GTDB taxonomy): domain Bacteria; phylum Pseudomonadota; class Gammaproteobacteria; order Pseudomonadales; family Halomonadaceae; genus Vreelandella; species Vreelandella subterranea. The sequence continues at coordinate 476,897 of NZ_FOGS01000001.1, forward strand.
TGCCACCGAGGCAAAGGTCAGCGAACCCACGGTAGTGCGCTTCTGCCGTGCCCTGGGCTGCAATGGCTTCCAGGACTTTAAACTCCAGCTCGCCCAGATGCTGGCCACCGGCAGCCAGTTTGCCCAGTTCTCGATGAACGATAGCGATTCCGTCGCCGAGTTCTCCCACAGCATTTTCGATTCGACGGTGGGCACCCTGCTGTCGGTACGGGACCGCCTGGATAACGATGCCCTGGGCCGCGCGGTCAATGCCCTGGCGATGGCCAACCGCGTCGAGTTTTACGGTTTCGGCGCCTCAGGGGCGGTGGCCTTCGACGCCCAGCACAAGTTTTTCCGCCTGCAGATTTCCACCTCGGCCTATGCCGACCCTCATATGCAGAACATGTCGGCGGTGACGCTCAAGGAAGGCGATGTGGTGGTCGCCATTTCGCAAACCGGGCGCACCAAGGCGCTGGTGGCAAGCGTACGCCTGGCCAGGGAAGCGGGGGCGACGGTGATTGGCCTGTGCCCCAGCGACTCACCGCTGGCGGAAGAGGTCACGCTGCCGCTGTATATTGACGTGCACGAAGACACCGAAATCTACACGCCGATGAGCTCGCGTATCGCCCACCTGGTCCTGGTCGACGTGCTCGCGGTGGGCGTGGCCAAGACCCGCGGCCCCAAACTCGCCGAGCAGCTCAAGTCGGTGAAGAAGAGCCTTAACTCGCTGCGTTTCCCGGAAGACTCCTAACCCATGTCCGAGGGCAGGTTGAAGCGAGGGTTTTTCGCCATGGCCGGAAAATATTCCCGACATTTCCGGCATCCATGGCGGTCAGATGGCGAAAGTAGCGCCCAGGGATGGGTTCACAGCGCCCTCGCGGAGACCTGCCCTCGGCACTGAGTCGTGCAAATGCCATGCCTGTATACACAGCCAGTTCATTGGCTGTGCTAAACTGACGGCCCATTTTTCGACCCGGCAGCGGCTTATATGGACGACGTCACGGCGATACTCGATCAGCTTAACTCCGACCAGCGCGAAGCGGTCAGCGCCCCTCAAGGTAATCTGTTGGTACTGGCGGGCGCGGGCTCGGGCAAAACCCGCGTGCTGGTGCACCGTATCGCCTGGCTGATGCAGGCCGAGGGCCTGTCGCCCTACGCGCTGCTGGCCGTGACCTTTACCAACAAGGCCGCACGCGAGATGCGTACCCGGCTGGAAGCGCTGCTGGGGTTGTCGTTGCGCCACGTATGGGTGGGCACCTTCCACTCGATTTCCCACCGCCTGCTGCGCACCCACTGGCAGGACGCGCGGCTGCCGCAACACTTCCAGATCATCGATGCCGACGACCAGCTCCGCCTGGTAAAACGCCTGCTGAAAGACTATGCCATCGACGACGAACGGTTTCCGCCGCGCCAGGTACAGCATTTCATTTCCGGCTGTAAGGAAGAAGGCCTGCGCCCGCATCAGGTCAATGTGGACGGCGATGGCTATCTGGGCCAGATGGTCGAACTCTACGAACGTTACCAGCTGACCTGCGAACGCGGCGGGCTGGTCGATTTCGGCGAGTTACTGCTCAGAAGCCTGGAACTGCTGCGCGACAACCCCGCCCTGCTGGCCCATTACCGCGAGCGCTTCGGCCACCTGCTGGTCGACGAGTTTCAGGACACCAATACGCTCCAGTATGCCTGGCTGAAACTGCTCACCGGCATGCAGACGCCGATGACCGTGGTCGGCGACGACGACCAGTCGATCTACGGCTGGCGCGGGGCCAAGGTCGAAAACATCCGCCGCTTCGAGCAGGAGTTCCCCGAGACCCGGACGGTCCGCCTTGAGCAGAACTACCGCTCCACCAGCGCGATTCTCGATGCCGCCAACGCCTTGATCAGTCATAACAGCCAGCGCATGGGCAAACAGCTGTGGACCGACGGCGTCGAAGGCGACCCCATCTCCGTCTACGCCGGTTTTAACGACCTCGAAGAAGCGCGTTTTATCGTCGACACCATCAAGGAAAAAGTCGACGAAGGCCTCAACCGGCGCGATATGGCGATTCTCTACCGTTCCAATGCCCAGTCACGGCTGCTGGAAGAGACGCTGATACGCCAGGGCATGCCCTATCGTATCTACGGCGGGCACCGTTTCTACGAACGCCTGGAAATCAAGAATGCCCTGGCCTATCTGCGCCTGTTACTCAATCGCGATGACGATGCGTCCCTTGAACGGGTGATCAACGTGCCCACCCGCGGCATTGGTACCCGCACGGTGGAAATCGTCCGCCTGCGCGCCCGGGAAAATAACATCCCGCTATGGCAGGCGCTGCACGACGCGATCAACGACGGCACGCTGAAAGGCCGCGCGGGCAACGCGGTGCAGGCGTTTGCCAACCTGATCGAGCAGCTGGATAACGACGCCGCCGGGCTGCCACTGCACGACATCATTGACCACGTGACCGCCAAAACGGGTCTGATCGAACATCATAAAAGCGAACGCGGCGAAAAAGGCCAGGCACGGGTCGAAAACCTCGAAGAGCTGGTCAACGCCGCCCGGGCCTTCACCCACGGTGATGCCTTCGAGACCCCGGAAGCCGGTGAGGGCATGGCAGCGCTGGAAGCGTTTTTATCCGAAGCGGCACTCAACGCCGGTGACCACGAGGCCGAGGAGTTTGAAGACAGCGTGCAATTGATGACGCTGCACTCGGCGAAGGGCCTGGAATTCCCCGTGGTATTTATTGCGGGTGTCGAGGAAGGGCTGTTCCCGCACAAGATGTCGCTGGAAGAGCCGGGCAGACTCGAGGAAGAGCGTCGGCTGTGTTATGTGGGCGTGACCCGCGCGATGCAGAAGCTTTACCTCACCCACGCCGAAACCCGCCGTCTGCATGGCAAGGAGGTGTTTCCGCGCCCGTCGCGCTTTCTGCGCGAACTGCCCCCGCACCTGCTCGAGGAAGTGCGCCTGCGCGGGCATGTTTCCCGTCCGGTCACTGCCTCACGCACCTCCTTTGCCCAGCAAAGCGTCGAGGGCAGCGACGACCTGCCCAGCCTGCATGTTGGCCAGGGGGTAGAACACCCGGTCTTCGGTGAAGGCATCATCCTTAATGCGGAAGGCGAAGGTGCCCGCGCCCGTGTCCAGGTCAGCTTTGAAGGCGAGGGCGTTAAATGGCTGGTGCTGGGCTTTGCCAAGCTGACGCCGCTTTAAACGACTCGTGACGCACCCCTTTCGTATCTTGGCTTGCGCCCCTACTGCCCCAAAGAGAGCCTTATGAAACAACGCTTACAACGCCTATTTCCCGAAGTTTGCAACGGCTGGTCGGAATTGAGCGGCTACCACCGTTTCGAACGCATCATCTCGCTGATACTGACCCTGGCCATCGGCGGGGCCGTGCTGGTCGCCATGTACTATCTGGTGATTCACGTGGTGCAACTGTTATTCATTCAAAGCCGTGACCCCTTTGACTATCGCGTGTTTCAGGCGCTATTCGACATGATCCTTACTGTGCTGATTGCCATGGAATTCAACAATTCCATCGTGCGCACAATGACCAGTGGCAAAGGCTTTATCCATGTCGAGATCGTGGTGCTGATTGCCATCATGGCGCTGGTGCGCAAGTTCATGGTGCTGGATATGGAAACCATCGACCCCTGGCAGATCGGCGCCCTGGCCGCCGCAGTGCTGGCCCTTGGGGGCTGCTACTGGCTGGTGCGGCATGCCAACCGCATGAAAGATGCCAGCGAGGATTGATCAGAAAACTTGCAGGCAAAATTCGCCTTAACGCATACTTGCGGGCGGACACGGCGCCCGTGCGCCCCATAAAAATAGCGACATTACGTTTGGAGTCTTGCTCATCATGCAACGCCGTCACTTTCTCAAAACCGCCAGCCTTGGCGTCGCCGGGGCCGCTGCGGCCCCTTTCGTATCCACATCCCAGGCGCGCGCCGACGACACCTACCACTGGGACATGGTCACCTCCTGGCCGAAAAACTTTCCTGCCCTGGGCACCGGCGCCAACGATTTTGCACGCCGCGTCGAGCAACTTTCCAACGGCCGCATGACCATTACCGTCCACGGCGCGGGTGAGTTGGTACCGGCACTCGAGGTCTTCGATGCGGTGGCGGCGGGCACTGCGGAAATGGGCCACTCGGCGTCATATTACTGGCGCGGAAAGGTCGCCGCTTCGCAGTTTTTCACTGCCGTGCCCTTCGGCATGACCACCACCGAAATGAACGCCTGGCTTTATCACGGTGACGGCCAGGCACTGTGGGATGAGCTCTACGCCGAGCACAACCTGAAGCCTTTTGCCGTCGGCAATACCGGACCGCAGATGGCGGGCTGGTTCAAGAAAGAGATCAACTCGCTGGACGATATGCAGGGCCTCAAGCTGCGCTTGCCGGGACTCGCCGGCGAAGCCATGAACGGCATCGGGGTGAGCACCGTCAACATGCCAGGCTCGGAGATCTTTACCTCGCTGCAAACCGGCGTATTGGATGCCGCCGACTGGGTCGGCCCCTATAACGACCTGGCCTTCGGCCTGCATCAGGTGGCGGACTATTACTACACCTCAGTGTGGAACGAGCCTTCGGCTGTGCTCGAGGGCACCATCAACCTCGACGCCTGGAACGCGCTGCCCGACGACCTAAAAGCCGTCGTCACCGAAGCCGCCCGCGCCTCGAACCTGGCCATGTACAGTGAGTTCGCCTTCCGCAACGCTCAGGCACTCGAAGCCCTGGTGGACGAACACGATGTACAGTTGCGCACCTTCCCCGAAGACGTCATGGCGGCGCTCTATGAAAGCTCTCAGGCTGCTATCCAGCGTCAGGTGGAAGACGATGAAGCATCACGCCGGGTGTATGAATCCTATTCGGCGTTCCAGAAAATCGTCCGCCCGTTCAGCGATATCGGTGAATACGCGTACCTGAAAAGTCGCGATAATGTAGGCGCCTAGGCGTTTACGCAACGCACAGGCCTGCAGAAAGGACGCTTATTCAAGCGTCCTTTTTTAGGACCGTTGCTTTCAGGACGATTGCAGGCAACCTCTGTTCAGTCATGCACCGCGCGGATGCGGCCGTTGTCGTCCAGTGCCACCATGACAAAGCGAGCCTCGGTGACCTTTTGGCGCTCGTCCGGATGCTGTTCGTGGAGGGCGCGAACCCAAACTTCCACATCGATCTTCATGGAACTATGCCCCACCTCTTGAAGCTGGGTGTAGAAGCTCACCATTGACCCGACCCGCACCGGGCTTAAAAAATCCATTGCTTCGATGGCCACGGTGGCGGTTCGCCCGCCGGCTTCACGACCAGCGGCCAGCTCGGCTGCCTGGTCCATCTGGTTGACCAGCCAACCGCCGGAAATATCGCCGTAAACGTTGGTATCCTGACGCGAGGCCAATAGCTTGAGGGTCAGTTGTCCTTGAGGAGCAGGCGCATCGTCCAAATCAGTATCCAGGAGTGTCATGTGTCGGTCGCTTTGTCGGTTTATTATTGTGAAAATCAGATGGCCGTCTGAGGCGCACCTTGCTGCATTGCAATACGTCGATAGTTAATCACAAGAGAGCACTCGATTGAATAGTAACGGTTTCGCTGTTCGCATGAAATATCGCGCGGTACTGGGCTTAGCCTGGCTGCTTTTCAGCGTCCCGCTTGTCGGCTTGGCTCAGCCACAGGGGCCTTCGGCAAGCGGCACCCTGGGCGCTGTCGGCTCGGATACCATGGCCGGGCTGATGCTGCGCTGGGGCGAAGCGCTGACCACTCAATATCCGCAAATCAATGTGCAATTTCAAGCCAGCGGCTCTGCCAGCGCTCCACCGGCCTTGCTCGCAGGCACCACGCGCATCGGCCCCATGTCTCGGCGCATGACCCAGGCAGAGCGTGATGCCTTTATCGAACGTTACGGCTACCCACCGCTGGAGCTGCGCGTCGCCCGTGATGCGCTTATCGTGATTGTACATCGCCACAACCCATTGGCGGCGATCTCGCTTGAGGACGTAGATGCGGTGTTCTCTACCACCCGGGCCTGCGGAAGCCCGCACTCGATTACCCGCTGGGAAACCCTGACCCAGGACGATACAGCGCCAAGAGGGCGTATCGCCTTGCATGGGCGTAACATCACCTCAGGCACCTATGGCCTGTTTCGTCAACGGGTCCTCTGCGACGGTGAATTCCGGCCTGATATCAGCGAGTACATGGGCGCGTCGGCGGTCGTCGCGGCCGTAGGGGAGTCCTATTCAGCCATGGGCTATTCCGGTTATAACCATTTGACGCCATCAATAAAGGCACTTGCCCTGACGACTCCAGAGGGTAACGCCGTACCACCCAGCGAAACCGCCATTCAAAGTGGCGACTACCCGCTTTCACGCTACCTGTATGTCTACGTCAACCTGCCACCAGGTAAATCGTTACCCTCCCCCGAGCAGGCGTTTCTGGATCTCATCCTGTCCGCTGAGGGTCAGCTGATTACCCGGGCGTCGGGTTTCGTTCCGCTGCCTCTGGACGACTTGGAGGCTCAGCGTCCATGGTAAACAGGCCCTGTCATTTAACTGTCATAATGGTCACGTAACGTAAGGAGATCGCATGCAACCCCTAACGCTGATCCTACCGCTGCCTTGCCCATGATAGCCACATGACCCGCGCTCGGCTCTTTCCCCAGCCGCTTCGCCACTTACAGGACCGCATCGCCACCGGCATCATCACTGCCGGAGGCATTGGCGTGCTGCTGGCCATATTGGGTATCGGGGTATTCTTGGTCTGGGAAGCCGCTCCCTTGTTGCTGCACAGCGGCACGGACTCGCTTGCCATGCTTTCGCCGTTGGCGTGGGGGACGCTGAAAGCCGCCCTGATGGCGCTACTGTTTGCGCTGCCGCTGGCACTTGGGGCAGCGGCCTATACGGCGTTTTTCATGTCGGCCCGACTGCGCAGCCGCATCAAACCGACACTGGAAATGATGGAAGCCATCCCTGGGGTGGTCATCGGCTTTATCGCCGGTATGCTGCTCGCCCCCTGGGTCGAGCGCCACCTGGCCAGCACCCTGATGGTCATCGTCTGGCTGCCGCTCAGCGCCGGGCTCGCTGGCCTGGTCTGGCACCTGGCGAGTCGCCGCTGGCAGCGACGCCTGCCGCTTTCGTGGGCAGCGCTATGGCTGATTCCGTGGCTCATGGCCATGTTCATCCTTGCCCTGTGGTTAACACCGCTGGTAGAGCAAACCTTTTGGGATGGCGATCTTCGCCAGTATCTTCATGTCGCATTCGGCCTCGACTATGTCACCCGTAATGCGCTGATTGTCGGCCTGGCCATGGGCTTCGCCGTGATCCCAAGCGTCTACTCCCTGGCCGAGGACGCCCTCAACGAGGTGCCCCGCCCGCTGATGGAAGGTGCTCAGGCCCTGGGCGCCAGCCGTTGGCAGGCGGTGGTTAAAGTGGCGCTCGCTGCTGCCGGGCCGGGGCTGTTTTCCGCCGTCATGATCGGCGCGGGCCGCGCGGTGGGGGAAACCATGATCGTGCTGATGGCCAGCAGCAATGCAGCGCTGCTCAGCGCCAGCCCCTTCGAAGGCATGCGTACCATGGCGGCGGCTATCGCCATCGAACTGCCCGAAGCCACCGCAGGGGGCACTACCTATCGCATGCTGGTGCTGGCAGCGCTGCTGCTGTTTCTGTTCACCTTCCTGGTCAATACCCTGGCTGAGCTGGTGCGCCAAAGGCTACGCCGTCGCTACCAGCACCTGGGGAATACGTCATGAAGTGGCTGAAAAGCGCCATGCAACAGGGCATCTGGCCATGGCTCTGCGCGGGCTGTGTGGCCCTCTCATTGCTAATGCTGGGTGCCTTGCTGGCGTTACTGCTGACACGCGGCCTGGGCCATTTCTGGCCGTCGGCATTGGACGAAGTCACCCTGCAAAATGGCGATGTGGTGGCGGGCGAGGCGGTCCGCGACTTGCCGCTTCCCAACCGGGCAGGTAGCGAGCGCCTCTACTTTACGGGCAATCGCGATGTCGACGACGCCCGCTGGCGCTGGGTCCCTGTCGACACTATCAAACAGCAGACACGACCCGCGGAATTGCTACGCCTGAAACGGCGTACCTGGGGCGACTTTATTGGCTACCTGGAAGCGGTTGAGGTGGGCGGTGAGCGTTTCAGCGGCCATGATGCATGGGAGCAGGTACAACAAGCGCTGCCGCTACCAGCGCCTCAGCGCGCTCGCTTTCAGCTCATCTTGCGCACGCCCCAGGGCGATACACTGCGCCAGCCACTTTCCACCGTGCTCCGCATTGAAGCGCCCAATGCCATGCACGTCGGCCAGAAGTTGAAGGCATGGGGGAGCGACGTCTGGCAGTTTTTAAGTCAGGGGCCGCGTGCTGCGAACACCGACGGCGGTGTATGGCCGGCGATTTTCGGCACCATGCTGATGGTGATTTTGATGTCGGTGATTGTCACGCCCTTTGGCGTGCTGGCCGCCATCTATCTCAACGAGATTGCCCACCAGGGGCCTCTCACCCGCCTGGTACGCATTGGCGTGCGCAACCTCGCGGGGGTGCCGTCGATTGTCTACGGCGTCTTCGGCCTGGGGGTCTTTGTTTATGGCATCGGCGGTTCGCTGGATGCGTGGTTCTTTGACGACGCGCTGCCGTCCCCCACCTTTGGTACCGGTGGCCTGTTATGGGCATCGTTAACCCTCGCCCTGTTGACGCTGCCGGTGGTGATTGTCGCCACCGAAGAGGGGCTGGCGCGCATTCCCGACGCCCAGCGTGAGGGGGCGGTGGCCCTCGGCGCCACACGGTTTGAAATGTTGAAGCGCATTGTACTGCCCATGGCCACTCCCGCCATGTTGACCGGCGTCATTTTGGCTGTGGCGCGAGCGGCCGGTGAAGTTGCGCCCCTGATGCTGGTGGGTGTCGCCAGGCTCGCGCCACAAATGCCCCTCGACGGTGAATTTCCCTACTTACACCTGGAACGCAAGTTTATGCATCTTGGCTATCACCTGTTTGACACCGCCTTTCACGGCGAGGATGTCCAGGCAGCGATCCCGTTGGTCTATGCCACGGCCCTGTTATTGGTGCTGATTGTATTGGTGCTTAACCTAACTGCCATATTATTGCGTCATCATCTACGTCGTCAGCGAGGAAGCGAATGCTAGCATCTCGACACGTCGATCAGGCCACGCAGGCCCCCGTGACGCATTTTCCAGCGGATCAGTGCTGTCTGGAGATTGACCAGTTCAGCCTGGCCTACGCAGGGAAACCGGCTTTGCAACGGCTAACGCTGCAGGTCCCGCGCCACCGGGTCACGGCCTTTATCGGCCCTTCCGGGTGTGGCAAATCGACTTTTTTGAGAGCGATCAATCGCTTGCATGACCTTAATGAGTCGGTCAGCCACAGCGGTGAGATCAGCCTTGAAGGACATAATATTCATGCGCCGGAAATGAACGTCACAGAGCTGCGTCGTCGGGTGGGCATGGTGTTCCAGACCCCTAACCCCTTTCCGATGTCGATCTACGAAAATGTCGCCTTTGGTCTGCGCTTGCAGAAACGGCTCGCCAAGCGCCAACGGGACGACATCATCGAGTGGGCGCTCACTTCGGCAGCCCTGTGGGATGAAGTCAAGGACCGCTTGCATCGCTCTGCCTGGCAGCTGTCAGGCGGGCAACAGCAGCGCCTGGTCATCGCGCGGACGCTGGCGGTGCAGCCCGACGTGCTGCTGCTTGACGAGCCGGCATCGGCGCTTGACCCGATTTCAACCCTCAAGATCGAAGAGTTGATTCGAAATCTGAAATCTCAGCTAACGTTAGTGTTGGTGACTCACAATATGCAGCAGGCGGCCCGGGTGTCTGATTACACGGCCTTCCTGCAACAGGGTGAGCTTGTAGAGTACGGACCCACCGACCACGTTTTCACTAATCCTCGTCTACAACGAACCGAAAACTATATAACCGGCCGTATGGCTTAGGTTGACGCAACCCCGTTAGGAGGGCTCCATGGACATTACCAGCGATACTCACAGCCAGCATATCTCGCGCCAATTCAATCACGAGTTGGAAGAACTCAAGACCCACCTGATGGCCATGGGCGGCATGGTGGAAAAACAGGTCCAGGACGCCGTCTTCGCGCTCCTGGAAAGTGACTCACGGCTGGCCGAGAAAGTCCGCGACAACGACCGTCAGGTCAATGACCTGCAGCTGCAGATTGATGACGAGTGCACGCGTATTCTCGCGCGTCGTCAGCCGGCCGCTTCGGATTTGCGCCTGGTGCTCGCCGTCATCCGTGCTACCTCTGACCTGGAGCGGATCGGCGATGAAGCCAGCAAGATTGCCCGCAATGCACTCAGCCTGAGCGAGAGCAGCAACACCATTCGCGGGCTGGTGGAAGTGCGCCATATCAGCGAGCACGTGCGTAAAATGTTGCGCGATTCGCTGACCGCCTTTGCCCGCTTCGACACCGAACTGGCCATGCAGGTCGTGCGTGAGGATGAGTTTGTCGATAGTGAATACGGCAGCGCCATGCGTTCCTTGATGACCTTCATGATGGAAGATTCGCGCTCGATCACCTCGGTACTCAGCATCATGTGGGTGCTGCGCGCACTGGAGCGGGTAGGCGACCACGCCAATAACCTGGCCGAGCACGTCGTCTACCTCGTCAAGGGGCTGGATATCCGCCATACCGATCCTGAGACACTGGACCAGCAGGCAGCACCGAAAAAGTCTTGACCTGCCCCCTGATTCCTCATGCAATACGCCCTGGCTGCACGGCAGCCAGGGCGTTGTCATTATCGAGGAGTCACACTTTTTCATGCTGGATGCATTCACTGCCATCAGCCGAGGCACGCGTTGTGTCTATAAGCCTGGGCTAAGGCGTTATGTCTTTTTACCCATCCTGGTCAATCTGCTGGTCTACGTCAGCATGTTCAGCTTTGTGATAAACCGCTTTGAGGGCTGGTTGGCGCATTGGATGAGCATGGTGCCCAGTTGGCTGGACTGGCTGTCGTGGCTTATCTGGCCCCTTTTCGTGCTTAGCCTGTTGGTCGTGGTGTTTTTTACCTTCACGCTGGTGACCAGCTTGATTGCAGCCCCCTTTTACGGCTTCTTGGCCGCTAAAGTTGAAGTTCAGGTCACCGGGCGTGAACCTCTGGATGATCGGGGGCTGGTCAAAACGACCATTGATGCGCTGGGCCGCGAAATGGTCAAGCTGGGTTATATCCTGCCCCGTGCGGCACTGCTGTTCGTGATTGGCTGGATTCCAGGGCTTAACCTGTTGGCACCCCTGCTATGGGCGCTGTTTTCGGCCTGGGTGATGGCCATCACCTATCTGGATTACCCGATGGATAACAACAAGGTAGCGTTTCGCGATATGCGCGGTCGCTTATCGGCTCGCTGGTGGCAAAGCTTAAGCTACGGCGGCCTGGTTACGCTGATGACGTGGATCCCGCTGGCCAACCTGTTCCTGATTCCCGGTGCCGTGGCCGGGGCAGTGCTGATGTGGGACGACCACTATCGCCATGCCCAGTCGGTGACCAAGCGTTCTTGAAGTATGCATAAGGCCAGTACACAGAGGCTGAAAGTAAGGAAAGCTGACGTTGTTGAAAGGCTGGCAAAAACAAGACCCCGCCTTGGCGGGGTCTTCGACAGTGATCATTTTAGGCGGTGGTGCTTACCAGCTTCCAATCCTTTTGCGGGACTCCAACCGTGGACGTTACCCTGACTGGCAGTATGACCGCCTTCTAGACTCATCCAATGAATCTTGAATCATCCCTGCTAATGCAGAACATCCTTGCCCTGCACTGGGCTACTGTCTAAGCGTAGTTACTTTTCTTCGTTTCGTAAAGAAAAGTATCAACAGTTTTCTGCATCTTACAGTGACAGATACTGTCTTACCCAATAAAGAGCAGCCTCTATGCCAGCCATTCAAATAATGGATTATTCATCAATAATAACAAAGAGTTAAATACTTCTATCCAGACCGCTTGATCGCCAAGGAGTGTCATTTGGATACGCTGGACATGTGCCGTAATGACACATGTGACGCCAATGCCCAGCAGCGCAGCCGCGCACTATGTAACCGTGGGGACGCTACGCGGCGGCGTGGCCGATGTGCTCAGGCGGGTCGCGGGGAAAACACAGCGGAAACGGGCACCTTCGCCCGGATGCGAGTCGATTTGCAACTGGGCGTCGTGGCGAAGCAATACATGTTTGACGATGGCAAGCCCAAGCCCGGTGCCCCCGGTGGCGGTGCTGCGGCCTTTATCGACGCGATAAAAGCGCTCGGTAAGACGCGGAATATGCACGGGATCAATCCCCTCGCCGTCGTCGCACACTTCGATACAGGCACCTTGCCCGAACGCTTTCCAGCGCAGCGTAATCTCGCTGCCAGCGGGCGTATAACGTACCGCATTGAACGCCAGGTTAGAAATGGCACTGCGGATTTCCTGCTCGCTGCCGACCAACTGCGCGGGGTAGTCGCCTTCAATGGTGAGCGTGTGCTGATGCTCGGAAAGCGCCAGCGCATCGGCCCCTACACTGTTTAACAGGGACGTCACGTCCATGGGCTGATGATCCTGTCCGCCCTGATCGATTTCCAGCCGCGACAGCAGCAACAGGTCGTTGACCAGGTTTTGCATGCGCTGTGTCTGGGCCTGCATCTGCCCGATGCTGCGTCCCAAACGGGGGGGAAGCTGATCAGCCATCTCGCCATAGGTTTCGAGGTAGCCCGACAATACGGTTAACGGTGTGCGCAGCTCATGGGAGACGTTGGCCACAAAGTCGCGACGCATCTGCTCTAGCTGATGCAGCCGCGTAATATCACGCGCCATGACCAGGCGCTCGTCGTCACCGTAAAGGGTGATCTGGTACTGCAGGATGCGGCGCTCATCGATCGGCGACGTGAGCGTCAGCGGCTCACTGTAGTCGCGGGCGTTGAAATAGCTGATGAACCGCGGGTCGCGAAGCAGATTGGTAATATGTTGGCCGCGGTCATGGGCGGTTTGCAGCCCCAACATATTGCTGGCGGCACTGTTCCACCATTCCAGGTCGCCGTGGCGGTCGAGCATCACCACGCTATCGCGCATGGCTTCCGAGGATTCCTGAATGCGGGCAAGCGTCGAGCGGAGACGGCTCTGGGTAATGCGTTGGCTTTTTTGATAACGGTACAGACGATCAAACAGTTCGCCCCACAGGCCCCTTGCGGCGGGCGGTTCGTCCTGCGGGCGCTGCGTCAGCCAACGGTAGGCCGCGCGCAATTGTCGCAAATGGTAGACCAGACACATCGCGAAGCCACCGGCCAGCCCCAGACCCGGCAGGCCAAGCAACCAGCCCAGACAGGTGCCGAGTGCCGCCCAACCTAGCAAACGCCACAGTTCACGGCTCCACAAACGCACGGTTAAGCTCGAGCGGAGAAGCGGTAGCCGGTACCGCGAACCGTTTGAATCAAGTTCTGATGCGCGTCACCCAGGGCTTTGCGTAGCCGACGAATATGCACATCCACAGTGCGCTCTTCCACGTACACATTACCTCCCCACACCTGGTCAAGTAACTGGCTGCGTGTGTAGGCCCTTTCCTGATGGGTCATGAAGAATTGTAACAGCCGGTATTCGGTCGGCCCCATATCCAGGTCTTTACCGTTGGCACTGACCCGGTGGCCCACCGGGTCAAGCAGCAGCCCATTAATTTCGATGGGATCTTCCACACCACGCGGTGTTGCACGGCGCAGCACCGCCTTGAGGCGTGCCACGAGTTCACGGGGCGAAAACGGCTTGGTGATGTAATCATCGGCTCCCGCCTCGAGGCCCTGTATCTTATTGTCTTCTTCGCCCTTGGCGGTGAGCATGATGATCGGCAGTTCGGCGGTGGTCTCCTCGCGCTTGAGGCGCCGGGCCAGCTCGATGCCGCTGGTGCCGGGCATCATCCAGTCGAGCAACAGCAGGTCAGGCTGATGATCAACGACCATGGCGTGGGCATCCTGAGCGTTGTCCGCTTCAAGAACACGGTAGTCGGCCATTTCCAGCGCCACCGCGATCATCTCGCGAATGGATGCTTCATCATCGACGATCAAGACGGTCTTGGCGGTCATTCCAGAGCCTCACGGTGTCCGATAGAAAGTAATCCAGTGACAGGTACATGACGATCACACCATGACTTGATGACAATTCTATGACACTTGCAGAGATTAGCCAGCCGCTGGCCACCAACTCAGCGCAATCCCGGCGAACACCAGCAGCCCCGACCAGTGGTTATTCAGAAACGCCTGAAAACAGGGATCCCGTTCACGGTGACGGATCAAGCGCTGCTGGTGGACGAAGGTCGCCGCCATCCCCGCCAGGCCGAGCCAGAAAAAACCGCCCAGCCCGATGCGCGCGCCCACCCAGGCCAGCAGTGCCAGCGTGGCCAGTTGAAGCAGCCCAATCACCAGCCGGTCGGCATTACCCAGCAGCACGGCCGTCGATTTAATGCCGATCTTTATATCGTCGTCGCGATCGACCATGGCGTACTGGGTATCGTAGGCGACGGTCCACAGCACATTGGCCAGGAACAGCAACCACGCCTCTACCGGCACGTACCCCAGGACCGCACCGAACGCCATGGGGATCGCCCAGGAAAATGCCGCTCCCAGCACCACCTGGGGAAAATGCGTGTAGCGCTTCATGAACGGGTAGATGAAGGCCAGCACCACGCCGCCCACCGACAGCAGCACGGTAAACCAGTTGGTCAACAGCACCAGCATGAAGGCCGCCGTCACCAGCCCGATAAACAGCAGCTGCGCCTCGGTCTCACTGATCCGCCCGGTGGCCAGGGGGCGGTGCCGGGTGCGTTTGACGTGACCGTCGACATGGCGGTCGGCGTAATCATTGACCACGCAGCCCGCCGCGCGCATGACGTAGACACCGGCGATAAAAATCAACAGCACATTGCGACCGGGTACGCCCTCAGCAGCCACCCATAAGGCCCATAACGTTGGCCACATCAGCAGCCAGGTGCCAATCGGCCGGTCCAGCCGCATCAGCTGTATGAAGTCTGCCAGCCGACTCAACCCGGTTGGCCGCAATAAAGAACGATCCATGCTTACCTCACCCATCCAAGAGACGCTGCCTTAGCCTAGCGCGAAGGCAGCACAAGATCATCCGTCATGGTCGATAAAAAGTATTCCTGCACCAGCAGCGATAACCCGCCATTCTTACCGCCGTTCTGAAATACCGAGCGGCGCCCCCACAGGCTGCTAATACGATCATCGCCAGGGAAAGCAAAACCAGGCGCATGGCGCGTGGCATACAGCGGGCTACGCACCAGGTCCGGCTGGCGAAACAACCAGCTGCCCAATGAGCGCTCCCCCAGGCGTTCCAGGCACTGGCCCCTGAGCGCCTTGAGGGGAGCCACCGAGCGCGCCACGACCCATGGTGTTTCGTCCACGCACAGGGCGACCTCGCGGAGCCACGCATAGCGCCGGGCTGGCATACCCAGCGCCAGGGCCTCATGCGGCCGGGGAAAGCCGACACCCTGGCGCAACAAACGCACGCGAAAAGGCCGCTCGCCCCCTGCGGAGACAATACGCGCCGTTAGTGAGTCCGTGGAGGCAACCCATTGCCACCACGGCGCGCTCATCGCCGGACGCAGCGCGCTAATGGGACGCCAACATGGCAGATCAGGGGCGGTTCCAACACAGTGACGCGACACCAGAGCCTCCAGGCAATTAAACGATCACCTAGTGTAACATGTGGGCTTTACAGGCTTTTGTCCCACTGACCACTGGATACCCGGATGCCCTCATCACACGCTGAGCTCGTTATTGTTGGCACTGGCATGGCGGGCGTTGGTCTTGCCCGTGCGCTGCGCCGCAAAGGCGATACACGCACCCTGCACTTGATCAGCGCCGATAGCGGCGATGACTATACCAAACCGCTGCTGTCCACCGGCTTCGCCAAGCGCCTGCCGCCCGAAAAGCTCGCACAGCGCAACGCCACGGCGCTTGCCGAATCGCTTGACGCTCGAGTGCTCCCCCATACCCCCGTCCGCCAGATTGACGTGGCGAACCGCTCGCTGCGGCTGGAAGATGGCCAAGCGCTTGGCTACGACCGCCTGGTGCTGGCCACCGGCGCCGAACCGCGGGTGCCCATGGCGATACCCGACCCCGTCAAAGCGCATTGCTTTACCGTCAACGACCTTGACGACTATCGCCGTTTTCATCATGCCCTGGGAACAACGCCCGCGCGCGTGGCGGTGATCGGCGCAGGCCTGGTCGGCTGCGAGTTTGCCAACGATCTGCACGCGGGCGGTCATGACGTCACCATTATCGCCCCCGATGCCACACCACTTTCCCGCTTGTTGCCTGCCCCCCTGGGCCGCGCGCTCGGCGAGGCGTTTGTGGACGCAGGCATCCATCTTGCCCTGGGCAGAACCATCCAGACCATGGCCCTTGATGATGCCCCCGGCGTCACGCTGACGCTGGATAACGACGACGCGCTCAACGTCGATGTGATATTGATGGCGACGGGGTTGACCCCGCGTACCGAACTGGCCGAGGCAGCGGGGCTCACGGTTTCCGCCAGCGGTATCCTGGTGGACCGGCAACTGCGCACCTCTCACCCGGATATCGACGCCCTGGGCGACGTTGCCTGTGTTGATGGCGTCAACGCCATGTACGTCCAGCCGCTGCAAGCCAGCGCCCAGGCGCTGGCCGCCACCCTGTCCGGCACACCCACGGCGGTGCGCTTTGGGGCATGGCCGGTGATCGTCAAAACGCCCCTGTTACCGGTGGTTGCTTACCCACCTGTCCAGCCACCCGAACGCTGGCGGATCGAAGGCGAAGGCGGTGACATGACGGCAATCGCTGAAGATAGAGACGAACGTTTGATTGGATTTGCATTGACAGGCAGCTGCGTGAAAAGGAAAGTGGAGCTTTCCAGAGCAGCCCCTACGCTGCTAGGCTAAATTTCGCGGCGCTGGCGGCCCGGCTGAAATGACGGCCAGGCCTGCAGTGTCCTGACCAACAACACGACAGTGTATCTTGCACGATCATTAAACAAAGGGAGTTTCCTTATGCGTAAACCTGAACTTGCCGCGGCCATTGCAGAAAACGCCGACCTGTCCAAAGACAAAGCGGGCCAAGTCCTCAACGTGATCCTTGATGAAATTACCAACAGCGTTTCCAAAGGCGAAGACGTTGCCCTGATTGGTTTTGGCACTTTTACCGTCCGTGAGCGTGCCGCGCGTACCGGCAAAAACCCGCAGACCGGTGCGCCGCTGCAGATCCCGGCCAGCAAAAATGTCGCCTTCAAGCCCGGCAAAGCGCTAAAGGACGCCGTTTCCTGATGAAGCTCAAGCTGACGCTGTGGCTGTTGGGCTTTCTGCTCAAACGTGCCCTGCGCCGCAAGCCGCGCTTTCGTGAACAATTGGAACGCATGCGCGGCCTTGACTGGGGCATTGCTACGGAAGATCTAAGTATTGCCCGCCACTACCGGATGACGCCTACCCGAATTACTTCTGGTAAAGGGTTGCCGGTCGATCTGGACCTTGAACTGCGCTTTCGCGACGACGAGGCCGCTTTACGCATCCTCAAGAAGCCCACGCAGCAAGCCTTCCTCGACGGCATGGTCAACGGCGAGGTCCGCCTGGTAGGTGACTCCGCCGATATGAACAAGCTGCAGAAACTGCTCAAGTATTTGTAGTTTGCGGCCCCGACGGCACTGTTAACGCTCGAGGGGCCAGTCACGTCATCCTGTCCGAATACCACCAGTGACTCTCCCACCCCACTGCTACGTTACACCCTCGCCGATAACTGATGGATCAGCGTTGCAGACAGGCGCTACCCAAACCCTCTATACTATGGTCACGACTAAAGTCTAATAAAAGCGACCACCAAGAGACCCTATGCCCATCGCATTACCGCTGCGCCGCCTCTGGACGCTGGATAAGTTCGCCTACAGCCTACGCGTCTTTATCGCCTTCAGCGGTGCGCTACTGCTGAGCGCGCTGCTGGGCGATGTGGCGCTGGTCATCCCACTGTTTCTGGGTATTATCGCCAGCGCCCTGTCGGAAACCGATGACAGCTGGGAGGGTCGCTTTCAGGCGCTACTGGTGACGCTTGCCTGCTTTGCGTCGGCATCGTTCATCGTGCAGTGGCTGTTCCCCTGGCCGTGGCTGTTTGCCCTGGGGCTGGCGGTGTCGACCTTTACCCTGATCATGCTCGGGGCCATTGGTCAACGCTATGCTACCATCGCCTCCGGTACGCTGATTCTGTCGATCTATTCGATGATCAACATTGAACAGCACGGCGGGGTGGATGAAGACGTCGCCTACCGTCAATTGCTGCTGCTGGGGGGTGCCGCCTGGTACGGCGTCATTTCGGTCATCTGGTGCGCGCTTTTTTCGCGCCAGCCGGTCAAGCAGAGCATGGCGCGGGTATACAAGGCGCTGGGTGAATTTCTGATCTTGAAGTCGGCCCTGTTCGAGCCGGTCCGGGGCGTGGATGTCGAAGCCCGCCGCGTGGCGCTGGCACGCCAGAACGGCAAGGTCGTCACCGCACTTAATCAGGCCAAGGAAATGATCTTTCGTCGCCTGGAAGGCCAGCGGGGTGACCAGAAGCTCAACCGGTATCTACGCATCTACTTTATCGCCCAGGATATCCACGAGCGGGCAAGCTCCACTCACTACCCGTATGGCGCCCTGACCGAGGCGTTTTTTCACCATGACGTGCTGTTTCGCTGCCAGCGGCTTCTCGATCAACAGGGTCGTGCCTGCCGTCAGCTAGCCAAGTCGCTGCTGCTCAACCGCCCGTTCGGCCACGAACAGAGCGAGCAGGCCCTGGCCGATCTACGCGCCTCGATTGATAACCTTGACGACCGGGAAAAACCCGAGTGGCGCCCGCTCATGCGCCCGCTCAACGCACTGGCCGACAACCTGACCACCCTGGAAGCGCAGATTGCCAGTGCGCATAACCCTGACGCCAACGACGAACGCCGCGATAGCGCCCTGTTTGATCGCTCGCCTTCCAGCTTGCGCGAAGCCTGGAAACGGGTAAGGCTTAATTTGCACCTGGGCTCACCCACCTTTCGCCATGCCGTCAGGCTGAGCACGGCACTCGTCGTAGGCTATGGGCTCCTGCATTGGCTCGATCCGGAACAGGGATTCTGGATACTGTTAACCACACTCTTTGTTTGCCGACCCAACTTTGCCACCACGCGTCGGTTTCTCTCTCAACGGATCATGGGCACGGTGTTGGGATTGATCGTCGGTTGGGCATCCATCAGCCTGTTCCCCAACCCGCTGGTGCAAAGCATGATCGCCGTGGCCGCCGGGGTATCGTTCTTCGCCAACCGCGAAAAGCACTACGTGATCGCCACCGCCTCGATTACCCTACTGGTGCTGTGCAGTTTCAATCAGGTGGGCGATGGCTTCGATCTTATCTGGCCACGCCTGTTCGATACGCTGATTGGCGCCCTGATCGCGGGCCTGGCGGTATTCTTCATTTTGCCCGATTGGCAAGGTCGGCGGCTGAATCGCGAGGCCGCGCATGTGCTGACCAACCATCGCCGCTACCTGGAAGAAATCATTCACCAGTACGAAGAAGGCAAGCAGGACGATTTAGCGTATCGCCTGGCACGGCGCAATGCGCATAACGCCGATGCGGCGTTGTCCACGCTGCTCACCAATATGCTTCACGAGCCGGGGCACTACCGTAAGCAGGATGCCGACAACGGGCTGCGCTTTCTAGTGCTCTCCAACACCCTGCTGAGCCACCTTTCGGCACTCGGTGCCCATCGCCACCAGCTAGCCGACGACGAGGACGACAGCGCGTCTGTGCCCGCCGCCAAGCGCATGTGCGAACTGCTCGACCAGCTCGCCGAGCAGCTTCAAAACCGCCAGCCGATCACCCCGCTGTCGGCCCAGGCGGAGGCACTGATCGCGCAGCTCGATGACCAAGACCCAGCCAAAGAGGAAAACGCCGTCACGCGTTACCGGCCCATCCAGAGCCAGCTACGCCTGATTGCGAACCAGTTGGCACCGCTGAGCGAGGCGGCGAGTCGTCTGATTACCACGCCGGATCCAGCGACCTAGCGTTGGCTAAACCTGCCCATAGCGCCCGGCGGCTTCGCCCAGCCAGCGGCGCACCAGCACGGTGGTGATGTCCTTGTTGCCTTGCAGCGACTGGGCCAGGGCGGTGACCTGGTCCAGCAGGTCACCGTCGCGCTCCAGGTCGGCGATTTTCATCTGGGCCAGGCCGGTCTGGCGGGTGCCGAGGACTTCGCCGGGGCCACGGATTTCCAGGTCTTTCTCGGCGATGCGGAAACCATCGGTGGTTTCGCGCATCACCGCCAAACGCTGGCGGGAGGTTTTGGACAGCGGCGGGTGGTAGAGCAGCACGCAGAAGCTCTCGGTACTGCCGCGCCCCACGCGGCCGCGCAGCTGGTGCAACTGGGAAAGCCCCAGCCGCTCGGGGTTTTCGATAATCATCAGGCTGGCGTTGGGGACGTCCACGCCCACCTCGATCACCGTTGTGGCGACCAGTAAATCCAGCTCTCCTTCTTTAAACGCCGCCATCACCTCGGCTTTTTCGCTGGACTTCATGCGCCCGTGCACCAGGCCAATGGCAAGCTCCGGCAGCGCCTCGGTAAGCTCGTCGCGGGTGACTTCCGCCGCCTGGCACTGCAGCGCTTCGGACTCTTCGATTAGCGTGCACACCCAGTAGGCCTGGCGGCCTTCGCTGCAGGCGCGCCGGATACGCTCGACCACTTCGGGGCGGCGCTCGTCGGAGACCACTACGGTCTTGACCGGCGTCCGGCCGGGAGGAAGCTCGTCGATTACCGAGACATCCAGGTCCGCGTAGGCGCTCATGGCCAGCGTACGGGGAATCGGCGTGGCGGTCATGATCAACTGATGCGGCGTCAGGCCGCCGGCTTCGCCTTTTTCACGCAGCGCCAGGCGCTGGTGCACGCCGAAACGGTGCTGTTCGTCGATAATCGCCAAGCCCAGGCACTGGAAATGTACATCGTCCTGAAACAGCGCATGGGTGCCCACCACCATGCGCGCACGGCCATCGGCAATCGCCGCCTTGGTATCCAGCCGCGCTTTACCTTTGAGCTTGCCCGCCAGCCAGGCCACTTCGATGCCCAGTGGCTCGAACCAGGCTTTAAACGAGCGGTAGTGCTGCTCGGCGAGGATTTCCGTGGGCGCCATGATCGCCGCCTGGCAGTTCCCCGCCAGCGCCGACAGCGCCGCCATGGCGGCGACCACGGTCTTTCCCGAGCCCACATCGCCCTGTACCAGCCGCAACATGGGGGCTGGGCGGGCAAGGTCCAGGGCAATTTCTTCCAGTACCCGCCCCTGGGCGCCGGTCAGGGCAAAGGGCAGTTGGGCGAGAAAACGCGCCTGAAGGCTTCGCCCGGACGGCAACTCGGGGGCACCATCCGCCTGGATGCGCAAACGCACCTCGCGCAGGCTTAGTTGGTGCGCCAGCAATTCTTCCAACGCCAGACGCCGCGTCGCCGGGTGCTGGCCGTGGGTCAGCTGTTCCAGGTCGGCATCCGGCGGCGGCTGGTGGAGTAGCTTCAAGCTGGCGTGCAGCCCGGGTAGCTGAAAGCGCTGGCGCAGGGCGTCGGGAATAACGTCGGGCAGCGCCTCGGGCTGATTTTCCAAAAGCCCCAGCGCCTGTTGGGTCAGGGCGCGCAGGCGCGTTTGATGCAACCCTTCGGTGGCGGGGTAGATCGGCGTAAAGTATTCGTCGACCGGCGTTTCGCTGCCACCGCTCAGCCTGTATTCGGGGTGATAGATTTCCAGCCCCGTCGCCCCGGCGCGGGCTTCACCAAACGCCCGCACGGTGGCCCCAGGCTTCAGCTGTTGCTGCTGGGCGGGGGAGAAATGAAAAAAGCGCAGGCTTAAAATGCCGCTATTATCACGCAACCGCACCAGCAGGCTGCGTCGGCGCCCTTTGACCACGTCGCAGGCGGTGACCTCGCCCTCGATCACCGCCTCGCTGCCCGCGCGTAGCTCGCCGATTGGCGTCAGCCGGGTGCGGTCCTGGTAACGCAACGGCAGATGAAACAGCAGGTCGCTGACCTGCTCGATCCCCAGGCGGCCGAGCTTTAGCGCCAGTGCCTCTCCTACGCCTTTAAGGGCGGTGACCGGTGCCGAAAGCGCCGTCATGAGGCAACCGTCGACGCCTGGGCTGGCTGACGACAATGATTGATGGCGTTGACCAACGCATCAATGGCTTTGGGGCGCGGAAAGCTGGCCCGCCAGGCAATCGCTACCGTTCGCGAGGGTGCCGGGCTGACAAAGGGGCGGCTGACCAGCATGGCGTTTTCATACTGGTCGGTGCCCAGCGCCGACTGAGGCAGCACGGTGATGCCCAGCTTGGAGGCCACCATATGCCGGATTGTCTCCAGCGAGCCACCTTCGGCAATGAGCGTATTATTGGGATTGTTGAGCTTTTGCGTGATCGCAGGGCAGGCTTCCAACAACTGGTCGCGGAAACAGTGGCCTTCCCCCAGCAGTAGCAGACGCTCTTCCAATAGCTCTTCTTTATGGATGGCCTCCCGCGCTTCCCAGCGATGCTTGGCGGGCAGCAGTACCTCAAAGGTCTCATCGTAAATCGGCTTGGTCACCACGTCGGTTTCGGTAAACGGCAACGCCACGATGATGACATCCAGCTCACCGCTGCGCAGCTTGGTACGCAACCCGCCGGTCAAGCCTTCTTCAATATACAAGGGCATTTGCGGTGCGGCCTTGGCCAGTTCGGGCACCAGGTGCGGGAACAGATAGGGGCCGATGGTATAAATGGCCCCGATACGCAGTGGATTGGCAAGCTGGTCTTTACCCGCGCTGGCCATGTCGAAGATAAGGCTACTCTGCTCAAGTACGCGCTGCGCCTGGGCGATGATCTTTTCACCTAACGGCGTTACCTGGACCGTCGCCTTGGAACGCTCGAACAGTGGCGTTTCCAATTCATCCTCGAGTTTTTTGACCGCCACCGACAAGGTGGGCTGGGAAACATGACAGCGCTCGGCGGCACGGCCAAAGTGGCGTTCTTGGGCAAGGGTTACGATGTAGCGAAGTTCTGTTAAAGTCATATTGGCGCCAGTGGCATCCTCTCGTAGCAGCTTGTGACTAGCGATCGCGACAGTTAGCGGGTAGGAAAAGGACACAGACAGGCCCTGCTGACGATGTCATCTCTACAATTGCTTCTATAGGGAATTGTAGATCAGGGACCTTGTATCTAATAGGGATTATTTATCAACAGGAGCGAGCAAGTGACGCTAACCGTACTCATTATTGGCTGTGGCGATATCGGCATAACGCTCGGTCGCGAACTGCTCAGCGAAGGACACCGCGTGATTGGCGTTCGTCGCCGTATCGAAGCCCTGCAGGATACCGGCATCGAGCCCTTGGCATTGGACCTCAATGAGCTTGAATACGCCGACGCAAGCGCGCTTCCCGAGGCGGATTACGTCATTTATACGGTGAGCGCCGACCACTTTGAAGAAAGTGCCTACCAGAGCGCTTACCCCGAGGGCCTGAAACGGGTACTGAGCGTCATGGAACAACACGCCACACCGCCACGCCGCGTGTTTTTCGTGTCGTCGACCAGCGTCTACGGCCAGCAGGAAGGCGAGGTGGTCAACGAGGAAAGCCCGACCGAACCGACAAGCTTCTCCGGCACGCTGATGTGCGAAGCCGAACAGGCGCTGATCAACCACCCGCTACCTGGCACCGTAGTGCGCTTTTCGGGCATCTATGGTCCTGGCCGCGACCGGCTCATCCATCAGGTCGCTGAAGGGCGGCTCGCCGCGGTCACCCCGGTGATCTATTCCAACCGTATTCACCGCGACGACTGCACCGGCATTCTGGCCCATCTGATTCACTGCCAGGAAAATGGCCGACCGCTGGCGGACCTCTACCTGGGGAGCGATTGCGAACCGGTCACCATGCATAACGTGATGGACTGGATTGCCAAGCAGCTCAAGGTCGCGTCCACCGACACGATGCAATCGCCGCTGCGTCGACGCACCAGCAAGCGTTGCGATAACCGGCGGATCCTCGAAACCGGCTATCAATTCCGCTACCCAACGTTCCGCGAGGGCTACGCTCAGGTATTGAAAGAAGGCGGCTTCTGGCGCGTGCAAAAAGCGTAACCGTCATCACGGGCCCATCACACTGCCATGAGCCTCCAGCCTGCTCATGGCAGATACTTACTCATGGCAGATGCTTGCTCTGCCTTAATCGCCAATGACCATGACGGCTTCGGCTTCCACCTGGCTCCCCTTGGGCAGGGCTTTTACCCCCACCGCGGCACGGGCCGGGAATGGCATATCGAAAAACTCTTCCATCACCTTGTTCACGATCGCGAAGTTATCCAGCTCGACCAGGTACAGGTTCAGCTTGACGATATCGCCAAGCGTCCCGGCGGCTTCTTCGCAGACCGCCTGCAGGTTGGTAAATACTTGACGAGCCTGCAGCTCAAAATCGTCCGAGACGATTTCCATGGTGGCCGGGTCCAGCGGAATCTGGCCTGACAGGTACACGGTATTGCCTGCTTTAACCGCCTGAGAGTAGGGGCCGATAGCAGCGGGGGCTTTCTCGGTGTTGATAACAGCTTTGTTGCTCATTGGATGTCATGCTCCTTGGTGCACTCAACGTTGATCATGGTGGTCTCGCCATGGCTAACGCTGCCAGCCATGGGCCAGCAGGTCGCCACAGCGGGCGCTTAATTTGCCATGCGGGTTATTTTGCTGACGTTAGGCAGGTTGCGAATACGTTTCATGATGCGGGCAAGGTGAACGCGACCCTTTACTGCAAGCGTGAGGTTCACCGTGGCGAGACGCGCATCGCGCTCTTCGATCCCGATGCGCTCGATGTTGGCATCCGCATCGGTGACCAGCCCGGCGAGTTGCGCCACGATCCCTCGGCGACTTTCGATTTCAATGCGAAGGACAACCGGGAAGTCTTCGTCGATGTTCTCTGACCATTCCAGCGCAAAGACTTTATCGGGGTCGTCTCTGTCCATCAGGTTTTTACATTCAGACCGGTGTACCACAAGCCCTTTCCCCATCGAAAGGTGGCCGATGATGCTATCGCCGGGCAGCGGGTGACAGCAGCGGGCAAAGTTGATGACCATGCCCTCGCTGCCGCTTATCACCACCGGTTTATGGTGGGTGCCTTCGTTAATCTGCTCGCTGGGATGACCGTCCGCAACATCCACCAGGCGCCGCGCGACGACGTGGGCAACGCGGTTGCCAAGGCCCAACGACTCTAACAGTGCCTCTTCCGACGACACGTCGAGTTGCTCGAACGCACGGCTTATCACCGTCGGCTCCAGCTCTTCCAGGCTGGTATTGAAAGGGGCCAGCGCCTTGTTCAACAGCCGCCGCCCGAGCATCACCGCTTCGGTATGCTGCTGATGCTTGAGGGCATGACGAATGGCCGAGCGCGCCTTGGCCGTGGTGACGAAGTTCAGCCACGCCAGATTGGGACGGGCCCCGGGCGCCGTGATGATTTCCAGCGTCTGACCACTCTCGAGACGCGTGGAAAGCGGCGCCAGATGGCGATCGATGCGGCAGGCGATGCAGTGATTGCCGATATCGGTGTGCACCGTATAGGCGAAGTCGATCACGGTAGCGCCCTGGGGCAGCTCCATGATGTCGCCCTTGGGGGTAAACACGTAGATATCGTCGGGAAACAGGTCGTTTTTGACGTGCTCGATGAACTCCAGAGAATCCCCGGCATGGCGCTGCATCTCCAAAAGCCCTTTCACCCAGGCCCGGGCGCGGGCATGGCTGCCTTCGGCGATCGGATGCGAGGTTTGCCCGGCTTTATATAGCCAGTGGGCGGCGATGCCGTTATTGGCCATGGCCTCCATTTCCCGGGTGCGAATCTGCACCTCGATGGGCATGCCCCGCGCGCCAAACAGGGTGGTGTGAAGGCTCTGGTAGCCGTTGGCCTTGGGAATCGCGATGTAGTCCTTGAAGCGCCCCGGCACCGGTTTATACAGATTATGCACCACGCCCAGAATGCGATAGCAGCTGGCCACATCGTCGGTGATGATGCGAAAGCCGAACACATCCATGATTTCGACAAAGGGTTTGCGCTGGTCGCGCATCTTGCGATAGATCGACAGCAGATGCTTTTGGCGGCCGACGACCGTACCGCTCAGGCCTTCGTCGTCGACGCTTTTTTGCAATGTCGCCTGGACTTCCCGCATCGCACTGCGCCGATGCCCGCGGGCGTTGGAGACAGCCCGCTTGATTCGCTCCGACCGCATCGGGTGGATCGCCTGGAAGGACAGGTCCTCGAGTTCGACGCGGATGGTGTTGATACCCAATCGCCCGGCAATGCGGGCATAGATTTCCAGGGTTTCACGGGCGATGCGACGCTTTTTGTCGGGGCGCAGTGCGCCCAGGGTGCGCATGTTATGCAGCCGGTCGGCGAGCTTGACGATAATCACGCGGATATCCCGCGACATCGCCAGGACCATCTTCTGGAAATTTTCCGCCTGGGCGACGGCTTTATCTTCGAAGGTGATCTGGGTCAGCTTGGAGACGCCGTCAACCAGTTCCGCCACTGGCTCGCCGAACTGGGCGCCGAGGGCTTGTTTCGATACACCGGTGTCTTCAATCACATCGTGCAGCATGGCAGCCATCAAGCTTTGATGGTCCATGTGCATGTTGGCAAGGATGTTGGCTACCGCCAGGGGGTGGGTAACATAAGGTTCGCCGGAGCGACGCCGCTGACCGTCGTGGGCCTGCTCAGCGTAATAAAAGGCGCGTTTGACCTGTTGAATCTCGCCGGGGGGTAAGTAGCCGCCGAGTCGGTCGGCCAGGTCATCAATGGTAAACATTCACCGCGCCTCTAATCGGTCGTGAATCCTAGTCGTCGATTTGTGCGCTGGGAGCCATTGCTGGACGAGCGCGAACAGGTGCTTCAACCGGTTCGTCCAGTACCGTGTGATCGACCAGGCCCGCCGCGATTTCACGCAGCGCCATGACCGTGGGCTTGTCATTTTCCCAGGGTAGCTGTGAATCGCGCGTACCCCGCGCCAGCTGGCGAGCACGCTGGGTGGAAATCATCACGAGCTTGAAACGATTTTCGACATGATCAAGACAATCTTCAACGGTGACGCGAGCCATGGGTGCCTTCCTGTAATAACGATGCTGGATCGCGTCCGTGAGAGGTCAAACGGGTCGATCCAGCTAAAGAGGGTGTAGAACCTTGTAGATTACTCGACGCCGGGCGCCTGTGACAAGAGCGTTGCCAGCAAGGAGGCGTGGCGTTCGCTCATTAGCGGGCACGCCAGGCGACGGCTGATGACCAACGACTGCAATTCCTGCAGGGCCGTCGTGAAGTCATCGTTGACCACCAGGTAGTCGTATTCGTCATAGTGCGACATTTCGCTGATCGCATCACGCATGCGTCGCGCGATGATGGCGTGCTCGTCGGTCCCCCGACTGGCCAGGCGACGCTCAAGCTCGCTGCGCGACGGCGGCAGTATGAAGATCGACACGGCCTCGGGCATTTGTTCGCGCACCTGGCGCGCGCCCTGCCAGTCAATCTCGAGAATCACGTCCTGGCCAGCATCAAGTACCGTTTGAGCCGCCTTGCGCGAGGTACCGTAGTAATTATCGAAAACCTTGGCGTACTCAAAGAACTCGCCACGCGCAATCATTCCCTCAAAGGTCGCCGCATCGGTGAAGTGGTAATTGACACCATCGACCTCACCCTCGCGCTTGGCCCGGGTGGTGTGCGATACCGACACCTGGATGCCATCGAGGCTTTCGATCAGCTCGCGTACCAGGCTGGTTTTACCCGCCCCCGATGGGGCAGAAACGATAAACAGTGTACCTTGGGACATACGCGCTTCCCTTGTTGGCGAGGTAAACTCGTGCGATTAAAGCAGTGTAGAAAAGTGACGCAGTATCGCACACCCATCGCGACGACTGTAGCGTTTCGCAGAACAGGGAGGTGACGATGCGAAGTACCTGGCTGATACTGGCGTTGATCGTGCTAGGCGTTGCCCTGCACAAGGGAGTCATCGAGATTCCCCGCCACTGGTCACCCTGGGCACCGCTTCACGTCGACGATCCAATCACCCCGATCACGTCGCTAAAACTCCGCCGCCTGGAAAATGACCGTGACGGTTGCCTGGCAGCACTGGAAAGCGTGCCGGATGACACCTTGCGCTATTCGCCTCTGGCCGACTACACCCCCGTGGAGAACTGCCCGCTTGAGAACGTGGTGCGCCTTGAAGCCAGCGGCGTCGCCTTCAACCAGTCGTTCGTGGCCAGTTGCCCCCTGGCCTTGGCCTGGGTGATGTTTGAACGCCACGCACTGCAACCCAGCGCCGAGACCATTCTCGGTACCCGGGTACGCCAAGTCGACCATGTGGGAAGTTTTGCCTGCCGCAATGTGTATGGGCGTGAAAGCGGGCGGCGCAGCGAGCACGCCACCGCCGAGGCGCTTGACGTGACCGGCTTTCGCCTCGCCAACGGTGAGCGCATTACCCTGCTTGAGGACTGGGGCAACAATGGGCCAGCGGGAGCGTTTCTGCGCGACATACGCGACGATGCCTGCGACTTTTTCGGCAACACCCTGGGCCCCGACTACAACGCCGCCCACGCCGACCATTTTCACTTCGGAATGCGCGGCTTTCGTCTCTGTCGCTAGTCCGCGGCCGCGACACGAGCCGGGGGATAACGTTTCTCCAGCCAGCGCCCGGCGGCAAACAGCACGAGCCCGCACAGCGCCAGCCCGGTTCCCACCAGGCCGGTGCTCGACCAGTTGAAGCCCGCGCTGATGACTAGCCCGGCAAGCCAGGCCCCCAGCGCATTGGCGCCGTTGAAGGCCGCGTGATTGAGCGATGCCGCCATGGTTTGGGCATCCTCGGCGACATCCATCAAACGGGTTTGTAGCGAAGGCGCCAGCGCCATGCTGGTGCCCACCAGCCCCACAAACAGCAGCCCCGACCAGACATGATTCGCCGCGAAGTAAAATAGCCCCTGGATCACCGCACACCACAGCAGAATAGACGGAATTGCGCGCATCAGGTTTTTATCCGCCAGACGCCCGCCGATCAAATTCCCGGCAATCGAGCCCAGGCCGAAGATTACCAGCACCAAGGGCCCCAGCGCTTCGCTCATGCCCGCCTGCTGGGTCAGCGTCGGCATCACGTAACTGAAAATGGCGAACATGCCGCCGCAGCCGATACAGGCGATGGCCAAGGTCACCAGCACGCGCTGCTTGACCAGCGCCGACAGCTCACGCAGCGGGCTCGCCAGGGCATCAACGGGCTGAACCGGTACGTAAAACCGGGTCAACAGCGCGGTAAGCAGCGCAATGCCGCCCACCGCGGCAAAGGCAATCTGCCAGCCGAAAAAGCTCCCGGCCCAGGTGCCCAGGGGGGCGCCCACCAGAATCGCGACTGTCAGACCCATCATCACCCGGGCGATCGCCCGTGCCCGCTGGTCGACGGGCACCGCCCCGGCGGCCACCAGAGCGGCAATGCCAAAGTAGGCGCCGTGAGGCAGCCCGGCGATAAAGCGCAGGCCCACAAACGACCAGAAGCCCGGCGCCATGGCACTGGCAATATTGCCCAAGGCAAACACCAGCATCAGCGCGATCAGCAGCGCTCGCTTGGGGACCCTTGCCGCCAGGGCGGAAATCAGCGGCGCACCGACCACAACGCCCAGGGCGTAGCTGCTGATCGCATAGCCCACCTGGGGCACAGTGATGGCCAGATCCTCCGCGATGCGGTTCATCAACCCCATGATGACGAACTCGCTGGTGCCGATGCCAAAGCCACCCAGCGCCAGCACAAATTCAGCCAGCCGCGGGTTACGCGCCAGCCCTTGAGACGACGATGCCGTCGATTCCTGCATGCTTATCTCCTTGGGATACCGACCGTTGGTATCGCGATGGCGCAAATGATCGCAGGATTAGACGAAAGTAGAAACACACCGCATTTAAAAAGTTAGCGGGCGAAAGGGAACCTCCGCATGGGGTTAATCCCATTCGTGTTCTAGCTTTGTTAGTGTGTTTTTATTGCTCAATACTCGAGACGCTGATGACCCCAGATACCATCGAACAGGCTATGGCAGCCCTCGCCAAGGCCGACCCGGATATCGCCCGCGCTTACCCCCTCGTGGGTGCGCCTGAACCGCGCCAGCGCGATCAGGGCTTTGCGACGTTTTTCAGTACCATCGTCAGTCAACAGCTTTCCACCGAGGCCGCCCGCGCCATCATGGGCCGCGTCAATACGCTGCTCCCCGAGCTCCATGCCCAGGCGGTGATCGATATCGACAGCCAGGCGCTGCGCGATGCCGGGCTCTCCTGGCGCAAGATCGAGTACGCCAAGGGCCTGGCAGAAGCGGAACTGGCAGGCACCTTTAGCGCCGATGGGCTTGAGCAGCTAAGCGACGACGAGGCGATTGCCGCAATTACCCAGCTGCGCGGCTTCGGTCGCTGGAGCGCCGAGATCTACCTGATGTTTTCGCTGAAGCGCCCGGATATCTTTCCCGCCGATGACCTGGCGTTGCGTGTGGCACTCGGCCGCTTGAAAGGTATGGATGACAAACCCACACCCAGGCAGGCGCGTCAGTGGGTAGCGCACTGGTCGCCCTGGCGCACGGTGGGGTCGCTGTTCTTGTGGCACTACTATCGCGGTGAACCCTTGTAAGGACTCTTTTAAACTCTTTTTAGGCGTCTAACCCACCAAATTTGCCGTTTTGGTAGTCTTCCACCGCCTGGACGATCTCTTCACGGGTGTTCATCACAAAGGGGCCGTGGGAATAGACGGGTTCGTCGATCACGTCGCCGTGACCAAACAAGAGTCGAGCATCGCTGCTGGCTTCAATCACCAGGCTATCGCCTGCGCGGTCTACCTCGATCAGATGGTGGGGTTGAACAGGCTCACCGCCCACCTCCAGATCACCATCCACTACATACAGAAAGACCTGCCGCCCCGATTCAACGGGCAGCGTTTCGCGTGTACCCGCAGGGAGCTTAAGCGTCGACATAAATACGCCGGTCAGCGATTCGACGGGGCCAGCCTGCTCATCCCACTGCCCGGCGATCAGGTTTAGCTCACCGCCGCCCGGCAGCGCCAGCGAAGGGATGTCGTCATGCTGGAGCCCCACGTAGTGCGGCTTGCTCATCTTCAAGCGCGCCGGAAGATTGACCCACAGCTGCAGGATCTCCAGCGGACCACCGTCACGTAGAAACGCCTCAGGCGAAATTTCCGCATGCACGATACCGCTACCTGCCGTCATCCACTGCACGCCACCGGCGTGAATCACGCTTTGATGCTGGGTGCTGTCAGCATGGGCCAGCGAGCCTTCCAGAATAAAGGTGACCGTTTCAAAGCCCCGGTGCGGGTGTGGGCCGAATGGCAAGCCACCGTTATTGGCCGGGTAGGTCTGCGGCCCGTGGTGATTGAGAAACAGGAACGGATCGAGCTGTTCAAGCTGCGGCCCCGGCAATGGCCGCCGGGTGACCAGATCGCCGATATCGTCGCGCCTGGCCGGGTGTTGGGCAATGACATGACGCGCTGTGGAGGTCTTCTCAGATGACATCACTATCTCCTTATTAGTATCTCCCAGCATAAAACCCCAGCGCGGCCATGAGGAGCGAATAATTTGCCAAGTTTCGTTGAAGGAAATTGCCAGGAACCGATCAAGGCGCGCGAACGTCCAGTCGGCCCACCACCTCCAGCCCACCCGTTGCCGGGCGCACGACCAGCATCTCGCCCGAGCCAACCCCCCGCCCGGCCAGCGCCGAGATATTCACCTGATGCGTGACCAGCAGCATGTTGCCCGACTGTTCCCAGGCGGCTATCCGCTCGCGGGCGGCTTGGGTGATGGCTTCCCGATCACCGCGCCCACGAAAGAACGAATCCAGCCACGGCGCAGGCTCGACATCGCCCAGCTGCATGAGCTCGGCGGTATCCAGCGCCCGGCACCAGCGCGACGCGTACACCGCGCCGATGGGAATGTTCCGCTCGCGAAATGCCTCACCCGCCAGCCTCGCCTGGGCACGCCCCTGCTCTGAAAGATTGCGCTGCGTCTCGCAACGACCCCGCTCGAACCCGGGCGGATCGCCAACACCTGGCGCCAGCGAATGACGCATCAAAATCACCAGGCCCCCTTCCTCCAGGGCCTGCCAGGTTGTGTCGTTGGCCTGGGCGGTGACGGTCAGCACACCCAGTACACTAAGCAATAGGGTTAACGTAAGTTGGCGTAAGGTAGGCATGGGGATTGTCCTTCAATCATTGATGAAGTATTGACCAAGCGAACGGCAACGGGCATGTGATACCCATCAACCTTCCCTCTTAAAGACGCGGCAGGCATTTGCTACGCCAAAGCCTAAACGACTTGGCGCGGCGATACGCGCCAAGCCAGACAACTCCATTCAACGCAAGGATAGCTTCCCCCATCAGCCCCAACGCCTAAGCCCGCTTTTTCAAAACGCCGTCACTACCGTTACGCCCGCCCCTTCGAACTTATCCATGTTCATCAGCGCCTCAATGGACTGCTCGAGGGTGATGCGCCTGCCGATAAGCTGCTCAGGCGCCAGCTTTCCAGACTGGATCATCGCCAGCATGGCGCCGTAACGATGCGCCTGCATACCATGACTGCCGAGTATTTCAAGCTCGTTGGCAATCACCTGGCTCATGGGAATAGCCGGTGTGCTGCTCTCCGCCAACATCAGCCCGACCTGAATATGCTTGCCCCGTTTACGCAGGTTGCTGATGGAGTTAAAGCAGGTGGTCGGGTGTCCTAGCGCATCCAGTGACACGTGAGCGCCTCCCCGGGTTATGTCCGCCACCGCCTCTACCACATTGGCCACCTTGGCGGCATTCACGGTGGCAGTCGCGCCCAATTGGCGAGCCAGAGCAAGCGCTTTTTCCGAAATATCGATAGCGACAACGTTAGCGCCGATGGCGTTGGCAATCATCACGGCGGATAGACCCACACCCCCGCAGCCATGAACCGCCACCCACTGTCCGGCCGAGGTTTGGCCCTGATCGACCACCGCCCGAAAGGAGGTGACGAACCGACAGCCCAGGCTTGCCGCTGTGGCAAAGTCGAGCGTTTCGGGAAGCGCGACCAAGTTGACATCGGCGTAGTGAATACTCACATACTCGGCAAAGGACCCCCAGTGCGTGAAACCGGGTTGGAACTGACTATCGCACACCTGATGGTTCCCGGCGTGGCACTCAGGGCAAGTGCCACACCCCCCGACGAACGGCACCGTAACGCGATCGCCAATGCGCCACTGTTTGACGTCCTTGCCAACCGCTTCGACAACGCCTGCCAGCTCGTGCCCCGGCACATGAGGGAGCTGGATATCGGTATCGTGCCCCACCCAGCCATGCCAGTCGCTGCGGCATACCCCGTTCGCCATCACCTTCACTACCACGCCATGCGGTTCTGGCGCCGGATCTGGCACCTGCTGTATGTGGGGAGGGGCGGAAAACTGCTCAAAAACAACGGCTTTCATAAACGACTCCTGCGCGGTATCCATTGTTTTACTATAACCAACCGCCCCTGAAATTACTTTTCCGATGGATGGACACACAGGCTAATTTTGAATCACTCTTTCTTTTGAACGCATAAACCTGAAAAAGATTTTCAAATGAGCCGACTGGACAAAATAGACGCCCAACTAATCGATAGCCTTCAAGCCGATGGTCGGCTATCCATCGCCAAGCTGGCCGAGCGGCTGGGAATGAGCGAAGCCACCTGCTGGCGGCGTCATAAACGCCTGGAAGAATTGGGCGTGATCGAAGGCTATCAAGCCACGCTGAACCGCCGAAAGCTTGGCGGCAGCGTGCTGGCCTTTGTGCAGATCACCTGTACCCAGCACAGCGAGGCGGCCACCGCGGAGTTCGAACGCGTTATCCAGGCCAGCTCCCGGGTGCTCAGCTGCCATAACACCACCGGCGAGGCGGACTTTCTCTTGCAGGTCATCGCCCAGGACCTCGATGACTACAGCCGCTTCGTGGAAAAGGTGCTACGCCAGCTGCCGGGTGTATCGAGCATCCGCTCCAATATCTCCCTGCGAGAAATGAAGGCGACGAGCCACTTGCCGGTTGGGGAATTGCTGGGGCTGTAAGCGAGGTGGTTGGGGAGGGGCCAGTCGAACAACGTCAGCAGCAGGCTGCAGCACGAAAAGCAATAAAAAAAGATACTATAATATCCATAGTAAGCCTAAAACATCTATAATAGATACAGGGGTATCTTTTATAGGAATGTTAACTAATGCACCGTTTTCTGCTGTTAGACGATACCGATGTCCAGCAAGCCTTTGCGACTCATCTGCGTAGCTTACGCGAACAGGCCAAGCTATCCCGTGCGGCACTGGCGCAGCGCAGCAATGTGCCCGCCCCAACCATCAAGAAATTTGAGCTCACCGGGCAAATCTCGTTTCGCCAGCTACTGTTGCTATGGCAAAGCCTGGACGACTTGGCGCGGCTATACGCGCTGACCCAGCAAGACGCATTCAACCCAAAGATACCTTCCTCAATTGATGAGGTACTCAAAGATGGCCTTTAAGCCCACGCAGCGGCTGAACGTGACGCGCACACTATCGACAGGAGAACAGGTTGCTGCTGGCGTATTGGCGCAAAACCGCCAAGGGGTATTTTTTCAGTACGCAGAAGGCTATACGGAACAGCATGGCAATCTATCGCCCTTTACGTTGCAGCGCGACCTGGCGCTTCAGCCCGCACCTAGAACGCCCCATCAAGGGCTTCACGGCGTATTTGGCGACTGTTTACCCGATGGCTGGGGGCTGCTGCTGCAAGACCGTGTCTTTCGTCAGCATGGCATAGCGCCTACACAGCTGACGGCGATGGACCGGCTGGCATTTGTTGGTCAACGTGGCATGGGGGCACTGACGTTTGAGCCAGCATCAGAGGCAGCGCCGACACAGAGCGATAACGAAGATCTGGCGACACTCGGCCTCGAGGCACAGGCCGTTTTCGATGGGCAAACGGAAGACGTACTCAGCGCCTTGGTCGCAGCGGGTAGTTCCGGTGGGGCTAGACCGAAAGCACAGCTTTTCATGCCGCCTGGCCAATCGAAGGAATGCAGAACCTATGCTCAGCCAGAGGATGACGCCTGGCTGGTCAAATTTACCTCTCAACACTTGCCACTGGGTCACGACGAGGGGCTTTGCGAAGCGGCCTACCTGGACTTGGCCAAAACAGCAGGCCTTGAGCCGCCCGAATGGCAGTTGCTGCGCGTACCTACGCCGCAGGGTGAGCGGGCCTGGCTTGCCATCAAACGGTTTGATTGGATCCATCAGACAAACCCTGCGGGGCGTCTCCATATGCACAGCGCCTGCGGGCTGCTGGATGCCGATTTCCGAACCCCTAGCCTGGATTACGCCGACCTAATCAAGGCAAGCCGCCAGCTGTGTCGATCCCCCGCCGTAGGCCAGCTGCAATTCCGACGTGCGCTGTTTAACCTGTTTGCCTGCAACCAGGATGACCACAGTAAAAACTGGGCGTTTCTCCAGGATGATGCAGGCCAATGGAAACCAGCACCGTTTTATGATGTGACCTTTAGCCCCCACCCTTTTGCAGAACACGCCACTGCCTATATGGGCTTTGGCAAGCAGCCCTCGCTAAAAGCCATCCAACAGCTCGCCACCCATGCAGGCTTTGCCAACTGGAAACAGGCTCAGCCGCACGTTCAGGAGATCGCGGACGTTATTGCCACCTTCCCGGCTGTGGCAAAAGACCTGGGTGTGAAAGCCAGCACCATCGAGCTGATCACCCAGCGATTGAATCAAACGTGGCGGGAGAACAAGGGGTTATTGCTGGCAAAATGATGTCATTAGCTAACGCCAACCTCCAAAAGTACACTTAGCCAAGAACCCCCTATTTCATTAATATGGGAGGTGATGAAACACGGCGACTAAGCCAATTGGCAAAGATGTGGAGAGTAAATGTAATGACATCGCCCTGTCCTCCCAGCAACTTTGGCTTTCTGGCCGCACACGACGACCTCTTCGTTGAACTCGCCGACGCCGCCGAGCGCGCCTTTACCAACGACCCCAACATCACGCTGATCAAGCTACGCCAGCTGGGCGAGGCGCTTGCTCAGCATATAGCTGCGGTGTCCGGTATCGAGTTTGACGCGCAAACCAGCCAGGCCGAGCTGCTCTACCGCGTGAACCGCGAGATACGGCTGGAGCCCCAGGTCAAGGAGCTGTTTCACACCCTGCGCATCGAGGGCAACAAGGCAACCCACCAATTCCGTACCCGCCACAAGGAGGCGATGGACGGCCTGCGACTTGCCCGGGAGCTGGCCATCTGGTTTCATCGCTCCTTCGGTCAAGAAGGCACCGCTTTCAAGCCCGGGCCCTTCAAGCCGCCGCACGATCCCAGCGCCGAATTGCGCCAGCTACAGGGTGACATCGAGCAGCTACGCCACCAGTTGAACAGCGCTAACCTTGCCCTGGAAAGCAGTCAACAGCTAAGTCAGCTGGTCGAACAGGAGAAACAGGAGTACGAGGCGCTGGCCCATGCCATGGACGAGGAAGCCCAGGCGTTCGGACAGCAGGCCCAACAGCACGAAGAAGCCCTGGACGCCCAGCGCCGGGCCTACGAGCAGAAGATCCAGACGCTACAGCGACAGCTCAAGGAACACAGCAACCAGCAGGCGCGCGAGCAGCGCCAGAAGATTGCTAGCCAAACCCAGGCCGCCAGCCAGTCGCTGGCACTGAGCGAAGAACTCACCCGACTCCTCATCGACCAGCAGCTCAAGGAGGCAGGCTGGGAGGCCGACAGCCAGGAACTGACCTACGCCAAAGGCGCCCGCCCCGAAAAGGGGAGCTATCGCGCCATCGCCGAATGGCCAAGCCAGCCCGCAGGCGCCAAGCCAGTCGGTAAAAAAGAGCGTGCCGACTACGTGCTGTTTTACGGCCTGACGCCTATCGCCGTGATCGAGGCCAAAAAAGAGAACGTCAACGTCGCGGGCAAAATCGACCAGGCTGAGCGCTACAGCAAAGGGCTTGTCACCGCGCCGCCGCTAGTCGGCGCCTGGGAGCTGGCCGGGCGTACCATTGCCTGGCCCGCCGATGGAGAGGGGCACTACAAGGTGCCTTTCGCCTACTCCTGCAACGGCCGCCCCTATGTGCCCCAGCTCAATGAGCAGTCGGGCACCTGGTTCCGCGATGTACGCGAGCCCAGCAACCTGCGCCGCGCCTTGCCTACCTTTCATACGCCCGGTGGTCTGGCAGAGCTACTCGAGCGCGACCGCAGCAACGCCGAAAAGCTGCTGGCACACGAACCCTTCGGCTACTTGAAGCTGCGCGATTATCAGCAGAAAGCCATCGCCGCGACCGAGCAGGCGCTGGCGCGCGACAAGCGCACCGCCCTGCTGGCCATGGCCACCGGCACGGGCAAAACCCGCACCATCATCGGCCTGATGTATCGCTTTCTGAAAACGGAGCGCTTCCACCGCATTCTGTTTCTCGTCGACCGCACCTCCCTTGGCGACCAGGCGACGGACGCCTTCAACGAAGCGCCGCTGGAGCAGCACCATACGCTCTCGAGCATCTACAACGTCGCAAGGCTCGGCGACATGGTGCCAGAGGCCGAAACCCGGGTGCAGGTAGCCACGGTGCAGGCCATGGTTAAGCGTATTTTTGCCAGCGACACACCGCCGCCCATCGACCAATTCGACTGCATCATCATCGATGAAGCACACCGCGGCTACACGCTGGACCAGGAAATGACCGAGGGCGAACTCGCCACCCGCGATCCAAGCCAGTACCTCTCAAGCTACCGCCGTGTGTTGGAGCACTTCGACGCGGTGAAGATCGCCCTGACCGCCACACCGGCGCGTCACACCAGCGAGATTTTTGGCAAACCGGTCTACACCTACTCCTACCGGGAAGCGGTGGCCGACGGCTGGCTGATCGACCACGAGCCGCCCATCCGCTACGAAACGCTGTTGACCCAGCAGGGCATCCATTTCGACAAGGGAAGCACGGTCGAGGTGATCGACCCGCGCACCGGCGAAGTTGACACTACCGAGCTCGACGACGAGCTCGACTTCGAGGTCGACGCCTTCAACCGCCAGGTCATTGCCCCCGACTTCAACCGAGTGATCTGCGAGCAGCTCGCTCGGGAGCTGGACCCGTTTGGCGACGAGAAAACGCTGATCTTCTGCGCCACCGATTTCCACGCCGACATGGTCAAGAACGAGCTGGATAAGGCCTTCAAAGCGCGTTACGGAAAGAGCTACCACCAGGCCGCCGTGGCCAAGATTACCGGCAAGAGCGACAAGGTCAGCCAGCTCATCCGTCGCTATAAGAACGAGCGCCATCCCAACATCGCCGTCACCGTTGATCTGTTAACCACCGGCATCGACGTGCCCAGCATTTGCCACCTGGTCTTCATGCGCCGGGTGCGCTCGCGCATTCTGTTCGAGCAGATGATCGGCCGCGCCACCCGCCGCTGTGACGACATCGGCAAGACCGTGTTCACCCTCTACGACCCGGTGGATATCTACGCGGCGCTGGATGAGGTCAACACCATGAAGCCACTGGTGCGCGACCCAAACGTGAGCATCGAGCAGCTGGTCGATGAACTGTGCGACCCGCAGCGGCTTGAAACGGCCCTCAATAGCCCCGGCGATGCCCCCGGCCGTAACCAGGCCGATGCAGTGCTCGACCAGTTGAGCCAGAAGCTGATGCGCGTGCTGCGCAAGGCAGACGTCAAGGCAGAGCAAACACCTGCGCTCAAGAAGAAGCTCTCAGACCTACACGATCAGTGGGGCGTCGAGCCCGGCAAGCTTCACGAGCACCTGCAGGGCCTGGGACCCAAGGGAGCGGCGGCCTTTCTTGAAAAGCACGCCCACCTTCTCCAACAGCTTGAATCGGTCAAATATCTGACGGGCAGCGACAGGATGCCTGTCATCGCCGATCACGAGGACGAGATTCGCGAGCGCCACCAAAGCTACGGCGAGCACAAGCGCCCGGACGATTACCTGGACAGCTTCAACGCATTTATTAACGAGCAGCTAAACCACTCCACTGCCTTGGTGGTGGCGGTGAATACGCCCCGCGACCTGACCCGCGAACAGCTCAAGGAGGTCAAGCTGCTGCTCGACGGCCAGGGCTACTCCGAGGCCAACCTGCAAAGCGCGGTACGCAACCAGACCAACCAGGACATTGCCGCCAGCATCATCGGCCACATTCGCCGCGCCGCCCTGGGCGAACCGCTCAAGCCCTTCGAGCAGCGCGTGGCCGAGGCCATGGATACTATCCTCACCCAGCACCCCTGGAGCGCCAACCAGCGCAAGTGGCTACAGCGTCTGGCCAAACAGCTGGTACACGAGGTAATTCTCGACCGCGAGGCGGTCAATCAGCTACCCGCCCTGCCCGGCGGCGCCAAGCAGCTGGACAAGGTGCTCGGCGAACAGTTGGACAGCGTGCTGGAAGAACTCAACGAGGCGATGTGGCCATCAGCAGGCTAATAGACGCTTGAACAAGCCAGAATGAAAGCGCAGAATCAACAAAAATTCGTTGGTTATCGCCAAATATGATTAAAAACCTGATCTTCAAAAATTTCTATAGCTTTGCCGACGACACCGTCATCGACTTCGCCCTGGGCAAGAAGCCGACGCCTTCAGGGTACGATATCGACGTCGTCGGTGAACGCTACAATAAGGCCATCGCAGTGGTGGGCGCCAACGGCTCGGGCAAGACGCAGTTTCTCAAGCCGCTGGCGTTCTTGCGCTGGTTTATCGCCAACTCCTTTTTGGGCAGCGACCCCGAGCGAGATATCCCCATCAGTGGGCATGCCCTCCATGGCAGCGAGCCCAGCCGCTTTGAGCTTGAATTCATGGTGGGGGGCACCGATTACCGCTACCAGCTCGAGCTCACCCCCAAGGAAGTGCTCTTCGAGGCGCTCTATGCGAAGACGAGCACCCAGTTCAGCTACCTTTTCAAGCGCGAGAAAAGCGAGCAGGGCTACCGCTTCAAGCACAAGGGCTTCCCCTTTCCCAAAGCCCAGGCGGAAAAGCTGCGGGGAAACACCTCGCTGATCAGCGCGGCGCATAGCTATGATGTCGAGGCGGCCAAGCCGTTTATCGACTTCTTTTCACGTATTGAAACCAACGTTGTCAGTGATGGGCGACGTCACTTTCATCATGGTGCGCTGGTGGGCGCCGCGACGTCCTTTCAAAAAGCCCCGGAACTGCAAACGCGCATGTCCAAGGCCCTGAGCACCTTTGATCTAGGCTTGGACGGTGTCGAGATACGCAAGCTCCCCGTCCTCGACGAAACAGGCCAGGAGGAAGAGATCTACCTCCCCTTTGGCACTCACACCACCGAGGATGGCCGCTCCTTCGAGCTCTCTTTCTTTGAGGAGTCCAGCGGCACCCAGTCCGCGTTCGTCCTGCTCGAACCGATTCTGAACACCTTGTGCAACGGCGGTATTGCCGTGATCGACGAGATCGACAACGACCTGCACCCGCACCTGGTGCCCCATCTGCTTGAGTGGTTCGAGTTCGAGCACACCAACCCCCATCAGGCGCAGTTGATCTTTACCTGCCACACCCCGGAGGTACTGAACCTACTGCAAAAGCACCAGATCTATCTGGTCGAGAAGCGTAACCAGCAGAGCGAAGCCTGGCGGCTGGACGACATGATGGGGCTACGCGCCGACGATAATCTCTATGCCAAATACATGGCCGGAGGCCTTGGCGCCACGCCGGAGCTGTAACAGATCATGGCCAGAAAACACCCCGCCCGACAACGCCCACGCCAGGCTAGCCAAACGACGCTTTTGATCGTGGGTGAAGGCGCCGACGATCAGGCCTTTATCAAGCACATGCACCAGCAGCTTCGCTCACTGCAGAGCCGCATCAAGCCCAGGATCGAAAAGCAATCCGGTGGCTCGCCGGGTAATATCATCGACAACGCTGCCCGGAAGTACGCGCATCAGGATTTTGACCGGCGCTTTATCGTGCTGGATTCGGATATCGCCCTCTCGCAGCAGCAGCACGACAAGGCGCGAAAGCAGGGTTTTCGCCTGATCCTCTGGTCGCCGACCTGCCTGGAAGGCGCGCTTCTCGAGGTTCTTGGCGAGCGCGTGAACGCTCACGAAGCGGCCCAGCAGTTGAAAGACCGACTGCACCCCCGGCTGGCGGGGCATCACACCGAAAAAGCCGCCTACGCTGGCCTCTTTCCCCGCCCGGTACTCGAAGCGGCCACTAATACATCCGTGGTCGACGTACGCAACGCACTCGCCGGGCAACTTTCTTGACACTCTTGCCATTCAGGCAGGACCAACAGGTTGATTCATGACCCACAACGACATCGTTCAAAAGCTCTGGAACCTCTGCGACGTCCTGCGCGACGACGGCATCAACTACTCGGACTACGTCACCGAGCTGGTGCTTTTGCTGTTTATCAAGATGGTTCACGAAAACACCGAGGCGGGCACACTGGAGAAGCACCCGCTGCCCGAAGGCTGCCGCTGGACCGACTTGAACGGCAAATCTGGCCTCAACCTGCTGGATGACTACAAGCGCATTCTCTTGAGCCTTTCCTCGGGACGCGACGGCAACGGCCGCTTGATTCACACCGACCCACTGATCAGCGCCATCTACGCCGACGCCCAGACCCGGCTGCGCGAGCCGCGTCACCTGGAGCAGATGATCAAGGCGCTCGACGGCATCGACTGGTTCAGCGCCCAGCAAGACGGCCTGGGCGATCTCTACGAAGGCCTGCTGGAGAAAAACGCCAACGAGACCAAATCCGGGGCCGGGCAGTACTTCACCCCGCGAGCGCTGATCGACGCCATGGTGCGCTGTATCAGCCCTCAGGCAGGCGAGACCATTCAGGATCCGTCAGCGGGTACCGCGGGCTTCCTGATCGCTGCGGACCGCCACATCAAGGCGCAGACCGACGACCTGTTCGACCTGACCGCCCAGCAGCAGGCGTTTCAGAAAAACCGCGCCTTCGTGGGCATCGAGCTGGTGCCCGGTACCCGCCGGCTGGCGCTGATGAACTGCTTGCTCCACGGCATGGAAGGCGACGACGAGGGCGTGGTGCACCTGGGCAACGCCCTGGGCCAGGCGGGCGCCACCCTGCCAAAGGCCGACGTAATTCTCGCCAACCCGCCCTTTGGCACCAGCAAGGGCGGCGACGCCAGCATCACCCGCGATGATCTGACCTTCAGGACCAGCAACAAGCAGCTCGCCTTTCTGCAGCACATCTACCGCAACCTGAAACCCGGTGGTCGCGCCGCCGTCGTACTCCCGGACAACGTACTGTTCGAAGCGGGTGTTGGCGCCGACGTGCGCCGGGACCTGATGGACAAGTGCCACCTGCACACCATCCTGCGCCTGCCCACAGGGATCTTCTACGCTCAGGGCGTGAAGACCAACGTGCTGTTTTTTACCAAGGGCGCGGCCACGGACAAGCACCAGGAAGAGGGCTGCACCGATCACGTCTGGGTGTATGACTTGCGCACCAACATGCCGAGCTTCGGCAAGCGCACGCCCTTCGGCAAGCAGCACCTGACACCGTTCGAAGCCGTATACGGCGACGACCCCAACGGCCGGAGCCCCCGCCAGGAGGGCGAGTGGTCGTTCAACGCCGAAGAAATCGCTATCGATGCCAAGGCCAGCGAGGAAAACCAGGGCGTGGACGACGACCGCCTCGCCAGGTCCCGCTGGCGCTGCTTCAGCCGCGAGTGGATTCGCGACACCAAGGACGACTCGCTGGATATCAGTTGGCTCAAGAACAAGGACAACGTCGACGCCGCCGACCTCCCCGCCCCCGAAGTGCTTGCCGGCGAAGCCATGAGCGAGCTGGTGCAGGCGCTGGGCGAGCTGGACGGGCTGATGCGCGAGCTGGGTGCCGAGGAAGACGCCGACGGGCAGCGGGTGTTGTTGAAGGACATGATGGGTGGGGAAGCAAATTAATGACAGCCCAAGCTCTTCCTCAGCAGTGGCTTAGCACGCCATTAGAAAATGTTATTTTTCAAATCACTGGTGGTGGGACGCCGAGTAAATCCAAGCCTGAATACTACCTTGGCGACATCCCTTGGATGAGCGTCAAGGATATGAACAAGCATATCCTTAAAGACACTATTGACCATATCTCGCCTGAAGCGGTTGAAAATAGCAGCACTAACATTATTCCCGCAGGAACTCCTATTATCGCTACACGAATGAGTCTGGGAAAAATCGTTGTAGCTCACTTCGACTCGGCAATTAACCAAGACCTTAAAGCCCTCTTTTTACCATCCGAGATACACCGCGATTACTTAGTTTATTGGTATCGCTCTATTGCTCATAAAATAGAGCAGCTCGGAACGGGAACAACCGTCAAAGGAATACGGCTTGATGCCTTGAAAGCGCTTGAATTTGCGCTCCCCCCACTCGCCGAACAA
Organism: Vreelandella subterranea; assembly: GCF_900111305.1. Lineage (GTDB taxonomy): Bacteria > Pseudomonadota > Gammaproteobacteria > Pseudomonadales > Halomonadaceae > Vreelandella > Vreelandella subterranea. The sequence goes on from NZ_FOGS01000001.1 coordinate 520,236, forward strand.
AAGATCATCGCCGACAAGCTCGACACCCTGCTGGCACAGGTGGACAACACCAAAGCCCGCCTTGAACGCATTCCCGAGATTCTCAAATGCTTTCGTCAATCCGTGCTCGCGGCAGCGGTGAGTGGGCGGTTGACGGAGGAGTGGAGAGAAAATAAACCGCACATTTTCCAACCATCCATTAAAGAACTTGAAGCATATTGGGCAAATATCTATAGCGCCGCTGGAAAAAAATCGCCTCAAATTAAAGAGTCCAACTCAAAAGAACAAGCTGATGTTCCGGATGTCTGGCTCGACACCAGTATAGGAGCAGTTTTTGATGCCTTTGTTGGCTCCACTCCAAGTCGCTCAGTAAAAGATTATTGGAATGGAGATATCCATTGGGTCAGTAGTTCGGAAGTGGCCTTCTGCCGTATAAAATCTACGAAGGAAAAGATTACCGAAACAGGTCTTTCAAGTGCATCAACTTCGGTTCATCCCCCTGGCACAGTAATGTTGGCAATGATCGGTCAAGGAAAAACACGAGGCCAAGTAGCAATCCTGGATATTGATGCTTGTCATAATCAGAATACAGCCGCTTTGCGAGTGCCCGAGGGGTTTGTCGCCTCAGAATATCTTTATTATTACTTAACCCAACAGTATGAAGAAACAAGGCGGATAGGTGGCGGTAATAACCAAAAAGCACTGAACAAAAAAGTCATCCAAGCAATGCGATTTCCGATGCCTTCCTATGAAGAGCAAACCGAAATCGTCCGCCGGGTCGACCAGCTCTTCGCCTACGCCGATACCGTCGAGCAGCAGGTCAATGGTGCCCTCGAGCGCGTCAATCAACTGACCCAATCCATCCTCGCCAAAGCATTCCGCGGCGAGCTGACCGCCCAGTGGCGGGAAGACAACCCCGAGCTGATCAGCGGCGAGAACAGCGCCGAGGCGCTTCTGGAGCGCATCAAGGAAGAACGCGCGGCTCAGGCACCAAAAAAACGCACAAGGAAGAAGGCTACAACATGAGCCAGGCGGCATCTGCTCCCTCCCAGGCCGAGCGCATCCTCGCGTTCTGGCACAAGGTCGAGTTTTTCGAATCCGCCGAGCTCAAGGGCATCGAGCATGGCCAGGGCGCGATTCACTACCGCAGCGACGAGCTTGCAGACGCCACAACCTGTTTGCCGTGGCTCGACCGGCAGGCCGTGCGCCGCGCGGGCAAGCAATACCGGGCGGACAATGCCTACCGCTTCAAGCTCTACCTGGGGCTTTTCCGGCGGGAAGAGATTTTTGAGGTGGCACGCCAGGCTTACCCCAAGCAGAGCGAGGACTGGGTGGAGCGAAGCCGTGACGAGGGGCTGACCTGCTCGCTCACGGCCATGGTCAAGGAAGACGGCACCCTGGATCGGGAAAGCGTCGAAATCTCTACCGCCCCCTGGGTGCTGGGCGCTCTGCAGCAGGGTACCCTCGATGCCGTCACCCTCGAGGCCTTCGAAGCGGCCACCGAGGTGTTCCGCGAGCGGCTGACCACCCTCTTGACCGTGGCGGACAATCTCAAGCACGAGCACGGCGTGCCGCTTGCCTTGAGCACCTTCGAGATCATCGAGATGCTCAAGGCGATGCAGGGCTGGACCGCCTTTGCGCCGCAAAGCGCCGCGCCGGCACTGGTGGTGCAGCTATTGCCCGGCAACAGCGGCAGTGCCACAGCATCTAGCGAGGCTCAGGCGTGGGCACCGCTTGAACAGCTCGCCGCGCGCCTCGAGACGCCGGAAGGTGTCACCGTCGATTCGGCGCCAGCGGATGAGAACGCCGCCGAGCCAGCCGCCGGCATCAACGAGATCGCCATTCTCAACAGTTTCTTTATCCGCGACCTGGAAAAAATCCTGTGCCAGCTCAAGGATCGCCCGCTGGCACCCGGTTCGCCGCTGGCGCACTACCTGGCGGGAACGGCAAACCGCCACCCCGACCTGCTGAAGCCCGAAGGCCGTTCGCTGCTGATGCAACATCTGGCACCGAGGCATATGCCCGCCGGGCGCTGGCCCGGCGAGGATGCGCATTCGATGAGTCTGATGCAACAGTTTGCCATCAATACCATCGACCAGACGCTGGATGACGGCGGCCTGTACTCCGTTAACGGTCCGCCGGGTACCGGCAAGACCACCCTGCTGCGCGACCTGGTGGCCCGCAACGTGGTCAAGCGCGCCGAGGTACTGGCATCGCTTGAGTCACCGCAGGCAGCCTTCGGTGACACCTTGCAGGTCAAGCTCGACGACCAGTTGAAGCCAATCAAGACGCTGATTCCGGAGCTTAGGGGCTTCGAGATGGTGGTGGCCTCGAGCAACAACGCGGCGGTGGAGAACGTCACCCAGGAGCTGCCGCAGACCAAGGCGCTTGGCGCGGCCTACCGTGAGCTTGCTTACTTGAAGCCGGTGGGCCAGAAACTGGCGGCCGCCCACGAAAACCGCGACGCTACACTGCACGTCAAAGCACTGGCACCCAAAAAGGACTGCTGGGGGCTGATTGCCACGGCGCTGGGCAACAAGGGCAACCGCACTGCCTTTGGCGAGCGGGTCTTTTTCAAACCTATCGGCCAGTGCAAGGCCGACGACACTGCCAAGCATTACAGGACACTGGTGCCTGCGCTGAAGGAGTTGGCCGAGCAGGGCGATGCGCTAAGCAGCTTTCGCGCCGCACAGCGGGCCTTCAAGGAAGCCGAACGCCAGGTCGAGGCGGTTCATCAGAACATCGAGCGCCTGCAGACGCTCAAATGGCTGGAGACCCAAACCGAGAAGGCTCGACGCCAGGCCGAGGTTCAAAAGCGACTGGCCAGCCGCGTGGCGCTGTGGCGGCAAAGCCGGCAGGCGGCCAAGGTGCCCCTCTGGCCCTTGAAGGCGTACTGCCAGCACCGGGCGCGGCTTAAAAAACTCGTTGTTCGTGAGCAGCGCGCCGCCCAGCAGGCCGACGTCAGCCAGCAGCGGCTGACTTCGCTTGAGAAAAAGCATGAAGCCCAGCGCCAGGTGTGCGAGCCGCTACACGCCAGGTATCAGGATCTGCTGCTGCCCGACGAGGCGCTGGATCTGGAAACCCCGGCGGTGCAGCGCACTTCCTTCGGCCACTGCGAAACGCTCAACAAGGCGCGGGGGCAGCTGACGGCGCGGGCCTTCGAGCTGCATCAGGCATGGCTGGTGGCCGCCTACGCCGCCAAGAAGAACCAGCTCTGGGCGACGGTCAATTCGTTAATGGCGCTATTGAATGGCGGAGTGGATGACCGTGACGCGGCGAAAGCCCTGTGGCAGATGCTGTTCATGATCGTGCCGGTGGTATCGTCGACCTTTGCCTCGGTCGCCAATCAGTTCCGCGCGCTCAATGAGGGGGAGATTGGCTGGCTGTTCGTGGACGAAGCGGGCCAGGCCTCGCCACAGCAAGCCGTCGGCGCGCTCTGGCGAGCCAAGCGAGCTGTGATCGTGGGCGACCCGCTGCAGATCGAACCGGTGTTTACCGTGCCGGCCGGCCTGGTCGAGGCCATGGCCAGGGGCGAGTTCGCGCACGACTGGTACAAGTGGTCGCCGACGGTGTCGTCGGTTCAGGTCGTCGCGGACCGTGCCAACCCCTACGGTACGGACGAGATAGCCGATGGCTTTTGGGTGGGCAGCCCGCTCCGCGTGCATCGGCGCTGCGACGAGCCGATGTTCAGCATTGCCAATCGCATCGCCTACAACGACAAGATGCTCCACGGCAGCGACGATCTACCACCCGGCCCGGGGGATAGCCGCTGGTTCAATGTGGAAGGCAGTGTTCAGGGCAAACATTTCGTCCCTTCACAGGCGGAACAGGTCGCTCGTATGCTCAAGCCGCATATCGCAAAGACCGGCAAACTGCCGAGCGTCTATGTCATTTCGCCCTTCAAGGCAGTAGCAAATGGCGTCAGACACCACCTCGAACGGGAGTTGCCCGCCGACGTCTTCGGCGGACGCAACAAGTTGTGCGAGTGGCTGCGTAAGCGGGTCGGGACAGTACATACCTTCCAAGGCAAGGAAGAGGACAACGTCATTTTAGTACTGGGCCTCTCAAATGAGTCACCCGGTGCCGCTGGGTGGGCATCGAGTAAGCCCAACCTGCTGAACGTTGCCGTGACACGGGCAAAAAAGCGCGTTTACATAGTGGGCAGTACCGATATATGGGCAGGCAAGGCGTACTTTTCCGATGCTAAGGAGTATCTTGCCCAAGAAAAAGGATAACCTGCGGAACATTGCTCTATTGGGCGCGATACATGGTGCTGCTAGACTCAGTTTAATAATGACTCAATCTAAGTAGATAGCGACATAGGAAAGCCCCGCATGACCAAGGCAAATATCAACACCCAGATGCTGACCTGGGCGCGCGAGCGCTCCGGCATCCCGGTGCCTGAATTTGCACACAAGTGCGGGGTGAACGAAGAAAAACTGCTAGCTTGGGAGGCGGGTGAACAGCCCCTCACCTTCCGTCAGGCGATGCAGTTTGCCGAAAAAGCTCATATCCCTTTTGGGTACCTGTTTCTCACAGATCCGCCCGAAGAAGTGCTGCCCATTCCTGACCTCAGAACACTGGAAGGCCAAGGCATCACTCGGCCGAGCGCCGAGCTTCTGGATCTAATCAAATTGATGCTTCAGCGCCAAGAGTGGTACCGGGACTACTTACAACAGCACTTTGCTGAGCCCAACCCATATGTTGGCCGCTTTTCTGCCCACCACTCTGCCACTGAAATTGTCGCCGACATGCGCGCCCAGTTAGGGGTTGGGGATCACCCTAATCGCGGTAAGTGGGATGACTATTACCGTGATTTGACCCAGCGAATCGAAGCGCTGGGCATCTTGGTGATGCGTCAAGGTAATCTTGGGCATAGCACACGCCCTTTGCGAGTGGAGGAGTTTCGCGGGTTTGCCATTGTGGATGACTACGCGCCGATCATTTTCGTTAATCATGGCGATGCACTAGGTGCGCGCTTGTTCACCCTAATCCATGAGTTTTGTCATATCTGGATTGGGCAGTCTGGCATTTCCGACGGAAATGCTAATACGAACCGCCAACAAGAAGTGCTTTGTAATGCCGTCGCGGCAGAATTCTTAGTCCCCGAACGCGAGTTCAGCTCTCTTTGGCAGCACGATTTAGCACACTGGCAAGATAACTTACCTACGCTGGAAGCCCACTTTCATGTCAGCACCTGGGCATTAGCCCGTCGTGCGTTGACGCTCAACTTTATCTCTCAGGTGCAATACAGTCACTATATTGCTGAGCAACAGGCTAAGCACAAAGCCACTGAGAGCAGTGGCGGGCCAACTTACTACCAGACCAAAAAATCCCAAATCAGCCAACGCTTTTCCAAAGCGGTCGTCAGTGAAGCGCTGAGCGGTCAGTTGATGTTACGCGAAGCTAGCAACCTGCTAGGCGGGGTCAAACCGAATAAGATGGAGCGCTTCGCTAAGGAGCTGGGCATTTGAGATATTTACTGGACGCAAATACCTATATCGAAGCGAAAAACCAGTATTACGGCATGGATATTTGCCCCGCTTACTGGGACTGGCTGGATAGGCAGTTTGCGCTAGGTAACATTGCTAGTGTCGACATGATTGGCCGCGAACTAAAAGAAGGCAAGGATGAGCTCGCCGCTTGGGCCCGCGATAGGCCTGACCACTTCATCATCAATGACGACGAACGAACACAGTTACTGTTTGCTGACATCGTGCAATTCGTTATGGAAGGCGACTACAACCCCGGCAATCGCGACAACTTTCTGGCAAAAGCCGACCCGTGGATTATCGCCAAAGCTAAAGCCATCGGCGCCAGCGTGGTGACCCATGAAGCAGTCGCCGCCGTTAATACGCGAAAAGTCAAAGTACCTAATATCTGCCAGCAATTCGAAGTACCCTGTCTCAATACCTTCCGATTTCTGCGTGAGCTAGAAGCTAGGTTTGTTCTCGGTCAATAAGCCAAACGCTAAACCGTTTCACTCAATATTCTGAATCTGTTCCCGCATCTGCTCGATCAGCACCTTCAATTCCACCGCGCAGCGGGTTGTCTCGGCGACAACGGATTTAGACGACAGCGTATTGGCTTCGCGGTTGAGTTCCTGCATCAGGAAATCCAAACGACGACCTTTGGGGCCTTTCTGTTTCAGTTGACGACCGACTTCATCGACATGGGCCGTGAGACGGTCCAGTTCTTCGTCCACATCGGCCTTTTGCGCCACCAGCACCAGCTCAGCTTCAAGGCGCTGGGGGTCGAGGTCGGTCTTGGCGACTTCTAAACGCTCCAGCAGGAGGGTGCGCTGGCGCTCAAGAATCTGCGGCAGCAGGCTACGCACGGTGGCTACCTGCTCGCTTACGGCGGCAAGCCGGGTGGTGATCATGACGGCGAGTTTCTCTCCCTCACGGGCGCGGGCGTCAATGAGCTCATCCAGCGCCTGGTCGAACAGCGTCTTGGCAGCCGAGGTAATGGCCTCCTGATCAAGGTGCTGGGTTTCCATGACCCCGGGCTGGTTGAGTAGCGCAAGGGTGGTCGGCGGCTCGGCGCTGGGTACCTGCTGTTGAATAGCCGCCAGCGCATCGGCGATCTCTTTTAGCCGCTGAGCGTTCACAGCAGGCGCCTGATGGGCCTCGGCGGCTTCAAAGCGCAGGCTGCACTCGACTTTCCCCCGTGCCAGCCGGGTACGCAGCGCTTCTCGCAGCGTCGGCTCCAGGTCGCGCAGGGCATCGGGCAGGCGGAAATGCGGTTCTAAATAGCGCTGGTTCACCGAACGGATTTCCACTTGAAGCGTGCCGAAGGGGGCCGCCAGCTCGGTGCGGGCGAAGGCGGTCATGCTGTGTACGCGGTTTGAAGCAGCCATGGTACATCCTGTTAATGAACAACGGTCTATATAGCATTGCGAACAGTCTAACCGATAGCCCCATCAGCGCACGCCCAGACGTGTACAATGGTGGGCTTTTCCTTGTTACGCGTTTATTGAGAGGTATTATTTGTGAGCAGTGCTAAGCGTCCTGATGTTGTGCGTCCCAGCGGTCGCGAGGCCGACCAGCTCCGTGATATTCGCATAACCCGCGATTACACCCGCCATGCGGAAGGCTCGGTCCTGGTGGAATTTGGCGATACCAAGGTGCTGTGTAATGCCAGCGTGGAAGCAGGCGTACCACGCTGGCTGCGCGGTAAAAATCAGGGTTGGATTACCGCAGAGTACGGCATGCTGCCCCGCGCCACTCACTCACGCAGCGACCGCGAAGCCACCCGGGGCAAACAGGGGGGGCGTACGCTGGAAATTCAGCGCTTGATCGGCCGCAGCCTGCGCGCCGCCGTGAATCTGAAAAAACTGGGTGAGTTCACCATTACCGTCGATTGCGATGTCATCCAGGCCGACGGCGGCACCCGTACCGCCGCGATTACCGGCGGCTGTGTCGCGCTGGTGGATGCCATCCGCTACCTGCAGCGGGATAAAAAGATCAAAGGCGACCCCTTCAAGCAACTGGTCAGCGCGATTTCGGTGGGTATCTACAAAGGCGTGCCGGTACTCGACCTGGACTACCCGGAAGACAGCAAGGCCGACACCGACCTGAACGTGGTGATGACCGAAAGCAGCGAGTTGATCGAAGTGCAGGGCACTGCCGAAGCAGGCGCATTCAACCGCACCGAGCTGAATGCCATGCTCGATCTGGCTGAGAAAGCTGGCGACGAGCTACGAGAAAAGCAGCGCGAAGCGCTGGGTATTCGAGGCTGATCAAGCGCTAGCCACAACGCCACAAGCCGACCCAAGGTCGGCTTGTGGCTATTTACCTGCGAACAGACAGCGACGCGGGAAATATGCGTCTAAAGCGCCAGGTCGTACTCGACGATCAACGGGGCGAACTCGGAGAAGGTCGCGTCGTAATCGATCCACGCGTCGACCACGTGGCGGCGGAAGTTGGGACCGACCAGTTGGTAGTCGATCCGCCAGCCTTCCTGGCGCTCACGGGGAACTTCCTGGTGAAGCTTCGGCCACCAGGTATATTCACCTGCGTCGCGGTTGATTTCGCGGAAGGTGTCGATAAACCCGGTTGGGCCAAGTACCTGGTCCATCCAGGCGCGCTCTTCCGGGCGGAAACCCGAGGTGAGCTGATTGTCGGACCAGTTGGCCAGGTCGACGGTCTTGTGGGCAATGTTCCAGGTACCGCAGATAATATATTCGCGGCGTTTGCGCGACATCTTGGTCAGGTACTCCTGGTATTGATCCATGAACGCCTGTTTGGCTTTTTGGTCGCTCCCGTCGGGCATCAGGAAGGTCGCGATGCTGAAACGGTCATAGTCCGCCTGCAGAAAGCGCCCTTCGTGGTCACACTGAGGGAAGCCAAGGCCGTACATGATCGCCTTGGGGATTTGACGGCAATACAGTGCCACCCCGGAGAAACCATCCTCTTCGGCATCCAGGAAGTAGCCTTCGTAGCCTTCCGGATACAGAATATGGTCGCTCAATTCAAAACTTTTTGCCTTGATGTTCTGCACGCAGACCACGTCGGCATCCTGCTGAGCCAGCCAGTCCAGGAAGCCACGGTCGACGGCATCACGTATACCATTGACATTAATGCTGGCAATTTTCATAAATCGTCCCTTTTGCGTCGCTGCTGTATGATACCCGACGTTTAGACGTTTGGGTAAATAGACAAACCAAATCTTGCTATTTACCTGCTTTTTATTGTTGCCTTTGCCCCAACTTTTGATCGACAAGGGAAGACCGCCGTGGCCACCACTCTACAACCCTACCAGCGCGATTTCATTGCTTTTGCCATTGAGCAGGGGGTGCTCAAGTTCGGCCAATTCACGCTTAAATCCGGGCGTGTAAGTCCTTACTTCTTCAACGCAGGCCTGTTCCAGACCGGCCGCGCGCTCGCCAAGCTGGGCCGCTTCTATGCCCAGGCGATCGTCGATAGCGGCCTTGAGGCCGATGTGCTGTTTGGCCCGGCGTACAAGGGCATTCCCCTGGCGGCGGTAACTGCCGCGGCCCTGGCTGACCACCACGACCGCGACATCCCCTATGCCTTTAACCGCAAAGAGGCCAAAAGCCACGGGGAAGGCGGCAACATTGTCGGCGCACCGCTTGCCGGTGATATTCTGATTATCGACGACGTGATTACCGCAGGCACCGCTATTCGCGAGGTAATGCGCCTGATCGAGCAGAATGGTGCTCGCGCAGGGGGCGTGATCATTGCCCTGGACCGTCAGGAGCGTGGCCAGGGCGAACAGAGCGCGATTCAGGAAGTGCAGTCTCAGTACGGCATGCCGGTGGTCAGTATCGTGACGCTTGAGCAGGTGCTTACCTATCTAGAGGAGCATGCCGGTGGCGAGATGCTGGCCTACGCCGAGGCCGTTCGGGCGTATCGTGACCGCTATGGAATTGCCGGCTAAAGGGCGAGGGCGCCTGCGTAGTCTTGCTGGCGCCATGCCTCATAGCTCACGATAGCCACCGCGTTGGAGAGGTTGAGGCTGCGGTTATTGGGCTGCATGGGAATGCGCAGCTTTTGCTGGGCAGGCAACGCCGCGTGAACCTCGGGCGAGAGCCCGGCGGTTTCCGAGCCGAACAGCAGCACATCGCCTGGCGCATAGGGCGCGTCGCTATGGGCGCGGGTGCCTTTCGTGGTGATTGCCCAGATGGTGCGTCCCTGCATGGCGCTTTGAAAGGCGCTAAAATCAGCATGGCGCGTCACATTGGCAAGATCACGGTAGTCCAGCCCGGCGCGGCGCAGCTTTTTCTCTTCCAGATCGAAGCCCAGCGGCTCGATCAGGTGTAATCGGCAGCCGTTGTTGGCCACCAGGCGCATGATGTTGCCCGTATTGGGCGCCATCCGTGGTTCAAATAAAGCGACTTCAAACATTAACACCTGCCTATTGTTAGCCCATTATGCGTCTACCCAGCGCCGCTGATTATAATCGAAACCGCCCTGCAACACGTTAGAGGTTACCCGTCGCCATGACGCTCCAGCCGCCAAAGAGCATCCTTAGCCGCATCAACGGGCTCAATCCGCGCCAGCAGGAAGCCGTGCGCTATATCGATGGGCCCTGCTTGGTCCTGGCGGGGGCAGGCTCCGGCAAAACCAGCGTGATTACCACCAAAATCGCTTACCTGGTGCAGGAATGCGGCATGAGCGCGCGCAAGATCGCCGCGGTGACCTTCACCAACAAGGCCGCCCGGGAGATGAAAGAGCGCGTCGGGCAAATGCTGCACGGCAAGGAAGGCCACGGACTGACGGTTTCCACCTTCCACACCCTGGGGCTGAACATCATCCGCGGTGAGCTTAAAACCCTGGGCTACAAACCCGGCTTTTCGCTCTTCGATCCGGAGGATGCCAAGGCACTGCTGCGCGATTTGATGAATAAGGACGCCCAGGTAGACGCCGAACAGATCAACGCGGTGCAGGGCAAAATCTCCCAGTGGAAAAACGATCTGATGCTGCCCAGCGACGCGCTGTCGTTTGCGGCGGACGACGACGAGCACTTTGCCGCACGGGTCTACGAAGCCTATGTGCGCCATCTGAAAGCCTATAACGCGGTGGATTTTGACGACCTGATTCTGCTGCCGGTGGTCCTTTTGCAGCGCGACCCGGAAGCCCTGGCCCGCTGGCGCCGCAAGATCCACTACATGCTGGTGGATGAGTATCAGGACACCAACGTTTCCCAGTACCTGCTGGTGAAGCTACTGATGGCCGAACGGGCCACCTTTACCGTGGTGGGCGACGATGACCAGTCGATTTATGCCTGGCGGGGTGCCCGGCCGGAAAACCTGATTACCCTGGGCGAAGACTTCCCGCGCCTGAAGGTGATCAAGCTGGAGCAGAACTACCGCTCCACCGGCACGATCCTGCGCGCCGCCAACACGCTGATTGCCTATAATCCCCACGTCTACGAAAAAACCCTGTGGTCGGAGATGGGCGACGGCGCCTCCATTCGGGTCATCGTCAATCGCCACGAGGAAGCCGAAGCGGAGCGCGTGGCCAGCGAAATGTTTACCCGGCGGATCAAGGAAAAAGCCGAATGGCGGGACTTTGCCGTGCTTTACCGGGGTAACTTCCAGGCCCGGCTGCTGGAGTTAAAGCTGCAGCATTACCAAATCCCCTACAAGCTATCCGGCGGCACGTCGTTTTTCTCGCGCAACGAGATCAAGGACACCATGGCCTATCTGCGGCTACTGATTAATCCCGCCGACGACAACGCCTTTTTACGCATCGTGAACGTGCCGCGCCGGGAAGTCGGTCCCGGTACCGTCGAGAAACTGGCCAACTACGCCACCGAGCGCTCGATTTCGCTGTTTGCCGCCTGTCATGAGCTTGGCCTGGAGCAGGTGCTGCCGACCCGAGCCGTGGAGCGGTTGTCGCGTTTCACCCACTTTATCGACGGCGTGCGCAAGCGCATGGACCAGGGTGATGCCATTGCCGCTATCCGCGACATGCTGCGGGACATGGATTACGAAGCGTGGCTGTACCAGAACGCCAGCGCACCGACCGTCGCCGAGCGACGCATGGCCAACGTGTGGATCTTGATCGACCAGTTGGAAAAGTCGCTCAACCGCGACCCGGAAGATGATACGGCGTCCGAAGCCACCGAAACCGATAGCGTGGAAGCGGCGATATCACGCCTGGTGCTGCGCGATATCCTCGAGCAACAGGCGGAAGAAGACGACTCTGACCGGGTGCAACTGCTCACCATGCACGCCTCCAAAGGGTTGGAGTTTCCCCACGTTTATCTAATGGGCCTGGAAGAAGACCTGCTGCCTCACCGCAACGCCATTGAAATGGACACGGTGGAGGAAGAACGTCGCTTGGCCTATGTGGGCATTACCCGCGCACGGCGCACGCTGACCTTGACGCTTGCCCGCCAGCGCAAAGCTTACGGCGAGTTGATGGACTGCCAGCCCAGCCGCTTCCTGGACGAATTGCCTGATGAAGACCTGGAATGGGAAGGCCGCGCCGATAAGGAAGACCCGGAGAAAAAGCAGGCCCGGGGGCAGGATGCCATTGCCGGGCTACGCTCTTTGCTGGGCTGAAGGCTCCTTACGGGAGCGATAATTCTACGTTAAGCTAAAAAATTATCCACAGGCGGATTTGCATTGCGCCTGTGGATAATTTAAGTCGTCGTCAAGGTTATTCAGCTTCGGCAATCATATAGTCGACAACTGCCTGAATTTCCTCATCGGAAGCGCTACTGCCACCGCGCGCCGGCATGGCGCCTTTACCCTCGTACACGCTTTGATACAGCACCTCCGTACCCTCTTCCAGGCGGGCCGACCAGGCTTGCGTATCGCCCAGAAGGGGAGCCCCTGCCGCGCCACTATCGTGACACGCCGCACAGCCGGTGCTGGTGTAGAGCGAAGCGCCATCCAATTCGCTACCGCTCTCCGCAGCGGCTTCGCCCTGTGCCGCCGTCCCGGCGGCTGTACCGCACTCCTGGCCCTGTAAACACACACTGCCTACCGGCGCCAGCCGCTCCGCAATCGCGTCACGGGTGGCATCAGCGGCTGCACCTGACCCGCTCAGCATGGCAACCCCAAGCGCAATAAGACCTTTTGCTATCTGCTTAACGTTCACTCGCACCACCTCTTATTTATTATTGTCGGCGCCTGGTCGGCTAAAGATCAGAGGCAACCAATACGCCTACTTAATGAATATTAGCAGTATAGTGGTAATTCAAAGCGCCACAAAACCCGCCAAGCCTGCCGGGTCAACGCGGCAACGATGCCTTGACGGCTAGCCGCGCCAGGCCATCACGTACTGCTGTGAATATTCGCTGAAGCCAGCGCGCCTGTAGAGGTTAAACGCCGGCGGGTTTTCATGATCCACCGCAAGCAATAACTCCAATGCGCCCGCCTGCTGGGCAAGGGCCAAGGCATGGTTGAGAACATGGCCGCCCAACCCGCGACGTCGCCACTCAGGTACCAGCCCCATCAACATCAGTTCCCAACGGTGAATCTCATTGCGCGGCGCCAACAGCAAGGCGCCAATGGGCGACGGCGATTCATCCACATACAGCGCATGCCAGTGAACGGGCGCGTGAGAATCTTGCCCATAGAAACCTGCCACTAAGTCATTGATCGACAAGATATCGCGCAACTCACGGCAGTCCAGCGAATCCCGCCCAACCGCGGCCATCAACGCATGCTCCTGAGCCGCTGTCAGTCGATCCCATGGTGCCCAATGCAGTTGGGTGAACGGCGCCGCGGCAGGAAAACGCTGGCCCACATCCGCTTTCAAACAGCGCAGTGATACGAGCGGTTGCATGCCATGGGCGATTAATTGCGCTCGCTGGTGGGTCGCCTCTGGCGCCAGCTCGATGTGACAAAGCGTTAAGCGTTGCTGCATGACCCAATGCCGCGCCGTCTCGATCAACGCGCTTATGTGGTCACCCTGTGCATTGGGTAGCCATAGCTGCGCCATATTCTGTGGCAGCCGCTGTACCCAGACAACGCCGTTGATACGCCCTCTATCCAGGCTTACCCATAAGCTCTGCCAGGCCGTTTCCGGTTCCTTCAACATCGGCTTTAGCGCCTCGGTCAATGCTTTCTGTCGCTTGGACGACTGCGATTTGGCCAGATGCAGAAGTGCCTCGCGGCGATGTTCAGGCGGGCATAGGATAATCTTTGAGGTGTGTGCCATAGACGCTACTATCGTTGTCATCCATTGTGTTTATCTGACCATCGTATTCATCTGAATCGGTAAGCTCACCCAAGGACATCATCTCTCATCATGCGCATCCTACTGGTAGAGGACGATTCAAGTTTAGCGTCTGGAATCCGCCTGGCGCTTAAACCTGAAGGGTACACGGTTGACCATCTCAGCGATGGGGTGAGTGCCCGCTCAACGTTGCTGGAAGGGATGCCCTTCGATGCCGTGATACTTGACCTTGGGTTACCCCGCCTGGATGGCGTCGACGTGCTCAAAGCCGTGAGACGGGAAGGTAACCAGGTACCCATTCTGGTGCTGACCGCTCGTGATGCGGTCGATGAGCGAATTGCTGGCCTCGACGCCGGCGCCGATGATTACTTGATCAAACCGTTCGATGTCACCGAGCTTACTGCCCGGTTGCGCGCTTTATTAAGGCGCAGCCATGGGCAGGCCCGTTCGCTGCTGGAGTGTCAGGGGATACGCTTTGATCCGGTCACGCTCAAGGTAAGTTATCAAGGACAAGAGGTGTCACTTTCACGCCGCGAACTGACGCTGCTGCAGGAATTCATGAGTCACCCTGGACGTGTGTTCACACGCGATACCTTAACCCAGTTGGTCTACGGATGGGATGAGGATGTCGAAAGTAATGCCATTGAAGTCCATATCCATCATTTGAGGCGCAAGTTTTTTCCCCATGTCATACGTACCCTACGTGGCATTGGTTACGTGATGGATAACCCCGAATGAACTCGATTCAATACCGCACCCTCACCCTTGTGCTCCTGGTCTTTGGCATCAGTACGCTGGTGATCGGGGTGATCAGCTACCGCTATGCCGCGCATCAAATAAGCGAGCTTTCAGATGCTCGACTTGCCCAGCATGCCCGGCTTCTCGAAGGCATGGCACAAGCGTCTGATCGCAACACGATGCTGAGCAATATTGAAAACGCATTACAGCGGGCCGAATCCGCCGATTCGCCCTACGGACATCGCTACTCAAACCAGCTATTCTTCCAGCTGTGGGAAAATGATCAGCTATTGCTAGGCTCCTCAAGAGCGCCCGACATCCCCCTCAACCAGCAGGGTACGGGCTACTCGGACCTCACCATTGATCAACAAGCGTGGCGAATTTATGTCCTGAATCAGCCGGATACTCATCACCGAATTGTTGTCGCCGAACGCGAAAACAGCCGCGGTGAATTGAGTCGTTCGGTCGCCCTGCGCACCTTATTGCCTGAGCTGATAGGCTTGCCCCTGGTTGCCTTGTTGTTGTGGTGGTGCATTGGCTGGGGGCTAGCGCCGTTGTCGCGAATGGCCGAGCAGACACGGACCCGCGGCCCCCACAATCTTCAGCCTTTATCACTGACGTCATTGCCCCAAGAACTAGCCCCGATCGCCAGCGCGTTAAATCAGTTACTGGCGCGTATCCGTCAAATACGCACCCGCGAAGAGCGCTTTATCGCTGATGCTGCCCACGAATTACGCACGCCACTCGCGGTTCTGGACCTGCACGCGCAAAATGCGTTGAGCGCCCATAGCCATGAAGACCGTGAAGAGGCACTTGATCACTTGCGCGACGGCGTTGCCCGCGCCACGCGCGTGGTCAGCCAGCTGCTTGCCCTGGCCCGCCTGGCGCCGGAGACCGAGATACAGCGCCACTACCGTCCAGCCAACTTGCTCATCGAAGCACGTGAAACCCTCGCCGAACTCTCACCACTAGCCGCCGAGCGCCAACAGCAGGTGACCCTGCATGCCGACGAAGCGCTGGACTGGCAGATGGAAGCGGAGCCCGGTGCCGTTGAAACCGTGTTGCAGAATATTGTGGGTAACGCTTTCCAGCACACCCCCGTTAATGGCGTTATCGACATCGCCTTAACCGCCACCGCTCATCACGTCACACTCTGCGTGGATGACCAGGGCCCCGGCATTCCGGAACAGGCCTACTCAAAGGTGAGAGAACGCTTCCAGCGTGCCGGGCCAGGCGCCGGGGCAGGCTTGGGGCTATCCATTGTTGACCGTGTCGTTAAACGCCATAACGGTGAGTTCACCATGACCAGCGCACCTCAAGGAGGACTGCGCGTTTGCATTACGCTTCAGCGTTTTCCTTCTCGACCCGAAATGGCCTCGATCGCACGCGGCGGTTCTTAAGGTTGTCATAAGAATATCGTGCAACTGTGACGTAACGGCAGGACATCTGTTGTTTGCCATTACATCACTTAACGCAGGTACTCTGATGAACCAGATAATTTTTTCCCCCAAACCTTTAATCCAACTGGGGTCAACGCCAACGCTGGTTGTCCCTAAAAAGCCGTCGTTATCGCCTCAAAGCCCGGCTATCAGCGTTCTGACCGATTTTAGCCAGGTGCGCCCCCAATGGGTTGATAGCGATACCCCGGTTGATCAGGCTCACCAAAAGATGCGCGATGCGGGGGTGCGGTTATTGTTTGTCATGGATAGCCATGAGCACTGTATTGGGGTGATCACGGCCAAAGAGATCATTGGCAAGCGGCGGATCAATATCGCCATGCAGCAACGCCAGCTGAATCAAGAGGATATCACGGCCGAAATGATCATGACGCCCTGGCACAAATTAAGCGCTATGCCGCTTAACCAGCTCTCGTCGTTGAGCATCGAGGATTTGGTGATATCGATGGAAAGCTTTACAGATCAGCATTTGCTGATTATCGAGCATGATGATCGCCACGACCCGAGTATTCGCGGGATCATTTCAGCCAGCGATATTCAAGCGGCGATCGGTAAGACGATCAATGCCATCCCGAGGGCACAAAGCTTTGCAGATATCTGCCACGTCATAACAGGCCACGATATTTAAGCGACGCACGTTTCTCATTCTTCCGCCCGCGCGTGAAAACGTGCGGGCGGTGGTATTGATACGGGGCTAAAACAAGCCGGCATTCAACCAAAGGTGAGTCAGAATACTGGCGATATAGCCCAGCATGATCGCTGGCGCCCAACGTAGATGACGGGCAAAAGTATAGATCCCCCTGGCCTGGCCCATCAGGGCCACGCCCGCGGCAGAGCCCATGGATAGCAAACTGCCCCCAACACCCGCCGTTAGCGTGATCAGTAGCCAGTTACCCAGCGACATGTCCGGCTCCATCGAAAGCACTGCGAACATCACCGGGATGTTGTCCACCACCGCTGACATCAACCCCAGTACCACGTTGGCCCACACCGGATTCCAACTGCCGTACAGAGTCTCCGACAGCAGGCCGAGATAACCGATAAACCCCAGGCCGCCCACACACATCACCACGCCGTAGAAAAACAGCAGCGTGTCCCACTCTGAGCGGGCAATCCGACTGAAAATGTCGAAGGGAACAACACTCCCCAGTTGCTCGAGTTTTTTCCAATCGCCGCGGCGGGAATAGCGCTCACGCTTGCGCTCCAGGGAGCGTGGCAAGCTGCGGCGCAGGTAGTAACCAAAGAATTGCAGCAGGCCAAGACCGAACATCATGCCCATGGCAGGCGGCAAATGCAGCACAGAGTGGCAGAGCACCGAAATCGCCACGGTGATCAGGAACAGCACGACGATTCGCCGCGCGCCGCGCTTCAACCATACGTTTTCCGACAATGCTTCAGGTTTTCGATTGCGAATAAAGCAACTCATGATCACCGCTGGCACCATGAAGTTGACGACTGACGGCAACAGCAACTGGAAGAAATCACCAAAGGCGACCTGGCCAGCCTGCCAGACCATCAGCGTCGTGATGTCGCCGAAGGGGCTGAAAGCCCCCCCGGCATTAGAGGCCACTACCACGTTAATACAGCAAAGGCCGATAAACCGATCATCGCCCTCGGCCACTTTCAGCACCACGGCACACATCAGCATCGCCGTGGTCATGTTGTTGGCGATCGCCGAAATACCGAATGCCAGGATGCCGGTAATCCAGAACAGGCTGCGGTAGCTAAACCCCTTGCGCACCAGCCATGCGCGCAGAGAGTCAAACACCCGCCGCTCTTCCATGGCGTTGATATAGGTCATCGCCACCAGCAGGAACAAGAGGAGTTCTGTATATTCCAGCAGTGTTTCACGAAACGCCGTTTCCGCCTCTTGGGGCAGTCCCGCATGAACGTACACCCAGGCCACCAATGCCCAGATCAAACCAGCAGCCACCAATACCGGCTTTGATTTGCGCATGTGCAAAAGCTCTTCGGCCATGACTAACGCATAGGCGAGCACAAATATGGCAACAGACAAGATGCCGGCGATGGAACGGGTCAGGTCGAGCGACCCGGCAGCGGCATAAGATAAGGAAGGTACAACGAGGCAGCAGAATGCAAACAACAGACACATCGCTTGGCGGCTATAGCGCCCGGCGATGTGGTAATCGGGTGGTTTCATGGCGGAGAAATCCCTGCGGTAGAACGGAGGAAGGATAAACCGCCATAATAATAAGCCGACTAATGGAATGGGGCAATGCAACATTGCCCGCAACGTGGCCACGATCGGCAAAAGCCGAGCAGTGGCCATGGATATTGCTTTACTCTACCGTGACGCTTTTCGCCAGATTACGCGGCTGATCCACATCAGTACCTTTGAGTACCGCGACATGGTAGCTCAACAGTTGCAACGGCAAGGTGTACAGCAATGGGGTCAGCGCTTCGTGGATATGCGGCAAGTGCAGGACCCGAAGATCGTCGCGCGCCTCGATCCCCACCTGCTCGTCGGCAAATACGAACAGTTGTCCCCCGCGCGCGCGCACCTCCTGCAGATTCGACTTGAGTTTTTCCAACAGATCGTCGTTAGGCGCCACCGACACCACCGGCATGTCGGCATCCACCAGCGCCAGCGGCCCATGCTTCAGCTCTCCGGCCGGGTAGGCTTCCGCGTGGATATAGGAAATTTCCTTGAGCTTGAGTGCCCCTTCCATTGCTATAGGGTAGTGAGCGCCTCTCCCCAGAAATAGGGTATGGCTCTTTTCAACAAATGCTTCCGACAGCACTTCGATTGCCGGATCTAGCGCCAGCACTTGCTGGCAAAGCGCGGGTAAGGCTTTCAATGCCGATACGATATCAGCGTGATGATCATCGCGGCCATGTACCCTGCTGATCGACAGTGTCAGCAACATCAATCCAATAAGCTGGGTGGTAAAGGCTTTGGTCGACGCGACACCGATTTCGGGCCCAGCCCGAGTCATCAGGGTCACATCCGATTCACGCACCAATGAGCTACCCGGCACGTTGCAAATGGCCAGGGTACCCACGTAATCCAGTTGTTTTGCATAGCGTAGCGCCGCCAGGGTATCGGCGGTTTCACCGGATTGGGAAAGCGTGACAAACAGCGTACCCTCGGGCACCACGGGATAGCGGTAACGGTACTCGGATGCAACTTCCACCTGTACGGGGATACCGGCATAACGTTCTAACCAGTAGCGTGCCACCAGGCCAGCATGATAGCTGGTGCCACAGGCGATAATATGGATTTGACGGGTGGCTTGAAAAATAGCCGGGGCACCGGGGCCAAAGCTTTCAACCAAGACGTGATCGTCGCTCAGGCGTCCTTCAAGCGCGGCCCGGATCACCTCGGGCTGTTCGAAGATTTCTTTGAGCATGAAATGACGATAGTTACCTTTACTCGCCGCGCCATCACCATGCTCAAATGTCTGAACCGGTCGTTCAACCGCTTTTCCATGGCGGTCGACGATACGAATAGCGCCCTGCTCACGCAGCTCTACCAGGTCCCCTTCCTCCAAATAAATGAACCGGTCGGTTACCTGCAACAGCGCCAGCGGATCGGAGGCCAAAAATGCTTCGTCAATCCCCACGCCAACCACCAGAGGGCTGCCCTGCCGTGCACCGACGACAACGCCTGGAGAGTTAGCACTCATCACGCCAAGCGCATAAGCACCGCCCAAGCCGTTGACGATCTCCTGGGTGGCATCAAACAAACCAAGGCCGCTATCCAGTTTCTCGGCGAGTAAGTGAGCAATAACCTCGGTATCGGTTTCAGAGGTAAAACGGTAGCCGCTGGCTTGCAGCCGATCTTTGATGGCTTCGTAATTTTCGATAATGCCATTGTGTACAACGGCAACCTGCTCACCGCTATGGTGAGGGTGGGCGTTGGCCTCTGAGGGTTTTCCGTGCGTGGCCCAGCGGGTATGGGCGATCCCTGATTTCCCGGGTAATGCCGCCTCATCCAGCTTGCCTGAAAGCGCTGCTACCTTGCCTATCGCCCGGTGGCGGGTCAGCGAACAGCCATCGTAAACCGTCATGCCGGCCGAGTCGTAACCACGGTATTCGAGACGTTTTAACCCTTCCAGTAAGATACCCTGGACGTTGCGCTGGGCAACGGCGCCGACGATGCCACACATAGGCCTTCCCCTTTTTCAGTCGTGATGCTTGAGTGGACGCTGCCAGCCGCTTTTCTCGAGTTGACGCCCCCGCGATACGGCCAGCGCATTATCGCTGACATCCTTGGCAATAGTCGAGCCAGCCCCCACCGTGGCCCCTTCCCCTATGCTCACCGGTGCCACCAGAGCCGTGTTGGAACCAATAAAGGCATGATTGCCAATGTCGGTAAGGTGTTTGTTAGCCCCATCGTAGTTACAGGTAATCGTACCCGCGCCGACATTGACACCACGCCCCAGACGCGCATCACCCACGTAGCTCAAGTGATTAATTTTACTGCCTTCACCAACGTCGGCATTTTTTGTCTCGACAAAATTACCGACTTTCGCCTTGACCGCTAGCCGGGTACCCGGGCGCAGTCGGGCGAAGGGCCCTATCTGGTTAAGTCCAGCTGCCACCGTTTGGTCAATGACACTATGCGAATCCACGCGGCTCTCGGCCCCGATCGTACTGTTTTTAATCACGCAGTATGGGCCAATACGAACCCCCTCACCTAATTCGACCTTGCCCTCAAACACGCAGCCCACATCAATAAACACATCATGGCCGCAAGTGAGGCTTCCGCGCACATCCAGCCGGGCCGGGTCAGCCAACGCCACCCCCTGTTCCATGAGTTTCTCCGCGGCCTGGGCCTGGTAGGCACGTTCCAGGCGTGCCATCTGGGCGCGGTTATTGACGCCTTCGACCTCAATGGCGGTAGAAGGCTGGGCGGTGCAAACCGCGACGCCGTCGCTTTTGGCCATGGCAATCACATCGGTCAGGTAATACTCGCCCTGGGCATTATCCGCCGAAAGCCGAGGCATCCAGCGTTTCAATTGTTCGCTGGTCATCGCCATCATGCCCGTGTTGCACTCTGTGATGGCGAGTTGCTCCTGGCTGGCATCTTTCTGCTCGACGATCGCCACCGCTTCGCCTTCTGAATTGCGCACGATACGCCCATAGCCAGCGGGGTCATCTAGCATGACGGTTAAAAGCCCCATGTGCTGATCATCCACCTGAGCCAGTAATGCCGAAAGCGAATCACGGTGGATCAAGGGGACATCACCGTACAGTACCAGTACTTTACCACTGCCCAGCTGCGGTAGCGCCTGGGCGACCGCATGCCCAGTGCCTTTTTGCTCGGCCTGAACAGCAAAGGTCACGTGATAATCAACCAGTGCCTGGCGCAGCTGATCGGCACCATGGCCGATCACGACATGCGTGCGCGATGGACCTAGTCCGGCGGCCGTATCCAGCACATGCTGAACCATCGGCTTACCTGCAAGCGTATGCAGTACCTTGGGGATCTGAGAACGCATCCGCGTGCCTTTTCCGGCGGCGAGAATGACAATATCGAGTTCTTGCATGTTAATTACCTGTCGCGGTTTCACGGTCGTCCGGGCGGGCAGACGCAATCTCTATCTCTAGCGCTTCAACGAGTTCATCCCCGAAGTGCTGGGCAAAGGCAGGGCTTGCGACGCTTCGCCATTGATTCCCATCGCGTATCAGCATCAGAACATTCAGGTTCTGGTCGAGGGCCATTGCCATACCGTCTTCATTCCCCGCTACCATCAGCGCGGTCGCCCAGCCGTCAGCCCAGGCGTTGGACGGGTGAAAAACCGACACCGAAGCCAGGTCGTGGGTAATCGGCTGACCCGTACGCGGGTCGATGGTGTGCGAATAGCGCTGGCCGTCAACCTCGAAGTAATGCCGATAGTCGCCTGATGTCGCCACCGAGATTGAATCAAGCGGCAGTACATGCTGTGCGCGCTGCTGTCCGTTCTCTGGCACTTCAATGCCAACCCGCCACGCGGTCTGTTCATCCAGGTCGCGAACGCCGCGGGTAATCAGATCCCCCCCCAGGTTGACCAGATAATTCTCGACCCCTTGCTGATCCAGATAGGCGGCGACGCGGTCCGTTGCGTGGCCTTTGGCAATGGCCGACAGATCAACGAACACGTCACGGAGACGCCGCGCCTCGAGCGCCTGCGTATCCAGCTCAATAGCGTCAAAACCCACCTGCGCCAACCGCTCTCTGAGCTCTTGATCTGATGGTACTTCTTCAGGTCGAGCCTCAGGGCCAAAACTCCACAGATTGACCAGGTCGCCGATGGTAACGTCGAAAGCGCCATCGCTTGATTCGGCAATCGACAGGCTTGTTGCCAATACGTCAATGAGTCCGTCGGACAAGGGCTGCCACTCGCCTAGTGGCGATCGATTGAAGGCCATCAACTCGGCATCGTCGCGGTAGGTCGACATCGATTGATCGACGCTTTCCAGTTCCTGCTTGATACCCGCTTCAATCTGGTTGACTTGTCCCTGGGTGAGCGAATCGGCCATCGTGACTTGATAGAAGGTACCAAATATATTGCCTTCCAGTTTAACCGGCGGTTCAAGCGGCCGATCGGTTTCCGAGCAGCCTATCAACGCTATGGATAACAGCACGATCATGCCGCAATAGCACCACAAATGACGACCCTGTCGCATCGTTGTTACTCCGCCTTAACCATGAAAAAACCATAGCAGCCAGGCGCCCAAAAGCACGCGATATATCACAAATGGCTGCATTCCCAATTTTTTAATCACCACTAAAAAGTAGTGAATACATAAATAAGCGCTCATACCGGAAAGCAGTGTTCCTGCTAACATTGCTATCCACTGAATCTCTTCTGGCTCACGTATTATGCTTACGACTTCCAACCCACCTGCTAACACGATCACTGGAATAGAAAGGAGAAAAGAAAAACGAGCAGCCCCTTCGCGGCTCATTCCCACCATTAGCGCCGCCGTAATGGTAATACCTGAACGTGAGGTACCAGGAATCAGCGCCAGTGCTTGAGCACCACCGATAATCAACACATCCTTGAGACGTAACTGGTATTCGCTTCGCTCACCACTTTTTCGCCAATCAACATACCCCAGCAATAACCCGAAACCAATCAAACTCATGCCGATAATCAACGTAGAGCGCATATGATCGGCAATCAGGTCACGGGTTAAAAAGCCGATGACACATACTGGAATCGTTGCCAAGATAACCCAGAGCCCTAGGCGCGCATCGTCATCAACTTGCTCCCCCCGAACTGCGGCTAAAGCGCTGGTGACCATTTGCCAAATGGCTTGTCGAAAATAAAGCACGACTGCAGTCAGACTACCTAAATGCAGGGCAACGTCGAATGCCAGTCCCTGGTCATCCCACGGCGTTAGCACGGGCACCAAAATTAGGTGGGCAGAACTCGAAATAGGTAAGAATTCCGTCAAGCCCTGAACAACGGCTAAAATTACCACCTGAAGCCAATCCATTGCTTATCCTCATCTACTCTCATTGGAGGGGGGACATATTGGCGCTCAAGGATACACATCCTGGGCAAACTTGTCCGCCATTGGCATTCTCCAGACGCGCGGGACTATAGAGCATGCCGATGAGTGCGCTACAATAGTCCACCTATTCGCCAAGGGGCGTCCCTGCAAGGTACCTCATGACTCAGCGCGTCGACTCATCGGTTATTCAAGATACCCAGTTGCAAAGCCGCGAAGCAAAGCGTGTCACCTATATCGGTGCCTGGCTGGATGGGCTGCTTAGCATCGTTAAGGTGGTCGTCGGGTTGATGGTCGGTTCCGCGGCGTTGATCGCTGACGGCATTCATTCATTATCTGATTTGGTCACCGATGGGTTTGTCCTGGCGGCCATTCATTACGGTCGCCAGGAGCCGGACAAGGACCACCACTATGGTCATGGCCGGATCGAAACCCTTACCACGCTTCTGCTGGGGAGTGTGTTGATTTTCGTCGCGGGGGGGATTGCCTGGTCGAGCCTGGATCGTTTGTTTAGTGGCGCTGACGTTAATGCGCCGGGCGTGTTCGCCATTGTGGTGACGGTGATTGCATTGCTCAGTAAGGAGTGGATCTACCGTTACACCATGCAGATCGCCAAACGGGTCGGTTCCAAACTGCTTGAAGCCAACGCCTGGCACTCACGCAGCGACGCCCTCTCCACTGCGGTCGTCTTGATTGCCCTGCTCGGTGCCCAGTTTGGCCTGGGCTGGCTGGACGCCGTTGCCGCCATCATCGTCGGCTTGCTGGTCGGTAAAGTCGGCTGGGACCTGCTATGGGAGTCGGCCCGCGAACTGGTCGACACCGCCCTGCCCGAAGATGCCCAAAAGCAGATGCATGATGTGGCCTGCGGTGTACCCGGCGTGGACAGCGTCCATGACCTGCGTACCCGCCAATCCGCTGGCTGGGTAATGGTCGATTTACACGTGGTGGTCGGCCCCAAGATCACCGTCTCGGAAGCTCATGAAATCGGCAATGAGGTCAGTCGTCGCCTGCGCCACCAGTTCCCGGCATTAACCGATGTCATATTTCACATCGACCCGGAAGACGACGCTGGCGAAGGCGACCCAAGCCGTTTTCCTGGTCTGCCCCTGCGCCCGGAAGTAGAGGCAGCGCTGGATGCGCGCTGGTACAAGCATCCGGTTTGGCGCACGCTCAACGAGCTACAGCTTCACTACCTGAACGAAAAAATCTCAGTATCACTGATTATAAGCGACCCCGTTCACCAGCCGCCCCAATGCCTTGCCAGCCAGTTAAAAGCGCTGGCCAGCGATATCGAATGGCTCGGGCATGTGGAAGTGATGTTTATTACCCGCGCTGCCAGCCACACGATGCGCTGATCCCAGCGCTATTCAAACGACTACACAGAGGTTAGCAAAGCGGTGGCAATGCTGAAGTAAATAACCACCCCAGAGGCGTCGATCAAGGTGGTGACCAGTGGGGCCGAAGCAGTGGCAGGGTCAACCCGAAAGCGCTCCAGCACGAACGGCAGACACATGCCCAGCAAGCTGCCGAATAACACGATGGTTACCATGCTAAGCGCGACAACCATGGCGACTGCTTCTCCACCTCGCATCACCCCGATGGGAGCCACGGCAATCGCCATGGTGATCCCCAACGAGCCGGCGACGAGTAACTCTCTTCCAAGCAGTTTCCCCCAGTCTTTTACACCGACATCACCAGTCGCCATCCCGCGTACCATCAGGGTAGCGGCCTGAGCGCCCGCGTTACCGCCGCTTCCGATCAGCAACGGCAGAAAGAACACCAGGGCAACCTGCGCTGCAATGGTGTCTTCGAAATAGGCAATGCCAGCACCGGAAAACAGGTTGGCAAACACCAGCAGTACCAGCCACGTCACGCGCTTTCGATATAGCGTCCAAAGTGGCACCCGGCTAACGCCGTCCTCCAACTGGCCGATCGACATCCCTTTGTGGAAATCCTCGGTAGCCTCTGATTCGGCCACGTCCATGGCATCATCGTGAGTGACGATTCCTACCAGCCGACTATCAGCATCAATTACCGGCAGGGCCAGCAGATCGTATCGCGCCACAATCTTGGCGACGTCTTCCTGTTCTTTATCCACCGGTGTACTGATCACATCCTTGATCATGATGTTGTCGACCAACGCGCCTGGGCGGGCCACCATTAGCTGGCGCAACGACATGGTACCGATCAACTGACCTTCGCTGTCCAGCACATAAAGCTGATAGACCGTTTCAGCGTCAGGTGCGGTCTGGCGGACGCGCATCATGGCCTGGGACACCGTCATGCCGCTGGCAATGGCCACATAGTCCGAGGTCATGATGGCCCCGGCTGTGCCCTCCTCGTAGCTTGCCAAACGCTTCAGGTCTTCACGCTCTCTGTGAGCCATGCGACGCAGCAGGGCTTCACGGCGGTCTTCATCGAGCAGGTTGAACAAATCGGCCCGCTCATCGGAGCCCATCTCTTCCAACAGCTTGAGTGCATAGGTATCCGGGAGATTGCCGATGACCTCCAACTGGCTTTCACCAGGTAGATAACCCAAGACATTGGCAGCCCGTTCGGTGGACAAGACGTCAAGTAACGCCAGCGCTTCGGCCAAGGCGTCATCCTCTTCGATCAGATCTTCGAGGATTTCACCGATATCTGCCGAGCGAATCTCGCTCAGACGTTCAGCAAACAGTGCCGTGTTCGGTGCGTCCTTTCCTAGCTCGTCGAGCAGCTCGGTTTTTATGGCTTGCAGCGCTTCATCATTTAATGACACGGCATTCTCCTTTTACGCTTGCGAAGGCCAGGTGGCGACAATTCCTTATCCTTGCATTGTGGCTGCCATTCGGTTTCTATTTTATATACTACCAGACAAAAAAAACGCCCCCCGAACCCTAATCACGGGTTCAAGGGGCGTTGTGTTTCACGTCAGGCGTGAAGCTTTTAGCCTTTACCCGCTTTCTTGCGCAGTTGCTGGATCGTTCGCAACTGGGCAACGGCTTCGGCAAGTTCCGCAGCAGCCCGCGTATAGTCAAGCTCGGATGTCTTGTCGTTAAAGGCTTTCAGCGCTTGCTGACGCGCTTCTTCGGCAGCCGCCTCATTGAGGTCGCTGGCACGCGAGGCAGCGTCGGCCAACACGGTCACGATATCTGGCTGGACTTCCATGAAGCCGCCAGTCACGAAGAAATGTTCCTCTTCGCCACCATCGTGAATCACCCGTACCGGCCCCGGCTTGAGTTCCGTCAGCAACGGCGCGTGACCGGGTAGAATCCCCAGATCGCCCGTGCTGCCAGAGGCAACCACCATCTCGACCGTTCCCGAGTAGATGGACGCTTCAGCGCTGACGATATTGCAAGTGAAGCTATTCGCCATAGCGAATCCCCCTAATGGACGGGATTACTTCTTCATCTGGTTGGCTTTCTCGACCGCTTCGTCGATGGAGCCGACCATGTAGAAGGCCTGTTCCGGCAAGTCATCGTACTCGCCTTCGAGGATGCCCTGGAAGCCACGGATGGTGTCTTTCAGTGACACGTATTTACCCGGTGCACCGGTGAATACCTCGGCCACGAAGAACGGCTGCGACAGGAAGCGCTGGATTTTACGCGCGCGGGCGACGGCCAGCTTGTCTTCGTCAGACAGCTCGTCCATGCCCAGGATCGCGATGATATCCTTGAGTTCCTTGTAACGCTGCAGAACACCCTGAACGCCGCGTGCAGTGTCGTAATGCTCTTGACCAACCACCAACGGATCCAGCTGACGCGAGGTCGAGTCCAGCGGGTCGATGGCCGGATAGATACCCAGCTCGGCAATCGAACGCGCCAGTACCACGGTGGCGTCCAGGTGCGAGAAGGTGGTCGCCGGTGACGGGTCGGTCAAGTCATCCGCAGGCACGTAAACGGCCTGTACGGAGGTGATCGAGCCCGTCTTTGTCGAGGTGATACGTTCCTGCAGAACGCCCATCTCTTCGGCCAGCGTCGGCTGATAACCTACTGCGGACGGCATACGCCCGAGCAGCGCCGATACTTCGGTACCCGCCAGGGTGTAACGGTAGATGTTGTCAACGAACAGCAGTACGTCGCGGCCTTCATCACGGAATTTCTCCGCAATGGTCAAGCCAGTCAGTGCTACACGCAGACGGTTGCCCGGCGGCTCGTTCATCTGACCGTAGACCAGCGATACCTTGTCGATAACGTTGGATTCGGTCATTTCGTGATAGAAGTCGTTACCTTCACGCGTCCGCTCACCCACACCGGCAAATACCGAGTAGCCGCTGTGTTCGGTGGCGATGTTGCGGATAAGCTCCATCATGTTGACGGTTTTACCGACACCGGCACCGCCGAACAGGCCGACCTTACCACCCTTGGCAAACGGGCAGACCAGGTCGATAACCTTGATCCCGGTTTCAAGCAGCTCTTCAGACGCTGCCTGGTCGGCATAGCCGGGTGCCTTGCGGTGAATCGGCATGCGCTCGTCTTCGCCGATTTCGCCCGCTTCATCAATGGGCTCGCCGAGTACGTTCATGATACGGCCCAGCGTGGCTTTACCCACGGGGACCGAAATCGCAGCACCTGTGTCGGCCACGTCCATGCCACGCTTCAAGCCCTCAGTGGAGCCCATGGCGATGGTGCGCACCACGCCGTCGCCCAGCTGTTGCTGGACTTCGAGGATGGTCTCTACATCAGAGACCTTCAGCGCGTCGTAGACCTTGGGCACAGAGTCCCGCGGAAACTCTACGTCAATCACCGCGCCGATGATTTGTACGATACGTCCGCTCATCTTGGTTCCTCTCAAAAACCTGCAAATGAAACCTGTCTGCCGGGAGCCGCTAAAAACGTCAGCTCCCTAGGCGTTATACGGCGGCAGCGCCGCCGACGATCTCGGAAATTTCCTGGGTAATGGCGGCCTGACGGGCCTTGTTATAAACCATCTCCAGATCGTCAATCAGATTGCCCGCGTTATCGGTTGCACTCTTCATGGCAATCATCCGGGCGGCTTGCTCGCACGCCACGTTTTCCACAACCGCCTGATACACCTGCGATTCAATGAAACGAATCAGCAGGCTATCCAATAACGCCTTGGCATCCGGCTCATACAGGTAGTCCCAGCTTCCGGGACGGGCGTTTTCGTCGTCTTGCTCTGCGTCGTCACCAATATCGGTCGACAGCGGGAGAAGCTGGCGTACCACCGGTTGTTGGGTCATGGTGTTGATAAACTCGTTATGCACCACGTACAAACGGTCGATATTGCCTTCATCGTACGCGTCGAGCATGACCTTGATACTGCCAATCAGACCTTCGACCGATGGCGCTTCGCCTAACCCGCTCTTGGCGGCAACCAGGTTGCCCCCATAGTTACGAAAAAAACCACTGGCCTTCGCGCCAAGCGCGCAGAAATCCAGCCCGGCGCCTTCCTGATGCCAGGCCTTGGCATCCTTCACCACGGCCTTGAACAGGTTATGGTTCAAACCACCACACAAACCGCGGTCAGTGGAAACCACAATATAACCGACCCGCTTTACCTCACTACGCTCGACCATGTAGTCGTGCTTGTACTCGGGGTTGGCGTCGGCAAGGTGGCTAACCACGTTGCGAATCTGCTTGGCGTAAGGCTGACTCGCCTTCATCCGCTCTTGCGCTTTACGCATTTTCGACGCAGCGACCATTTCCATGGCGCTGGTGATCTTCTGCGTATTTTTAATGCTCCCGATCTGGGTGCGTATCTCTTTTGCAGCTGCCATAGCGATCTACCTTTCGTTCGTGGCTCTCAGAAAGCATGCAAACCCGCCCAATACAGACGGGCCAGACATTACCAGCTCTGAGTCGCCTTGAACTTCTCGAGACCCGACTTCAAGCCGTCTTTGATCTCGTCGTTGTAGTCGCCGGTCTGGTTGATCTTGTCGAGCAAATCGCTGTGTTCAGCCTTCATGTAGTCGTGCAGAGCACGCTCGAAGTCCAGCACTTTGTTTACTTCGACATCATCCAGGTGACCTTCGTTGGCCGCGTAAAGCGTAAGCGCCATCTGGGCTACCGACATCGGCGAGTATTGGTGTTGCTTCATCAACTCGGTGACGCGCTGACCATGCTCCAGCTGCTTGCGCGTGGCTTCGTCCAGGTCAGACGCAAACTGCGAGAATGCCGCCAGTTCACGATACTGCGCCAGGGCAAGGCGCACGCTACCGCCGAGCTTCTTGATGATCTTGGTCTGCGCCGAACCACCGACACGGGAAACCGACAGACCTGCGTTAATCGCCGGACGAATACCGGAGTTGAACAGGTTGGTTTCCAGGAAGATCTGACCGTCGGTGATCGAGATCACGTTGGTCGGAACGAACGCGGACACGTCGCCACCCTGGGTTTCGATGATCGGCAGTGCGGTCAATGAACCGGTCTTGCCTTTCACTTCACCGCCCGTAAACTTCTCGACGTAGTCGACGTTAACCCGTGCAGCACGTTCCAGCAGACGCGAGTGGAGATAGAAGACGTCACCCGGATAGGCTTCACGACCCGGCGGACGGCGCAGCAACAGCGATACCTGACGATAAGCCACGGCCTGCTTGGAAAGATCGTCATAGACAATCAGTGCGTCTTCACCACGGTCGCGGAAATATTCGCCCATGGTGCAACCTGAATAGGCTGCCAGGAACTGCATGGGTGCCGGATCGGCAGCGCCAGCGGCGACGATGATGGTATGTTCCATCGCGCCGTGCTCTTCGAGCTTGCGTACCACGTTGGCAATGGTCGACTGTTTCTGACCGATCGCCACATAGACACAGGTCACGCCCTTGCCTTTCTGGTTGATGATGGCATCAATGGCAATGGCGGACTTACCGATCTGGCGGTCACCGATGATCAGCTCGCGCTGGCCACGACCGATCGGCACCATGGAGTCAATCGATTTCAAGCCCGTCTGGATTGGTTCGTCAACGGATTGGCGGGTAATGACGCCCGGCGCCACTTTCTCGACGGCATCGGTCATTTTTGCGTCGATATCGCCTTTACCATCAATGGGGTTACCCAGCGCATCGACGACGCGGCCAATCAGTTCAGGGCCTACCGGTACTTCGAGAATACGACCGGTACACTTGGCGGTCATGCCCTCTTCAAGCAGCAGGTAGTCACCCAGCACCACGGCACCTACGGAGTCACGCTCCAGGTTCAGTACCATGCCAAAAACGCTGTTGGGAAATTCAATCATTTCACCAAACATTGCGTCTGCGAGGCCGTGAACTTTCACGATACCGTCGGAAACGCTAACGATGGTGCCCTGATTACGGGCTTCGGATGCGACGTCAAGCTTCTCAATTCGCTGCTTGATAATGTCGCTGATCTCGGAAGGATTCAGTTGCTGCATGCCATGTCCCTCAGACTCAAGCGGTTAGCGCTTCGGAAAGGCGGTTCAAACGTCCACGTACCGACCCGTCAATGACGGTATCACCAGCACGCAGGATAACGCCGCCAATAAGCGATTTGTCCACCTGAGTAGTAATGGAGATTTTGCGATTCAGACGTTTCTTGAGCGCGTTCGATAGCTTGGTTTTCTGCTTGCTATCAAGCTTGTAGGCCGAAATCACCGTGACCTCTACACGCTGTTCATGTTCGGCGCGTAGGCGACCGAACTGATCAGCGATATACGGCAATGCTTTAAGTCGGCCCTCGCCTGCCAGGGTATCCAGAAACCGCCGAAGAGCGTCATCGCCTTGATCAGGCAACACACTCGCCAACAATTCAGCTTTCTGTTCAGTTGCCAGTTTCGGATTACCCAACAGGCGTTGCACGTCACTGTCAGCGACGGCTTGGCTCAAAGTAGCAAGCGATGTCGACCAGCTATCCAGCGCCTCATGATCACGCGCGTATTCAAACGCCGCCTTAGCGTAAGGACGAGCGACGGTCAATAATTCCGCCATGGTTCACCTCCTTACAGTTCGGCAGCAAGCTCATCGAGTAACTTGCGATGGGCTTGTTCGTCGACCGACGCTTCCAAGACGCGCTCAGCACCGATAATGGCAAGGTGAGAGACTTGGGCACGAAGATCCTCTTTAGCACGGTTAACTTCTTGCTCAATCTCGGAACGTGCGCTTGCCACCAGGCGTTCGCCTTCAGCGCGGGCCTGATCGCGGGCTTCTTCAACGATCTGAGCAGAACGCTTGTTGGCCTGCTCGAGAATTTGCGAAGCCTGCTCCTTGCTTTCACGCAGGGTTTGTTCAGCCTTCTCCTGGGCGACTTCGAGATCCCGGGAAGCACGGCTGGCTGCGTCCAGGCCATCAGCAATTTTCTTCTGACGCTCATGGAGCGCGTTGCTGATCGGTGGCCACACATACTTTATGCAAAACCAGACAAAGATCGCGAAGGCGATCGTCTGCCCGATTAGCGTCATGTTGATATTCACAGGAATGTACCTCTGACAAGTTCGTGGCGACCGGAGTGAAACAAGACCGAGCGGGGATGCCGCTCGGAAATGTTCTCATTAACCGGCAACAACGAAGATCAGGTACATCGCAATACCGACACCGATCATCGGCACCGCATCCAGAAGACCGGCCATGATGAAGGTTTTGGTTTGCAGTTGGTCACCCATTTCCGGCTGGCGTGCAGTGGACTCGAGTAACTTGCCCCCCAGCATGGCAAAACCAATACCGGTAGCCAAAGCGCTAACACTGATGATGATGGCGGCAGCAATGTAAATGACTTCCATGGTGAAGCTCCTAATAGTGCGTTAATTTCAAGGGTTTAGGTTAGGGTTTAGTTGCAAAGCGTTGCTCTTTGTCAGTGGCGCTCATGCGCGGCACTCAGGTACACGATGGATAATGTCGTGAAGATGAAGGCCTGTAATGATACCACTAAGATATGGAAGATGGCCCACGGCACATCTAACAGCCAGATTGCCCAGAATGGCAGGAGGGCGATCAGGATAAAAATCACTTCACCGGCAAACATGTTGCCGAAGAGACGTAGGCCAAGGCTGATAGGCTTAACGATTAAACCGACTATTTCCAGCACTAGATTAAATGGAATCAGTGACCAGTGGTTGAAGGGGGTCAGTGAGAGTTCCTTGGCAAAGCCACCTGCTCCTTTCACCTTGATACTGTAGTAAAGAATCATCAAGAAGACGCCGAGTGCCATACCCAAGGTAGCGTTCACATCGGTGGTCGGCACGATTTTCATATACTCAAAACCGAGCTTTCCGAACAATTCAGGAAAGTAGTCAACCGGTATGATTTTCAACGTATTCATGAGAAGGATCCACACGAACAGCGTCAAGGCGATGGGTGCAATATGCTTATTGCTGCCATGGAAGGTAGAGCGAGTAAGGTTTTCAATAAACTCGACTACCATTTCCACCGCGTTTTGCAGGCCACCGGGTACGCCGGTGGTGGCTATCTTACCCGCTTTTCGGAACACCCAAATAAATAGCAACCCCATGGCAATCGACCAGCCCATGGTGTCCAGGTGAATTGCCCAGAACCCCATCTCCCTGGCTTCTTCAGCAGAACCTGCCAGCGACCATCCGTTTTGAGGATGATTTCCAAACGTCAAATTCTGTAAATGGTGCTGAATATAGTAAATCGCTGAGACTTCGTTTTCTGCGGCCATAGACGTATTACCTCAATGAGTGGTGCGATTTTCCGGGCATTAAAGAGGGCGTAAACCAATGCGTCAGAACAACCGCCACATAAGCACTAAAAAATAAAGCTGGGTTTGAGGGAGGCGCTGCGATGAAGACTGCTACGAACAGTGCCACCGTCAAACCAAACTTGCCTGTCGCAGCGCGAGAGAAATTGGCCGTCCCCCTTGCCGGTGGTGTTGACCGAAATATACCCATGCGCTGAATAAAAAAAATCTGCGGCAGCAAGCCGACAATGGCCCCCAGGAACACCGACTGCACACCCGATATCTGTGCATACGGATAGGCTATTAGCATTCCAGTCAACATGACGGCTGACTGCAGGAGTATGAGTCGAATGCTGTAGATTTTTCGCCGCTGGGCTTCCTGTCGCTGCATCAATACCCAGCCCGTTGATTGAATCGTTATGCCGCTGCCGTGCGAATAACTTGCACAAATCTTGCGCGATTATAGGGAAGGGCTATAAGACCTTCAACCGAAGTTGTGCGTATTTCGCGTGTCCAAGCGCCTATATGCGACCAAAGGGTGAAAAAATAGCGGTATCACGCCATTTTTTAATAAGTCTGCTATCAACAAATAGATAGCAGACTATTTGATATGCCCCAAGATGCCATCCAGCTCTTCCAGGCTGGTGTAGCGAATAGTGACTTTCCCTTTGCCTCTCTGACCATGGTCAATGGACACCGGCGCACCCAGCAGTTCACCCAGTTGGGTTTCCAGCCGCGTTACATCAGCGCTTTTGGTCTGGCGCTTCGATGATGTTGACGCTGCCGGCTGGCTTTGCACCTTTTTTACCAGCGCCTCAGTGGCACGAACGGTAAGATCATTATTGACCACTTCGTGGGCAACCTGGCGCTGCTGGGCGCTGTTCAGTGTCAGCAGGGCGCGCGCATGCCCCATATCCAGATCACCGCGTTCGAGCAGCGTCTGTACCTCATTATCCAGCGCCAGCAGACGTAACAGATTGGCCACCTGGGTACGCGATTTGCCTACCGCATCGGCCATCTGCTGCTGGGTCATTTCAAACTCGTCGCCTAACCGTTTCAATGCCAGCGCTTCTTCAATGGCATTGAGGTTTTCGCGCTGAATGTTTTCGATCAGTGCCAGCGCCAGGGCAACTTCGTCGCTGACTTCCCGGATAACCGCGGGGATAACATCCAATTCGGCAAGCTGAGCCGCCCGCCAGCGGCGTTCGCCGGCCACAATCTCGTAGCGATCTTCACCAATCGGGCGGACCACGATGGGCTGCATGACCCCTTGAGAACGGATCGAGTCGGCGAGCTCTTCCAGCGCTTCCGGCTGAATATCGCGGCGCGGCTGGTATTTACCCCGCGATAGCTGGCCGAGCGGTAAACGTTCAAGGCGTTCCTGACCCGGTGAGGTGGCCGTATCCGCGGCAGCATCGCTGTCTGCCGGTGAGTATGAACCCGCCGCCAATTCAAGGCTATCGCGGCGACGTGCACCAGCACCAATCAGAGCATCCAAGCCACGTCCTAGTGCGGGTTTACGCGTCATGGGCATTCCCTCGTGATAAATAGATCAGTCGTGGTGATTATAGCGCGAGTCGACGAATTAGTTCTTTCGCTAACACACGATAGGCCTGGCTGCCGCGCGAAAAGCGCGCGTACTGGGTAACCGGCAGGCCATGACTGGGCGCTTCGGCCACTTTAACATTACGCGGAATCGTGGTTTTCAGCAGGGCATCGCCGAAATAATCACGCAGTTGCTTGTCAACTTCACGGGTCAGGCTCGTGCGCTTGTCGTACATGGTGCGCAGAATACCGGAGACAGCCAGATCCGGGTTGATGCTCTGCTTAATCTGCTCGACCGTATCCAGCAACGCCGAGAGGCCTTCCAGTGCATAGAATTCACACTGCAGCGGAATCAACACGCCGTGAGCTGCCGTAAGGGCATTCACTGTCAGCATATTAAGCGACGGTGGGCAGTCAATCAGCACGACGTCGTATTGTGACATAACGCCCGTCAGCGCCGTCGACAAGCCGCTTTCACGCTGATCTGAATGCATGAGTTCGACTTCCGCAGCGGTCAAGTCACCGTTGCTGGGTAGCACGTCATATTTCACGGGCGGCTGCCGGACAATCGCGTCGGCGGCGCTCGCTTCTCCCAAGAGGACGTCAAGAACGCTTTTTTCCAGGCTGTGCTTGTCGATACCACTGCCCATGCTGGCGTGTCCCTGAGGATCGAGATCCACCAGCAGTACACGGCGGTCGAGTCCGGCAAGGCTGGACGCCAAGTTGACGGCTGAAGTGGACTTGCCCACGCCGCCTTTCTGGTTGGTCAGGGCAATGATCTGGCTCACTTACTCAACTCCTTGTGGGGTCAGTATCAACAGCTGTCGCTCGGCCGTCTCAAAGGGGACATTTAACGTGTGTCTTGCGTGAAGCTGAACGTCACCCGGCAGATCGCGTAATTCTTCATTGGCACCAGGGCCTTTCATCGCCAGCCATTGCCCTTCGGCCGTCGGGAGTTTGCGCGTCAGATTAACAAAATCCACCAGGCTGGCGAATGCCCGCGAAATCACTTGATCGAAGACACTTTCAGCAAACTGTTCTACCCGCGCTTGAACCGGTGTCACATTCGACAGCCCCAGTTCCATCACCGCCTGACGCTGAAAGCGGACTTTTTTGCCGTTGCTGTCCAGAAGGGTCACGGATAGCTCGGGCTTGAGAATGGCCAGAACCAGTCCCGGCAGTCCTGGCCCTGAACCGACATCAAGCAGCCTGGGCCCTTCGACAAACGGCAGCACGGCGGCACTATCCAGCACGTGGCGCGATACCATGTCGTTAACATCGCGCACTGCGGTGAGATTATAAGCCCGGTTCCACTTGTGCAATAGAGCGAGCAGCCCTAGCAACTGGTCATGCTGCCGGGATGTTATGGGGGTGCCTAATGCGCTGAGCCCTTCATCCAGCCGTGTTGCGACCTGGCTGGGCAAACCGGAAAACAGCGTCGTTACGCTGCTCATCCGTTGGCTACCTCAGGTGTCGATATAAGCCGACGTTTCTTGAGTTGGATCAGCAAAATCGAGACAGCCGCAGGCGTCACACCCGAAATACGCGCTGCCTGGGCGAGGGTTTCAGGCCGTGCTTCGCTGAGTTTCTGGCGAATTTCATTGGACAGGCCTTCAATGCCCTGATAGTCCAGATCAGCAGGTAGGGGCATTGCCTCATGGCGCTTGAGTTTATCAATTTCGTCCTGCTGACGATCGATATAGCCCTGATACTTGGCTTGAATCTGGACTTGTTCAGCGACAGCTTCGTCGGTCACCGGCGAAGCCTCCAGACCGGGAAGATGGGTCAAGGCCTCATAGGTCAGTTCCGGGCGTTTAAGCAGATCGCTCAGCCGGTATTCGCGGTTCAGCGCCTGGCCGGTGTGCTCGGCAATGACAGTGGCGGCCGGGCTTTTAGGCTGAACCCAGGTGCTGGCAAGACGGGCTGACTCCTGTTCGATGGCATCGCGCTTTTGACTGAATGCTGCCCAGCGCACGTCATCCACCAGCCCCAATTCGCGGCCTTTTTCAGTGAGCCGGAGATCGGCGTTGTCTTCACGCAGTAACAGACGGTATTCCGCACGTGACGTGAACATGCGGTAAGGTTCCTTGGTTCCCATGGTGATCAAATCATCGACCAACACGCCAAGGTAGGCTTCGTCGCGGCGAGGATACCAGGCCTCCAGCTGCCTGGCACGGCGCGCCGCGTTCAGGCCTGCGAGCAAGCCCTGAGCACCGGCTTCTTCGTAACCGGTCGTGCCGTTGATTTGCCCAGCAAAAAACAGGTTGTGGATAAACTTGGTTTCCAGGGAATGTTGCAAATCCCGCGGATCAAAGAAATCGTACTCGATCGCGTAGCCTGGCCGAGTAATATGCGCGTTTTCCATGCCCTTGATCGAGCGCACAACCTGAAGCTGTATATCGAACGGCAGGGAAGTGGAAATCCCGTTGGGATACAGCTCATTGGTATCCAGACCTTCGGGTTCGATAAATATCTGGTGGCTTGATTTATCAGCAAAGCGATGGACTTTATCTTCTATCGAAGGGCAATAGCGCGGCCCGATGCCCTCGATTACGCCCGAATACATCGGCGAACGTTCGAGATTCGCCATGATGATTTCATGAGTGCGCTCGTTGGTGTGAGTAATATGACAGCTCAGCTGCTTAGGATGCATTTCCCGTGAGCCGAGGTAGGACATTACCGGTGTAGGCGTGTCACCGGGTTGCTCTTCAAATTGAGAGAAATCAACGCTTTTGGCATCAATGCGCGGCGGCGTACCGGTTTTCAGCCGATCAACCCGGAACGGCAGAGCACGCAGTCGTTCAGCCAGGGCGTTTGACGGCGCATCGCCCGCTCGGCCACCGCGACTTTGGTCGAGCCCGATGTGAATTACCCCGCCGAGGAAAGTACCGGTCGAGAGCACCACGGATTCACTGTGAAATCGGATACCGGTTTCCGTTACCACGCCACGAACCGTGTTGTTGTCGACCATGAGGTCGCCCGCAGCCTGCTGGAAAATCGTCAGGTTTGACTGATTCTCAAGCATGCCACGGATGGCTGCTTTGTAGCGTACGCGGTCAGCCTGGGCGCGGGTTGCTCGAACGGCAGGCCCTTTGCGTGCGTTCAAGACACGAAACTGAATGCCACCTGCGTCTGTGGCAAGCCCCATGGCGCCGCCCAGCGCATCAATTTCCTTGACGAGATGGCTTTTGCCAATCCCGCCAATGGCCGGGTTACACGACATTTGGCCGAGTGTTTCGATGTTGTGCGTGAGCAGCAAGGTTTGACAGCCCATGCGAGCAGAGGCCAGCGCGGCTTCAGTTCCCGCATGGCCACCGCCGATGACAATGACATCAAAGCGGTCAGGGTAATTCAAGAGACACCTCGTCTTGTGCCATCAGGCACGGATGAGTTGAGTCGGTGCATGAGCACCTTAATTCAATAAGCCCGCCAGTATAAACCCCTTGTGGGTAACCGTCAGTTTTTTCCACACCCCCATTGGCCCAGCAGCCCTTATTAATAACAACATAAATATTATATAAGAGAAGTTCTATTGATGTTGTTACTACTGGTGTGGACAAAATCTGTTGATAAGCAAATTAAATTTATAATTTTCAATGGTTTATATTGTTGACTTTTGCATGATTAAACGGCGGACTAACTGAGTAGAAACGGTGTTGGGCCTGTGGATGAAAGCTCGTTTTATCCACCGATGTGATAAGGCACGGGTTTTCCACTCGTGTATACCGGAGTTGTTACCGTGACTGTGAACAAGTGAAGGAAATGCGATCAATCCCGCGTTAAGGCGGCATGATGGTGGCTAGCGAGGGATTGAGGCCATTCAGAAAATTAGTTTATCCACAGGCAAAAAAAATGGCCTGTGGTGATCACAGGCCATTGAAGGTCGTTTATCAAGCGTATTTTTTGGCTAACTCAGTGCTTGAGTACCCGGGCTAAAAATGACTGGGTACGTTCGTGTCGAGGCTTGTCGAACAGCTGTTCAGGAGGTCCCTCTTCGGTGATTTCCCCCTGGTGAATGAACACCACACGGTCCGCAACTTCACGCGCGAAACCCATTTCATGGGTAACAATGACCATGGTCATGCCTTCTTTAGCAAGCTCTCGCATGGCATCCAGCACCTCACCGATCATTTCAGGGTCCAGCGCCGAGGTAGGCTCGTCAAACAGCATTAACCGCGGCTCCATGGCAAGTGCACGGGCGAGCGCCACACGCTGCTGCTGACCGCCGGAAAGCTGACTGGGATACTTGTCGGCCTGGTCGGCGATGCCTACCCGGTCGAGGAGCCGCTTGGCAGCTTCCAGGGCATCTGAACGGTTCCAGCCGCGCACTTTCATGGGTGCAAGGGTGACGTTGTCGATAACGCTTAAGTGAGGAAAGAGATTGAACTGCTGGAACACCATACCGACTTCAGTGCGGATGGTTTGCAGTGCCTGGCCACTTTTGCCGTTGGGCAGTAACTCGTTACCGTCGACCTCCAGCGAACCGGACTGGAATTCCTCCAGTCCGTTGATGCAGCGGATCAGTGTCGATTTACCCGACCCGCTGGCACCGATCACCACGACCACTTCACCAGGGGTGATGTGCATATCAATGTTTTTGAGTACGTGCAGGCTACCGAAGTGTTTATTGAGCTGCTGCATACGCACAATCTGCTGAGCATTGTCGTTCATTGTGCGTCTCCTTATTGGCCTACCAAGCCTTTGTTTTCAAGCTGGCGCAAGATGATTGAAAGGGACCAGGTGATAGCGAGGTACATGATAGCCACCATCAGGTAGACCTCCATCGCGGTAAAGGTGCTGGCAATGTAAACCTGGCCCTGACGAACCAGCTCACCTACCCCGATCACCGAAAATAAAGAGGTATCCTTGATACTGATAATGCCTTGGTTGCCCAGTGGCGGGATCATGCGGCGAAACGCCTGGGGCCAGATGACATATCGAAACGCCTGGGTACGTGACAGCCCCAGCGACAGGGAAGCTTCTCGCTGGCCTCGTTCAATGGATTGAACACCGCCTCGCACGATCTCGGAAATATAAGCCCCCGAGTTAACGGCAATGGCCGCAATGCCCGCAACGAGGGCATTGATAGGACTCCCTAGCAGTTGTGGTAGACCATAGAAGATGAACAGCACCTGAACCAGAATAGGGGTGCCACGAAAGACTTCGACATAGACAATGGCGGGCCAGCGCAGCCAGCGGAGTGGGCTGATGCGTAGAAGGCCAAAAAAGATGCCGATAAAAAAGCCGATGGCGAGTCCGCCAAAGGAAATCAGCAGGGTATAGGGGATCCCCGGTAGCAGATGGGGAATCGAGTTAATGGTCGCTTCCCAATTAAACTCAAAGCTCGGTTCCACGCGCGTTCTCCTGAGAGACGAGAAGACAAACAAAGAGGGCCGGGGGCGAGGCCGCCCGGCCCTGATAAAATGGTCAAAAAACGATCAGCGGTAATTATTCGTCGCTGGGTGATTCACCAAACCATTTTTCATAGATTTCATCGTAGGTGCCGTCTTCGCGCATTTCAGCCAAGGCTTCGTTGGTGGGTTCCACCCACTCGCTGCCTTTGTTGAAGACGATGCCATATTGCTGGCCCTCGTAGAGGGGACCCACCACCTTGGTGCGCCCTTCACCCCGGGTTTGCGAGAAATACGCCACATTGGGGGCATCGTAGAAGACGGCATCGACGTTGCGACCCAGCAGCGCCATGTACATGTCAGAAGTGCCGGGGTAAGGCGTATAGTCGGCGTTGTCACCAAACTTTTCTTCCAGGAAATCGTAGCTGGTGGAGCCTGTCTTGGTGGCGATGGTCATGCCTTCCAGGTCATCAATGTCTTCAACGTCGCTATCGGCTCGAACGATGATCCGCAGGCCTGAATCGTAGTAGGGGTCAGAAAAGTCAACGATCTCCGCCCGCTCTTCGGTAATGGTGATACCGGCAATGGCAATCTCCTGGTTGCCGGTTTGCACGGCAGGAATAATGCCTGAAAAGTCCATGGTGGTGAGATTGACTTCAAAGCCCGCCCGGTCGGCCACTTCGTTGATGATGTCCATGTCAAAGCCGACCATCTCGCCGGTTTCTTCATCCATCATCTCAAAGGGCACGAAGCTGGGGTCAGTGGCGACATTGACGGTAGGCATCTCCTGCGCCTGAACAGAAGCGCCGCCCAACGCAAGTGTCAGGGCGGATAAAGGCAATACGGTGCGTGATAGCAGTGATTTCATAGGTTTTTCCCCGTGGTTGTATGGCAACGCGCCACAAAGCAGCGTTCACCGCTTTGCGACTGGTATCCAAGCCTGTTATTGACATAATAACCTTGGCGAGAAACCATCGGGGCGTCAAGTCACGGGTGGGAATTGTGATAAACGCTGGGTCGACGCTGCCAAACCTTACTCGAGGTGACGCTGCTACACCATAAACGATGCACCACAGCCACAGGTGGTGGTGGCATTGGGGTTTTGCACGCGAAAACGGGCGCCGGCAAGGCCTTCTTCGTAGTCAACGGTTGAACCCACCAGATACTGATAGGAGAGGGGATCAACCACCAGAGCGGCGTCACCAAATTCGATAACGGTGTCGTCATCAGCGACGTTATCGGCAAAATCAAAGCCGTATTGGAAACCGGAACAGCCACCGCCGGTGACATAAACGCGTAGTTTAAGTGTTGAGTTGTTTTCCTCTGCCATCAAGGCGTTGATACGTTTTTGAGCACTATCGGACAACAACAGTGGCGTTGGAACAAAGGATTCTGCGCTGCTCATGGCTACCTCCCGTGAGCGAATAGGGCGAAGGTCACTTGGTGACAGAAGCTCGCCCCGAAGCGAATAGACTGCATGAATGTTAATTATGAGTAAAACCTAGCAAAAGGGTCAACTATTACCGATCCAATGGCGGCTAGGGCATGACAGCCGGGGCATTTAGGCCGGTGGCTTCGTCAAAGCCAAACATCAGATTGAGGTTTTGGACGGCCTGCCCCGAGGCCCCTTTCACCAGATTGTCGATCACCGATAGCACCACGATCGTGTCACTGTTCTCCGGCCGGTGAACCGCAATACGGCACGTATTGGTGCCTTTCACGCTGCGGGTTTCCGGGTGGCTGCCAGCGGGCATGACGTCAACGCAGGGTTCGCCTGCGTAGCGACGTTCAAACAGTGCCTGAAGGTCGCCGGGTGCTGCGTTGAGGGTCGAATACAGGGTAGCGTGAATACCGCGAATCATGGGCGTCAGATGCGGTACGAAGGTCAGGCTCACGGCACCGGCCTGAATGTCGGTGAGCCCTTGGCGTATTTCGGGCAGGTGGCGATGCCCGGAAGCACCGTACGCTTTCATGGACTCGCTGGCTTCGGCCAATAACGAACCGACTTTAGCCCCACGACCGGCACCCGTGACGCCTGACTTGCAGTCGGCGATCAGCCGTCCGGCATCCACCAAACCGGCTTCCAGCAATGGCAGATAACCCAACTGAACGGCGGTAGGGTAACACCCCGGTACAGCGACCAGACGCGCCTTTTTGATCTGTTCACGGTGCATTTCCGGCAGGCCGTAGACCGCTTCGCCAAGCAAGGCAGGTGCGCCATGGGGCTGACCATACCAGTGAGACCATTCGTCGGCATCGCGCAGGCGAAAATCCGCGGAGAGATCAATCACGCGGGTCCCTTGATCCAGCAGTTCGCCTGCCAGTGCGTGAGCCACCCCGTGGGGCGTGGCAAAAAACACCGCATCCAGACAGCCCAGCTGTTTGGCATCGGGCTCGCTGAACGCCAGCGTGTCGTAGTGCCCACGCAGATTTGGGTACATGTCGCTGACCTTCATGCCCGCTTCTGAACGTGACGTGATCGCTGCTACTTCGACGTGAGGATGCATGGCGAGAAGCCGAAGCAGCTCGACGCCGGTGTAGCCTGTGCCGCCAACAATGCCTACCTTGATCACAATGACTCCTTGCATATTTTGTGCGCAAACCGAATCGCTAACGGCTTAAGCATAGGATACCAAGCTGTTTATGCGTAGCCAGCTATGATACACAAGAGTGTATAGACACAAGAGCAAGGATGGTCGCCTGTGGCGCGTTTTTCTCGATCTGATTTCACCCTGGACAGTTTCCGGCGCCAGTTGGCCAATGTCGATGCGCTGCCCCAGCTGTGCGTATTGGGCTTGGTGTCGGGGCTGATTACCGGTGCCTTGATGGTCGTGTTTCGTTTGCTGCTCTCGGCGGGGGCCTTACTTTATATGCCCGAGGGCAATCCGGAAGCGTTCGAATCGTTGGCGCCCTGGGGGCGGGCGGCGCTGCCGTTTATGGCCGTTGGCTTGATCGGCACCTTGCTTTATCGCCAGAAAGCCGCGGCCCGCAAGCTTGGCGTGGGCCATGTCATTGAACGCTTGACCTACCATCAAGGCCGTTTTCCATTGCGAAACTGGCTCAACCAGTGGTGGGTGGGCGTCGTAGCCGTGCTGGGGGGCCTCTCTGCTGGTCGCGAGGGGCCTGCCATTCACCTTGGGGCGGCGGCGTCGAGTGGCCTTGGCCAGCGGATGCGTCTACCCAACAACAGCTTACGGGTACTCGTCGCCTGCGGTACCGCCGCGGGGATTTCGGCCTCATTCAACACGCCCATTGCCGGTGTCATCTTCGCCATGGAGGTGGTGATGATGGAATACACAATGATGAGCTTTATGCCCGTTATATTGGCGTCCATGATGGGGGCGCTGGTGGCTCAAGTGGTTTACGGCAATGAACCGGCGTTTCATATTCCCGACGTTGCCCTGGGTTCATTAATGAACCTGCCTTGGGTGGTGATGACGGGGCTGGTGATTGGTTTGCTGGCGGGCGGGTTCATCCATTTATCGCGCTTGCAGCATTTTCAGCAGTGGCCATTGTGGGGCCGCTTGGGGGTTGTTGCATTTATAACCGGTGTGGCCGCTTTCTGGTTTCCCGAGGTGCAAGGGATTGGCTACGACAGTGTGGCTGCCGCGCTCAATAATCAGTTGGCGGTTCAAGTACTTCTGGCATTGATTGCGGTAAAGCTGGTAGTGACGGCGCTGACGGTTGCCGGCGGGGTACCTATCGGGATCATTGGCCCGGTATTGGTGATAGGCGCCGCGACGGGGGCCCTGAGTGGCCTCTTAGGGGGCTGGGTATGGGGGGCCAAAGCCGCTGACCCCGGCATTTATGCCATGCTGGGGATGGCGGCGATGATGGGGGCCGTCTTGCAAGCACCGCTGGCGGCGCTCATGGCACTACTGGAGCTCACCCATACGCCAGGCATCATGTTGCCGGGCATGTTGGCAGTGGTGGTTGCCTGCTTGACGTCGCGTCAATTGACCGGTTGCGAGGGGTTTTTTATCAGCAGCGTGCGCTATGGGCTGCACCCGTTGCAGCAGCCGTTGATGCAAGCGCTTTCCAGGGTCTCGGTGCCGGCGGTGATGGAGCGTCATCTGGTACGCACATCGCGGATGATAACGCCGGATCAGGCGCGCCGCTTACTGGAAAATAACCCGATATGGCTGGTGATCGAACGCTCCACTTCCGATAAGCCGGTGCTTGGGCTTAAAGCCGCTGCCCTGGCGCGTTGGATGATTGAGCACGACGAGTCTTCAAGCGATAACGCCTCCAATGAGGGGTTGATCGATTTATTGGAAATACCCGGGGAGCGGCTTGAGATGGCGCCTATCGCGTTGCAGGCAACCCTTTCCGAAGCTTTTCTGACGTTGCAGAATGACGCTCTGGACGCGCTTTACGTGGTGCACGGTAATCGGCCGAAACAGCGGCGTATTTCAGGTATCATCACGCGTGGCGCTATCGAGCGTTACTACCATTACAGCGATCCTCGCGATAATGATTCATCTCACAAAGAGCCTCAGCCTAAGGAGTGACAATGTATTTATGGATCAAAGCGATTCATCTAATCGCGATGGTAACCTGGTTTGCCGCCATGTTTTATCTACCCAGGCTGTTTGTCTACCATGCCCAGGCACGCGATGCGGATGACCAGCAAGCGATGACATATTTTACGACCATGGAACGTAAGCTGTATCGAGGTATCATGATGCCGTCGATGATTGCCGTGCTGATTTTTGGTGGCTGGCTTCTGTATCTGGCACCCGCCTGGCTCAGCCAGGGATGGATGCACGCAAAACTGCTGCTGATTGCGCTGTTGATTGCCTATCACCATGTCTGCCTGATTTACTTCAAGCAGTTCAGTCAGGCACGCTGCACCAAAAGTCATGTGTTTTTCCGCTGGTTTAACGAGTTACCGGTGATTGGCCTGATCGGCATTATCTTGCTGGCGGTGGTGAAACCGTTCTGATGCGCCAACCATTGCCCCCTGTTGTGCTAGTACTGGCCGGGCATGACCCGACCGGTGGCGCTGGGTTGATCGCCGATAGTGAATCCATCGCTGCCTGCGGCGGCTGGGCGGTGACCGTTCCCACCGCGCTGACCATTCAAAACTGCCATGACGTTGTGCGGGTGGTGCCCACCGATGCACATCTCATCAACCAGATG
Source organism: Vreelandella subterranea (assembly GCF_900111305.1). Taxonomy (GTDB): domain Bacteria; phylum Pseudomonadota; class Gammaproteobacteria; order Pseudomonadales; family Halomonadaceae; genus Vreelandella; species Vreelandella subterranea. The sequence continues at coordinate 565,160 of NZ_FOGS01000001.1, forward strand.
GTCGATGAAATCGCTACCTTGCCAGTGGCGGCCATCAAGCTTGGTTTGATCAGTAGTGAGGCAACCCTTGAGGCGGTCATATCGATTATCCGGCGTTTCCCAGGAGTCCCGGTGGTGGCCGACCCGGTGCTGAAAGCGGGTGGCGGCGCTGAACTCTCGACACCTGAGTTGCGTCAAGAGTACATCGCGCGACTGCTTCCCCTGGTCGATATCCTGACACCCAACCGTGCCGAATTGGCAGCGCTCACGCCCGAATGCCAGGCAACGGATGACGATACGGCAAGGGCGGTAGTTCTGCTTTCGCTGGGCTGTCAGGCGGTGCTGGTGTCGGCGACCGATGATCCGTTACCCGGCAATGACGATCAGGTATTACTGACGCTGCATTCACCGGATAATACCCGACAATGGCTATGGCCGCGTTTACCAGAGCAATTTCATGGTTCGGGGTGCACGCTGGCATCGTCGATTGCAGCCCGCCTGGCTGTAGGTGAGCGCTTACTTACAGCCTGCGAGCAGGCCCAGCACTATACTTGGCAAAGCTTGTCACAAGGTTATGAGACCCCAAGTGGGCAGTATTTACCTAACCGTACCCCACGCGCTTCACGCTTTTGATTTGATGACGCCATGCGATTAATGACGCAATGAATGAAGAGGACGCCATGACGACTTCCGCTGAATTGTTTGAACTAGCCAGCCGCCATATTCCGGGCGGCGTTAACTCCCCGGTGCGGGCCTTCAAGGGGTTGCATCGCCCGCCGGTATTCATGGAGCGCGCACAAGGCGCTTATCTGTTCGACGTTGAAGGCAACCGCTACGTCGACTATGTGGGTTCATGGGGGCCGATGATTACCGGGCATGCGGACCAGGACGTGCTTGCGGCGGTGCGTGCCCGGTTGGATAACGGCCTCTCGTTTGGTACTCCTACGGCGGTTGAAACCACCATGGCGGATCTGATTTGTGAAATGATTCCGTCGATGGAAATGGTGCGCATGACCAGTTCCGGCACCGAAGCCACGATGTCGGCCATTCGCCTCGCTCGCGGCGCTACCGGTCGAGACAAGATCGTCAAGTTTGAAGGCAACTACCACGGTCACTCCGATTCGCTGCTGGTCAAAGCCGGGTCCGGAGCGTTGACCCATGGCGAGCCGAGCTCACCGGGGGTACCAGCGTCGCTTGCCGAGCACACCATTACCTTGTCGTATAACGATCCTGAGGGTGTCGAAGCGTGCTTTGAAGAGATGGGCGATGAGATCGCCTGCATCATCGTCGAGCCGGTCTCCGGCAACATGAATTGCATTCCGCCTCAGCCGGGCTTTCTCGAGACGCTGCGTCGCGTGTGTAACGAGCACGACAGCGTACTGATTTTTGATGAAGTGATGACCGGCTTTCGCGTCGCCCTTGGCGGCGCCCAGGCTCATTATGGTGTGACCCCCGACCTGACCTGCCTTGGCAAGATCGTGGGTGGCGGTATGCCGGTGGGTGCCTTTGGCGGTAAACGCGAGATCATGCAGAACATCTCGCCGATGGGGCCGATTTATCAGGCGGGCACGCTCTCAGGCAATCCGCTGGCCATGGCGGCTGGTATTGCACTGTTGACCAAGCTTCAGGTACCCGGCTTCCATGATGCCCTGACGCAACGTGTTGAAACCTTATGCACCGGTCTGCAGGAACGCGCTAACGCCGCCAATGTGCCGATGATGACCCAATCGGCGGGCGGTATGTTCGGGATCTTTTTTACCGGTCAGCGCCGTGTGGATAACTTTGCCCAGGCGACCGCGTGTGACCCAGAAGCCTTTCGTCGATTCTTTGGTGCAATGATCGATCAAGGCGTGTATCTGGCGCCCTCGGCGTTCGAAGCCGGATTTATGTCCAGCGCCCATACACCCGAAGATATCCAGAAAACACTGGATGCCGCCGAGAAAGCCTTTGCTTTAATGTAACAGCAAGTAACGAAAATTCCGTTATACTTAAAGAGCCGCTGATATCCAGCGGCTCTTTGCGTTGTAGAGGCCATTATGAAACGACTCTGGATGTGGCCAGGCGCCACGCTATTGGCAATGGGGTTAACCATCCACCTACCGTTAAGCGCTCAATCGCTTGAGGAGCCATCGATGAATTCGATTCGTATTACCATGGAAGGGTCGGAGGGTGCGGCGTTTTCCGCCCATTGGCGCATCACCCACGAGGGTGAAACCACCGAACACATTGAGGAAAACGGCACGGTACCGGCAGAATTCAGTTTTGAGGGCACTGCCCTTGAAGGCACGGTCAGGCTGTTAAGCGATGGTGATCGCCTGGTAGTGGATATCCAGAAAGGCACTAACCGCTCGCGGTCTTCCACTCAGGGTAAGGGTGGCACGCTGACGGTGTCGATTCGCTAGTAAAACCGCCAGCGAAATGAACAGCCGCCTGACGATAGGCGACTCAAAGCAGAGCGACAGCATGTTCTGCTCCTATTGCGTTTTGAATTTCCGGTGCACCTCTCCAAGCCGAATTGTAACATAATGATGCGGCCAACTTTCTTGGGCCGATCTAGCGCTGTAAACCTCCCTATCTCTCGATAAAGACCAGTAAAAGCTCGATTCGATCATCGATCATAACCGTGTCAAGGCACCAAAAGTCGGACTTTTTCACTGTGCCAATTAATATAGTCCTCTTTATCACTTTGTATTTTAATTATTTTTCCGTTAATTGATGAAATAGCTAATGCTGCTCTGCTCAAGCAGGCTCATCTTTCCCTAGCCCATTCTGCATTAAAAAAACCACCGATTGATTTGACAAATATCAGGTGTGCTCGCTTTCCATCCTCTCCTACTATGTAAATCAATATTTCGTTAAATGTCTTTTTGTATCTTTATGTATCTTTAAACGGTGACCCACCTACGGTCGAAGGTTGAGACGATGATGGCACAACATGAAAAAAGGCTTGAGGCAGCGCCCATGCTGATAAAGGGGTTATCGACCCTCATCATGGCTGGCTTCATCGCGAGTGCCTGGGGACAGGAGCGTCTTCAGGACGATAGCTTTCACCGGGTTTTCAATACCACTTACCGAGCCGCTTCGCTGATTGATGGCAATTCGCTCAGCAATGTACAGGGCGCTATCAACGTCAATATAGCCGCCGGTAACAGCAATTTACAGAACAACTCCGGTGTCATTGCCATGGGTGACTACGCCCTGGCTAACAACATCGTGGTTCAGGTTGTTTCATCGAATAATCGCCTCGCACCGGAACAGGCTACTGCCGTTATCAAAGATGACGCATTGAGCCAGGCGGTTGGCTGGATATCCGTCAACCAGGCCGCGGGGCAAGAAAATGTGCAGAGCAACACCTTGAGTGTTGCCCTGGGCATGAGGGGCAGTTCCCTGAACAGCGAATCGCTGAGCCAGGTGGTGTCCCGGACGCAGGAGCCGACTGGGGAGTCGGATGACAGCGGGGGTTCACGAAAAGTCGCCATCGAGGATTCGGCTTTCTCTGGGTCGCGCGGTGTCATTCAGGTGAATCAGTCGGCGGGAAGGGGCAACGCTACTGGGAACCATGTGGGCATCCGTATGACATCCGGTGCTCGCTGATAGTGGTAGTCGTGCCTTCATAACATCAAAAGCAATACTTGCAGGTTCATTCAGGAGAAAGACGATGAAAACATTCGCAAAAGCACCGCTCGCCATGGCTATCGCTGCCCTTCTCGCAGCTCCCTATGCGCTAGCTACCACACCCATACCCACTCCTGAAGATGATAGTTATGTCACAGACAGCACTATCACTTCTGATTGGACTAATACTGTTGACGTGAGTGTCTCTCACACCGTCACAAACGCGATCGACGTGGACCTTGATGTAACGGTAGACGATCCCGCGGATCACTTCTCCGCTGCCACCATTGACCGTAAGCAGATCAGTGGCGATAACATCGTGAATGATCATGCAGGCTCAACAAACAATGCCACGATAAACAACTCTGGTAACGGTGCTACAGGCAACATCGGCGTTAACATGGCAAGCGGCGGTCTCAATAGCCAGGCTAACGATGCGGCAATTTCCAAGGGCAGTGAAGGAACAACAACTACAACCTTCAGTATTCCTACGCCTTTAGGACCAGTTAGTGGAAGTAAGAACTATGACGCCATGGTTTTTGCCAAGGCAGCAACTTTCTCCCTTCAGTCTGGTTCTAATAACGAGTACAACACCGGGGACACTACTAACGCAGCTAGAGTAACCGACTCGTTCAATAACGCTTCTGGTAACCTTGGCGTCAATATGGCCGCCGGCTTCGGCAATGCTCAGAATAACGGCATGACGCTGGCTGCGGGCCAGAATAGCTCCGCTGAAGCCACTATCGCCGGGGTCCAGTCAGTCGACAATACCACTCTGAACGCTGCCTGTGGCTGTGGAGATAGCAATACCTCTACTCTTAGTAACAGCTTCCAGCGCGCTTCGGGTAACGTTGGGGTCAATGTGGCCTCGGGCAATGCCAACATGCAAAGCAACAACCTGTCGATTGCCCGTAGCAAGTGATCAAACGCGGGTAATTCATGCCCGGCCCGCTTTGCGGGCCGGGTTTACGATTACGGACGCTTTGCTGGAGGCAATTATGAAGTCTTTAGCGATTTCGTTTCTTGGGATCAGTCTGGCGACTGGTTTGCTTATGCAGGCCAATCACGCCGAATCAGCGGCTATCCGGATGGGCAATATCGTACCGGGTACCTTGGTATCGAAGGAAGTTCAATCTATATTGGAGCGCAAGTTCGAGAATCTGGTCCCTCAAGAGACTGACTTCTCCTGCGGCGCGGCTTCTCTGGCAACCATCCTTAAATACGCCTATGGCCGGTCAAATGTTACCGAAGAATCCGTCCTTCAAGGCTTGTTCGAAATTGCTGATGCCAACGAAGCAAGAAAGCTGGGCTTTTCACTGCTTGATCTCAACAACTATGTCGAAACGGTTGGGCTGCGGGGGCGAGGTTACAGTATCGACGAGCCTGCGCTAGATACGGTTTCGATCCCAGTCATTGTGCTGCTGGATTTGGATGGCTATCAGCACTTCGTGGTGCTGAAAAAGGTTGAGGGTGATCGGGTCTATGTTGGCGACCCGGCGCTAGGCAATAAGGTAATGAACCGCTCCGAATTTGTTGAGGCTTGGAACAACGTCATCTTTGCTGTGGTGGGGGAAAACTTCGATACCAGTACGGTACTGCTTGACCCGGCTCAGCCGCTGACCGCACGTCGACTCACTGATGTCTTTTCGCCGGTTCCCAAACAACAATTACTGGATTTCGGGTTTCGCCATGCTGAGGTGTTTTAAGCGCCTGGCTTAGCGACCATGAGGGTGGAAACATGAACAGGTATAAAAGCATTCGGCGGTGGGGTGAGGCGATGGCGGTTCCGCTAATCGGCGTCTCTGTTATGTTAACCGGCATACCGGCGGTGCAGGCGGCCACTGTGGCGACTGACTTCAGTGATCCGACTTTCAAATCCGGTAGGCAATTGTCAGATAGCGAACTGGCGCAGCTACGTGGTAAGGCTGTTAACAGCCGCGAGGTACTTTTTTTTGGCGTGGAAATGTCAACCAGCTGGAAAACGTCGCTGGGCGAGGACATTCATGCGCGGGCGAATCTGGGTATTAACATGGCGAGTGGTCGGCCTTCACCCACGTTTTCTTCCCATATCACTTCCACTACCCCGGAGGAATACGCCGCTTATCAGCAGTCTGTAGCTGACTCATCTTCAGTGAATGGTATGGGTTTATCAAACGGCAGAGGTATTGTACAGCTGGTCCAGGCCGGTGGCGATTTCAATACGGCCAATAACGCCTTCTGGGTTGATGTAGGGGGAGGTACCGGACGTGACAGCAGCCAACCTGCTAATGGCAAAACAGAGCTGTCACAGGGAGGTGCTCTTGTGAAGGTTGGCAGACAGGCAGGCGGGATTGGTATGACGATGACAGTGCCCGGCGCGGGGGTTGTTAGTCAGGATATAAGCCCTGGTCGTGGCCTCCATCAAGCGATCCAGCTTACCAGTGACCACCAGCAAATTAGCAACATGACGCGCTTGAGTGTTCAACTGGGAAATGTTTCTGAGTCGGGTATCAACCGTAATTTAAAAAACGTGTTGAAATCGGTTCGCGCATTGGATCGCCTGTAATCCAGAACCATTTCAGCCTATTTATTGCTTAAGAGGCCGATTATCTTCGGCCTTTTTCATGCTTATAGGCCTAATGCTATTGCCTGTTAAGCTGACTGAGGGTATCAAGAACTTGGGGACTTCCTTCGCGATTGAAGGAATGAAGGTGAAAGGCTCTTACAGAGTTCATATTTAAGGGGATCACTAATGCAGTATAATAAACCGACAAGCACGTTGCAGTCTGCGGGTCACCGATTTCTGTTCCCGTTATGTATTTTCACGGCAGGGAGTCTGTCGACGGCGGCCATGGCACAGGGTACCAATGACGATGTCGTTCGAGAGGCCCAGCCCAGCCAGAGCGTTCAAAACGTTCTACGCGAAGAACATGCGCTCTTCTCTGACCGCTTAACGATTGAGCCAGGTATCAGCTACTCGTACTCTGATCGCAGTGAATTAGCGCTAAGCGGATTTCTGGTGCTTGATGCCATCTTTCTGGGCGATATCAGCGTCGATACGGTCGAAAGCCATACGACCACTTTTGATGTGAGTACCCGTTACGGGGTAAGTGATCGACTAGAAGTGGAGCTGGTCGTTCCCTATGTCTACCGTAGCAGTCACTATGAAACCATCGGTGCCGGTGGGGCGACAAACGAGCGAGTCGAAGAAACCGTCAGTCAAGGCGATTTGGGGGATATAAGTGCTGGCCTCTACTATCGTGTTTTGGCTGAAACTCCGTCCCGGCCTGATGTGGTATGGAATTTTTCCGTTCTGGCACCGACAGGCAAACATCCATACGGTATAGAAACTACTACAGTAGATGCAGAAGAGAGCGAGGTGGAAAACCTGACTGTGCCGAATGACTTGCCTACTGGTAATGGTGTCTGGGGTGTCAGTACTGGCCTTTCGTTTCTCAAGACTGTCGATCCGGCCATCATTTTTGCCAACGTTGGCTACACTCATAACATCGCTAGGGACTTTGATAATATTAATGCCAACATAGATTTGGGCGATAGCATTCGTCTAGGATTTGGCACAGCCTTTGCTCTGAATGAGCGTTTCAGCCTTTCCATGTCGTTTTCCCATCAGCATTCCTTGGATACCAAAGTAACTCCTGAGGGAGGGGCTGAGCGGTCGGTAATTGGTAGTAGCGCCAATGCCGCCTCGTTCAATTTCGGGGCTACCTATGGTTTGTCGGACTCCACCTCGATTGTGACCAGTCTGGGTATTGGCTTGACCGACGATGCGCCGGACTTCACGCTCAATTTCCGTATGCCTTTCCAGATCTAGAGCCCAAGCTCAACGCTCCTTGCACCTAGCTTGGTTCAGGGAGCGTTTATGATACGGTTTTCGCCATTGAGCTAACTTCGCCAGCATGAATAAAAGAGTGTCAGTACTTTGGGCTCTGGGCAGAAGAAGGAGAGTCAGCACTGCCAACTTAGATAGGAAAACTAGAAAAACAAAGGCATTTACCATGCCCCTTCGTCCCGCCATTGGCTAATGGCGGCGCTGCAAGCTTCGTGCGGTTTCGATATTGGGCAAAATGGGCCCCAGGTTCTGATGAATCCAGTTCAGCGCCTGAATGCGGTTGTGCACGTTGATTTTGCGGAAAATGTTGTAAAGGTGAGACTTGACGGTGTGTTCGCTGAGGAACAGTTTTTCTGCGATTTGATGATTCGATGCCCCGGCACTCAGCAGCGAGATGATTTCCATTTCCCGGTTGGTGAGCCCGCAGGCAGGGCGGAAGGCGTTGTTCTGGTACTTGCGGTAGAACAGGATCAATCGGGTCATGAGTTCTCGGGACATCCACAGCTCACCTTCCAGCAGCGCATGAATACCTTTGCAAATGACATCCAGGCTCTCCTGTCGATAGAACACGCCTTTCAATTGCGCGCACGACAGGGCTTCAAGCGCGTGATCCATATCGCGGATGTTGAACGCGGCCAAAGGCGAGTTGCTGAGCGTCTCGGGTAACTGATGTTGCCAGTCTGGCAGGGTATCAACCCCGATATGATCGCTATCGATCAGCATCAAGGCGTCTCCTGCTGATGGTGCAGTGACCTTTTCATGGGGTGACTGAATCTGCACACGGCACTCGGTATGAGTCCCCAGATATTCCGCAAATAGTTGTGATTGTGGGCTTTTTTCGGTAACGACAAATACCGTATCAGGAGCCTTGTGCTGCGGCATTGGAGGGCCCTCGTAGAAATAACGGATGGGTAGGTCACAATTTAAGTGTTGTCTATACGTTGTTAAATGTAAATATATGTTACTAGAAAGTCATTAAATAATATGGCGGTGAATGCTTTTTCTATAGTAAGTAGCTGAATATAAATGGTTATTATTTTTCTAGTACTTTATCTCCTCAGAATGGATGTACATGTAGTTACATTAAAGTTACTTTTGTCGATCCAAAGGCATGCGTAAACTGATCGCTCACTCTAGGAGGTCGCCGCATGACCCATACACAAACACTTGTGCTTGCCAGCGGAAACGCTGGTAAATTGAAAGAATTCAACGAATTATTAGCGCCTCTTGGTTTTGATGTCCGTCCTCAAGCGGATTTTGGCGTTCACGACGTGGCAGAGACAGGCGTGACCTTTGTGGAAAACGCGCTTATTAAAGCCCGGGAAGCGAGCCGCCAAAGTGGATTACCGGCCCTGGCTGATGACTCAGGTCTAGAGGTCGATGCGTTACAGGGCGCACCTGGCATCTATTCCGCCCGTTATGCGGGCGAACCCAAAAGTGACCAGCGTAATAACGCCAAGTTGCTTGAGGCCTTGCAGGATTGCCCGGAAGGGCAGCGAACGGCACGTTATTGGTGTGTTCTGGTTTACCTGCGCCATCCTGAGGACCCGGTGCCCGTTATTGTGCAGCGTAGCTGGGAAGGCGAAGTGCTGGCGCACCCACGCGGTGAGGGCGGCTTTGGCTATGACCCGCTATTCTGGCTGCCCGATCAGAGCACGAGCGTGGCGGAATTACCCAGCGAGACAAAAAATCGTCTGAGCCATCGTGGACGTGCCCTGAGCGGGTTAGTCGACGTCTTGAAGGTGGCCCATGGCTGAGCTGTTGCCGCCGTTATCTTTGTATATCCATACACCCTGGTGCGTGCGCAAATGCCCTTATTGCGACTTTAATTCCCATGAGCCCCAGGACAATGAATTACCAGAAGCTGCCTACCTTAAGGCGCTGCTACAGGACATCGATGGCGATCTTGAACTGGCGGCGGGACGAACCATCCAGAGCATATTTATCGGCGGTGGCACCCCCAGTCTGCTTTCACCAGCTTTCTATAAAAGCCTTTTAAGCGAAGTAAGTGCTCGCTTACCGTTTGCAGAGGCAATTGAAATCACCCTTGAGGCCAACCCGGGTACCACCGAGCAAAGCCGCTTTACCGGCTACCGAGATGCCGGTATCAACCGGCTTTCGCTCGGGGTACAAAGTTTCCATCCGGACCAGCTGGCCGCATTGGGTCGAATTCACAGCGGTGAAGAGGCGATCAACGCCGTCAACCAAGCGCGAAAGGCGGGCTTCGATAACCTCAATATTGACCTGATGCACGGTCTGCCGCAGCAGACGCCGCAACTGGCGATGGCGGATATCGAGCAAGCGCTGGCGTTATCCCCTGAACACTTGTCCTGGTACCAGCTGACGCTGGAGCCCAACACGGCGTTTTATGTCCATCCGCCCACTTTGCCTCATGAAGAAACCCTTTGGGATATTCAGGATCAGGGCCATTTACGTTTACAGCAGGCGGGACTGGCACGTTACGAAATTTCCGCTTATGCGCGCCCTGATCGACAGAGTCTGCACAATCTCAATTATTGGCAGTTTGGCGACTATCTGGGCATCGGGGCGGGGGCACACGGTAAGCTGAGCCATATGGATGCCGAGGGGCAGTGGCATATTGAGCGGCGTTGGAAAACGCGTCAGCCAGATGCCTATTTAAGGCGGGTGAATGACCCACGCGGCTTTATCGCGGGCAAGCAGTCCATTGATGAAAACGAACTGCCGCTGGAGTTCTCGATGAATGCACTGCGTCTGATCCAGGGGGTTCCTGTCTCGATGTGGTCAGCGCATACGGGGTTGCCGGTTGATGGGCTATTGGCGCGCTTACACAATGCCGAGAAAAAAGGACTTTTGATGGAAATGCCAAAAAGACTGCAAGCATCGCCGCAAGGTCTATTATTCTTGAACGAGTTGCTGGCTTTGATAAGCGACGAGTAACTTCATAGTTAGATGACAATATTAAGGAGTGAGCGATGCGTATTTCTCGACTATTGACCCCGTTAGCGGCCGCTGTGCTGGTTGCCGGTTGTGCAACCTCGGACCCTTACGGCGGCGGTCAAACTCAGCGCTCATCGACGGCCACCGGCACAGGTATTGGTGCCGTGGTAGGCGCGGCTGCCGGTGCGTTGTCCGGGGATGGTAGCACCAGCCGCCGAGATCGGGCGCTGATCGGGGCGGCGGTAGGTGCCGCAGCGGGTGCTGGCATAGGGGCTTATATGGACCGCCAGGAGCAACAACTGCGCCAAAACCTGGAAGGCTCGCGCATCGAAATTGATCGTCGTGGCGACGATATCGTGCTGAACATGCCAAGTAGTGTGACCTTCGGCTTTGATTCCGCTGAATTGACCAGCCAGGCCCGTAGCTCATTAAACGAAGTGGCCAATGTGGTCCGTGAATATGCTGACACCCGGATCAACATTGCGGGTCATACCGATAGCACCGGTGACGAAGCTTATAACCAGCGACTGTCTGAGCGCCGGGCTCAGGCCGTGGGGAGTTATCTGAGTCAGAATGGCGTGTCGTCAATGCGCTTGAATACCCGTGGCTTTGGTGAATCCCAGCCGGTGGCCAGCAACGATACTGAAGAAGGACGCAGCCAGAACCGCCGCGTCGAAATCACCTTGACGCCGACGGCGGAAGCCCAAAACCAAGGCAGCTAAGCGTACCGCTGTGAAGCCATTTCAATGCCCGCTATGCTGAGTAGCGGGCTTTTTTATGAGTTGTCGAATTATCATGTTGTCATATCAACACGCGTATCATGCGGGTAATTTTGCCGATGTGCATAAGCATTTAACGTTATTTGCAACCATCGAGTACCTGCTGCGCAAAGCTTCACCCGTGACGTATATCGATACCCACGCGGGGCGGGGATTTTACCCACTGTCGAGTGAAGAAACCCAGCGCTTGAAGGAGTATCGGGACGGTGTCTGGCCTCTCTGGGAAGCGGCTCAATCGGTGTCCGATCCGCTGCTATGCAGTTGGCTGGATGCCCTGTCACGTGCGCAGCGTCATCCCGATGCATTGACTCATTACCCCGGCTCCCCCTGGTGGATAAGCCAAGCACTACGTGCCAAGGAGCAGTTGTACGGGTTTGAATTGCACCCTGGTGAGCACCAGCATTTGGATGACCAGGCGCTGGCACAAGGCGTCGTGCGAATTCATGGTGATGGTTTGCAGGGATTATGCCAGCGCCTGCCTGTTGCAACGCCGCGTGTCTGTGTGCTGATTGACCCAAGCTACGAGCGTAAAGACGAGTATCAGGTGGTGGCGGATACCCTTAGTGTGGCGCTTGCGAAAGCGCGTCACGCGGTGGTGTTGATCTGGTACCCATTGCTGCCTGCCAATAACCACAAGGTGCTGTTGGAAGCGCTTGAGCGCAGCGGCATCCGCAAAATCTGGCGTAGCGAGTTGTGCCTGCGAGCCGCGGAGACCCATGAGCGCGGCATGTACGGTAGCGGGATGCTGGTGATCAACCCGCCCTGGGGACTCGATGAGCGCCTGGCGGGCGCGATGACCCAGTTGACCCCGCTGTTGGGCGCACAAAGCCGCTATCGGGCGTCTTGGTTGGTCGAGGAGTAGCGCCCGCTTAGGAAAGCTTATTTGCCGATGCAGAAGCTGCCAAAAATTTCCCCCAGCAAGTCGTCGGCGCTGAATTCACCGGTGATTTCGCCCAGCGCCTGCTGCGCATCGCGTAAATCTTCCGCCAGCAATTCACCGGCGCCATTGCCCTCGAGCTGTCGGCGGCCGGTTTCAAGGGCGTTCATTGCCCGGTCAAGCGCATCCAGATGGCGGCGGCGGGCCGAAAAGCGTCCTTCGGTGGTCGCTGAGAAGCCCATGATATCTTTCAGGTGGGCTTTCAAGTTATCCACACCGGCTCCCGTTTTTGCTGAAAGCCGTACCGTGGGTGGCGTTGTGGATAAGTCTATGCCCGCTTGCTCGGCGCTGGTGTCGATTTTATTTCGTACCAGCGTCAGGCGCTGCTGGTCCGGCAGCCGGGCGACAAATTCAGGCCAGATTGCCATGGGGTCGGTTTCATCGGTCGTTGAGGCATCGACCAGCAGCAGTACGCGGTCGGCGCCTTCGATCTCTGCCCAGGCCCGGGCGACGCCGATTTGTTCCACCGCGTCAGGCGTATCGCGTAGCCCTGCAGTATCAATCACATGCAGCGGCATCCCATCGATATGGATATGCTCGCGCAGCACATCCCGCGTGGTACCGGCAATGTCGGTGACGATGGCGGTGTCCTGCTCGGTCAGCGCGTTGAGCAAGCTTGACTTTCCTGCATTGGGACGCCCGGCAATAACAACGCTCATACCCTCGCGCATCAGGGCACCCTGTCCAGCGGCTGACCGAACGTCGTTAAGCTCATGGTGTACATCGTCCAGCAGGCTCGCCACGTGGCCATCAGCTAGAAAGTCGATTTCTTCTTCGGGGAAATCAATTGCTGCCTCGACATAGACACGCAGTTCGATAAGCCGTTGTACCAGTCCGGCGACCCGGCTGGAAAACTCGCCCTGAAGCGAACGCACCGCGTTTTCGGCGGCCGAACGAGAGGTGGCATCTATCAGGTCGGCAATGGCTTCGGCCTGGGCGAGGTCAAGCTTGTCGTTCAGGAAAGCGCGCTCCGAAAACTCCCCTGGTCTTGCCAGGCGGGCGCCTAACTGGACGCAGCGCTCAAGCAGCATATCCATGATCACCGGCCCGCCGTGGCCATGTAGTTCGAGCACATCTTCACCGGTGAACGAGTGAGGATCCGGGAACAGTAGCGCGATCCCCTCATCGATACTGTCTTCTGCGCCCATAAAAGCGCCATAGTGTGCGTAGCGGGGGGCTGGGCAGTGGCCTAGCATGGCGACGGCAATGTCGCGGCAGGCGGGGCCAGAAACACGAATAATACCGACGCCACCACGACCGGGAGGCGTGGCCAGGGCGGCGATGGTGTCTTGGGTATAGAGTCGGTCTGCCATGGCGTTTCTCTTTTAGGTGCAGGTGGCAAGTGAGCGTAGTGTGAGTTTTACCCCTGAAACACCAGACCCCCGCAAGGGCGGGGGTCTGGGTGTTCAAGGTATCGGCTTTATTTTTTGGTTTTCATGCCTTTGCCGATACTTGGGTCCTGCTCGATCTTGCGCGTAATAAAGTACTGCTGCGCCACCGAGATAATGTTGTTGACCACCCAGTAGATCACCAGGCCCGCCGGGAACCACAGGAAGAAGAACGTAAAGATGATGGGGAGCATCTTCATGATCTTCGCCTGCATGGGGTCAGGCGGCGTGGGGTTAAGCTGTTGCTGTACGAACATCGAAAGCCCCATCAGAATCGGCAGAATGAAGTACGGGTCTTTCACCGACAGATCCTGTACCCAGAAGATGAAGGGAGCGTGACGCAGTTCAACGGATTCCAGCAACATCCAGTACAAGGCGATAAAGACGGGCATCTGCACCAGGATCGGCAAACAGCCACCCAGCGGGTTGATCTTCTCCTTCTGGTAGAACTTCATCATCTCTTGAGACATCTTCTGGCGATCATCGCCATACATCTCCTTGAGACGCTGCATCTCGGGGCCAAGCTTGCGCATCCTTGCCATCGACTTGTAAGCCTTGGCAGATAGCGGGAACAGAATGGTTTTTACCAACACCGTCAACAGCACGATGGACCAGCCCCAGTTGCCGACAATGTCGTGGATCTTGTCAAGCAGCCAGAAGAGCGGGTTGGCCAGGAACCACAGCCAGCCATAGTCGACCGTCAGGCGAAGGTTAGGCGCTACCTGCTCAAGATGATCCTGAACCTTGGGCCCCATATAGAGGGTGGCGCCCAGGGAGGCTTCTTGTTCCGGCGCCAGCTCGCTGGTAGGCCCAGCAAAGGCGACGACATTACGGTTACGCGAATCCGTGGAGACGTAGTAGAGGTTCTGTTGATTTTGAGAAGGTGCCCAGGCCGAGACAAAGTAGTGCTGGATGATGGCAATCCAGCCGCCTTGTGCCTCTCGATTATTGAAGCTGCCGCTCTGGATGTCGTCAAAATCAATCTTTCCGTAGGTTTCTTCAGGCGTCGAATATGCCGCACCCAGGTAAGAGTTCATGCCCATGCTGACGCCGCTTGACGGATCAGGGCTGTTATCCCGGGCAAGCTGGCCGATAAAACGAGCGCTGACGGGCTCATCGGAGTTATTGGCCAGGTAGTAATTGACGTCAACGGCGTAATTGCCGCGTTCGAAGGTTAGTCGCTTGATGACGTCGATGCCGTTTACTTCGGCGGTGAGGTTGACCTCAAGCTGTTCTTCGTCATCGCCCAGCAGGTATTCGCTGTTGTCGGGGGTAAAGGCAATACGATTAGCGTCCCCGTTAAGCTGAAAGCCCGAGCGTGCGACGTAGCTACGCGTTTGATTGTCGGATAGCAGGACATAACTGCGATCCGACTCGAGCGCCTGTTTATGTTGCGGCAAGGCGGCATAAACGATATCGCCACCGTGTGGATCGATGCGAACGTCCAGCACGTCGGTGGTCACCGCGATGAAGTCACGGCTGTCATTGCTGCTCTCGCCGCTGTTCAGTGCGTCCTGCGTAGCGGCAGCGCCATCACCGGGAACCGACAGGTTATCCGCGTCGCTGCCGCCAGACGTACCGCCACCTTCCGCCGTTGCGTTGTCATTGCTGCTTTGGCGTTGCGATTGTTCGGACGACGATTGATAAGACGTCTGCCCGTAATCCTGATTCCACTGTACAACCAGTAGATAGGCCAGAATGGCAAGTGGAATCAGTAATATAAGTCGTTTTACGTCCATGAGGGTTCTGCCCGCTGGGTGGTGAACATGCTAATGGCGCAGTATCAATTGCTCGACCCATGACACACGAAAGCCTGCCAGGCGGCAGGCCGAGGTCGAGCGCTGAGGTGCCCATCAAGTAGTCTGCTTTGAGCTTGCAGGTAGCGCGTTGGCTGCCTGGCTGTCGCGCCGAAGCCGTTTCCACATGCCATGGAGCTGACGATATAAAACGTCATTGTCCATGTCCTGAACGCCACGCCGAGCAAGTACCACAATATCCACTGCAGGAAGCTGGTCTTGACGTAGCCGAACCGACTCTCGAACGAGTCTTTTGAAACGATTTCGATCAACGGCGAGCTTCACATTTTTTTTGCTGACCACCAGGCCAAGGCGGGGATGCCCCAGGGTATTCCGGCGTGCTAACGCCATTATCCCTTTGCCATGTACCTTGAGGTCTGCTTGCTCAAAAACGTAGCGGTAGTCCCCGGCGTTAAGTAACCGACAACACCGGGGAAACTCTTGATGTGGCACACGCAATCCGAGATCAGGCGCTCAGACGCTTACGGCCTTTGGCGCGGCGACGCGAAATGATAGCGCGGCCGTTTTTGGTTGCCATACGAGCACGGAAGCCATGCGCGCGCTTGCGCTTGAGAACGCTAGGTTGAAAAGTGCGTTTCATAACTCGTTATTCCCACGTGGTTAGGACGGAAAATAAATTCCAAAAGACCCGGTCCAGTGAGGAACTAGCCGGGAGATTCAATTCAAGACCGGAAATTGTAGAGGCTTCCCAGGTTGCGTGCAATTTTTTCCTTGTAAAAAATGCGTTCTGTGCAAGCAGGTGTCTCTCTCGAGCCACATCATGCGCCTGCCGGGAAACATATCAGTCTCCTACAATGGGTTTTCTGCTGCCTTGTGGCTAATAGTGGGGATACATTTTGTTAACAACCTTATTTTTTTGTTTAAAATCAAGCATATAAAAGCTATTTGAGGTTGTGTATAAGTTGCGGAAAAGGCGATGATAAGTCGTTGATTAGCTGTGAATTAATGACCGGAAATAATGAGCGCTAGCGGTTGTTCAGCTCTTGGACGGAGGGTCACTTTTTATCCTTCTGAAAGTTTTCCACAGCTTATTAAAACAGCCTGCTCCTGTGTGGATAACCACGCCGTTGGACGCTACAATGGTCGGCCTTTTTCAACTGATGGTGAGATGTGTGTCACTCGCGCTTTGGCAACAGTGCTTGGATTACCTGCAGGACGAGCTGAGTTCGCAGCAGTTCAACACGTGGATACGTCCACTGCAGGCTGAAGATAGTGAGGCTAATGAGCTGCGCTTGTTGGCACCTAATCGCTTTGTGCGCGATTGGGTGAGTGATAAGTACGCCAAGCGGATTAACGAGCTGATGCGCGAGCTCGCCCCTTCGAAACCTCCCAAGGTTAGCCTCACGGTAGGTAGCCGTCGATCGGCCTCTCCTGCTCCCCAGCCCCGTGATCTGGGTAATCCGGTCTCAGCCTCGCCGGCACCCCCGCGCGCGTCGGCAGCTGTTCATACGCCGCCACGTGGTGATATTGCTGACGAGCGTGAAATCGACCAGCTACGCGAGGAGGGAAGTGGCTCAGACCGACGGACGAACGAGCGCCAGGTTCAGGTCGAGGGTGGTCTCAAGCATACCAGCGGGCTAAACCCTAATTTTACGTTTGACACCTTTGTTGAAGGTAAATCCAACCAGCTTGCGCGTGCGGCTTCCCGCCAGGTTTCCGAAAACCCCGGGGGGGCCTATAACCCGCTATTCCTGTATGGCGGCGTCGGGCTGGGTAAAACCCACTTGATGCATGCGGTGGGTAATGGTCTGGCGTTGCGCCGTGAAAATGCCCGTGTGGTTTATCTCCACTCAGAGCGTTTCGTGGCCGATATGGTGAAGGCGCTTCAGCTTAATGCCATCAATGACTTTAAGCGCTTTTACCGTAGTGTCGATGCGTTACTTATTGATGATATTCAATTTTTTGCTGGAAAAGAGCGCTCTCAGGAAGAGTTCTTCCATACGTTTAATGCGTTATTGGAAGGCGGTCAGCAAATGATTCTGACGTCGGATCGCTACCCTAAGGAAATCAGTGGGGTTGAAGAGCGTCTGAAATCCCGCTTTGGGTGGGGCCTTACGGTTGCCATCGAGCCGCCTGAGCTGGAAACCCGGGTGGCTATCTTGATGAAGAAAGCTGATCAGGCCAAAGTCGACTTGCCCCATGATGCGGCGTTCTTTATCGCCCAGAAGATTCGTTCGAACGTGCGCGAGCTTGAAGGCGCCCTCAAAAAAGTGATTGCTGACTCGCACTTCATGGGCAAGACCATTACCCAGGACTTTATACGCGAGTCGCTTAAAGACCTGCTGGCCCTGCAAGACAAGCAGGTGGGCGTCGACAATATTCAGCGTACGGTAGCGGAATATTACAAAATCAAGGTTGCCGATTTATTATCCAAGCGGCGTTCTCGGTCGGTTGCCCGTCCCCGTCAAGTCGCTATGGCGCTTGCCAAGGAATTGACCAATCACAGTCTGCCTGAGATTGGCGATTCGTTTGGCGGACGTGATCACACGACGGTATTGCATGCCTGCCGCAAGGTGAAAGCGCTGCAGGAAGAAAACGCCGATATTCGCGAAGACTACAAGAACCTGTTACGCCTACTGACCAGTTAATAACCAGGACGGACCTGTTTTAGCAGGTCTTTCAGGATAGACAACGGAGTATTGATGAAATTTTCGATTTCCCGAGAGGCGCTGCTACGTCCGCTTACCTTGGTAGCTGGGGTGGTAGAGCGTCGCCAGACATTGCCAGTTTTATCGAATGTGCTGATCCAGGTGGACGGTGACCAGGTGGCCCTGACGGGCACCGACCTGGAAGTCGAATTGGTCGGTCGCACTGTCGCCAGTCAGGTTGATCAGGAAGGCTCGGCAACCGTGCCGGCGCGCAAGCTGATGGATATCTGCAAGTCGCTGCCTGATCAGTCTGATATCCAGCTAGCGGTTGAAGAGGGGCGCGCTGTCCTGCGTAGCGGGCGGTCTCGCTTCACGCTGTCAACGCTTCCCGCCGCTGAGTTTCCATCTATTGAAGATGCGGAAGGCAGCCAGGAATTGAGTGTCCCGCGGGGTACGCTGAAACACCTTATTGAAGCGACATCCTTTGCCATGGCGCAGCAGGACGTCCGCTATTATCTGAACGGCATGTTGCTTGAGATTCAGAGTAATCTGCTGCGCACCGTGGCCACCGATGGGCATCGCCTGGCAATGTGTTCGCGCCCGGTGGACGTGACGGTTGATCAGTCACAGAAGCTTATTGTGCCTCGTAAAGGGATTCTCGAACTGTCGCGGTTACTTGACGATAGCGATGAGCCGGTGAGCCTGACGCTAGGGTCGACCCACGTGAGGGCTCATACAGGCGATTTTACGTTCACGTCCAAACTGATTGATGGAAAATTCCCCGATTATGAGCGCGTGGTGCCGCGCAACGGCGACAAGGTGTTGATTGCTGAGCGCGCTGAACTCCGCCAGGTGCTCTCTCGCACCGCTATCCTGTCCAATGAGAAGTACCGTGGTGTGCGCCTTTATCTTGAAGAAAATAATCTCAAGGTAATGGCCAATAACCCTGAGCAGGAAGAAGCGGAAGAGAATATTGCTGTCGAATATACGGGTTCGGCCATGGAAGTTGGCTTTAACGTTGGCTACTTGGTCGATGTAATGGGTGTGTTGGATGAGGACCGCGTACAAATCACCCTTGCTGACCCCAATAGCAGTGCGCTTCTGGAAGAGCCTGGTGGCGGTGACGCGCTCTACGTTGTCATGCCCATGCGTCTATAAGTCAGCGACTGGCGATAATCTACCGGGCGACGGCGCATATGAGCGCCGTCGCTACGTTTCGGGGCGCACAAAATAAGTGACGGGTGAATGGGTCTTCTTCAGCTTAATTTCGATGGTCTTCGCAACTTGCAGCCTGTGGACATGGCACCGTCGCCCGGTATCAATGTGATTAATGGCGTCAACGGAAGCGGTAAGACGAGCTTGCTGGAAGGCATTCATATCCTCGGCATGGGCAGATCATTTAGAACGCGCCAGCTTAAACATGCGATTCAGACCGACGCGCCCCACCTAACGCTTTATGGCCGTTTGTCGGGAGACCCTGATGTCGCACTAGGGGTACGCCGTTTACGCGCCTCCAGTGAGCTGGAATTGCGTGTCAAGGGAGATAAGAATGCCCGTCTGGCGGATATGGTTGAGGCCATGCCACTTCAACTCATCAATCCCGATGCCTTTCGTCTACTGGAAGGTTCTCCCTCTGGACGTCGTGAATTTCTGGACTGGGGTGTGTTTCACGTGAAACATGGCTTTCTCGAAATATGGAAGCGAACGCGCCGAGCGTTGAAACATCGGAATGCCTTGTTGAGGCATGGTAGAATGAACCCTCAGGAATTTGCTATCTGGGAGCAAGAGTTTGCTAACTGGGGTGAGCAAATAGATTCACTAAGGCGTGCCTGGTTCGCTGAGTTTCTACCGGTATTTGAAGAAACCCTCGAGCGGATGCTGCCGCTACCCGGCTTAACGCTTCACTATGCGAGAGGCTGGGATAAAAAAAGGTCGCTGGCTGATGTTCTGCAGGCTGGCCGGGCGACCGATCAACAAATGGGCTTTACTCAGCAGGGTCCTCAGCGTGCTGACTTGCGCATCAAGCTTAATAAGCAGCCTGCAATTGAAGTACTTTCACGAGGCCAACAGAAACTGGTTGTCAGTGCGCTCAAGCTAGCGCAGGGTCGGCTTCTGGAAAGAGCGTCACAGCGGCATTGCATCTATTTAATCGACGATTTACCAGCCGAGCTCGACCAACAGCACCGGTTAAGGTTTTGTCAGTTACTTGAAGATATGCAATGCCAAGTATTTATTACCAGCGTCGAACCTGAAGCTTTACGGCACACATGGCAGACTCAAACCCGCGTCAGTATGTTTCACGTGAAACATACTGGTAATGGACTGAGTCAGTTAATGCCTGAAGGGTAGGCGACACGGATTGAGACAGACTTCACGACGGAGTGGTCAATGAGCGAGCAGGCTTACGATTCATCAAGCATCAAGGTGCTCAAGGGGCTGGATGCGGTACGCAAGCGTCCAGGCATGTACATCGGCGATACTGACGACGGCACCGGGCTGCACCACATGGTCTTCGAGTTGGTGGATAACTCCATCGATGAAGCCCTGGCTGGCCACTGCAGCGAAATTCGTGTGGTTATTCACCCTGATGAATCCGTGACGGTCAGCGATAACGGACGTGGTGTGCCCACCGAAATTCACGAAGGTGAGGGCGTATCGGCCGCAGAAGTTATCATGACCGTGCTACACGCGGGCGGTAAGTTTGACGATAATTCGTATAAGGTTTCCGGTGGGCTCCATGGCGTGGGCGTTTCCGTGGTCAACGCCTTGTCCGAAGAGCTTCGGCTAACCATCTGGCGGCAGGGCGATGTTTTTGAGCAGCTTTATCATCACGGTGTTCCTCAGGCACCCCTCGCCGTTGTGGGTACCACCGAAAAGAGTGGCACACGAGTGCATTTCCGGCCTTCGCCGGAGACCTTCACAAGTATCGAGTTCCACTACGATATTCTGGCAAAACGACTAAGAGAATTGTCCTTCCTGAACTCAGGCGTTGCCATCCGCTTGATGGATGAGCGCAGTGGCAAGGAAGAACTATTCCACTACGAAGGTGGTTTGAAAGCCTTTGTCGATCACCTCAACCAGAATAAAGCCGTGCTTAACCCGGTTTTTCACTTCAACGCGGTTCGTGAAGACGGTATCGAAGTGGAAGTGGCGATGCAGTGGAACGATACCTTTACAGAGAGTATCTTCTGCTACACCAACAATATTCCTCAACGCGATGGCGGGGCGCACTTGGCAGGATTTCGCGCCTCGTTGACGCGAACGCTCAATCATTATATCGAGACTGAAGGTCTGCTCAAGAAGGCCAAGGTCAATACCTCGGGTGACGACGCCCGTGAAGGCCTGACCGCCATTATTTCAGTAAAAGTGCCTGACCCGAAGTTCTCTTCACAAACCAAGGACAAGCTGGTTTCTTCGGAAGTGAAAACGGCGGTAGAACAGGAAATGGGCCGTCTGTTTTCTGACTACTTGATCGAGAAACCCAACGAAGCCAAGGCGATCGTCAACAAGATGCTCGACGCAGCGCGGGCGCGTGAAGCGGCTCGTAAGGCGCGGGATATGACGCGCCGCAAAGGGGCGCTGGATATTGCCGGGTTGCCTGGCAAGCTCGCCGACTGTCAGGAAAAAGACCCCAGTCAGTCAGAGCTGTATCTGGTGGAGGGTGATTCAGCAGGCGGTAGCGCCAAGCAGGGTCGCGATCGCCGCACGCAGGCGATTCTGCCACTCAAAGGCAAGATACTGAACGTCGAGAAGGCGCGCTTCGACAAGATGCTCTCGTCAGCTGAAGTTGGCACCCTGATAACCGCGCTGGGCTGCGGTATTGGTCGGGAAGAGTTTAATCCCGACAAGCTGCGTTACCACTCCATCATCATCATGACCGACGCGGATGTCGATGGCTCACACATTCGAACGCTACTGCTGACATTCTTTTTCCGTCAAATGCCCGAGCTGATCGAGCGTGGTCATGTGTTTATCGCCCAGCCGCCGCTTTACAAGATCAAGCGTGGCAAGCAAGAGCTTTACCTCAAGGATGAGCAGGCGATGGTGGATTATCTGACGACCACGGCTCTGGACGGTGCCGGGCTTTATGTCAATGCCGATGCGCCGGGGATTGCCGGGTCGCAGCTTGAATCGCTGGTTAACCAGTACCGCAATGTGATGAAGCGCATTGACCGTCTTGCACGGGTATACCCTATCGAAGTGCTCAAGCAGGCTGTTCACGCCACCGCACTCGAGGGCGAAGCTAGCCTTAAAGATCGCGTTACCATGGAAAACTGGATTGCCGAGTTGCAAAAGGCCATGGATGACATGGTGGCCTACGAAGGCGGTCCGCGTTATCAGTTTTATCTCCATGAAGATACTGAGCGTGATCTTCACCTGCCCGCCGTATCACTCATTGCGCATGGCGTTACGACAGAGTACGTATGGGGTCTGGATTTCTTTGAGAGTGCCGATTACCGAGCCATTGCCGCGCTGGGTGGCACCATCAACGGTCTTCTTGAGGAAGGTGCTTATATCGCTCGTGGCGAGCGCCAGAAGCCGGTTGCCCACTTCTCTGAAGTGCTGGCCTGGTTGATGCAGGAGGGTCAGCGTGGTCTTTCTGTGCAGCGTTACAAGGGCCTTGGTGAGATGAACCCGGAACAACTCTGGGATACCACGATGGACCCCGATAGTCGTCGCATGCTGCGCGTCACTATCGAAGACGCGGTGGCGGCTGACATGATGTTCAATACCCTGATGGGCGATGAAGTTGAGCCGCGGCGTGACTTTATTGAATCCAATGCGCTGACGGCTAATATCGACATCTAGCCTGCTGTTTCACGTGAAACAGTTATTGCTGGCCTGATGAAAAACGCTGCTCCTTGTCGGGAGCAGCGTTTTTTTATGGCCGAGGCATTATTTCTTGTTGGTGCATAGCCAATCAGCAAACTCGGCCAGGTCACGATAGATTATGACCTTCTCCAGGCCTACATTGTTGCTGAGCGTTTTTTCCCCTTTGCCTGTCCTGACCAGTACCGGGCGACTGCCAACCGCTTCACCTGCCTGAAGATCTCTCAGGCTATCACCGACCATCCAGCTACCTTCCAGGCTTTCAAACGCTAGCTTTTTTTGTATCTCGACAAGCAGACCGGGTAGCGGTTTGCGGCAATCGCAATGATCGTCTGGGCCGTGTGGACAGTAGGCGATATGGGCAACTTGGCCGCCTTTGGCAGCTACCAGGCTTTGAAGATGGTCGTGCATGGCTTGCAGCGTCGTTTCATCGTAAAAACCACGGGCAATACCCGATTGGTTAGTGGCAATCGCAACCGTGAAACCCGCGAGGGATAGCTTGGCGATGGCGTCGATAGCGCCGGGTAAGGGCACCCATTCGCTCAATGATTTGATGTAGGCGTCAGAGTCATGGTTGATTACCCCGTCACGGTCTAAAATTACAAGCTTATTAGGGTTCAGCTTGGTTGTGTGCTTATTTGAAAAAGGCATCGAATATTCTACGTCGTTCTTAGTTGTTGATCTAATGTGGACAATGCATCGAGAGTGATGGCGATTTTCCTTCCGTCACTACCAAAATGGTGAAAAGGAACCCGTTCTAATTGCTTTAGGCGTGACAGCGATGCCAGGAAACTTTCTCGTACCTGAGGCTGTGCCTGGTTCAATCCGGCTAATAGGGCTAGTGTCAACTGCTCACAGTGGGTTTCGCGCTTACTCAGCTTGCCGTAAAGAGAGAAAATAAAACAGTACCAATCTCTTACCATGCAGTTAATTGGCGTATGGTAGCTACCCGGGTCTGTTTCAAAGTCGATAAACACAATACTTTCTTGGGCCACTATGATGTTGCGAGCAAAGGCTTCACTTAAATAACACTGCCGAGCATGAACATCGTTTAGTGCCTGGACACCCATCGTCAAGTAGTGGCTGATTTCTTCAGCCTGTTGCGTCGACAGTAACTGATCGAGCAACGTCTTCGAAGACGACTCTGTATTTCCTACATCTGCAATCAATATCGCATCAGACGACTCTGCCAATATTTCGGGGACTGCAACACCGGCTTTAGAAAGTGCTTTTATACGTTTTGATTCATTGGTAATGCTTTGGCGTCCGCCTAAATTCGGTACAGGTTTAAGTGCTTCGACGCGTAGCAACTTTGCAAACAAATTCAGTGGAAGGTAGGCAAGGCGCGAATTACGTTTGCTGGCTTTTTTTAACCAGACCTTTTTTTCATCAAGGGTATACGAAGCTATGCTGGCTTGCTGATGAGGATAGGTTTCAAAAAGAAAAGAATCGTACATGGTGCATGTCCTTTGCAAAACGATGGTGCAGAGTTGGTACCGATGAGCGGTATTCGCTATCAAAATTAGCTAATCTTATCTTGATGTTTCACGTGAAACAAAAATCAGCGCCAACAAATTACAAACCAGAGTAGGTATATAGGAAGAGGTTCTATATAAAAAGCCCGGCATTTCTTAGCCGGGCCCTGCGCGAAACACTATTCGTCTGATGCTGAGAGCGACTACTGAGGTAGCAGGGAAATATCTGCTACTTCGAGGAAAAGTGCCTGAAGACTGGCAAGCAGCGCAAGACGATTACGGCGAGTTGACTCTTCATCGGCCATCACCATCACCTGATCAAAGAAATTATCCACCGGCTCACGCAACGTGGCCAACGCATCAAGCGCCTGCTGGTAATCACCAGCGGCAAACAGCGGCGTGACCTGCTGCTGGCTGCTGGCGACCGCCTTGAACAGCGCTTGTTCCGCCGGCTCATGCAGCAGGCTTTGATCGACCTGGGTACTACCATCATGTTCCTGCTTGCTGAGAATATTGGAAACACGCTTATTGGCAGCGGCCAGGGCAGCAGCTTCCTCGCGTTGGGCGAAGGCTTTAACGGCACGCAGGCGGCGAGCGAAGTCGAGTGGCTTGGTCACCGGGCGGGCGCGAACAGCCAGATACATTTCGGCGCTGATGCCCTCTTCCTGGCCCCAGGCGCGGAAACGATCCAGCATGTAGGTCAGGACATCATCGACTAACCCTTCTGCCTTGGGGAGGTCCTGGTACTGTTCAGCGGCCACGCCAAGCAACTCCCGAAGATCGAGGTTGAGCTCGCCTTTCACCAGGATGTTCAGGACACCGATAGAGGCGCGACGCAATGCAAAGGGGTCTTTAGCACCCGTCGGGCGCTGACCAATACCAAAAATCCCGACCAGGGTGTCGAGACGATCAGCCAGGGCAAGCGCCTTACCAGTCGCACTGTGGGGAATGGCATCGGTCGCAAAGCGGGGCAGGTACTGTTCTTCCAGGGCCTGGGCGACGTCGGCAGGTTCGCCATCCTGCTCGGCATAGTAACGCCCCATGATGCCCTGGAGCTCAGGGAATTCCAGTACCATTTCGGTGACAAGATCACACTTGGCAAGCGCAACGGCGCGTTGGGCATGGGTGACGTCACCGCCAATCGTTTCGGCGATATAGCTGCCGATGGCGCTGCTGCGGCGTGCCTTGTCGGCCAGGGTGCCCAGCTGCTGCTGGAAGACCACGCTTTCCAACTGGGGGATGCGCGAAGCCAGAGTACGCTTACGGTCGGTGTCGTAGAAAAAGGCCGCATCGGCCAGGCGCGGGCGAATGACCTTTTCATTACCTGAAATCACCTGCTGAGGATCAGCGCTGTCGATGTTGGAGATGGTAATGAAAAGTGGCTTGAGCTTGCCCTGATCATCCAGAAGATGGAAGTACTTCTGGTTGGCCTTCATGGAGGAGACCAGACATTCGGCGGGCACCTCCAGGAAGCGTTCGTCAAAGCTGCCGGTCAGTGCCACGGGCCACTCAACCAGACCGCTGACTTCGACCAACAGGTCTTCGTCGATCACTGCCTGGGCTTCCTGTACTTCCGCCTCTGCCAGCACCTGCTCGCGGATGCGTTCCCGGCGTTGTTGACGGTCGGCGAGCACAAAGGCGTTTTCCAGTGCACCAAGGTAAGCATCGGCATGCTCGAGCTGGATAGCATCCGGTGCGTGGAAGCGATGACCATAGGTAGTGCGGCTGGCTTGCAAGCCCAGTGCCTCGGCGGCGATGACATCGCTGCCGTAAAGGGCCACAAGCCAATGAACCGGACGTGAGAACTCAATCCGCGAGGTGCCCCAGCGCATGTTCTTGGGCACCGGCAGCGCACTGATCGCCTTGCGCAGAATATCGGGCAGTAGCGCCTGCACGCTTTCACCCGGCTGGTGTTCGCGAAAGCCAAGCCAGGTGCCCTTGTCGGTTTCCAGGTGAATCAGCTCATCAACGCTGACACCGCAGGAGCGTGCAAAGCCTTCTGCCGCCTTGGTGGGCGCACCTTCCTTGAAGGCGGCTGCCAGGGCGGGGCCACGGCGCTCGACTTCACGGTCAGGCTGCTTGTCGGCGAGGTTTTTGACCTGTACCGCCAGACGGCGGGGGGTCGCATACGCCGTAACACCCTCAAAGGGAATATCGGCTTCCTGCAGGCCTTTTTCTACCCCAGCCGCGAAGGCATCTGAAAGCGCATCCAGGGCGGTCGGCGGAAGCTCTTCAGTGCCCAGTTCCAGTAGAAGCGTGTCAACAGCCATTATGCGTCTCCCTGATCGGCGAGTAGTTCGTTGCGCAGTGATTCCGGGGCCATGGGGAAACCTTCCGCCTTGCGCGACTCAAAATAGGCAGTGGCGACGTCCCGTGCCATCGTCCGAACGCGTAGAATGAAGCGTTGGCGCTCGGTGACCGAAATGGCGTGACGCGCGTCTAACAAGTTGAACGTATGCGACGCCTTCAGCACCTGTTCATAAGCGGGCAGAGGGAGCCTGGCTGCCAGTAGTTTGCTGCACTCTTTTTCCTGGTGGTCAAAGTTAGCAAACAACTGGTCAACGTCAGCGTGTTCGAAGTTATAGGCGGATTGCTCGCGTTCATTCTGCAGGTAAACGTCGCCGTAGCTGACTTCGCTGCCGTCAGGGGCAATGGCCCAAACCAGGTCATAGACGCTGTCGACGTTTTGCAGGTACATGGCGATGCGCTCAAGCCCGTAGGTCAACTCGCCGGTGACCGGGTAACATTCAATACCGCCGGCCTGCTGGAAATAGGTAAACTGGGTAACTTCCATGCCATTCAGCCATACCTCCCAGCCTAGACCCCAGGCGCCGAGGGTGGGGGATTCCCAGTTGTCCTCAACGAAGCGCACGTCATGGATCAGCGGATCCAGCCCGAGGCGTTTCAATGAGCCAAGGTACAGATCCTGGAGGTTGCTGGGCGATGGTTTCATGACCACCTGAAATTGGTAGTAATGCTGCAGGCGGTTGGGGTTTTCGCCGTAGCGGCCATCTGTAGGGCGGCGAGACGGCTGGACATAGGCAGCATTCCAGGTCTCAGGCCCAATGGCGCGCAGGAAGGTGGCGGGGTGAAAAGTGCCTGCACCCACCTCCATATCGAGCGGCTGGAGAATGACACAGCCTTGTTCTGCCCAATACTGTTGCAGCGCAAGGATCAAGCCTTGAAAGGTCGACACATCAGGTGTCGATTGGTTTGTCGAGACACTCATCGCGGAAAGCACCGTTGGCCATGAATTCATAAGCCGTCAAGTATACAATCCCAAGCAGATAGGTTATAGGCGCGTAAGCCAACAGAGCCGCTTTTGGTAAGGAGAATGAAATGATTGTCGTAACAGGCGGTGCCGGTTTTATCGGGGCCAACTTGGTCAAAGCACTGAACGCCCGCGGTCGAAACGATGTGATGGTTGTTGATGATCTGCGTGACGGTACCAAATTTGTCAATTTGGCTGACTGCACGCTGGCGGATTATCTCGATAAGGACGATTTCCTCGCCAGGGTAAAAGCAGCGTTGCGGGGCGAGAATGTCGATCTACCCAAGATCGATGCTATTTTCCACGAGGGCGCCTGCTCCGATACGACGGAGTGGGACGGTCACTACATGATGGAAAATAACTTCGAGTACTCCAAAGTGCTGCTGAATTACTGCGAGCAGCAGGGAATCCCTTTCTTGTATGCCTCTTCAGCCGCCACCTATGGCGGCAGCGAGGTATTCAAAGAGGTGCCCGAGTGTGAAAAACCGCTTAACGTCTATGGTTACTCCAAACTGCTGTTTGACCAACACGTGCGTACTCGCTGGGATAAGCTGACGACGCAGGTTGTGGGGTTTCGCTACTTCAATGTATACGGCCCCAGAGAGCAGCATAAAGGCAAGATGGCCAGTGTGGCCTATCATCACCATCTGCAAATCCGCAATGGTGAAACCCTGAAACTGTTTGGTGCCTATGATGGCTATGAGGCGGGGATGCAAAGCCGCGACTTTGTGTACGTGGGCGATGTAGTGGATGTGAATTTGTGGTTCCTGGATAACCCAGGTGCCTCGGGTATTTTCAACCTGGGTACTGGCCGCGCGGAGCCGTTTAAGGCGATTGGTGAATCGGTCATCGATTTCTACGCCAAAGGACAAATCGATTACATCGATTTCCCCGAAGAGCTGAAAGGGCGTTACCAAAGCTATACCCGCGCCGATATAAGCAATTTGCGGGAAGCCGGTTGTGACATCGAGTTCAAAACGGTTGCTCAGGGGGTCAAGGCCTATCTGGAGTGGCTAAATGGCTAATTCCGCGATGCGGCTGCTGGTCATCGGGCCTTCCTGGGTGGGCGATATGGTGATGGCCCAGAGCCTGTTCATGACCCTAAAAGCACGTTATCCCAATGCCACCATTGGCGTGGTCGCACCGGCATGGTCACAGCCCATTCTGGAGCGAATGCCTGAAGTGGATGAGGTGCTGCCCCTCGCGGTAGGCCACGGCGAATTTGGTCTTGCCAGTCGCCGCGAACTTGCCAATCGTCTGAAAGGGCGTTTTGATCGGGCGATTGTGCTGCCCCGGTCCTGGAAAGCTGCATTGGTGCCCTTTATGGCACGTATTCCCGAGCGTATCGGCTTTCTTGGAGAGCATCGCTATGGTCTCTTGAAAGAGCGCCGCAAGCTGGATAAGCAAGTACTGGATCAAACCGTGAAGCGGTTTGTCTCGTTAGGCTTGCCGCTTGATGAGGCAACCACGGGGGATTTTGCGATCCCCAAGCCGCGCCTGACCATTGACCGGGACAATCTGGTCAATTTGCGCCTGGCCAATATGCTTTCATCCCGCCCGGCGATAGGCATGATGCCGGGGGCTGAATATGGACCGGCGAAACAGTGGCCACTCGACTATTTTCGTCAATTAGCCCAAAAGCTCATTGCCGATGGCTATGAGATACGTGTGTTTGGCGGCCCCAAAGACCATGAGGGCGCTGGCACCATTGTGAAGGGGCTCCCTCAGGCCCACAATCTATGTGGTAAAACGGCTCTGGCGGACGCGGTGGATCTGCTGGCCGACTGTCGCCAGGTCGTGACCAATGATTCGGGTCTTATGCACGTGGCGGCCGCGGTGGGTGTACGGATACATGCGCTTTATGGTTCTTCTTCGCCGGATTACACACCACCGCTTACCGACAATGCGGTGATTCATTATCTTGGCCTTTCCTGCTCACCGTGTTTTGAGCGTACCTGCCCACTGGGCCATACTAACTGCTTGAATAAGTTACACGTAGCATCTGTCTACCAGGCCATTTTGGCCGACCGGCAGCGTGAAAAAGTGATCGTCAACGCATGATATCGACTTCATCGGTTCGGTCGGCCGGCGTTTCAATCACCTGCTCCTGTGAGGAGGGGCTGGGTTCCTGACGCTGGGGTGCCAATCCCTCCCACAGACGGTGCTGCAGGGCGGTTTCCTCTCGTAAGTGCTCGTTCAAGGTGTCCAGGCCGTGACGTTCCACCAGGGTTTCCTGATCGCTCAGCAGCGAGACGCCCAGTCCCGCACGGTGTCCATCCAATGTGAAATCGAGAGCTTCAAGAATTGTGGGGAAGGCATCCAGCATTGTGGCATCTCGTTGAATTCGCTGGGGAGGCAGATGATCACCCAGTAGAATAAAGGTGTTTTCACGGTCCATCGTGGTCAGCTCGTCCCATACCGATACGCGCATGGTGAGGTGATCACTCATGATCGCCACGACGGTGTCATCCAGTAACCCTTCATTGTCCAGGCGATCAACCAGGTCGCGTGCCAGCCAGGCCGAACACTCAACTGAATAAAGGATGTCTTGCTCATCAAAAGGTCCTTGGCGTTCAATACAGCGCTGTGCGGGAAAACCGTTGGGTGCATGGCCTGCAATACTCAGCGTTACAACTCCCCAGGGGCCGCTGTCCGCCTCGTCAAGACGGCGAATTTCATCAACTGTCATGTCATAAAGGCTGTCATCGTAGATTCCCCAGCTGTTGACGTAGTCCGGATCATCGAGCCGACGAACGAGTTCTTCTTTACCTTTGACGTTATGAAACTGATGTCCGCGGTAGAACAATCCCTTACCGGCAAACTCCGTGCTCGCTCCACCCAGGTAGCTGAGTCGGTATCCTTGGGCGGCTAGGATATCGCCCAGGCAGTCAATCCCTGGCACAACACTCCGCAATGGCTCGAACTGGCTGTCGTGGAGCAGCCCCGCTGGCATCAGAGGAACACCGCATTGACTGGCGATCATACCGGCCATTGTCCAGCCGGTATTATCCATCTGCTGGACACCTTCAAAGACAACGCCCCGTTCACCCAGGCGGTTGAGGTCCTCGTAAGCATCGCCAAACTGGTTGGCATCATAAGTGCGTTCGATGCTTTCCAAATAAAGCACAAGTAAGTTAGGGGCTTCTTCCTGTGTCGATGTTGGCGGCGATACATAGCGATGATCCAGCCAGTCAGCCTCGTCGGCCACTACGGCCGCGCTGCGCTGGCCCAGGCCGAAAAGTAAAGGATTACTGGCAAGCAAACCAATTGCCAGGAAGCGCTCCATCAAACGCCAGCGTTGATCGTGGCGCGACAACCAGGTGACAGAAGCCAAGACGGCAAGCATGCACAATGTGTAAACAACCGCGGTAACCATCTTGCCTGCACCGCCATGCTCCGCCATGCCGGCCTGGAGATGGAAAAAAACAGCCCCCAAGTCGACATTACCGAAGCTGTCTGCCAGGTAGACATAAACGCCCCATAGGCTTAACGGCGCAAGTGACCACGGCCATACTTTGCGGTAACGGGCATTGAGAGGCCGCCCCCAGCGTAACTTTATGCCGATACCTACCCAGGCAATGGCAATCAGGAATAGCGTCCACCAGGGCAGGCGGGTCAGCACGGTGATCGCATAGCCAAGGGCGAGGCCGATCAGGCTAAGCGCGAAACGAGCGTATAGGTGCCTGTATATAAGCTTGGACATAGGATCCTATGCGGGTAGGGGATACAAGTCGTAAAGTTCGATTTTGATGCTCAATACTTATATAGCGCAAGTGTACAGTGCCTTTTTTAATTCTCAGTGGTGAGCAGGCAGCTACGATCAGTCTGAGAAGCTTATTTTCAGCATCAGTACTTCAGTAGCGTCGTATAAATGTAAAGACAACCAATGTGAAGCACTTCATGACTCTGGGGGATCCTCCTTTTTTGGGCGTATGACCGAAGTGTGGCACTGTTCTTTATTCCATTTTCCCTGGGGTTTGTCGATGTACTGAAAGTGCTCATTAGTGAAGCTGCCCTGGTTAACTGCATGGCGATAGGAGACTGTTGGAACTTGATTTGGATCAAGAAGCTCGATGAGAACCCCTGGTCCGGTAATATAAAAAACGTTGTGAAGGGAGCCCTCTTTAATGTTAAAGACTACCCGCTCAATTAAGCGTTGTATATTGGGGTTTCCGGGTTTGCTGGCAATGAAATAGTTGCTTAACTCGCCGCGTCGAGTAGTCACATAGAGCTCCTTGTGCTTGCAACCAAGCACACATGCCAGCGGCCAAATCTGGTGTGCATCTATATCCAGGTATACACCGCCAAACTTGTGAAGTATCAAAAGTCTCCACAGATCGGCCTGAGCTGCTCCAATTTGCAGACGTTCATAATGGGGAAGAATTTCCGGGTAGTGTTCGGCAATGAAATCGTGGCGTGCTTCCGTAATCATGAATTGATACTCGAAACTAGGTGCCATTAAACGATTGAATAGGTAGTTCAGATAGACTGGCAAGGTGACCCGGTTAGTGAAGTTAGTCTGCCAGATGATACGTGGTATGCAGCTTGGGGTAGCGCGATTGATAAGTGGTGCCGCATGCTCCGGAAGAGTAAAACGTTTATTAATGAAAACCCAGTGAAATGGATAGCTGAGCATCTTAGTGATATTGGCAGTAAGTTTTATAAAACGGCTAGTGGCGACGATAAGAGTTTTATTCATTAGGTTTAATAGGTTCTGTTTTTAAGCTTAAGTTATGTTGCGTATGTATAAGCAACCCGGTAAGTTTTTGAGTTTAAGTTATTCTACACATTATGGCCTCCATTAAAGTAACACCAGCATAAATTAAAAAAATAGTGATTTTTTCTGGTTAAATAAGCATGTTGCTTTAAAATACGATGATAATCATATCAATGCAGGTAAGGCTGAATATTTAAATAAATATTGGCATGCTATTGTCAGGCTGTATAGCCTGAGTAATGGAGGTCGTGTTCACCTTTCTTCAATATTTTTGCCACGAATCTCGTTAAGTTTTGCATATTTCATATAAGCGTGGAAAGCAGTGGTTACGGCGACTAAAATTCCATCGCTACCCTGAAAGATACCACCTTTAAAAACTAATTTTCGTATCAATGCGTTAATGCCATGAACAATTGGGCTGATAGGAGAAGCTTTTTTACCACTCTGATTCATTGCCCAGGCATCACGAGTTGAAAGTATATTAATGCGATAAATCCAGTCAGACAAATCCTTATAGGTAAAGTGGTTTATGTGTGTTTTGGTGTTGTGAACAACGGGTGACTTGACGGATGAATGGGCTTTTTTGCTGAGGTAGCCAGAAGTTTTCCTGTTATATAATCGCACGACGGTATCGGGGTAAAAACCAGCAGCTTTTATCCAATGATTTCCCACGTGGTTTTTACGGTAAAAGCTGTAAGCTATCTTTGTGTCATTAAGTGTCAATGACTGGATAACTTTGATAGCGTCCTCGTTTAGTCGCTCATCGGCATCTAGAGAAATAATCCAGTCATTCTTAGCATAAGTTACGCCAAAAGATTTTTGAGGACCATCACCTAAATATTCTTGGGTGTAAATTGCCGCACCATGTTTCCTAGCGATATCGACAGTTTTATCAGTGCTTCCTGAGTCGACGACAATAAGTTCATCACATATTTTTTCGAGTGAAAATAAACAATCACTTATGTTGTCCTCTTCATTCAAGGTAATGACAATACCCGTAATTGGCTGCATAATTAGTCCTAATGTTTTGATAAAAAGAGTGATATGTCTTTTGCAGCTGAGTCAATGTCAACGGTCAGCATGTTTTTTTCGGGTGCGCTTGAGAATGAGCTAAAATTTAAACGTTTTTCAGCGGAGTTGCAGGTTTGCCATCGTAACGATGTGGCCGAGCGTTTAGCTGGATAGAAACCAGCAGTCGCAATGTTTAGGCAACCCGCAATATGCAGAGGCCCTGTGGAGCCTGCAATCAACATGTCTGTTCCTGCTAATTGTAGTGCATATGCTTCAACGCTACTTCTGGTGGGAAAGTGGGTAGCCACAACGCCTTTATTAGCGAGCAAACGAATTAGTTCCTGGGCTTGAGGGTGTTCACTGGGACCAGCACTTATCAGCCAGTGGATAGGCTGTATCTTGCTTATATGGTGTATTTGTACCACCAAATCAACATATTGATCCAGCGATAGGTTTACCGCCGATCCCCCGCTACCTGGGTGAACCACAATGAGAAGGCCTTCTTTGGCCTGAACGTTTTCCAGCAGTACCTTACGCTGATATTCACGTTGCCTGGTATCAAGTGGCCAGTAGGGTGGGAGGAGCATAGCGGGTCGGGTTAGCGACAGTTTGTCTATCAGCGCGAGGGCAAGGTCAACATTATACTGGTATTCGGGCTTGGTCGATCGAGAACGGCGCTGTTTTATGCGTAAGTTGTAGAAAATTTGTGCCCATTTTGTGGCAGGCGCTACGCGCAAGCGAATGCCTGCTCGCCAACCCAGCCAGCCTATACGAGGTGTGGAGAACAGCGTTAGCAGCGCATCAAAACGAGCCGCTTTTATCTGCTCTAATAGCACGTGTTGAGCCGATGGCGCCGCCGAGCTACCTGGATCGATGATTACCTCGTCAACCCACGGGCAGGCCTTGGCAAGCGGTGCAGTATAAGAGGGCACTAACACAGTCACATGGGGCGTAGGCGATGCGTTTTTTAAATAGGCAAGCGCTGGCCATGCCAGCATAAAATCGCCAATTTTATCGTTACGGATGACTAGAATTTTCTGCGTCATGGTAGAGGACTCATTAATAATCGCATGTATACTACAGAGTTTGAATTGATTGTTTAACCGTACATGGTACGGGTAGGTGGGAAAATGGATGGCAAGGTACTGCAGCTGTGTCTCTCTGATGGCAATGGAGGGATGGAATTATATGTTGACCGTGTGATGGAAGATTTGCAGGAAAAGGGATGGAAAATTTTCGGCATCTGCCTTGCGAATACCAAGGTAGAGGCCTATATGCGACGCAACGGTGCGACTTTTAGGGCGTTTAAAAATCATCGGCAGGCGCTGTTTAATATCTTCGCCCTGCGTCGTTGGCTTTTAGAAGAAAACGTTACTGTGATTCATTGCCATAAATCGAGTGATTTACGCTTAACGACGCTTTTAAAATTACTGCTTCCAAAGCTGAAAGTAATTTATACCGACCATATGGGTGGACTGCGGCCGAAGAAAAGCCTTTATCATCGTATTGCTTATGGCTATGTTGACCTTTTGCTATCCATCAGCCAGGTCACGCATCAGCGTAATATCAATAACCTCCCATTGGCG
This sequence comes from Vreelandella subterranea, assembly GCF_900111305.1. GTDB lineage: Bacteria > Pseudomonadota > Gammaproteobacteria > Pseudomonadales > Halomonadaceae > Vreelandella > Vreelandella subterranea. The sequence goes on from NZ_FOGS01000001.1 coordinate 599,901, forward strand.
CGTGAGCGGATAGTTTGTCTGCTGCATGGTGTGGATATCACTAAATATCAGCCTTGCCACGATGCTTCTGCCATTCGTTGCAAACGTGAAAGTCTGGGCTTATCGGCTGATGCAGTATTGATTGGGCTTCCTGGAAGGGTCACGCCTGGCAAGGGCCAGGCTGTGTGGGTAAAATCGCTTTTAGCACTTGATCCAGCACTAAATTTTCATGCTATTTCTATTGGCGGTACTGGTGATGCTACGGGGGGCGACGAAAGTTTTTACGCCCAGTTGCAGAAGGATATTGCAGGCACTGAGCTGGAGGGCAAGATCACATTTCTGGGGCACCGTAGTGACCTCACCGAGATTCTACCTGTTCTTGATATGGTCTGTATTCCCTCTAAAAATGAAGCATTTGGGCTCACCATCATAGAGTCTATGGCATGCGGGCTGCCGATTATTGGCTCCAATACCGGCTCGCTACCCGAGTTGGTTGATGCTAATTCGGGCATTCTGGTAGGGCCAACGGATGTTTCTGCATGGCGCAATGCCATGGATGTCATGATTCGCAATGAAGTTCAGCGAAAGAGCATGGGTAATGCGGCTCGGCAGAGGGTTGAACAGCACTTTAGTAATAAACAGCATATGAAGCGCTTAAGCGAGTATTACGATGCCTTGATATAACTTTATAGATAAATTCTAATTAGGGTCTTCTGATGTTTTATCGTGCCCATGTGTTAAACGTCAACAGACTCTAATTTACAATATTGATATCTTGTCGAGCACCTCACCGAACAACAGCGGCACTTTGATCGTGTCTTTCATTGGTATATTCCTGATTCAAAAGGTATCGCAGCCAAATGATCATTTAATGGTGTCGGGTATGTTCCCGCTACAGGGCTGAGCCTGACATGAAAAGAAAGACCCTTGATATCCCGAACCTTTTCAAGACCCGGCAATCAACATTGTAACGCTCTCATAACCCTAGGAACATTCTGATATGTCATTATTGCCTGTTGTCCTGGCGGGTGGTGTTGGGTCGAGGCTATGGCCATTATCACGGCAATTGCATCCCAAACAATTCCTGTCACTGGATGGCGGGCTCACCATGCTACAACAGACGCTAGGGCGTCTTGACGGGCTTGATACGCAAGCGCCCATTGTCATATGCAATGAGGAACACCGGTTTCTGGTGGCAGAACAGCTACGCCAGATCGCGTCGGATAACCGACATATACTGCTGGAACCGTTTGGACGCAATACGGCACCTGCGATTGCATTGGCAGCCATTGCCGCGACGCAAGACGATGATGACCCTTTACTGCTTGTGTTGGCGGCTGACCATCAGGTTCAGGATATCGCGCAGTTCCATGACAGTATCAAGAAAGCGCAGTCGCTTGCAGATCTCGGTTATCTGGTTACCTTCGGCGTTGTGCCGACTTGCCCAGAAACTGGCTATGGCTATATCCAACAGGGGCCTTCACTGGGGCCCGGCTTTGGTGTCCGGCGTTTTGTCGAAAAGCCGGATGCTGCCACGGCGACGATTTACTTGGAAAGTGGTGACTATCTATGGAATAGCGGCATGTTCCTGTTTCGAGCAAGCCGATACCTGCAGGAACTTGAGCGCTTCCACCCTGATATGCGGCATGCCTGCCATCAGGCGATGGTAAAGATGGAGTATGACCTGGATTTCACGCGTATCGGGAAGGATGCTTTCGCCCAATGCGAGGATATCTCGGTCGATTATGCCGTGATGGAGAAAACGCAGCATGCCGCCGTTGTGCCTTTGTCGGCGCGCTGGAGTGACCTGGGTGCCTGGTCGTCAATATGGGAGCTAAGCGATAAGTGTGAGGCGGGTAACAGCTATCACGGTGACGTTATCCAGACAGATACCCGCAATACCATGCTGCGTTCCGAGAGTCGCCTGGTGGCTGCAATCGGCCTGGAAGACCTCGTCATTATCGAAACCAAGGATGCTGTATTGGTCGCTGACAGGCACAAGACGCAAGACGTTAAAAAAATCGTCGAGCGACTCAAGGCTGAAGGGCGTGATGAGTTCAACAATCATCGCGTTGTCTATCGTCCCTGGGGGCGGTACGAATCGGTGGATAGGGGCCAGCGTTACCAGGTTAAACGCATAACGGTAAATCCGGGTGCCAAGCTCTCGGTACAGATGCATCATCACCGGGCAGAGCACTGGATAGTAGTGTCCGGCACAGCAGAAGTGACCAACGGAGAGGCGACCTACCTTGTGTGTGAAAACGAGTCGACCTACATCCCCATTGGCCGGATTCACGCACTGAAAAACCCTGGCACGCTGCCTCTCGAATTGATTGAAGTACAGTCCGGCAGCTACTTGGGTGAAGACGATATTGTCCGCTTCGAGGATCAATACGGCCGCGTTTGATCAACCAGTAGCGCGATATCCTTGCAGAATAGGGGAGGTCGATAGGGTGGAATCAAACTTGTGAATGGACCTCTCAAGTCTTTCAAGGTTGGCGTTCTGCCACTTCCCTGGTTGGCGCAACCGACAGCGGTCCAGATCAATCAGCCATGGCGCGCCGCTGGCATCGACCAGAATATTGCGGGCGTTCAGATCGACATGGTCAAGCTTTGCTCGGTGAAAGCGTCGAATCATGGCGCCTACGCGTTGCAAGAGCGTTTCATCCGCCAGATGGCTGACGATCAACTCGGCTAACGCTTGGGCACCGGTAATGCGCTGAGTGATCAAGGCGGCTTCGTAGCTGAGTCCATGACGAACCACGCAGGTGGCGATAGGGCGTGGAACAGGTAAGCCCTGTTCGAACAGGTTGGCCGTGAGGCGCATTTCGCGAAAGCCGCGGGTGCGCTCAGCACCTACCCAGAAGTAGCGTTTCTGGCTTAGCTTGGCGACTAGACCGCCTCGCCGGTAAGGGCGCAAAACCCATTGCTCTTCAGGGGTAGCCTGTAAAAAAAGGCTGCTGCCCCGGCCAGGGGCTTCACCGACCACTAAATCGCGGGATCGCCAGTATTCAGCGCTGAACAGAGCGGGATCGGGTTGGTGTGACATGGCAGCGTCACATAAACTGTCTGCATCATGTAAAATCAGACTATTTCCTTGCCGGAGTGCCGCTAAGCGCATGAAGCCCTCTCTGCCTGCTCAACCTAATCATATTGCGATTCTGCGTCTCTCGGCGTTAGGAGACGTCTGCAACCTTGTGCCCACCGTGCGAGCGTTGCAGCGCCAGTGGCCACAAGCGCGCATTACCTGGATCATCGGCAAAGGGGAATACAGTTTACTGGCCGGCCTGTCCGGGGTCGAGTTTGTTGTGTACGACAAATCGACGGGGCTCAAGGGAATGCGCGCCCTATGGCGCGAGCTTGCGGATACGCGTTTTGACGTGCTCTTGCACATGCAGCAAGCCATTCGGGCGAGTATTTTATCGCTGGGGCTGAAGGCCAATGTGCGTGTGGGCTATGACAAGGCGCGGGCCAAAGATGCCCAGCACCGGTTTACCCAGCTCCATATTGCGCCCAGGACCAACCCTCATGTGCTGGAATCCTTCATGGATTTCGCGCGTTTGATGGGTGTCGAAGAAGGACCGCTGGAGTGGAATTTGCCGGTACCCTCTGCCGCTTATGATGAAGCGCGCTTGATCAGCGGTGAAGCGCCTTATCTGGTGGTTAATCCATGCAGTAACGTGCGGCTTCGCAATTTTCGTAACTGGTCGGTGGAAGGGTACGCCAGCGTCATTGAATATGCGTGGGTACAACACGGCCTGAAAAGCGTGCTGACCGGAGGAGGCAGCTCCCTTGAGCGGGAGATTGGAGAGCAAATTGAAGCGCTCTGCCAGCCAGGCAGCGTGATCAATGCCATTGGCCAGACGTCGTTAAAAGGCCTTTTAGCGTTGGTTGATGGCGCGCGCGCGGTGGTTTCGCCGGATACCGGTCCTGCGCATATGTCCAACGCCATGGGGACCCCGACACTCGGGCTTTACGCGACGACCAATCCTCAGCGTGCGGCACCCTATCTATGGCGTGATTTTGCCGTTAACGCCTACCCGGAGGCGCTTTACACTTACCAGCAAAAATTGGTGGAAGAGGTAAGCTGGGGGCAGCGCGTTCGCCACGCCGACGCCATGGGGCTCATCAAAACCGATGACGTGATCGCCAAGTTAGAGACACTGCTGACACATACGGCGGCGCACCCAACAACAGGAACCACGGATGAAAGTTGATTTAAACGCCTTGGAGCATGCCCGCGTTCTTGTAGTGGGCGATGTAATGCTTGACCGCTATTGGCACGGTGGCACCTCGCGCATATCGCCGGAAGCGCCTGTACCGGTGGTGCGCGTCGAGGATGCGGATGATCGTCCCGGCGGGGCAGCGAACGTTGCGTTGAATATCGCGGCATTAGGGGCACAGGTCGGCCTGGCAGGACTGGTGGGCGAAGATGAAAATGCGGAGCTGCTTTCGCGTCAATTAGTTGCTGCCAATGTAAGCACTCACTTTCAGCGTAGTGCAGAGATACCCACGATTACCAAGCTTCGAGTCATGAGTCGCAACCAACAGTTGCTGCGTCTGGACTTCGAGGAGCGTCTGGAAGGTGTCGATACCACAGACTTGTTGGCTCAAGTGGAGCAGGCACTGCCCGATTGCGACGTGATGATTCTGTCCGACTACGGCAAGGGCACGTTGAACCAGGTGGAACAGCTGATTGCCTCGGCGCGAGCCCAGGGTAAAAGGGTGCTGATTGATCCCAAAGGCAGTGATTTCAGCAAATACCGTGGCGCCAGCCTGATAACGCCGAATCTGACCGAGTTTGAAGCCATCGTCGGCCCATGCAGGACGGATGCGGAGCTCGCTCAGCGTGGCGAGGCGCTGCGCGTTGAACTTGAGCTTGAAGCGCTATTGATCACGCGTAGCGAAAAAGGCATGACGCTGATTCGGGAAGGGCATGAACCGCTGCATTTGCCTACTCGTGCCCAGGAAGTCTTTGATGTGACGGGCGCTGGCGATACCGTCATTGGCCTGATGGGGCTGGCAATAGCGGCCAATCATGAGTTGCCCGAGGCCATGATGCTGGCCAATCTGGGGGCAGGGTTGGTAGTGGCCAAGCCGGGTACGGCCACGTTGTCGATCGGCGAGCTTTATACCGCCCTGCACGGCGATAAGCTTGCGGAATTCGGCGTGATTGAACCAACCCAACTGGTTGAGGCCGTGCGTGCTGCCCAAGTGCGGGGTGAGCGTGTGGTCATGACCAATGGTTGTTTCGATATTTTGCATGCGGGTCATGTGGCCTATCTTGAACAGGCAAAACGGTTGGGAGATCGGTTGGTTGTGGCAGTCAACGATGATGCCTCCATCGGTCGCCTGAAAGGCCCGACGCGGCCGATCAATCCACTCCATCGCCGTATGCAGGTGCTGGCCGGGTTAGGGGCGGTGGATTGGGTTGTTCCCTTCAGCGATGACACCCCACAAGCACTCATCGAAGCCGTACTGCCGGATATTCTCGTCAAAGGAGGCGATTATCGGCCAGAGGATATTGTCGGCGGTAAAGCGGTGATTGCCAACGGCGGTGAGGTGAAAGTACTGGGCTTTGAAGATGGTGTCTCCACCACGGCGATGATCAGCTCGATTCTGGATCGCGAGCGCTAATGGCGGCACCCACTTCCTGGTCTCGGCTTGCTTACTCCGCGGCGCTGTATGCCCTATCACCGTTGATCACGTGGCGCATCTGGCGGGAGCAAGTACCCACTTACTCCCGCATGCAGCGCTTAGGCATGCGCCTTGGCCCGCTGCCGCCCGCGCCACGCCTTTGGCTGCACTGTGCCTCGGTAGGTGAGGTGCGCGCCGCTCGCCCGCTGATAGAAGGCTTGCTGACCCGCTATCCCCGACACAGTCTGCTACTCACTACCATGACTGCAACGGGCGCTGAGCAGGCCCAGGCCCTCATCCATGAACAATCTGCAAGCGACCAGAGACGGCTTGTCCACCGCTTTCTGCCGCTCGACTACCCAGGTGCGGCCAGGCGTTTTATCGGTCGGGTAAAACCCGCGATGGCGCTACTGTTTGAAACCGAACTGTGGCCCAACCTGTTAAATGCCTGCCGTCGACAGGGAGTCCCCGTCGCGGTGGTCAACGGCCGTTTATCCCCCCGCGCCTATCAGCGTTATCGGCGTTGGCAACCCTTGATGGCCAATGCCCTGGCTAACATGAGCTGGCTGGCGGCCAAGTCATCCGAAGATGCCGAGCGCTTTAAGGCGCTGGGATGCCCTGCTGAGGTAACCAGCGTGGTGGGGTCGCTAAAATTTGAAATTCCCTCACAAGGTAAGGCCCTCAGAGAGGGTGAGTACTTACATCGTCAGTGGGGGATGCGCCCGGTATGGGTAGCGGGTTCCACCCGTGATGGGGAAGAAGCGCTATTACTCCAGGCGCATGCTCAGTTGCGTAGACGCCATCCAAACGCGCTTTTGGTACTGGCGCCGCGCCATCCCCAGCGGTTTGATGAGGTTGCCTGCCTGTGTCGCGACGAGGGCTGGTCATTCAGTCGTCGCAGCGAGCAACAAGCCGTGACTGAACAGACGCAGGTCTACCTGGCGGATACGCTGGGGGAGCTGGCGGTACTCTATGCAGCGAGCAGTGTGGCTTACGTGGGGGGCAGTTTGGTGCCGCTGGGCGGCCAAAACGTGCTGGAACCCGCTGCCCTGGGCAGACCCGTGCTTAGCGGGCCCTCGATCGAAAATTTTAGTGATGTGGCCGAGCCGCTGTTAGCCGCCGGAGCCCTCGCCCTGGTGGATAGCCCCGACGCCCTCGCCGAGGCGCTGATTGATTATCTTGACCACCCCGGCGATGCGCAGCAAAAAGGGCAGGCTGGCCGGGCGGTAATCAATGCCCAGCAGGGCGCCCTCAAGCGGACGCTGGACGGGCTTGGTAAGCTCGTGCCTCCGTCACTAGCGTAGCGCTATCCGCTCAACGCCCTCCGGGTTGCCCAGTAGCAGGATATCGGCTCCCCGGGCGGCAAAAAGGCCGTTGGTGACGACACCCACGATGGCGTTAAGCGTCGCTTCCATGGCGACCGGATCGTCGATCATGAACTCATAGCAGTCGATAATCTGGTTGCCGTTGTCGGTAACCACGCCTTGCCGATAGACAGGCTCGGCACCCAGGCCGACGAGCTGACGGGCAACATAGGAGCGAGCCATGGGGATTACTTCAATCGGTAACGGGAAATTGCCCAACTGGCTGACGTACTTGGATTGGTCGGCGATGCAGATGAAACGCTCGGCGCAGGCGGCAACGATTTTTTCCCGGGTAAGCGCCGCGCCGCCGCCTTTGATCATTTGTAAGTGAGCATTTACTTCGTCAGCGCCGTCGATATAAAAAGGCAGGGTTCCAACGCTATTCAGCTCGAACACCTCGATGCCCAATGCCTCCAAGCGCTTGGCGCTGGCCTCAGAACTTGCCACGGCCCCTTTGAACTGATCGCGTAGCGGCTTTAAGCGATCGATAAACAGGTTGGCTGTCGAGCCGGTGCCAATGCCCAGCACGGTGTCTTTTTCCAGCCAGGGTTCAATTTCGCTGATCGCTTTATCGGCGACGGCGGCCTTGAGTTCATCTTGGGTCATGGTGTGCCTTTTCGCTGGTAAGGGTGAACTTGCCATTCATTATAACGGCGAAAGAGCGGCCTGCCGACCAAAACGCTGCTGGACGGCGAACGGCGTAATCTGCTACCAATAGAGGCTTTCCCCGCACCCGTCAGGGTTACGTTCTTTCTTGGAATTTTCCGTATGCTTGAAGCTACCGTCAAAAAGATTCTCCAGGCCCACGTTTACGAAGCCGCCTGTGAAACGCCCATTTCGCCTGCTCCCTTTTTGTCGCGTCGTTTCAATAACCAGATTCTAATCAAGCGCGAAGACCTGCAGCCGGTTTTCTCGTTCAAGATTCGTGGGGCCTACAACAAAATGGCCCAACTCAGCGAAGAGCAGAAAGCCAAAGGCGTGATTGCCGCCTCGGCGGGTAACCATGCCCAGGGGCTTGCCATGGCCGCCAAATTGATGGGCGTCAAAGCGGTGATCGTGATGCCGAGGATTACCCCCGAGATTAAAGTGCAGGCGGTTCGCGCCCGGGGGGCCAAGGTCGTCCTCAAGGGAGACGCCTTTGCTGCCGCCGCCGAGCATGCCCAGGAGCTTATCAAGGAGCACGGCTACACCTATATTCCGCCCTTTGATGACATTGACATCATCGCCGGCCAGGGCACTATCGCGGTGGAAATCCTGCGCCAGCAGGCGGGGCGTCTTGACGCTATCTTCGTACCGGTGGGTGGCGGTGGCCTGATAGCCGGGATTGCGGCCTACGTTAAATACCTGCGCCCGGACATCAAGGTGATTGGCGTTGAATCCGAAGACAGCGCCTGCCTGAAAGCAGCATTGGAGGCCGGTGAGCGGGTGGTGCTGGATCAGGTAGGTGTCTTTGCGGAAGGTGTTGCCGTGGCGCAGGTTGGCGAAGTGCCCTTCTCGCTGGTGAAAGACCTCATCGATGATGTGATTACCGTCACCGCCGATGAAATGTGTGCCGCCGTCAAGGATATCTTTGAAGATACCCGCGCCGTCGCGGAAACCTCGGGTGCACTATCGCTGGCCGGGCTGAAAAAATATGTCCAGCAAACCGGCGCGGAAGGCGAAACCCTGCTGTGCATCAATTCCGGCGCCAACACCAACTTTGACCGTCTTCAGCATATTGCCGAGCGGACCGAGCTTGGCGAGCAGCGGGAGGCGATTCTGGCGGTGACGATTGCCGAAAAGCCAGGCAGCTTTAAAAAGTTCTGCCGCACCCTTGGCAAGCGCATGGTCACCGAGTTCAGCTACCGCTATGCAGATAGCAGCGAAGCGCATATTTTTGTCGGTGTCCAGGTCAAACCCGGCGGTGAGGATCGCCAGTCGGTCATCGACAAACTCCAGGAGGCGGGCTATCAGGTCGAGGACTTGACCGACAACGAGCTTGCGAAGTTGCATATTCGCCATTTGAGCGGCGGTCGCCCCAGCGAACACTTTGAAGAAGAGCTGTATCGCTTTGAGTTTCCCGAGCGGCCAGGGGCATTGATGAACTTCCTGACCCAGCTGCCCCATGACTGGAATATCTCGCTGTTTCATTATCGGAACCATGGTGCTGCTTATGGCCGTGTCCTGGTGGGCATGCAGGTACCTAATGGTGATCGCGCACACGTTGCCGAGCATCTGGATGCGATTGGCTACCGCTATTGGCGGGAAAGCGATAACCCCGCCTACCGGTTGTTCATGGCTTGATTTTGGCTTTGCCAAATTGGTGAGCGGTTACTCACAGTGCAGGCCAGCATGAATCAGTTTGTTAAGAAACGGTGTGCGTTTATTTTTTAATGCCATATTGCCGTTCAAGCCGTTGTCAACGGTAGCCTATTGGCCCTATAGTCACAGGCGATATTAATGAAGGGCGTCATCCGGGCAGTATTAGGCTGCTCATCAACGACAGGTAACCAGGGTGACGCCTTAAAGTTGACAACATAAAAGGGGCTGGAGAAGCACTATGCGGCGTAAGAAACCCGATATGGTACTCACACTGATGATTGTGTTTGCGCTCGGGGTATTGGCCACCGGCTACGCGCAGGCGCTTGCGGGAAGTTAAGCCGTCGCGCCGGGTATCAAAGCGTCACCGGCTCAATGGGCTGGCCTTACGGGCCAGCCCATTTTGTTTGTCAGGCAGTCTACCCTGGGCGAACGATATGCTGGTCGCTCACCACGGCGTTTAATGGTATGTCCCAGGGCTCGACGGGCAGGGCATTTACCTGCTGGCAAGCGTGGGCAACGCCCAGCAGAGTCGGTTTGGGGCCAGGACGGCGCATAAAGGCAAGGCTGCGATCGTAAAAACCGCCGCCCATGCCCATGCGGTTGGCCTGGGCGTCAAATCCGACCAGTGGCAAGATGACTGTATCCAACGCCCATGCGGGTAAACGACGCTGATGTTTGGCCGCAAAACGGGTATCCGGCTCGGCGATGCCAAAGCGGTTTTTAACCATCGGCGTGTTGGCATGGTAGGCGACAAACCAGAGCGAGTTGTGACTTAAAGGGCGCAATACGGGTAAATAAACCGCTACCCCTCGTTTACGCAGCCATGGGATTAGCAGGGTCGGGTCGATTTCACCCATGACGGGCAGGTAAAGACTGATACGTCTTGTGCGGCGAATTTCGGGAAGGCGCTTAAGCTGGTGGCAAAGGCGGTGAGCCGCGTCGCGTTGTTCACGTGGCGAGAGCGATTGACGCCGCCTGCGTAGTTCACGGCGCAACGCGCGTTTGTCTTCAGCGCTGTGGAGGCTGTGCATCATTAGTGTTCCCCAGAGTGCCGCTGTCGTTCTGGCCCTGAACCTACTGGTTCAGGTGGGTGGCCGCAGCCAAGCCGTCAGGCTTTCCGTCGCACGGACATGCACACGGGCCTGGCTAGCATTTGGCCCCCTAGGTATTACGCATAGGCTCGAGGGACTGTAACGACTGGCGCACACCCCAGAGAACATCGTTATCCTAACAGAGCGGGGGCCAATGCCAAAGGCATGTGTTTAACGGTCTTTACGGCTTGCGGGTTTGTGACAAGGCGTGCTCAAGCCGCTCGTTAAGACGGTTCAGGCTGGCTTCGCCGGCGCGGTGTTCGTCCATGGCCTCAAGCAGCTCGTGGGTAATGTTGAGTGCCGCCATGATCGCGATTCGCTCGCTTCCCAGCAGGCTGCTTTGGGCTTGAATCCCTTGCATGGCACGGTCCAGGTAGCGGGCGGCCCGTTCCAGTTTGGCTTCTTCACCGGGGTCGCAGGCAATCACGTAATCACGCCCTAACAGGCTGATTTCGGTAGTAGGCCGTTTAGTGTTACTCATGACAGGCTCCGGCACGGGTCAAAGGGATGCCCAATGCGTTAACATCACTGCATAGGAAGGACGATGTCGCTCACTATAAGAGAGCCGCTTGCGCGGGGTCAACGCGCAAGCCTGAGCGACCTTAAACCCATTAACGAGTGAAGATGATGTCGCTAATAGACGAACGCCAGGATTTCTCGGATATCGCCGATGTTTTTTTGTTGCACGGGAGCATGCAGTCGCCCGCCTTCCTGGACGGTCGGTTATGCGCATTGCTTGCGCTGCGCGATATAGAGGCCCAGACCTGGCTGGAAGAGGTCTGCTTGAGCCTGGGTGTGGATCAGCCACGCGACCCGGCAAGTGCTGAACGACTGTTGGGCTGGCGACGGCAAACCCTGGAGGCGCTAAGCGCCAGTGACATGAACTATGCGCCCCTGCTGCCCGATGAGCTGTTCAGCCTGGCGGAGCAGGCCCAGGGCCTGAAGGAATGGACGCTAGGCTTCATGGAAGTGGTCGACGAAGTGGCCGACGATGCACAGCGAAAGCATTGGTCGCAAACCCTGCGTGAAGCGGTAGAGGACCTTGCCGGGCTTGGGCAGATCGACGCGGATATTGATGATTCCCCGGAAAATGAAAATGACCTCTTTGCGCTGACCGAGCATGCGCGGATGGCTGCCATGCTGCTGTATACCGAGCAACACCCCGGTCAGCCGCAGGTCGAGCAAACCGATACCCCTGTTCATTAATCTGTTTTGGAAAACGCTATGTTGCCTGATGTACTGCCTCGCCCTCCGGTCATCCCGTTGGCGGAATACCACCAGCGGCGCGAGACCCTCATGGCCCAGCTACCATCGAATGCCGCCGCTATCGTGCCCGGCGCATCCCTGGTAACGCGTTCTCATGACAGTGAGTATGCGTTTCGGCAAAGCAGCGATTTCTACTATCTGACCGGCATTTGCGAGCCGGATGCTTTGCTGGTTCTGTTACCCGGGCGCGAAGCGGGGCAAAGCGTGGTGTTCTGCCAGGACCGCGACCCTACCATGGAGGCCTGGACAGGGCGGCGGTTGGGCGCTCAGGGGGTCGTGTCAGCGCATGGGGTCGATCAGGCGTTCGAAAACGCTGAGCGCGAGTCTACCCTGCCAGACTTGCTTGAGGGGCGGGAGCTGCTCTATTTACCGCTTGATCATGGCGATGCCCTCGACATTGCGGAAGAGGCTTTGTCCCAGGCCAAGTCGGGCCAACGCCGCGGCCGCCCTGCGCTCAAAGGTTGGATGGATATTAGCCCTTTGATACATGCCATGCGCCAGATCAAGAGCGAGGCAGAAATCGCCCTGTTGCGGCATGCCGCAGCGATTTCTGCCCGTGCGCATGTGCGCGCCATGCACCTGGCCCGCCCAGGGTTGAGCGAGTACCAGCTACAGGCTGAGCTGGAGCATGAATTTGTCTGGCAGGGTGGCAGCGGTCCCGCCTACAGCACGATTGTCGGGGGCGGTGCCAATGCCTGCGTGTTGCACTACATTGAAAACAGTGCGCCGCTTGCAGACGGCGAACTGGTGTTGATCGATGCCGGTGCCGAGTTTGACCTTTACGCTGGGGATATTACCCGCACTTTCCCGGTATCCGGGCGTTTCAACGATGCCCAGCGAGCGCTTTACCAGGTGGTGCTTCACGCCCAGGAACGGGCCGTTGCGGCTATCAAGCCTGGCACTGCCCTCGCCGAGATCCATCAGGGCGTTGTGTCTGACCTGACCACTGGGTTGATTGAACTTGGTTTGTTGGAAGGCGATCTGCAAACCTGTATCGACGAGCAGCGCTACCGGCGGTTTTATCTGCATTCGACGTCGCACTGGCTGGGGCTGGATGTGCACGATGTAGGCCCCTATCGCCTGGACGCAGAAACCCCACGCCCACTCGAGCCCGGCATGGTGCTGACCGTGGAGCCGGGGCTTTATATTCCCGATGAAGCTGACATTCCGGCTGCGTATCGGGGTATCGGCATCCGTATTGAGGATAATGTGGTGGTCACCGCTCAGGGACATGAGGTACTGACCGATCAGGTCCCTAAACGAGTAGCCGATATTGAAGCACTCATGGCGTCTGATTAAGTCGTGTCAGTTTATTATGTAATTTACGTTACGCATTAAGCGTGGTCCTGTGTCACCAGCGGGAGAGAGTCAATGCAAGCGTCTGGGCAAGCGGTAACCCATGACATTGTGATTGTGGGGGGCGGATTAGTCGGCGCCAGTCTGGGCTGCGCTCTGGCCCCCCTGATCGAGCGTTACGGCTGGAAAGTGGCCATTATCGAAGCGGCGCCGTTACCGGCCAAATCGCCCGATGAGGCCTGGCAGCCCAGTTTCGACGCCCGTGCCAGTGCCATTGCGGAAGGCTCGGCCCAGCGCTTCCGTCAGCTGGGCGTATGGGAGGCCATGCAATCCGAGGCAACGCCCATCAAGCGCATTCACATCAGTGAGCGGGGACGGCTGGGGGCAACCCGGCTCAATGCCGATGAGCTTGGCGTCGATGCGCTGGGGCACGTGATTCCCAATGCCTGGATGGGTAGGGTGCTGCATCAGCGGCTGAATGCACTACCCCTTGAATGGCACTGCCCCGCCAAGGTCGACAGCATCACGCCGACGCCCCAGGGGCACGACTTGGCGCTGTCTGATGGCAGTCGGCTTCACGCTGCCCTGACAGTGCTGGCGGACGGCGGGCGTTCGGGTTTAAAGGAGCAGCTTGGCATTGGCAGTCGTCGCGAGGCCTATCAGCAAACGGCGCTGATTGCCCATGTGGGCGTCAGCCAGCCACACCGGGGGGTGGCCTATGAGCGGTTTACCCAGGCCGGTCCAATCGCTTTGTTACCCTTGCCAGGGCAGGCGATGGAGCTGATCTGGACGCATACCACCGGGCATGAACAAGCACGTCTGGATCTATCTGACGGGGACTTCCTGGCGCAGCTGCAAACGGCCTTTGGCGACAGGGTTGGGCGCTTTACTCAGGTGGGCCAGCGCCACAGCTATCCATTGGCCTTGATCACTGCCGAAGAACCGGTTCGGCCTGGGCTGGCGGTGCTGGGCAATGCGGCCCATGCGCTGCACCCGGTGGCCGGTCAAGGCTTTAATCTGGCCCTGCGTGGGGTGATGGACCTGGTCGAGGCGCTTGAGCAAGGCGAGTTGGCGAGGCGGCCATTGGGTGACATGGCCACGCTTCAAGCGTTCGAGCGTCAACGCGCGCAGGACCGAACCAGCGTGATTCGGTTCAGCGATGGGCTGATTCGCCTGTTTGGCATGAACTTACCCTTTTTGCCCCATGCCAGAGCCGCCGGCCTGGTGGGGCTCAATATCGTCGGGCCATTACGTAAAGGGTTGGCCCGCCGGGCGATGGGGCTGGAACGTTGAGGGACCCAGGGGTATACAGAAAGGAGGCCAATAAGAGACGTGTTATGCAGACATCCAATGAGTCAGATGCAGCGGCGGAGAACGGCTTCGACGCCATTGTCGTCGGCGCAGGCATGGTGGGCTCCGCGTTGAGCTGGCTATTGGCCGACGCCGGAATGCGGGTGGCACTGGTTGAAGCGCAGGCACAGCCACCGTCGTATGAGGTGGGCCGTCTGCCGTCCCTTCGAGTGAGTGCCCTGACGCCGGTCTCGCAGCGCCTGTTAACCCATATCGGGGCCTGGCCATTAATGGTGAATGCCCGTGTAACCCCTTATCGCTATATGCAGGTATGGGACGCCGAGGGTAGCGGCGAGATACGCTTTTCCGCCGATGAGGCGGGCGTGTCCGTGTTGGGGCATATCGTCGAGAACGATGTGACGCTATCGGCGCTGCACGCAAAGCTTCAAGACCAGGGCCGGGTCAGCACATTTTTCGGCACGCCGGTAGACGCCCTGGAGGCTTCAACGCCGGGACGTCGGCTGAGCCTGGCGAATGGCCAGTCGCTGCATGCGCCGTTGGTTATCGCGGCGGACGGTGGGCGTTCGGCCTTGCGCGATATGGCGGGCATCGACGTGGTCAGCGAGGCGATGGGCCAGGAAGCAGTGGTCACCACGGTGCACTGCGACCATCCCCATGGCGATACCGCGCGGCAAGCGTTTATCGACGGAAGTCCGTTGGCATTCTTGCCGCTGACGGTGGAGGGCGACGCTCACTACTGCTCGATTGTGTGGTCGACCACGCCTGCTCATGCCCAAGCGCTGTGCCAGCTTTCCCGAGAGGCGTTGGGCGAGGCCCTGGGTAACGCCCTGGGGGAGCGCATGGGGGCGGTGAACGCCTGCGATCAGGCGCATCGATTTGCGTTGGTCCAACGCCATGCAGTGCATTACGTGCAGCCGCATTTTGCGCTGGTGGGCGATGCGGCCCACAGCCTTCACCCCCTGGCAGGACAGGGGGCCAACCTTGGGTTGATGGATGCCGCCGTGTTGGCCGAGGAGGTCACCTCGGCCTGGCAGCGGGGCGCGCCGTGGGGTGAACTCAGTACCTTGACTCGCTATGCCCGCCGTCGGCGCGGTGACAATCGCGCCATGCTGGCATTAATGAAAGGCTTTAAAACCCTGTTCGGCAGCCATGATCCGGCGCTCACGCTGGTGCGTAACCTCGGTATGAGCGGCTTGCACCGGCTCACCCCGCTCAAGCGCGAAGTGATGCGGCAAGCCACCGGTGAACGCGGCCGCCTGCCGTCTTCGTGCCGTTAATTGCGCCGGCGGTCGACCACGTTCAGCGCTTTGAGCAGGTTAAGAGCCTCACTCAGTTGGTAATCTTCGCGCAGGCGCTGCGATAATGCTTCACGGTCACGCGGGGCCTGTTGGGAGCGTAAATGGCCTTCCAGATCGGCTTCGCGGATTTCGCGCCTTCCTTCAGCGACTTCCAGGCGCCCACGAACCACATCAACGTCGGGCTCGATGCCCTGGGCCTGAATGGAACGGCCTTCCGGCGTGTAGTAAAGCGCCGTGGTGAGCTTCAGCCCCTCACCATTGCCCAGCGGCATGATCTGCTGCACTGACCCCTTGCCAAAACTGTCGGTGCCCATGATCACGCCCCGGCGCTGGTCCTGAAGGGCACCGGCGACAATCTCCGCGGCGGAGGCGCTACCGCCATTGATCAGCACGACAAGCGGTACATCATCGGCTGGTGTATCAGTCGAGGCGGAGAACGATAGCTCATTGTCGGGAACGCGGCCTTCGGTGTAGACAATCAGTCCCTCATCCAGGAACAGGTCGGCCACGCCGACGGCGGCCTGTAAAACCCCGCCCGGGTTATTACGTAAATCGAGCACCAGGCCCTCCAGCGGCTGTTCACGTGACATGCGCTCCAGGGCTTGCCTCGCCTGATCCGGCGTGCGTGACTGGAACTGGCTGATGCGTAAATAGCCATAGCCGGTTTCCAGCAACTCGTGTTTGACGCTTTCGCTGCGGATAATCTCGCGGGTAAGGGTGAACTCACGGGGGGATTCCTCGCCTGCCCGCAGTACGGAAATGTCCAACGTTGTATTGGGGTCGCCACGCATCAGGGTCACGGCCTCTTGCAGGGACATGCCCTCGGTGGGGGTGCCATCGATACGGATGATGATATCCCGGGACATCAGCCCCGCCTCTGAGGCTGGGGTGTCGTCGATCGGGGTAATGACCATGAGCTGACCGTTTTCCATGCCCACTTCGATGCCGATGCCGCCGAACTCACCTTCGGTGGATTCGCGCAGGCTTTGATATTCCTCTTTATCCAGATAGGCAGAGTGAGGGTCCAGTTCACTCAGCATGCCACGCATGGCGTTGCGCAGCAGGGTACGGTCTTCGACGTCTTCCACATAGGCGCGCTTGATGCGTTCAAAAACCTCGGCGAACGTCTGAATTTCTTCAAGCGGCAGGTCGTTGCTGACGCTATCAACCGTCCCGTTGCTGTCATTACTGGGCTGGGCCGGCAGCGGCAAAGGGACCGAAAGTAAGGCGATAGGGAGCAGGGTTGCCAAGAGGCGTTTGGCAGGGGCCGATCTCTCGGTAACAGGTAGCGTCATGCAGACTCCGCGAAACGATATAGGTGGGCAGCGCGCGCCGCTACCCCAATGACAACAAGAATTACCCAGCTTATCCCGTCAGCGGCGTGCAATCCAACGTTGCGGGTTAATTGGTTCCCCTCGGCTGCGAACTTCAAAGTAAAGCGCGCTGCGTGGCTGACCGCCGCTATCGCCAACCCGGCCAATCTCGTCGCCGCGCTCGATCCGTTGGCCAGGTCGTGCGGTGAACTGCTGCAGGTGGGCGTACAGTGTCATGATTTGATCACCATGGTCGATAATCAATAAATTGCCAAACCCACGCATCCAGTCGGCAAACACCACACGTCCGGGGTGCACCGCGCTAACCGAGGTGCCTGCCGAGGCCTGAATGACAATGCCGTTGTAATGGACCCCATCGCGGCGCTGAAACGCCGCCGTGATATCGCCCTGCACCGGCCAGGGCAGATCCCCTTGGGTACGGGCAATATGGGTTGTCGGCGTAGGCTCGTCAAGGCGGGCAAGCTCGGCCTGAATCTCGCGCAGTCGCTGTTCTGCCTGCTCGCGGTCTTCATTCAGCTCGGCCAGACGCGCGGCTTCACTGCCATAGCGGTCATCAAGGTTGTTCACAACGCCACGACGTTCCTGGGTGCGTTCGGCGAGCCGTGTACTTTCGGTTTCCAGCTCTTCTGACAGAGAGGCCAGTCGGTCCTGGCGCTCGGCAAGGGCTTGTTGGGTGTCGGCAAGCGCACTATCCAGCCGGGCTATCTCGGCCATGCGCTGCTGACGCGCCTCGCTCAGTCGATTCAAGTAAGCCTGCATGCGGTCAAGTTCGGCTGGGTCGCCCTGGTTTAACAGCAGTTTGAGCTGGGGGGTCGGTCCCAGCCGATAAAGTGCTGCCAGCTGTTGGCCGAGGGCGGCTGACTGAGCTTCGCGGTCAGCTTCGAGGCGGTCGCGATGCTGGCGAAGCTGATCGGTTTCCTCGTTGAGCTGGCGGCGCTCGCTTTGCAACTGATCAAGCCGCTGGTGGGTCTCGGCAAGCGCGGTTTCGACCTCGCGCAGCTCGCGTTTGGCCCCTTCGCGGGCTTCATCGGTTTCGCTCAAGCGCTCGGAGAGCGCCTCAATCGCCTGGCCAAGGTTATCCAGCTGCTGGCGCGCCTGGGTTTCGCTGGGCTGGGCAGCGCCATGCGTGGCGTATAGCAGCGCTACGCCAGCCGCTATACTGACAAGTCGTCGCATCAAGCGGATTAACCGAAGGTGATCAATGGGTGGCCGGTCATCGCTTGAGGCACCTCTTGATTCATCATGCGCAAAAGCGTCGGGGCAAGGTCACACAGCCGACCATCCTCCAACGTCCCTGTGCGTTCCCCAACGTAAACCAGCGGCACCATAAACGTCGTGTGAGCGGTTTGCGGTGCGCCGGTCTCGGGGTGGACCATCTGCTCGGCGTTGCCGTGGTCGGCGGTAATCAGGCAGGCCCCGCCTGCGCGTTCAATGGCCTCCACCACGCGTCCCGTACAGGTATCGACGGTTTCGATGGCTTTTACCGCCGCGTCAAAGTCACCGGTGTGGCCCACCATGTCGCCGTTGGCGTAGTTGCATACCATCAGGTCAAAGCGGCCGCTATCAATGGCCTCAACCAACTTGTCGGTAATCTCGACGGCGCTCATTTCGGGCTTTTCGTCGTAGGTTTTCACGTCGCGCGGTGAGGCGACGAGAATGCGCTCTTCGCCTTCATATTCGGCTTCATTGCCGCCCGAAAAGAAGAAAGTGACGTGGGGGTATTTTTCAGTTTCGGCAATGCGCAGCTGTTTCAAGCCGCGTTTGGCCACCACTTCCCCCAGGGTGTCGTTTAAATCCGAGGGTGGGAAGGCGGCTGGCGCGGGTATATCGGCGGCATATTGGGTCATCATGACCAGCCCATCACCGGCGAGTTTGGGGCATACATGTCGCTCGAAGCCGTTGAAGTCAGGCTCGACAAAGGCGCGGGTCAGTTCGCGAGCTCGGTCCGAGCGGAAGTTAAGAAAAATCGCCGCGTCGCCATCCTGTAGCGTGATCGCCCTGTCGTTGGAACCGCCACCCAGCGGAATGCTGCTGGCCGCCACAAATTCGTCGGTTTCGCCGCGCTCGTAGGCATCACGCAAGGCCATTTCGGCGCTGGTGGCATAGTAGTCGGCGTGGCTGTCAGTGAGCAGGCGGTAGGCTTGCTCAACACGCTCCCAGCGGTTGTCACGATCCATGGCGTAAAAGCGACCGATGAGCGAGGCAACAAAGCCATTGTCAGCCCCTACCAGCTCAGCCAGGCGGGCGTTGGCACGTTCTATGGAGCCTAGAGCGCTTTGCGGCGGCATGTCCCGGCCGTCCAGGAAGGCGTGCACATAGATACGCTGGGCACCGCGACGCGCTGCCAGCTCGGCCATGGCAATAAAGTGGTCCTCGTGACTGTGAACGCCGCCGGGCGAGAGCAGCCCCAGCAGGTGAACGGGACGTCCATTGGCAACTGCCTCGTCGATGGGCCGGGTCAGCACGTCAATGGTGTCCAGGTCGCCGTCTTCAATCGCCTTGGTGATACGGGTAAAGTCCTGGTAAACAATGCGACCGGCGCCCAGGTTCATATGGCCCACTTCGGAGTTGCCCATTTGCCCGTCAGGTAGCCCCACGTGGCGCCCGTCTGTGTGAACAAAGGCATGCGGCCGGTCGGCCAAAAGTTTATCCATCACCGGGGTGTTGGCGGCGGCCACCGCATTGTGCGCACTGTCGGGGTTGTGACCGTAGCCATCTAAAATAATTAACGCGACGGGGCGGGGAGTGCTTGCAGTGTCCATAAAATTCTCCTGATGAGTGGCAAACCGGACGACGAAAAGCCAATCGGGGTCGCGGCGAACGCATGCTTGGGGCATCATAACGCAGCCAGTGGCTAAGCGTCATGACTCAGGCCTGCGCGCGCTGGCGTCAGACGTGTATACTTGTCGCGTTTTAACGGTGGCAATGCCGCTTTTTTTCGTATTGACCAAGAGACTGTGTCGCGATGATCGATCAGCTGTTCGAATTCGTAATGAATCATCCCCTATTGGTGGGGGCGTTTGTGCTGTCGCTGATTGCGTGGATTGTGTATGAAGCACGCAGCGCGTCAACCAATGCGCTAACGGCCACCGAGGCAACCCAGCTCATTAACCGTGAAGACGCCGTTGTCGTGGATATCCGGGAAAGTAAAGACTTCAAAACGGGGCATATTGCGGGTGCGCGCAACATTCCCCAGAGTAGCCTTGATAGCCGCATGAACGAGCTGAATAAAGTGAAAGACAAGCCGGTCATTGTGGTGTGTAAACACGGACAAGGCTCAGGTGCAGCCCAGGCGAAGCTTGCCAAAGCAGGCTTTGAGCGCGCCTTTAAATTAAAAGGCGGCATGGCGCAGTGGCAGGCTGACGGCCTTCCAGTGGTTAAAAAGTAAGCGTAGGTACGCACGCTACTTATTGCATGAACGATTGCACTGACTATTGCATCAACAACGAGGAGTTCTCCCATGGCGGAAGATAACAATACCCCACAGGCTGGCGCGCAAGCCGACGACAAACCGCAGCTCAAATTTTCGCTGCAACGCATTTATGTAAAAGATATTTCGTTTGAAGCGCCCAATTCACCGTCGGTGTTCCAGGACGCGTTCAAGCCCAAGGTTAATCTCGACCTGAATACCAGCAGCACAAAGATTGCCGATGACCAATACGAAGTGGTCGTTAAAGTGACGGCACAGGTTAATGATAAAGAAACCGGCACGACTTCCTTTTTGGCGGAAGTTGAGCAGGCAGGCCTGTTCCGTATTGCCGGCATCGAAGGTGCCCAGCTGGATCAAACCCTGGGTGCCTTCTGCCCGAACCTGCTGTTCCCCTATGCCCGTGAATGCGTGGATAACCTGGTCAACCGTGGTGGCTTCCCGCCGCTTATGCTGGCGCCGGTGAATTTCGAAGCGATGTATGCACAGCGTAAGCAACGCGAGAAACAGCAAGCCGACCAGACTGAAGCGAACACGCACTAAGCGATGTTGGCTGCCGACTGGTACGCCCGGCATGGGAAAATGCCGCGCCTTTATGTCCCCGGAGTGTTTCGGCCAGGCGATGAGGTGGTGCTGCCGGAAGGCCCTGCGCGGCATGTGACACGGGTGCTGCGGTTGGGTGAAGGCTCGCCCCTGGTGCTGTTCGATGGCAATGGCCAGGAGGCGGGTGTGCGGCTTGTCGATATAGGCCGCAAGCAGGCAACGGTGAGTATTGAGGCTGTTTGGCCGGGTGATGGCGAATCGCCGCTGGCCGTACACCTGGGCCAGGCGATTTCCAAGGGCGACCGGATGGATTATGCCATTCAGAAGGCCGTCGAGCTTGGTGTGTCGGCCATCACTCCGCTGTATACCGAGCGCGGGGACGTGCGCCTTAAAGGCGACCGGGAAGCAAAAAAGCTGGCTCATTGGCAGGCGGTGGCGGCCAGCGCCTGTGAGCAGAGCGGGCGGGCGTTCGTGCCGCCGGTCAACCCGCCCATCACTCTCAAGGTATGGCTTGAGGCGCGCCAGGAACCGCTGCGTTTAATGCTGCATCTTGCAACTGGCCATGCTTTCGACAGAAAGGAGCGGCCGGCGTCAGCGGCGCTGCTGATTGGCCCTGAGGGTGGGCTCGGTGAAGCGGATGTAGCATCGGCTTTGGCGGCCGGGTTTGCGCCGCTCACGCTTGGGCCTCGCGTCTTGCGCACCGAAACAGCGCCGCTCGTGGCGTTAACCCTTCTGCAGCATCACTTCGGCGATTTGTAAGCCCTCCTTATCTCTTTCATTTTGCCTGACGTTACCAAGCCCCCATAATGAAAGCCTATTTATTGTAAGGACGGCACCCATGGTTCGTGAGCCTCACTCTTCTCCCCGACCCGCCAGCGATGCGTCCGCTCAACTGGGCGAAGTGGCGTACTTAACCGTTACTGCCGTGAACAATACCGGTGCTTTTTTGCGCTGGGGCCCCGCCAAGGATGTGCTGCTGCCCTATAGCGAGCAGCGTTTTCGCCCTGATCCAGGCAAACGCGTGCTGGTCATGCTGTATAGCGACGACCAGGGGCGGCCCGTGGCCACCATGCGCCTGGATCGTTTTTTAACCGACGACGCCTGGGCACTGGATAGCGGTGACCAAGTAGATGTTGTAGTAGCTGACCGCACCGACCTGGGTATGAAAGTCGTCGTCAATCACCGTTATTGGGGGCTGATCTATCAGGACGATATCAGCCAGCCTTTGAGGCGTGGCCAGTCGTTAAAGGGGTATGTCAAGCAGCGCCGTGAAGACGGGCGCGTGGATATTTCGCTGCTGCCGCCAGGCGCTGCCCGCTTGGATGTAGTAGGCGACCAAGTGCTCAAGGCGTTGCGCGAGAGCGGCGGCTACCTGGCTCTGGGGGATAAAAGTAACGCTCATGATATCAAGGCGCGGTTGGGGGTGAGCAAGAGTGCTTACAAGCAGGCGATTGGGCGACTTTACAAGCAACAGCTGATTACGCTTGAGCCTAACGCCATACGCCTGGTGCCCGGTGCGCTAAGCGAGTAACACGGCTCGCGGTTGGAGCCTGAGAAGCAGTGCGGCATACTGCTCACTTATATGTTCATAGATGGATCGTGCCCCGATGAGTCAGTCAACATTGCACCTTGGTGTCGTGATGGATCCCATCAGCGACATTGCTTACAAGAAAGACACCACCATGGCGATGCTATGGGCGGCCCAGGACCGCGGCTATACGTTGCATTACATGGAGCAGGAAGATCTTTTCTTGAATGCAGGGCAGGCATACGCGCGCATGCGACCGCTGACGGTTTATCGAGACCCCGCGCATTGGTATGAACTGGGGGAACCGTCTGCCCGGCCGCTCGATGAGCTTGACGCGGTATTAATGCGTAAAGATCCTCCGGTGGATGCGGATTTTACCAACGCGGTTCACCTGCTCGGCTTTGCTGAACGAGAGGGCGTGTTGATTGTCAACCCAACGGATGCCCTGTTGCAGTGTAATGAAAAGCTGTTTGCCCAGCAGTTTCCGCAGTGCTGCGCGCCGACCCTGGTGGCCAGCCGGGCCGATGTGCTGCGTGCCTTTCACGCCGAGCATGGCGATGTGATCTTCAAGCCGCTGGATGGCATGGGCGGTACCGGTATCTTTCACATTGGTCCCGAGGGGCGCAATATCGGCGCCGTGATCGAGCAGCTTACCCTGCGTGGCCAACGCCAGATCATGGCACAGCGCTATCTGCCCGCCATCAAGGAAGGCGACACGCGGATTTTGCTGGTCGATGGTGAGCCGGTACCTTATGGTCTGGCACGCATTCCCTCAGCGGGGGAAACGCGCGGCAACCTGGCCGCCGGTGGGCGTGGCGTGAGTCGTGAGCTGACCCGGCGAGACCAATGGCTTGTTGAGCAAGTACAGCCCATGATCCGCGAAAAAGGATTGATGTTCGTCGGCCTGGATGTAATCGGCGATTATATTACCGAAATTAACGTGACAAGCCCCACCTGCGTGCGCGAAATCGACGATCAGCGTGGTACGGATATCGCAGGGTTGCTGTTGGACGCCATAGAACGCCGCCTTGCCGCGTAAGCGGCTCTTTATCGCCCTGTCGCGATCTATTTACTGATTTTTAGGCTGGCTGATGTTGTCAGCGGGCCGCAGGAGACGCATGCAAAGTTTAAAGCACCATTTTTTGATGGCGATGCCGCACCAGGACGATCCCAATTTTGCGGGAAGCCTTATCTACCTGTGCGATCATGATCACAATGGTTGCATGGGTGTGATTGCCAACCGCCCCTTGGAGATCACCCTCGACGCGCTCTTCGAGCAATTGGAGCTAGGGGGCGACCAAAGCCCCTACCGCAACTCGCCGGTGTATTACGGTGGGCCGATGCATAAAGACCGTGGTTTTATTCTCCATACCGGTGATAGTCAGGCATGGGATTCCAGCCTTCAGGTCGAGGACAACATTTCACTCACGACGTCGATGGATATCTTACAGGCATTGGCGAACGGTGAAGGCCCTGAACAGTTTCTGGTCTGCCTGGGGTGTGCCGGCTGGGAAGTGGGCCAGCTTGAAGAAGAGTTAAAAGAAAACGCCTGGCTGACGGTGGAAGGTCAGGCATCGGTACTGTTTGATACGCCACCCGCCGAACGCCTCGCCGCGGCGGCAGGCATTCTCGGGGTGGATCTTAACCTGATGACCCGTGATGCAGGTCACGCCTGATGGTTGAGCATAATGACTGAAAGCGGTCGGCGCCTCGTTCTGGCGTTTGATTTTGGTACCCGGCGCATCGGCGTGGCTGTCGGCAATGAGATGCTGAACAGTGCGCGTGAGCTTGCGCCGCTCACCGCCCGCGACGGCATTCCCGACTGGGACCTCGTCACGCGCCTGGTCGAGGAGTGGCAACCCGACCTGTTTGTGGTGGGCTTGCCGCTCAATATGGATGGCACCGAGTCGGCCATGAGTCTTCGCGCGCGCAAGTTCGGTAACCGACTTCACGGCCGCTTCGGTAAACCCTGCGAAATGGTCGACGAGCGTGGCTCTACCCAGGAAGCGAAACAGATCGCCCGCGCAGCGGGACACCGAGGCAACTACCGTGAAGAAAGTGTCGACGGTATCGCCGCGGTGTTGATTCTGGAAGGCTGGTTTGCCCACCAGGAAGGGCTTCCCGGTGGGCGCATATCCCACTAAGGGTAGCGGTGGTTAACGGTCGAGCGTTCCCGTCTGGGCGGGGACAAACCAACGTACGGGGCGCATTTCCTTTTCAACCAGTTCGTCAACCTCAAGCAGCGTTGCGAAGATGGCCATGCGCATGGGAATGCCGTTATCGGTTTGGCGGAAGATGGCCAGCCGAGGGTCGCCGTTTAGATCCACGTTAAGGTCATTTGCCCCCGGGCGGCTATCCCGGGGCAGCGGGTGCATGACGATGGTGTGTTCGCTGCAGCGCTGATCCAGGAAGTCGCGGTTAACCATAAAATCATTCGAAAGCCCCTGAAAACTCTCGTTCATCTCGTCGGTAAAGCGCTCCTTCTGAATCCGGGTAGCGTACACCACATCCAAATCCGAGAAATCGCTGGCCAACGAGTTGCGCTGTTCAACATGATGGCCACGAGAGGTGACGAGGTCTACCAGTTGTGAAGGCATTTCAAGGCCCGGCGGTGATACCAGGGTAATGCGCAGCGGTCCGTAGAGTGACAAGAGCTTGATCAATGAGTGCACGGTGCGGCCGTACTTTAAATCGCCGGTGAGCAGAATGTGAGCACCGCCCAGTGACTTGCCCAAGCGTTGAAACTCTTTATCGATGGTGTAGATATCCAGTAGCGCTTGGCTAGGGTGTTCACCGGGGCCATCGCCGCCATTGATGACAGGGACATTTGTTGCCGCAGCAAATTCTGCCACAGACCCCTGGTCCGGGTGGCGCATGACAATGGCGTCGCAGTAACCGCTCATTACGCGGCTGGTATCGTATAAAGACTCCCCCTTGGCCATCGATGAAAAGGTGAAACCGGTGGTGTCGCACACGCTGCCGCCCAACCGGCAAAAGGCGGCATTGAAGCTCACGCGGGTACGCGTACTGGCCTCAAAAAACAGGTTGCCGAGAACCGCCCCCTCTAACACACGGGTAACCTGGCGACGCTGGGCAATCGGCTCCATGCGTGTGGCGACACGCAGTAAATGGTCAACGCGTTCGCGATTTAATGAATCGACAGTTAACAGATGCTGACGCTGGCTCATCACGGACCTCGGCAATAAAGTAAATGCCGCTAGTGTAACCGCCAATTGGCCTGTCGCCGAAGTGCTTTCACGGCGGATAGTGTCTAGCCATAAAACTTTTTCGCATAACCTCTTGCCAACCCGCCAGCAAAACCGTAAAGTACGCATCCGCTGCCGGGGACGCACGGCGTTGCCAGCGGTAGATGAGGTTGAAAAACCTTGATTTGTCAGTAGGTTAGGCAAGTGGTTAGAAGGATGAGTAAGACAAGCATTTCCTTCGCTTCCGCTAAACAGTGATTGACAAGTCTTTAGAAGTGCGTAAAATACGCCTTCCTCGCTTAGCAGCGGCCACGTCATGTTTTATGGCCCGCAAGCGACTGCTCTTTAATAATGTGATCAGGTAATTCATGTGGGCGCTTGCCGATGAGGGTGATAAATCACCAAATATCAAGGCAAGCGACTCGTCCAAGGTCTTCGGATCTTGAGAGAACGTTTGAAAACCTTGAGCCAAGTTTGGTTCGCTTCTGTCGCTTTCGGGTGGCAGGTAAGAACCGCAATGATTGTAAACTGAAGAGTTTGATCATGGCTCAGATTGAACGCTGGCGGCAGGCCTAACACATGCAAGTCGAGCGGTAACAGGTCCAGCTTGCTGGATGCTGACGAGCGGCGGACGGGTGAGTAACGCATAGGAATCTACCCGGTAG
>NZ_FOGS01000022.1 GCF_900111305.1 Vreelandella subterranea
CGGCTCGGTTATCGAACACCGGCACAAGTGTTCCTGGGTGAGTACTCAGGTGCCCTGGATACCGCAGGTGCTGCACTTATTACTTGAATTCAGGAAGCACAGCTACTAGCCCTCCCAAGGGTTAACCACGCCCACACTCGCCGCCTCAAATGGCGCCATATCGCGCGATGCGACTTGGTAGCCCTGGGATACGGCAATCGCTGCAATATAACCGTCCGGCACGGGAAAACCACGCCCTGCGGTTCGGGCCGTGACGGCCAGTTCGGTATACTTGCTAGCGGCGTCAGCGTCAAAAGGCAAAATTCGCTCTCTGAACAGCGCCATAAGGCCATCCAATGCCTCGCTTAGCATGTCCTTGCGCTTCCCATTAGGCAGCGCTGCAATGCCAAACATCAACTCAGCCAGGGTAACAGTCGACAGATACAGCGTTTCGGCTGACTGCTCATATTAAGCCAAGCTCTGACGGCCGGATCAGGTTCGGGTTTCATCGCCTCGGAAATGACATTGGTATCGAGAACGATCATTCAAACCTCATCGGCTCAGCAGGCGACTTGTCGCGAACCTGTTCAATGGATGCAACATCTTCATTGGTCAACCCGACTTTACGGCCTAAAGCTGCCAAGGCATCGCCCATTTTGAAGCGATTTTCAGGTCGTGTGGCTTCTTCAAGAATGGCACGCACTTCAGCTTCAGCGCTGCGATGATTTTGCTTGGCGCGAGCTTTCAGTGCGTTGTGTACTTCCTCAGGAATGCTTCTGATCGTCATCATGCCCATAGCTTGACCTCCTATCGCATGTAGTGAGCGCAATCGCGCCCTCAATGCATTCAAATTAGCACATCGAATGCATAAAGCAGGCATGTTGACGTTGCTTGCGTCAGAGCGCTAGTTCGCTGAGGAGGCCGTTATAGAGACCGCCCGTTTGCAATGGTCATGATGGTGCTACCCCAGCGGTAAACCCTGGCCCAGCGTGATGAACGCCCTACCCGCTGTCTGGTTAACCTCGGGTATATGTAAACCGAGCCCCAATATCACTCATCACCCAACACCTCACACAGCCAACCCAATAACGCTTTGCTGCCTGCGCGTTGAGGCGCACCCTGCCGAGTGTATAGGGCGATGGCATCGTGCTGAGGCAAGCTTTCTGACACCGGGCGAATCAGTTCGCCATTTTCAATTAACCGTTGCGTCGTCCGTCGCCACCCCAAGGCAATGCCGTGCCCCGCGACAGCCGCTTGCAGTAGCAACGGATAGCTGTCGAAAACAGCACCCTCTGCTGATGAGGGTTCAAAGTACCCCATGGCCTGAAACCAGTCCTCCCACTCCAGCCAATCCGGCGGTTCCGCGTGGTGGTGCAGCAGTCGATGGTTAAGTAACGCATCGAGGCTCAGCGGCGTGGAGGTCCCTTTCAGGTAAGCCGGACTGCAGACCGGGAATATCTCGTCCTCGGCAGTAAATGCCAAGCGGTGGCTGCCGCTAGGCCGTCTATTGGTTTGCAGTGCAATGTCGAAGTTGCCACTAAATTCGGTGATGGGACTTGTCGACGTCGCCAGCTGAATCTCAATGTCAGGGTAGAGGCGGTTAAAGTCAGCCAGCTGTGGCATCAACCAATAGAACGCTTCACATAATTGGCAGAACAGTACGACGCGCTTATCGTCGGGGGCGCCACGTAATTCCTGAGCACCCGTAGCAATACTTTCCAGCGCCTGGGAGACCGTACGGCCAAACTCACGCCCCTCACGGGTAAGAAAAACGCCGCGATTACGGCGCTCGAAAAGCGTCACACCAAGATCTTCTTCCAGCGCACGGATCTGTCTGCTGATAGCTGCCTGGGTCAGATGGAGTTCATCCGCCGCACGTGAAAAGCTTTCAAGCCTGGCGGCAGCCTCAAAGGGGCGTAGCGTCGCCAGCGGCGGAAGAGACTTGATGAAGTTATCCATAACCTGAGCTCATGCATTGTGACGCAGAAGTCGTTTGAAGCACTGCTAGCGGCAGCGGCATCCTAGAGCGGTATTAATCACTGGAACGCTGCAATGAAGGCCACTGCTAAACCACAAGATAATATCCTACAGGGCATAAGCCTTATCGTGGGGGCTGTGTTTCTGCTGGCGTTGACCGACGCTATGGTTAAGTATCTGAGTACCAGTATGTCGCTATGGCAACTCTATGTCATCGCATCATTCATATCGCTGCCGATACTTTTCGGATTGATCATTGGCCATTCAGGCCCCCGCCCCAGGGTAAAATCACGCCGCTGGGTGGCGATAAGAAGCCTGCTTCTGTTGCTGATGTGGATAGCCTATTACGCCGCTCTGCCGCTGATTCCTCTTTCGGTGGCGGCCGTCGCTATTTACACCACACCGTTGTTTATTGCCGTGCTGGCTGCTTTTGGGGCAGGCGAGCATCTCTCGCGATTGGCGTGGCTAGGCATCCTCTGCGGTTTTCTGGGTGTGGTGGTGGTATTACGCCCCGGCGACGACACCTTCACCCCTGCCACCCTTCTACCAGTGCTCGCCGCCCTCTTTTATGCGCTGGCTATGCTGGTGACACGCCACCACTGCCAAACAGAGCATCCTTTAATACTCACCTTGGGACTCAATCTAGCCTTTCTTACGGCAGGCAGTGTTTTCAGTGTGCTGGTCGCCATTATCAGCACAGCATCAATCGCTGAACGTGCGCCCTTCCTGTTTGCTGTTTGGCAACCGCTGGACGCCACAACGCTAGCGATCATCGGCGCCTACGCGCTACTGCTGATTGTTGTAAATACCGGTGTCGCCCGGGCCTATCAAATTGCCCCTTCGGCGTTGATCGGCACCTTCGATTACGCCTACCTCATCTTTGCTAGCCTTTGGGGCTACCTGCTATTCAGTGAAGTGCCGGATGCCATGACTTGGCTGGGAATGGGCATGATCTTAATGGGCGGTTTGATGGTGTTGCGTCAACGGCACACCTAAATGATGCTCAAACAGGCGAACCATCAACGGTGAACTCTCCGTCATGTCCAGTTAGTTCACCGTTAATACTTTACAAGCAAATCTTCAATACCTGGAACTTATTTACCAAACAGCTCAGTCATCTCCCTTTCCGCCTGCGATACTATTCAAACATTGACAGACTCAGCCGGTTTTTCGCCATGATAGGGACTAAGCACGATCACAGCAGCAATGAAACATAAGCCACCTGCTATAAACCACAATATGAAATAAGATCCCGTAATAAAGGCGATCATTCCTCCTGTCAGAGCAACCAGCCCAGCGCCTAATTGATGAGCTACGTTGATCCAGCTAAAAGCCGAAGGCCCTTGGTCACCAAAGATTTGATTGCATAAATTAATAACGGGCGGAACCGTTGCCACATCGAATATACCGAACACGACAGCAAAAACGATAAGCTCCCAGCCAACCGGCTGCGTTAAAATGAAGGGGAGCCAAATCAGGCTAGCGCCCCTCAAAATAAAAAGGCTCTTCGACGTTGGGTGTGGAATTCGCCCCCTGAGCTGGGCCAGAATATGACCTCCCCAACAGCAGTAGGTATGACATGGACGGCACT
>NZ_FOGS01000016.1 GCF_900111305.1 Vreelandella subterranea
CCATGATCAAACTCTTCAGTTTACAATCATTGCGGTTCTTACCTGCCACCCGAAAGCGACAGAAGCGAACCAAACTTGGCTCAAGGTTTTCAAACGTTCTCTCAAGATCCGAAGACCTTGGACGAGTCGCTTGCCTTGATATTTGGTGATTTACCACCCTCATCGGCAAGCGCCCACATGAATTACCTGATCACATTATTAAAGAGCGTTTCGCTGTGCTGCTTGACTGACTAAAAAGTCAGTGAAAGGCTCGACCAACCGTTGAACTGCTTGGCCTCAGCGAGGAAGACGTATTCTACGCACTTCCGAAGGATTGTCAATGACTGATTGGCAAAAATCGCGGCGGCGTGACATGACACATGAACCACGCTCGCTTGCCTAACCCGCTGACAAATCTGAGGTTTTACACCTCATCTACCGCTGGCAACGCTGGGCGTCCCCGGCAGCGGATGCGTACTTTACGGTGTTGCTGGCGGGTTGGCAAGGGGTAATAAAATAAAAAAGCGGCAGACTTCGTCAAAAGACGGAATCTACCGCAAACCACCGATCAGAACGCCTGACCAGAGAGTGCCCGTTCGCAGCCTGCGGCCGCGCTAACTGTTAATCAGATTTCAAACCCCAGACCAAAGTCCTCACTGGACATGGCCATCAGGCTACCCGCACCCGCCTGGATCATTTCCGCGTGGGCCTTGGTACGCGGTAACAACCGCTGGTAATAGAAACGTGCAGTGTTCAACTTCGCGGCATAGAAAGCCTTGTCTTCGCCCGCTAGAGACACCGACGCCTGCTTGGCCGCCCGAGCAAATAAGTACGCGAGCGTGACGTAACCGGAATACATAAGGTAATCAACGCTTGCCGCCCCGACTTCTTCTCGGTCCTGCATGGCTTTCATGCCAACGCCCATGGTCAGCTCACCCCATTCGGCATTCAGCTTGGCCAGCGGCTCGACAAACTCTTTGAGGTCGGGGTTGTCGGCTTCTGCCTTGCAGAACTTGTGAATCTCCTTGGTGAACACCTTCAACGATTCGCCCTGGCTCATCAATACTTTACGGCCCAGCAGGTCGAGGGCCTGAATACCGGTCGTGCCTTCATAGAGGCGGGTAATCCGCGCATCACGGACCAGCTGCTCCATTCCCCACTCTTTGATGAAGCCATGACCACCGTATACCTGCACGCCTTCGTTGGTACTTTCAAAACCGACTTCCGTCAGGAAAGCTTTGACGACAGGCGTCAAAAGTCCGAGCAGCGTCTCGGCACGGTCACGCTCTTCACCCGCCTGCCCATGCTCGACCACGTCAAGCATTTGTGCGGTGTACAGCACCAGCATGCGCCCGCCTTCAGCAAAGGCTTTCTGGGTGAGTAGCATCCGGCGCACATCGGGATGAACGATGATAGGGTCAGCCGGCTTTTCAGGGGCCTGCTTACCTGAGAGGCCACGCATCTGCAGGCGGTCGCGGGCGTAGCTGAGCGAGTTTTGAAAACTGGCTTCGATCAACCCCAACCCCTGGATTCCGACGCCGAGACGTGCCGCATTCATCATGGTGAACATGCACGCCAGCCCTTTATTAGGTGGTCCTACCAGGTAGCCGGTTGCGTCGTCGAAGTTCATCACGCAGGTGGCGTTACCGTGAATGCCCATCTTGTGCTCTAGCGAACCACAGGTGACGCCATTGCGTTCGCCGGGATTACCGTCTGCATCCGGCAGGAACTTGGGCACGACAAACAGCGAAATGCCCTTGGAGCCTTCAGGCGCATCAGGTAGCTTTGCCAGCACCAAATGAACGATATTCTCGGCAAGGTTGTGCTCACCTGCCGAGATAAAGATCTTGGTGCCAGTGATCGCGTACGCGTCACCCGCAACGGGGACTGCACGGGTCTTGATCAGACCAAGGTCGGTGCCGCAGTGCGGCTCGGTGAGGCACATGGTCCCCGTCCAGACGCCTTCAACCAGCTTGGTGAGATAGGCCGCCTTCTGCTCTTCGGTGCCGTGATGGCGCAGCGCATCCGCCGCGCCATGGGAAAGCCCTGGGTACATGCCCCACGCCAGGTTCGTCGCGCAGATCATTTCCGAGAGCATCATGGCAAGCGAGGGCGGCAAGCCCTGGCCACCCTGCTCGGGGTCGGCAGCCAGGCTTGGCCAGCCGCCTTCAACATACTGTTGATAGGCTTCTTTGAATCCTTTGGGCGCTTTTACCTCGCCGCCCTCTAACAGGCACCCTTCTTCATCACCGCTCTGGTTAAGGGGCAACAACACCTCGCGGGCAAAGCGTGCGCCCTCTTCCAGAATAGCGCTCACCACATCGGGAGAAGCGTCCTCACCGTTGGGCAGCGAGGCATAATGAGCGGGGTAGTCAAACATCTCGTCCATGACGAAACGCATGTCACGCAAGGGGGCCTGGTAGCTGGGCATGGCACTTCTCCTAAAACAGGGGGCTGAAAGCAACAAACGTCTTCAGAAAACGGCTTTCAAACACATGTTTGAAAATTAGCGCGAGCCCACCCAGTAGTCAAGCAGTCGTTTTAATTTAGACGCCCAAATCGCTACCACTTTAGTCGCCCAACGGGCCTGTCATGCCTCAAAAAAAATAAAGCCTGCCGACGAGAACGCTGGCAGGCCATCTAATAGCGGATGAATAGGACACTTACTGCATTCGAATACCACCGTCCAGCCGAATCACTTCTCCGTTCAACATCGGGTTCGTAATAATTTGCTCTGCCAACTGGGCAAATTCTTCTGGCTTGCCCAGCCGTTTAGGGAAAGGAACGGCAGCGGCCAGCGCCTGGGTGGCTTCGTCAGGTATTTCGCTCATCATGGGGGTTTCGAACACGCCGGGGGCAATGGCCATGACGCGAACGGCATGACGCGAAAGCTCCCGGGCAGCAGGCAGGCTCATACCCACAACACCCGCTTTGGAGGCACTATATGCACACTGCCCCACCTGCCCGTCAAATGCCGCTATGGACGCCGTATTGATGATCACCCCCCGCTCGCCGGACTCATTCGGCGTGTTTCTGGCCATCGCGGCCGCCGTCAGACGCATGACATTGAAGGTACCGACGAGATTGATATTGATCGTTTTGGTATAGCTTTCCAGGTCAGCGGGGTTGCCCTCACGATCAACCAGCTTGGCAACACTGACAACGCCCGCGCAGTGAATGACACCCGAGAGCCCGTGCTCGCCGCCCAATGCGACGGCGGTATCAACTGCCTGCTGCATCTGCTCTTGGGACGTGATATCCGCCAGGCATGCACGGGCGTCTTCCCCCAATTGTTCTGCATGGGACTGGACACTGTCGCTGAGGTCGCACAAGACGACGCGAGCACCGGCAGCCACTAAGCGTTCTGCTGTCGCAGCGCCTAAGCCTGAAGCAGCGCCGGTGATTAAAAACGCATGATCCTTCACCTGCATGGTCGTGTTTCCCTGTCATGAAAGTCGTTATTGGCTCAAGTTGACGTCTTCTGCTGCTTGAGCGCGCAACTTGAAGCGCTGAATTTTGCCGCTCGGTGTCTTGGGCAGTTCGTCGACAAATTCGATGGCCCGGGGAAATGCATGGGCCGACAAACGGTCTCGCACCTGTTGACGAATTTCATCCGCCAGGGCTTCGCTTGCCTCGTAGCCATCACGCAACACGATGTACGACTTGATCACTTCGCCCCGAATCTCATCCGGCTGGCCAACCGCGGCCGACTCCGCCACAGCAGGGTGTGCCATGACGCTGTTTTCGACATCGGTCGGGCCCACCCGGTAGCCGGAGGTCGTGATGATATCGTCATCACGGCCAGCAAACTGAAACGACCCGTCTTCGTTGCGAATCACCACATCGCCCGTCAGGTAATACCCCTGCACGAAGGGATCTTTTTCCCACCAGGTGTAGCCCTGAAAAAAGTGCGCGGGGGACTGCTCGATATCCACGGCCAGAACACCGGGCTCGCCGGGCGGAAGCTCGTTATACTCGGCGTCCAGAATCGCCAGCCGGTACCCTGGCATGGGCACCCCCATGCCACCGACATGCTTGGGGTGATCCAGGGCATGGTGATTATTGCACGTCATCCCGGTTTCGGTTTGCCCATAGTGGTCCATCACCGAACAGCCTAATGACGTCTCCACCCATGACACTACTTCGGTATTGAGCGGTTCGCCTGCTGAACTGGCGGCACGTAACTCAAGCGTTTGGTGGGCGTCGTCGAAAAGGCCTGACGCCTTCATCAGCCGGTAGGCGGTTGGTGCTGCAGCGAAGTTGGTAATGCGGTGGCGCTTCATGAACTCAAGCGCGCCTTCGGCACTGAACCCTGCTTCGCAGAAGTGGGTCGTGACCCCCAGAAGCAATGGGCCCGCAATGGCATAGTAAAGGCCGTATGCCCAGCCGGGGTCGGCCATGTTCCAGAAGCGATCCTCCTCGCGAAGGTCGACTGCCAATTCCATGTAGAAGGCAAATGCCGTCATACCGGAAAGCGGCACGGCAACCCCCTTTGGCTTGCCCACCGTCCCGGAAGTAAACATCTGCAGGAAAGGTTTATCCGCGGACAGGCGGGGCGGCTCGCCGCTCATTGACGTGTGCGTCAACGCCGTTTGCCAATCATGGTCGTCGGGGTGCTCCCGGGTCGGGCCACCGACGGCCAATACGTGTGGGCACTGGCCCAAGCCATCAAACTTGTAGCGGTTCGCATGATCGGTAATGACAAGTCTGGAGTCAGCCCGCCCCAACCGATAATCCACTGCATCTGGGCCAAAGGCAGTGAATAGCGGCTGGTAGACCGCGCCAATACGCCAGGTCGCCACCACGGCGACCAGAAGCGCCAGCGAACGGGGGAGCATACACGCAATGCGATCCCCCTCGCCTAGTCCTTGAGATTGAAACCAGCCCGCCAGCTTGGCGCTCTGCTGATCGAGCTCTTTATAGCTAAGCGTGTGCGTGGTGCCTTCCAGATCCTCCTGCACCATAGCCAACACCTCGCCCCTGCCAGCACGGACATGACGCCCACAACACGCCTCAAAGGCGTTTAAATAACCATCCTGATGATCGTCAAGTTTGGCGATGACGTCTCCGATAGAAAACGAATCAAGGTAATCCGAGTAATTGGGGCGTGATGTCGCAGTCATGATGGCTCTCTTGGGTATTGTTGGTAGTGAGCATCGGGCTACCTGCGCAGGCGCCGATATTGCTATCATCAGTTTACGTTAACGGAACCCTTTGAATAAAACCACGCTAAAAGCAAACACGAAGAAGCGCAAGCGAGTCGAAGCATTTACTGGTTATACGTTAGTCGTGAGCAGCCAGGGAATCACCCTGTTCACTCTGACGGGCCATGATCATCCCGACCAGTTCATCGGCCAGGTCATCCGGTGTTCTGGGGCCATCCGGGTCGTACCAGCGTACCGTCCAGTTTAACGCGCCCAGTACAAAGCGGGAGACAAGGAAGCGATCCCCGTGAATCAGCCCTGCTGCCAAGGCATCATCGATCACCGCCACCCACAGCGCTTCGTACGCATCGCGAAGATGGCTCAGATGGGCACTCGCCGCAGGCGCTAGCCTTCGCCATTCAAACAGTGCGACCACGTGGGCATTGCGATCGGTAAACAGTGTTTCGAGGTGTGCTCGCGCCATCGCACGCAGACGCGCTTCGGGGTCATCTTCGCAGTCATCGAGCGCCCGACGCGCAATCAACAGCGCATTGTGAGTGCCTTCTTCAATCACAGCCGCCAGGATTTCCTTTTTATCTTTAAAATGGTGGAACAAGCTACCGGACTTGATCCCCATTTCCTGCGCCAGCATGCGCACCGTGGTACGGTCAAAGCCTTCCTGGACAAATAGCTGAGCCGCGAGGCGTGTTAATTCCTTGCGACGAGGAGATGCATTCATTACATTCATGTCGTTCACACTAGCGCTTGCTTGGTTACCTCGGAGAAGACCACAGCACCGGCAACGGGTCAACGCATAGCGCACCTCTACAGCGAGATAATCACAATAACCTCAATGGAGAACACCATGAGTAACGCTAAAGACATCGTGTTTCTGTCGGCAACACGCACCCCGATGGGCGGCATGATGGGCAGCCTGTCGAGCATGAGTGCTCCCGAGCTGGGTGCCATTGCCATCCGCGCCGCGATTGACCGTGCCGGTATCGACCCCGCGACAATCGAAGAAGGCATCATGGGCTGTGTACTGCCCGCTGGCGTTAAACAGGGCCCGGCGCGACAAGCCATGCGCCAGGCAGGTATCCCCGATGCCAACGGCGCCACCACCATTAACAAGCTGTGTGGCTCGGGAATGAAAGCCGCCATGCTGGCCCACGACCTGATCAAGGCAGGCAGCGGCGATGTCATCCTCGCTGGCGGCATGGAGTCCATGTCCAACGCTCCCCATGTGCTCACAAAGGCGCGCAGCGGTTATCGGTTAGGCCACGGAGAGCTGAAAGATCACATGTTCCTGGATGGCCTGGAAGATGCCGAGACCGGCAAGCTGATGGGTGTCTTCGCCCAGGATGTCGCGTCTCAGCGTGGCTACACCCGCGAGCGGCTTGACGATTTTGCCATCGCCTCCCTCGAGCGCGCCATGGCGGCTACCAATGCGGGACACTTAGATGCCGAAATGGCCGCCGTCACCGTCAGCTCGCGCCATGGCGAGGCCCTGGTTGAACATGACGAGCAGCCCTTTCAGGCCAAACTGGATAAAATCCGCCAGTTGCGTCCTGCCTTTGCCAAAGAGGGCACCATTACCGCCGCCAACTCAAGCTCGATATCGGACGGCGCGTCGGCACTTATCCTGGCGAGTCAGGCAGCGGCAGATCAGCACGGTCTTAATCCGCTGGCACGCATGCTGGGACACACCACCCACTCACGCCACCCGAGCGAGTTCACAATTGCCCCGGTGGGCGCGATTGAAAAGTTGATGAAAAAGCTGGATTGGCGCGTTGAGGACGTTGATCTGTTCGAAATCAACGAGGCCTTTGCCGTGGTGACGCTGATGGCGATGGATGATCTGGGCCTCTCCCATGACAAGGTCAACGTCTTTGGCGGCGCCTGCGCCCAGGGCCACCCGATCGGCTCTACCGGCTCACGCATTATCGCGACGTTAATCCACGCGCTGCGCACCAAAGGCGGCAAGCGCGGTATTGCAAGCCTGTGCATCGGCGGCGGCGAAGCCACGGCCGTCGCCGTCGAGTTGATGGATTAACTGCCCGCAACCCCCAGCGCATGGGAATTTCGCTGCGCTGGGGAAACCCACCCCCTAGTCCTAGTTCAGCGCCAACACTTCGTGTGACGGAACCTGATCCCGGCCCCTTGATGAATCGCTAAGCGCCTCCGAACCTTCCTCTTGTGGATCAGGCATTGGCGGCGTCTCTTTTTCTACACCCGACGTCACTATCTCACCGGTCACCTTGAACTGGCCGGCGTATTCGCGCATTTGCGAAGCTTCTTCTGACAGCTCTGAAGAATATTGAGCCGCTTTATTGACCAGTCGCATGGTATCTTGCGTGGTGGTTTCGATATCGCCAACCGCTTGATTAACCTCTTTAATCCCTCGCCGCTGCTCCTCGGACGCATGCGCTATTTGCGTCATTAATCCATCTACGTAGCTGGCGGCATGCATGATAGCGCGTGTTCGCTCACCGGCCTGTTGGGATAGTAGGCTACCTTGCTGAACACTATTACTTGATGCCTCGATACGTGTTCTGATCTCACTGGCCGCATTAGCACTACGCGTTGCCAAGGCACGCACCTCACTGGCAACCACCGCGAACCCGCGCCCGTGCTCACCGGCACGCGCCGCTTCTACGGAGGCATTCAGCGCCAAGATGTTGGTCTGAAAAGCGATGCTTTCTATCATCTTGATGATGCTTTGAATCTCCTCAGAGTGATCATTGATGGCTTCCATCGTCGCGACAAGCTGGGAAATGACGTCGTCACCCTCTTTTGCTTTCTGGGAGACATCTGTTGTCGACTGACTGACATGGTCAGCGTTTTCCGCGTTTTGATTAACCGTCGCGGTTAGCTGCTCCAGACTCGCCGCAATTTGCTGCAATGCAGAGACTTGCGTATCCGTTTGGCTGGTCAATCGTTCATTCTGTTCTGTCATCTCCTGGCTGTTGCTATATACCTGCTGACTGCTGGCGGCAAGGCGGTTGACCGTCGCTGTCAGTGAGTCCTGCATGCTGGCAAGCTCGCTGAACAGTTGCCCAATCTCATTGTTCGAATGCGCGTTTACTGGAGCAGACAGGTCACCCTTGGCAATACGCTGAAAGTGCCCTCTGATATTTTTTAAAGGGCCAAGCACATTCCTGCGCACGCCCCAAACGACAAAGCCCACGACTACCAGTGCCGCGATGAGTACCGCTACCACGCCCCAGAAGAGCAATGAAGACACTTGATCGAAGCGTGCCAACAATCCATTACCCCGTTGAGCGGATGCTTCGAAAAAAGCTTCGACACTTTCTACAAAATGCTCACTGCTCTCATCCACCCGCGACTCACCCGACAGAAAGCCGGACACATCACGCTCATCAAGCATCATCATTTGCAGGCTGAGATTGTTGTTAACAAAGGATTGAAAATCATCTGTTAACTGATCAACCAGGGCCTGTTGGCTCGGCGCAATATGACTCGATGTAAATTGTGAAAAATGCGCTTTCGCCGATTCAAGCAACTGGTGTGCCTCTTCCAGCAACGGCTCGGGACGATCAAAAGACGGGGTTCGAATGAGCTCCGCGGCACGATTCATCTGGATACGAGCACGCAGCAACTCACTATAAGCGCTGTTGAGCTCACTGATTTGTGCCATATCGCGCTGATGTACTGATGTGAAGGCATCCCGCCCAAACTGGTTGGCAAATAATCCAAGTGCACCAATAAGTAGGATCAAACCGCTAAATGCCGCCAAAACCAGCATCCCGCTCATTTTGACGCTTAGGTGATTAACAAGCTTCATCACGACACGCCTCATTCACAGTTGTTTTTGGGAGTCGGGTAGCAAAAGCCATAGCTGCAGACGGCGCCGAATCTCTTGAAGTGCCTGTTCGTAGGCGTCCAGCTTGCTGATCAAACGCGGGTCGCGAATATCCCAAAACAGCCTTTCACCCGCCGCCCCTTGCCATTCACGGCAAGCCTGCTGGGCCTTGTCACACAGCACAATGACGTAATCAAAGCTTTCGTTTTCAAACTC
Source organism: Vreelandella subterranea (assembly GCF_900111305.1). GTDB lineage: Bacteria > Pseudomonadota > Gammaproteobacteria > Pseudomonadales > Halomonadaceae > Vreelandella > Vreelandella subterranea. The sequence goes on from NZ_FOGS01000016.1 coordinate 9,163, forward strand.
ATCCAATGACTTGCTGTGCAGCCCTTCAATGGAAAGCCCCTGCTTGGCGAGCGCTTCAAGCGTCAGTGAATGGGGTTCATCCGGCTCAGTGCCCGCGCTGAACGCATCAAAGCGGTCACCGGCCATATGACGAAGCAGCACTTCGCCCATTAGCGAACGTGCCGAATTGGCGTTACACAGGAATAGCACGCGACGCTTTGACATAAATAAACAGCCTCTCATGTAATGAATGGCTATGACTTTACGCCAGGTTCATGACGGCAATGTTGCATGCTTGGCGGCACTAGAAATATATGGAAAAACATATATTATGGATACATATTGTGCGTTCCAGCAGTTAGATACTAACGGATGTATTCACGCGCCCTTCGATCAAGGAGTTCTATATGTCATCGCTGCAGGATAAAGCATCTCCCTCCACCGCCGAGGGCATGGGTTTATTCGAGCGCTTTCTCTCGGTATGGGTCGCGCTTGCCATCGTGGCAGGCATCTTGCTCGGGCAGCTTGCCCCGGTGATACCGGAAACGCTTTCACGCTTTGAGGTAGCCCAGGTCTCCATCCCTATCGCGGTACTCATCTGGGCCATGATTTTTCCCATGATGGCGCAAATTGACTTCACCGCCATCGCCGGGGTTCGCCGTCAACCCAAAGGGCTAACCATCACCACGGCCGTCAATTGGCTGATCAAGCCCTTCTCCATGTTTGCCATTGCGTGGCTGTTTTTCATGGTGATCTTTCAGCCCTTTATCCCTGAAGCGCTGGCCAGCCAGTATCTGGCGGGTGCCATTCTGCTGGGCGCCGCACCGTGTACCGCCATGGTGTTTGTATGGAGCTATCTTACCCGAGGGGACGCGGCTTATACCCTGGTGCAGGTGGCTCTCAACGACCTGATCATGCTGTTCGCCTTTGCCCCCATCGTGGTCTTCCTGCTGGGGATCTCTAATATTCAGGTGCCCTGGAACACCGTCGCCCTATCGGTCGTGCTGTATATCGTGATTCCCCTGGCAGCAGGCTATATCACGCGGCAGAGCTTGATTAAAAAACACGGTGCCGAGTGGTACGACAATGTCTTCATGAAGCGCGTTGGCCCGATCACCCCGGTTGGCTTGATCATTACCCTGGTGCTGCTGTTTGCCTTCCAGGGCGAGGTGATTCTGAACAATCCGCTGCATATTGTGCTCATTGCCATTCCGCTGATTATTCAGACCTTCCTGATCTTCTTTATCGCCTATGGCTGGGCGAAAGCCTGGCGCGTCCCCCACAACATTGCCGCTCCCGGCGCGATGATTGGCGCCAGCAACTTTTTTGAACTCGCGGTCGCGGTCGCCATTGCGCTGTTTGGCATGCAGTCAGGCGCGGCGCTGGCAACGGTCGTCGGTGTATTGGTCGAAGTGCCGTTGATGCTGGCACTGGTAAGAATCGCCAATAAGACGCGCCAACGCTTCATAACGCCATAAAGCGAGAAAACATGGTTTGCTATGCCAATTGCTTAGGCAACGCCAGCGCCATCACCGCGCTGGAAGCCACCAGCGCAGCGGCGACCCACAGGCAGGCACTCAGCCCATAGGCCATATACAGCCAGCCGGATAGCAGCGTGCCCACCAACCGCCCCATGGCATTGGCCATATAGTAAAAGCCGACGTCCATGGAAACGCCGTCGGCACGCGCGTAATGCACAATCAGATAGCTGTGCCAGCTGGAATTAATTGCAAACAGCACGCCAAACGCCAGTAAGCCGACGACCAGCCAGCCGACCTGCGCCAAGGGCAGCATGGCCAACACGATTGCCAGCACCGCCAATGCCGCTGCCCAGCCTGCGGTAAGGGCGCGCGCATCGCCCTTGATCAGCCGCGTGAGCTTGGGCGCCTGGGTTTGCACACCGCCGTAGCCAATAATCCATACCGCCAGCAAGCCGCCCACTGTCCAGTGGGTCCAGCCATGCTGGTCATATAAAAACACCGGTAGCGCCACCACAAACCACACATCCCGCGATGCGAACAGACAGAACCGCGCCGCTGACAGCACGTTGATGGCACGTGATTTCGAGAAGATTTCGGAAAACTTGGGCTTTACCTTTTGACGCCCCAGATCCGCCCTCAAGCGCCATAGGGAGAGCAGCAGCACCACGCCCAACATGACGGCCATGGCCACCACGGCACCGCGAAAGCCAATCAACGTCAGCAACAGGCCGCCGACGAAAAAGCCCAAACCTTTCAGGGCATTTTTAGAGCCGGTGAGCATGGCGACCCAGCGGTAGAGCGAGCTGTTGGCGTTGGCACTTTCTTTAGGCACCAGCACTTTCACGGCACTTTTGGCGCTCATCTTGTTGAGGTCTTTGGCGATCCCGGAAAGCGCCTGAGCCGCCATGACCCAGGCGACGGTCAGCAGGCTGGCAGGCACCATCAACATGGCGAGGGCAATAATCTGTAGCCCAAGCCCGACGTTCATGGTGCGATTGAGGCCCAGGCGCGCCCCCAGCCAACCGCCTACCAGGTTGGTCACCACGCCAAAGGCTTCGTAAAACAGAAACAGCATGGCGATTTCCAACGGCGAGTAGCCCAGCTGGTGGAAATGCATCACCACCAGCATGCGCAGGGCGCCATCGGTAATCGTGAAGGCCCAGTAATTGCCCGTTATCAGCATGTACTGGCGCACTTCAAACGGCAGTGCCTTTACACGGGCCCGCATCTTCAACAACGCAGATTCAGCCACGTTCCACCTGCTCGCCACCTACCTTCAGGGACAGCTCGGCGGTACGGTTAGCATAGCCCCACTCGTTGTCGTACCAGGCGTAGAGTTTGAGCTGTGTACCGTTGATCACCATGGTGGAGAGCGCATCGATAACCGAGCTGCGCGGGTCGGTACAGTAATCGATCGACACCAGCGGGCGTTCTTCATAGCCCAGAATGCCGGCAAGCGCGCCTTCAGCGGCATGCTTCAATGCCTGGTTGACTTCCTCGGCGGTGACCTCGCGCTCTAGTTCGAAGACCATATCGGTGAGCGACGCGTTGGCCAGCGGCACGCGCACGGCATGGCCATTCAGTTTGCCTTCCAGCTCAGGAAAGATCGCCGTAATGGCTTTAGCAGAACCGGTCGTGGTGGGAATCAAGCTCATACCGCATGCGCGGGCACGCCGCAGGTCCTTGTGCGGGGCATCCAGGATCGTCTGGGTATTGGTGATGTCGTGCACCGTGGTCATGGAGCCATGGCGGATTCCGAAGCTTTCCTGGATAACCTTGACCACCGGTGCCAGGCAGTTGGTGGTACAACTGGCGGCAGTGACAACCTTGTGCTGAATGGGGTCGTAAAGGTGGTCGTTGACGCCGACAACCACGTTCAAGGCATCTTCGTCTTTCAGAGGTGCACTCACCACTACCCGGGCAACATCCTGATCAAAATACGGCTGAAGCTGAGCGGTATTTTTCATCACGCCCGAACACTCGATGACCACCTCGCAGCCTGACCAGTCGCTCTCCATGATCTGCTTGTTGGCGCTGAATGCGATCGCATCGCCGTCGATCACGATAGCCTCCTGGGTAGCGGATATCCCTGCGCCCGGTGACCAGTGGCCATGCACGGAATCAAATTCGAGCAGGTGGGCGAAGGTTGCTGCATCACCGCCAGGGTCGTTAATGTGAGCCAGTTCCACCTCACCCGCTTCTACCCGTGGCCACAAACTTCGCAGCGTGAGTCGGCCGATGCGGCCGAACCCATTGATACCGATACGTAGTGCCATGGTACCCTCCTAAGCTATTTGATGCGCAAAAGCATAATATCCATATACGGAAAATCATATATATAGCGTTAAAAAAACACACCCTTTAACAGACCCACCGCAGTGGCGGTGGGTCTGAGAAATGAGTGTTACTTAGCCATAGCGTCCGGAGATATAATCTTCGGTCTTTTTCTTGGCGGGGGTGGAGAACATTACCTTGGTATCGTTGTACTCGATGATTTCCCCCAGATGGAAAAACGCCGTGTAGTCAGCCACCCGCGCTGCCTGCTGCATGTTGTGCGTGACCGTCACGATGGTGAATTTCTCTTTCAGGCGGTCCATCAGGTCCTCGATGGTCGCCGTGGAAATCGGGTCAAGGGCCGATGTAGGCTCATCCATCAAGATCACGTCGGGCTGCACGGCAATCGCCCGGGCAATGCACAACCGCTGCTGCTGACCACCGGAGAGCGACGTGCCCGGTTCCTGAAGCTTGTCTTTCACCTCTTCCCAGAGACCTGCATCACGCAGCGCTTTTTCAACCAGCTCGTCCTGCTCGGCTTTACGGCTGACCATATCGTGCATACGTGGTGCGTAAGCGACATTTTCAAAGATTGACTTGGGAAATGGATTGGGTTTCTGGAACACCATGCCCACGCGACGACGCAGCGCCACTTCATCCATTTTAACGGCATTGACGTCATGACCATCCATCTCGACCAGCCCTTCCGTTCGGACGCTGGGAATCAGATCGTTCATACGGTTCAGACAGCGCAGGAACGTCGACTTGCCGCAGCCGGAAGGCCCGATGAGGGCCGTCACATTTTTCTGGAACAGGTCAATATTGAGGTTTTTCAGCGCCTGGTTCTTGCCGTACCAGAGGCTCAGGTCGCGGACACGGATACTCAGGTCATGGCACGCCTGTTCATTGCGCGTGTAGGGCTGACCGACGCTTGGCGTATCTTGCTCAGACATTATGGGTGCTTGGCTGTTCATAACGATATCCTTTTTAACGTGCTGGATTACCAGCGACGCTCAAATTTCTTGCGCAGTAAAACGGCGAAGGCGTTGAGGGAGATGAGCACTGCCAGAAGAACCAGAATACCCCCAGCGGTTTTTTCCACAAACGCAGCCTCAGGCTCACCGGCCCAGGTAAAGATCTGCGCAGGCATCACGGTAGCGGCCTCAGTAAAGGAGGCGCCCACATCGGGGATAAACGCCACCATTCCCACGATGATCAACGGCGCCGTCTCCCCCATGGCTTGCGCCAGACCAATGATCGAACCGGTCATGATACCCGGCATTGCCAGTGGTAATACGTGATCGCGCACCACCTGCCAGCGCGAACAGCCCACGCCAAACGCCGCATGCCGAATCGAATCCGGTACGCTACGCAACGCCGCACGCGTTGAGATAATGATGACCGGCAATGTCATCAGCGCCAAGGTCATACCACCCGCCAGCGGAGAAGACCGAGGCACGCCAAAGAAGTTGATGAAAATCGCCAACCCCAACAAACCAAACAGGATCGAGGGAATCGCGGCCAGGTTATTGATGTTGATTTCAATCGCCTGGGTAATCCGGTTGTCCGGTGCGAACTCTTCCAGATACACCGCCGTCATCACGCCAATCGGAAAAGAAATCGCCAGGGTAACGATCATGGTCATGACGGTACCTACGACGGCTGCCAATATACCGGCTCTCTCTGAGGTTTTGGAATCACCTTCGGTAAAGAAGGTGCGGTTGAAGGCCAGCTCCACCTGTCCCGACTCGACACGTTCATCAATGGCCGTGCGCTCCTCTTCGCTCAGACTATTTCGGTTGCCCTTGAGATACTGATCGACCTCGCCGTTGACCAACAGCCACCGCTGCTCGGATGTACCTAACAAATTTTCGTTATTACGCATTTGCAACGGGATGCTTCGAATCTCGGTACGGCTGACGATCGCCACCAGGTCGTCCGGGATGGCCTGGCGTGCGTCGCGGGCCGCCTCCTCGGTGTAGTTTATCTCCGTATTGACATACGCTTGCTGAAAGGCAGGTAGGCCCTTATTGAGCATATCGGCGAAAAACAGCAGCAGAAATAGACCTGCCAGGCCAAGTGCGCCCATGGAAATCCACTTTAAACGAGCAGATTTGCGGTGACGCCGCTTGAGCTGCTGGCTGATGTCATCAAAAGAATGGCTCATCGAATCAGTTCCTCGGCGTTACAGGTTATTCACGCGGTATTTTTCACGGAAGCGGCGAATCATCAGCACCGAGACCAGATTGAGCGTCAGCGTGACGGCAAACAGCACCAGGCCTAGCGCAAAAGCAGACAGGGTTTCAGCGCTTGCAAACTCCTGGTCCCCGGTCAGCGCTGCCACGATGCGCACGGTCACGGTGGTCATATCTTCCAGTGGGTTGGCAGTCAAATTGGGGCGCATACCCGCCGCCATTACTACAATCATGGTTTCACCCATTGCCCTTGAAACACCCAATAGCGAGGCAGAAATGATCCCGGGTAACGCTGCCGGGATCACCACGTCGCGAATGGTCTCGCCCTTGGTCATGCCCAGCGCCAGTGACCCTTGACGCATGGTATCGGGTACCGAATTGATCACGTCATCGGAAAGCGAGGAGATAAAAGGAATGATCATGATGCCCATAACGATGCCGGGCGCCAGCGCATTGTTGTAGGAAGCATCCAGACCGAAAAAGCCGGCAACATTGACGATGATGGGCGCCACTGTAATGGCTGCAAAGAAGCCGTACACGACGGTAGGAATACCGGCCAATATTTCGAGAATCGGCTTCGCCACGGTGCGTACTTTCTGCGGGGCATACTCAGACATGTAAATCGCCGATAGCAATCCCACAGGCACCGCCACCAGCATAGCAATAGCGGTAATCATGAAAGTACCGGCAAAAAGCGGCACCGAGCCGAACTGTGCACCGCTGCCGTCGCCGCGTCCGGCTGCTGCCAAGAAGCTGTCGCCCGGGCTCCAGGTGGTGCCGGTTATAAACTCCCAGAAGCTATGCATCTGGAAAAAACGAATGGCCTCGGAAATGATCGAAAAAAGGATCCCAAAGGTCGTAAAAATCGAAATCAACGCCGCTGACGCCAACGTCATTCGAATTGCACGTTCAATCGCCTGGCGAGCGTGAAAACTTGGTCGCACTTGGGCTATTCCCACCACCAGCCCTGCAGCAGCAACCACAAGGCTTGCAGCGAGAAGATAAAACGTGGGGATGTCTGCGCCCAACAGCAGCATGATCAACGCGCCCACCGCCCCCACTAATATGGCAGGGCCTGCGGTGGAGAGCACGGCAAACCAGGCATACTGATCGGGTTGCGCAAACATGCTGCCACCAGCGCTGCGTACACGAGCGGCCTTCGAGCGACCAATAAAAAAGGCCACTAGCCCGAGCAGCAAGAGCACAGTGCAAAAGAGTAAAAATAGCTGATTGGTTTGCATCTAATCTCTCTCGCGTTCCTGATAAAGTCGGTTTGGGAAGTACTTTGCAGCAAAAACATTACAGCAATGTGACAGACGCCAAATCCACAAGCTGGAGGTAAGGCGACAAGCACAAAGAAAAAAGCCGACAGCTTATGCTGTCGGCCATTGTTTTATTGTCGGGTGTTATCTCTGTTATTACTGCAGATCAGAGAGTTCCAACTGAGCGCGATCGGCCACCATCTGGCGCCACTCTGCACGCTCTTCTTCCGGCAGCACGATCAGGCCGATATCACGCAGGTAGCCATCGCTGCCAATCATCTGCTCTTCCATGAACATATCAACATATTCGTACATCGGCGGCACTTCTTCTGCATGCTGGTTCTTGACGTAGAACCACAGTGAGCGAGCAACAGGGTATTCACCCTCACTAATAGTTTCCGGAAGTGGCTCAACACCGTTGATGGAAGCGCCATTCAGGATGTTGGTATTCTCTTCCAGAAAGGAGTAACCGAAAATACCCATGGCACCAGTGTCTTCACCCAAACGCTGAACGATCAGGTTGTCGTTTTCACCGGCATCGATATAAACACCATCAGAACGGATGTTGGTATAAGCTTCTGCGTACTCATCCATGCCTTCAGACACAACTTCCATGACAAGTTCTTCAAAGGCGTCACGAGTACCCGAAGTAGTGGGGGGGCCGTAAATGGAAATTTCACGATCCGGCAGCGAAGAATCGATTTCGCTCCAATTAGTGTAAGGATTTTCGACAAGCTGACCGTCTTGTGGGATTTGAGCGGCAACGGCTAAGAAAATTTGTTCAAGCGTCAGATCAACCACATCATTTTCATTGGACTGACCGAGCACGATACCATCTGAACCGATCTTGGCTTCTGTTATATCAGTCACGCCGTTTTCTACACAGCGCTCAAACTCACCTGGCTTCATGCGGCGCGATGCATTGGTGATATCCGGCGTACCGTCACCCACTCCGTTACAAAACAGACGCAAACCGCCTCCTGAACCCGTAGACTCGATCACCGGTGTGGGGTAATTGGTAACCGCGCCAAACTCTTCAGTCACATAGCTGGCAAACGGATACACCGTGCTGGAGCCAACAATGCGGATTTGATCACGGGCTTGTGCAACACCTGCCACGCTCATCACAGCAGCTGCGAGCACGGTAGTTTTGAGAATACGGTTCATGCGAATTACTCCTGAAGCTGTTAGGGATCTTGCCTTCGCAAGGCACACTTTGCATCGCTTCGATGACAGCTTCATGACAAGCAATGTCACACAATCATTTTTTTAACTTTTTTTTTCGCCACGGTCGACAACGCCATGATGTATTACAACAACAGCCCCACGGCGGCCAGGGTACACAGCGCAAGGGACGCCGCCTGAAGCCATTGCCGGTCAATGCGGTGCGCCACCGCATCCGCCAGCGCATTCCCCAGCAGCACCCCAGGCAATAGCGTTGCCGCCACACCCAGATGCCATGAACCTACCTGCCCTGCCAACGCCAGCGTGGCGAGCGTCAGCATCGAGGTGATGATAAAAAAAGCCGCCAGATTACCGCGCAGACGGTCTGGGGCAAATCCATGCATTAGCAGCACCATTGGCGGCCCGCCAATGGCGGCGACAGTACCGAAAATCCCCGAGAACACCCCTGCGCCAAATAGCGACAAGCGATTGACCGGCAGCCGCACGCGGCATAGCGTGACGAATACTGCAAACAGCACGATGGCAGCAATCAACTTTTCCAATACCACCATGGGCGCCGCGATCAGCAGCCAGATCCCCAACGCATTGCCCGGCAAACGTCCCACCAGCGCCATGGTCAGTGCCCCCAGGCGCACCTCATGCCGGTAATGGCGTACCATCATTAATGAAACGGTGAACCCGAACAGCACCAGCACCACAGGCACCAGGCGCGGCTCAATCATCAACAGCAGCGGTGCGCCAACAACCGCCAAGCCAAAGCCGGTGGCTCGCTGCACAAAGGCGCCTAATGCCAGGGTCAGCGCACACCCCACCCAGGTACTCACCGACATATCCAGCCACGCGGCAAGGTCCGCGATCATGCCGAGCGCTCATCCGTTGCCGCTGGCGTCAGCAGGCGCACGCCGACGTTACCCAACAGAGCCGCCGCCAGCATGGTCAGTACCATCGGCCAGAGGTGTTCGACTTCAAACAGGCCCACCATGGCCCCCGCCAGGGCGCCACAGCTAAATTGAATACCGCCCAACAGGGCCGTGGCGGTGGCACTGATATGACCGAAATGATCCAGCAATGAGGAAATCGCATTGGGGGTAATCAGACCGATCATGCCGGTAAACAACATGACCAACGGGACGACAACGCCCAATGAAGCAATATTGAGGGCTGTGGCAGCTACCAGGCCCAATGCGGCGATCAGTTGAACCGCCAGCCCCAGGCGTAGATTCTGCTGGGGCGTGCGTTTACGCAATAGATAGATGTTGACCCGGTTCGACCCGGCGATCATGACCACGTTGACGCCAAACACGAACGGGTACACGCCCGGGCTCAGCGAGAAATAGTCCAGGTAAAGAAACGGCGACGCCGTCACAAAGGCGAACAGCCCCGCGAACGACGCGGCCACAGCGCAGATATACCCCATCCCCTCGCGATGGCGCAGCACACTGGCATAGTTGCGAATCACCTGGCGCGGCGACGCTGCTGGCAGCGACATATCGCGGGTTTCAGGCAGCCTCGTTCCCAGCAGCCAGAGAAGAAACCCCGCATACACGGAGAGAAACACAAAGATCAGCCACCAGTCCGCCATGTGCAGCAACAGGCTCCCCACCGCCGGGGCGACCAGGGGCGCGAGCATCATGATCATGGCCATGGTCGACATCACCCTGGCGGCTTCGCGGCCGCTGAAACAGTCGCGCACGATCGCTGCCGAGTTGACCACGCAGGCCCCGCCGCCCAAGGCCTGTACAAACCGCCAAACAAGCAGAGAGGTAAGGCTGTCAGCGGTCATAATCATCAAGCTGGCGCATAGAAACACGACCAGGCCGCTCATCAGCACCGGCTTGCGCCCTAGCCGGTCAGACATGGGGCCGAAACACAGCTGCCCCAGCGCAAAGCCGAACAGGAAGACGCTAATCGAAAGTTCGGCGCGATGAATGCTTGCATTGATGGTATCGGCAATGGCCGCCATGGCCGGTAAATAGGCATCAATGGCAAAAGGCGCCAAGGCCGTGTTGGCGGCCACCAGAATAGCGACGCGCCGGGGATTGAGTTCCATGTCTCTCCTTAGGGTGGCCGCAGTCACCCTGGCAGCATAAAGGTAGGCCGCTAATTATATGCCTTTTAAGCTACATTGTCGGCCACGATCACGCTAAGGCCGTCATGGAGATGATATCTGAAGAGGGGAAACGCGGCTGAGGCCAGCGGGCGGAACCGTCAGTGGTGGGTTGTCTCTTGGGATTCGAGCATTTCCACCAGCGGCTGAAACTGTTCGCGGTTGTGCTCGTTCATGCGCATGAGGATACGGTGGGCTTCCAGAATGCGCTCACGCAGGCCCTCTTCATCCGCCGGCACTTCGGGCAATTCCTCTAAGGTGCTCAAGTCTGCCGTGGGCTGAAGCGGAGCTTCCATCAAGGTGAAAAAACGCGCAAATCCCATGACATCGAGCATCTGGCGCACATCCTGATTATCCACGATGATCGTTGGCGGCTGTTCCAGGCGCCCTTTTACCGCCAGGGATACCTTGGCAAGAAAACCGAGCGCCGTGGAGTCAACGTTTGTCGCCTCACGCAGGTCGATCATCACAGCGCTCAACCCTGGCGTCTCCGCCAGCCGCTGAGCCTGGGTGTCCAGAGTGGCACACAGTGTCAAGCGTACATCGCCACACAATTTTAAAACAAAAACACCAGAGTCGAACGCCGCTTTTATGCGACCTTCTTCAGTCAGCATGACCAAATCCGCTCACCATCATGATTGTCAGGTCGTCGGGCAAAGCATCACGATCGGGGCTGTCCTCATCACCAGCACGCTGTTTGCTTAACAGTGCGTTGTTGTTGGTCAGTCGATCACAAAGCTGTTCAAGCGTGGTACTCACGCTTACGAATTGCTCAAGCTCCCTGAGCCGCGTGTCGAGCGAATCACCCGGCAAGCACTCCAATACGCCATCCGAGCACAGCCATAGCCGAAAGTTCTCCGGCAGTTCACAACTGAGAACGGGGTACTCCACATCGGGGAACAGCCCTACCGGCATTCCTTCACCCGGCAACCGCGTCAGTTGGTCACCCGAGACTAATAACGGCATCGGTAACTGTGCCCCGAGCGAATAGTGAAGAGTATGCGCCTCATGGTCAATAACGCCAACAAATAATGTGGCGTGCTTACCAATATCAGTCCCTTGCAACTCGCGGTTCATCGCCGCCAGCCACTGGCTGGGCAGTTTATCGGGTTGAATACCGTCCCATTCACCTAGCCAGCGATTGCAAAGGTACTTCAACAATACCGTGACAAATGCCGAGGATGCCCCATGGCCTGACACATCGGCAAAGTAGAAGGCACTGTAACGCGAATTGTAGCGTTGGTAGTCGAGAAAATCCCCGGACAAATAAAGCGATGGCGCGAACCAGTAGTCATAGTAAACCCCGTTGATGACCTTGGGGCGCGGCGGCAGCAGGCGACGCTGAATGTGTCCCCCGCTCTGCTGGTCCATGCGCAGCAATGCCAAGTGGGTTTCCAGGCTTTCGTTCAGCTCGGCTAATCGCTCGTGATCACGGGCACGGGCTTTCTCAAGCACATCCAGTTCGATCGCCTTGCGGATCATGCGCCGCAGCAGTTCAGCGTGACGCAGCGGGTGGACAATATAGTCGACCAGCCCAACGTCCACCGCTTTTATCAAGTCGGCATCCTGACGCGAATCACTCACCACTACCGTCGGCAAATGATGGGTCAACTGCGACCACTGCTGACGGGGAACCGCCCGGGCGTGGGCCACGATCAGGGCCGTTTCGGCCGGTAAATGGGCGATATTATCCGCTGCATATACCCACATACCATCGCAGGTAATCGCCTCGGCAAGCGCATCGCGCTCGGTGCCGGGCTCATCGATTACCGCAATCAGCTGCTTATGCGCCATGGCAAGCCTCAGTCGGCGAAGTCGGCATCATCGAATTCAAAGTCATCGGCAGAAAACGGATCATCCCCGAGTTCGCCGTCGCTAATTTCAAACTGACGACGCTGGAGATAGGCATCGCGAATAAACCGGTAACGGTCGCCCTGGATCAGTTCTTCCTGATCCAGCAGGCCGGCTCGGGTATCCACGATATTGAGTGCCGTCAGTCCCGCTCGCACCGCATCGTCGTCGACGTAGGTGACCGGATAGGCTGCCATATCGGCTGGCAGTCCCGATGTGTCACGCAGCGTGCTAGGCCCGAGCAGGGGCAGCACCAGATAGCGCGAGTCTTCCCATCCCCATGTCGCCAGGGTTTGGCCGAAGTCTTCCTCGTCTGAGTCGATATCCATGCGAGAGGCAATATCGAAGAGTCCGCCAATCCCCATGGTGGTGTTGACCAAAAACCGTGATGTCGAACGCCCGGCATTGGCTGGTTTGCCCTGGAGCAGACTGTTCACCGTGGTGCGAAGCTCGCCCAGATTGCTGAAGAAATTACCCACCCCCAACTGTAGTGGCTCGGGGGTAATAGTGCGATATCCCGAGGCAACGGGTTTTAACGCATAACGATCAAGCACGTCATTGAAGACAAACACTTTACGGTTAAAACCTTCCCAGGGGTCATCCGGATTGGACGCCTGCGAGGCTTCTGAACCGGTTGAACCGGTGCTGGCACAACCGCCCAGCGCCATCACCAACGTCGAGGCCAAGGCGACTCCTCTTAAACGTCGCCGCATCAAGTGACATCTCCCTACCCTAGGCATACTGCGTTCCTCTGTATTTTGTATCTGCAAGCAGCTCATCGACGCCTGACGACCACGCTGCCTGCACTGTACCCCGCACCGAAAGAGCAGATAACGCCAATGTCACCCGCCTCCAGCGATTCACGGTGTAAATGAAACGCGATGATCGACCCTGCTGAGCTGGTATTCGCGTAGCGATCAAGAATGATCGGCGCCTGTTCCGCACTGGGGTCGTAACCGAGCACTTTGCGCGCAATCATATCGTTCATATGGCGGTTTGCCTGATGCAGCCAGAGGCGCTTCAAATCGCTGCCCTGTAACTCCAGCGATGCCAAATGCTGCGCGATCATCGACGCGACCATCGGGCATACCTCGCGAAAAACGCGGCGGCCTTCCTGAACGAACAGCTTATCTTCCGCTAGCGGATCACTATCGGTGACGCGATTCAGAAACCCGGCGTTGTTGCGGATGGCATTGGAATAAATCGTCGCTAACCGGGTCCCCAGTATCTCGTAGGTCTCGTCGGCGGATGCACTCGACGCGTCTTCAAGCACCATTGCGGTACACGCATCACCAAAAATAAAGTGGCTGTCACGGTCGGTAAAATTGAGGTGCGCCGAGCATATTTCAGGATTCACGATCAACGCGCGCTTCACGCTGCCCGATGCAATGGCGTTGGCAGCGGTTTCAATCGCGAAGGTCGCCGAACTGCAGGCCACATTCATATCGAAACCGTAGCCGCCAGCACCCAGCGCGTGCTGAAGCTCAACCGCCACGGCTGGATAGGCGCGCTCGAGGTTGGAGCAGGCAACGATCACAAGCTCAATATCCCCGGCAGCCACCTTCGCATTGGCTAATGCCTCACGCGCGGCACTCAGCGCCATGTCACATTGGATAGAAGGCTCGTCGTTTTGCCGCTGAGGCAGTTTGGGACGCATGCGCGCCGGGTCAAGAATACCATCGGCATTCAATACGTAGCGGCTCTTGATGCCTGACGCTTTTTCAATGAAGTCGCTACTCGAGTGAGCGAGTGGTTCCCGCTGCCCCTGCTCAATGGCTTCTGCATGGCGGTCATTTTCCTGATCCACCCAGGCGTTGAATGCGGCAACCAAGGACGCATTATCGATGGCGTGTTCCGGTGTATAAAGCCCCGTACCGGTTATCACCACGTGTGTCATGTACATCTCCTTTTCACGGCTGCTTGCGCCAGGAAGCTTCAACCGCCGCCAATATCATCACTGTGTGCGTTTAACGCGCATTTTTCCAGCCCGCATCTAAACGCTAATTATCTCTTGCCAACGTTTCTCCAGCCGCTTCACCGAAACGGGCATCCGTGTCCCCAACTGCTGGGCAAATAACGAGACGCGAAGTTCCTGCAACCACCAGCCAAACTCGACAAGCGACGGGTCTTCAACGCGCCCACGGCGTTCGTTTTCGCGACGGGCATCGAATTTTTCCTCCATCGCCTGAATGTCCTGCATCAGCATTTGATCGCGCCCCCGCTCGCGGGCGGCTTTTTCCAACCGGATCAAGGCTGCCTCGGTGTAGCGCGGGTACTCTGAAAGCCACTCCCCTGCCTGGGTAATAAAGCCAGGGTAAACAAGCCGCTGCATTTGTGCTTTCACGTCACTGTAGACAAGCGCCAGCGCAAAGTTCAGCTTGCCTTTCAGTATCTTGCTGACCGCCAAATGGCCTTTCAGCGCCGCTTCCACCTGGCCAAGCAGTTGCTCGGCGTGGGGTACCAGGTCGCCCTTGACCGCTGCCAGGCGGTCACTCAGCTCGGCGGCCGAGCGAGGGATTGGCGCTTGCGCCACCGTTTGGGTAAACACCGCCACTAACACATCGTCGATCAACGCCTGCTTGCTACCCACGTTGGTGAACAACAAGGCGCACTTTTCCAGCGCGGGCAGTGCCTTGATTGCCTTGACCTGGGCGGGAGATTGCTGCATCGCCAGACGCGCCACGCCCATTTGGTGGGCCGCCTGAGCTTTTGCCGCATGGTCAAAGAGCGTTACCTTAAACGTATCGGCCTCGTTAACCAATGCCGGGTAGGCTTCAACCCGAATACCCGCCTGGGTGGTCACGCGGGAATCGGGCAGGGGCTCCTCAGGTAAGCCTGATAAATCCGGGGCTTCGCTGACCTGCTCGGACAGTGCCTGAGCACCGGCCTTGGCCGCCGCTTCAAACGTCGTTTCCAATGCCCGCAGGGAGCGGCCCTGCCCCAGCGTCTCGCCATCATGATCCACCACCCGGATATTCATCATCAGGTGAGCGGGCAAGGTATCAAAGCGCCAATCGTCCGGGTGCACACGTATCCCTGTGCGCTGGCGAATGAACTCGCCCAGGGCCTCGGTCAAGGGCCGCTCATCCGGCACCAGCGTTTCCAGTGCAGCGTCGACCCAGTCAGGAATGGGCACTACCTGGCGGCGAATGCTCTTGGGCAAGGCTTTCATCAAGGCAATGCATTTCTCGCGCAGCAAGCCGGGTACCAGCCACTCCAGGGCATGCTCTGGCAATTGTGGCAGCATTGCCGCGGGGACGGTCAAGGTGACGCCATCGTCCTCCGCGTCGGGGTCAAAATGATAGCTCAACGGGTAGGCAACCCCCGAAAGGGTCAGATGATCAGGGTACTGCGCCTTTGTGACGTCCTCGGCGTCGCGGGCCTTGAGCGCTTCGATATCGAACTTGAGCAGCTCTGGTTCCTGCTGTTCGGCCTGCTTGCGCCAGTGTTCAAACCCCTTGCCGTTGACGATGTCACTGGGGAGCCGCTCGTCGTAAAACGCAAACAAGGTGTCTTCGTCGACCAGGATGTCGCGACGACGGGCACGGTCTTCAAGCGATTCGACTTCTTCAATCAGCGCCCGGTTGTGGGCAAAAAACTCGCCCTTGGTGTGAAACTCGCCCTCTACCAGCGCGCGGCGAATGAACAGCTCCCGCGACTCGGCCGGGGCGATCGGGCCGTAATGCACACGGCGCCGGGTCACGATGGGCAAACCAAACAGGGTCACCTGCTCGAATGCCACTACCTGGGCACGCTTCATTTCCCAGTGAGGCTCGCTGTAGCTGCGCTTGACCAGATGTGACGCCAGCGGCTCAATCCATTGGGGGTCAATCTTTGCCACGGTGCGCGCAAACAGCTTGGAGGTTTCCACCAGCTCGAAGGCCATCAACCATTTGGGCGTTTTTTTGGCCAACCCCGAGCCTGGATGAATCATGAACTTACGATTACGCGCACCTAAGTACTCGCGATTTTCCAGCAGCGTACCCAGGTTGGAGAGCAACCCGGTCAGCAAGGCCTTGTGTAGCGGGCCGGAGGTTTTACGCCGCGCCTGTCGGGCCTGCTCTTCGTTTTCATCCGCCGGGGCGGGCGTCGGCGCTGGCACCTCGATGTCCATATCGCGCAGCAACTGACGCAACTGGCGGAAGGTATCGTGCCACTCGCGTACGCGCAGGTAATTGATGTAGTGGTCCCGGCACCAGCGACGCAGTTGATTGCCCGACAGCGCCTCGCGGGCATTGTCGATGCCGTGCCAAAGGTTCAGCAGCGCCACGAAATCCGAGTCGGGATCGTGCCAGCGCTGGTGGGCCTGATCAGCGGCCTGGCGTTTGTCGGCCGGACGGTCGCGGGGGTCCTGAATCGCCAGTCCAGAGACCACGACCAATACATCGCGCAGGCTGCCCTGCTCGTGACCCGCCAGCACCATACGCGCCAGCCGGGGGTCTATCGGCAACCGCGCGAGCTTGCGACCCAGCGCCGTGAGCCGCTGGCGCTCGTCCACCGCCCCGAGTTCAAAGAGCAGGCGGAAACCGTCTTTGATAAAGCGGCTATCGGGCGGGTCGACAAACGGGAAGTCTTCGATGTCGCCCAGTTTGAGGGCCAGCATGGATAAAATGACCGAGGCAAGATTGGTACGCTGGATCTCTGGGTCGGTAAACGCCGGACGGGCCAGGAAATCGTCCTCGTCGTACAGACGGATACACACGCCTTCGGCAATCCGCCCACAGCGTCCCATGCGCTGGTTGGCGCTGGCCTGGCTCACCGGCTCGACCGGCAAGCGCTGGATCTTCGACCGGTAGCTATAACGGCTGATACGCACCAACCCCGGGTCGATCACATAGCGGATGCCGGGGACGGTCAGCGAAGTTTCGGCAACGTTGGTCGCCAGCACGATTCGTCGCCCACGGTGCGGCGCGAACACCCGGTTCTGCTCGGCGTTGGAAAGCCGTGCGTACAGCGGCAGTACTTCACAGTCACGCAAATCAGCGCGGCGCAGCGTATCGGCCGTTTCACGAATTTCCCGCTCGCCGGGCAGGAACACCAGCACATCGCGAGGCCCCTGCTGCCAGCCCTTTTCACGCTCCAGCCCCTCGATCTCCTCGACCGCGTGGAGGATACCCTCTTGCAGGGTGCGGTCCTCTTCGTCCTCGCCGTCGCGTACCAGTGGCCGGTAATGCACCTCAACCGGATAAGCCCGGCCGGAGACTTCAACCGTCGGGGCGGGGCGCTGGGCACTGCCGAAATGGGCGGCAAATCGCGCCACGTCGATGGTGGCCGAGGTGATGATAACCGACAGGTCCGGGCGCTTGGGGAGCAGACGTTTCAGATAGCCCAGCAGGAAATCGATGTTGAGGCTGCGCTCGTGGGCTTCATCGATAATGATGGTGTCGTAGCGCAGCAAAAGCGGGTCGTGCTGGGTTTCCGCCAGCAGGATCCCGTCGGTCATCAGCTTGACCAGGGTGTTCTCGTTGCTCTGGTCGGTAAACCTGACCTGATACCCCACCTGCTCGCCAAGCGGCACCGCCAGTTCCTCGGCAAGCCGGGTGGCCACACTGCGCGCGGCAAGCCGCCGCGGCTGGGTGTGGCCTATCAGGCCACGCCGACCACGGCCTAGCTCCAGGCACATTTTGGGTAACTGGGTGGTTTTACCCGACCCGGTTTCCCCCGCGACGACAACGACCTGATGGTCGCGCAGCGCCGCAAGAATATCCTCACGGCGTTCAACCACCGGCAATTCGTTCGGGTAGTTCCAGTTAAACGACTGGTTCTCTCGCTGGTGAAGCACCTGCTGCGCGCGCGCCACCTCGGGTTCCAGCTCGTTCAACCCCCGGTCGATGGGCTTACCCTCCTGCAGACGACGCGACAAACCGGCCAACCGCCGCTCGAAACGCTGGGCATCGCGTCGCATCGTGTTGTTCACGGCGGACTTGAGCGTCTTGAGGCGTTGTGCATCGGAGGTCGTTGCGAGCGGCGTGTCGTTGGTCACGATATATCCAGGTCCTATGGGCACTTGCAGGGTGGCACGTATAAAAAAGTCTGCCCGCTCAACCGAGCGGGCAGATCATTGTAACGCGTTCGCTTAGTCGGCGCATAAATCGCGCCACCGATTAAGCGTCAGCGGAGGTGTTATCTTCGTCACGGAGCTGACGGCGCAGCACCTTACCGACGTTCGTTTTGGGCAGCTCATCGCGAAACTCGATGTGCTTCGGCACTTTGTAACCGGCAAGTTCACTCTTGCACCAGCGACGCAGCGTTTCGGCATCCAGCTCGGGATTTTTGCTGACCACGAACAGCTTGATGGCCTCTCCCGCCGCTTCATCGGCAACGCCTACCGCGGCTGACTCGACCACATCGGGATGTCCGGCCACGACGTCTTCCACTTCGTTGGGATAAACATTGAATCCCGAGACCAGAATCATGTCTTTCTTGCGGTCCACAATACGGATGTAGCCGTCTTCCTGGAGCACGGCAATATCACCGGTATAGAACCAGCCGTCGGCATCAATGGAGGCGCGCGTCTCTTCCTCACGCTGCCAGTAGCCCTTCATGACCTGAGGGCCCTGCACACACAGCTCGCCAGGCTCGCCCAGCGGCTGGTCCTGACCGTCGGCATTGACGACTTTGACCGCCGTCCCTGCCACCGGTTTGCCAATCGTGCCTAGCTGAATGGCATCCGACGGGTTGAAACTGACAATCGGCGAGGTTTCCGTGAGTCCGTAGCCTTCCGAGATGGGACACCCCGTTACCTCTTCCCAGCGCTTCGCGGAGGTTTTCGTCAAGGCCATACCGCCAGAAATGGTCAGGTGCAGTTTCGAGAAGTCGAGCTGCTTGAAGTCCTCGCGATTGCACAGCGCATTGAACAGTGTATTGAGACCAATAAAGGCGGTAAACGGCATGCCCTTCAATGACTTGATAAAGCCATCCAGATCACGCGGGTTAGTGATCAATACCGAATGGTTGCCAGTCTCCATCAGAAACAGGCAGTTCACGGTAAAGGTGTAAATGTGGTACACGGGCAACGGCGCAATCACCAGTTCGTTGCCATCGGTCAGGTTACCGCCGATAGCCTGTCGGGCCTGCAGCATGTTGGCGACAAGGTTACGGTGGGTCAGCATCGCCCCTTTGGGCATGCCGGTGGTCCCCCCGGTATATTGAAGCGCGGCCAGGTCCTCCTGGTCTCGGGTGACTTCGCGGTGACTCAAGGCCTGCCCTTTATTCAACGCATCGCGCAGACGCACCGACTGAGGTAACGAAAAGCGCGGGACCATTTTCTTGATGTACTTGACCACGCTGTTGATCAGCAGCCGCTTGGGGAAGTCGTGCAGGTCGGCAAGCTCCGTCACGACCACATGCTTGATCTCCGTTTTGTCGAGCACGCGCTCGAGCTTGTCCGCCATGTTGGCCAGGATCACAATCGCCTTGGCGTTGGCATCCTTGAACTGGTGGGCCATTTCGCGCTCGGTATACAGCGGGTTGGTGTTGACCACCACCAGGCCCGCGCGCAGCGCACCAAATACCGCCACCGGGAACTGCAGCACATTGGGCAGTTGAATGGCGATCCGGTCACCGGGCACCAGGTCGGTTTCATGCTGTAACCAGGCGGCAAAATTGGCCGATAACCGGTCAAGGTCAGCAAAGCTGAGCGTTTTGCCCATGCAGCTAAATGCCGGCTTGTCTTTGAAACGTTCAACGGCCGTGTGGAAAACGTCGGTCACGGCACCGTACTGCTCTAACCCCTCGAGCACGGGACCGCGAAGAATAGGGGCATCAGCTTGTTCGCTCATGGGCAATCTCCAGTTTCCATGTCGATGTCGTCACCGACCTTGTTGTTGTCGAGTCGCGAAGAACGCAACGATATACGACTGACCTACCACTGTAAAACGATCGATTGAAACTTTCGTTTCAACTTTAGCCCTAACCTCCTATCATGCCTGACTTAAATAGCGCGCCTGAATGCATCCATCTCGCCACACCAGCAATTCCCCCGGCTGCATGCGGCACCAGTGTTCATTATGGGTCAGTGGTTCGGTCGCAATCACCGACACGATATCGTTGGGCGTGGTATGTTCGGCAAAGTTGACCGTTAGTTCGGCATCAGACAGTTCAGCCTCACCAAAAGGCGCAGCACGGGTGATATGAGCAAGCTTAGTTGAACAGTAGGTATAGAGATACGTGCCGTCAGAAAGCAGTAGATTAAAGACACCCAAGGTTCGCAACCGCTCGCAAAGACCATGGAGCGTTTGCCAAAGCGGCGCCTGCTCGTCCGGCGGGGTTGGAAAGGCACGCCTCAGCTCGCTCATCAGCCAGCAGAAAGCATGCTCGCTATCCGTGCTACCCACGGGGGTATAAACGCCCAACGGTAAAGGCTGCCAGTCGCTCAGCTGACCATTGTGGGCGTAGCACCAGGGCCGCCCCCACATTTCACGGGTAAACGGATGGGTATTGGCCAAGGTGACTCCACCAACATTGGCCTGACGAATATGACTGATCACGACATTGGATTTGATCGGGTAATCGCAGATCAGTCTCGCGATGGGCGAGTCTACCGACGGATGGGGGTCGCGAAACTCCCGGTAGCCTCCTTCTTCATAGAAGGCAATGCCCCAACCGTCCCGATGCGGTCCTGTTCCGCCGCCCCGGTGCAGGAAGCCTGCGAAGCTGAAACAGATATCGGTGGGCACATTGGCGCTCATTCCCAACAGCTCACACATTGACGCGCTCCTGTCCGGCTTAACGGATCACCGGTTCGCGGCGGCGCGTTTCTTCGCGGTCGCTGGCCGCTTTTTCCTCGGCCACAGGCGCATCGACGACCTTGTTACGCCCTCGCCACCAAAGTAACACCCCCACTACCCCGCCGATGGCCACACCAAGTACCAAACACAGCAGGCCATTACGCAGGGCACCACCGTTGCTCTCTAAAAACCCCACAGCGGCGACCATGGCGGAAGGTGCCCACCCCGTGTAAAACTCGCCCTCTTCCACCAGCGGCAACCGAAAGGGTGCAGGCGCCCACATCGCACCGCCAATGCACCATGTCAGCAACAGGCGCGGCAGCCTGGGTAAAAAGGCGAACGCAAAATAAATAGCCACGAACACGACCAGTGACAGGCCGTAATAACTCAACCACAACAGTGACATTGAATCAGCAAACAGCATAATACTCCTCATGAGGGTGCACTCACCCAACGTAGATTTCCCGTTTATGGTACCTATCAATTTATGAAAGCACAGCCAGCTTTGAACAACAGCCACCCGGTCAGCACCTATTTTCGTGCGGATGATCCACACTGGCACTGGCTAGAGCAGCGTGACAGCGCCGATGTCAGCCAATTTTTAAGCGCGGCTAACCAGCAGCATGCCGAATGGTTCAAACCGCTGGAACCGCTTGCCGACGCGCTTTATGAAAGCCACCTGCGCCGACGGGAACTCGCGGTCACCAGCCTTCCGACAACGCTCGACCACTTTACGTTCTGGAGCGAAACCGCCGCCGATGAGGAATACCCCCGCTGGTGGCGTCACCCCAACGGTCAGCCCGACGCCTCTGAATGCGTTCTGGCGGTACCCGACCTTGCCACCGGGCAGCCATTCTACGAAATGGGCGACATGGCGCTGTCACCGGATGAAGCATGGCTGGCCTGGACCGACGACACCCAGGGAGACGAGCGGTTTACCCTGTGGCTAAAACGCCTGCCCGACGGTCAACCGGTTCAGTTGCTCAGCGACATCGGCCCCGGCATCTGCTGGGCAGAAGACCAGACCGCAGGCCGTGCCTCGCTGCTGTTTACCCGCTTCGACGACACCCAACGCCCGGACAGCATTTGGTGCCTGCCCATCAGCCTTGACCACACACCGCACTCCCAGCCAGCGACGTTATTGCTGCGCGAGGACGACCCGGAGTTTTGGCTGGGCATGGGCAAAACCCGTTCCCGTGAGTGGCTGGTGCTTGAAAGCGCCTCCAAAGACACCAGTGAAGTCCACGTGGTGCCAGCCCGAACGCCGACCGATACACCCCGCTGTCTTCAAACTCGACAACCCGGCGTTGAGTATACGGTAGACCATCGTCCCGGCGTATTTTATCGGCTGCATAATCAAGCCAGCGCCCATTTCCAGCTTGACGTGTTGGCCATCGAGGCACTGAATAGCGACTCGCCTGCATGGCAGCCCCTCGTCCCGGCGCGGGAAGACGCTACCCTGGAGGGCATAGATGCCTTCGCCTGGGGGCTGATGCTTGCTGAACGCGATCATGATCGAGCGCAGGTGCGACTGCGTCGTCTGGACCTCAACCCGCAGCAGCATATCACCCGGGACGACTACCTCGACCAACCCGAATCGCTGTGCTCACAGCTGCTTGAGGACGCCCCCCACTTCGATACCCAGGTGCTGCGTCTGCGGGAAGAATCGTTTACCCGTCCGCCCAGCTGGTATGCCCTGGACCTGACCACCGGGGAGCGCACACTGCTCAAACGCGTGCCGGTATATGGCAGCCTGGCACCGGAACAGCTTGTCAGTCAGCGGATCTGGGCGACCAGTGCCGACGGCCAGCGTGTTCCTGTCTCGGTCGTTACGCGTAGCGACCTGGCCAACCAGCCGCTGCCCACCCTGTTATATGGCTATGGTGCTTACGGAGAACCCCTCGACCCGTGGTTTTCCATTGCCCGCCTGGAACTGCTCGAGCGGGGTATTGCCTTTGCCGTGGCCCACGTGCGTGGAGGCGGCGAGCGTGGCGAGCCTTGGTATCTGGACGGCAAGATGGCCCACAAGGAACACAGCTTTGACGACTTTCTAGCCGCCCGCGATGCCCTGGTG
Source organism: Vreelandella subterranea (assembly GCF_900111305.1). Classification (GTDB taxonomy): domain Bacteria; phylum Pseudomonadota; class Gammaproteobacteria; order Pseudomonadales; family Halomonadaceae; genus Vreelandella; species Vreelandella subterranea. The sequence continues at coordinate 32,300 of NZ_FOGS01000016.1, forward strand.
GCGCAAGGCTTGAGCGATCCACAGCGAATTGTCGCCTGTGGCGCAAGCGCTGGCGGCCTGCTGGTGGGCACCTGCCTCAATCGCGCCCCTGAGTCGTTTTGCGCCGGTGTCCTCGAGGTACCGTTTCTCGACGTGCTACGCACCATGCAGAATCCGTCGCTGCCGTTGACCACCGCCGAATACAGCGAATGGGGCAACCCGGTCGACCCGCAGGTGGCCGAACGTATCCGCCATTATTCGCCCATCGACAACGTGACGGCCCAACGCTACCCGGCGTTGTGGCTGGAAGGCAGCTGGTTTGATACCCGGGTTAGCTATTGGGAACCGGCGAAATTCTATGCGCGGGTCAGCCAACTCCAGCAAGGCGACGCGCCGGTATTGCTACACACCGATATGAGTAGTGGCCACGGCGGCGCCTCCGGCCGTTTCAAGGCGTGGCGCGATGCCGCTCGCCAGGATGCCTTTATTCTCTGGGCGCTAGGCTTGGTGGATTGATCCAATCCTGATAGATCGTTTTATGAAAGATAGTTTTATGAAAGATCGTTAGACGGAAGGATTTTTATGGAAAAGATTTCCATAAAATAGAATCATGTGGCATATTATGCCTTAGTCTTACAGACCAAGGTTGTAAAACCTCAAGGAGATACCATGCCACATCACGATCATTTCCCGACCATTTGGGATACACCGCGCCAGCCCCGCAAAGCAAAAGCGCCATCGCCTGCGCAAGCGGTAACGCAGGCAGCAAAACCAGCGAAAGAGGCATTTTTATCGATCTGGGATAAGCCAACACGCAAGTCAGCCGTTTAACAAACAGGGGTGGGAATGCACATGCTACCCATAAGCAGGGCGCTACATGGGTAGTACGGCGATGATATGGGATTCCAGCCGGTGTTCGGGAACATCATCCTGAGAAACGGCATAGCTGCGCACACTCACCCCTTTGCGATGGACTCGCTCGGCATCGTTGCTGAGTAAAGGGTGCCAGCCGGCCAGCTTGCGCCCTTCGGCGACACGCCGGTAGCCACAGGTGGGCGGCAACCAGGTGAATTCTTTCACCAGCTCAGGAGTCAGCTGAGTACAGTCGGGGACGAAGTCAAAACGATTTTCGTAATCGCTGCATTGGCAACTATGCGTATCCAGCAGCCGACAGGCCACATTGAGCACCGCCAGCTCCTGGCTTTCTTCATCGTGCAGCTTCAACAGGCAGCACTGCCCGCAGCCATCGCAGAGTGCCTCCCACTCGGCCGTGGTCAGTTCTTCCAGCGTATAGCGCTCCCAAAAGCGCTCGCGTAACGCGCCTGTCATTGGATCACCTTCACTTGCTAGTCGTATGCGTTGGGAAACGACGCTCGGTACCTAGCGCATCAAAAAGCGCGGGCCAGAGTTCATCAAAATCGCTCTTCAACTGAGCGTAATCCTCGTGCAGCCATGGGACAAGCTCCGCCAACCGATTGGGTCCTGACAGACGTCTGCCTACGCCAGCAATGGCCTGGCAGGTGAAATCGAAATCGGCATAGCGGCGCAGCCAGTCGTGGGTGATCAAGGGCTCCACCATGGGGGCCAGGCGGTCAGGCGCCGAGCGCTCATTCAACAGCCGATAGCAGCGCTCGATCAATGCCGGCTGTGAGGCGTCGGCATGGTGTTCAAGGGAAAGAAAGTGGTCCCAGACAATATCCAGCGCAATGCCCATGAAGCGTCGCTGAGCGGGGGGCGACCGACGCAACGCCGCCTTGACGCAGTGATGTCCGTCCACCCAGGCGTCCACACGGCGGTGGTGACGGATACCCAGGGCCGTATCATCAGGCCAGGCGGCCAGATCGCGGCCCTTGACCCCATCGGCAATCAGATTGCCGTAGAGGAAGTCATCGCTGCCGTCGCGGGCAAGCCAGGCATGGGCGAGAAAATTCATTCGCCTGGCGGATTGCCGGAACGCTGCTGGGCCAGGTGTTCCGTCAATAAATTCGTTTCGTTGCCGGGTGGCATCTGCAGATAAAAACCCTGGGAATCAATCGCCTCGATGATGTCTGCCGCACTGGCACGCGCCAGCTTTTTGTCAGCGGTCAAAATCATGGTGAGCAATGCCTGGGGCTTGCCAAACGATGCCAATAGCGGCTCGGGGACATGCGCAAGCCCCTGACGCTTATCAACGTAAAGATACATTTCGTCTTTACGCGAGCTTTTGAAAATCTCGCACAGCAGTTTATCGCTCACTGGGTCTTCGCCTCCAACGCCGTTGCCAGATCATCATTCAGCCGTTCACCTCGCCAACCGGTGGGCAGGGTTAGCGGCGTCCCCGCCAGCGACTGCATGACCAACGCCTCCAGATCACGGCGCCGCAACAACACCTCAGGTGCAAGCCCCAGTTCATCGGCATGCCCTTTAACCACTTTCTTTAACGCCTTGAAACGCTGCTTGAAGGCGGGTTGCATCGGGTCCGGCCATGGCGTGGGCAAGGCGTCACTGGGCGTATGCTGGGCCTCCTTGACGAAGCCCAGCAGGGCATCGCCCTCTTTCTTGACCAGCGGGGGTGTCATTCCTTCAACACGGGCTAGTTCATAGCGATTGCTAGGCATCGCCTCGGCAATGGCCATCAAGTGTTTATCGCTTATCAGCCAGTTCCGCGGTATGTCGCGACGACGTGTCTCGCCTTCCCGCCAGGTGGTCATCAGCTGATACGCTTTCAGTTGTGGCGCGGTGAGTCGCCATAGCTGGCGTTGCCGGGTGTACCACTGAGTGTCGTTGTCATCGCTGCGACCCGCCTGGTCGATCAGTTGGCGGCAGTCGCTCTCCAGCCAGGCAAAGCGGTCAAGGTGCTCGAGCTGCTCACGCTGTTTTGCCCATACGTCGAGCAGGTAAATAACGTCCAGCGCGGCATACTCGCACTGCGCGGCGGTCAAGGGGCGCTCCAGCCAATTGGAGCGGGTTTCTTCCTTGGGCAGGGTTCTACCCACCCAGGCCTCGACCAGCTTCTGGTATCCCATGCTGGGATTATCACCCAGAAACCCCTGCGCCACCTGGGTGTCGATCAAGGGGCTGGGCAAGACACCTGCCCAGATTTGAAACACCTCCAGGTCTTCACTGCAGGCATGCAGCAGCTTGATCGCTTGATTCTGCAAAAGGGCCCGAAAGGCATCGGTACAGGGCGTTGCCAGCGGGTCGATCAGGAACGCATGCTCACCCGCACTGAACTGGATTAGCGCCGGGATGGGAAAAAACGTTTTCTCGCGGAAAAACTCCGTATCCAAGGCAATCACAGGGGCATCGGCCACCTGTAGGCAGGCGTCATCGAGGGCCTGCGGCGAGGCAATCCAGCTGATGTCAGCGGGTTGAAATGAGGACAAAAGTCTATTCCCTGTTTGCACAACCGCCTGAGCGCTTGCTTGAGAGTAAGTTATTCACTGCTGAACGGCTGGCGGCCGTTGAATGCTCGGCTGAGTGTGCCGCCGTCTACGTACTCCAGCTCACCGCCCATGGGGACGCCGTAGGCAAGCCGCGATAGCGTTACGCCGTGTTCCGCCAGCAAGGCAGCAATGTAATGCGCGGTGGCTTCGCCCTCCACCGTGGGGTTGGTGGCGAGCACCACTTCGCTGATTTGACCTTCCGCGACACGGGCTTCAAGCACGTCCAGGCCGATAGCATCAGGCCCGATGCCATCCAGCGGCGACAGATGGCCATGGAGGACGAAATAGCGCCCCTGAAAGCCGCCGGCTTCTTCAATCGCCAGTTGATCGGCAGGTGATTCCACCACGCATAGCAGCTGGTCGTGGCGGCGCGGGCTTTCACACAACGCGCAGATATCCGCTTCTGTCAGCGTTCGGCAACGCCGACAGTAGCCGACTTCGTCAATCGCCTGCTGGATGGTGGACGCCAGTTTCTGGCCGCCGGGGCGGTCCCGTTCCAGCAGGTGCATGGCCATACGCTGTGCGGTTTTCGGCCCCACGCCCGGCAAGACGCGAAAGGCCTCCATCAGTTGCTCGACAAGCGGAGAAAACCGCATCATTTAAAATGGCATTTTGAAGCCGGGGGGCAGATCAAGCCCGGCAGTGGCTTCTTCCATCTTGGCTTTCGAGTTGACCTCGACTTTGCGCACTGCATCGTTGACGGCAGCCGCCAGCAGATCTTCCAGCAGTTCCTTGTCTTCCTGCATGACGCTCGGGTCGATATCGACCGAAATCACGTCATGACGGCCATTCATGGTCACCTTGACCATGCCGGCGCCGGCTTCGCCCAACACTTCTGCCTCGGCCACTTCTTCCTGGGCACGCTGCATTTTTTCCTGCATCTCTTGGGCTTGTTTCATCAAGTTGCCCATGCCGCCTTTCATCATGGTAAGACTCTCCAATCATCAGTGGATCGCACAGCGTTAGCGCGACGCTTCAACAGGTTTGACGCTGGTTTCGACAAGCTGTGCGCCGAAAGCCTGCATTAACTCTACTACATGGGGGTCGCGCTGCAAGACATCAACCGCCTGAGCATGACGCTCCGCCTGGCAACGCACTTCGCGTTGCCGAGGGGTTTCCAGGGCACCGGCGAGGTCTTCGACATGAAACACCACGCGGCGCTTTACCCCCAGTTCGGCCAGGGCATTCTCGATGCGCGTCTGGTGAACCTCGGCTTGCATCGCCGACTGGCTAGGTGCCAAGCGCAGCGTGAAGGTGTGCCCATCATCAGTGTCCAACTGACAATGGGCGGCCAGGTTACGCGTCAGGCCGCCAAGCCCCAGGGCATCGAACTGCTCAAGCCATTGGGCATGGTCCCAATACTCGGATGGGGGGGCGGAAGCACTGACTTGCGCAGCCGACGCTGGCTCTGGCTCTGGCTCTGGCTCTGGCTCTGGCTCTGGCTCTGGCTCTGGCTCTGGCTCTGGCTCTGGCTCTGAGGTTAGCGTTGGCTCATCCCTGGACACGTCAAGCGCCCAGGGGGGCGCGGCTGACGTTTCTTCATCGTTGACCAACGCCGGAGGCGGCGGCGAATCTTCTGGCGTTGCTTCTGGCCGCTCGCTGACAGGCGCCTCTTCAGGCGCTTCGGGTGCGACAGGCGCTTCAGGCTGAAGCGGCAGTTTAGTTGTCGGTGGCTTGGGCACGCCCTGAGGGCGGAACGCCAGCATTCTCAGCAGGGTCATTTCCAGTGCACTGCGCAAATCGGGGGCGTGTTGCATATCACCACGCCCCTGGATACCGATTTGATAGTACAGCTGAATATCCTCGGCACTGAAACGCGATGCCAATTGCAGGATAATGTCGCGGTCGCCGTGGCTGTTATCCACGGCGTCGGGCACCATCTGCGCCACTGCCAAGCGATGTAATACCCCGGTCACATCATCCAGCACTGCGGCAAAGTCAGGACTCTGCTCGGCTAGCTGACCGACCTCCGACAGCAAGCGGGCAACGTTAACCTCCGCCAACGCCTCTATCAGCGCAATCACGTGGCGGTGATCCAGGGTGCCCAGCATCGCCGCCACATCCGCATGCCTGACGGCGCCCTGACCAAAGGCAATCGCCTGGTCAGTCAGGCTCATGGCATCGCGCATGGAGCCTTCAGCCGCTTTACCCAACAGCCAAAGCGCGCTTTCGTCAAACGCGACGCCTTCACTGTTCAGTATGTGCGTCAGGTGCGTCACCACGCGTTCCGGCGGCATGTGTTTGAGGGTGAATTGCAGGCAGCGCGAGAGCACCGTCGCGGGAAGCTTTTGTGGATCGGTGGTCGCCAGCAGGAACTTGACGTGAGGGGGAGGCTCTTCAAGTGTCTTCAGCAGCGCGTTAAAGCTGCTTGTGGAGAGCATGTGCACCTCATCGATGAGGTACACCTTATAGCGCCCTTGGGTCGGGGCGTATTGAACGTTGTCGAGCAGTTCACGGGTGTCTTCGACCTTGGTGCGCGAAGCAGCATCCACTTCGATCAAGTCGACAAAACGCCCTTCATCGATGGCCTGGCAGCTATCGCACTGCCCACAAGGGGTTGAGGTAACCCCCTCGTCGCCGCGACCATTGGCGGTGCAGTTCAGGCACTTGGCCAGTATCCTTGCCAGAGTGGTCTTGCCCACGCCCCGCGTGCCGGTAAACAGGTACGCATGGTGCAGGCGGCCCTGGTCAAGCGCATTGACCAGGGCACGCTGCACATGGGCTTGGCCCACAAGCTCGTGAAAAGTACGCGGCCGCCATTTACGGGCCAGAACCTGATAGCTCATTGAGCATGACATCCTTGGGCGGTGTGGCTTCAGAGCCAAGACAAAAGGTTATTCTAGCGACTGCGCCACGACCCGCCAACCGTCTACCCAACGGGCCAGGCAAACCCCTCAGGCATTATCACCGCTTTCATTGGCAGCGGCGCGCTGACCTGCTTCTTTAACCAGCGTTTCCAGCTCGCCGTTCTGGTGCATCTCGATCACGATATCGCAGCCGCCGACCAGCTCACCTTCGACCCATAGCTGCGGGAATGTCGGCCAGTTGGCAATTTTCGGCAGCTCGGCACGAATGTCTGGATTATCCAGCACGTTGACAAACGCGAAGCGCTCGCCGCAGCTCATCAGTGCCTGAACGGTTTGCGCCGAGAAGCCGCATTGCGGCAACTGTGGCGTGCCTTTCATGTAAATCAGGATCGGGTTTTCACTGATTTGACGCTGAATGTTCTCGGCTGTGGTGCTCATACAGTCTCCTATAGAGATGGGCCTCGATGGTCGATTCGGCGGCGCACCGCCGGGCGACCTCAAGGCGATCGATAGATAATGCAGCATGCTTGAGGCATGGCGTTTTAATACCCGAGCATACTACTCAACCTTAGGCGGTACTTGCCATTCTACGCGTGCCAACCACGTTGCGCATCCCCCAGGGCATCGCTAGGATAGGGTTTTTGCGCGGAGACTACCTTCATGGCGACACGCCATTTTCTGACGTTACTGGACTTAACGCCCGACGAGCTGAACTATTTGATTCAGCGCGCCATCACTGTCAAGAGCAACTTGAAGGCACAGGGGCCACGCTATACGCCGTTGCCAAACCGCACGCTGGCGATGATCTTCGAGAAATCGTCAACGCGTACACGCGTTTCGTTCGAAACCGCCATGGCACAGTTCGGCGGCCACGCCCTGTTTCTCTCTCCCCGTGACACCCAACTGGGACGCGGCGAACCCATCGAGGACACCGCCCGCGTGCTGGCCGAGATGGTCGATGCGGTGATGATTCGCACCTTTTCCCACGCTGGTCTTGAAACCTACGCCAGCGCCAGCAGCGTACCGGTCATCAACGCGCTAAGCGATGATTATCATCCCTGCCAACTGCTCGCCGATGTCATGACCTGGACCGAGCTTCGCGGCAGTGTCAAGGGACGAACGGCGGTATGGGTTGGCGATGGCAACAACATGTGCCATTCCTGGATCAACGCCGCGCGACAATTCGACTTCCACCTGCGGATTTGTTGCCCCAAGGGGTATGAGCCACGCGCCGACATCATGGCGGCCGCTGGCGACCAGGTGACGCTCCTGCACGACCCGCAAGCCGCCGCCGAGGGTGCCGACCTGATCACCACGGATGTCTGGGCCTCCATGGGCCAGGAAGAGGAACAGGCCAAGCGCGAGGCGGATTTCGCAGGGTTTCAGGTCACCGAGGCGTTGCTTGATAAAGCCAGGCCAGACGCCCTGTTTCTACACTGCCTACCCGCTCATCGCGGCGAGGAAATCAGCCACACCTTACTGGACGACCCGCGCGCCGTGGTTTGGCAGGAAGCAGGTAACCGCCTCCACGCCCAGAAGGCGCTGATCGAGTTCCTGCTACTCGGCAAGGTAAATTCTTAGGTTCTGTCTGAAAAGTCATGTTTGCTACGCTGTTCCCTGTCACCGAACAGGAGGCAGCTATGGCGGGCCGTTACGAACTTTCCGATCAGCGCTGGCAAATGATTGAGGATATCGTTTCTCCTCCACAGACCATGGGTCGCCCACGCCGTGATGATCGTCAGATGCTCAATGGGATCTTCTGGATTCTGTGCTCGGGAGCGCAATGGCGCGACCTGCCAGAACGTTACGGCCCCTGGAAGACCGTTTACCAGCGCTTTCGTCGGTGGCGCGATGACGGCACTTTTGATCGGATCCTGATGCGTCTTCATCTGCGTCTGCGGGAAGACGGCTTTATGGATCTCGACACATGGATGGCCGATTCGACCTCCATCAGAGCAACACGATCAGCCAGCGGTGCCGGTAAAAAGGGGGATCGATAGAACCGCCCGATCATGCTCTCGGCCGCAGTCGTGGTGGCCTGACCACCAAGATACACTTACTGTGCGATAGCCAGGGTTTTCCACTTACCTTTTCCCTCTCAGCAGGCCAGCGTGCCGATTCAACCCATTTCATCGAGTTGCTGGAGAAGGTTCGACTACCAGGGCGTTCCGGTAGGCCTCGCAAACGCAGTCGTTATGTCGTGGCTGACAAGGGCTACGATAGTGATGAGCTTCGACGCTACTGCACGCGTTACGGCATGCGGCCCATCATCCCCAGACGTCGCATGCATAGGCGCCCGCGTCCTGGCCTGCCGCATCAGTTCGACCGGCCGAAATACCGTCAGCGCAATGTGGTAGAACGCCTATTCGGTTGGTTGAAAGAAAAGCGTCGGCTAAATACCCGCTATGACAAGCTGGCCAGTAGCTTCAGGGCCATGGTGACCCTGGCTT
>NZ_FOGS01000024.1 GCF_900111305.1 Vreelandella subterranea
GCGTTGAGGCTGTAGAAAAACCCCGCTGGCCCCTAAGTTTTGATAGGATCGAGGAAACAGACGAGGAGTGGTCAGCATGCCGCGCTTCAAGGCTTATAACTACGATCAGAACGCCATGGTGGTGATCAATTACCAAGATCAGCTCCAGCCAGGCACCTTCGAACACGCCGTACACTACCTGATCGAGCACAAGCTCGATTTATCCGTTTTCCATCCCAAGTATCGAAACGACGCGACCGGTCGGCTGGCCTATGATCCGGCCATCTTGTTGAAGATCATCCTGTTTGCTTACTCAAAAGGCATCACCTCCAGCCGCGAGATGCAATGGTGTTGCGAGACCAACATCATTTTCAAAGCGCTTTCCTGCGATACCGTGCCCCACTTCACCACCCTGGCAAGTTTCGTCAGCCGCCATGCTGATGAGATTGAAGCGCTGTTCGAGCAAGTGTTGTTGGTGTGCCACGAACAAGGCCTGTTGGGTAACGAACTCTTTGCCATTGACGGCTGCAAGATGTCCTCCGATGCCTCAAAAGAGTGGTCTGGCACGTTCAAAGAACTGGGCGAGAAGCGTGACAAATTGAGAGGTCTGATCCGACATCACCTACTGGAGCACCACGCGCGTGATGAGGCCGAAACGGAAGCCGATCTGGATCGGGATATCCGCCGGGCCAAGATGATCCTCTCGTTAGATGATGCCATGAACAAAGTGGATCGTTTCCTAAAGACGAACAGCCCAAGGATGGGCCGGGGGAAGCGGATCAAGGAAGTGAAGAGCAACCTTACTGATAACGAAAGCGCCAAAATGACCACCAGCAAAGGGACGATCCAAGGCTATAACGGTGTCGCCACGGTGGATAAAAAACACCAGATTGTCATTGACGCTCAGGCCTTTGGTGAAGGCCAGGAACACCACACCTTGCAGCCCGTACTAGAAACGGTCGAAGCCCGTTTTAAGAAGCTGGGGATTGCAGAAAACATCTATCAGCAAGGCACCGTCGTCACTGCTGATACGGGCTTCGCCAACGAAGCGAATATGAAGTACCTGCACGAACAGCAGATCAATGGCTATATACCCGATAACCAGTTCCGCAGCCGGGATCCGCAGTTCGCCGACCAGAAAAACAAATACGGCAAGCGCCACCAGAACTTACCCGATAAAGGCTGGCGGAAGACGACGCCAGCCAGCGCGTTCCACTTTGATCCTGTAAAGCTAACGTGTATCTGCCCAACTGGCGAAAAGTTGACCTATCGGGGGCAGCGGGAAGCCGACAATGGCAAAATCCGGGTGCACTTCGAAGGGCGTTTGCTGCAATGTCGGCATTGCCCCAAAAAATACCGGTGCATGCAGAACCCAAGCTCGGCCGACCATCGCAACGGCGCTGGCCGACAAGTATCTTTTATTATCGAGAACAAGCGCTTACCCAATTACACTGACTGGATGAAACACCGAGTCGATAGCCCCAAGGGCAAAGAAATTTACAGCCACCGCATGTCGGTAGTAGAACCGGTGTTCGGTAATATTGGCACGACGAAGAGGCTGAGCCGCTTCAGCCTACGGGGCAAGAAGAAGGTGCAAGGTCAGTGGAAGCTCTACTGTATGGTGCACAATATTGAGAAGTTAGCGAATTATGGTCACTTGGCCGCTTCATGAGGGGCTTTGAGCGGGTGATGTTGCTTTGTGAGCGCAAAATACAGTATTTAACGCGCTTTGGCTGGGCGCTCAAGTGGCTGAATGCCAATATTAGTATGACTCAGCCAGGTGGCTGGTTGAGCCAAAAAATTAGGACGCCAGGCGATAGAAGTGCTCGAAATCGGGTTTT
>NZ_FOGS01000019.1 GCF_900111305.1 Vreelandella subterranea
CTGAGTGCCGTCCATGTCATACCTACTGCTGTTGGGGAGGTCATATTCTGGCCCAGCTCAGGGGGCGAATTCCACACCCAACGTCGAAGAGCCATGAGAAAACACCATTAAAAAAGGCGCTAAGAGCAGTGGTAAAACGGCTTTTTTAATCATGTTCCCCTCGCTATAGAAAAAGGGGCGTTTCCGCCCCTTGTTGATCCCATGAGGCACCGGCTTAAGAAGCGCGGTTAGCGAACTTCTTGAACAGCTTGATGCCGATTAATGCGGCGGTGATGGAGGCGACGACCGGCCAGGCGTAACCGGCCATATCCGCCCCGGCGGATTGCACCTCACTAAAGGCCGCTTCTGCGCCGGTAGGGGCTGTTTGTGCATGGGCAGCGGCTGAAGCGACCAGAAGGGCAGCACCGCCAGCGACTTTGCCGCGTGTGTCGGTAGCGGCTTGTTTTACGTGTTGTGCGATGGTTTTAAAGGTCATGAGACAGACTCCATAAAGCGTTTTACCGTCAGAATGATGTGTCCGAACGCCCACCCGAGGGCGTAGGACGTGAAAAGGGAACCAACAACAAACGTCAGGCTTGGGTCGTTCATCGTTGGCCCCCATTTATCGCGCCGATCCCGAACGTCAGAACGAGGCCGACGCAATAAACCAGGAGCCACAGACCGGAGATTTCGCTAGTGTCCATGGCTCGGAATCCTATTTTTTGTCGCCGTTAGAGGCGGGTTGCTGTTGGCCACCGGTCGCGCTTGGCTTTCGGGCGGCGAGGACGTGCATGGTGGCTTTACCGCCCGAGGCGCGAAATTCGATATCCAGCTCCAGGGCGCACGGCATTTGTGGGGCGAAGGCGTGCAGCTGGTCGAGAATTTCATAGGGCGCGGACATGGTGCTGACCTGGTTGCCCAGCTGGTTTTCGTTGTCGGGCGCCGAGGGCTGCATGATGGTGACTTTTGCGCCTTTGACGCCGTTGTCCATGCTGTAGCGTGATGCGCCGATGACGTGGGCTTGAATGGTGTTGATCATGGTTAGGGTTCCTTTTCGTTAGCGTTGGGTTCTGGCGGCTTGGGTTAGGCAGTAGTCCGCGAGAACGGCTAGCTCAGTGGTGTCAGGGGTCACACCGTCCAGTAGTAACGTCAGGTGTTCAGCCTGGGCGTAGTACGTCGCGGCGCGTGCATAGTCCCGGCCATGCAGGCACCGCTGGCCCCGCTCCCTCAGAGCTCGGGAATCGAGGCAGGGGGAGTCCCCTGCCCGCCCTCCGTGGCCCTCTGGTCTTTTTGCACGGCAGTCCACCCCGGCGCGGCTGTCAACCGCTCGTGCCTCGGGTGTGACAGCCGCGCCGGGGCGGACTCGAGGAGCCGTGCGACCGACGGGCGACGGATGACGGGCAGGGGACACAGGATCAGGCCCCGTTGCCGTGGGGAGCGGGGGAGGCATCACCGGCCGGTGCATCCAGCGGTGCCTTGTCGCCGCGCTCCAGTTGGGTAAGGCCGCTTTGAATCAGGCGTTCCCCCAGGGCGGAGGGGGTGAGGCCGTTGGTGCCAGCCTGGATCAAGTACCGGCTGTGTATTTCCTGGTCCAGGAAGACCCGAATGGGCTGTTTTTTACTCATGTGCATAACTCCAAAAGGGCTAAAGGCCGTTGTGGATAACGGACGGCGGGTTAGCCGTGGGGGTGTGGATAGATGCGCCGGTACCACAATCGCCGAGGGACAAGGGGAGGCGTCGGCAAGTGCGGGCGCGCGGTCAGTGGTGCTGGGGGCATCTGGGGCGTCGATTCCGTAGAGATGACGTAGGAAGTCCAGTGCCGCCTCATGGGAGTCGAAATCGAACGAGCATTTGCCGTCATCAGCGATGAAATCGGGCGTCTGTTCCAGGCGGTTGGCATTGGCTTGATAGACATGGCCAGGAACACACACAAAGGCCATGGCGCCGGTGTAGTGCTGAACGTCAAACAGAGTGGCAAAGGCGGCATCATCAGGACTTTGCTTCACACCGTTCAGGGACAGGGTGACAAGACATTCAGGACGAATGCTTGACCGGAACGCTGGGTTGAGGGTGTAGGCGCTCATGACCAATCCTCCGATTGCAGGCACTCAGCGGTAAAGAGCGCGACGTTAACTAGACGACGACGGCCGACCTTGATAAGCGGGAGGTTTCCCTGGTTGAGCTGGCCCCGCACGGTGTCGGGGGTAAGGCCGGATAGCTCGGAGAAACGCTCGACCGTCATAACGGGCACCTGGGGTGCGGGGACGTGGGGCGTATTGCTCGTTTCCATGCTGTACCTGCTCGCTGTGGCATGTTGTGGTATCTTCAAAACCAGCAATAAGTAAAAACAGTTATATTGCTGACCTAGTATCCCGATAAATCGGGATCACCTAAATTCAGGATACCGAGAAGTCGGGATATGTCAAGCAAGCTAACAGAAAAAATCCGTCAAATTCGTGAAGTCGAGACGAGTGGGCGTGCGGAATTTTCCCAACTAATTGGAATTCCTAAGAAAACTCTTGAAAACATTGAGCTAACGGGGCGGGCACCTAAAGGCGAGATGTTAGAAGCTATTTGCCAGCAATGGCCGAAGTACACGCTTTGGCTGATGACAGGTCGGACGGATGAGGAATGCGGCCAGGTAAGCCCCGAGTTAGAAAGGGCACGCCGCACGTTGAAGAAAACAGGGACGGATACCGACTAGCACAACGGGCTGTGTATAAATGGTTCCAGGGAGGAAGGCATTGTGGATAAGGGGAATAGGGAGCAAGGGCTTTGGAAGAAGCGAGAGAAGCATTTCACCAGATTATAAAAATGGCGATCCTGTTTGGTGGGGTGGCCATTTTTTATGTATGGGTTGAAAGTAAGCTGCTGAAAAAACGGAAAAAGAAAAATCGTAGGGGGAACAGGTAATGGATAGCCTAGATAGAATGCTTGTTAATGCAATGCGTGATTTTGATGTGGGCATGCAAAAAGCAATTTATTATGCGATTTTTATTGATGTCGTGTTGTTGATATCGCTTGGTGTTTTTATATGGTGCTGCTGTGTATATGTTGTTAACTATAAAAAGCTTGTGGATGAAAGTGTGAGGCTTAAAAAGTCTCAAAAGCAACAAGCTGTTATTTTGTCCGAAAGAGAAAGATTGGAGGTGAAAAGGCTGAAGATTGAGCTAGGCTTAATTGAAGAAGTTAATAAAGAACGCGGAGGGATTTATGGAAGTTAGGCTTTAATATAAGGGGTGTAAGGGCTTTTATTTTTTAAGGTGTTTTTATGAATAATCCAGTTGTAAATATTATCTTGTTTTTTGGTGTTGGTTTGAGTCTTCCCTTTTTTATTAAAGTAGATGCCGAAGTCTTTACGATATTGAGTGCGGCTGCAATAGCAGGATTGTTAACGTATATGTCTGTTTTTATTTCAGAAAGAAATGCAGATATTGAGAAGAAGAAAACAATGATTAAGGAGATGAAAGATTTGAATTGGGATTATATAGAGCTAGTTAACGATTTTGTTGCGAGGTCAAAAACATATAAAGACTTGAAAGATGAGCTTTTGGAAGAATTAAGCATTTATAAGAAAAATTACGATAGCTTTGGTTATAATATTTTTACTAATATGGGGTATTACGTTAATAGTGGGTATGACGAAAAAAGTAGAAACAAAAGATACCTGAAAGAAATTGGGGATTTAAATAGGGATAGGAATGAATATAGGCTGAAAACAAAAATCGATCACAATAAAATTGTCGAGGTAATCAGAGAAAAAACAGATTTCTTTTTATCTTTAAAAATAAGAGCAGCTACAAAAGGTGAAAGGCTAGTGGATGTGTGTATGATATATGGTTATTCTTATTTAAATGAAGAAGATAAAGATTTCTATAAGCCTATTAGAGATAGTTTGATTTTTATAAATGATTCAATAGATGATATATGGCGTTCTATAAATAAAAAAAGTAGTTATGAGTTTGATATGGATTTAATTGAAAGTATAGAAAGAAAGAAAAGTCAAATAAGGCTTCATTTGGCAAATCTAGAAGCTGAATCTGAGAAGTTAAAAGAGGCTTCGGAAATCAAAAGAAAGATTTACTTATCTGTGCTGGGAACAATTTTTATTTGCTTAGGATATGTGATATCGCAAGGGTACGCTTGATTTTTAAAGCTAATTAATAGCTTTGAGGAAATTATAGTTTCCAAGTTAGATGTAAAAGGATGTCCACATTGTGACAACACAACTTAGCTATAGCGAGGCAAAATGAGCATTTTTCGAGGTTAAAAACCTTTAAAATCAGTTCAGTATGCCACAGTGAGCCGGTGTGCTAAGGCTTCAAAATCCGCCGCTGTAACAGGCGTGCCAGTTCGAGTCTGGCCACCGGCACCATATATATCAAGGGCTTAGCGTTCATCGCTAGGCCCTTTTTCATTGTTGGTACTTCGAAAGTGTCCACAAGTGTCCATCGCGATTCCAGCCCTTGCCTTACTTACTTCCTCGCATTAGCCAAACGTTCAGCCGCCAGCTTTCGATAAAGAGCAACCAGCTCTGCGCTCTTGGCGTCTTCGTAGTAGGCTAACTGTTTAAGACACCTCAAGCTGTACGTGACCGGGTGTCGACCGAGGGCGAGCTGGGCCCACCACAATGCGCACATCACGACCCAGGCGAGCTAGGCAGTCGAGCATCTTGGATTCACTAATCCCGCGAAACTGGCCTTTAAGAAGGGCTGAAACTTTAGGCTGCGGCAAACCAGTCAGCTCGGATACTTTGGTTTGCGTCAATCGACGATGCTTGATCACCTCACCGATCTTGGCGGCAAGCTGTGCCTTAATCAGCATTTCTTCGGCGTCATGACTGTGGATATCGTCGTAAACGTTGCCAGTGCTATCTTCAATGATCATTGGATTCCCCCTTGGCGTGTTTTTCAGCCGCTTTCAATCGATCACGGATTTTCTCTATATCGGGTTTAGGTGTAGAGACCCCGCTGGATGACTTCTTTTGAAAACAGTGAAGTACGTATACCGCTTCCTGGATGCGAACCGTGTAAACAGCCCGGTACGTATCACCCTGATAATCCTCCACGACCTCAATAACGCCAGCTGAACCAAAGCCTTTGAGTGGCTTGGATTGCGAATGTTTGGAGCCTACCTGGGCAAGGTGAAGGGCGAAGCCGAAAACATCCTTTACTTCCTCAGGCATGGCCTGGAGTCTTTTTTGGAGCTAGCGACCCAGCGCAAGGGTTTTGGTGGTTGACTATCCATGCAAGAAAGATATACCCATATGGTAATAATGGCAAGTAAGCACGAAGTGTCCACAAGTGTCCATCGCGATTCCAGCCCTTACTGTCTTACTTACTTCCTCGCATTAGCCAAACGTTCAGCCGCCAGCTTTCGATAAAGAGCAACCAGCTCTGCGCTCTTGGCGTCTTCGTGCCAGCTGGCGGCATAGGTTTGGCCGCGCTCGGCGAGCTGTGCTCGGCGTGTTTCATCGCTTAATAGCTGGTTAACCTTAGTGGCGAAGTCGCTATGGTTTTCCTCGGCGATTAGGCAGCCTTCACCTTCTTTTAAGACATCAAGCGTGCCCATGGTGGCGGTGGAGACCACCGGTGTGCCCAGCGCCATCGCTTCCAGCAGTACCAGCCCCTGGGTTTCCGTGCGTGATGCAAAGACGAAAACATCGGCGGCGCGGTAGGCCGCTTGCAAAGGGCCGCTGCGGTCGAGATAACCGAGAAATAGTACCGATTCCGCCACGCCAAGCGCCTGAGCCCGCCGGACAAGTGAGTCTTGGGCCGGACCTTCGCCGGTAATAATCAGCCGGGTGGTGGGGTGCTCGGCTAATACCTTGGGCAGCATGTCGATCAGAAAGTCGATGTTCTTCTCGAAGGCGGTGCGGCCTACATAGAGCAGCAGCCGTGCTTCCCGGGGCAGGTGGTAATGCGCCCGAAAGTCGCTGCCAAGCTGAGGTGAACAGAACGCCTCCAGCGCCAGGCCGGTAGCAATCACCGTGGTGGGTGTGGTCACGCCGTAGCGCGTCAGTGCATGCTGCATCGCTTGGGAGGGAGCTACCAGGGCGCTTAGCTGATGGCATTGGTGTGCCGAAAGTCGCCGTGCGGCCAGGCGTAGCCAGCGTCTGGGAAACCAGCGAATATAGTGCTGAACATACGCCTCAAAAAGTGTGTGGTAGGTCGCGACCACCGGAAGCCCGAGTCGGCGACCCAGCGCAACACCGGCATAGTGGGCAGTAAAGGGCGTATGGACATGAATAAGGTCAAACGCCTTGCCTGCAAGCTGCGGTGTCAGAGCGAGCAGATCGCGGTAGCGCATCATGCGATCCTCCGGGTCACCGGGTACCCGGTGCGAGCGGATGCGCAGTACGCCCGGTTCGTCCAATTGGCCCAACGGGTAGTCGGGGCAGATCAGTGTCACTGAGTGACCCAGGCGTTCAAGGGCGCCGCGAAAGCTGGCAATGGAGGTGGAGACGCCATTGACGCGGGGAAAGTAGACATCCGAAATCATCAGTACTTTCATGCATCCCGGCTGCGCGTTAGCCGTTGACGTGGTTGAGTGAAGCAGCGCCAATGCCGATTCCTGCCGAGCCTTGCGGTCAGCCTCACGTTGCAGGTAGAGAGCATTGCCGTTGGCTAGATGAGTTAGCGCCGCGACATCCTGGTCACTGAGCGGGGCGTTGAGAGGAGGGCGTCGACGCTGTGGCATGTTGTCTAAACTCTTATAGCAGCTTATTGCCACCCTAACCCGAGCCCATGACTTGCTGATGACAGCGTGTCATCCATCTTGCACGCTCGGTAGAGCGTTAACGCACAGTTGGCTGCCCCCTCGCTTTTTGTCGCCGAGCCGTTTTATAGTGAATGAATCGCATTCGACGAAACACGGTAACCCACCATGGCCCTTTTTGAGCTGCATAGCCGCAACTTATCCCAGGAGCAGGTGGCCCATACCCACGATTTCCATCAGCTGATACTGGCGACCTGTGGTGTCACGGAGCTTTCGATGGAGGGGCGGGGGGAAAGAGTGACAGCCCGGCGTGGCTGTTTGATTCCCTCTTCGCGCCACCACGAGTACCAGGGCGATGGCAGTAACCGGACCTTGGTGCTGGATGTTCCCGTGGCTCAACTGGCCATGCTTGAAAAAGGCAGCGAGATTGAGCGCCTGTTCGATAAGCCGCGTTTTTTCAGCGTCCCCCCGGCGTTAAATCAGCTTACCCACGCCCTGGCCAGTCAGCTCGAGCAGTGCCCCGGGCTGCAGAATGAAATCGCCATTCTGCTGCTGCGCGCGCTGACGATGTATCTGCACGACGCCAGGCCTGAAGCCGTTGAGCAGTTGGGACAGCACTGTATCAGCGAACGCCTCGATCTCGCCCGTCTGGATGCCTGGCTGGATCAGCACCTTGCCGATGAAATCCGCGTGGAGCAGCTAGCCGAACTTTGCGCCTTGAGCCCGGGGCATTTCCACACCTGTTTTCGCGAGCTGACCGGCGTGACGCCGCTGGCGTATGTCCAGCGTCGGCGCCTGGAGCACGCTCGAACGCTGGTACGGCACAGCACGCTTAGCCTGGGGCATGTCGCCATGCTGGTCGGCTTTCGCGACCAGGGCAGCTTCTCCCGCGCGTACCGGCGCTATTTCGAAATCTCTCCCTCGTCTGACAGGTAAGCGTTTCCTGGAGTCGGCCACCTTAGATCGGTTTGCATGACTTACGGGCAAACTTACCGCAGTGTCGGGCAAGTAATTTGCCCAATAGCGTTCTAGTCTCTGAAGAAGCCTTTTTGATGGAGAGACCCAGTGAACGTTACCTACCAAGACAGCAATGCGCGGATGAGCCAAGTAGCGGTTCATAACGGCACCGTTTACCTTGCGGGCCAGGTACCCTCGGATGCCTCGGCGGATATGCGCGGCCAAACCGAGCAAGTACTGGTACGCATCGACCAACTGCTGGCCCAGGCCGGTACCTCCAAAGAGCACCTGCTTTCAGCGCAAATCTGGGTGACCAGCATGGCAGAGTTCGACCAGATGAACGCCGCCTGGGATGCCTGGGTGGTTCCGGGCCGCCCGCCCGTGCGCGCTGCCGTTGAAGCCAAACTCGCCAAACCCGAGTGGAAGGTTGAAATCATGGTGATTGCCGCACTGCCGGAGGCCTGACATGCGGGTTGTATCTGCACAAGACGTCGCTCGAGCGCTGAGCTGGGAGGGGTTGGTCAAGCGGCTACATGCCACCTTCGTGAATGGCGTGGAGTCGCCGCCGCGCCACCATCACGCTATGCACCGCCCTGATGGCGAAGCCACCATGCTGCTGATGCCCGCCTGGGAAGAAGCCGGGTATATCGGCGTCAAGATGGTCAATGTGTTTCCGCAAAACGCCGACCATGGCGTTCCCGCTATCTCCGGGCTCTATCTGCTCAGCGAGGGCAAACACGGTCAGCCGCTGGCATGTATTGATGGCAGCGAGCTTACCCGGCGTCGCACGGCGGCGGCGTCAGCCCTTGCCGCTCAGGCCCTGGCGAATGAAAACGCAGAGACCCTGCTGGTCGTCGGCACTGGCAAGCTGGCGCCGATGGTGATCGAAGCCCACGCCAGCGTGCGGCCTATCAAGCGGGTACTGATTTGGGGGCGCAACCCCAGTAAGGCAGCAGCGATTGCCGACGATTACGCTGACCGCTTCGAGGTTCAGGTGGTCGACGAGCTGGCCGATGCCGTGGCCGAGGCCGATATCATCAGCTGTGTGACGCTTTCCACCCAGCCGCTGATCAAGGGTGAATGGCTGGCGCCCGGCACTCACTTGGACTTGATTGGCGCGTTTCGCCCGCAAATGCGCGAAACCGATGCCCTATGTTTGCGCCGCTCAGAGGTATTTGTGGATACCTACGCCGGTGCCCAAGGCGAGGCGGGGGATATTCTGCAGGCGATTGACGAAGGGGAATTCCAGTTCGACCAGATTCAGGCAGAGCTTGCCGAAGTGCTATCTGACACCAAGCCCGGACGCTCGGGAAAGGAGGCGATTACGCTGTTCAAATCGGTAGGCGCGTCGCTTGAAGATCTTGCCGCCGCCATTGAGGTATGGGAGTCGCTTCCCGAATAACCCACACAACAAAGAAATCGCTACCCATTAGGGTGGTAACGCCAGTCATAACCAAGACCGACCAACAACCAAAACGAGGTATGTTATGAACACTAGCAAATCCATATTGATTGCCGCTCTGGCAGCACTCCCCCTGGCCATTGCCAGTGCTTATGCCCAAGCGCAATCCAATGAAATGGTGATCGCCACCCAACTGCCGGAGGACATGAGCAATAACGCGATTTATCCGGCGCTGGTGCACTTCAAAAACCTTGTCGAGGCACGTACCGACGGGGATCTCACGGTCAACATCTTCGGCGGTGGCCAGTTAGGCTCCGAGGTGGAAAACGGCTCGGAAGTACAGGGCGGGCGGACGCTGCAGTCGACGATCATGTCGGCCGGGGCCATGTCGTCCTTCTATGATGATTACCAGGTGGTCACGGCGCCGTTCCTGTTTACCAACTGGCGCCAGGCCTGGACCTTCTTCGACAGTGAATGGTTCGCTGACTTCATGTCCGGCACCATTGAAGACGCCGATATGCGTTACCTCGGCACCTTCGATGATGGCGGTGGCTTCGTGGCGTTTACCAACAACGTCCGCCTGATTGAGACCGTCGAAGACCTGGAAGGGCTCAACATCCGCACTGAAGAGAACCCTGCCCACGTCGCCATCATGCAAGCCCTCGGGGCTTCCGCCACGCCGCTGCCCTGGGGTGAGCTGATCACCGCGCTGGAAACCGGCCTGGCCGATGGCCAGTTCAATGCCCCGGTGCTCAACACCACCTTCAACTTCGATGCCGTCACCGACTACACCACACTCACCGGGCACGTGTATAACAGCGCCCCCTGGATGGTCAGCGAATCGTGGTATCAATCGCTACCCGAAGAGCAACAGCAGGTGTTGATCAACTCCGCGCGTGAGGCGATCCAGATGAGCCACGGCATGTCCGGCGCCCTGGCCACCGCCAGCTGGGTGGAATCCTGCGAGCGCTTTGAAGAATGCTACCTGATGCCCGATGAAGAGCGCGAACGCATGGCCGAGATTGCCCGCCCTGCCTGGCAGGAATGGATTGTCGATGACTTCGGCATGGACGAAGCCCGTGTGCAGGGGCTGCTGGACGAAGTCGAAAGCGTTGGCCAGACAGTTGCTGAGGAAGACTACCGGGTTTATGGCCAATAAACGCATGTCCAGAACGACGCGCTGCTGATCGACGCCGGGGCGGCAATTACCGCCCCGGCGTAAAACGTGATTAGCGGGCGTTGTCATGAGGGGGCTTTATGGGCGTATTACAACCGTTGCGCCGCCTGAGCGATAGCG
Organism: Vreelandella subterranea; assembly: GCF_900111305.1. Taxonomy (GTDB): domain Bacteria; phylum Pseudomonadota; class Gammaproteobacteria; order Pseudomonadales; family Halomonadaceae; genus Vreelandella; species Vreelandella subterranea. The sequence continues at coordinate 10,353 of NZ_FOGS01000019.1, forward strand.
TCAATCAGGTGGCTATCGTGGTGTGTGTGGGCTGTATTCTGGCGATGCTGGGCATTTCGTTTACCGCGTTTATCTACAAGCTGGTGACCGGCAGCACGCTAAGCTGGACGTACTCACTGGCGCGACTGTTTTTGCCATGGATCGGCTTTTTATCCATGACCATCTCGTTGCGCTATGGCGAACATGTTGCCATGACGCTGCTGGTTCGCAGCCTGCCAAGAGTCATGGTGCAAATCGCTGCCGGGCTTTGTTTGGCGGTGATTGCGCTGTTTGCCCTGATGCTGACCTGGTACGGCTGGGATTACTTCACCAGCGCCACTCAGGTCTACATGGTGTCCGCGCAAATTCAAATTCCCAGCAAGGTGACGGCCATCGTGGTGCCCCTCAGCGGCATCATCATGCTGCTGCACCTGGTGAATGGCTTTTCACTGCTGGAGCATTTCATCGATGATGACGACGTGATCGGCGAGCTTATCGACTCGGCCGACGGGGAGCACCGCTCATGACGCCTGCGATTATCGTCTTCGTACTGCTGCTCTTCATCGGTGCGCCGGTGGCCGTGGTCATGGCCATGTCGGGGCTGGCGGGCGGTTTTGCCATGGGCGGCGAACGTATGCTGGGCATCATTGCCGACCGCATGTTCTCCGGCGTTTCCGGCTTTTTGCTGATCGCCGTGCCCTACTTTATCTTCACCGCCGAGTTGATGAACCAGGGCGGGCTGACCCACAAGCTGATCGCGTTCAACAATGCGCTGTTTGGCCGGGTGCGTGGCTCGCTCTCCCACGTGAATATCTCCGTCTCGGTGTTTTTTGCCGGGCTGACCGGCGCGGCGGTGACCGACACCGTGGCAATCGGCAAGATCATGATCCCCGAGATGAAAAAGCAGGGCTACGATGCCGAGTACGCCGCGGCGGTCACCGCCTGCTCGTCGATCATCGGGCCGATTATTCCGCCAAGCGTGGTGATGGTGGTCTACGCCACGCTGCTGCGGGATATCTCGGTGATCGACCTGTTTGCCGGTGGCATCATTCCCGGCCTGATCATGGCGTTGGCGCTGCTTGGCGTGAGCTTTTTCCTGGCCTGGAAGCGCAACTACCCCAAGCAGGCGCCAACGCCGTTCAAGATGGCGGTCATGTCGTTTCTGCTGGCGCTTCCCGCCATGGTGGTGCCGCTGATTATCCTGGGCGGTATTCTCTCGGGGCTCACCACGATTACCGAAGCCTCGGGCTTTGCGGCGGTTTACGCCATCGTGATTGGCGTGTTGTTCTACCGCAACCTCACCTGGCGCAAGATCTGGGATTCGCTGGTCACCACGGTCCGCTTCTCCGGGGTGGTGTTTTTTCTCCTGGCCACGTCAGCGGTGCTTGGCTGGTTTGTCACCCGCTCGGGCATTGCCCGGGATGCGGCCAGCATCATCACCACCGTCAGCGATGCGGCCTTTGTGCAATTGATGCTGGTCTGCCTGCTGCTCATCGTGATTGGCACGGTGATGGATGTGCTGCCCGCGCTGGTGGTGATTGCCCCGGTCCTCGTGCCCGCGATGATCCAACTGGGGTTCGACCCGCTGCACTTCGCCATCCTGATGATCGTGGTGCTCAATATCTCCAACGTGACACCACCGGTCGGCATGACGCTGATGACCGCCGCGCGAATCGCCGAGGTGCCCTATGAACGGGCGATTGTGGCCTCGCTGCCGTTTTACATCTCGTTCCTGGTGGTGATCGTGCTGCTGGCGGCGTTCCCCGCGCTTTCTACCTGGATTCCTTCTTTACTCTAACGGGCTGCCAAGGAATGCGAATTTGACCATGAAATGCTTCTACCATCCTGACCAGGCCTACCACGCGCCGCCAACGTTTCTGTTGCGCGGCCAGCCAGCGCCTTCACCGGAAGGGCCGGTGCGCGCCGAGCTGCTGACCCAAGGCTTGGCCAACGCAGGGCTGACCCTGACCGCCCCCAGAGAGGCGGATTCGCCGACGCTGCGCAAGCGCCTGGAGCAGATTCATACGCCGCGCTACCTGACGTTTCTGGAAACCATTTACCCCCGCTGGCAGACGCTGCCGGACGCAGCGGAATTTGTCGCGCCCAATATTCACCCCTGCGGCGGCGGTCACCACTATCCACGCCACCCGATCGGCCAGGCGGGCTGGCATCTGCATGACATGGCCTGCCCGCTAAGTGCCACCAGCTTTCAAGGCGCCCTGGCCTCGGCCGCCAGCGCCGAAGCCGCCGCAGAAGAAGTGCTCGATGGGGCGCCTGCGGCCTACGCGCTGTGCCGCCCACCGGGTCACCATGCCGGGCCGGAGCGCGCCGGGGGCTTTTGCCTCTTGAACAACGCCGCGCTGGCCGCCACGGTGCTTCGAGAGCGGTTTTCTAAAGTGGCGATCATCGATGTGGACCTGCACCACGGCAACGGCACCCAGGATATTTTCTATCATCGCCGCGATGTCTGGACCGGCTCGCTGCACGTCGACCCCAGTGATTTTTATCCGTTCTTCTGGGGCGGCGCCGACGAGACCGGCAGCGGGGAAGGCGAGGGCGCCAACGTCAACCTGCCGTTGCCGCTGGGCGGAGACAGCGGCGTCTATCTCGACGCCCTGGCGATATTGATCGACCGCCTGGAGCGCTATGCGCCGGACGCCGTGGTGGTGGCGCTGGGGCTCGACGCCCACAAGGATGACCCGCTCGCAGGCCTGACGGTGGAAACCGAGGCGTTTATCGACGTCGGCAAACGCCTGGCAGCACTTTCGCTACCCACCGTGATCATTCAGGAAGGCGGTTATCCAACCGAGCATCTAAGTGCCAACTTGACCGCCTTCATGCAGGGCTTTACCTCATGAGTAGGACCGGTTTTTACTGGCACGAGCGCTGCTTCTGGCACGACCAGGGCGCCATCGGGGTGTTTTCCGCGCCTGGCGAATTCCTGCAGCCCCAGCCCGCCTCGGAAAGCCCGGAAAGCAAGCGACGGCTGAAGAATATTCTCGAAGTCAGCGGGCTGATCGATGAGCTTTGCGTGGCGAAACCGCCCGCTGCCGCGCTGGAAGACCTGCTGCGCTTTCACACCCCGCGCTACTTGGACGAACTGCGGGCGGGGGATAAAGCCCGCGGCGGCAACGGCGGCGACTGTGCCCCCTACATGCCGGGCAGCTGGGCGGCAGCCACCCAATCCGCCGGGTTAGCCATTGCCGCCGTGGAGGCCGTGGCGCTTGGCGAGGTGAGCAACGCCTACGCCCTGTGCCGCCCGCCAGGTCACCATGCGGAAGCCGACCAGGGTCGCGGGTTCTGCCTGCTGGGCAATATTCCCGTAGCGGTAATGCGCGCTCGCGCCCTGGGGCAGGTCAACCGCGTGGCGATACTCGACTGGGATGTGCACCACGGCAATAGCCAGCAGGCGGCTTTTTATGACGAGCCGGAGGTGCTGACCGTATCCATCCATCAGGCGGCCAACTACCCGCTTGAAACCGGCAGTTTTGACGAGCAGGGCGAAGGCGCAGGCCGGGGCGCCAACCTCAATCTGCCACTGCCGCCGGGCTGCGGCCTGGGCGCCTACGCCTACGCCATGGAAAGACTGGTGCTGCCCGCACTGGAAGCCTTTAATCCCGAACTCATCGTGGTGGCCTGCGGTTTTGATGCCTGCGCCAAAGATCCATTAGGCAAAATGTTGCTCAATAGTCAGGCGTTCGCCGACATGACTGCCCAGCTTAAAACGCTGGCCGAGCGCTGCTGCGATGGCAAGCTGGTATTTGTCCATGAAGGCGGCTATTCGGAAGGCTACGCGCCGCTCTGCGGCCACGCAGTCATCCAGACCCTGGCAGGCAGCGAGATCGCCGTGCCCGATCCGCAAAACGATGAAATTGCCGCCTGGGGCTATCAGGCCCTGCAACCGCACCAGCAGACGTTGATCGATGACTGGTGCCAACAGTGGGAGCAAACAACCCGATGACACCGCTTTACGATCGCGACGGCTGGATCTGGCAGGACGGCGAATGGCGTGAATGGCGCGACGCCAAGGTGCATGTTTTCACCCACACGCTGCACTACGGCATGGGCTGTTTCGAAGGGGTGCGCGCCTACGCTGGCCCCAGCGGCACGCACCTGTTCCGGGCCGCCGAGCACACCCGCCGCCTGGTGGAAAGCGCCCATTCGCTGGATATGCCGCTACCATTCAGCGAAGCGGCGCTGATCGACGCCCAGCGCGAGTGCCTGGCCAAAAACGGCCTGAGCAATGCGTATTTGAAGCCCACGGTATTCTTCGGGGCGGAAGGCCTGGGACTGCGCGCCCAGGGCTTGACCACCCATGTGATGATCGCTGCCTGGGACCTGGGTCCTTACATATCCCCTCAGGCCGCAACCCACGGGCTGCGCGCGCTGACCTCTTCCTGGGCGCGCCACCACGTCAATATCAGCCTCTGCCGGGCCAAGACCAACGGCCACTACGTCAATTCCATGCTGGCGCTGAATACGGCGCTCAAAGCCGGGTTTGATGAAACCATCATGCTCGACCCGGAGGGCTACGTGGCCGAGGCATCGGCGGCTAACGTCTTTTTGCTCCGCGACGGCGTGCTGCACACCCCGGAAGTGACCTCCTGCCTGCAGGGCATCACCCGGGATAGCGTGATTCAGCTGGCGCAACGGGAACTGGGCATCGAGGTGCGCGAGCGGCGGATGACCCGCGACGAGCTGTACACCGCCGACGAAGCCTTCCTGACCGGCACCGCTGCCGAAATACTGCCGCTGCGTGAACTGGATGGGCGGCGCATTGGCGTGCGTGCGGGGGCTCCGCCTGTCGACGAGCCGATCAGCCCCGATAGCGTGACGGCACAACTGCAGCGCTTATATCGTCAGGCGGTGCGCGGCGAGCTGGCTGACTTCAGGCACTGGCTAACGCCGTCTTAATTTCTAATCGCATGCTCTAAAACAGCAAGTCTGCCCGGCTCCAACGCGGCCTGCACGGCGGTAATGCGTATCACGTTGGCAAGCGCCGGATGCGCCAGGCGAGCGACCAGCACGCCTTCGGCGAGCAGCTGCTGGTGCACCTCGGCGGCCAGCTCGGCGCTGGGCAGGCGAATGCCGACAAAGTTGGTGGCGCTGGGCAGCACCTCGGCCCCCAGCGCACGGAAGTGCTCCGCCAAGCGCTCACGGCGGGCTTTCACGTCGGCGACATGCTGGTTCACCTCGTCAGGATGGTCGAGCACCACTTCGGCGGCGGCCTGGGTGAAGGTGGAGACGGCATAATGAATACGCACCTTCATCATCATCGCCAGCACGTCTGGCTCGGCAATCGCGTAGCCAATGCGCAGCCCGGCCAGGCCGTGGGCCTTGGACAGCGTGCGCAGGCGGATCACGCCCGGCAGCGCCCGGGTGGTGAATTCGCTGCCTGCATCGTCGCGGAAGTCCCCATAGGCCTCGTCCAGCAATAGCCAGCAGGTGTCGGGCAGGGCATCGCGCAGCTTGAGAATGGCGCTGTCGCTGTGCAGGTGACCGCTGGGGTTGTCCGGATTGGCCAGATACACCACCCGTGCGTCGGCGTCTTGCGCTGCCGTTGCCAGGGCGTCGAGGTCCGGGGCCAGCACGCCTGGGGCCTCAAAATAGCTGGGCTCGACCAGCTGGCAGCCCTGCCCCCTGGCGAAATAGCCAAAGGTGGGGTAGGTGCCCGCGGTGCTCACCACCGTCTCGCCGGGTTCGCAGGTGGTGCGCAGGGCAAGCGCCATCAGGCTGTCGGCGCCGGCATCCACCAGCATCGTCTCCAAGGGCATGCCCTGTTGGGCACTCAGGCGCTTGCGTATACCCAACGCCTCGGCATCGCCGTAGCTGTAAACGTGCGCGGCCAGGGCATCGCCAAAGTGCTCGCGCAGGGCGCGGTGGGGCATGTCCAGCCCCTCGTTGGAGCCCAACTGGTAGGGAATCGAATGGCCAAGCTTGCGCTCCAGCACCTTGATACCAGGGAAGGGGTTGGTGGGGCCTTCTCGCATTAAGTGGTCGGGGTAGCGGGGCATGGCGGCTCCTGGTAATACAGTGAATGATTAACCTAAGATTTTAGTGTGTTGATGCAGGTACCTTGATAAGGATGGGGCTCATGCAAACCTTCTTCCACGATGACCAATCGCTTCACCGGCCGCAAGTCTACTTCTCCCGCGGGAAGATGCGAACGCCCCAAGAAGTGCCGGAACGCACCACTCACCTGCTGTCGGCTGCGCAGAAGCTTGGCTTTGAAATCCAATCTCCCGCCGACTATGGCGTAACGCCGATAAGGGCGGTGCATTCGCTGGCTTACCTGCGCTTTCTGGAAAGTGCCTATCAACGCTGGCATGCCCTTGGGGAAGATTGGGGAGACGAAGTGATATCCAACATCTTCGTGCGTTCGCCCAACGCCCTGCGTGGCATCCTGGCGGAAGCCGCGCGCTACCTGGCCGATGGCAGCGCGCCGGTGGGTCAGCATACCTGGCAGGCGGCATACTGGTCAGCGCAAAGCGCGGTCGCCGGTGCTGAGGCCCTGCTTAACGGCGAGCGGTTCGCCTATGCGCTATCGCGCCCGCCGGGTCACCACGCGGGCACCGATTCCGCCGGTGGCTTCTGTTTCCTAAACAACACGGCGATTGCCGCTCAACATCTGACGTCGCGCTACCCCCGTATCGTGGTGTTGGACCCCGACATGCACCACGGGCAGGGTATTCAGGAAATCTTCTACCCGCGCGATGATGTGCTGTATATCTCGATCCACGGCGACACCACCAACTTTTATCCCGCGGTCACCGGCTTCGACGGCGAGCGCGGGCAGGGCGCAGGGCTCGGTTACAACATCAACCTGCCAATGCCCCACGGCTCACAAGAGGCGGTATTTTTTGAGCGTCTCGAACAGGCCTGCCAGGCCATTCGCCTGTTTGAACCCGATGCCATGGTGCTGGCGCTGGGGTTTGATATTTATGAGCGGGACCCTCAGGCGAAGGTCGCCGTCTCCACAGCGGGTTTTGGTCAACTTGGCCGCATAGTAGCGGGCCTGAATTTACCCACACTGGTGGTGCAGGAAGGCGGTTACTACCTGGAAGGACTGGAAGCCAATGCAGTGAGTTTCTTTGAAGGGCTGCTCGGCAATGAGTAATCAGTAAGACAAGCCATCAAGGTGTCTGGCAAGATAGTCCCTTTCAGCGATCAGTAAACGATCCGGATAGTCATTGAGATCGTCATTGAAATAGTCATCGAAAGGACACGGCATGGCCCACCTGCTACGCATCGTGATGATTCACGGCCACCTGGAAGGCGTGGTCGAACTGAGTGTGGACGGCCACACCAATATTTGCGGCACCAACGCTTCCGGTAAAACCACGCTCCAGCGCCTGGTGCCGGTGTTTTACGGCGAGTTACCCAATAAAGTCGTCCCCAAGACGCGCATGAAGTTCGATGCCTTTTACCTGCCCCACCGCAACAGTTATCTGGTCTACGAATACCGCCGCGAAGCGGGCAATATCTGCCAGGTGGTGCTGACCCGCAAATCGGAAGGCGGGGTGGAGTATCGTTTCGTCGCCGCCCCTTACCGGCCAGAGGATTATCTGGTGGAGGGGGAAGACGGCGCCGTGGCGCTGGAATACGCCCAGTGGGCCAACGGCCTGCGCCGGGAGAACATCAACGTCTCGTCCAAGCTTACCGCGACTTCCGAATACCGCGCGGTGATCCAGAACGACTTTACCCCCACGCCCGGCATCATGCCCCACGGCAATCGCAAGGATGCCCTCAAGCTGCGCCAGATGGCCGCGCAGTTTAGCCTGGTCAAGCCCGAGCATCGCATTCGCCATATCGAAAAGCTGGTTTCGGCGGTGCACGCCAAAGAGGGCAAGATGGACACCCTCAAGACCATGCTGGCGGCGATCTTTGAAGAGGACGGTGTCGAGCTGCCGGTGACCCGCATCCGCAGCGCCAAGGCGCGGGAGTGGATTGATCAGATGCGCCAATCCATGCGCCTGGAGCCGCTGCAACGCTCGCTTGCCAAACTGCACGACGTTGACCGCGAGTTGGCGGATGTGGAGGCCTCACTGTGGCAGTTGAAACCGCAGCTGGAAGCCGACCGTCACCACGTCGAGCGCACCCTGGCCGATGCCGAAGCCGAGATGGGCAAGCGGCAAGAAGCATTCGACGCCGAGAAAAACGCCTACGAGGCGGCCCGCGATGAACTGAATGAGCAGCTTAGCGAGCTGGGAAGCGGTCTCAAGCAAACCCAGCGCGACCTGAGCGACCTGCAGGAACAGTATGAAGCCTATGAAGCGGCGGACATGCCCGCCCTGGAACGCGATATCAACGCGCTGCCCCAAAAACGTGAGCAGTTCGAGCAGCTAAAAAGCCATCTGACCGCCCTGCAAGAGGCCGTACAGGCAAGCCAAGCCCGTAAGGAAGAGCGGCTGCGCGAACTGGGCGAAGCGCTGGCCCGCCAAAGCGAAGAAATCCAGGGGCTGGTCGATGCTCTCAACGAAGAAAAAGCCGCGCACCAGGAAGCCCACTGGGAGGCCCAGCGAAACCTGGACACCCGCTACCAGACCCAGCGTGAAGAGGCAGAAGCCGACTTTCAAGAACGCCTCAACCAGGGGGTTGAACGGCTGGCAGCGCTGAAAGCCGCGCTGAGCCACAGCGGCCCCACGGCGGAGGAAAGCGAAGAGGCCGCGCTGGTTCAGGCGCGGATCGACCAGGCGCAAAGCGACCACAACGCCGCCAGCAGCCAGAGGGAAAGCCAGCGCCGTGAGCTGGATAGCCTTAAGCACGAACGCGACGTCGCAGAACAGGCCCACGCGGATGCACGCCGGACGCTTACCCGCGCTCAACAAACCAGCCAGGCGCTGCACCGCCAGCGCGACCCCGCCCAAGGCTCGCTGCGCCATTTTCTGCGCTACCACCTGCCCGAATGGGAGCAGCGGCTGGGTAAGGTGATCGCCCCTGAACTGCTGGAGCGCCGGGATCTTTCGCCGACCTTGACCGAGCAACCCAGCGATGACCTTTACGGACTAGTGCTGGATACCCACCTGATCGAGCCGCCGGACTACGCCCAGGATGAAGCCAGCCTGCTCGCCGCCATTGAAGCGGCGGACGACGCTGTGGTGCGCGCCGAGGCCGAGCTTGCCAACAGCGAAAAGCAGCTCAAACGGCATAACGAGCGCGTCCAGGCCGCCGATGAAGCGCTAAGCCAGGCCCAGTTGTCGGTGAAGCGCGCCGATGAAGAAGTCGAATACGCCCAGGAGGCCCGTCGCCAGTGCCAGGCGCGCCATGCCGAGGCGCAACGCCAGCGCAAGGCCGAGCAGGAGGCTGCCCTGGCGGAACAGGAAGCGCAGCAGCAAGCCCTGCGGGACGAACGCCAGACCGCGCTGGACAAGCTAAACGCCGCCCATCAGGCCGAACTGCTGGAGCTAAAAGCCGATGCGCAAAGCCAGTTGGAGTCCATCGACCGGCAGGTTCAGCAGTACAAGACCCAGCTCACCGAACTGAAAGCCGAGCACAAGCGCCAGTGCGAAGAGCTGGAAGAGGCGTTCGACCAGGAATTGAAAGCCCAGGGCGTCGATCCGGAAAAACTGCGTGATACCCGCACCCGGCTGCAGCAACTGGACGAGCACATCCGTCACACCGCCGCCCGTCAGGACGAGCTGGACGCCTACAAGCGCTTTATGCGCGTAAGCTGGGGGCAGCGCAAACCCGAACTGGTCGAGCAGGAGGGTCGCTTAAGCCGTGAGATAGACGCCGCCCAGCGTAAGCGCGAGGAACACCAGCAGGCCTTCAAAGCCACCAAGGCCGCCCACCAGCAGCACGTCGCCGCGTTTGAAACCAAGCGCCGCGAAAGCCACGAGGTGCTCAACGACCTCAAGCCGCTGCTCAAGCAGCTCGATGAACTCACGCTGACCTCGGACGCCACACCCCAACAGGAGGCCCCCGGCGATGTCGCCGAGCGGCTGGCGCGCACCCGTCAGGCACTCGCGCGCCGGGCCCAGGAGCGCGACACGCTGCGCAAGGGCTGCCAGGAGGCGGAGAGCCAGCTGATCAAAGGGGCCAGCACCAGCTTTGTCGATGCGCTGGAAAGCGAGCGTGCCCGACTGGCCGACCCTGACGACCCGCGTGCGCTGCTGCCGCTGCTCGGCGGCATGCTCAAACTGCTGGAAGACCAGCAGCAACAGCTGATTCAGCAGGGGCGCAACCTCAGCGACGACCTGGACAAATTCTTCACCGTGTTCCGCGACCTCAACCGCCGCATCAGCGCCCAGAGCAAGCGTCTCTCCGATGAAGTGGCCGACGACCTGCGGCTGGACGGCATCAGCAAGGCCGAGGTGCGCATTCAGTCGACCATCGACGAACTCGGCTTTTGGGAGCCGCTCAAGCTGTTCGCCCAGCGCTACAAGGCCTGGCGTGACTCCGAGCAGACCCTGCCCAGCGACGACTACCTCAACGCCCTGGCGGACGTGGTCGATCTGCTGCGCAGCGATCAGCAATACAGCTTCGAAAGCCTGCTGCGCCTGGAGCTGCACCTCAACGAAGGCGGCACCGACCTGATCATCAAGAACGACCGCCAACTGCTGGAATCGTCCAGCCACGGCATGGCGTATCTGATTCTGTGCAAGTTCCTGCTCGCCTTTACCCGCCTGCTGCGCGGCCGGGCGGCGATCGCCATCCACTGGCCCATCGACGAGATCGGCACCCTGGCCTACCACAACGTCGAAAAGCTGTTTGACGCCTGCGACAGCAACCAGATTCATATTGTCGGCGCCTTCCCCAACCCGGAATCCGACGTGCTGCTGCTGTTCCATAACCGCTACCTGATCGACCGCGACGCCGACGACCCCGCCAAACGACGGCTAAAACGCATAGAACCCTACAAGAGTCGTATATCTGAACGTTTAGCTCGCCATCAGGAGGTGCCGGTATGAGCGATATAAGTCTGTTACCGCATGGCCCGCTGCTGGAACGGCTGCTGGCGGGCGAGTTTATCTGCGCGGTGAGCGACGAAAGCGCCTTCAAGCGCCTGCAGGATGACGACACGCGCGAGGCCATCGACAGCTACCTGCGCCCGCTCAACCGCCGCGTGGCCAGCAGCCAGGAGGAAGGCGTCTATTTCCTCGCCTGGCGTCAGTTGGATGACACCGCGCGGGACCAGCTTGCCCGCCAGCTGGGCGACACCGTCCACAGCCTGCTGCCGCTGCTGGAATGGCTACAGCTGGTGCAGGAAGCCTTGGGCCGCGACAGCGTGCTGTCCCCCGGTGATGTGCTCAAGCCCGGCGAGCTGCAGGCCAAAAGCGAAGACAACCCCAGCCTGCGCGAACGCATCGAGCGCCTGGCCACCGACAGCTTCTTTGGCTCCCAGAGCGATCAGCTGGACGCTCAGGTCAAGCAGGTGTTCAAGCGCTTGAGAGAGCACGGCTACCTGCTGCAACCCCACGCCGACCGCCAGGTATTTCTGGTCACCGGCAAGGTCGACTACCTGCTCGAACTGGTGCGCTTTATTCGCGATGAAGAGCACCTGCCGGTGGACGACGAGGGCGAGGATACCCAGGAGGCGCTGCTGTGAACGAAGCGGAAACGCCAGGACTGGAAAGCCGTCTGATCACCACCGGGGTGGAGCGCCTGGCCCTGCTGGGCCGTCACGCCGAGTCGCTGATGCAGGGCTACGCCAACGATCAAGTGCCCCTGGAAGGGCTGAGCCACACCGCGCTGCGCAAGCTTTTAAGCGCGCGGATTGTCTGGCGGCCTGACGAGCAAGGCGGCCTCAAGCTGACACCCAAGGTGCGCGAGCTGATCGCCGAAATGGTGTCCGATGAAGCCCGGCGGCACGTCAACGCTGACGTGGCCGAGGCGCTGGAGCTGATCCGCAGCTTGATCCAGAGCTATCGCGATTCCAGCAGCCGCGGCGACTACTGGCAGCAGGAGCAGCAACTGTTGCGCCTGCGCCAGGCGGTGGATGACATGAACGGCCGCTTTGCCGACGCCATCGACAGCCTGTGGCAGCGGCTCAACAGCGATTTTGGCTTTGTCAGCCAGCTCAACGATAAGGTGCGCGAAAACGACCGCGCGCAAAAGCAGGTGGTCCGCCTACTCGACGGGCTGGCGCTGATCGACTTTGACGAGTTGATCGAACTGGTGGGCAGCGACGGCACGCTGCGCAAGGTGTTAATCAGCCAGCTGCAGCAACAGCTCAGCCAGCACTACACCAGCCTGCGGGAAGTGCAGCACCGCCTGATCGAGCTGATGGCGCGTTTTCGCCGCATGCAGGCGCGCAGCCGCCTGGTCTCAGGCATGGCCGCCTTCCTGCGCGAACACCCCGGCTTCACCCCCGGCAACTACGCCCGCCGCAGCGAGGTGCCCGCGCTGTTTAATCACGCCGCCCCCCTCACCGCCGCCGGGGCCGTGGCGCTGGACCGCGCCCAGGATATGCCCACCCTCAGCGCGCTGCTGGAAAATGTGCCCACTCCGTTACGTGCCGCCCAGTCGATCACCGCGGCACGCCCGGCGGAGCACGTCGAAGACACGCTCATCGCCGCCCGCCAGCAGGCGCTCAAGGATGACGTCGAAACCTTCTACCTCAACGTAGTGGACCGTGCCGAGCAAACCCCCATCAGCGCCCTGGACTACCTGAACCAAAGCGAGCTGCAATGGCCTCCAGAAATCTGGCTGTTTCAGGTCATCGCCGAGCACCAGGGCCTGCCGCATAGCGAGCAGCGCGCGTTTCATCTTCATCAGCAGGAAGAACGGGCGAGCGCCTACAACGATGTGAAACTGATCCGCGACGTTTCGTTAGGCCTGGCGGTGTAACGATGGATGATCAGACGCTCACTGCCCAGGCTTACAAAAAGCTAAGCGAAATAGAGCGCCAACTGCGCAAGCAGACGCGGGTCGACAAGAAGCGCAGCCAGCAGTGGGTCGCAACCTTCATCCGCTGGTGCTATGCGCATGAAATTGAGCTTGGCCCTCGGCTAAGTCATCAATCCCTGCGCTTCGATCGCGCCCTTATTCAGCAGGTGAACGAAGCGCTCAGAAGCCAACGACTGGCCACTATTGAACAATGGCAGAGCGGCTTGACGAGTGCGGCGCAAGCGGAGCAGGGCGTCAATGAAGATAAAACCAACCGCGAAGGCCCGCGCGCCCAGCGGGTGCTGGTCAACACGCCCGACAGATCCCCCGCTTGGCTGTCGGCCCAACAACGCTCAATGCACGATGTCGACTGGCGAGATATCAACCTCGAAGCGTGCGACGTACTCATCCAGGTTGAAAATCTGGACAGCTTTTACGCCTTTTCACCGCAAATCCCAGCGCTAAGCGACTACGCTCACCCGCTGATCATTTACCGCGGCGACAGCCACTACGGCGGCGGCTTCAAGCAACTCGCCAGCGCCTGGAACGCCACCCAAAAGCCGCACATCTACGCAGGCGACTTCGATGTCAAAGGCGTCAGCATCGCACTTTCCACCGGCGCCTCGCACTTATTACTCCCCCCGCTAATATGGCTAACCGAACAAGCCTCCACTCTCCACGACCCCGCCAAACAACTCGAACACCGCCCACGCCTGCAACGCCACCGTGACCAACTACCCGCTGCACATCCGATACAGCCGTATCTATCGCTATTACTCGACCAGCAGCGCGGGCTAAGGCAGCAGTGGTTGGGTGAGCAGTTGGAGCGCGTGGCGCTGGTGTGATGATTGAAACCGGCAAAACGCACCGGTACGCGAATTTTGGCTATACTGCCAAAATTGGCTTTGCTATCAAGGGAATCAATGGGGTAGAGTCAAAATGGTTGGCTGCAAAAACCCAATGAATGTGCCGTCGCGTTCATTGTGGTTTTGTAGCTGGGTGTAGATTCACTGTTAGAAATTTGGAACCCTAATGTTCACAGAAATATTTAAAACAATTCGTGGGATAAAGCCATTCTTTCTATTAGTGATCTTTTTTACGTTGTCGCTGATGGTTTTCGACGAAGGTGTAGCTTTGCTTGATAACCCAATAGCGTGGAGATCGTTACTTATTCCATTTATGGCATGTTTCGCTTATGGGCTTGCGTGGGGCTGGGTATTTTTTGTAATTAAGGCTAGTCATATTTTGCCACAGGAAGACTTAGCAAATTTGGGCTTTTTGGTGGCATGTTCGGTAATGGTCTTTGCATTGCTAATAACCTTCTCATATTTATCTAATAATCACGGTAGTATTAGTCTGGAAATTTTTAAAAAACCAGAATTTATTTACACATGCACCTTATACATCATGTCTATGGTTGCATTTGATGTTGCAGCTTCGTAGGCATATATTTCTAACAAGGCGCATCAATTCGCGGCCTGCGGCCGCCGGACGCCCTTTTCATTGCGGCTACGCCTCCATTACAAGGGCGCCGTTGTGCGCTGGCGTTAGCTGGACGGTAATATGACGCATCTCGTCTATTTTGACTCCAACGTTCTCATCGATATCTGTGAGGGGAGGCTAGATGGCCTTCGATCCTACGTCTTAGAGTCTGCAAAGACAGCGGAAGTGGGGTTCCCTTTCAGTGCGGCGCAGATTTCCGAAATAACGAAATACCCACTGACTCATCGCTGTCGTGAGAGGTTAGAGTTCGTCGGAAAGATGAGCAATAACCTTTATTTCGTGCATAGCGTCTATGACTATGGGTTCAAGACTAGGTCTCCCTACGATGTATGGGAAACCATCAACGAGGCCTTGCCCGAATTTGATGAGAAGAGTTTTTTGTCAGAACTCGTACCGTTCGATCTGATGAAGGGAGCGCGAGAAGAGTTGGGCCTTGATCCGAGAGAACTCAACAACCTCTCAGGAGTCGAAGCGGTTGAGATCATTGATAAGGCTTTGTCAGATTCAGTGCCTGAGTCTGCTTCAGGCCCACGGTCAATCAGAGAATTGCTTGAGTACACGAAACTCATTAATCGCCAGACGTTCGCAAAACAATGGGATGCAATGGGCACATCAGAAGCCCACATGACTATTGGCTCTGATCTACACGTCATATTCTCGCTTTTAGAAGCGTTCGGTTATTGGCCAGACACTGAAAAGGTCTATCGAAAAGGCTCGCGCTTCCCAGACAGTCAACACGTTTTCAACAGTGCCCACTGTCATTGCCTCGTAACTCGAGACAAAGGAATGAAAAATAGAGCAGAGGCAGTTTTTTCTATATTAGGAATCGATATCAATATATTGCACACTGAGCAGTATATTTCAGAGCTTGGGCTCAGCTAACCAGGTGGTCAACGGGACGCCAACTACGCTGCGCTCCGTTGACGCCCATTACCACTAGCGTTATGTGTGAAATTCAGGGAGCTTTTATGAAAGCGGTAGTACAAGTTATAAATCCCAAAAGGGGCATGTATGCTGCCGAAATGAATGGTTCCGGCGAATTCGTAATTTTTGAGCTTTTAGACTCCTCTGAGCCGGAGCAAGGCGACGTTATCAGTCACCCAGGTTTTTATAGTATGGGAGGCGAAACATTCAAAAATCGGCTCTTCGACGTTGGGTGTGGAATTCGCCCCCTGAGCTGGGCCAGAATATGACCTCCCCAACAGCAGTAGGTATGACATGGACGGCACTCAGAT
>NZ_FOGS01000020.1 GCF_900111305.1 Vreelandella subterranea
AAGCCAGGGTCACCATGGCCCTGAAGCTACTGGCCAGCTTGTCATAGCGGGTATTTAGCCGACGCTTTTCTTTCAACCAACCGAATAGGCGTTCTACCACATTGCGCTGACGGTATTTCGGCCGGTCGAACTGATGCGGCAGGCCAGGACGCGGGCGCCTATGCATGCGACGTCTGGGGATGATGGGCCGCATGCCGTAACGCGTGCAGTAGCGTCGAAGCTCATCACTATCGTAGCCCTTGTCAGCCACGACATAACGACTGCATTTGCGAGGCCTACCGGAACGCCCTGGTAGTCGAACCTTCTCCAGCAACTCGATGAAATGGGTTGAATCGGCACGCTGGCCTGCTGAGAGGGAAAAGGTAAGTGGAAAACCCTGGCTATCGCACAGTAAGTGTATCTTGGTGGTCAGGCCACCACGACTGCGGCCGAGAGCATGATCGGGCGGTTCTATCGATCCCCCTTTTTACCGGCACCGCTGGCTGATCGTGTTGCTCTGATGGAGGTCGAATCGGCCATCCATGTGTCGAGATCCATAAAGCCGTCTTCCCGCAGACGCAGATGAAGACGCATCAGGATCCGATCAAAAGTGCCGTCATCGCGCCACCGACGAAAGCGCTGGTAAACGGTCTTCCAGGGGCCGTAACGTTCTGGCAGGTCGCGCCATTGCGCTCCCGAGCACAGAATCCAGAAGATCCCATTGAGCATCTGACGATCATCACGGCGTGGGCGACCCATGGTCTGTGGAGGAGAAACGATATCCTCAATCATTTGCCAGCGCTGATCGGAAAGTTCGTAACGGCCCGCCATAGCTGCCTCCTGTTCGGTGACAGGGAACAGCGTAGCAAACATGACTTTTCAGACAGAACCTAGGTCAGCTTTCCGGGCCTCAGCGCGCACCACCAGCCAGATGCCGACTGAGGAAATCACCATTCCAATCGCTATGTGCCAGGATAGCGGTTCACCGAACATGGCCCAGGCCCAGAGGAAGGTGATCGGCGGGCTCAGGTACAACACGCTGGCGACGCGCGTCGCGCTGCTTCGGCGCAGGCAGATCCAATAAAGCCCGTAGCCGAGCAGGGTCGACAGCCCCGTCCACACTACGCTCAGCGCGAAGCCTGCAGAGGGGACCGGCATCAGACTGCCCTGGCTGACTTCGATGGCGGCGAAGGCGAAAATCGAGACGAAACACTGCAGCCACAGGTTGGGCAACAGGCCCATTGATGGTGAGGTGTTGGCGCGTTTTTGCCACAACGTCGCGATCGCCAGCGACAGCATGCCTGCCACAGGCAAGGAGTAGGCCCATAGCGGCGCGTCGCCCAGTACCAGCGCGTCATGTGTCACCCAAATCACGCCGATCAGCCCGACGATCAGTCCCAGCCAGACCTGACGCACCAACCGTTCGCCCAGAAACGCCGCCGCCAGAAGCGCCATACCCAGCGGCAGCAAGTCTGCGCACAGAGCAGCGAGCCCGACCGGCACCCCAAGAGTGATGCCTTGCGTCAGCCCGGTAAGATATCCCGCCATCGCCAGCAGACCGATCCCGGCGTATCTCAGTAAAACGCGAAAAGGCGTCTTCAGCAGCGGCCTATAGACGAAGGGCAACAAAAGAAGGCAGATCACGACGCTGCGCCAGAGCGCCACCAGCAAGGCGGGAGCGTAATCGATGGAAAGGCGTGCGCCGATAAGCCCCGAACTCCAGGTCAAAAGCAACCCCGCCTCAAGCAAGAGTAGCGGCAGGCATTGATGCCAGTGGCGACGCATCGGTTTGGTGTGTTGAATAGCAGTAGGCTGGTTCATTCCCAAAGACTGCGGCACTGGAGTAAGCTAATAAATCAAAATAATATGCAGCAGTTATTTAAAAAGGTTGAATCATGACCGCCATTCTCGACATCGACCTGTTGCGCACCTTTCATGCCGTGGTGCGCATTGGGAAATTCAGTGCGGCAGCAGAGCAACTGCATAAAAGCCCGGCGGCGGTGAGCGTTCATATTAAGCGTTTGGAGGCGGTAGCAGGCGGGCAACTGCTCAATCGCGATAACCAGTCTATTTCCCTCACAGCGCTGGGCAAACGCCTGTTAGCTTCGACCACTGAGCTACTTCGCACCCACGATCAGGTGTTAGCTGATCTGCATGGCGCTGATCTTGCCGGGCGCATTACGCTGGGGGTTCCTGATGAATATGTGATCCATGTCATTCGAGACATTTTGCCAACGTTTACCGCCGCCTGGCCGAACGTGGTGCTGGAGCTGAAAACGGCGACAAGTCAAGAACTGAATGAGTGGGTCCAGCGCGGTATATTGCAGACGGCCTTGGTAACTCAGCCCAAAGGGGAAGTAGGCCCGGACACCCAGGTATTGATGTCGACCACACCGGTTTGGGTGGGACCGACGAGTAGCGCTGTGGCACACGAGGATCCATTGCCTTTGGCCGCCCATACAGTGCAATGTGCTTACCGTGAGGCCATGACCGAATCACTCAAGGCGGTGGGTCGGCGTTCGCGCATCGTGCTTGAAAGCCACTCCAGTCAGGCGGTCAATGCTTGCGTGGAAGCCGGGTTGGCTGTAAGCCTGATTGACCGTGGCAAAGTCACCGAGCACATGCAGATTCTCGAAGGCATGCCGGTTATTCCAGACCATGACATCGTGTTCATACGCAGCGCTGCATCTCGTGGGGATCAGGCCGTGGAATTGCTGGCCCAGGCGATGCAGCAGTCGTTTCGGTTGTAGGCGGGGGTGGCACCGCATTATCGTGGAAGATAACCTGTTGTGGTATCTAATGTCTGCTCCTGGCCGGGTGCGGTGGCTCAAGCTACTCTGATAGTGGTGCGGCAGTTGACGACCCAAAGCGGTCATTCTTGGAAATGCAGAAGGCGCGCGAATTTTGATTATACAGCCTAATGGAAATTAATAATCAAAAGAATCATAGGCTTGGGAGAATCTGGCAGGCTGTATTTGCCGGGAAAAAGTGCCGACGCGTTCATTCAATCATAGAACGCGCCGTCTAATACGCTGTTATACCCTTTGAGGGAAAAGGTAACTTGAGATGATTTCTATAGAATTTTTGCTCACCTCGCTAGTGGTTGTTCTGATTCCAGGAACAGGGGTTTTGTATACCGTGGCAACAGGACTTTTCATAGGTAAACGTGCTAGTTTGTTTGCGGCATTCGGTTGCACACTTGGTATAGTACCTGCTCTTTTAGCCAGCGCTTTCGGTCTTGCCGCTATCTTTCATACTAGTGCACTCGCGTTTCAGGTTGTGAAGTATGTTGGTGCTGTATACTTGCTTTATCTAGCATGGCAAATGTGGCGGTCTTCTGGCCCGCTCGCTATAAACAATAATAAGTCAACCAGAAATCAAAAGGACATTATAATAAAAGGGTTTTTGATAAATATCTTAAACCCTAAGCTTTCTATATTTTTTCTGGCTTTCCTGCCACAATTTATCCCTAGTACAGTCGATAGCGTTTTGGTTAGCATGATGGTGCTTGGGCTTGTTTTCATGCTTATGACCTTTGCTGTATTTATTGCGTACGGTTTTCTTTCAGGCAGCTTTAGCGCATTTGTTGTAAAGTCAAAAAGAGCCAGTTCCGCCATGCAGAGAGTTTTCGCTACAAGCTTTGCTGCTCTCGGACTCAAGTTGGCATTCAGTGAACGGGTATAACCATGCCAGTCACGGCGACGTCTACTACATTGCGGCTTCGCCTCCATTTCGTAGCCGCGCGTGCTGAGCGGCGTTATGTTTCACAAAAATGGTGAGTCGTGGACGAAGAAGAATCACTCAACAGAGCAATTTATGAGGAAGTGGCTATCTTCCCGTATGACGAGAGCTGGCCGCTTTTGTTTGAAGAAGAACGCGACCGCCTCCTTCATTTATTTCCTGGTAGCTTTTTGGCGATCGAGCATATTGGAAGCACAGCTGTACCAGGCCTTTCAGCCAAGCCCATCATCGATATTCTGGCGGGGGTAGATGCGATGCCACGCGCTGATGCCCTGATGGAACCGTTGTGCCAGGCAAAATATACGACATCAATGGAGTTCAACGCCTCATTAGCTGGACGACGCTGGCTTATGAGATGGGCTGAGGGGCGTCGAACACACCACTTGCACCTTGTAGTTTACGGAAGCAAAGAATGGCAACAACGGTTGGCTTTTCGTGACAGACTCCGTACCAATGCTGAGATAGCAGTGCATTATGAGCAGAATAAGCGGGTATGGGCGGCTGAGTTCAGGTCGGATAGAGAGGCCTATACTGCGGCGAAGGGTGATTTCATACGGGAGGCTCTGAGAAGTGCAACATAACCATGCCAAGCACGGCGTCAGTTTTTCCGTTACGGCTTCGCCTCCACTCCAAAACTGCGCGTGTTGGCGGCGTTATGCAGTTACTGCGCGGCGGTTGCCAAGAATGAGAACAAAGGAGTTTCGCAATGTTTGAGTACACTATTGTCCACTGGATGACATTTCTTGCTGCGGCGGCTCTTCTGAACTTGTCCCCCGGCCCAGATATCGCGTTCATTTTAGGGCAAACCTTGCGCAACGGACGTCGATATGGGTTCGCTGCGATGATTGGCATATGGACCGGTGCAGGGTTGCATGCCGTAATGGCAGCGGTGGGTCTTTCCGCAATTCTTGCGACTTCCGCCTTAGCCTTTTCAGTTGTTAAGTGGGTAGGTGCTGCGTATTTAGTCTGGCTTGGTATAAAAATGCTGATGTCGCGTGGTGACTCGTTTATATCCACCGAGGGCGGTAGCAGTCAACGGATGCATTCGATCTATTGGCAAGGAGTCCTTGTATCTGCACTTAACCCGAAAGTAGCCATTTTCTTCCTTGCCTTCTTGCCGCAGTTTGTCGTGGAGGGCGCTGGTCCTGCTAGTGCTCAGTTGTTCTTGCATGGAACGTTGATCATTGTCGTGGCGGCTTTCATAGAGCCACCTTTGGTTTTGGCGGGGTCAAAGTTAGGAGCATTCTTGAGGCAAAATCGGCGAGTTGGCTTATGGATGGACCGAGGCCTTGGGGCTCTGTTCGTCGCCTTGGGCGCGCGGCTTGCTGCTAGTACGAGATAATGTTGGTGAGCGGTGGTGCCGCTTTTTACCTTTAACTACATAACCAGGTCATGCACCGGATGCCAAAACCTCCGCTTCGCTCCGGTTTTGCCACCGGTGATGGCGGGCGTTCGCCGTAACTGAGATAACGACGATGATACCGAGTTTTGAGGATCGCCAGCCCGAACAGATTATTACTGACTCAAATTATTTTGAGTCGTCGGGGCGAATTTACAAAGCGTTATCATGGCTTGATTACGCCAAGCGGAATACAAACGTAAGTGCACTCGAGTATGCTGCATTAGAAACTAGATTAGGAATAGAGCAGCTACTTTTCGAGCAGCTAGTTGTTGGGGTTGGGTCTGAGATAGAGCAGCAGGAGTATAAGAAATGCAAAGGGAATGCGAAGGTACTAGATCAGATATTGAAACGGTTAATCCCTAAGTACGAGAAGTTAGTAGATTTCACGAGAGCTTTGGCTCCTGATAATATCCCGATATCAAAATGGGATAATCATCGCCTGATTCAGTATAGCGGAAAGGTCTCAACTTACCTCCACTGGTCTGGTGGCCTCGATACAACTGTTCAGTCTGAGAAATGGTTTGCAAACGGAATCCAAACTGTTCAGGAAGCTGCAAACTATGTTTGGGAGACCCTGACAAAAGGGAATACTGCGGTAATGAACATCGAAGATTCGCCCCTAGAAATACAAGATCTTTGGGAGCAATACTCCGGAGGACAGACAACTCTGGAAAGCGCAGCCAGTAGGGCTGAAATTCTTGAACCAATTCTGCAAGAGCGGCTAACAAATGCAGGCAAGGGACGCTCCTGACGTCGCGTACCTGCTGCATGGTGTTATGAGGTGATATGACTCAAGGCAATGATGCAAATCCTGAGCTACGCAAGCGTATTTATGAACAAATGCATTTTATTGATGATTTGCTTGCTGAGAGAGAAATACCGATCCACAAGCGCTTCATGCTGGCGGGAAGAATGTTTGTTGATTACTTTGTTAAAGAATCAACTTTTGATAGCAAAGAAGAGTTTTTAAGTAGCGAGGCGTATAGAGTCGCTTTACTTCCCATATTCAATGATTGGTATTGGGATAAGTATGGAGAGCTAGCAAAGGGACCTGGGAGCGATATATATTGCGGGATAGTCTTAGCGTATAATACGCCTGTAAGAATACTTGTCCCGGCAACGACATCTCGGGTTGTGGAACCCGGAAAGCTGGCGAAGCTCACCTTCCCAGATAGGCTCGAGGACTACGAGACAATTGAAGAAATGCTGCAGACTAAATTTGACTTAGATAAGATGCCAGAATCGATGCGGACCGAGTTCAAACAGCACTCAGCAAAAATTGTAGGTTTAATTCGTTCGATCAATATTGATCTGAACATGGCTAGCAATTTGGCCTTAGACGCCGAAAAGCTTTCTAAAGGTATTTGGAGTCACATGGAGAAAGCGGCAAACGATATTTTAACTTTAACTTCTGAGAGAGCTTCGATTGCTTGTTGGGACATTCATATTGCTGTGGAAAAAACGTTAAAAGTCCTAATTAATGACAAAAAAGGAAAGCTTGAGCATGGCCATAATCTAAAGAATCTTGCCGAGAGTCTCTCTGATATTGAACCAGAAATAAATGGTAGCATGTTTAAGAACCTACCTACTGATAAAGACGCGATAAAGCTGAGGTACGCCGAAGAAATAAAATCAGTTGGTGACGCTGTTAGCTACTATCATGAGAGCCTAGAAATAAGGCTCTTCGACGTTGGGTGTGGAATTCGCCCCCTGAGCTGGGCCAGAATATGACCTCCCCAACAGCAGTAGGTATGACATGGACGGCACTCAGATTCTGACGCTCGGCCTGGGCTTGGAACCACCCTGGATTCTCAAGGATCAGCACCTGGATACCGCTGTGTCACCACACCGCCTGGATCTCTATGTCGAGGCCGAGCGCGGTAGTCTCTACCCCTGTCCAGAGTGCGGTAAAGCCTGCCAAGCCCATGACTTTGCCGACAAAACCTGGCGGCATCTAAACTTCTTCCAGCACCATTGTTACCTGCATGCTCGCGTGCCTCGCACGAAGTGCCCT
>NZ_FOGS01000021.1 GCF_900111305.1 Vreelandella subterranea
CTTGGCGGTCCAGCGTTTGACTGAGGGTTCGTTGCTCATATCATCCTCCTGATAGCTGCACTATAGCCTGTGCAGCTCTGGAGGGGGTCACTTCACTGATACCGGTCGTGTGTGGTTCGCTGATGCGTAGGGAAAGGGTTAGCGGCGCATCTGCTGTGGGTATAGTGCTCTCAATTACGGCGATGGTGGTGATTGTAACGGGGGGTTAGAAATCAAAAAACGCTTATCTTAAATATACTTCAATATTTTACTGCTTACGTCCTTTTAAGAAAATTGCATTTTTACGCTGCCGTTCACCAATATGCCCTCAGCTGTTGAAGGGGATAAAACGAAAATTCTGCTTAAATACCTCCGCTCTCTATCTAACGGCACTAACACGCTGCGCTCTTGTAGAAGTTGACACAGCTCACTCATGCAGCTGTTAATAGAAACCACTTTTCCAGGGAAGCTAGCGAGCCTCAAAACCTTCCACCGCCTCTCTACCGATACGTTCCGAATTTCGCTCGTATTAGAGCCAGTAATAAGGCCGATAGTGTTCAGCCTACCGTTCATATTCGTGAGTTATTTCCTACACGTGTAAGATATTTCTTACAAAACATATCAGAACTTTCTTACAAAATATATCAGATTTTTCTTACACATTTGAATAAAAATAATTACTATATCTGTATTGACGTTTAATTGAATTAACGTCGTTGGTATAACCATACTCACTTAAACCGAGGTGCAACATGTCACATGAAACTCTTTGCCAAATCAACTTGGACACTATTGTCGGCTCTCTAGAAGCTTGCCTGCAATCTCCCGAATGTACTGACGGTGGAGGTGGAAATCTGGGCTAAACCTTCGTCCATACGACGGAGGGCTAATTTTAACAAGGAGTCCTAACATGTACCAACACACCAGAAACAGCAATACCTCTAATATCGAAGCACCATTATTCAACGCCCCTCTGAGTGCTTGCAAAGACTTCATACAATCCTTAAAAAAAAATAACATACGGCCAAGCTCCTTAGATATATTAAAGTCAGCTAGCATTACTAAAGAAATAGATCACTTATCCTCTAATATCATAGAAGATATATATACTGACATAAGCACGGCCCTACATGATACGTCTTGCGGAATAGTCGCACTTGACATTCCACAAGGAGTATCAAGCAACCCTACGCAGGATACACTTCTAGGTGCTATCATTGCCCAAGCAATAGTTAATAAATTTATGTCTCCCGCAATGGATAGAAGAAACAATGCCCCCTTCACACTCTACAATGCCTCTAAGGAGGGAGAGAGCAAATTAAAAGAAGCAGGATTAAAATTCTACTCGCCTGAAGAAAAATTAGGATTTCATACAGATGGGAGAATAGAAAACTCAAACGTTTACATACCTGATATATTATCCATATACAACCTCTTAATAGCCTATAAAAAAGCGGGAAGCTTTTACTGGCTTCCTTTTACTTTATGGAATGAGTTTGAGACTTACGCAGAAGCCATCGGCTGGAACGTTACCTATAAAACTGAATTAACACCTATAGTTTATCCTGGAAAAAATGGAGAGGTTGAAAATTTAGGGCAATCGCTTGTTAAAGCACCAATCTTTTATGACGACGGCGATAATAAATGCATGTTTTTAAACGGAGAGATAATTAAGAGTGAAATCGATATTGATAAAAAAAGGATAATTGATGATTTAAAAGATTCCATGCAGAAAAATACCCGTCGCTATTATATTCCTCAGCAACCAAGAAGAATAATCCTTATGAAGAACTCTGCAGGCGCACATTCACGAGACATCTTCAACGAATATATTTCTGGAACACGTTACACCCGCTCCTTTATGCGATCAATATCTTTAGAGGGAAAGCGAATAGGTATCACTTATCAGAGTTAACCAACTACCAACAGAGAATAAGAACGTTAACAAAGAGAACCATCATCATGTCATCAAGAAATCTTGACTTATATTTCTATGTAGCGTTCTTGTTCTTAACTTTTATGTCGATTGGCAGCAGTTTCGTCGTAATTGCATGGATAGCTGTTGAAGATAGCTCAATAGCAGTATTAGGTAGAATATTTCTTTTATCTAGTATTACTGGCATAGTTATTTCTATCGCAGGAGGAATACTTACAGACAGCTGGAACAGAAAGATCGTTGTTAGGTTAGGATTAATCACTCAGACAACTGCATTAGCAATCCTGCTATTTGGTATAACTCAGAGGCTTAATTTACCACCTTTCCTTTATTTATTCAGTGTACTAAACACTGCAAGTATGGCAGTAAAAGCAGGTGCGATAGACAGCATTTTCCAATCAATTATTTGTAAAGAAAAAAGAATTTCCATGTCTGTAAAAGTATCTATCATACGCCAGTTAGGGCTGGCCATTGGAATGGGAGGTAGTGGCTTTTTATTAGAACATACTAGTGCCAGTATTTGCGTTTCACTGTTGCTTATTGTGTCTACCATACGTTTTTTTATTAGCGAAAAATTCCTAATAAATTTAAAAAACATAAAAAATAGAAAATCCGCTAATCCTTTAAAACTTTGGACAGAAGGATTTTCATATGCAATTAGCGACAAAAATTTATATATTTCAATATTTGGAGTATCGTTAACTTTTTCAGTAGCACAAATGACTAATACGCTTATTCCCGGCTTCGTACAAAATGAGCTCTCCGCAAGCAGCAATGTGTATGGCTTATTAGAAA
Source organism: Vreelandella subterranea (assembly GCF_900111305.1). Classification (GTDB taxonomy): domain Bacteria; phylum Pseudomonadota; class Gammaproteobacteria; order Pseudomonadales; family Halomonadaceae; genus Vreelandella; species Vreelandella subterranea. The sequence continues at coordinate 2,711 of NZ_FOGS01000021.1, forward strand.
TGGCTTGGTCTATTGGAGGAGGATCTATACTACTTATTGCCGCCTTCAAACGCTACCCTTCTACTCTAAAAAATTTTGAAGCGTTTCTTTTGTGCTTGCTTGGCAGTACAATGGTTGCCTTCTCTTTCTTACGTTTCATTCCTGCACTGATACTGCTCTATGCTATTATGGGAGGACTTTTTTCCATTACAAGAGCGCGATTCGACGGAAAATTATTAACACACTGTTCTGAAGACATGATTGGCAGAATTAGAGCCACCACCTCAGTTCTAACAAATTCGAGTGGTATGATTATATATCTCATACCAACTATATTCCCTATTACTTCTGTGTCTATCCTCTACACAACTTGGGGTGCTATTATCGTACTCGTGGGTTTCATAATATGGATTCTAAAGCCGACATGATAAAAATGTCATCGTGAACAAACAAAGAAAAAAGGTATGCACTATGAACAGCTATTTTCTTTAACTGTATACAGTCATTCACTATCTTATTGTGACTAATAATAGTGTAAACTGCGTATTTAGCCAAGTATATCATCGCAACCACTATGGCCTAAAATAGCCAAATCTTATCCAAATATATTAATAACGTGATAACCGGGCATGTATAAAAAAGTTCAGCAGGACAGAATCAAAATAGACTTGAGCGGAATAGTGCAATTGTCAGCTCTTCTAGGTGTGGTTTTATACCTTACGTTTATATATTTTTATTTTCACTTAATTGGACGCACCGATCTTTTTATAGCCTCACTGACGGAAAACAATTCTTTTGTATATCTTATTGTAATGACCCCCTGGTTTTTGCACACCCTACGCAGCTATTGCAGGGTGTGCTCGGGGCGCCACATAGCCTATGTGACTGATGTGGCCGTTCTTCGTTGTAGTACCGTATCCAGCGCCCGAGAACAGCTCTGGCTTGGCCCAACGACTCAAATCGATGCTGCCAGATGCACTCCTCCTTCAATGATCGGAAGAAGCGCTCGACAAGCCCGTTCTGCTCCGGTGTATACGGCGTCGTGAACTCCTGGGTGAGCCCATAGGCCTTAACTGTCGCCGTGTAATGCCGACTGCTGAATACGAGGCCATTATCCGATCTCAGTGCCAGAGGTTGATGAATACGACCCAGCGCGCCGAATCGAAACACCAGAGCCTCTTCCAGCGCGGCTTCGGCGGTCTTGCTGCTGCCATTGTCCGATAATCGCCAACCGAGAATTTCTCGCGTGCAGCAATCGATGATCACTGCCAGGCTGCCCCGTCGGTCCTTGCCGCACCAAACGTGCGTCAGATCGGTGGCCCAACGCTCATCCGGTCGTGTGGTCACTGACGGCAGGCTTCGGGCACGCGGCCGGAAGCCCTGCGGTCGCTTGCGTACCTGCCAGTTCTTCAGCTGCAGGATGCGTTGGATCGGTTTGCGGTTCTCACCCAGTACACACGCTAGACGACGATAGCCATAGGTGGGGAATCGCTCCAGAGCCAGCTTTACCCGAGTGGCCAGGTCGGTATTGATCACCCGTCGACGCGGTTTGGGACGATAGTACAGCGTCCGTCGGGGGAGCCCCAGCCACTGGCATAGCTTGACGAGTGATACCACGTGGCCCTCCTGGGCCAGTTCCGCCTGCAACGACCTTACGAGTTCTCGTCC